>SECP01000101.1 GCA_004193285.1 Myxococcales bacterium | reverse complement strand
TCCCCCAGCCCCGCCGCGGGCTTCGCCCGCGAGCGGGGCTGGGGGACGCCGCGGCTTCGCCGCGTTGCTGGTGGAGGGGTGAGGGGTGGACGCCGCCGGCTTCGCCGGCGTTGCTGGTGGGGGTGAGGGTGGACGCCGCCGGCTTCGCCGGCGTTGCTGGTGATCGTGTTCGTGAGCCGCCTTCGGCGGCGGTGATCGTGTCCGCCTTCGCCGGGGTGATCGTGATCGTGAGCCGCCTTCAGCGGGTGGTCGTGGCCGTGATCGCGACGCGATCCCGATCACCCGGGCGAAACCCGAGGCCGATCACGATCACCAAGGGCGAAGCCCGAGCCCGATCACGATCACGATCACGATCACGAGGGCGAAGCCCGATCACGATCACGAGGGGAGTCCCTGGGCGACACGGACGGCTGCTCTCTCTTGGCCTGGGCGATTGTACCGGCGTGCTCGTCGCCGTCCCAGGCCGCTTCGCGCCGGCTTCGCCGGTGCCGCTTCGCGGCAGCCTGGACTGCGCCTGCGCGCGCCTGTGGGTGAGCGCGGTTAGGCCTGCAAGAGAGCGGGCCGACAGCGCGAAGGAACGAACACCATGGCATTCATCGTACTGGAACTGAGCATCGAGCTGGCGGAGGCGGTGCAGCCGCTGCTGGGGCGCATCAAGGCGCGAGTGTGAGTCGCAGTGATGGCGAGCGACCCGTGGCGCTATTGAGGCGGATCCTATCGATTTTGTGGAAGCTGACGCGCGGGTGAGCTCAGCGTGCGAGCGCCGGGCGCTAGAGCGCGGCGCGGACGATGGCTACCGCGGCTTGGAGATTGCCGAGCACGAGCTCGGCGGGGAGCCGCACGACGTGGTAGCCAGCGCGCTCAACGTGGCGGTCGCGGCGCGCGTCCGCCCGGCGCTGGGCCGCGCGGCGGTGGTACGCGCCGTCCACCTCTACGATGAGCCGGCGCGAAGGAGCGAGGAAGTCCACGATGAACCCAGCGACGACGGCCTGGCGACGGAACCTGACGCCGAGCTGGGAGGAGCGGAGCGCTTCCCAGAGGCGTGCGCTCCGACGGAGTGGGCTCGCTGCGCATGGCGCGCGCGAAGCCGATGTGGCGAGCGTACTGAGTTGAGGACAATGTCGAGCGTGTGGTCATGAGCTTCTCCTTGCCGCGCGTGGCAGGCGTTGCCTCCGGGCGCAGACGGTGTGGCGCGCGCTGTCGTTACTGCGCCGACCGCGCCGGCGCGGCGCACCGTGTGGGCCTCTCGCAAGTCGGACGCGCGCTGCAAGGAGAAGCGAGCGCACGCCGGGGAGCCCAGCCGCCGCACCTCAGGGCGCGAAATGCAGGGACCGCGCCGCCCTCTCCGACTACCCAAACGTCATCGGGGCTGGCCTCGCTAAATTCTCGTTAACATAGGAGAAAACAATACGCCGGTCGGGGGGATGAAGTCGCGCCGTTCCGTGGGCGCCGGCCAACGACGACGCACCCAAAAGAGCTGAGGGCGGTATAGACGACGCATGGCGATTCGCGGTGGCGTGGCACTGACCTTAGTGATCGTGGCACTCGGGGCTGGCGTCGCTCAGGCCGAAACACTCAAGCGAGTACGGCTGCGCTACGCGGCGCCAACCGAATGCCCGGACGATCTCGAGCTCGTCAACGCTGTGGAGGGATTTCTTGGGCAAAGCCTACGCGACGCTCGCGAACACTCCTTGACCATCGACGCTCGCGTTCAGGGTAACCCGCGCGCGGGCTATTCGGCCAAGCTGGCGTTCGAAGGACCCGAGGGCTCTTTGGTTCGCTTCATCGATGACGCCAGTTGCGCTAAGCTGATCGAAGCGGCCGCGCTCATGGCGGCGCTCGCGATCGACCCCGAGCGGGTCAGGCAACGACAGCAAACCGCTGACGGCGAGCCATCGAAGGCTGCCGAGTTGAACGCTGAGAAGGCGGCGCCAGCAAAGCTCGCCCCACCCTCGCCAGTCGCGCCTGCTGAGCCGCGCGCTAGGGAGCAAGAGACGCTTACCCCTCCTCCGGACGGGAGCGGCAGAAGCGCTCTTCGGGCCCAGGTCGCGGTTCTGGCCCTGGCGAATGGCGGCATGCTGCCGAGCGTCGCGCCAGGCCTCGGCGCGGACGTATCGTTCCGTTACCATTGGTTCGAAGTCGGTCTCGGAGGGCGATTGTGGGCCGCGCGCAATGAGACTGTCTCAGCCGCGCCCGCCTCGAGCATCGATCTTTCGCTCACGGCGGCGACCATTCGCCTATGCGGCGTACCGAACTCGGGCCGCTGGTCGCTGCCGCTCTGCCTCGGCGGCCACCTCGGTGACATGCAGGGTGCTGGCCAAGAGGTAGACCGCGCGCGAACGCGGCATGGCACGTTCGGCGCGGTGAGTGGCGGCGCCACCCTGGCCTACTCGGCAGCGCGTTTCGCACCGTTCGCCGGCGTCGACCTGTATACGATTGTCGCGCGCCCACAGTTTGGAGTCGAGCTGAACGGCCGCGAGACCCAAGTCTTCCAGTCTCGGCCCTGGGGCTTGGGCGGCTTCGTCGGTCTCGCCTACAAACTGTGACCCTTTCGCCGCTCGGACAAATGCGCCAGCCGCTCCGAGGGAACACAGGGGGGTGGTAGCTCCTGGTTTGCCGGACGACGAAGCCGTTCCGCCGGCGGCGTCTGTCTTGGTTCCTCCGGAGCTGGCGGGGGCTGCCACCCTGCTGTATCGCGAGAACTTCGCGTTCGTTTGGCGAAACGCGCGACACCTGGGCTGCGGAGACGACTGGGTCGACGACGCTGTGCACGAGACATTTCTGGTCGCGAGCAGACGTCTCAGCGAGTTCGAGGGCCGGTCGAGCGAACGGACTTGGCTGTTCGCGATCCTGTTTCGCGTCGTGCAGCGGATGCAACGCGATCGCGCGCGGCGCCAGCAACGTGTGACTCAGTACGCGCGACAACACCCTCCCGCTGTAGGCAACGCCGCCCGCGAGAGCGAGGACGCACAATACCTCCGCTACCTGCTGGGCTTGCTTCCCGACGCCCAGCGTGTGGTGCTGATCTTGGCGGAGATCGAGGGTTTCACGACCCACGAAATCACCGCCCTGCTCGGCATTCCCGCTGGCACCGTGCATTCCCGGTTGCGCGCTGCAAAGCGGCACCTCGCTCAAGTCATCGAGCGCGAATCTGCCCAGGACGAAAGGCCATCGCCATGAACGGCATGAACGAGCTGTCGCGCCTACTCGCCACTGGGCGGGCCGTTACTCCGCCCCCCCAGGCGGCGCAGGTGGGGCTGCCACGCCTGCTCGGCGCGTTGGCGACGCAGGCCGCACCGCTGCCCGTAGCCGCGGGTGCGCTGCACCTCTGGTCTCTGGCAGGCAAATGGATAGGTGTGGGCTTCGCGGTGGGCTTGGCCGCCGCGGGCACCGCGTCGGTCCTCGCTTCTGCCATGAGCACCACGTTGCCCGCCGCGGTACCGACCAGCGCGATCAACGCACGCAGCATGGCCACGGCCAACGTTGCGGGCGAAGCATCGATCAGAAGCAACGCGACAAGCATCGAGCGCGGCCGGGTGCGGCCCGCTGCGCCGCCGAACAGTTCGCCAGCGACCTCGACTTCGGCGATTGGAGCAGACATCGCCGCACGGAGCGTCGCAGAGGAGCTTCGCCTGATGAAGCGGGCCAAGCAAGAGCTCGATGCGAGCCGCCCCCACCTAGCCAAGGTGTGGTTGAGCGAGCACGCCCAGCGCTTCCCTAAGGGCGTATTTGCCCTCGAGCGCGAGGCGCTCTCGATCCTGATCCAATGCACGGAACGCCCGCAGTCGGAGCTCGCCAGCGAGTTCGAGCACCGGCACCCGGGCTCTCCGATGGTTGGCCAGTTGAAGCGGCAATGCGGTAGCAGCTCGTCCGGATCTTTTTCGACGCCCGCAAATGCGCCCGCGTTGGAGGGGGAACGAATCGGTGACTGACACGATAAAGGACGGCAATCATGAGATTTTCGAATAAGCAACTCGTCTGCTGGGCTTTGGGGTCCCTGGTCATCACGGCGTGCTCAGGCAAGCTGCAAAACGTAGGCGACATCGATTCCGGCGCGGGCGGCGAAGCGGGAACGAGCGGATCGCACAGCGTGGGCGGAGGTGCAGGAGAAGCCCCCGAGCCGACGGGCAATGGCGGCACCCCCGACTCCCCGCTCATCGACGCCGTCGAGTGCCAAGGTTGCGAATCGATCGCTGAAGGCACCACGATCCGAGACGTCGCGACCGACGCCGAGAGGGTGTACTGGGTGGAGTACGGGACCTTCGACGACCTAGGCAACTACGAGGACAACGGTCGACTCATGTCCGCGCCACTGGTGGGAGGCCAGCCGGTCGTGCTCGCCGATGGGCTACTAGGTCCGACTGGAGTCGAGGTCAGCTCGAGCTACATCTATGTTGCTGAAGAGCTCGGGCCGGACATCTCCGGTGCGCTACTGCGCATCCCAAAAGGCGGCGGTACGGCGGAAATCGTAGGCACATTGCCGACGGAAGCATTCGGTAACGTCTTCGTTTTTGACTGGATGGCGCGCTCTTTTGTGGCCCACGAGGGGACCGCCTACTGGCTGTCTTTTGGCTCCATGTACAAACTGCCCGAGTCCGAAGCTGGTCCCGGGCCGTATGTGGACCTCGGGCTGGGATCGCGTCAGCCCGAGGCGATCTTCGGTGATGCATCGAACCTCTATGTCTCGATGGTCGGCATCTGGAAGCTCCCCTACGCGGGGCCGGAGGCGCTCGTCGAAACTCCGGTCAATGACCAGACTTCGTTGTACAGCTCCTTTTCGACTGACGGTGAGTACGTCTACGCGCTCGATTCGAGCAAAGCTTCCACCGATTTGCTGACGCCTTCTTATCTGATTCGGACGCCCCTCGACGCAGTCGCGTGGAAACGCCTCGCGCAGTACCCAGGAAAGACGACGCATTTGGTCCTCGATGGGTCCGATTACTTCGTGGACCCTGGGGTATTCGCTGGAGACCAGCGCGTGGGCTGCAGCATCGTTCAGGGCAAGCTGGGCGACGCCGAGGCCAAAACGACGCTCGTCAGCCTCCCGTCCTCCTACCTGGAGACGTCCCAGGGCAATTGCATGGTGCCTTGGGCCGCTTCCGCGAAGTCAGTGTACGTCGCCAACGGCAGGAGCCTCTATCGTGTCGCGCGCGCCCCGTAGACATCCAAGCCAGCTCGAGCCTGCGAAACCATACGCAGTGCCGCGCGGCGCGGCGAAGACCAGGGAGAGTAAACGGCGGTAATCGCGCACCTCCGAGCTGCTGCTGGTGAGGCGGGCCTTTTCGCATTTTGGGGTCGCCGAGAACGCAGCCTCACTAGCGCAAGGGTTCCGTAGCGATGCCAGGTGCAGCTGGGAGAAGGACGGAGATGCCCACCCTCCGCCCCCGCCTCCTCCCGCTCCGCCGCGGGGCTTCGCCCGCGAGCGGGGCTGGGGATGCCGCGCCTTCGCCGCGTTGCTGGTGTGTGGGG
>SECP01000119.1 GCA_004193285.1 Myxococcales bacterium | reverse complement strand
GCAAGAACACCACCAACGAAGCATTGCTCGGTTCCGGCGTAGGCCCCGTTCCTGCGCCGCCGGGGAGCAGAACGCGGCGGGGGGGGCCGGTGCGGAGGGCGGCGCAGGAACGGGGCCTACGCCGGAACCGAGCAATGCTTCGTTGGTGGTGTTCTTGCCGGTGGCCAGCATCTTCGCGAACCCCGCTGGCTTCGAGAGCTTCGAGCTCGACGACCCGTTCGGGAGCGTGGAGCTCGGGCGCAGCGGAAACACCGCCCTGCTGTTCTCCAACGGCCTGGCGACGACTCATCTCACCCTGCTTGCCTTGAGTGAGGCGGCGGCCAGCTCGCATCGCACGGTGGACTTGAAGCTGCCGGTCTTCAGCGCCACCGCCACGCCGGACGGCGAGCACGCCATTGCGCTGCTCAGGCCGCCTCCGGGCAGCAAGCAACCCGGCGCATTCGCCGTCATTCCGGTCGGCAGAAACCTGCCACCGAAGATTCAAGGCACCCTCGCGGTGACGGTGCCGGAGGATCTCACCAAAGCTGCGCCGGCCATGGTGGCAGTGGGCAATGATCGTGCGCTCGTCACCGTGACGAACGGCACGGACGTGCATGTCAGCTACCTGGTTCGCTTGCCCCAGCTCACGGTCGAATCTTTCCCGCTGGACAGCGCACCGCTACCGCGAGCGAGCGGCCTCGTACCGGAGGCAAACCAAGCCTTCGTGGCTCAACGTCACCCGGAAGGCCGCATCACGTTCATCGACCTCGAGACCAAACAGCAGCGCACTCTCACCGGCTTCGAGCTGGCGACGGAGGTCCGGCAATGAGGCGAGGTTCCACCTGGATGGCGGCGGCTTCGAGCCTCCTCTGCCTCCACTGCGGTATGGGCTCGGACGACAGCGCGCCGACCAACGGAGCGCAGGGGCCCGCCGGCTCGGGGGCGGCGCCCGGCTCCGCGCAAGGAGGCGGCGGCATCAATCTCGGGCCGGGTATGGGCTCGGGCGGCGCGAGTGGGGGCGGTGG
>SECP01000038.1 GCA_004193285.1 Myxococcales bacterium | reverse complement strand
GCGTGCCGGTCTGGGCGTTCTCCGGCTCGGCCAGACACGCGGTCAGGCGGTCCATGCGGCGAATGACGCCCCCGCCGCGCCGGGCCCATTGACGATCGAGGCCGTGACCGTGCGCGGGTTGATGGAGGCGGACGCACGCGGGGGCGTCATTCGCCGCATGGACCGCCTGACCGCGTGTCTGGCCGAGCCGGAGAACGCCCAGACCGGCACGCTCACCGTCAAAGTTGCCATCGACGCCGCGGGCAGCGTCCCTGACAGTCGCGCGGTCGGCGGTGAGCTGGCGACCACGCCCCTCGGCACGTGCCTCGTCCGAGTCTTTTACAACATGGGCTTTGCTGCGCCGTCCTCCGGCGCTGCCGGCTTCGAGATCACGCTGCGAGTCGGCGCGCCCGCTACGCCCTAGTAACGCTTCATTCGCAAGAGGCGGCCTCGAGCGCCGCGCCGCAAGTCTCGCTCTCGGCGGGGTCCACGACGGTCGCGGTGTCGGGGTACGGGGGGCACACCGTGGAGACGAACAAGCTGCCCGTTATCTCCAGGCACACGGCGCCGCACGCCGCCGAGAGGGTGTCGGCTTCCACCAGACCGACGGACTCGTATTCGCCGAGGCACTGCGACTCCGAATCGTACGGCTGCGCGGTGTAGACGCGCGGTCCGGCGTCCGAACAGGAGCCGAGCAGCGCCAAGCCGGCGGCCAGCAATGGATAGGCTTTGGGGAGGTGGATCACGGAGCTCCGGGATTTCAAAAGGTGATGGAAGCGGAGGCGAGCAGCGAACGGCCCGAGATGCGCAGGGAACGCTGGCGGAATTCGTCGCTCAGCGGCACCGCGGCGCGTGCATCGAACGCGTTGTAAATGCCGACCGAGTAGTCCAGCCCGAAGCGGCTCTCCACGCCCGTGAAGACGAAGTCCCACAGCACGGCCGCGTCCGTGCGCGGCTGAGGAACGGCCGCGTCGCTCCGAAATTGCGTGTAGCGGCTACCCTCGATGGTCAGGCGGGTCATCAGCGTGAGCGCCCGCGCCAGAATCGGCATGCCAGCCTTGAATGACGCCAAGTGGCTGGGTGCGTTGGGCACCTCACCGACCCCGGGCGCTTGCTGCAGGTTCACTAGCGCGCTCAAGGACCGCGAGCCCAGGATCACCGAGCGCTGCCACGAGTAGGAGCCGGACACCATCCAGCCTTCGCGCCATTCCCGAGCCAGCTCCAGCTCCACGCCCATCGTGCCCACCGGGGCGCTCGAGTTGCGAAAGCGAAGCACCTCCGCTCCGTCCGCACCCAGCTCCGATTCCAGCGAGATCAGGTCGCCCACGTAGTTGGTGAACGCGGCCGCGGTGGCGATCAACGTCTTGGTGAAGCGCTGGCTGAGCTCGAGCTCGAGCGAATGCACGTTCTCCGGCCTCAGCTGCGGGCTGCTCACTTGGCCAACGCCCTGGTAATAGAGCTCGTACACGCTCGGAGCCTTGAAGGCTTTGCCGAACAGCAGCTTCACGTTGGCGCCCTCGTACGGCTTGGCGAGCAACCCGAGCCGCGGGTTGAACGAGCTGCCGAAGGTCGAATAGATGTCGAGACGCCCGCCCGCGGACAGCTTTACCGCTTCGGTGGGGCGCAGGTCCACGGTGCCGTACGCGGCGCCGAGTGAGAAAGACTCTTCGTCGTTCAGCAGCGAGCCGCCCAGCTCCGTGCGCGCGGTCTGATGCGCGCTCGGGTGGAGCTGAGCTTCGCCGCCGACGCTGACGGTGAGCGCTCGCCCCGGCGACCACAAGAGTCGTTGCTCGGCGCCGACCCAAGCGCTTTGGTACGTGTCCGTCTCGACGCCGCCGTCCGCCGGCGCGTACGCGAAGTAACCGCGGTAGCGGTAGCCGTTGACGTGCAGGCGAGTCAAAGACGTCACTTGCTCGCCGAGCTGGGGCTCGAAGCGCAGCTCCACGAAGCCGCGCGAATCCACCTGGCGGGTGCGTCCGTCCCCCAAGAGCGTCTCGTATTGCCCGGTCGGCAGGTGCTTGTCGTGGTGATTCGCGTAGAACGCGAGCGAAAGCGCGCCCGCCCAGAGCCGGCCATTCAAGGTGCCGAAGCGCGCGCCGTCCACTCCCCGCGAATAGCCGGCGACCTCGGGTGGACCGTCGCTCACGTACTCCGGAAAGAAGAAGTCACGGCCGCTGCTCTGTCCGCCCGCCACCGACGCCCACACCCCGGAATTCTTGCCGAATCGCTGCGTCACGCGCGCGCGTGCGCGCATCACGCCGTCGCCGGCCGCGGAAACACCGACCTCGCGGCTCGTCGGCACGTCGCGGCTTCGGGTGACCAAGTTGACGACGCCGGAGAACGCGCTCGTGCCGTACAGCACCGAGCCGGGGCCGCGTACGACCTCGATGTGATCGATGTCCTCCAGATCTGCGCGGGAGTCGTACGAGACGTACGAGCTCCAGATGTAGTCGTCGTTCAGCGGCATGCCGTCCAGCAGCAGCAGCACCCGGTTGCCGTAGGCACCCGGCCGACCGAAGCCGCGGATGCCGAGAGACGGATAGCCTCGGTCGTCCGTGGTGTAGATGCCGCGTGTCCCTCGCAGCGCCTCCATGATTGTCGGATAGCGCATCGCGCGGAGCTCGCGCGAGCCGATCAGCGACACGGAGGCGGGGGCGTCTTCGGCCGACTCCAGCACGCGAGAGGCGGCTTCGACGGTGTCGCTCGCCACGAGCTCGACGTCCAGCGTCGTCTGTTCGGCCGCACGGATGTCCACGTCACGCAGCACGGAGCGAAAACCACGCGCGCCCACGCGCACGCCGTGCCGCCCGACCGGAACCGTGATGAGCACCGGCGTAAACCCCATGATCGTGCCATCGATCTCGACCTCCGCCCCGCGCTCGTCCGAGCTGACGACGAGGCTGCCCGTCTCCGGCGAAAGGTCCGGGCCAATGGTGGACGTCGTGTCAGCGGCGATCGATATGGGAACTTGCTGCGTGCGGTGGCCGGCGAGGCTCACGATGACGGTGTGCGAGCCGGGCGCCACGCTCACGTCGCAGGGGGCGATGCAGCTTGGCGGCACGTTCTCCGCGTCCAACCGCACGGCGGCGCCCGGCGGCTTCTGGACCCGTAGCGTGCCGACGATGCGCCGCAGCTTCAGCCGCACCACGCGCTCGCCGCCGAGCGTCACTTCCACCCGCTCGCTGCTCGCGTCTTCGTAGCCGGGCAGGGACGCAATGACGCGGTAGGAGGCGGGAGGCAGCGCGATGCGCTGGGGGGCTGTGCCGCGCTCGCCCAGATCCTTGCGATTCAGGAACAGGTGCGCGCCGGGCGGATCGGTCTCCACCACCAAGAGGGCGACGCGCGCGGCGACGCGCTCGATAGCCTCCTTGGCGCGCGCGAGCGTCTGCTCGTCCGTCTCGCCGACGACGGAGCGAGAGTAGTAACGGTGCGCCTCCGCGTATTGGCGGAGCTGCTCGTAGGTCCGCCCGATGTTGAACAGCACCTTGCGGTTGTTGGCGAGGCGATTGGAAGCGAGGAAGTGCGCGAGCGCCTGCGGGAAATCGCCGGCTTGATAGCGCTCCGCGCCGAGGTTGAATTGAACCTCCGACTCATCGGCCACGTCGTCGGCGCGCGCCGGCCGCGAAACGAGCGAGCAGGCGAGAGACACCGCGAGCATCAAGGCCGCGAAACGAAGCGAGAATCTCTGCACGAAAGGCACTCCTCTACGGGCGCGCCAGCGAGCTAGCGCATTTCAAGAAATCGAGTCCGGCGCTAGCGCGCCAAGTTGATATCGAGTCGGTCCGCGGTTCGCGTTGGGGCGGGCGGTTTTTCGACCGACGGCGCGGGACGCGCTGCGTCCCGCTTGCGTAGGCGTCGCAAGGCGGGGTCGGTCGTCGCGCTCGGGACCGGCGTCAGCGACGCGAGCGCGGCCGTGTCCGCCACCGAGTCTGCTTGTTCGTGGGTGTAGGGCACGAAACCTTCGCGCTCCAGCGTGAAACGTCTGGCCTGGGCGCTCACGGTGGTGCGCGGGATGGACAGCCGCAGCGGCGTTTGCCCGAGCACGGTTCCTTCCTCCCGCACGACCGCGTGACTCGGCACCGAATCCAGAGTGAGGACGAAAGCCGCGCCGGAAACGGTGCTCGATGCTGGCACCGGTGGGGCAACCGCCTCCGCCGGCTCTCGGCGCAGCCCAAGCCAAAGCAGCGCGCCAAGGAGAGCGAGGGGCAGCAAACCCCAGGCCTTGGTGCGCGGCGCAGGCGAGGTGCTCGGCGCCACGAGCCCGACGGGCGGCGCCGTTGGGGCCAGGCTTGCGGCGAGGCTGCCGGTGGTAACGACGGTGGGCGGTTCGCTCTTGAACGCGGGCAGGAAGTCGCCCAGCGCTTCCGCTTCGAACCGAGGCGAACGCGCGGGTCGCGGCGGCGGTGGCGGTGGCGGGATGGAGCCGAAGCCAGCGCGGGGCGGAGACGAGGGCCGCTTGCCGAACAAAGTCGGTCCTGCGAGCCCGACGCTATCGAACAGCTCGCTCTCCGCGTTGGCGAGGCGCGCCAGAAATTCGTGAATGGTCGGCCGGTCTTCCGCCCGCTTTTGCAGCAGGTCCGCCACCAGATCCGAAAGCGAGCCGACTGGCTCTTCCACGTACGCGTCCAGCGGAGGCGCGGGCATGCTGCAGTGAGCGAGCATGGTCTCCACCTCGGACTTTTGCTCGAACGGCACGTGCCCGGTCAGCGCCTGGAACAGGATGATTCCCAGGCCGTACAGGTCCGTCCGCGGTTCCACGAGCTCCCCGCGGATCTGCTCGGGCGCCATGTAGCGAGGGCTGCCGAGCAAGAGCCCCACGCGGGTTCGCTCTTCCTCCTCTGCGTCCGCGGGCCCCATCGCCCGGGCGTGTACGACCTTGCCGATACCGAAGTCGATGAGCTTCACGATGTCGCTCTCGTCGTCCTCCGGAACGAGCATGATGTTGGAGGGCTTGAGATCGCGATGAACGAAGCCTTGCCGGTGCGCTTCCCGCAAGCCGCGGCCCACTTGCCGCGCGATGCGAATGCTCTGCGCGACCCCGAGCCGGCCGACGCTGCGAAAGCGCCGCGCGAGGGTCTCCCCCTGGAGGTACTCCATCGCGATGTAGTAGTGGTCGCCCGGTAGCTCACCGATCTGCCCGTAATCCAGCAGGGTGACGAGGTTGGGGTGCTGCAGGCGGGATAAGATTTCCGCCTCCTGCAGGAAGCGCCGCCGAAAGTCCGCCGCCGACGCTTCGTCCTTCACGACGCTGGAGCGCAGCACCTTGATCGCGACGAGGCGGTTCAGCTGCGCTTGCGTCGCGCGGTAGACGCAGGCCATGCCGCCCCGCGCGATGCGGCCGGTGATGGTGAATCGGCCGCCCACCTGGCGGCCGATCAGCGCGTCCATCTCCGCGGCGCCCGCCGCGTCGATGTCCGACTTTTGGCGAGACTTTGCTTCAGCGGTCATCGGCTTGGCTTCGGAAGCGGCTCTCGTGTCCCCGGCGTCGTCGATCTTGAGCTGTTCGGGCGACGAACCGGTTTCGTGAGCATCTCCGGGCATGTCTGCCTCGTAAGCTCAAATGGCGTCGAGAGCGTCAGCCTTACCGGTGATGGAGTGCGCGAGCTCGCGGGCCGCGCGCCTTCCTTCTGACGCGCCGCCCTCCATGAAGCCCTGATAATCCTGCGAGGTGTGCTCGCCGCAGAACAACACCCCACCCTGCGCGACCTTCTCGTAGCCGCCGAAATCCAGGTACTGCCCGGTTCTGTAGTAAGCGTAGGAGTTTCCAAAGAAGGGGCTCAGGTGAGGGATCGACTCCGTGGCTTTGCCGACGTAAGCGCGGCTGAGCCCCGGAAATACGAGCTCCCCGCGACGGAGCGTCGTTGCTACGTCCGCCGCGACGAGGCTGTCGGCCGAGGTCGCGACGGGCTGCTTGCTCTTCAGCGCGCCGGTGGTGTTGCCACCCGAATAAAAGACCAAGATGCCGCTCTTGCCCGGCTGCGCGCGTGTCGACTCCCAGGACGATTGGTAGCCGGTGTCCGAATAGCTGGACCCGTTGGAGACGCCGGGCCAGGCGCCGCGCCCTGCCCAAAACCTCTGACCGAGCTGCAGCTGAGTCTTCGCGTTGCGTCCCGCGCCGAGCTCGCGAATCGCGCGGAGCTTCAGGGCGTCGAAGCCGGCGCCGGCGATGTCCAACGTGCGCAGCACCGCGAAAGGCAGCGCTAGCACCACGTAGTCCGCCGTGATGCGCGTCGTCCCCGTGCCGCGCTCGAAATCCAGCGCGTAGCTGCCGCCGGCGTTCTGCCGCAGCCGGCGCAGCGACCAACCCAGCTCGAGATTTTGCAGCTGCTTCGCGATTGCCAGCGGAAGCTGCTGGTTGCCACCGCGGATTCGGAACGCTTCATCGGACTCGCCGAACACGGAGAAGCCGGACTCGTCCGGCTGGAAGCCGAGCAGGTACACGAGGTTCAGCGCCGATTGATCGCGCGTCTCCGCGCCGTACTCGGTGTTGTAGGCAAGGTCCAGCAGTTGCCCGAGCTCGGAATCGTGGCCGCCCGGAACGCGCGACTCGATCCAGTCCCAGACGCTCATGCCGTCCAGCTCCGCGCCCTCGGGGGTGAAAGAGTCGAACGTCGTCGGGTAACCGGCGGCTTCCGCGTCCGCCGCCACCCGTTCGGCCACGTCCGCCAAGAAGTCGAAGGAGGCGCTGTTCGCCGTGTAGTACGAGTGAAAGAAGTAGTACGTGTCTTGCGAGCCGGCGGGCTCCGCGGCGTGCAGGTCGTCCAGCGGCAACTTGAAGCGCTTGGCGAGCGCCCGGATGTTCTGGTGGCCGCTGTCGATGAGCTCGCCGAACCATTCGGTCACTTGGCCGTCGTTCCAGTAGCCCTTGTTCGAGAACATGCGACCACCGAGCCGCCCCGAGGCCTCGTAGACGGTGGAGCAAATGCCGCGGTCCGCCAGCTTGAGCGCGCAGGTGAGCCCCGCGATGCCGCCGCCGACGATAGCGATGCGCGGATTGGTCTTGGCGCGCGCAGGGCTCGGTAGCGCGAGCGAGGCCGCGCCCGCGCCGACCCCGACCGCGAGCGCGCGTCGCGAGATGCGGGGAGATGCCGGCGCGATGCGCGAGCTCAGCGCGTCGCGCTGCTCCGCGATCGCAGCGAGCGGCAAGCCGCTTTTACGGCTGAAATGGGCGTCGGCGAAGAGCCTTCGCAAAGCACGGAGCAACGGAGTCCTGGCCACCAATACCTCCTCACTGTGGAGTGGCCCGTCTAACACGCCCTCACGAAGACGAGCAACTTGGATTCAGGAGTCATCGAACCGACACTTGCCCGAATCGAGAGCTGCACGGATCGAGAGTGGAGGAGTGCTCGCTGCGCACCACCGAAAGACGAAATTTGCGAACGCATCGCCCCCTGGACGATGCGCGTTCCACGTTTCGTACAACTCGCGTCAGATGCGCGAACGTCAGTTGCGAAACGAAACCGACGTCACTCTTCGCAGGCTTTGCTGACGACCCACGGCGGCTGAGACCAGTTCGTCTTCCCTGGGTCTTGCGCGCCGCAGTTGTACTGATCCTTGCACTTGAACTCGTAGGTCTTGCCCGCGGTGAGCGGAGGCATCGCCAGCGTGCAGGGGGTGCCACCGCTGCACACGGCGACGACCGCAGCGTTCAGAGCGTACTTGCTCCCGGAGCCCAGCTCGAACGCGGGAGTGCCCGCGCAGTCACCGGTGCCGACGGGGGGTGAGCCCGCGCTGCTTCCGCCCGCCGCGGTGCCGCCCGTGCCGCCCGCGGTGGTGCCTCCCATGCCCGCGCCGCCGGCGCCGCCTTTGCCGCCGGACGCCGAGCCGCCTGCACTCGCGCCGGCGCTGCCGCCGCTAGCCTTACCTCCGGTGCCGGCGCCGCCCGCGCCGCCCGCGCCCCCTTTGCCACCGGTGCTCGCGGAGCCGGAGCTGCCCGTGCCGCCGGTGCTTGCGGAGCCACCGAAGGCGGAGGTCCCGGACCCCGCCTTCGCGCCCGTACCGGTGCCGCTGGTGCTCGAGCTGGACCCGCCTTGCGCGGCGGAGCCGCCCTGCGCGCTGCTACCGCCGGAGCCGCCCGGATCTTCGCCCTCGGTCGGGATGTCCTGCGTGACCTCGGTCGCGCAGGCGACGACGAACAATGAAAAGCACACTCCGAAATAGCGCATAGGTGAACGCGAGCCTCTTCGAGGAAGGACCGAGAGCGTAGCCGTGAGCATAGCTCGCGAGTCACGTGCTCACCAGCAGAGTCCAGCGCGCGCACGCCACGCGGCTCTCACCCGTTTGGGTGGCTCAACCGCGTGCGGTGCGCGGCGCACACCGAGCTACGGAGTGCGAGTCGCCCCTCACGAAGCGGCTACTCGCGGCGAGTTGCGGTTCATGGGGGCGACTGTCCCACCCGCCTCAGCCCTTGCCGAAAACGAGCGCGGCGTTGGTGCCGCCGAAACCGAAAGAGTTGGAGAGCGCGTAGCGCAGCGGCTTCTGCTTCGCCTCCCGCGGCACGAGGTCCAGCTCGTAAGCTTCGTCCGTCTCGTTCAGGTTCAAAGTAGGGGGCAGCGCGCCGTCCCTGAGCGCGAGGAGCGTGAAGATCGCCTCCACCGCACCGGCCCCGCCCAGCAAATGGCCGGTCGCGGACTTGGTGGAAGACATCGAAAGCTGCGCGGTGTGCGGGCCGAACAAGTCCCGAACCGCGCGCAGCTCCACCGGGTCCCCCACTGGCGTGGAGGTGGCGTGGGCGTTGACGTAGCCTATGTCGCTCGCGTTCAGGCGCGCACGGGTGAGAGCGGCCTGCATGGCGCGGCGCGGGCCGCTGCCGCTCGGGTCCGGCGCGCTCACGTGGTGCGCGTCGCCAGCCAACCCGTAACCGATGAGCTCGCCGTAGATGGTCGCGCCGCGGCGCTTGGCGTGCTCCAGCTCCTCGAGCACGACCACGCCCGCGCCCTCACCGATGACGAACCCGTCACGCTGCCGATCCCAGGGCCGCGAGGCCTCCGCCGGCCGATCATTGAAGGAGGTAGAGATGGCGCGCATGATCGAAAAGCCGGCGAGGGTGAGGCGGCACGTGGCGGCTTCGGTTCCACCGGCGATCATGACGTCCGCGTCGTCCAGCGCGATGAGGCGCGCGGCGTCCCCGAGCGCGTGCGCGCCGGTGGCGCACGCGGTAACGACCGCGTGATTGGGCCCCCGGTAGCCGTACTTGATGGACACGACGCCCGAGGCCTCGTTGATCAAGCTACCCGGAATGAAATAGGGCGAGATGCGGCGCGGACCCGACTCGTGCAGCTTGACCGCGTTCTCGGCGATGCTCGGCAAGCCGCCGATGCCGGAGCCGATGAGCACGCCGGTGCGCTCCAGCTCGCGCTCGTCCGTCGTCTTCCACCCCGCGTCCGTGATCGCCTCCTCGGCGGCGCCCAGCGCGAAGAGCATGAAGTCGTCCAGACGCCGCAGCTCCTTCTTCTCCACGTAGCGTTCGGGGTCGAACTCGTGCGGCGCGGTGCCGCGCGGCACCTGCCCAGCGATCTTGGTCGGCAAGTCGCTCACGTCGAAATGCTCGATCCGTGAAATGCCGGACCTTCCTGCGAGCAGCGACGACCAAACGCGGCCTACGCCGATGCCGAGCGGGCTCACGAGCCCGAGCCCCGTGACGACCACGCGCCTCATGGCGTGCACCCCGCGGCGGCTCCGAACACGACGTGGCCGGGCAGACGCTGGCGCAGCTGCCGGCTCGCGCCAGGCCCGGTGCGCAGCGCGACGCTGCCGGCGAGGAGTGGACGCAGGCTACGCCGATCCACCACCACTGGCTCGACTCGCTCGCCGGTCGACGGATCGATGCACTCCAAAGGCGCGCCGTTCGGCGCGAGCCAGCGGTTGCCCCAGCTCGAAATGGCGAGCAGCACGGGCGCCAGATCCGCTCCCATCTCCGTGAGCTCGTAGCACTCCCGGGGGGGCTTTTGCGCGTAGGTGCGGCGCGCGAGCAGGCCGTGCTCCGTGAGCTGGTCCAACCGCCGGGTGAGCGTGCTCGGCGGCATCCCGAGCCCTTCCTGGAAATCTTGAAACCGCGTCGCGCCGAGGAGCGCGTCACGCAGGATCAAAAGCACGTACGCGTCCCCCACGAGGTCCAGCGACCGCGCGATGGGGCATTCGATTTCGGCCAGGCTCTTTCGCCGCATGGGGAGGCTGTAACATCGTCACTATGATCATGCAAGTGACCGCTTTTGCGGCCGTATTCAGCGACGAGCGGCTGGCCTAGGCTGCGCGCATGGCTTCGCTCATTCCGGATACGTGGGGGGTTCCCGACAAGTTCAGGCAACGGCTCGGGTCGAGCGCGGGCCGTCAACGCGCCATGGCGGAAGCCGGTCACCTGCTGCTGGTGCTGCACGAGCTGCCGGCGCCCGGCGACCAAGACCGTAAGGCGCGGCTGTACTGGCGTGGCGCGAACGGTGAGTGGCGCGCGACCGGCACGAAAGGCAACGGCCTCAGCGCGCTCAAAGAGCACCTCGAGGTGTTCCGCAAGCGCATCGCGGAGCTAGACGACGAGATCGACGAAGCGGACGAAGCGGCCGTGCTCTACCGCGTGCTCCGCGCGGCCACGCCGATCGCCCGCACCGCCCGCCACCTCCACCGCACGCTCCAGGAGGCGAGGGAAGCCAACGACGCGCGTGAGCTGATCGCGCTGCGCGACACGGCCGGCGACCTGGAGCGCTCCGTGGAGCTGCTCACCTCGGACGCCAAAAACGCGCTCGAGTTCGTGGGAGCCAAAGAAGCGGAAGTGCAAACGGAGCTCGCCCGCCGCGCCACCGACGCGCAGCATCGGCTGAACCTGATCGCGGCGCTGTTCCTGCCCGTCACGGCCGTCGGCTCCGTGCTCGGTATGAATCTCACCAACGGCTTCGAAGGTGGCGGCGCCTGGCTCTTCTGGAGCGTCTCCGTCGCCGCCCTCGTTACCGGCTTGCTCGTCCGCTCGAGCGTGACGCGAGGCGAGCGAGCGCGTGCGCAGGCGCCGTCCTGAAGCGCTAAAGGGGGCGGCTCATCTGCCCTTCAGCCAGTGCGCGTACTGCGAAGGGAGCACTTGGTGAGGCTGCGCAACGCCGAGCGCTTTCGCGGCGTGGTACGGAAAGTGCGGGTCGTCCAGCTCCTGATGCGCCAGCATCACGAGGTCTGCCTGGCCCTTCGCGACGATGTCTTCGGCTTGCTGCGGCTGAGTGATGAGCCAGCCGACAGCGGTCGGGATGGCGGCTTCTTCCTTGATGCGCTGCGCGAAGGGGGCCATGAACGCCGGCCCCCACGGCACGCCGGAGACGTCCGGCGAGTTGAAGCCGAGGCTCACGTCTATCAGGTCCAGCCCCTTGGCCTTGAGCTGCTTCACGAGCTCGATCGACTCCTCCATCGGTTGACCTTCGGGGTTGAAGTCGCTCACGCCGAGCCGAATCGTCAGCGGATACTTCTCGGGCCAAACTGCGCGCACCGCGCTGAGAGTCTCCAGCAGTAGCCGAGCCCGGTTCTCGAAGCTGCCGCCGTACTCGTCCGTGCGCTTGTTGGCGATCGGGGAGAAGAAGCTCTGCGCGAGGTAGCCATGCGCGAAGTGCAGCACCAGCCACTCGAAGCCCGCGCCGAGCGCACGCTTGGCGGCCGCAACGAAGTCACGCTGGAGCTGAGCGATCTCGTCCTTCGACATGTCGTGCGGCACGCGCGGCAGGTTGCCGCCGAACGCCACCGCGGAAGGTCCAAGCGGCTCCCAAGCTCGCGGATCGCTCGCCGGAATGTGGTCGTCACCCTCCCAGGGCCGATTCGCGGACGCCTTGCGGCCGGCGTGACCGATCTGGATGCCAGCCGCGGCCCCATGGCGCTTCACGAACTTGACGATTGGCTCCCAGGCGGCGGCCTGTTCGTCGTTCCACAACCCCGTACAACCGGGGGTGATGCGGCCCTCGGGGGTGACTCCGGTCGCTTCCGCGATGACGAGTGAAGCGCCGCCGATGGCGCGAGCACCCAGATGAACGAGGTGCCACTCGTTGGGGACGCCCTCCTCCGCGGAGTATTGGCACATGGGCGAAACCACGATGCGGTTTCGAAGCGACACGTCTTTCAGCTTGAGCTCGGAGAACAGCTTGGACATTGCGGCCGCACCCTAGGCGCTTTCCCCCTTGCTCTACAGCGAGACCGAAAGCCGCCCAGCAGCCTTCTGCAAGCGCGCTGCGAGGCGGCAGCCCCACCCGGCCCTACAGGCCCGTTTTCAGCGGAACTTTTTTGGAAACCCGCGACCCCGCGAGGTGCGCGATGAACTCCGGCGCCGAAGGTGGTAAGTGGCTGAGCTCCCTCGGAAAAGTCGCATGGACACGGCAGCAGAAGAGCTCCCCCGCCTCGTCATCGAGACCCTGACCCCCCAGCTGGACGGAGGTCGCTACCCCATCAAACGCTTGCTCGGCAGCGTGGTGGAGATTGGCGTGAACATCTTCAAAGATGGCCACGACCTGATCGCCGCCCACGTCCTGTATCGGCCAGTGGGCGGCGGCGAGTTTCGGACCGCGCCGCTCACGTACCGCTTCGACGTGGATCGCTGGTTCGGCTCGTTCAAGCCGGACCGGCTCGGGCGCTGGGAGTACACGGTGGAGGCCTGGCCGGACCGCTACGGAACTTTCCGCAGCGACCTGGGCAAGCGCCTGAACGCGGGCCAAGACGTCCGCTCGGAGCTGCTGGACGGCGCGGACATCTTGCTCAAGCTCGCGCGCTTCTTGAAAGGCGACGCCGGCAAGCGCATCCAGGATGCAGCGCAGCGCCTCGCGGATCCGCAGCTGAGCCTGGAAGAGCGCCTGCGCGTCGCCTTCGCAGACGACGTGCTGGAGACCGTGCGCGTGCCGCTCGTCCCCGGGGACGCGACGCGGCTGGCGCCGCTGCCGCTGATGGTGGACCGCGCGGAGGCGGGCTTCAGCGCCTGGTACGAGCTGTTTCCGCGCTCTCAGGGCACGGTTCCAGGAAAGCACGGCACCTTCGCGGACACCGCCGCGCGCCTGCCCGAGATCGCCGCGCTCGGGTTCGACGTCATCTACCTACCGCCCATCCACCCGATTGGCGTGGCCCACCGCAAGGGGCGCAACAACTCGGTGACGTGCGAGCCGCACGACGTGGGCAGCCCGTGGGCCATCGGCGGCAAAGAAGGCGGGCACGACGCCATTCACCCGCAGCTTGGAACGATCCAGGACTTCGACCGGTTGGTGAAGGAAGCGGCCGACCTCGGCATCGAGATCGCGCTGGACTACGCGCTGCAGTGCTCGCCGGACCACCCCTGGGTGAAGGAGCACCCGACGTGGTTCTTCGTGCGGCCGGACGGCACGCTGCGCTACGCGGAAAACCCCCCCAAAAAGTACGAAGACATCTACCCGATCAACTTTTGGTCGGAGGACCGCGAGGCGCTGTGGAACGCCTGCCGTGACGTGCTCCTCTACTGGATCGAGCACGGGGTGAAGATTTTCCGCGTGGACAACCCGCACACCAAGCCGCTCTCGTTCTGGGAGTGGATCATCGCGGACATCCAAGCCGTGCACCCGGACGTCATCTTCCTGTCCGAGTCTTTCACGCGGCCGAACCGCATGAAGTCGCTCGGCAAGTTGGGCTTCACGCAGAGCTACACCTACTTCACGTGGAAGAACACGTCCTGGGAGCTGCGCGACTACCTCACCGAGCTGACGAAGACGGACATGGTCGAGTACTACCGGCCGAACTTCTTCGCCAACACGCCGGACATCTTGCACGAGTACCTGCAGCACGGCGGCCGGCCGGCGTTTCGCATCCGGCTGGTGCTCGCGGCCACGCTCTCGCCCATCTACGGCATCTATAGCGGCTACGAGCTGTGTGAAAACATCGCCGTAAAGCCCGGCAGCGAGGAGTACCTGGACTCCGAGAAGTACGAGGTACGCGTCCGGGACTGGAACGCGCCCGGCAACATCAAACAAGACATCAGCAAGCTGAACCGAATTCGTGCGGAAAACGCCGCGCTACACGAGCTCGGCAATCTGGAGATGGTGCCGACGAGCAATGACCGCCTCTTCGCCTACCGGAAGTACGCCCCGGGTAACGACCTGCTCGTCGTCGTCAACGTGGAGCCGCACGAGGCCCAGGATGGCACGGTAGACGTGCCGCTCGCCGCGCTCGGCATCGCGGAGAACGAACCCTACGAGGTGAACGACCTGCTCACCGGGACGCGTTACACGTGGCGCGGCTCGCGCAACTACGTGCGCCTGGACCCGACGGAGCGCGTCGCGCACCTGTTTCGAATTCAACGGCGCTCGTGAAGGCTCTTCCGAACGGCATGCGCACCCGCCCTGGCACTCCCTACCCACTCGGCGCCACCTGGGACGGCGAGGGCGTTAATTTCGCGCTCTTCTCCCAGCACGCCACCTCGGTGGAGCTGTGCCTCTACGACAAGGACACCGCGGACAAAGAGGTCATTCGTATCCCCCTCACGGAGCGCACGAACCGCGTCTTTCACGTGTACTTACCGGATCTACGGCCCGGCCAGCTCTACGGCTACCGGGTGGACGGCCCGTACGCGCCCGAGCAGGGGCACCGCTTCAACCCGCAAAAGCTACTCCTGGATCCGTACGCCAAAGCCATCTCCGGCGAGGTGCGCGGGCTGGACGAGATGTTCGGCTACCGCCTGCGGGACCCGGGCATGGACCTCTCGAAGAGCGAGTTGGACAGCGGCCCTTACATGCCCAAGTCCGTCGTGGTGGAGACGGCCTTCAGCTGGGGTGATGACCGGCTGCCCAAGGTGCCGTGGAGCCGCACCATCATTTACGAGTGCCACGTCCGCGGCATGACGATGCGCCATCCGGACGTGCCGGGTCACCTGCGCGGCACCTACCTCGGCCTCGCGTCCGACGCGATCATCGACCATTTGCGGTCCCTGAACGTGACCGCGGTCGAGCTACTACCGATCCATCACCCGGCCGGCGAGCGCCGCTTGGAGGACCTCAATCTCTCCAACTACTGGGGTTACAACACGGTGGGGTTTTTCGCGCCGGACCCGCGTTACGCGACCGGCGCGCTCGGCCAGCAGGTGACCGAGTTCAAGACCATGGTGAAGGCGTTCCACCGCGCCGGCATCGAGGTCATCCTGGACGTCGTCTACAACCACACCGGTGAGGGCTCGGAGACGGGCCCTACCGTCTGCTTCCGAGGTATCGACAACGCGTCTTACTATCGGCTGAGCCAGCAGAACCCGCGCTACTACGTGGACTTTACGGGCTGCGGCAACAGCTTCAACGTGCTGCACCCCCGGGCCCTCCAGCTCGTTTTGGACAGTCTCCGCTACTGGGTGACGGAGATGCACGTGGACGGCTTCCGCTTCGACCTCGCCTCCACGCTCGCGCGCGACCCCTACGAGTTCGACTCTTTTTCGCGCTTCTTCGCGCTCGTGCAGCAGGACCCGGTGCTGCAGCAGGTCAAGCTCATCGCCGAGCCGTGGGATCTCGGCCCCGGCGGTTACCGCCTCGGCGGGTACCCGCCCGGTTGGGCAGAGTGGAACGGCCGCTACCGGGACTGCATTCGCCATTTCTGGCGCGGGGACGAAGGCCAGGTCCCCGAGCTCGCGTCTCGGCTTTCGGGCTCGAGCGATATTTTCCACGGTGGGGACCGCGGGCCCTACGCGAGTATCAATTTCGTCACGTGCCACGACGGCTTCACGCTGAAAGATTTGGTCAGCTACGAGCGCAAGCACAACGAAGCCAACGGCGAGGACAACCGCGATGGCAACAGCGACAACGCCAGCAAGAACTGGGGCGTGGAGGGGGAGACGCGCAGCGCGCAGGTCTCGCGGCTCCGCGAGCGCATGATGAAGAACATGCTCGCCACCCTGGCCTTCTCGCAGGGTGTGCCGATGATTTCGCACGGCGATGAATTTGGCCGCAGTCAAAAGGGCAACAACAACGCGTACTGCCAGGACAACGACATCAGCTGGATGCACTGGGACCTGGACGCGCACCAGAAGGACTTGCTCGAGTTCACGCGCAAGGTCTTCGCGATCACGCGAACGAACCCGCTATTTCGCCGACGTAGATTCTTCGCGGGCGGGGCCGTTTCCGCTCACGGCGTGAAAGACGTCTCGTGGATCCGGCCGGATGGCGGCGAAATGACCCTGGAGGACTGGGGTAACCCCAGAAATCACATCCTGGGCATGCTCATCCCGGGTGAAGCATCGGACGACGTGGACGAGCGGGGGCGGCCGAACCAGGGACAGTCCTTGCTGCTGCTCCTGAACGGTAGCAACCGATCTCACAAATTCGCCCTACCCAGCTTGCCCCAGAAGGGCCACTGGCAAGAAGTCGTCAACACCGCTCAGGCGACGCAGCGCATTCAAAAGGGCAGCGGGATCAATGTTGCGCCGCACTCGCTTGTGCTGCTTTGCTACGTGCTCGACTGATGGCTTCCTTCATCCGCACCTCCGGCTTCCAATCTTCCGACCCCGTGCTCTTGGGGGATGTCGAGAAGCTCACCAGTCTGATCGAAGATCGCTGTCACGACCCCCACTCAGTGCTCGGCGCCCACCCGGCGCAGCACAGCGGCGGACCGGGCGTGGTGGTGCGCGCGTTTCATCCCGACGCGACGGGCTGCGAGGTGGTCATGGGCGGCAGCTCCTGGCCGATGGCGCTGCTCGCGGGCGGAGTGTTCGCGGTGTTCCTGGCCGGTCACCGCGCCCCTCTCGACTACAAGCTTCGGTTCCGCTTTTCGGATGGCCAAACTTGGGAGCGCGAGGACCCGTACCGCTTCCTGCCTTCGCTCGGGGAGGTGGACATTCACCTCATCGGCGAGGGTAACCACCGCCGGCTCTGGGAGGTGCTCGGCGCGCACCCGAAGACGATGAACGGCGTGCAGGGCGTGGCCTTCGCGCTTTGGGCGCCGAACGCGCGCCGCGTCAGCATCGTCGGTGATTTCAACCGCTGGGACGGGCGGCTGGTGCCGATGCGCACCCTCGGCACCTCCGGCATCTGGGAAGTGTTCGTGCCGGGTGTCGGCGCGGGCATGCTGTACAAGTTCGAGATCAAGACTCCGGAAGGCGCGCTGCGCCTGAAGACGGATCCGCTCGCGCGGGAGATGGAGCACCCGCCCGCCACCGCTTCCCGCGTCAACGTCTCCGCCCACGCTTGGCGGGACGACGCGTGGATGAAGGCGCGCGTGGGGAAGGACATCCTGCGCGAGCCGGTGAACGTGTACGAGGTACACCTCGGCTCGTGGGCGCGCGTGCCGGAGGAAGGCAACCGCTGGCTGTCTTACCGGGAAATCGCGCCTCGCCTCGTGGAGCACGCGCAGCGCCTCGGCTTCACGCACATCGAGCTGATGCCGATCGCGGAGCACGCGTTCTATCCCTCCTGGGGCTACCAGGTGACGGGCTACTTCGCGCCCACCGTGCGCTACGGCACGCCGGATGACTTCCGCTACTTCGTCGACTACTGCCACCAGCACGGCATCGGCGTGATCTTGGACTGGGTGCCGGCGCACTTTCCCAAGGACGACTTCTCGCTTCGCCGCTTCGACGGCAGCGCGCTCTACGAGCACGAGGACGCGCGTCGCGGTGAGCACCCGGACTGGGGCACGCTCATCTTCAACTTCGGGCGCCTGGAGGTCCGGAACTTCCTCGTCGCCAACGCGCTCTACTGGCTGCAAGAGTTCCACATCGACGGCCTGCGCGTGGACGCGGTCGCCTCCATGCTGTACCTGGACTACAGCCGCAAAGAGGGCGAGTGGATGCCGAACCCCTACGGCGGCCGCGAGAACATCGACGCCATCGAGTTCCTTCGGATGTGCAACGCGGTCATCCGCCAGGAGGTGCCGGGTGCCTTCACGATCGCGGAGGAGTCCACCGCGTGGGGCGGCATCACGCGCCCTCCGGAAGAGGGCGGCCTCGGCTTCCATTTCAAATGGAACATGGGCTGGATGCACGACACGCTCGGCTTCTTTCAGAAGGAGCCGGTGCACCGCAAGTTCCACATCGACCAGCTGACCTTCTCGATGCTCTACGAGTACACGGAGAAGTTCATCAACAGCATCTCTCACGACGAGGTGGTGCACGGCAAAGGCTCCGTCATCGACAAGCTGCCGGGGGACTTCTGGCAGAAGCTCGCGAACCTACGCCTCCTCATCGCGTACCAGTTCACGCGGCCCGGCAAGCAGCTCATGTTCATGGGCACGGAGTTCGCCCAGCACAACGAGTGGAACCACGACGCGAGCCTGGATTGGCACATCGCGGACCACCCGCAGCGCCGCGGCTTGCAAGACTTCATCGCCGAGCTCGGTAAGCTCTACAAGGCCACCCCCGCCCTCTGGCGCGGCGACCCCACCGGTGAGGGCTTCGAGTGGGTGGACTGCACGGATCGCGAGAACACGGTCCTTTCGTACCTCCGCAAAGACGGCAACGACTTCGTGATGGTGCTGCTCAACTTCACCCCCGTCCCGCGCGACAACTACCGCATCGGCGTGCCCCACCCCGGCCGCTACGTGGAAAAGATCAGCAGCGACGACGTGCGCTTCGGCGGCAGCGAATACCAGACGACGACGATCGTGGAGAGCGACCCCATCGCCGCCCACGGCCGCCAGCACTCGATCAAGCTCCAGCTGCCACCGCTCGGCTGCCTGATCTTGGCCCCGATGCGCTGAAGCCTCGAGGAGGGGGCTGCCGCCTCGCAGCTTGCTTGCAGAAGCTCGCGTGGCGGCGCTCGGCAGAGACGTAGCGTCCAGCGTGCACTTCGCGTCGATGCGGTCCTCGCCGTCGCGACGCCGCCTGATTGCCGTTTGGCGGATCGAGCGCGAGCTCGCAGTTGGCGTGACGGGCGACGTGCCGATTGCGACTTTCGCGGAGTTGGCCCGCCTTCGAAAGCGGCGGCGTGATCCAGCAGATGCGGACAAGCCGAACGTTGGCGGCGCAGCTAACGAGCGGCTGACTGACGAGCCGGCCATGCCAACGCCGGGGCTTCTGCGACGGACAAGCAAAAGGCCATTCGGCTGTAGGAGCTGGTTCTCCGCGGTGGTGACCGGAGCTGGCCAAGCCGCCCGGTCGTACGGCTCGAGTGCCTTAGCCGCGAGCTTTTGCCGCACGAGTTCGGCCCTGTCGACGTGGCATTCGTAGGGCGCGCAAGAGGAACCTCTCCTTTGCGTCGCGCTCAAGTACTCGCGCTTCGCCGCGGTGATACTCGTCGACAAAGAGCGAGCGGAGGCGGTCATCCGCTGCGTAGCGCGGGGGCTTCGTCGGTGGGCTGCCGTTGGGCGGTGTTCGATCGCCCAAGACGAAAACAGCGACGCCACGCGAACAACGCCATGTTCGGCCAAGCCATCGTGGAACGGGGGTTGGTGTCGAAATGTTCGCGCCAAGAGTCGACAATCTGAAGCGCTCATCGAACGCATCGCCGGGTCGGTCCAAGGCTCGCTCGTCAGCATCGCCGCAACAACATCGCTTGTCGTTGATGTGACGACTGCTTTCCACGCATGACCCGGGAGGTTCACGCTCCGACCAACATGCAACCCCCTGACTAGTAGATGTGCCGCTAACTATTTGGGCGTTTAGGAAGACGATTCACATTGACGAGATTTCGCGGCGTTTCCCCCTTCGAGGGCGAGGGCACCACGAAAGGACTGATTGCCGCGCTTGCGGCGCCCTTCAGGCATGGATTCGCGAGCTCGAGGGCGCGAAAGCCGTTCCTGTCGTCAGAGCCGCCGCTGAGAGGCGATGACAGCCTCGAAAATCGTCGTGCTACTCGTGATGCATGAGCAGCGCGACTCAGCGCGGGGACGCAGACGTAGCATGGCGAGTCACGCACGAGGCGCTCGAGACGCACGCGAGGAAGCGCGCCGGTCTCGACCTCGAAGAAGGAGCCCTGCTCCTCGCCGCACGAAGAGCCGAGGTGCACCGGCACTTCGGCTACGGCAGCTTCATGGAATACGTGGAGCGCTTGCTCGGCTACTCGCCGCGCGTCACCCACGACAAGCTCCGCGTGGCGCAAGCGCTGGAGGGGTTGCCAAAGCTGGCTCGCGAGCTCCAAGTAGGCACGCTCAACTACAGCCACGCGCGTGAGCTCACGCGGGTTGCGACGCCCAAAACCGAGGACATTTGGCTGAAAAGCACGCGTGGTCGCACCGTTCGCGAAGTGGAGAAGCTCGTTTCCGGTCGGCGTCCTGGCTCACTGCCTGATTCGCCGGTCGAGCCGGCGCAGCAGCGACATGTGCTTCGCTTCGACGTGTCGGGCGAAACGCTCGCCAGCTTTCGAGAAGCGATGGCCAAGCTGCAGCGTGGGGCGGGCGAACACCTCGATGACGACGCGCTGTTGCTTTTGCTCGCACGTCACGTGCTAGTCGGCCCCAACGACGACGGTCGCGCGAGCTACCAGGTGGCCCTCGACGTTTGCGAAGATTGTCAGCGCGCGAGGCAGCTTGCCGACGGTGAGCTCATCGGCGTCTCCACGACCGTAGCCGCCATGGCTGGTTGCGATGCGCAGCGACTACCGAACGCCCACGTGGGCGCCGCTCCGTCACCTCCGTCCGCTCGCGCGACCCAAGACGTGCCGCCTGCCGTGCGACGCGCGGTGCTGCGTCGGGACCGACACCGCTGTAGTGTGCCCGGCTGCAGTCACGCGCGATTCGTGGATATCCATCATATTCGGGCCAAATCGGACGGCGGTGACCACCATCCTCGAAACTTGCTCACGTTGTGCGGAGCGCACCATCGAGCGATCCACGAAGGGACGCTCATGGTCACGGAGAACGAGCGGGGGCTCGTGTTCAGTCACGCGGACGGCACGCAGTACGACTCCGCGCCATCGGCCGCGTCGTCGTCGTTGGTGCAGACCCGAGCATACCAAGCGCTGCGAGCCCTCGGGTTCCGCGAAGTCGACGCGCGCGGCGTGCTCGCTCGATCGGTCCGAGCATTGGAGCCTGACATCTCGCTCGACCACTTACTGCGGTGGTGCCTGGTGGGGCTCACCGAGCGCACGTGTCAGAAAGCATCTTGAAAGTGGCGTGAGCCTTGGTCGGTCCAGATTCCGCGCATGGCCCGGGCGAAATCGCAGACTCAGAGGAGAAGGTCCCTCCGGTCGAAGTCTGAAGCGCGCGGGTCGCGGACAAAGCCGAGCGCTCCCGCAGCGCAGCTTTCGTAATAGTTTCGCCAGCGCTCCCGTAGTTCCGAGCGCTCGCGCAGCGCCGACCGCTCCCGTAGCTCGATCGCTCCCGTAGCGCCGCGGCAGCGAAAGCTCGCTCGGGGAGGGGACTGGTGCCCTCGTCCCGACGTAAGGTTTCTTACTAAAATTCGTCAACGATTCCGTGGCTCGGTTCTGCGAAATGGTCGATGTACCGAAGCGTACTACTGACGCGCGAAGTGCGATTCGGTACATCGCGCCGCGACCGCCTCGCCGTCGCGAAATCATTCAGAGAATTTAGTACCGATCCTTACGTTGGCGGCAGACGCGAAAGGGGCTCTTCCGCCGCTCGGCTTTCAGCCTGCAGCGTCACAGACGAAGCTCGAGAACGGAGCGCGCCTGTAGCGCTGAGCGTCCTGTACTCCGGTCGGGCAAGTGTTCGTCGGCTAGGATCCGGAATCTTCGTCTCGAGAAGCAGCGGGCATCTGCGGCGTGACGAGGCGAAGACGAGGATGAGGATGCCCTGTTGCACCTGCTCGCGCGTCTTTTGCCGGGCAGCCGCGTCCACAACGGTCAGGCGAGCTACCAGTTTCGCGCTTGTAGTTGGGCGGAGACTTGTGGCGCGCGAAGCCGCCGGTCGCGGTGCGGAGTTTGCTGCGGTGCGGTGCGAAGTCCTCGGGCTGGGAGAGTCGTTGATCGGGTCGCGATCGCCGGTCCCTCGTTAGCCGCAATCGCCAACTCATCGTCCTTCATCGGCATCGTGGGCGGAGCCAGACCGGACCCCTTAGGGGGAAATAGGCAGAGCGCCGGATGAACCGAGCGGTCCGCAGACGAGCGCGGCAGGGGGGGACCTCGCTCAGTCCAGGGCCGGCGGCTCCAAGGGCGCGAACAGGAGCGGCACGACGATCACCGCGGGCGGCTCGCCGGACCCGGGTAGAACCAGACTCTGCATGACCGCCCTCACGCAGGAGACAACTTGGGCGTCGCCGAGCGTGCCTACCACCGATTCTGCGTTCGAAACTTCGCCGTCGCTCGCAAGATGGAGCCGAAAATGGAGCTGCCCCTCGAGGTCCCGGCGCTGGGCGAGGCGAGGCGCGTAGCAGTCTCGGAGCTCGGGTGCTCGCTGCTCGATGATGCGCTGAATTATTTCCGCTTCGAGATTGCCGCTCTCCACGACAATCGTCTGCACGCGCACGCGCACGCGCACGCGAGGCGCTCGCGAGAGCCCGCTCGGAGTGCTGAGGCGACCGGCGACTGCTGAGGAGGCCGGCGGCGGTGCTCCGGCGGGCGCGCTCGTCGGTTCGGTTTTGCCGTGGGGCGACTCGGAGGAAACGGCGTCGCTCGGTGCCGCTGGGCTTGGCTCGCCTTGCACTACAGCTGCGGTGGCTGGCGGCGGGCCGGACACCCGCGAGCTCTCCGGCGCTTTTGTTCGACAGGCGAGCGCGAGGACGCAAAGCCCACAACATCCAACCCATCGCGAGCGCTGCATGCCCCAGCTGAAGCGTACGAAGCGCGCGTCCTCCATGCCCCGGTTAAACACCGTTGATCACGCGGCGGCCAGGGCAATGTCGGTGGTACGCTTGCCGAGCCCTTTAGTTCGGCGCGCGCTTGAGCGCGGTGTTCGTGCCGAAGTACACGTGAGTGGCGTCCACCGCGAGGGACTTGAGGTTGGTCTGGCCGGAAACCAAGAGGGTGGAGGAGCCGCCGGCCAGCGGCTTCTTTCGGATCGTGTTGCAGCTCGAGCAAGACCAATACAAGTAGCCGTTGGCGGCGACCATATTTTGAATGGTGCCGACGCTTTCTGCGAAGGTGGAGGCGGCGCCCCCTGCCGCGGGCTCGGTCTTGATGTCGCCTTCGTTCACGAAATAGATTTGGCCGCCGGTTACTACTAGCGCGCCCGGCTGCTCTTCACCGCTGACGAGCAGAGTAGGGGTGCCGCCTGCGAGGGGCACGCGCCACAGACCATGCCCAGCGTCGTGCGTGAAGTAGACGTGCGACGAGTCGATCGCTACCGCGAACGGGTAGTAGTTGGGGAAGGCGTCGGGGACGAGCGAGGACTCCGACGTGCTGAAAAACCAGCGACGGATCGCGTACAGCTTGGACGCCCAAGCGTCGGCGTACAGAACGTGCGTTTGGTAGGTAAAACCGGCGCCGGTGGAGAACACCGCGAGCGATTGATGCGCCGTCACCGGATTCGTGTGGGAGACGAGCCTGACCGCGGGACTGGCTCCGCTCGTCGGAGCGCTCCAAACTCCGCCGTCCGAAAAAGCGGCGTTGGTGAAATCCACCCAATACACCGTGCTGCCGAAGCGCACGAGGGACGACGGCAACGTGAACGTGCTGTGGAGTACCGTCTTGGCTCCGCCGGCAAGCGGCCGCGCCACAACCTCTGAAGTGAGCTCGAACGTGTCTGTGTAGTAAACGTTGCTGCTGTCCAGCGCGATGCTCGTGGGGCGCACGTTCGTCTCTAACGTCACCACGACAGGCAGCGGCGGCAGCAGCCCGGAGGGAGGAACGGGCACCATAGAGGTCGGTAGGGAAGGAAGAGCCGCGATGGCTTCACCCGACTCCGCGAGCTCTTCCGACGAGGCTTCATCACCGCACCCGACCAGCAAAGACAAAATAGCGACGAATGACCCTGCGGCGACCATCTTGAACATGGGGAGACCCTCCTTCGCGCCGGCGATACGCTACGCGGCTCTACTTAGGTCCCATGGCTTTGCGTCACCCGACAATGGTCATTGTCTCACCCGAGCAACGCTGCGCCCTGGCTCGGCCGCGAGTGACTCCGCATCCTCGGCGGACCTGAGCCGCCGCGTGATGAAGACCACTCGGCGGCTCGCGGCTCGCGCTGCGTGATCACCCCGCCGCTCCGTCTCCCCGCTCTGGGAGATGCTTTCCAGCGAGGCGAGGTGACTCCTCAGCCGTCGCCGTCGCCGTCGCCGCCGCCGCCGCCCTGGCCACCGCCACCGCCTTCACCGCCGCCGCCGCCACCTTCGCCACCGCCGCCGGCCTGGCCACCGCCACCGCCTTCACCGCCGGCGCCGCTGCTGGTGCACACCACGATAGGCTTCGCGCTGCTCCGCTCGCAGGGCTTGGCGCCGTACAAAGTGCTGCCGGAAAACCCATCCGTCTCCCGGCACTCTACGATGGCGTCGCTGTGGCTCAGCACACTGAGCAGCTCACCGTCTTCGTCGAACTCCCACTCTTGGGAGTGAAGCGAGTACTCAGCGACGACGATGGTGCCAGCACACGCGGTCTCGTACCGCGTGATCTTGCGCGCGCCCGGGAAGCCATCGAGCGAGTCCGCGCAGACCTCTTGATCCAGCAAGGCGTCCACGTCTGCCGGACACCAGGTGGGGGCTTCATCGCACAAGTCCTGCAGTGGGTACGGACCGCACCAGCTCACGGCCTGGGGCTCGCCGCCGATTCCTCCGCCCCCGCCCAGCCCGCCGTCGGCGCCGCTGCCCGCGGTGCCGCCTTTGCCGCCGCTGCCGCCTTTGCCGCCGCTGCCCCCGGCTCCTCCGCTGCCGCCTTTGCCGCTACTCCCCGCGGCTGCGTTCGGTGCGTCGTCGTCGTCGTCGCCGCAAGCGACTGCGCAGCTTGCGGAGAGTAGGATCACCAAAGCCCAACGTGCCCAAGCCCTACCTTCGTTTGTCATGCGCACGGCCAAGCAAGCCCGATGCCACGTGAGACGAGTCGCGTTCTGCGTGGATCCGAGCGAACCCCCACCTGGCGTGAGCCGGAATGTGCCAGGGGCGGTCGTAGCCTCCGCACAACATGGCCCACGGCGTTCGCGCGGGGCGAGCGCTCAGTGGCTTGCGCTACTTCGTGATGGCGGCTGCGTCACGACCGAGACGTACGGTGCGGGTCAGGGTCGGTCGTCGTTCGTGCCGCTGTGGCAACGATTTCGTTGGCCCCTGCTGGTCGATCGCGGGCCGGCGCGCGGGCGCAAATGTGATCCTCCGTCGCTTCTGAGCGCCACCCTGCTTGTCGTGGAATCGCCCGATCGCCTCATCCAGCGCTCCGCCGCCAGGTGGCTCGCGCTGAGCTTCGTCGTTCTCGCTTGTTCGTCGCCGGGCGAGAGCGCGCCTTCGGATGGTGGCGTGGGGGGCCAAGCGGCGTTCGGAGGAAGCGCGGCGGCTTCGGCGGGCGCGGGCAACGCAGGAGCTACGGGTGGTGGTGGGGCAATGGCGGTGGGCGGCTCTTCGCTCGCCGCAGGGGGCGGCGCGGGAGGCGGGGCCGGCGCCAGTCAAAGCAGCTCCTCGGGCGAGGCCGCAGGAGGCAGCGCGCCCGGCGGTAGTGGCGGCGCAGTGGGAGTCGGCGGCGCGGCTGGCAACGGCGCCGCCGGTGGCGCCGGGGGCGGCAACGGTAGCGGCGCAGGCGGCGGCGTGAGCGCGAGGTGCCAGACCGTTCGCTCCGAGTACGCGGCGGAGCTCGAGAAGCAGCTCGCGTGCAATCCGAACGGCAGCTCGCAGTGCACGGACCGAGCGGCATCGGCGGCGGGGTGCGAGTGCGACGTCTTCATCGAGCCCGCCGATCCGTTCGCCATCGAGCACCTGTCCAACATCGCCAACGAGTGGTTCGATGAGGGATGCAGCCGGCCGAGCTGCCCGGCTCAGTGCTCGACCGCTTTGGCCGGAACTTGCCAACCAGACTCGAAATCTCCGCTCGGAGGCCGCTGTGTGACACCCTGAGCGCCAGATTGCGCAGTGGCGGCAGAGGCGCGGATCTTTCATTTATTTTGATCCTCCGTCGCGAAGGACCGACTCCTTGATGACGACGAGCCGCCGTCGCGCTCGCACAGCGAGGATCAAGAGAATGTCTTTCAGGCGAATGCTGCCACTGTTTCTCGTGTCGTGCGTGGCCTGCGGCGCGGAGGATGGCGGTGTGGACGGCGCGGGCGGCGGCTCCGCTGCTGGCACCGGCGCGGCTCAGGCCGGGACGAGCAGCAGCTCCGCGGGCGGAAGTGCGAGCGGCGGGGGTGGGAGCGGTTCAGCCGCTGCAGGCACCTCCGCGACGGTCGGCGGCTCCGGTGGGCAGGTGCCGACCGGCGGCACGACGAGCGCGGCTGGTAGCGGCACCGGCGGCAGCGGCGGCAGCGGCGGGTCGTTCATGCCCGGCGGCGGCTCCGGCGGTGGCCCTGCGATACCACCGCTGGACTGTGGTGCAGAAGGCTGGGCGCTCGAAAACCACGGCAACCCCAAGAACCGCGTCAACTACTTGATCTTGGGCGATGGTTACACCGCCACCACGGTCGAGACGACGCTGAAGACTCACATCGAGGCCGCGATGAAGCGCCGCTTCGAGCACGAGAGCGGCGAGCCGTACGGGCGTTACCGCAAGTTCGTGAACATCTGCGTCATGAAGGCGATCAGCCAGAACGACGGCATCGGCAATGGCCCCACGGCGTTCGACGGTGGCAACGGCGGCGACCGACTCGCGCGAGTGAACCAGACGAAGGTGAACGACTACATCAAGGCCAAAGTCCCGGCGACCTTCGAGGTGGATTGGAAGGCGGTCGTTCTCAACCAGGACAGGTGGGAAAACACCGGCAGCGTTCTGATGCTCTGGTCCGGCGCCGGCAACGACGCTCCTGGCGCCGCGCTCCACGAAGGCGGCCACGGCTTCCACCAGCTCGCGGACGAGTACGGTACCCAAACCGGCTGCGGTAATCAGGCGCCCAGCTGCGGCGCCAGCGACCCCAAGGTCTACTCGGAGGTGAACTCCGCCGCCAACTGCACCACGACCGACGACAAATGGTCGCTCTGGCTAGGCACCACGCAAAAGGGCCTGAAAACGCCAGATATGGGCGCTACCGGTATGCAAGGCACCTGGCAGGGCAGCCGCTACGGCGGCACTCAGTACCGCCCGTCGTGCAACTCGATGATGAACAGCTTGTTCGGCAACAACGTGAACACGAGCTTCAACTCGGTGTCGCGCGAGCAAATGATCTTCGGCATCTGGCGCGCGGTGAAGCCGGTGGATTCGACCGAGCCACCCGCAGGCCCCGTCACCAACCCGCCCACCTTGACCGTCAACGTCATCGACCCTGCGGTCATCAACGTGGACTGGACGGTCGACGGCATGACCACCGTCAACGGCGGAACCAGCATGTCCACCGCGTCGCTCGCTCCGGGCACGCACACCATCAGCGCCAAGGCTTACGACAACGCCTCTATGGATTTGGTGAGGCGCCGCACCAGCGTTTGCCCGTCCTCCGTAGAGGGCAACTACTGTCACGAAACCGGTTGGAAGAACTCGACCCAGACGGTGACCTGGACCGTCACCAAGCCCTGATTGGCCATGACGGGTCGCACTCGCAGCGTAGGAATCGGCGCCGCCGCCGTGCTCGCCATCGTGGCCGGCTGGTGGGCGCTGCGCCCCGTACCGGCGCCTCCGGAGCCCGTGGCGCAAGCCTCCGTAGACCGCGCGCCGGAGCTGCCGCTAGCTCCGGTTCGCGCCGCGCCGCCAGAAACGACGACGGTAGACTTCTTGCCGAATGGTCAGCCCATCCGACCCGCCGGAGGTCCTACCGACGTGGACACCTCCGGCATGGCTCCTCATGGCCACACGCCCGAGCACGCGCGCATCTTCCGCGAGAACAACCTGGTCGGTGACTTGAACAGCGCGATGGACAACGAAAATGTTCCAGAACTGCGCCGGCTCTTGCAGCAATACCGAGAAGAGTACCCGGAGGACGCGCACGTGCTGCAAGACGGCTACGAGCTCATCGCCAGCTGTCAGGACCGACTCACTCCCGAAAAGCGCGCCGTGGCGCAGCGCTACTACGACGAAGAGCTGGGCTCTGGCTTGCGACGTTACATTCGTCGCTACTGCCTGGAAGCGCTCAAGTAGTTGGAGGCCGGTAGCTCCACCACGAAGCGCGCGCCCCGCGTGTAGCCGCGATCCAGCGTGATGGTGCCGCCCGCGGCCTCCACCAAGCCGCGGCACACCGCGAGCCCCAAGCCCGTACCTTTGCCGACTTCCTTGGTGGTGACGAACGGCTCGAACAGCTGCGCCTGCACCCGCGCGTCCACTCCGGGGCCGTCGTCCTCTACCGCGAGCCGCACGCCGCTGCCGGCCGGCGCGGCGCTGATCCGCACGTTGCCGCCAGGCCCCACCGCGTCCGCCGCGTTCATGACCAGGTTCAAGATGACCTGCATCAGCGGCTCGTGACCCAGCGACACGGCGGGCAAACCGCTCGGTACGTCCAGCTCGAGGGCGACTTCTTTGAGGCTGCGCTGCGGCGCAACCAGGGCCGCGGTGTCGCGGGCAGCGGCTTCTACGTCCCCCGGCTCCGCCGTTGCCTCATCCGAGATGCGCTCCGCCGCGGGTCGCGCGAATTGCAGCAGGTCACGCAAAATGCGGTTGATGCGCTCCGTCTCTTTGCGCATCCGGATCAGGAAGTCGCGCTCCTCCTCCGGGGTGAGCCCGCCCGCGAGCACCAGGTCTTGCAGGCCGATCAAGGCGGAAATCGGGTTGCCGATCTCGTGCGCCAGGCCAGCCGCGAGGCGCCCCACCGACGCGAGCCGTTCGCTGCGCACGAGGCGGTCCTGCGCCTCTTTCAAGCGCACGGTGGCGCGCTCCACTTCGTCGATTTTGGTGCGGAGCTTGTCTTCCTCCAAGAGCAGCCGGTCGGTCATGATCGCCACGCTTTGGCCGAGCTGGGCGAGCTCCCGCACGGAGGTTTTGGGCACGAGCAGCCGCCGGGCTCCGCTGGCGACGCGCTCGGCGGCGCGCGACAGCCCGTCCAGCGGGCGCACGATGAGCCGAGTGAGCGCGAAGTACGCGATGACCAAGAGCGAAAGCGCGACGAGCGCCATGTACAGGCCGACGAGGCGCACCAGCGGCGCCGCCCGCGCGGATTGGTCATCCACGCGCAGCACGGCGACGACCGCGCCAGCCGGGCTCGGGACCGTGACCGTGAGCACGGCCGCGCCCGTCCCCTGCTCCCGCAACCCTTCACGGTTAGCGGCTCGGCGCGGCAGCGCCGCGACCGCCTCCGGCTCGCCAGCCGCCGCGAGCTGCTGCCCGGCCGGCGAGTAGACGCCGATGGCCTCCACCCCCTCCGTGCCAACCTCCGCCCGCAGTAGGCCCATCAGCTCGGCCTCGCTCCGTCGCTCTCGCGCCTCCGCCACGTGGGCGGCGATGGCGCGGCCGAGCGCTCGGGCGTGCCCGACCCGAAGCTGCTGCAGGGTCACGCTCGTATAAGTGGCGACCGCGTAGAACAGCGGCACGAACGCCAAGAGCAGCAGGCCGCCCAAGAGCAACAAAATTTGGAGCCGAAGGCCGCCGCGCACGGGCCCACGCTAGCCGAGCTCAGATGTTCGACAAACTGGGCCGCGCCCGGCGCGAGCTGATACGGGCAAGGACTCTGGATGGACCCGCTCGTCCGCGTCGCCCTCTCGACTCAACAGCTGATCGCTCGGACGGCCGGCGCCCTGCTGGCGCTAGGTTTTGGTGCGTTCGTCGTCTACTCCGAGACCGAGCCAGTGCCGGAAGCGCTCGGCTACTTGGTGGGCGCCGGCTTCGCCCTCTCCCTCGGCTACCGCGCCTGGCAGCGCCACCAGCGCGCAGTCGTGGAAGAGACGGCCCGGCTGGACGCGGAGCTGTTCACGCACCTGGTCGTGCTCGCCTTCGCGGCGGTGCTCCACACCCGGGGCGGCCTCGAGGGCGCGGCGTACCCGGTCCTGTACGCGCTCGTGATGCTGACCGCCAGCTTCGCGCGCCCGGCCGCGACCGTGCTCACGGTGACGTTCGCGGTGCTGCTCGAGTCCGCGCTGACGTTCATCGCCTTTCGCGGCCACGGTAACCTGATCGAGCACTCGGTCTTGCTCGGCGTGTTCGCCTTCTTGAACATGCTCGTCTTCCGCGCGGAGATAGCGCGCATCCGCCGCGTCTCTCGCCAGCGCATCGAGACCGAGCTCAAGAAGATGAAAGACGCGGCGCGGTCGTATCGGCTGATCGGCGCGCCCGCGAGCGCTCAGGAGCGCGCGCTCTCGCCGGCCAAGAACGACGAGGAGCGCTTGCTGCGCTCCGGCGTGGACGAGATTCATCAAGCAGTGGAGTTTGCGCTCTCCCTGCTGCGCCGCACTCTGGGCTTGCGCACCGCGGTTTTGCTCGGAATGGACGCAGCCGGCCAGAGCCTGAGCATCCAGGAGCTGTCCACCAGCGAGGACGCGATCTTGCCCGGGCCTTTTGGGGTTCGGGACGGCATTTTCGGGGCAGTATTGGCCAAGCTCGAGCCCCTCGCGCTTGCAGGGCCCAAAGCGGGCCAGCACGTGCCGTACTATTCACGCAAGCCGGCCATCGGCAGCGCCTGCTGCACCCCGCTGCTCGATCACGGTCAGCCGCGCGGCCTCCTGGTGGTGGACCGTGAGTCACGCGAGCCCTTCAGCGAGGAGGAGCAAGCGACCCTGAACGGCGCCGCTCACTTCATCTTGCGCGCCATAGAGAACGAGCGCGTCTTCGTGCAGCTCGAGCGCGCCAAGGTGGAGCAGGGCAAGCTGTACCGCGCCGCGGGCGCGCTCAGCGCCGCCACCACCGAGGCGCAGGTCATCGAAGCGGGCGTCAATGGGGCGCGCGAGTTTGCCGCGTTCGACTTCGCGGTCGTCACCTTGTTCGACCGCAACACGAGCGAGCACGAAATCTGCGCGGTCTCGGGCGAAGGCTCGAGCGAGCTCGTCGGTCAGCGCTTCAAGCACAACTCCGGCCTCGTCTCGATGGTGGTCGCAAACCGCCACGCGCTGCCTTACCGCGGCGACTACGACCCTGCGCGCCAAGTCGTGTTCACGCGCCGCCTGGTTCCCCCGGATATGCCGTCACTTTTGGTCTTGCCGCTGCTCGTCCACGAGCGCGCGCTCGGTACCTTGGTGCTCGGCTCCAAGCGGAAAGGCACCTTCGGCGACACGGTGCGCCCCACCCTCGAGGTCTTGGCCAGCCACGTCGCGGTCTCGCTCGCCAACGCGCGAATGCTCGCCCGCCTCGAAGAGATGGCCACCTTGGACGGCCTCACCGGGCTGTACAACAAGCGCGCGCTCACCGAGGTTGGCGGTCAAAAGCTGAAGAGCGCCAAGCGCTTCAACAAGCCGCTGAGCCTGCTCGTCTGCGACATCGACCATTTCAAGAAGGTCAACGACACGTACGGCCACGACGTCGGTGACGTCGTGATCAAAGGCTTCGCGGACGTGCTCAAGCGCGTGAAGCGCGACACGGACGCGGTCGGCCGCTTCGGGGGCGAAGAGTTCGTCGTCGTGTGCGAGGAGACGGACGACCGCGGCGCGGAGCTGCTGGCCGAACGGATCCGCACCGAGCTCGCGGCGGTGAAGTTCCACAGCGAGCTCGGTCCCTTCCAAGTCACCTGCTCCATTGGTGTCGCGCCGTTCGGCACTGCCGGCCAAGCCTGGGAGCAGCTGTTCAAAGCCACGGACGAAGCGCTCTACGCTTCCAAACGCGGGGGTCGTAACCGCGTCACGGTTTGGACCCCACGCCTGAGCGGCGCCGCGGCGTGAGCACGCCTTCGGCGCTCTTCTTGGCGCTCTTCTTGGGGGCTTTCTTGGTGCTCTTCTTGGCGACGGCTTTGCTGGGCTTGGCGCCGGCGGTCTTCGGCGCCCGCACCTTGGGCGGCAAGGTCGCGGTGTACGCAACCGCGCGCTCCGCCCAGCTCAGGAGCTCCTCCGGATCGTGCGCTAGCTCTTCCGACAGCTCGAGCCAGCCCGTCATCACCCGGCCTTTCATCGGCTCGAACGGAGTGGCCGCGCCGCGAGCGAGCAGCGCGGCTTGGTCCGCGGACGAAAGCTTGGCAACGCACGTGTTTCGCCACAGCCCGATCGCCATGTTGCCGTTCACGAACAACGCGTCGTAACCGAACATTTTACGCGGCTGTGCGTGCGGCACCTGCGAAGCCACGTGCTTGAATTCAGTCACCAAGGACGCGCTCGGCTTCGTGAGCTTCATGCTGCCATCTTAGCCGTGTTCGCGGGCGGCTCGTAGCCTCGCCCCCCCTCAGCCCCACAGCGCCCGCAGAGTCTCTTCTACGGAGGTGACGCCGCGCACGCTCTCGTTTCCGGGCTCCGCCGCAACGCGGCCGCTGCCGATTCCGACGTACATCTCGCGGTACAGCTCGGCCACGTTCTGCGAGATGCCAAACGAGGTGAAGGTGGGGACGACCGCTTCCAGCGGCGCCTGCACCGCCTGGATCGGCCGACCGAGAAGCTTGCTGCCGACCGCGGCGAGCTCCTTCGGCGTCGGGTCGGTCGGACCCGAGAGCTCGACCGCGCGGAAGCCGCGAGGCCCTTCCAGCAGGGCGCGCGCTGCCGTCTTGCCAATGTCCGGCGTGCTCACCATCGGCGCGGGCGTGTCCAGGTCGAGGAAGCTCGGTAGCACGCCGTCCTGCTTGACGGGATGCGCGACCGCGCCCCAATTCTCGACGAAGTAGGCCGCGCGCACGAACGTGGAAGGAATGCCGGCGCGGCGCAGCTGCTGCTCCACGTTGTGGAGGGTGCGGATGGGGCCGGTGCCGTCCGCGTGCTGCGCGCCGAGCGACGAGAGCAAGACCAAGTGCGGTACCTTCGCGCGGGCGAGCGCGGAGACCTGGCGCTCGGTGAGCTCTCGCCGCTCGGCGACGAAGTCGCGCGCCGCCATGTCCGGAGGCGACAAGAAGTAGACGCCCTGCGCGCCCGTGACCGCGCGCTCCAGCGCCGCCGTATCGGTCATGTCCGCGACGAACAGCTCGGCGCCGAGCGCCCTCAGCTCTTGGGCCTTGGTTTCGTCCCGCACGACGGCCCGCACCTGCTGGCCGGCTGCGAGCAGCGATTTGGCGACGACAGAACCCGTATTTCCGGTGGCTCCAGTGATGACGAACATGCTGTTTTCTCCTGCTTTCGAGGGAGGAGCTTGGGTGCAATCAAGGCATGTGTCCAATGCACTGTTGGCACTACAATCATGCAGATGCTGCATGAAACCTCGCTGTCCGCCGTGGACCTGAACCTGCTGGTGGTGCTGCGGGCGCTGCTCACGGAGCGGCACGTCACGCGCGCCGCCGAGCGCATTGGTCTGAGTCAATCCGCGACCAGCCACGCGCTATCGCGCCTGCGCGAGTTGTACGGCGACCCACTCCTCGTGCGGCGTGGCCGCGCCCTCGTGCTCACGCCGCGCGCGGAGCGGCTCTTGCCGACACTGGAGCGCGGTCTCTCGGACTTGAAAGCCGCGATCGACGGCGAGCCCGAGTTCGAGCCGGGGACCGCGCGCAGGCGTTTCACGCTGGGCATGGCCGACTACCTCCAGGCCGTCGTCCTGGGCCCGCTCCTGCGCGCAGTACAGAGCGCCGCTCCCCACGTGGATTTGAACGTGGTCAGCGCGCCCGATCTGGAAGAGCAGATCGCCGCGGGCAACATGGACCTGGGTCTGCAGGTGAGCGGCCGTCACGCTGGCACGCTGCAAAATCAGTCGCTCTTCGACGATGACTTCGTGTGCCTCGTGCGGCGTGGGCACCCGCGCATCGCGAAAAGGCTGACGATACAGAGCTACCTCGCCGCGCGTCACGTCGTGGTCGCGCCTTCCGGTACGTCCGGCAGCTTGGTGGATACGGAGCTGGCGGCGCGAGGCCTGGAGCGCCGCGTCGCGCTGCGCGTCTCGAATTTCCTCGTCGCTCCCATCGTGGTCGCGGAGACTGATTTCTTGAGCACGATGCCTCAGCGTTTGGGGGTGAAGCTGGCCGAGCGCTACGGCCTCCGCGCGTTGCCGCCACCCATCGAGCTGCCGCGCTTCGGCTTCGCGATGCTCTGGCACCAGCGCTTGGAGCTGGAGCCGGCGCAGCGCTGGCTGCGCGAGCTCGTCACCGAAGTGAGCGGCGAGCTCTTCGGCTCGAAGCTGCCGCCCAAGAAGCGGCGCTCGGTTTCCGCGCGGTAACGGGCGGCGCCGGACCCCAGGCAGCCGCCCGTTCCAGCGCGAGCTGCCCAGCTGGGCAGCCAAACCCGGCCTACCCCCAGAATACGCGCGCTTGTGAGGTCATGCGCCCCGGCACTTGGCCAATCGCGGAAAAGCTACGACACTCGTCCGGGTCATGCGACTCGGTATCGATTTCGGAACCACTCGCACGGTCGTCGCCGCCGCGGTGGACGGGCGCTACCCGGTCGTGTCGTTCGAGAGCGGGACCGGCTACTGCGACTACATTCCGGGCATCGCCTCGCGGCGCGGCAACAAGCTCACCCTCGGCTGGGACGCCGAGCTGGGGGCAGACGTGGGCGGCGCGCTCCGGTCCATCAAGCGCGCGGTGAGCCGCGTGTCGCCCGACGAGCCGCTGGGCGCGCTCGGCCCCGTCTCTGCGCTGGAGCTCACGACGCGCTACTTGGAAGAGCTGAAGCGCCGCATCTACGAGAGCAGCAACTTGGACGTCGCGCCCGACGAGCCGCTCGAGGCCATGGTCGCGGTGCCGGCCAACGCCAGCACTCGGCAGCGCTACCTCACGCTGGACGCGTTTCGGCGTGCGGGTTTCAAAGTGCTGGGGATGGTGAACGAGCCGACCGCGGCCGCCATCGAGTTCGCGCACCGCAATCTGGGCGCGGTTGGTAAGCGAAGCCCCAAGCGCTACGTCGTCGTGTACGACCTCGGCGGCGGGACCTTCGATACCTCGGCGGTGTCGCTCCAGGATCGCCGGTTCGAGCTCATCACGAGCGAAGGCATCTCCGAGCTGGGCGGTGACGACTTCGACGCCGCCATCTTGCGCGTGGCGCTGCGCGAAGCGGGCATCGCCGAGTCGAGCTTGTCGCTCCTGACACGCACGCGTCTGCTGGAGGTGTGCCGCGTGGCCAAGGAGGCGCTCGGCCCCAGCAGTCGTCGCATGCTGGTCGAGCTAGGTCACGTGCTCGACGGCGCCCCTGACCTCCTGCTGGATTTGGCCGACGTGTACGCGGAGACGGAGCCGATGGTGGAGCGCACCATGGCCATGCTGGAGCGGGTATTCTCGAGCCTGACCGGCTTCGGCATCGATCCGGAGAACCCGCGCGAGCTTGGCGCCATCTACCTGGTCGGCGGCGCGACCGCATTCCCGGCCGTCACCCGCGCGCTGCGCGAGAAGTACAAGCGCAAGGTGCAGCTAGCGCCCCAGCCGCACGCCGCGACCGCGATCGGCCTGGCCATCGCCGCGGACCCGGAGGCGGCGCTCTTCGTTCGCGAAGCGGTGACGCGCCACTTCGGCGTTTGGCGCGAAGGCGAATACGGGCGCGAGAAGGTCTTCGACCCCATCTTGCGCAAGGGTGAGCTGCCGGACGGCGACGCGTTCGTCATCGAGCGCATGTACCGGCCGCAGCACGCGGTGGGCCACCTGCGCTTCTTGGAGTGCAGCGAGCTCTCGGACGGCGGGCAACCGTGCGGTGATCTCACGCCTTGGGGTGACATCTACTTCCCCTACGACCCCGCGCTGCGCGGCGTATCCGACCTCGCGGCAGCGGCGGCCGAGCGCCGACCGGAGCTGTGGGAGGAGGAGATCGTGGAGCGTTACCGCTACGCCGCGGACGGCACCGTCACCGTCGCCATCGAAAACCGTACCCGCGGGTACGCGCAGAATTTCGTGCTCGGCGCGCCGGGCTTCGACTGACGGACGCGTGGGTGGGGCTAGGTCCAGGCGCCGAGCGTGACCGGGCGCAAGCCGCGCTCGCGTATCGCCGCCAGCACCTGGGGTAGCGCCGCGATCGACGCGGGGACGTAGTCGTCGCGCTCGGCGGCGTCGTGCATGGCGAGCAGCGCGCCGGGCTCGAGCGCGCGCACGAGCCGCTCGCCGACTTTGCTCGCGGAAGCGCCACGGAGGCCGTCCAGGGCGCGAGCGCTACAACCTACGAGGGTGACGTTGGCCTTGCGCGCGCCGTTCACGGTGAAGTGCGAAACGAAGCCGATCGGCGGGCGAAAAAGGGTGGGCAGCGGCGCGCCGGCGCGCTCCAGCACGGCCTGCGAGCGCCGCACGTCTTCCGCGACGTGGGCAGGACGACGGAGCGAAAAGAGGCGGTCGTGCGCGTAGCCGTGCAGCCCGACCTGGTGACCCGCCGCGACGATCTCCCGTACCAGCTCCGGGTGGCGCTCGACCTTCCTTCCAACCAGAAAGAAAGTGGCGCGTACGCCGGCGGCCGCGAGCTGCGACAGTACCTGCGGCGTGGTGTCGGGGCTGGGCCCGTCGTCGAAGGTGAGAGCCACCTCCGCGCGGTCCCGCGGCCCGTGCCACAGCAGGCTGCCGTACATGCCGCGCTCCGGCCAAAAGACGCCCGCGGTGCCGAGCGCCAAGTAGCCGCCGAGGCCGAACAGCGTCGGTAGGAGAGGCGGCGGCGCCGCCATCACCGAGCGCGCGCCGAGGGCGACGCCGGTCATGGCGTACGCCCACAGACCGAGGCGGGCGGGCGGCAGCGCTTTCATGCGAGCCGGAACCTACAAGCGCTTTCGCACTTCGTCCACGAGGGGCTAGGCTGCGCTGGTTTTGACCGGCTCGCTCCTCGCAAGACTATTGGAAGAGGCGCACGCGGTGGTGCGCTTCAACACGCTCGCGTACGCCGTGTTCCTGGCGCTGGTCTTCGTCGTGACGTGGTGGCTCGCGCAGCGAGGGCGCTCCCGAGCGCGCCTACTCGTGCTGCTGGCGGCGAGTTACTTCTTTTACGCGCAGTGGGATCCGCGCTTCCTCGGCCTGATCTTCGCTACCTCCAGCGCGGACTGGCTGCTCGGTAACGCCATCGGCCACGCGCCGAACGACCGACGCAGGAAGCAGCTCTTGATCTTGACCGTGGTCATGAACTTGGGCGTGCTCGGGCTCTTCAAGTACTTCGACTTCGGAATCGCGCAATTTTCGGCCCTGCTCGGCACCCTCGGCTTTCATCCGCCGGAGCTCGCGCTCCGGCTCACGCTCCCCATCGGCATCAGCTTCTTCACGTTCGAGTCGATGAGCTACGTCATCGACGTGTACCGGCGCGAGCTGCCGCCCCACCCGAGCTACCTGGAGTACCTCGCGTTCGTGGCGTTCTTCCCGCACCTCGTCGCAGGCCCGATCGTGCGGCCGTGGGACCTCTTGCCGCAGCTGGCGGACTCGCCGCGCTTCGACCCCGGGCTCGCCAGCCGCGCGTTGCTCCTCATCGCGCTCGGCTCTTTCAAGAAGCTCGCCATCGGCGATTATTTGGCGCTGAACCTCGTGGACCGCGTGTTCGACGCGCCGCTCCAGTATTCGGCGCTCGAGTGCTACGCCGCGCTCGTCGCGTACGCCGTTCAGATTTACTGCGACTTCTCCGGCTACACGGACATCGCGATCGGCTCCGCCGCGCTGCTCGGAGTGCGGTTCCCGAGGAACTTCGACTCGCCTTACCAGGCCCACAACGTGGTGGACTTCTGGCGGCGCTGGCACATCTCGCTCTCCAGCTGGCTGCGCGACTACTTGTACATTCCGCTCGGTGGCAATCGGCGCGGGCGAGCCCGCACGTACGCGAATTTGCTCGTCACGATGTTGCTCGGGGGGCTCTGGCACGGCGCGAACCTCACCTTCGTGGTGTGGGGCGCCCTGCATGGCCTCTTGCTCGCCGGCACCCGCGCGTTCCAAGAGTGGCGAGGCGCGCGCGCTGCGGAGCCACCAAGCGCGCTCGGAAAGGTCGCGTCGGTCGTGCTCACGTTTCACGCGGTCTGCTTCTGCTGGCTTTTCTTTCGCGCGCCGTCCTTGCAAGACGCGTGGACTTTCCTCGGGCGGCTCGCCACGCTTTCCACATTTCACCCGAACCTGGACCCACGGCTGCTCGGAGTCTTGGCGGTGGGGCTCGTCTCGCACTATGTTCCCGAGGGATGGTTCCAGCGGGTGCTCGCCACGTTCTCCAGCTTGCCGGCCTATGCGCAGGCGGCGGTGCTGTTCGCGGTGGCGCTCTCCGTGCGTGAGATGGCAAGCCTCGAAGCCGTACCCTTCGTCTACTTCCAGTTCTGATGAGCGAAGACAACAAGCCCCCCGCCGACGAGCCGAGCCCGCAAGCGCCAGAGCAGCCCGAGCTGGAGTCGCGCGCAGAAGCGGACGACGAGCCAGCGGCCGCCGAGCCCAAGACAAGCGTTCAGCAGTCCAAGGTCACGTCGGATGAGGAAGTGCCGCTGGACACCGCGGGTCGTGAACGACCGCGCTTCCTGCTCGGCTTTCCGCCGAATGCGGATTTGGCGCGCCTGGCCGCCGCGTTCGAAGCCGGAAACTACGCGCTCGTTCGAGCCGAGGCGGAAGCGCTCGCGGAGCGCACGGAGAGCCCCGCGGTGAGGGACGCCGCGCTCGAGCTGCGGCGCCGCATCGAGCCGGATCCGCTCGCCAAATACATGCTGGCCCTCACGGCCGCCCTCCTCCTATTGTTGGCTTATTGGGCCTACCACCACTAGGCTCGCAGCAAGAGGGCGCTTCTTTGATGAGCATTCGCGATATTGGGCTTTCGCTTTCCGTACTCGCTCTGGCCGTTGGCTGCGGCGGCGAGCCGGAGGCCAAATCCCCAGACGGCTCCGTGGGCGGCCCCGTGACGGACGTGCAGCGCCTCTACCCGCTCGAGCACAACACCGTCTTTTCCTACGTCACGACGGACGAGACGGGGGACACCGGCATCTACATCATCGAGGTAGGTCGCCCGCGGCAAACCATGGCGGAGCTCAAGGTCGCGGGGAACGTCATGCGCCGCTACATCAGTGGTGACGGCGTGCAGGCGCCGGGCGGCGGCTACGTTCTTCGCGCCCCGCTCTCCAAGGACGCGGAGTGGCGCGGCGAGTTCGGCGAGGTGAGCGTCAAGTCCACCAGCCGCAGCATCAAGGTGCCGGCGGGTGAGTTCGGCAATTGCCTAGAGACGCTGGAGAAGCTGGATTCGCCGTCCGTCACGAAGACCGCGACGAGCGTCTTCTGCCCGGGAATCGGCATGGTGTACTACCTGCTCGAGGGTGAGCAGGGCGGCGTCAAAGTCGCGAAGAAGCTCGAGCTCAAGTCGTTTGGTCCCCGCTTCGTCGCGGGCGCGCAGTAGCGCCGCGTCAGTCTTCCATCTCGGGCGGCAAGGGCGTGAGCACCACGAGTGCCTCTACGTCGCACCGGTCGTCGTCCGCGAAAGACAGCGCTCGATCTTCGATGGGCTCGTAGCCGGTCGCCGTGACATCCAACCGCGCCGGGCCTTGCGTGTAGAGCCGGCAGCGCAGCGCCCAGACGCGCTCGGCCGCAGCGCCTGGGTCGCCTTCGGGCGGAGCCGGGGCCTCGCTCGGGGCGCCACCTGCGCCGCCGCTCTCCGCGGATGCGGAACCCGAATCCGAGCGCTCCGAAGGGGCCCCGCCCTGCACGGTGTCTTCCTCGCAGAATACGGCTTGCTTGCGGCCGGGTTGCCCGAGCGCGTACGGCTCGCCCTCCTGGTTACTGCCGTAGAGCACGTTGATGCGCGTGTCCGGCGGCAAAGGGCCTTCCTCGGCCTGCACCACCAGGTTGAAGCTCGGCCCGTCGCAGCCCTCCGGCGGGCGTTGCCCCGGGCCGCACGCCGTGGCCGAAAACCAAAGCACCCCCGCCAGCGCTGACCAGCAATCCCGCATAGAACCCGCGTGAGCTTACACCCTACCGAAACCAGCGCCCGCGAAAATTTTACGCGCTGCCGGCATCTTCGCAATCTTCGCGCTCCTCGCTACGGCGGGATTTAGCGAGGGGCCCGCGACCTTGCCCTGACCTGTACGGCGCCGAAGAGCTCGGTGCCGCTGACGGCGCGAGTCGTTGCCCCGCGAGCCATCGATCACGTCAGCGAGACTTCCAAGACCGGTCGCGCGCTCGATGACGCGATCGATGGCTCGCGTGAGCTCGGGCGCGGTGGTGTCACTCTGCGGAGTGAAGAGCCTTTCCCAAGCGCTGCAGGTGGGATAGCCGAGCACCTGTGGTCGCTCATCCTTCACAGTAATCCGCGTAGCTTGAGACGCTTTTCAGCGCGAACACCAAAGCGCAGCGACGTCGCACGAAACCTTGGATGTTTTGCGCGCGCGTCGGCGGTTTCTTCAAGCCTGTCGGCGAGCGTCTGTTACCTTCCAAGTCCTGCTCGGTGGTTGCGCTCGAGCATTCGTTGCCGCGCCTCACCGCGCGGCCCCCCTTCGGATCGGAGTTGCCATGAGCTCGAAGTTTCTCTCCGTCGCGCTGCTCGCGGCGCTTGGCGCCGCTGCTTACGGCTGCCAAGCCAACGTGGACGGCTCGGCAGACGGGCAGCCGTCGCCTCCAGGCGGTGCGGCCGGCAGTGGTCCCCAAGGGGCGTCTACCCCCGAGCAGGTGCTCGCGTCCGCTGCGTGTCAGAAGCCCGCGCCCGGCGCCGCGCCGCTGCGCCGCCTGAGCAACGCCGAGTACCGCAACACGGTGCAAGACTTGCTGGCGGTGGTGCCCGGCATCGGCGCGGCGGTGTCCACCGCAACCAAGGATTTCGTGGAGGAAGCGGAGTCCCTGGGCTTCCGCAACAACACTGATTTTCTGGGTGTGTCGTCGCTCGTCGCCCAAGGTTACTTGGACGCGGCGGAGTCTTTGGCCCCCGCGATCGCGAGCACCGCCGCTCTCCTGCCGTGCACCACGCAAGACGCCGCCTGCGCGAAGACCTTCGTGGAGACGTTCGGCAAGCGCGCGTTCCGTCGCCCGCTGCTGCCGGAAGAGGTAGCGCGCTACACGGCCGTGTTCGACAAGGCTCAGGCCAAAGGCTACGGCTTCCAAACTGGCGTGGAGTGGATGGCGTTTTCCATGCTCCAGTCCACGCAGTTTCTTTATCGCGTGGAGCTAGGCGCGGCGCGCGGCGTCGACTACGCCCCCTCGCCCTACGAAACCGCCAACCGCCTGAGCTACCTCATCTGGCAATCGATGCCGGACCAGGCCCTGTTCGACGCCGCGGACCGCGGTGAGCTTTCGGAAAAGAAGCAGATAGAGGCGCAGGCGCGCCGTCTGCTCAAGGACCCGAAGGCGTCGCGCCTCCTCGAATATTTCGACCAGTGGCTGGACACCGACCGCCTCACCACGTTCGACCGTGACGTGAACGTGTACCCCGGTTTACCCGCGAATTTGCCGCAGCTGCTGCAGAACGAAACTCACGCGTTCGTGAGCTACCTGCTGCAGAGCCCGACCGGCAGCCTGGGTGAGCTGCTGTCCGGTCAGTACAGCTTCTTGAACGCGGACCTCGCCAAGCACTACGGCGTGACCGGTCCGACCGGAGCCGCCTACGAGCGGGTGGAGCTGCCGGGGCGGTCCGGTGTGCTCACGCAAGGCATGCTGCTCTCGCACGACAAGCCGACGCGCACGTCGATCGTGAGGCGCGGCCTGAAGGTGCGGCTGGACATGCTGTGCAACCGTGTGCCGGCGCCCCCCAACAACGTCCAGTTGGATTTGGAGGGGCTAGGCAGTGGCCTCACGCAGCGCCAGCGCTTGGAGAAGCACCGGGTCGAACCATCCTGCTCGGGCTGCCACACGCTGATGGATCCGCTCGGCGTCGTGTTCGAGGGGTTCGACGCGGTGGGGCGCCCCCGCGTGACGGACGAGAGCGGCATGCCGGTGGTGACCTCCAGCGAGATCACCGCGACGCGCGACATGAACGGCGCGGTGGCGGACGCGGCCGGGCTCGGCCAGGCGCTCGCCAACAGCCAAGAGGTGCGGGACTGCTACGTGACCCAGTCCTTCCGCTTCTTTTACGGGCGGGACTACTCCACCGCCGACCAATGCTCGATGGCCCAGCTGTTCATCGCGTTCCGCGACAGCAAGCAGAGCCTTTCCGAGCTCATCGTCGCGCTCACGCAAACCGACCAGTTCTTGTATCGCCCTGCTCCGGAGGCCCTGTGATGAAACGATTGAGCCGACGCACGCTGCTGCGTGGTGGTGCCAGCATCGGCCTGAGCCTGCCGCTGCTGGAGGCGATGATGCCGCACGCGAGCGCCCAGGCCGCGGACATGCCGCGCCGCATCCTCTTCGAGTTCAAGGCGAACGGCGACCAAACCGCGCGGCGCTTCACCGCTACCGGGGAGACGACCTTCGCGTTCGACGAGTTCCTGTCCCCGCTCGAGCCCTATCGGAGCGAGCTCGTCGTTCTGAACAAGCTCAACCGCCGCTACGGCTTGCTGGGTGACAAGCGCTCCGACGGCCACCAGCAAGGTGGGGCGTCGCTCGCGCCCTGGGAGTCCGGCTCTGGCTCTTACCCCATCGGCGGCAAAGAGGGCGTCACCATCGGCTACGTGATGGGGCCGAGCGCGGATTACGTGATCGGTGACCGCGTGATTCAGGCCGTACCGACGGTGAAGTACCGGCACTTGGTGTACCGCGTCGGCCAGAAAAACAACGACATCTGGAACATGCACTCGCACGCGGGCCCCGTCGGCACGCAGAACCCGGTGCAACCGGAGACCGACCCGTACGCCGCGTACGCGCGCATCTTCACGTTCGGCGGTAACGACGACGCCGCCAAGGCGGAGCTCGAAAAGCGCCTGCTCAAGAAGCAGTCCGCACTGGACCTCGTGCTCGAGGAAGCGGGCAGCCTGCAGTCGAAGCTGGGTAGCGCGGACAAGGCGCGCATTCAGAAGCACATGGATGCCATCCGCGACATCGAGCGCACGCTCTCCAGCGGGAGCGCCGGGATCGGGTGCCAGCCGTTCGAGCTGGGCGAGAAGCTCGACCCGTACAAGGACGACAACCACGAAGCGGTCGGCAAGCTGTTCCAGAAGATCAGCACCCTGGCGTTCGCGTGCGACCTGACCCGCTCCATCAACTTCAATTGGAGCGGCAACACCAGCAACCGCGTGTACCGCAACCTCGGGCTCGAGGAAGGGCACCACGACATTTCGCACAACAGTGACGAAGAGGCGTTCACCAAGATCCGCTCGATTCACAAGCATTTGTGGACCATGTCCACCTCGCTCTACGAGGACCTGAAGAGCGTGCCGGAAGGCGACGGAACGCTGTGGGACAACACGCTCATCGTCCACTGGAACGAGCTCGGCCAAGGCGACGCCCACTCCGAGAACGACGCGATGGTGATCTTGGCGGGAGGCGCGGCGAACCACTTCAAGCGCGGCCGCTACCTGGACTTCCAAAACAAGCTGACGTTCGCGGACATGCTCGTCTCGTGCTTCCACTACATGGGGTACACGGACATCCTCAAGTTCGGCGACGATCGTTTGAACGACGGCGCGCCGCTGCCAGGCCTCACCGCGTAGCCGCTCAGCGGTACGGGTTCGCGACCTCTTCTTCGTTGGCGTTTTCGGCTCGAGGCTGCGGCGAGGTCGCGGCCTTGGCCGGCCTGCGCGGCCGCGGGGTGGCTCTGGCGGGGGCGGACAGCGGCAGCTGCTTCACGTCTACCGTGGGTACCAGCTCCGGCGCGGGCGCTGCGCTCGGAACCGCGGCAGGCGACGGCACGGAGAGCGCCGCCGGCGCGGCGCTGACCACCGGTGTCACGCTGGCGGGGCGCGGCGGTGAAGTGGAGCTCTCGTGCGCCAGGCGCTCGCCATAGAAGAACCAGCCGAACGCTGCGACCCCCAGCGCGGGCAACGTAGCGAGCAAGATCTGCGAGCGGAGCCGGGCTGGCTCCGCTTTGCTCGGAGCTGTCTTGCTGAAATTGCCCTTGGACTCCTCGGGCGCCTCCGACACGGAGCGCAGAGCCGCAACGGTGGTGAGCGGCACGACCGGCGGCGACGGCGGCTTCAAGGCAGAGGACGGCGCGCTGCGCACGGAAGGAGGTGGCAAGGAGCTCACCCGTTTCTTTCCGATGAGATCCGCGATCGAATCCTCGCGCCAGATTTCGGTAGGGGCTTCCTCCTCGTCCTCGTCGTCGTCCACCAGCTTGGGGAGGGCCGGCAGCGGCGCCAAGGGCGGGAGCTTGCCGAGCCTGGGCATCGTCGCCCGCTCCGTTTCGCCCGCGTGGTCCGTGCAGATTTTAACGAGCTCCGCCGCCATGTCCTTCGCGAATGCGAAGCGGTCCGTCAGGTCCCGCGCGCACGCCTTCGCGAACCACGCGTCGAACCCGCGAGGTACCGAGCCGAGCCCCATGCGGGACGGAACGGGGAGCGGCTTGGAGCTGATCGCGAGCAGCACGGCCGGTAACGTGTCGCCTTCGAAAGGCCGGCGCCCGAGCAAGCACTCGTACGTCATGACCCCCAGGGACCAAATGTCCGTGCGGTGGTCCACCGACTTGAGCCCTTCCGCCTGCTCCGGGCTCGAATAGTAGGGAGTACCGAGCAAGGTGCCGGCGGCGGTGCTCTCTTCGTTGAAGGAGCCGTCGAACCGGTGCTCCATTTTGGCGACCCCGAAATCCAGCACCTTCACGAGCTCTTCGTCGTCATTTCGGACGAGAAAGACGTTCTCCGGCTTGAGATCGCGGTGGGTGATGCCGCCCTGCTGCGCGCGAGTGAGCGCCCGCGCGATGTGAGTGACCACGCGCGAAGTCTCCCGCGGGCTGAGCCGGCCGACGCGCGCCAAACGCTCTGCCAGCGCCTCGCCCTCGAGCAGCTCCATCACGATGTACGGCAGGCCATGGTCCACGCCGTGGTCCAAGACTTGAACGACATGGGGGCTACGCAGGCCGGCCGCGGCCCGGGCTTCACGTAAGAAGCGCTGGAGAGCGGTGGGGGAGGCCGCGATGGAGGGCGCCATCAACTTGATGGCGACCGGAGAGCGCAAGGAGAGGTGCCACGCCTCCCACACGGAGCCCATGGTGCCGCGGCCCAGCTCTTTGACGAGCTGGTACTTGCCGGCGATCAGCATGTCTCGCTTGGCGTGTTCCAAGGTTCGCGGAAAGTAACACGAACGAGCGGTTTGTCGGCAAACGCGCGCTCGGCTAAGTGTGTAGGATGGTGGAGGTCCTGCCCGCGCTGGTATCCAGTCGGCTCGTCGCCGAGCTCGGTCACGATCGCGGCCGGCTCACGCTGCTCTACGTGAACGGGGCAGGCCCGGCGCTCGGCCAGCGGCTACCCGTGCGCGAGGCAGCCTACGCCGACGAAGAGTGCCGCGCCTTCATCGCCAACCTTCTGCCCGAGGGCGACTGGCGTGGCCTTTTGTGCCAGCGCCTCGGCCTGCCTGTCACGGACGACTTCCGGTTACTGCAGCGACTTGGCCACGACTGCGCCGGCGCAGTTACGTTCGAGGAAGCGGAGGTCGAAGCCGCGTACACCCCGCTACCGGAGTCGCAGCTACGGCTTTGGCTGAAAGACGCTCGAGCTCGCCCGTCGCCGGAGGTGGCCGCGGGGCTCCGGCGCGCGCTCTCCGGCGCGCAAGACAAGCTGGTTTTGCACGTCGTAGAGGGGCAGCCGTACTTGTGCGAGCGCGGCGCCCCGAGCACCGTCATCCTCAAGCCTGACATCGTCGGCTCTTACGAGGGCGTCGAGCTGAGCGCGCTCAACGAGCTTTTTTGTATGCACCTGGCTCGCGCCGTTGGTCTACGCGCGCCGCGCAGCTACTGGTTCGCAGGTGCCTACGCGGTGGAGCGCTACGACCGCGTTTACGATGGGAGCCAGCTCCGCCGAATCCACCAAGAAGATTTTGCGCAGCTATTGGGCGTGGCGCCGGAGCGAAAGTACGAGGTCGGCTTCCGAGAGTGCTTCGAGGTCGCAGATCGCTACGCCACGGATGGGGAGGCGACGCGCCGCGAGCTGCTGGATCGGCTGCTCTTCAACTTGCTGATCGGCAACGGCGATGCGCATTGCAAAAACTTCGCGCTGCTCTTCACTGACGAGCGCGCGGTGCTCGCGCCGGCCTACGACCTCCTGTGTACGCAAGTTTACCCGGCGCTCTCCGACGCGTTCGTGATGCGACTCGGGCCCGCGCGCCGGCAGTCCGAGCTCACCGCTCAGGCCTGGCAAGACTTGGCCCGCGACGCGCGCCTCCCCCTCGAGTGGCTCAAGCAGCGCGGCCAGGAGCTTTGTGCGGCCGTGCAGCTTGCGCTCGGGGACGCGGCGCCCCAGGTAAGCACGGAGAATCCGGCGCTTGCGGCGGATATTTACCCCGCCCGGCGGCGGGAGGATTTTTTGCGCAAGCTGGCAGACACCATGGTCGGCAACTGCAAACGTATCGCCCGCTCGCTGCACGCCCGCGCCTAACCGGTCTCTGCGAATGGACAACGTCGAGCGCATCCTCCGTGAATTTCGCACCATCGCCGTCGTCGGCCTGAGCCGCGACCCGAGCAAGGCCGCGCACGCGATTCCCGCGCGCATGCAGCGCGCCGGGTTTCGCATCATTCCCGTGAACCCCCACGTGGAGAGCGTGCTGGGCGAGAAATCCTATGCCTCGCTCGAGGCGGTTCCGTTTTCGGTCGAGGTCGTGCTCGTCTTCCGGCCTTCGGAAGAGGCAGCCGCGGTCGCGAAAGAGGCGGTCGCGCTGGGCGCCAAAGCTTTGTGGCTGCAGCAGGGCATCACGTCCCCAGAGGCGCGTACGCTCGCGGAAGCGGCCGGCATGCTTTACGTAGAAGATCGGTGCATCGGGGTGGAGCGCGCGGCGCACGGCGTGGTCAAGAGCTAGCGCTCTCATGAAGCCGCTCTATGAAAGGCTGCGCGACGTCCCCCAAGTGGGGCGCGTCACGTGGCTGGGGCTTCGGCCCGAGCACGGGGCCGCCATCGTCCCGCTCGAAGAGGTGGAGCTGGTGACGGGGCGCGGCGCTCAGGGTGATATCGCCGCGCGGAGCAAGGCCGGTCACGGCCGGCAAGTCACGCTACTGCAGGAGGAGCACCTGCCCGTGCTCGCCGGCCTCACCGGCGCCATCGAGGTGCGGCCCGAGCAACTCCGGCGCAATGTCCTCGTCGCCGGCATCAACTTGCTCGCGCTGGTGAAGCTTCGATTTGCGGTGGGCGAGGCGGTGCTGGAAGGAAGCGGCCACTGCGCGCCGTGCGCAAAGATGGACGCCCTGCTCGGCCCCGGTGGCTTTCAAGCCGTCCGGGGCCATGGCGGCATCACGGCGCGGGTGCTGAGCGGCGCCGTCGTCCGCATCGGGGACCCCGTGCGCGTTTTGAACGACGACTGAAGCGCACGAGCGCGTCAATCCGGCAGGACGAGTAGCTGCGGACCGAAGCGAAACTCCACGCAGCCTTGCTCGGTCTCCGCCGCGGCAATGAAGGAGTGCTCCACTCCTTGAAACTCCAGACCCGTCACGACCGCGAGCGGATCGACCATCTCGGCGTCAGCATGAAAGGCGCCGGCGCTTTCCGGCGCGGCGCACTCCGTGAAGCTCGGGCCGGCAGCGTGGTGATTCATGGGGATACGGGTGCGCACGAAGCCGCCCTGCTCGGAAGGCTCCCAGGTGGCGTCCAGCGCTCCCGGCGCCGACGAATCGCCCTCGATGTCCACCGCGAGCTCGGCGATATCGCCGCTGCCCACCGCCATCGGCGCGAGGGTCACCTCCGTCTCACCCCAGCTCAGGGTCATCGCGTACTTGGCGGCTTCATCGCCGATATCGAGCATGGAGTAGATGCCGCCCAGCTGTGGATCGGCGTGGAGCTCTCGCTGCAAGCTACCAGTGCTCACGATTAGCTTGGCGTTTTTGACCGTTCGTGGCTCGGGGACGCACTCGTCCGCCACGGAGCACACCTCGCCCGCTCCGCACCCGGCGCAGACTCCGGGAGTGTAGTGGTGGTATTCGCACGTCTCGTTGACGAGCTCGGGCGCGCTGAGCCACGGATCCTTGCGATCGTACAACGTCACTTGGACGTACGGCTCCGGAAAGCCCGCGAGCTGAACGACGCCGATCGTGGAGGCGACTGGACAGCGCTGGCCGATCACGGCCTCGCCCCGCGGTAGCCCGGGCGCGCCAGCTCCCCCGCCTTCGGCCGCGCCGCCGCTGCCACTGGTGGCGGCGCCGCCTACGGGCGCCACGCCACCCACCGAGCCGCCGCCGGTTGGGTTGCCGGCTCCGGCGTTGCCAGCCGAGCTCGAGCCCGCGGCGCCGCCCGACGCGCTCCCGCCCGCGCTCTCCCCCGCCACACCGGCAGGTGCCTGCGCCTCACTGTCCGAGCAGGCGGCGGCGAAGCACACGCCCAAGGTCGAGGCACCGAGCAAAGCAAGAAAACGGTTCATGACGTTCATCCACCGCCGAGCATGGATCCGTCAGGAAAAGCGACCAGGCGCGCTCTTCACTCAGTAAAACGTGCCCCGCGGAGCCAGCAAGCGGAAGGGCACGAACGGGCGGTCGAACCCGCGAAACACCTCACCGGTCAAGACTCGCGCGTCGTCCGAAACTCCGCTGGGAGCAAAGTCGCCAGCCTCCGAGATGCCCAGCTCCGCTAGCAGCTGCGGGATCGGACGCGAGCCATGCGCTTCGTCCCACACCCAGGAATCCACGAAGGGCTCGCCGGAAGGCCGAGCGCTGTTGAAGAAGACGACCGCCGCGCGCGAGCTTGCCGCTACCGGCCAGCAGCGGGTCGTCGCCGGGCACTCGAAGCTGCTGATTGAGCCGGTGCTGGAGTCGAAGCGGTACAGCGGCCGTACGGCGTCATAAGGGAGGGTGACCCCGTTCTCCATTCCCAGCTCGAAGAGCGCGCTGCCGTCATTGGCCATTTGAAAGAACCCCGGTATCCCCCCGATGGGGTAGCGGGTGATGCCCTCGGCCGCGGAATACCGGAAGATCGCGTCGGTCGTGCACCCTTCATTGCAGTCGTGGGTGACGCCCCAGATCGTCTTACCGTCCGGGCTGATGCGGCGCGTGTCCAAGCCGCGCAAGGCGGGCAGCTCGGTCACCGCGCCGCTCGCGTCCCACAGGAGCGGCTGCTCGGGGAGGGGGACGCGATGGGCGCCGAGGGCGACGCCGCTTTCACTGATGTCGTCCTCGGACGTCCACACTTCCCCGTTGTTGGGCGTGTCCAGATACGTAAACGTACCTGACCTCAGCACCCGGAATGCGACGTTGGTGTCGTTGATGTTGCCGATGACGATCGAGCCATCACAAGTGACGGCGCGCTCGTTGCTCGCGAAGGCGAGCTCCACCTCGGTCACGTCGTCCCCGGACCAAAACAGGGGGCCATGCTCGCCGAAGCCGACGGAGACCTCGCCGTCCCCGCTGACGAGGCGGACGGAGAGAGCTCCGGAGTCCTCCAAGAGCTGCAGCTGCGGAGTCTCTGGCCAGGGGCCGGGGGGGCAGCCGATGACCGGCAAGTCTGCACTCGCGGCGCCGCCTGCGCCGGCTGCTCCCGCATCGGCACCGCTACCGGCATGAGCGGAGCCCGCATGGCCGTGCCCACCACCCGGATCTCGATCGGGCCAGTGACTGCAAAAGGGTGGCATGAGCGAGAACATCGCGCCGAGCGGCGCGGCCCAGTGCACTGAAGCCTTGGTCAGCATGGTCTAGCCTCCAAACGCAGTTGTAGACACAAGCTGCTATCAGTCAGCCCGGAGCACCGCCTACAGCTTTTTGCGCGCAGGATCTTTTGCCGCAGGTCGCAAACGGCGCCGCTTCATCGCGCCTCGCACAGACGAGTCGCCTCAGCAGCCGCTTTCGTCCGCTTGGTTGGCGCAATCCAGAACGTGGTCACAGAGCCCCGAAATCGGAATCGTCTGCTCGTCGTCGCAAGCGAACCGGGTTTGTCCGGGAGCACAGTTCCGCTCGTCGGAGCCATCTTCACAATCCGCGGCGCCATCACACAGACGCGCTGGCTCGAGCGGCTCTTTGCTGCCCAGGCAAGAGCGACGCCGGCAGTAGGTCGCGACCGCGCTCCACGTTGCGTCCGCGGCGCATGAGCCCTCCGGGATACAACGGGGCGGCGCCGTGACATTGCCGCACTCCATCGCGCTCGTCTGGTAGCAGCGCGCTTCGCGCCACAGACGCTCCGCCAGGCAACCAGCGGTCTCGTGCTCCGGTACGAGCGCATCCATGCAGGTAGGGTTGGAGGGGAAGCCTTCCTCCTCCGCGCAGCCCTCGGGCGCGGGCGTGCCGAAGGCGCACTCGCACAGCGCCTGACCTCGCGCGAGGCCGGCGTCCGACAGTTTTTGACCGCTGGGTGCGGGTGGAAGGCTCGGAATTGCGAGGTTTGCGCGTTGGTTTCGGCAGCCGGTCACTTCGTGCGGGGCGGTGCTCGCCTGCTCCCGCGAGTAAGTGCCCCAGCACCACACGCTTCCGTCCGCGCGAAGGGCACACGCCGACGTGCGTGCGACCGCCAGCTCCACCGTGCTCTCGAGCTTCGGGACGTAGTCACCCTCCGCGAAGACCTGCTTGGTGCCGCGGCCGGTTTGACCGAGCTGGTCGTAACCTTCACACCAGACGCGGCCAGTATCTGCCAGCGCGCACGCGAAGAGGTCGCTCGTTCCCACGGAGACGATGCTTTCGCCGAGCGCGACGTGGACGCGCAGCTCGTCTTCGGTATCGATGATGTAGTCGGTGCACCAGAGGCTGCCCCCCTGTTTGAGCACGCATGAAGGCACTCCGAAGCTGACCTGAGCGTTGCCAAGCCCGAGCTCGGTGAGCGCCTGCGCGCCCTTGTCCTCCCCCGGCGCAAATACCCGGCCCTGCGGGTCGATCACGTGCGTGCCTGGCCCCGGGATACGCAGCACGCCGTCAGCAACCTCCACCTGCCGAGGTGCCGGCAGCGCCCCGCCCCGACAGTAAACATGCAGCAGCTGATCGATCGCGCACAGCTGCTGCGAGTCGATACCTAGGCTCTGCACCGGCGAGCTGGTGCCTAGGTCGATGCCGAGGGGGGCCTCGATCGGGCCTGACGCGTCGCTCAGCTGATGCTGCGCGTTGTCACCCCAGCAGTACAGCTTGCCGTCCGAGGCCGCGCACACGTTGCCCGCGCCCGCGAACAGCCGGGTCACCTCGTCCGGCGTCGAGATTGGCACAGGCTTGGGAGCGCTACCCCAGCACCAGACGCGGCCCTCCTCGTACAGCGCGCAGTAGCCCAAGCCGTCGCTCACCAGCGCGACGGCGCAGCTCGGCGCGCTTTCGTCCACCGAGGTCGCTCCGCCCGTGCCGCTGGTGCCACTCGCACCGCTCGTGCCGCTGGCACCACTCGTGTCCCTGGGCTGCCCGTCGGCGCCCTGCTTCGTCCGTCCGCAAGCCAGGGACACCGCCAATCCGATCAGGAGCCAGCCGCTCCTCTGTACGCCCACCATGCAAAGCAGTTTACAGAAGCCGCGCCGGAGCGTCACCCATGCAACCTGCGGTTGGGTCTTAGGCTCGAGTCGTCTTCCGAGCCGAAGAACTGCGGCGTGACTCGTACGAGCTTACCGAGTCGTACGAGTTACCCGTCGCCCCGAGTGCCAATTGAGGAGCAGAGCGGCAGCCCCGGGACGAATCCCAAGGCCGCCGACGAGCTCAGGCGAGGCCGAGTCTTTCGCCGAGCCAGGTACCGACCTGGTCGAGCGCAATGCGTTCCTGCGTGCCGGTATCGCGGTTGCGTACCGTGACGGTTTGGCTACCCGCCGTCTCGCCGTCCACCGTGAAGCAGAACGGCGTGCCGGCCTCGTCCATGCGCGCGTAGCGCTTGCCGATGGACTGCTTGACGTCGTGCTCGATGAAGCCAAAGCGATTGAAGCGCTTGGAGAGCTCTTGATGCAGCTTCTCGCTCGTCTCCGGCATGCCCTCCTTGTTCACGAGCGGGAACACGGCCGCTTTGACGGGGGCGATGCGCGGATGAATCTTCATCAGCTCCGGGCTCGGGCGCGAGGCATCCTCCGTGAAGGCCTCGCACAGCACCGCGAGCACGCCGCGATCCAAGCCGGCAGCCGGCTCGATGACGTGGGGTAGGTACTTTTCGCCCTTCTTTGCCCCGTTCGGGAGTAGCTCACCGCGATCCGCGTCGAAGTATTCGAGGTTTTGCCGCGAGTGCTTCTGGTGCTCCGAAAGGTCGAAGTTCGAGCGGTGCGCGACGCCCTCCAGCTCGCCGAAATTCGGATAAGTGAAGGGAAAGCGGTACTCCACGTCGCACACGCCGGCGCCGTTCTTGGCGTAGTGGGCGAGCTCTTCCGGGTCGTGCTCGCGGAGCTGTAGGTTCTCACCCTCCAGGCCGAGGCTCTTCCACCACTCCATGCGCGCTTCGCGCCAGAACTTGTACCAGTCGCGTGCGTCGGACTCGTGGCAGAAAAACTCCATCTCCATCTGCTCGAACTCGCGGCTGCGGAAGGTGAAGTTGCGCGGCGTCACCTCGTTGCGGAAGGATTTGCCGGTTTGCGCGATGCCGAACGGCACCTTCACACGGGTGGTGTCCACCACGTTCTTGAACTGCACGAAGATGCCCTGCGCCGTCTCCGGCCGCAGGTAAGCCACGTCGTCTTCCGTCGCGGTCGCGCCGATGTACGTCTTGAACATCAGGTTGAACGCGCGCGGCTCCGTGAGGCTGCCCACCTTCTCCGCGTCGGGGCCGAGCACGCTCGCGTAATCTTCCTTGGTGAGCTGAGTGAGCGGAAAGCTCACGACCTCGCCAAACGCCTTCTCGGCCTTCTTTAGCTGCTTCGCTTCGCTGGGCGCGTCCGGCATGTACGCGAACCAAGGCTTGCCTGCGCGCTCACCGCTCTTCGGCCCGTACACGAGCACGTGGTCGGCCCGGTAGCGCGCTTTCGTCTCGCGACAGTCGATCTGCGGGTCGTTGAAGCCAGCGACATGGCCGCTCGCTTCCCAAACCTTGGGGTGCTGAATGATGGTCGTGTCCAGCGGGACGATACGCACCGGCTCGCCGTTGGGGCCGGGCTTGCCGCCGCACGGGTTCATGACCATGTCCTGCCACCACGCGTCGCGCAGGTTCTTCTTGAGCTGGGCGCCGAGCGGACCGTAATCCCAGAAGCCGTTCAAACCGCCGTAGATCTCGGAGGCTTGGTAGACGAACCCGCGGCGCTTGGAGAGCGCCATGATCTTATCCATCGACTTCTTGGTCATTGCTCGTAACTCGATTGAAAGGGGCCGAAAGCCTTGACGTTTATGGGCCACGGCGCAACTCTTCTCGTCTGTTTCCGCCGGTTCCTCGTGGTTTGAAGGGTCGTTCGTCCGAGCTTTCGACGCTCGGCCGCAGCATCACCGCTCACGCGCCCGCGCGGCTCGCGCTCGTCGGCTCCGGCGGCTCGGGCAAGAGCATGCTCGCGGCGGCCCTCGGGCATCGCCTGAGCCGCTTCTTCGAAGGCCGGATCGAGTGGTTTCGAGTGGGGGCCTGGGATTTCGCGACGCTCACGGAAATGCTCGCCCTGCGGTTCGGCGTGAGCCGTGGAGCCTCCTCGAGTGAGCGCGCAGAGCACTTGCGTCGGTTCTTTGCTCGCACCGGCCCTCGGCTGGTCGTGCTGGACAACCACGAAGACGACCGCGCCACCGCGCGCCTCTTGGACGCGTTTCGCGGCTCGCCAGTCACGTTCGTCATCACGGCGCGCCGTTGCTTGCTGGCGGGCGTGCTCATCTATCCGGTGACGGCGCCGCTCGCCACCCTCGGGCAGAGCGCGTTCCCGCGCGTCAAGGCGCTCACTCGCACCTTGCGCTTCAGCCCTCTCGCGCTCGACATTGCCGACAGCATCGTCGGCTCGCGCGGGGCCGGCGTGAAAGCGCTCCAAAGCTTTCTGGAAGACAACGGCGTGTCGCGCGTGGTCGCGGTCGAGCACGAGGACGACTTGCCGGAGGTCGCGCTGCTCGTCGAATGGGCCTGGCAACGCTTGTCGGTCGAATCGCGCCGCATGCTCACCGTGCTCGCCCATTGCGAAGGTGACCACGTGGACGCCGAGTCGCTGGCTCAGCTCGCGCGCGTGGCCAAAAACTCACAGCGTGCGCTCGAGCCGCTCGAGCGCTGGCACCTCGTGCAAGAGCCGGTCAAGGGGCGTTTCGCGCTGCACGCGGTCGTGCGGCACGCGGTCCGCCGCCGTAAAAGCTTCGATGCGGCGCGTTTCTACGAGCACTACGTCTCTCTGCTGGAGCGGGAGCCGGGGCGTCTCGAACCCGAGCAAACACACCTCTTCGCGGCCATGGATCACGCGCACCGCACCGGCAACCTGAACGCCATGCTGCGGGTGGAGTCCCTGCTACGGGACATCGACGCGTAGCCACGCCTCGGAAACCCCGCGTCAACCCACGAGGGTGAAGAGTGCCGGCTGGAGGTAACCATGGCACTCGACGTGACGCTGCTGCGCGAGAGCTTCGACTTGGTGGTGGAGCGTTCTCCGCGTCTGACCCATCGCTTCTACGAAATCTTGTTCGAACGTTACCCGCAGACGCAGGCAATGTTTCCGCTGCATCGCCGCGAGCGGCAAGAAGGCATGCTCACGGAGGCGCTGGTCGCGGTGCTAGATCACCTAGAAGACGCGCCGTGGCTCACGAGCGCGCTCCACGCCCTCGGCGCCAAGCACCTGAACTACGGCGTCAGCGCAGAAATGTACGGCTGGGTGGGCGACGCGCTCCTGCTCACCCTCGCGGAGGCGGCGGGCCCCGCGTGGAGCCCCGAGCTCCAAGCCGCCTGGGCAGAAGCATACGGTGCGATCGCGGGCCTGATGCAGCAAGGGGCAACGCAGGCTGAATCCACTCTCACCTCCGACCGGCGCGACCTCGAAGCCTGGGCGAGCCACGCCGAGGACGTCGAGATCGTGCGGGTTTAGCCGAGCGCTACTTCACTTCTTCTTGCACTCGCCCTTCGTGTCGACGGTCACGCCTTCGGCGGCGGCGGTGCAGGCGCTGCCGTACGTCTTGCCGTCGCAGCCGCACACCGGCTGGTAGATCTTCGTGCACATTTGCGGCTTCTTGGTGCAGATGCCGCCGGAGTCCGCCCGGCCGCAGTCCTTTTTGAACGCACAGTACAGGCCCGGGTCGCATTCCATGGGTGCCCCGCGCGTGCCGCACAGCTTGCCTTCCGGCGCGGTGGGCTCGGCCGGCGGCTTCGCGCAGGCGCCCTTCATGACCACGGAAACACCGGCTTGCGCGGCCATACAAGCGTTGCTGTACGTCTTGTCGTCGCAGCCGCACACCTCGTCTACCTGCTGCGTGCACATCTCGGGCTTCGGCGCGCAGGTGCCGGACATGTCCGCTGCGCCGCAGTGCGCTTCCGGTGCGAACGAACAGAACTGATTCGCTGGGCACTGAATGCCCGCGATTCCGCCGCACATCTTCTCCGTCGGCGCGCCGCCGGCGCTGCCGCTCGTTCCGCCGGCGCTGCCGCTCGTTCCGCCGGCGGCGGGCGGCGGCTCCACCGTTGCCGTGGGCGCCGGAGTTACCGGTTCCTGCGCGGGCGGCGTCGCCGGGGAACACGCCATCAACAGCGAAATAGAAAGTAATCCTTGGAGCTTGAGCATGGTCGCTCGCGTCTTAGATCCGCCGCTGCGGTGCGTCGAGCGGCAAGCGGCGAGCGGGTGGGAGCGTGTGTGTGACGAAAAGCTGCGCGCGGCCGAGGCAGCTTGCCGCGCGATAGTGGTACGATTCCGCTCGTGGCGACGTACGAGGACGACACCGCCGTCACTGACGTCGACAAGCCGGTCGCCGTCGGTCTGCAGCGCGACTGCCTCATCGTCATCTATCACAAAGACAAGACCCAGCAGGGCAAGCGGGTCGAGCTGACGAGCGTGGCGGTGCGAGTCGGCCGCGATCCGGACAACGATCTCGTCCTGCTGGAAGAAGGCGTGTCGCGTCGGCACGCGCGCGTGCAGCCGAGCGTCGGCGCTGGCGGCTGGGTGGTCATGGACGTGGGCTCGCGCAACGGCACGCTCCACAACGGCAAACCGCTCGCGGGCGTCACGCGGCTGAGCAACGGCGACACGATCAAGCTCGGCTCGGTGATCGTGAAGTACCTGAGCGGTGCGGACCTCGAGAGCGCGATGTACGAAGAGGTGTACCAGCTCGCCATCACCGACAACTTGACCCAGCTCAAGAACCGTCGCGAGCTGGACAAAGAGCTCGCGGCAGAGTGCGGCCGGGTCCGGCGCCATGGTCGCGATCTGAGCTTGATGCTGCTGGACATCGACTTTTTCAAGCGCGTCAACGACGCGCACGGGCACCCGGCGGGTGACGCGGTGTTGATGAAGCTCGGCGCGCTCCTGCTCGCGCGCGTCCGCGAGCAGGACATACCGGCTCGCATCGGGGGCGAGGAGCTGGCCGTCCTGATGCCGGAGACGGACTTGGCGGGCGCAGTCGCGTTGGCGGAGGAGCTGCGCGCCGCGATCGCGGCCGAAGCGGTGGAGGTGGGGGACGCCTCCGTTCGAGTGACGGTCAGCATCGGCTGCGCCCAATACGGCCCGCAAGACGCGGACCCGGCCGCATTCTTCGGTCGCTGCGACGAGAAGCTGTACGCCGCCAAATCCGGCGGTCGTAACCGCGTCTGTAGCTGAAAAGCGGTCTATATTCGCGCGCCCATGCGCCGCATCCTTGCCCTGCTGGCCGCGTCCGTCCTCGGCTGCTCAGCGGCTGCTCCCACTCCCAGCGCTACGCCGCCGAGCGCGCCCGTACCTCCTCCTCCCCAGCGCAGCGAGTGGCTCACCTCGCTCGACCGCGATCACCCCCTGGTGGGCAAGGTGTGGGGTACCAAAGCTCGAGCCTTCGTCGCGCCGAGCCTCGTGGTGCCGCAGCTCGCGGCGGCTCGGCTGGTCCTGCTCGGCGAGCGCCACGACAACCCGGATCACCACCGCTTGCAGGGCGCGGTCATCTCGGAGCTCGTCAAAGCCGGTCGCAAGCCCGCGGTCGTGTTGGAGATGCTCGAGGTCGAGCAGCAGCCGATCGTCGACGCCTACTTGCAGGAGCCTACGGCCAACGTCGCGGGGTTTGGTTCCGCGGTGGGCTGGGAGAAGACGAGCTGGCCGCCGCTACGCGAATACCAACCGGTGCTGGAAGCCGCGTTCGCGGGCAAGCTGCCCATCGCGGCCGGCAACGTGTCGCAGGCGGACGCGAAAGCGTTGGTAAAGCAGGGCATTTCTGCGCTTTCGGCCGAGCGAGTAGCGGAGCTGCGGCTCGATCGCGCGTTTCCTGAAGAGCTCCAGCAGTCTTTGCTCGCGGAGCTGCGTGCGTCGCACTGTGGGCACCTGCCGGATCAGTACTTGGCCCCCATGGCGCTGGCACAGCACGCGCGTGACGCCCAGCTCGCCCAAGTTCTGGTCCGCGTGGGCGCGAAGGAGGGCGCGGTGCTGATCGCTGGCGCGGGTCACGCGCGGCTCGACCGCGGCGTGCCCTACTATCTCGAGCTCGCCGCGCCGGAGAGCAGCGTCGTGAGCCTTGCCTTCCGCGAGGTGCAAAGCGGGCACGACGAGCCCGGCGATTACCTGGCCGATGAGGGCCCCTTCGACTTCGTCTGGTTCACGCCGCGCGCGAGCGATGAAGACCCGTGCGCGGCGTTCGCTCCGAAAAAGTGATCAAGAAGGGCCGAGCGCGGCGTTCTTCGGCTCGCAGCCGGCGTGCTCGGGACGCACACCGGGGCTAGGCGCCGAAAAGAGCTTGGCGAGCGAAGCGTCGATCTTGTCGTATTTAGGGAGGAGCACGGCCTTACCTTCTGGGGTGCGGAAACCTTCCACGTGATCGTGGCCAATGATCAAGCCGTGCAGGTGGGCCGGGTCGGTGTCGTTGCCCCGACGGGCGAGCGATAGCAGATCGATGCGGCGCATGTCGGTCTCTACCGAGCTCTCGAACGCGCTCCACAGCTCGGGCAACTTCAGCACTCCGAGCCCGGACAGCGCGCGCTGCACCCCGAGCAGGATAGCCTGCTGCCGGCGCGCACGGTGGAAGTCGGAGCGACCATGACGCGAACGCGCGTACATGGCGGCGGTCACGCCGTCCAGATGCCGCTGCCCTTCGTCCAAATCGAGCAGGCGCCGCCCGCCTTCGACCCGCGCGTCCACGAAGTTGTCGCGAATCGCACAAGGCACTTGCACGTCCACTCCGCCGACCGCGTCCACCGCGCGCTCGAAGACGCCCAAATCAAGCGCGAGGGCGTGTTCGATCGGCAACCTCAGCGTGTCTTCTACGACACGGCGGAGCAGCTCGAGTGGCTCACGGCGCGTCCGCTTGGCCACTTGGTAAACCGTGTTGATTCGATCCGTGCCGCTTTCGGGGATCTCGACGTACAAGTCGCGCGGGATGCTCACGAGGCCGACGTGCTTGCTGCTCTCGTCGAGCACCACCAAGACCAGGCTGTCGGCGAGGGCCGGCCCCGTTCCGTCTGGCCGGCGGTCGAGCCCGATCACCAGAAAATTGCGAGTATTCGTGAGCGCGGGAGTACGCGCAGGCAGCGCCTGGATCGCGGGCGAAGCCGACGCCGCTGGCGGCTCGAGCGCTCGCGAAACGCTCGGCACCGGGGAGGGATTGGGCGCCGCCGCCCATGTCGCGCGCTGCGCAGTGACGACATTGGCCTTCGGCGCTCGATACGGCGCCGCCCACAGCCAGGCACAAGCCGCGTAGCTTGCCGCCATCATCGAGAGCGCACCGAACCAGAGCGCACGCTTGCCGAGGCAACGCTTCATGGCTTCCGGCAGTGCAAGCCGCAGACCAGCCTCGAAAGCGCGCGATGGGGCGGAAGGTTGGCAGGGCGGTGCTAGCATGCAAACCGATGCCTCGTTTCGGTGCCCGCGCGCTCCTCCTCGCCTTCCTGAGCTTGTCCCTTGGCGCATGCCAAGGTCGCAGTGGCGCCCACAAGTCGGTCAAAAAATCGGCCGCGGCCGGTGCGGCGCTCGCAGGAGCCCGCAGCCGCGCGAAGCCGGAGCTCGCGCCGCGCGGCGGCTCGCAGGCGCCGCTCGAGCAGTTCGTGCAGCAGCACGTCGAAGAGGCGGACGCGAGCGGCCAGCGCGTGCTCGTGTACGTCGGGGCGACGTGGTGCGAGCCGTGCAAACGCTTTCACAAGGCGCTGGCGTCGGGTCAGCTGGACGAGTCGCTCGCTGGCACGAAGTTCGTCGAATTCGACGCGGACCGCGATCGCGAGGAGCTGCGCGCCGCCGGCTACGCTTCCAAGTACATTCCTCTCTTCTCCGTGCCGGACCAGAGCGGTCACGCCAGCGGCCGCGCCATCGAGGGCTCCGTCAAGGGAGACAGCGCGGTGCGCGAGAACTTGGTGCCCCGCTTGCTTGCGTTGCTGGACGGCAAGCCCGTCGACTGAGCGTCGCACATGGAACAAGGCCTGCGGCTCATCGTTTACGACCGGACCCAGCGCCTTCGCGCGCCGCGTGCGCTCGGCTACAGCTGGCAGTACGGCACTTACCTGTACGGCGCGCTGGGCCGGACCGACGGCGCCTATGGCGCTCGTGATTTCGGCGGCGCGCTGCGCTTTTTGACGACGTACGAGCCCAGCCGCCCGATCCGGGAGCTTCAGTTTTGGGGTCACGGCAAGTGGGGCAAAATCTTCGTCGATCGGGACGCCCTCGATCGCCGCGTCCTCGAGCCCGGCCATCGCTACCATGACTTGTTCCGCGCTTTTCGGCAGCGCCTCACGCCGGACGCGCTGCTCTGGTTCCGCACTTGCGAGACGCTCGGGGCGCGCGCAGGTCAGGACTTCGCCCAGGCGCTCGGGGACGCAACCGGGGCGCGCGTCGCCGGCCACACGTTCGTGATCGGCTTCTTTCAGAGTGGGCTGCATTGCTTGAAGCCGGGCCAGACGCCGGACTGGTCGGCGACGGAGGGCCTCTCCAGCGGCACCGCCGAAGCGCCGGAGCGTGCGCACGCTTCCACTCCAGACGCGCCCAACACGATCACGTGCCTGGACGGAAGGATTCCTCCCAGCTTTTGACCTAGTGCCCTGAGGGCGGAGGATCTGGAATACTCCGCCGCATGCAGCCGCCCGTCGCCCCCGAGCACGCCGCGGCCGGCCTGTTCCCCGAGACGCGTTGGACCCTCGTGCTCGCCGCACGACTGGACCCCAGGCGCCGCGCGGAAGCGCTGGACGCGCTGGTGAGGCCGCGCTGGAAGGCGCTTTACGTGGTCGCCAGAAAGAATGGGCTTTCACCGGCTGCTTCCGAGGACGCGGTGCAAGGCTTCATGACTCGCCTCCTGGAGGGGGACGTGCTGCAGCGCCTGGATCCCGGGAAGGGGCGGCTGCGCGCCTACCTGCGCGCCGCATTTCGTCACTACCTCTCGACCTTGCGGCAAGAAGAGCGCGCGCAGAAGCGGGGGAGCGGCTCTGCACCCACGGATCTGTCGGACGTCGAGGCGTGGCTCGTCTCGCCGGACGCCGCTCCCGACGTGCTGTTCGATCGCGCTTGGGCGCTCTCGCTTTTTGCGGAGGCGCTCGCGGAGCTGGAGCTCGAGTACACGAGCGGCGCCCGGCGCGGGCCGTTCGAGGTCATCAAGGAGCTGTTCCAGTTCGGCTCGGCGCCCGCCTACGCGGAGCTGGCGGAGCGCTACGGCATGAGCATTCCCCAGCTCAAGGCCTTCGTGCACCGCGCACGGCTGCGCTTTCGGGAGCTGCTTCGGCAGCGGATCGCGGAAACACTGCCCGACCCCGCGGACGCGGATAGCGAGCTCTCCGCTTTGCTCGGAGCGCTCGCGGCTTGAACGAGGCGTGTCCGCGCTGCGGCCTCACCGTGCCGGGAAAGACCCTCGGCGCTTGCCCGCGTTGTTTGCTGGAGGGACTCGACGAGCCGGAGCCAGCTCCGCCTTCCCCGCCGGGGCTCGAGCTGCTGGAGGAGATCGGGCGGGGCGGTATGGGGCGCGTCTTTCGCGCGCGGCACGCGCGGCTCGATCGCATCGTCGCGGTGAAGCTGCTGCCGCCAGAGCTCGCGGAGGATGAAGGCTTCCGGGCGCGCTTCGAGCGGGAGGCGCGGACGCTCGCTCGGCTCAAGCACCCGAACATCGTGACGGTGCACGACTTCGGCGCGCTGGCGGATGGCTCCGGCTACCTGGTCATGGAGTACGTAGAAGGCGGAACGCTGCGCTCGCGGCTACCGCTCACCGCGGGGGTCGCGGAGCGGGTCGCGAGGGAGCTGTGCGAGGCGCTGGCCTGCGCGCACGCGGCCGGGATCGTGCATCGCGATCTCAAGCCGGAGAACGTGCTGTTCGACGGTGCCGGTCGCGCTCGTCTGGTGGATTTTGGCATCGCGCAGCTGCTGGCGGGCGACCACACGGCGCTCACCGCGCCGCACGTGGTGCTCGGCACGCCGCGCTACATGGCGCCGGAAGCGCGCAGTGGCGCGCCGACGGATGCGCGCGCCGACGTGTTCTCGCTCGGGATCTTGCTGAGGGAGATGCTAGGGGAGGCTTCGTCATCGCCGCTGGCGGAGGTTGCGCGTCGCGCGAGCCGCATCGAGCCGGAGGAACGCTATGCAAACGCGGCCGAGCTCCTGCGCGCGCTTCCGGGCCCTCAAGCGCCGCTCGAGCTCTCCGCCGACGAAGAGAGCTGGGTCCGCGCGGTCGCGCTCACGCTGGCGGGCGCGACCGCGATATCCATCTACGCGGTTTTGGTCTCGGTCACTCCGCGCGTCCTGGAGGCGGATGCGCAGCTGCCGTTCATCGTCTTCGACGCGCAGCGCTTGACGGACGGCCGCTGGGCCACCCGCGCGCGCTTCGAGATCTGGCCGACGCTCTCCGCAGCGGCGGTGTGGGCGGTCGCGCTCGCGGCCTACGGCGCGCTGCGCTTTCATTGGCGCCAAGCGCGCTTGGAGGTGGCCAGCCCCGAGCGACCGCTGAACCTCCGCGCCTTGGTCTGGCTCGCGGTCGTCACCAACGGCCTGTTCGCGGTGCACCTCGCCCTGGGGCAGACGACGCTGCGGGGTGTCGCCGTCTACCTACCCATCGTGGGAGGCGTGCTGGAGCTAGCCATGGTCTACCTCGTCTGGGTAGCGGTACTGGAAGCGCAGCGCGTTTCCCGGCTGCTGCGTCGCGAGCCCTGGCTGTGGCTACTCGCGCTCAGCTCACTGATTCCGCCGGGTTCCACCGCGTTACGACTGCTGCTCGCGGACTGACGAGAAATTCGTTCCCGCGGGCGCAACCGGCGGCGCGCGTTTCGGTAGGGGCTTTCGAAAGGAGCTTCGACCCAATCATGTACCCCGATTCTACCGCCCAAAACCTCGTCACCGTTTACCTGGCCTACGCCGGCACCAGCGTGGGGCTGACCATCTGGCTCGCTCGCACGCTCTCCAAGAGCGGAGAGGTATTCCTCGAGGACGTCTTCGCGGAAAATCCGCGCATGGCGCCGGCGGTCAACCGACTGCTCGTCGTGGGCTTCTACCTGCTGAACCTCGGCTACGCCTTCGTGACCCTCAAAGCCGGCGAGGCTTCGCTCACGCCGGTGCAGGCTTTGGAGACCCTCGCCGCCAAGTTGGGAGCGCTGCTCATCTCGCTCGGCGTCGTCCACTTCGGCAACTTGTACCTGTTTCACCGCATGCGACGCCGCGGCCAACTTCGTCTGGCGCCTCCGCCCGTGAGGCCGCAGCTCCGCCACCCCGAGCCGGCGCCGGCGCCGCTACAGCATGCGCCCTACGGCGCCTGAGGCAGCCATGGATACCTCCCTTTGGCTGGAGGAAGTGGAGGCGCGCGTCGACGAAAGGCTCGCGCGCCCGCGCTCTCCTCGTGCGCTGGATGTCTTGTTCGACCCCGCGTGCGCGCTCTGTCGCCGCTGCGTGAGCTGGATGCAGCACCAAGCCACCTACGTTCCTCTTCGCTTCGTACCGTGCACGGGCCCGGAGGCTCGCGCCCGCTACGGAGACATTCCCTGGCTCGGTGACGAGCTGGTCGTGGTGGGAGACGCCGGCGAGGTGTGGATCGGCCCGGCCGGCTTTCTTACCTGCCTGTGGGCGCTGCAAGATTACCGCGAATGGTCCTTCCGTCTGGCGGGGCCGACGTTCGCGCCGCTCGCCGAGCGGTTCTTCCTCGCGCTGTCGCACCGCCGCCGCGCCCTCGCGTTCCTGTTTGCACCAGAATGCAAAGACGGCACGTGCTCCCTTGGCTGAAGCCGCACGCCCTATCGCCTTGCACGCCGCCGGCCGGAGGCAGCTAGCCGGCCGCCGGCGTGCCGAGCAACTCGCGCAGCGCGCTCTCGAATGCCACCGGCAAGATGGCTTCGTGGGGGTTCGAGCCCATCGGTGGCAGCTCGCGCACGCGATCGACCCGCTGCTCTGGCTTGTCTTGTAGCAGCGCGGCCTGAAACTTCGCCGGTTGGCGAATCCAAATTGCGGGCTGCCACCAGAGCAAGAGCGGCACCTCCGTCGGGCGGCGCGCGAAGGCTCCGCCCATCTTGCGGTCCAAGCACGGGTCGATGGAGACGAGCGCCAGGGGTAGCGGCGAGCCCGCGCTCCAAAAATCCGACGCCAGCCCACCGCGAGGATTGCAACCGGCGCCGCTGTGGCCGGCGAGCACCACGCGTTTGCGATCGATGCGAGTGACGCCTTCCGTCGCACGGACCACGTCTTCCACGAAGGCGTTCAAGTCGAAGTTCTGCCACACCGTGGCTGCGAGACTGGCGTTCTTCGTCTGGCTCGGCGCGGCCAGCACGAACGGCGCCACCTCTCCCGAGTCGATCAGCCGCTTCGCGAGCGGCCGGAGATCACGCCCCCCGCCGCCCAGCCACATGTGCGGCTCGGACGTAGGGTTCGTGCCGTGCAAGAACACGACGAGCGGCAGCCCCGCGCCCTCTGGCTGCGGCTCCTCTGGAACGACGGCCGCGCCGCCATTGCGCTGAAAGCGGTGCAGGAACGTCGCGTCCTGGTGCGGAAAATACAGCGTCTTCGCGTGGGCCGGGGCCGCCCCCCAGGACGCCCCGAGGCCCGCGAGCACGGCCAAGCAGCGCCTGAAGCGACTGAGCCGAGCCGGAAAGCGTGCCCCGAGCATTCTCCTAAACATACGGGGAGTCCCAACGGCGGGCAACCAAGTCACGATAGGAGGCGGTAGCGATTCCGTGGTAGCCCGGTGACGGCATGGCGGCGCGGCGGACGATGGCGTGGACGCTCCTCGCGGGGAGCATCGCCGGTAGCGGTGCGCCTCCAGCGTTTGCGCAGTCGCTCTCCGTGGAGGAAGCCCAGCCGCCGCCACCTCCACCTACATCATCGGCCCCACCGCCAGCGCCAAAACCTCCACCCGTGATCGTGATGCCGGAGCCGACCGAAACGCCGCTCGAGTACCCGAGCGGAGCGCAGGGCGAGGCCAGCGTCGCGCTCGAGCTCACCCTCAGCGCGGCGGGTGACGTCACGAAAGCGGTGGCACTGGAAGGAGACGAGCCGTTCGCCGAGCGCGCGGTGGCGGCCGCCCAGCGCTGGAAGTTCAGGCCTGCGACGCGCGACGGCGCCCCCGTTGCCGCCAAGATCCGATTCCTGGTGCGCTTCGTTCCCCCGCGGGAGGTGCCGGTGGAGCCGGAGCCCGCGGAAACCCCGCCCGTCGCGGGCGCTCCGACGACGAAACCCGCGCCGAAGCCGCTCGAGATCCTCGTCGTCGGCGATCGCCCGCCGATTCGACACGAGCTCGCGCGCGCAGAGATCAGCCGAATGCCGGGCGCGTTCGGTGACGCGTTCCGTGCGATCGAGGCGCTACCGGGCGTCGTACCGATCGTGAGCGGGCTGCCGTACTTCTACGTGCGCGGGGCCCCGCCCGGGAACGTTGGCTACTACTTCGACGGCATCCCGGTGCCGTTCCTGTATCACTTCGCGGCGGGGCCGAGCCTCTTCCACCCTGCGTTCGTCGACCGGGTCGATCTGTATCCCGGCGCTTACCCGGTGCGCTACGGCCGCTTCGCGGGAGCGATCGTCGCGGGCGAGATGGCGCCGCCCGGCTACCGCACGCGCGGCGAGTGGAACGTGCGCATCATCGACAGCGGCGCAATGGTGGAGGCGCCGCTCGCGAACGGCAAAGGCTCCGCCATGGTGGGCGGGCGCTTCTCGTACACGGGCCTCGTCCTGTCGCTCGTCGTGCCGGACGTCTCGGTCGGCTATTGGGACTACCAGGCGCGCGTGCGGTACGACGTGAGCCCGAAAGATACGGTGGAAGTCCTCGGCTTCGGTTCTGGGGACTACACGACGTACAAGGAGACGAACTTCGAAACCGACCCGAGCGGCATGACGCGCGAGGTGAAGCGCACGCGCACCGCGGTGGACGTGAACTTTCACCGACTGGATTTGCGGTGGGATCGCCGAATCGACCGGGGAAACTGGCGCAATGCGCTCTTTCTCGGGCGCGACCGCACCGGGTTCGACGATGGTGAGGTGAATGTCTACAATCACATGATCGGGGCGCGCTCCGAGTACTGGAAGCAGCTCGAGCCTGGCGTCCGCTTTCGTGCCGGTGGCGACGCGCTCTTCGAGTCTCTCACCCAAGAGCTCGACGGTGACTCCAGCGACGGCCTCGGTGGCGAGCCGCCGCGGGACGCCTTCGATCCCGGGCCCACCGCTCCGGGTCAACCCGTGAGCCCTCCCTCAGACGAGTCCGAGACCACTGCAGAGCGGTTCGGCTTCGGGTCACGTCGCGACTTCACCCTCGGCGCCTACGCGGACTTCGTTTGGCAAGTCGCGCCCCGCGTGCAGATCACGCCCGGGTTGCGCGCGGACTTGTTCGCTTCCGGCAAGCGGGCCGCGGTGGGCGTCGACCCGCGCATCACCGCCGAGTACCAGCTGACCCCGAAGCTGAAAGTGACTCACGGTCTCGCTCTCGTGCACCAAGCGCCGAGCTTCGTCGGGCCCGTGCCGGGCTTCAAATCCTCGCTCGCGGGCGGGCTGCAGCGCGCCGTTCAACACAGCGTGACCGTCAACTTCGACCTCCCCGCGGGGTTTCAAAGCTCGATGGCGGTCTTCCACAGCGCTTTCTTCAACATGACGGACCTCATCAGCTTGCTGCAGCTGGAGCAAACGGGCGGCCGTGATGGAGACGACTTCGATTTTCGTACCGGCGGCCAGGCGTACGGCTTCGAGCTCATGGTGCGACGCAGCCTCTCGCGGCGCATCGGCGGCTTCCTCTCGTACACACTTTCACGCTCGCGCCGCTTCACTCGCCGCATCACGGGTCCCGCCACGACGGATCGCACCCACGTCCTGAACGTCGCCGCCTCCTATGACCTCGGAAAAAATTGGCGGCTCGGTGGTCGCGTCCTCTTCTACACCGGCATTCCCGCCGAGGTGGCGTACCTAGAAGCCGCGCGTCACCCGCCGCGTACGCCGCCCTTCTGGCGCTTGGACTTCAAGATCGAAAAGCGCTGGTACATCAAACGGCCCAACCGGTGGTGGGGCGTCAGCCTAGAGGTTCTGAACACCACCTTGAACAAAGAGAAGCTCACCGGCAGCTGCAATGCGTTCGACTGCCATTTCGACGAGCTCGGCCCCGTCACGGTACCGAGCCTCGCCTTCGAAGGCGCGCTTTGATCGCGAATTCGCTAGGATCCGCGGCCGCATGACCAGCAAACCTACCGCCATCGTGCTCGGAGGCTCGGGATCGGTCGGAGCTGCGCTCCTCCACGAGTTGCTCCACGACGACAGCTTCGAAGCAGTGATCGCGGTCTCACGACGCTCACTGCCGGAGGCAGCCGCGCTCGCGCAAAAGGCGGGGCGCACATTGGTGGAGAAGCTCGTTCCGGATATGTCGCCCGCGTCGCTCGCCGCTGCGACCTTGGAGGCAGCACAAGAGGTGGACGGCGCGGTCGAAGGATTCAGCGTGCTCGGCGTCGGTGCCGGCACCGCCAAGCTCACTCTCGAGCAGCACCGCGCGGTGGACGTGGCGCTGAACGAAGCGTTCGCTCGTGCCCTGCGCGGCTCGGGGAAGGTTTCGCACCTGGCGTTCATGAGCGCCGCGGGGGCGGACCCGACCGCGAAGGCCAGCGGCAGCGGCGCCGCCGGCATGTCCCGCTACAACCGGGTGAAGGGCGAGGCCGAAGAGGCGGTGCGCGCCAGCGGCCCGCCCGTCGTCAGCGTGCTGCGCCCGGCGATGATCATCGGCTCTCGGCACACCCCGGGGCTGCTCGAGAAGGTGCTCCCGCTCTTTTCCTTCGTCACACCCGCAAAATACCAGTCGATCACGGTGGACCAGATCGCCAAAGCCATGGCGGCGCTGTCGAAGCGCCACCCGCCCGCCAGCGCCACCTACCACTACCCAGAGATGATGGCGCTCATCACCACTCACCGAAGAAGCTGACGCACGTGGCGAAGGCGCCGTACTCGGCTGCGCAAGCGTGCTGCTCAAGGGGCGTCCAGTAATCGCAGCGCTGCTCCGCCGCGCCGGGCGTAGCGCGGTAGCACGCGATCATGGCGTCGCGAAGCTGCCGGCAAGGCTCGGCGTCGAAATGGCTTTGCTCGCAGCTCACGACGCAGGCCGCTGGCTGGTAGTCCTCGGCGCAGCCAGGGCCCTTGGTGAGGTGACACAGCTCGTCGCAGGGCGTGGGCTCCAGTGGGTAGCCACCAGAGCAGCCGCCGAAGCTCAGCGGTAGGATCAGCAGCCACACGCCCGAACGCATGCGCCGAGCATACCCTGCTCAGCTTGCCCAGGCAGCCTTCGTGCGGCGCAGAAAATCAGCGAGCGTTTCTGGCTTCTTCCCGGTGAGGCGCTCGACCGTGTCGCTCACCGCGGCCATCTCCCCCGCCGCGAAACCGGCGTCGAAGGAGGCGAAGATTTCCGCGAGCGGGCGCGGCAAGCCGTGCTGCACCATGCCCTCGATCAGCGCCTCGAGCGGGATGGACTCGTGCTCCACCGGGCACCCGCCCACTTCCGCCATGTGCCGGGCGATGTCCGGACCGCTCAGCGAATCGGGGCCGCTGACGTCGAGCCGCTGGTTACCAGCGGGAGGAGTGAGCAGCACTGCCGCTGCGACGGCCGCGACGTCTTCACGAGAGACATAGGCGACCTTGCCTTCTCCACGAGCGTCCACCAACTTGCCGCTGGCCAGCGCGCGCTTGGCGTTGTGAAGGAGCATCTCGCTGTACACGTTGTTGCGCAGCGCGGTGAAAGGTACTCCCGTTCGCGCCAAAGCGGCCTCGCTTGCGGCGTGATCCTTGGAGACCGCGATGCGTGAATCGGTCGGGTTCACGATGGAGGTGTAGACGATGTGCTCGGCGCCGAGCGCTGCCAGGGCCTTGAAGGCGGACTCGTGCTGGGCGATGCGATGACCCGGCTTGTCCAGCGCGTCCGTGCTGATGACGAGCGCGCGGCTGACGCCCGCGAACGCTGCCTCCAGGCTCGCAGGGTCGTCGAAGTCCCCCGCCCGAACCCGGACTCCCTTCGCCGCGAGCTCGCTGAGCGCTGCCGGACGGCGCGTGACGGCCACGACCCGCTCGGCGGCGCCGCGCGCGACGAGCTGCTCCACCACCGACCTACCCAGGGCACCAGCGGCGCCCGTAACCACGATTGAGCCTGACATGGCGGCAGCTTGGGGTTGTTTCGATATTGCGACAATTCCGCAAGAATGGGAATCTGTGGTGCGTGGGCGCACCAATCGACTTGAACCTATTGCGGGCATTCGCCGCAGTTCACGGTAAAGGCAGCTTCTCGGGGGCGGCCGCGGAGCTCAGCGTGCCCCGCTCCACGGTCAGCCGCGCCGTCGCTGCGCTGGAGGAGCAGCTGGGCGCGCCGCTCTTCCATCGCACCACCCGCCGAGTGCTCACCACGCCGCTGGGGCGTGAGCTTTTCGAACGAGTGGCGCCGCAGCTGGCGAGCCTCAGCGGCGCGCTCGCCAACTTGCCCGATCAATCCTCCGTCGTGAGCGGCACGCTCCGCCTCACCGCGACGCACGACTTGGGGACGATGGTGATGGCGGAGGCGATCGCGCGCTACGTGCGTCGCTATCCAGAAGCTCGCGTGGAGATGGAGCTGACGGACCGGGTGGTGGACTTCGCGCGTGACGAGTTCGACTTGGCGCTGCGGCTCGTCTCCAAGCGCCCCGTGAGCCCTTCGCTCGTCGGGCGCAAGGTCGGCACGGTGGTGCTGCAGCTATTCGGCTCGCCGGGGTACCTGGCGCGCCACCCGGCGCCGCGCACCCCCGCGGAGGTGAGCGAGCACGAGTGGGTAACCTACGGTTCCCTTCCGCTCACCCTCACCACCGCGCGCGGCAAACAGCGAGCCGTGACCGCGCTCCCGCGAGTCCGCGGCAACGACATGTTCTTTCAGCGCGAGCTGCTCAGAAATGGCTGCGGGCTCGGGGTGTTGCCCACGTTCGTCGCGGCGGAGGACGTTGCGAGCGGCGCCCTCGTCCGCGTCCTGCCGGACTGGGTGGTATTCAGCAGCCGCGTCATGCTCGTACATCCACCTCACAAGCAGCTGCCGCGCAAGGTTACCGCATTTCAGGAGCTACTTTTGGACCTGCTGGCGCAGAGGCCCATTTCGCCCGCGAAGTATTCTGTTTAACCTGACCGACGGCTCATGAGCAGCGAGTTTCCGCCCGACGCTCCCCCTCACGATCGCGGCGGTGAGGTCGTGGGCGGTCGCTACCGGCTGGTACAGCTGCTCGATCGCGGCGGGCAGGCGGCTGTTTACCGAGGGGTCGACCTGCGCATGGGGGACGAGGTCGCGGTGAAGGTGATCCTTCCGCCGAAGAAGCCGGACCCTTCTTGGCGCGACCGCATGCTGCGCGAGGTGCACGCGCTGACCGTGCTCTCCGGCACCGCGGCGGTGCGCGCGTACCACCAGGTTTGGGGGGAAGACGGCACGCTGTTTCTGATCATGGAGCTGCTGCGCGGCTCCAACTTGGAGACGGTGCTGGATTTCGCGGCGGACCAGGGCACTCGCCTCGGGCTCGCGGATTTGACGCCCATCTTCGAGCCGCTGGTCGCGACTCTGGAGACGGCTCACGCCGCCGGCATCCTCCACCGGGATTTGAAGCCCAGTAACATCTTCGTGCAGACGGACGGCAGCGTCCGGCTGCTGGACTTCGGCTTCGCCAAGTTCCTGCGCATGCGCAGCGTCACGCTTGCTGGCCACGTCGCTGGCTCACCCAGCTACATCGCGCCCGAGTGCTGGAAGGAGACGACGGAGCACCTGGACCAACGCATCGACGTCTACGGGCTGTCCGCGGTGGCGTTTCGTGCCCTCGCCGGGAGGCCCCCTTTCGTGGGCGACAGCATCTTGCACATCATGCGGCAGTGCTCGACCGCTCCGCGCCCCAGCTTGCACGAGCTCAGGCCGGAGCTGCCGGCGGCGGTAGACGACTGGGTTCGCGCCGCGCTCGCGATCGACCGCGAAGAGCGGTTCATGACCGTGCGAGCGTCGTGGAACGCCCTCAGAACCGCGCTCAGCGGATGAAGTAAACGAGCTCGGCGCGAGATCCTGCTCGGCTCACGGCGAGCTGCAACCGCTCGGCAGTGCGGAGGCGCGCGTAGGCGGTCAGCGCCTGCTCGGGGTCGCCCAGCTTGAAGTCGTTGACGCTGATGAGCTCGTCGCCGGTGCGCAATCCGAGCGCTTCCGGCAAGCTGCCCGGAGCGACGCGCCCGAGCCGCAGGCCCCCTGCCGGCCCAATGCCGACGAATCGAAACGCCTTGAGCGGCGACGCGCGACGGTCCACGGGTGACGTGCGCGGTTCGATCGACGGAGGGCGCAACGCCGGCTGCGTGCTCGCCGGTTTGCACGGCGCGGGTGCAGGTGCAGGCGCTGGCGACCCCACGGGGCACGCTCGGGAAGACGGCGCCGGCGCGCTGACGAGGCGAGTGACGACGCGCTGGGCGGGGAGGGAGCGAGGTACGAAGTAGGCCGACGCGAAACCGAACGCAGCGGCGACGGCACCGAACGTGACCGTGAACGCACGAGTGACCATGCCACTCGCTCAGCAAGCGCCGTGCCGCAGGTCTTTTCGCGGAGCTGCGGAGGCGACTGCGACGGCTTGTCGCTCGCTCTGCGCCGCGCCTGTCACTCTGACAAAGCGTTAGAACGCGTAACCGAAAGCTACGGAAAGGATGAGGCCGCCATCGTAAATAGCCTTCGCGTCATCGTACGTTTCACGCGAGCCGGAGCTGTAGGTCGTGTTCTGATCGCGGAGCAGGAGCGAGTAGCCCGTGGTCGCGGTGAAAACGAAGCCTTCCCTCCCGGTGTAGTTCACGCCGCCTGCGAGCTGCAAAAACGTAGACGGCAAGACGCGTAGCTTCGCCTTCTCGCCTTTGGACTCGAGCTCTACGTCCTGATCGCCCAGGCCCGTGGCGTAGCTGAAGCCGGCGCCGAAGAATGGTGTCCACTCCCCCTTGAGCAGGTTGCCACGGAGACGGAAGCTGGCGCGCCAACCTGTCAGGGACAAGCCGGCCCCCGTATCCACCGCAAAATGCGGTTCCGGGTGCCAACTGAAGTTCACGCCCAGGCCGGCGAGGCCGTTCCAACCCAGCTCGCCGCCGATGAAGAACGGACGGCGCTCGCGATTGGAGCGGGTGTCCAGCTCCGGCGGCGGGGTGGGGGCGGCGAGACGCGGTGGTGTGGAGTCCGCGGGTGCCGGCTGCCCGGCGGCCGCAGGCGCTCCAGGGGGAGCCGCAGAGGGCGCAACCGCCGGTGCTGGCGCCGCCGCCGGGGGAGCCGCGGGCGGCGGAGCTGGCAGCGGCTCGGCTGCCGGCGCGGTTGACGGGCCTCCGGGGGCGGGCGCGGCTGGGTTGAGCGCAGGCGCAGGCGTGTCCGCGGGGAAGGTCCCGCTCGCGGGCGGCGGTACGTTTTGAGCTTGTGCCGGCAGCGCCCAGGCGCCGCAAGAGATCGAAACCAACCCAACCAACCAGCGCATCATCTCTCTCCCACCGAGAGAGTTCATCAGAAGGCGCGCCCCGTAAAGGTGATTCTGGATGCGCGGCGGCTAGTCGGCTTGGGGCATGAGGACCACCTGGTCGCTCAGCGGGCGCGCCACCGAGCGAGTGACCCGAAAGCCGGCTCGCTCTGCCAAGCGCGAGAACGTGGCGAGGCCGCGTGGCTGGGTGGCGGCAGTGCTGGTGAGCTTGAGTGTACGAATCACTTCGTCATCGCGAGTCACGGAACCGACGACGAACGCTGCACCCCGAGTGCCCTCCGCTAGCGCGCGCAAGTTCTGCACGATGTCCGCGTCGGCACCGTATTCGAAGAGTCCTCCTTCGGAGGATGCGGTCACGAGTGCGCCGCGGGAGCGCGCCAACTCGAGCGCCGCCTCCAAGCCCGCCACTTCCCGCCAGTCGTAGCGTCGGTGCTCGAAGCCGATGTCGAGCGCTGCGAGGGGCGCACCAGGCTCACGCAGCGCGGCCAGTGCTCGCGCGCCGAACGCCGGCCCGTCATCGGCGTCGTCCAGCACGCAAATGTCCACTCGGCGCCCGCTCAGGCTCGCGGGCGAGTCACGCTGCAGCACGATCAGCGCGTTCAAGCTGTCGATGGCCGGACCGCCTGCGATGTTGACGAGGAACAGCGGCTGCTGCGGTGCTCGGTCGAGCCGGGGTCGAAGCTCTTCCGCCAGCAAACGCGCCATGTCATGGACGCGCAGTCGCACCGAAATGGCGGGCAAGCTCCGCAAGATGATCCGATCCGCCGGCACCGCATAGGACCCGAGGTTCTGGGGCCCGAGCTTGAACAGGTAGGTCGTCATGGCGTCCAAGAAGGTGCCCTCTGCGCGGCGAACCCCGCGAGCGATGCGCGACCCTCGCAAGAAGAAACGCACCATCGCTATTCGCAACCAAGCCGGCAAACGCGCGAAGCGCCGCTGTTCTTTCAAAAAGCGCTGCACCAGGCGAGCCTCCTTCTCCGCGCTGAGCTCACACGCGAACGCTGGGTGGGTCACGTCCACCACCGGCAGCTCCAGGCCGTCGTTCGTTACCGCATAGCAAACGCCGGGCTGCTTGTTGCGCTCCGCGCGACGGATGTGCACCATCCCGCCCAGCTTAGGCCAACTAAGGAAATGGCGTGCAGCAGGCGCCGTACGCCGCCCCCGCGACGAAGCTCACGCTCGCGCACTCTTCACCGATGCTTTGCCCGAGCCGAGCCGCGGCCGAGATGTCCGTGCAGGCGTACGCTTGCAAGTAGCCCTCCTCCGCCCAAAAATCCGCGCAATCGGCGTCGCTCCCCGCGGCGCGCGTGCAGGCACTCGCGGGCTTCATGCCGCCGCTCCCCCCTCCACCGCTCGCGGCGCTTCCGGCCGCCCCACCGCTACTTGCCCCGGCGGTCGAGGAGCTACCCGCAGCCGTCCCGCCTGCCCCCGCTCCTCCGGCTCCTCCGGCTCCTCCTCCGCCGCCTTTGCCTCCTTCGAGCCCGAGGTTGAGCGAACCGGCTTGTCCGCCACCGGCGCTTCCCCCTCCCGGCTGACTCACGGTCGAGCCGGGCTCCGGTTCGTTACCTCCGCAGCCGCAAAGCGCGCCCCATACCACCGCTCCAGCGCCCCACATTGCTCGTCTCATGATGCCCTCCCGCCGTTAGACGTCGCCCGCGCCCGCCGCGTGCACGCAGGGGGAGTGAATCAGTTTTTTCTTGTGACCGCTAGCCGCCGACCGGGCGCAGCACTCGGCACGGATTTCCGGCCGCCAGAACGCCGCCCGGGAGGCTCTTGGTGACCACGCTTCCAGCGCCAATCACGGTCTTGTCCCCGACCGTCACGCCAGGAAGGATGATGGCACCGCCGCCCACCCAGCAGTCCGACCCAATGCGAATGGGCTTCGCGAGCTCCTTCTTGCGACGCTCTTCCGCGTCCAGCGGGTGAGTGGCAGTGTAAATCTGTACGGCGGGTCCGAACAGCGTGTGCTCACCGATGTGCACCTCGCCCACGTCCAGCACGACGCAGTTGAAATTGAAGTAGACGCGCTCGCCCAGGTGAATGTTGGAGCCGTAGTCGCAGAAGAAGGGCGGCTGAATCCAGGCGTCTTCGCCACCGCTGCCGAAGAGCTCACGCTGCAAGGTGCGACGGAGCTCCTTCTCCGTTTCTGCGGTCGCGTTTAGCTTCCAGCACAGCGCTCGGGCGCGCTCCCTTCCGCGCACGAGCTCCGCGTCGGCAGGGTCGTACAGCTCGCCAGCCAGCATCTTCTCGCGTTCGGTCATCATGCGCTCCTGTCAATGCGCCTAGCGCGCTCGGTCCGTGAAGCCTATGCCCAGGCGCGCGCCGGTGGTGGCGATGTCGTGCGTGCCGAGGCTCTCGCCGTAGCCCGTAAAAAACTGAAACCAAACGTACGGCGCGAACTTCCAAGCTTTGCCGATGAGTCGCTGGTAGGTGGGTCGCCAGCGCGCGTCCACCGTCAGGCTGCCTTTGGCGAGCTGCCGACTCGTACCTTTGCGCAGCGCCACCGTGACCAGGCCGTTGGAGTGCGCGTCCTCTTCGTCCACTCCCACGCCCAAGAGCAGCTCACCGTAGCCTTGAGTGCGCTTGATGGTCGGGTTTTCTCGGAGCCCTATCGGGTACCACAGGCGCACGCCGAGCAAGCCGTACAGCGGCTTGCCGTAACAAGTCGCCTCCACGTCCACGAAGACCTTGTTCCAGCTGCGCGAGGCTTCGCCCGCTTCGCCGTTGGATTCGTGCTCGATACCGACCTGCTCGGAGAACAAGCCGCAACCCGGATTCGGCTGACCCCGCATGTCCGAGTGGTAGTGCGCGTAAAAGACCTCCGGCGCGTAGTTGGATTCCCGAAACGGCGCCGACTTATCGTACAGATCCCACAAGGACTTTTGCGTGTACGCCAGGTACACGGTGTGGCGGCTCGGGCTGGGCCACAAGTCGTACTTGAAACTGAATTGGAACTTGACCTGCGTGTCTTGGGTGAAGCCCGTGACGAGGTAGTTCGAGCGATGGAAGGTGAGCACGTCGATCTCCGGCTCATCCTCTGCGATCGGCTTCTCAGTGAGCCTCTCCGCGCTCGGCGCGCTTGCCGCGCTCGGCGTGTGCTCGCGCTGCGCCGCCGCTTGCGTGGCCGGGGCGGCGTCTTGGGCGAGAGCGCGAGCCGGCACACCGAGCGCCAGACTTAGAAGGAGCGAGAGCCGATACACCCCCACACTCTGGAGGAAAAAGCGCGCTGAAATCTCGTGGCAAATCGCCCTCGTGAGCGCCACCGCGAGCGAATGGCCCAGGGGCGCGAAGCTGACGTTGGGCCCGCAGTCGCGGCGGATGCTCTGTAGCCAGCTAGACGCAGGCGGGCCGAGAGTCTACGCGGAGCCGTGCTGCCCCGCATCGCGATCCTCGCGCTCCCGGAAGCGACCGCTTCGGTCGTCTACGGCATGCTAGACGTGTTCTGCGCCGCAGGCCGAGACTGGAAGCTCGTCACGGATGGCCAGCCCGGCGTCCCCGCCGTCACGGCGGAAGTCGTCGCCCGAACCGTCGCGCCGCTCGAGGTCGCGAACGGCGCACTGGTCCGCCCCCAACGCGCGCTGGGCGCGGAGACGTACGACATCGTCTGCGTACCGGAGCTCGCGATCGCCCCTCGGACCGACATCACCGGGCGCTTCGACGAAGAAATCGTCTGGCTCAAGCGCCAGCACGGTGCGGGCGCCATCCTCGCCACTGCCTGCTCGGGTGCAGTGCTGCTCGCCGCCGCGGGCTTGCTGGACGGTCAAGATGCGACTACCCACTGGGCCTACTGCGACGCGCTGGCCGAGCGGCACCCTGCGATTCGGGTGCACCGCGAGCGCGCGCTCGTCGCTTCGGGAGTCGGGCAGCGGCTCGTCATGGCGGGCGGCGGCACGACCTGGCTAGATTTGGCGCTATACCTGCTTGCCCGAGCGGTAGACGTAGAGACCGCGATGCAAGTCGCCAAGCTCAACCTCATCGACTGGCACAGCGTCGGTCAGCAGCCGTTCGCCCACTTGGTCGGCGCCCGCCAGGTCGACGACGCCCTGATTGGCAAGTGTCAGGAATGGATCGCGAAGCGCTCTCAGGTAGAGGCGCCGGTCGCCTCCATGGTTCGCTTGAGCGGCTTGCCGGAGCGCACCTTCAAGCGCCGCTTCCAGACGCCGGGGTAATAGCCGGTCTGCTCCGCAAACCCTTCGGGATTATCGAACGTCCCGAACATCAAGTCGAAGATGGGCAGGTCCGCGTAGTTGTTCCGGTGTAGTCCGCGGCCGTGGTGCTGGCTATGGCTCTCCGGCCGCTGCAAGACGTACCCCAGCCAGCGCGGCGTCCGCACGTTGGTGTGCTGAAAAGTGCTGAGCAGCGCGCCGGCGAGCGTGAACACCACCGTCGCTTCCGGCGTCACCCCGAACAGCGCCAGCGCCATGGTCGAGACCGTAGTCCAGCCGAGCATGTCCAGTGGCGCGAACAAGAACGCCCCCGCAACGTCCAGCCGCTCCGCGCTGTGATGCACTTGATGGACCAGACGGAACAACAAATCGGAAGCGTGCAAGCCCCGGTGGTACGCGTAGCCCACTGTCTGATACGCGAGCATCGCCACGAGGGCGCCGCCCCAAGTCCCCAGCTCGCTCAAATCCGCGAGCCGTACCGGCTCCAAAAGCGGCCCGAGCCAATATGGCAGGTAGGACGACACCAAAAAGAACGCGACCAGCGCTACCACTCCCCGTCGCACATGCCCCGGGCTGGGCGGCAACACGCGCGCTGGGAAGACCGTCTCGAGCCCCCACAAACCTGCGACAATTCCAAAAAACGCCCACGAAATCGGATCGGAGAACAGCTGAATCAAACTCGGCACGGGACCTCTCTTTCGGCGCTAAGCCACCGAAAACCTAGGCGCTCCCCGCGTCCTCCGCCTTGGCCGCATCGGCCACCAACCGGGCGATTCGGCCACTCAGCTCGGTCTTGGGCCAACGACCTCGGTCGCGAAGCGGCACGAACGACCGCCCCCATTGGTTCCCGCTTGCCTCGGCGCGCCACGCCGAACCGCGTGTGCCCTCCGCCCGCTCGCCCTTCGCCCTCGGTACCGCTACTCGGCCGCGCTCGTGCCGATTCGTGACGGATTTCGCTCCCCCAGAAACAGACGCAAAGCGCCCGCGACTCCGAGGAGGGCGGGCGCTCTGCTGCGAAGAGGCCGGGCCGCTTCGCTGTCGACGAGAACGACTACTCGGCCGCGACTGCCGCGGGTTCGTGCTCTCCGTGGTGGTGCTCTTCGGGCGCTGGTGCGGTGACCGTCGCCAGCTTCGCACAGCCGAACAGCACTCCCGCTACACCCAAGTACGCGACGGTGACGACCGGTGATTGCCCGATGCCGATCGCCTCGCCGTGCATGAGGCCGAAGAAGGTCATGCCCGCGGAGGCGGCCGCGAATGCGGCTGCTTTCGTGAAGGCGCGATCGATGATGAAGGCCGCGATCGCTCCCAGCATGACGCCGCCCAAGATCGAGCCGCCGCCGAGGACCTCGAGGCCGTGATACAGAACGCCCACCTGTCCCAGCTTGTCGAGGCCGAGCGCATGCGCGCTGGTGCCGGCCGCGCCGAGCGAGTTGTCGATCATGAGCTTACCCCACGCGGCGAGGTGAGGAACGATCGCGAGCACGATCGCCGGAGCGTGAGCGCGCGGGCTCTCTTGAAAGGCTTGCGAGCCGATGAGCATGCCAATGTAGAGCAGAATCGGTGAAATCGCGACGACCGGCACCAGCGAAGACATCACGCTGATGATGCCCAGCCAGGCCAGCACGATCACGGTGACGCCGGTGGCCGCGGAGTAGCCGATGCGTCCGCCCATCGCCTTCCACCCCGGGTGGCCGATGTACACCGCGTTGATGAACGGATTGCCCATGCAGCAGCCGATGAGGCTGACCACGCCGTCCGCCGTGAGCACCCGCGTAGTCGGAAAGTCGTCGCCTGCGACGGCCGCGCTCTCGACGTTGTCCAGCGCCTCCACCAAGTCGTAGATGCCGAACGGAATTGCGGTCACCAAGATCACGCCGAGGAACTGAAAGCCGGAAAACACGTGATCGAAGGCCGGCAGCGGCACGCTGAAGCCGAAGTTGGAGAATGACGCGGCCAGGTTCGCCGTCGACATACCACCGAAGTTGTAGCCGAGCGCCGTGGAGCCCCACGCGATCAAGCTACCGACCGCAATGGCGACCAGGCCCGCCGGAATGCCCTTGAAGTAGCGCACGCCGCCGAACCAGCTCGCCAAGATGATCGTGAAGCAGATGAGACCGATCACCGGGGTCATGAACATCTCGAGAGCGGGGCGCATCGAGATGAACGAAACGGAGACGCCGGCCAGCGTTCCCAGGAGCGCTGCGCGCGGGGTGATCTTCCGGATGATGGGCGCGATGAAGCCGCCCGCCATGAGCACGAAGCTCTGCACGAACACCCAGGTGAGGCCCGCCTCCCAACCCTTGATCGGGTCGCCGGTCTTCGTCGCGATCGGCAGCATGATCACGAACACGACCACGAACATGTGCGGCACGCTGATGCCCGAAGGCAACGCGCACACGTCCTTACGCCCCGTCTTCTCCGCCAGCTTGTAAGCCAGCCAAGCGTAGTAAACCGTGCTCAGGCACAACATCAGCCCGGTAGCAGGCAAAATACGCCCGAACACGATGGCGTCCGGCATCTTGAGCACGAAGCGCAGGAGCGTCGTGAGCACCAGCAAGTTGACTAAAATGTTCGTTCCGAACCCGAAGTACGCGTTCCAGTCTCCGGGCGTCCATAGCTTTGGTTTCGTGCTTTCAGTCATCTTGTTGTCCTCCGGTTCACACCGCGCACGTGCGCGCTCCCGCTTCGCGATTGTTTCGGAAGCGTTTTCGTTAGTTGTCGGCGTGATTCGCGTCAGAAGGTCTCTGCCCGCAGTGGCAGAGTGCAAAAATCACTACGCTAGTCGTCTACGCCCACACTGCGTTGGCGACCAGCGCCAATCCACGTACAGCCCGCGCTCCAAATCCGCTCGCTCACGATCCCGCCGACCACACCCGCGTGCCCCCCAGACTTTCACCCCGCGCCCCCACACGCTTCTTCTCTTCCCCCCTGTCTGCTCTCCGCTCTCCGCTCTCCGCCCTGTCTGTCTGCTCTCCGCTCTTCGCTCTTCGCCCTGTCTGCTCTCCGCTCTCCGCTCTTCGCCCCGCCTGCTCTCCGCTCTCTTCGCTCTCCGCTCTCCATCCGCCGCCGATGGACGCACGCAGCACCTGGCTCTCCGCTCTGTCAGCTCTTTCCGCGCGCGCAGAGAAGTCGCCGCCCTGCCCGCCGCCTCTTTAGTCCGCGTTGACTGTTTCCAAATACCTTCGAGATTGTTGCGGCCCGCGTTCGCAGCGCCGCCCGACACGCGGGGAGGACTCTTGCGGCTCCAATGCTTCTTCGAATCCGAAGTGTCCGTCAGACCCGACTCGGTTGAGCGAAGCTCATCACGTTTGCAATCCGCACTCGCCACGCCGCCCGACACGCGGACGAGGGCTCTCGCGGCTCGGATGGTTCTTCGAATCCGAAGTGTCCGTCAGAGGCGCCTCGGTTGAGTGAAGCGCATGAGTTTGCGGCCCGGACTCGCGCCGCGGCACGAGAGACTTCGGATCCGAAGAATCAATCGAGTGAGGAAAGGGTGTCCCGAGCGCCGCGGACGTCGGCCGCCGTTTGCCAGCAACGCGCGCCGCCGAGAATTTTTGCTTCGACGCGAGGGGAGGGCTCTCGCGGCTCGGACGGTTCTTCGAATCCGAAGTGTCCGTCAGACCCGACTCGGTTGGGCGAAGCGCATGAGTTTGCGGCCCCGACTCGCGCCGCGGCACGAGAGACTTCGGATCCGAAGAATCAATCGAGTGAGGAAAGGGTGTCCCCGGCGCCGGCGGAAGTCGGCCAGCAGTTTGCCCGGCACCGCATGCCGCCGAGAGTCTCTGCTTCGAGCCGCGGAGGAGGGGTATTGCGGCTGGGATGGTTCTTCGAATCCGAAGTGTCCGTCAGACGTGCCTCGGTCGAGTGAAGCGCATGAGTTTGCAATCCGGACTCGCACCGCGGCAGGAGAGACTTCGGATCCGAAGAATCAATCGAGTGAGGAAAGGGTGTCCCCGGCGCCGGCGGAAGTCGGCCAGCCGTTTGCCGCGGCACCGCGTGCCGCCGAGAGTCTCTGCTTCGAGCCGCGGAGGAGGGGTGTTGCGGCTGGGATGGTTCTTCGAATCCGAAGTGTCCGTCAGACGTGCCTCGGTTGAGTGAAGCGCATGAGTTTGCAATCCGGACTCGCGCCGCGGCACGAGAGACTTCGGATCCGAAGAATCAATCGAGTGAGGAAAGGGTGTCCCCGGCGCAGTGGAAGGAAGCCGAGAAGCCGAGAAGAAACCGAGAAGCCGAGAAGCACACGGGCTGCGGAGCAGCAGCCGCTGCCGCGAATCTGGCGTCGGCTGCTTTCGGTACGTTGCGAGGTTTAGAGCTCTTCGAAGAGGGCCGTGAGTTGTTCGGCGAAGGCGGCGGCGGCGACGGGCAGGACGCGTCCACGGCGGCCACATAGGCGGAGCCTGGCGTCCGCGAGCACGGGGTCGCTGAGCGGAATCGTCACCATGCCGGATACGTCCGGCTTCTTGCCGATCTTGAAGGAGAAGCAGACGCCGCCAGAGGTGCGGGCGAACATCTTGGTCGTCTCGATGGAGTTGGAGACGAGCGCGGGTTCGAAGCGGATCGAGGCGTGGCCGAGGGCGGATTCGATGAGGGCCCGGGCGGCGAGGGTCTCGTCCGGCATGGCGAGGGGGTAGGCGACGCACTCGCGCAGGCGCAAGGAGGTGCGCGCCGCGAGCGGGTGCTCGGGGGATACGAGCGCGCATAGCGGCTGGGGAACCTCGGCCAGGGTGACGACGTTGCCTTCGTCCTGGTTCTCGTGAGTTAAGATGAGATCGGCCTTGTCGCGCGAGAGCGCCGCCGAGAGCTCACGTGGGCCGCCTACCGTGACCGCGAAGCCAACTCCCGGATGGCGCTGGTGGTACTCGGCGATGGCATCCGGCAGCATGCGCCCGGTGACGGACTCTGCGACGGCGATGTGCACGCGCCCGCGCACGAGGCCGCGCAGGCCGTCGATCTGCGCCTCGACCAAGCGCAGCTCCTTGAGGGAGCGTCGCACGTAGGCGAGGAAGAGCTCGCCGGCGGCGGTGGCGCGCACGCCGCGTGGCAAGCGCTCGAACAGAGGCGAGCCGACGTCCTCCTCGAGGTCCAGGATCCGCCGGTTGAGCGCGGATGAGGCAATGTGCAGGGCGTCAGCGGCTTTGCGGATTGAGCCGTGGTGCGCGACTGCGTCCAGGTAAGAAAAGATGCTGGGGGGTTGGAGCCGCCACCGCTGCAGGCCGTTCGATGGGACCGCAGGGGGCGAGCCGGCGGCGGTTCGGCGCTTGGACACGACTCGAGTTTGTAGGCCGGTTTCGTTCCGAAATGTTTCGGGCCGGGCGAATTCCCGGGAATTGCCCGTTCCAGCGGCGCAGAGGGAGGCATACTGGCGTCGCCATGTCGGTCCGCACGAGCCTCGCCGCCTGGCGGCGCCTCGGACACGCCGCGCTGGCGGGTCTGCGCGGCGAGCCTCTCCAAGGCGAGGACAGGCGAGCGTTTCACGTGGAGCTCGCGATCGGCTCGACCGAGCGAATGAAGGGCTTCGCCTGGTTGATGCTCGCGCTGCACGTTGCACTGCTCGCGCGCGACGTGGTGCTGGATTTTTCGAGAATGCCGGAGACCGAGCGAGTGTGGGCGCGCTGGCTCTTGGGCTTGCATGTCGCGATGCTGCTCGCGAGCGGGAGCACGCTGCTCCTGCTCTGGCGAGCTCGGGAGCGGGTCGCGCGGGCTCGCATTGCGTTCGCGTTCCTCACGTTCCTACTCGTTTGGGCGGGCGTGCTGTCGGGCGTGGATCAGCTGATCGGCGCCGGCATCACCGTTTACTGGCTCGTGGGTTTGTGCGCAGCGCTGTTCGTGACGTTCAAGCGGGGGCCGACCGCGCAAGCCTTCGCGATGGGTCTCGCTGCTTTCGTCGTCGGGCAGCTTTGGTTCTTGCCGCGGCCGGCGCTGGCGTTCAGTCAGCTCGTGAACGGCGGCGCCTTCACGCTCACGTGCGTGCTCTTCTCACGCATGCTCTACGCCACCAAGGCGCGGGATTTCGGGCAACGCGCGACGATTGCGCGCCAGCACGCACAGCTGGAGGCGGAGCGCGCGCGGACGGAAGAGGTGCTGTTCTCCGTCCTGCCGCCGCGCATCGCCGAACGCTTGCGGCGCGGGGTCGGCCCGATCGCGGACACCCACCCCGATGTGACGATATTGTTCGCGGATTTGGCAGGCTTTACCCACCTGGCGGCGGAGCTGCCGGCCGCGGAGATGGTCGAGATTTTGAACGAGCTGTTCTCGCGCTTCGACGAGATCATGCGCGAGCACCGGCTCGAGAAGATCAAGACGGTGGGCGACGCCTACTTGGCCGCGCGCGGCATGGAGCAAGCGCACCTGAGCGACGCCGCGGCCGCGGTCGACGCGGGCCTCGCGCTGCAGCGCGCCGTGCTCGCGGTGGCACGCCGTCGGCAGCGCGCGCTGTCGTTGCGAGTCGGCATCGCGCGGGGGGTCGCTATCGGGGGCGTCCTCGGTCACGAGCGACTCTTGTACGACGTTTGGGGCGACGCCGTGAACACCGCCAGCCGGCTCGAAACCGCGGCCGCGCCCGGCGAGGTGCTCGTCACGGAAGAGCTCGCGGCTTCGCTCTCCGCGTCTCACGACCTCGGACCCATCCAGGTGCGCGAGCTCAAGGGCAAGGGGCCGGTCGCGACCCGCGTCGTTCGGGGCGCGCGTGCCGCACGCGCCCTCTATGCCAAGGTTCCTTGAGCTTACCGCGCTGCGTTGCGGGCCCGCTTCTGTTCGTACATGAGCGCGTCGGCCTCGGCGAGCAGCGCCTCGATGGTGAGCGGTCGTTCAGGCTGAAATGCGGCGCCGCCGATGCTCACGGAGAGCCGAAAGGCTCGGGCCGGTTGCTCGTTGCGGGCCTCCACCTCTCGCTGAACGCGCGTTTCGAAACCCTCTTGCTGCTTGGCGTCGGCGTCCATCAACAGCGCGACGAACTCGTCTCCTCCTAGCCGAGCGAGCATGTCCGAGGTGCGGAAGGTGCAGCGCAAGATCTCGGCCGTCTCTCTCAACGCGCGGTCACCCGTCTCGTGGCCGAGCTCGTCGTTGATCCGCTTCATCCCGTTCAGGTCCACGAAGAAGAGCAGCGCGGGTCGCGCCATCTGCGCTGCTATCGAGAGGTGCTGCCGTGCGAGCTCCAAGAAGCCGCGTCGGTTGTACAAGCCGGTCAGCTCGTCGCGCACGGATTGGCTGCGCATCGCCTCCGCTTCCCGGCGGACCATCGCCTCGGCCTGCTTGTGCGCCGTGACGTCGTAGACAAGCGCAAGGCCGGCGGTCACCACGCCTGCTGCGTCGCGCACGGGAGTGGCCGTGAGCGCGAACACCTTGTCGGCGCGGTGGAGCTCGATCATGCGCGACTCACCGGTGAGCGCGGCTCGGTACAGCGCCTCCACCTCCGCCGCGCCTTCGGGCCGGCTCACTTCTCTGAAGGTGCGCCCGACCAAGTCTTCCCGACGAAGACCGATGCTGCTCAGCAGCTGCTCGCCGTCGGCCATCACGTACCGTAAGTCGCGATCGAAGAGCAGGACCGCGCCGTTCGGCAGGTTGCGCACGACCCCTTGCAGGACGGCCTCGCTGCGCACCAGCGCGGCTTGCATCTCGCGGGCCTTGGTCACGTCCCGACCGACGCTGACGGCCGCGAACACCTCGCCGTTGTCGTCTCGGAGCGGCGTCGCGTGCACACTTTGGTGCACCTCGGGCTCGCCCGGCGCTCGCACGAGCAGCTCTACGTGGCGCACTTCCTCCCCGCGAAGGGCCCGCGTCGACGGGGTGCCCTGAGCTGGGGACGCCGCCGAACCGTCCGCCGCCAGCACACGGGAGGGCGGCGCTTCGCTGTCGGATTCCACCAAGTCAGGGGTGCGCAGCCTGCGTGCGGCAGGGTTCGCCAGCATGACTTTGCCGTCTCTGCGCGTGACCACGATCGCGTCGTCGATGGCGTCCAAGATCGCGTAGAGCAGGTTCCGCTCTTTGGCGCGCTCGGCGCGCAGGGCTTTCGATCTTGCCAGCTGCGTGCGCAGCTCGAGCTCGGTCATCGTCATCGAGCCCAGGTCGCGCAGAGTCGCTATCTCCTCGTCACTCCAGGCTCGCGGCTCGGGTTGCAGCACGCAAAGCGCGCCCAATACCTGTTCGTCGGAGGTGACGAGGGGCACGCCCGCGTAAGCAACGACGCCGAGCTCGCTCGTCGCTAGGTTGTGCTTCAACCAGGGGTGCTCGCGAGCGTCGGCCACGACGAGCGGCTTCGCGGAGCTGACCGCGTACTGGCAGAAGGAGTGGGATAGCGGAGTTTCGCGCTGGCTGGACCAGGGCTCCCCCAAACCGACTTGGCTCTTGAAGAACTGGCGCTTGTCGTCGACCAGCGAGATGAGAGCGGTCGGTACGCTCAAGAGCCGCGCCGCCAGCCTCGTGAAGCGGTCGAACGCGGCCTCGGCCTCGGAGTCCAGCATGCCGGTCTCGGCGAGCGCCGAGAGGCGCTTGGTATCGAGCAGCCTGGCGTAATGGTCTTGGGGCACGATCTCCGCCGCGGATAGGGCGGGAAAGCTCCCTGAATGAGCGCGAGCAGCGCCTGACATCGCACCCACTGAACGGCGCGCCGTCGCCAAATTGAAGAGGCTAAAGCTCCGCGATTTACGCTTCGTCGTACGCGCGAGGCGCCACCTCGGCCGCCTCCGGGGCTAGAGCGCCATCCACCAGGCGCAGCATGCGGCCCCGCTGGGCCGGCAGGCGCGGCCCGGGCAGGACGATGCCTATCAAGTTCAGCGGGTCGCAAGCAGACAACTCGACGACCTCGCCGTGAGCGACGGTCTTCCGTACGGCCCGAAGCTGCTCCACCGCCTCTGGTAGAGCGTACTGCTCGCCGACGAACCCGTTCACGAAGCGCCCTCCTCGCACCACGCCGCGCGCCTCCAGTCGGCGCAGCGCCCAGGTGATGTCGCGGAACGGAAGCGCCAGGCACTCTCGCGCCATCAGGTCCGCGAACACCACGCCCCAGCGCGCCAGCAGTTGCTCTGCAACCGCCTCCGCCAGCGCGTCGCGCTCGAGCTCCGTGCCTTGCTCCGGCAGCAGGGCCCAGCGCCCTTCGCGCGCCATGTCCGACTGCCCGCCGCGGCGCAACTTGAAAGAGGATGCCGCGGGCGGCGTGAGCTCGGTGCGGCGTCGCATCAAGCTTCGGAGCGCGCCGTATCCGTCTGCGGTCACCAGCCCGCGTGCCACTGCGTCCCACAGCGCGTCGTTCAGCTCGCGTCCGTCGCAGCCCAGCTCTGCCAGCAGCTCGGAGGCGAACAGCGCGCCGCGCCGTTGCAAACAGGCGATCAGGCGCGCCGCCGCGGGTGAGAGCTCCCCGGCCGGCTTTTCGCCAGATTTCAGCGCTTGCTGCAGCCACGGCAAGTCCGCGCGGAAGGCCAGCGTCACCGGCGTAGCGCGGGAGACGGTCGCGCTGTGGCCAGGCCGGTCCGGGGCGCACCGAGGGCTCAGGCGCCCCCAAACGACTTGCCCGGAGAAGCAAAGCCCGTCCAGCCACTCCGGGCGATAGCCGGCAATGCGCGCGGCCAGCACGTCGTGCTCCCAGCTCGCCACCGCGGCCTCGAAGCCTTGCAGCTGCTCGATCACGGCGGAAAGGCCGTGGGGCCCGGTGCGGCGCGTACCCGGCGTCACGCCTTGCCATTCCAGCAAGAAGCGCATGAAATCCTGAGCAGAGACGGGCTCGATTTCGCGCCGTAAGCGATCGCGCGTGTAGCGGTGGATACGGTCCAGCAAGCGGCGCGCGCAGAATTGCTCGGCGCCGACGCTCGCTTCGAAGAAGCCGGAGAGCGCGAAGCCTTCGTGGCGTAGGCGACCGAGCGAAAGCTCCACGAGCGCGCCCTCGAGCCCGGTCCGTTCCGCGAGCGCAGTTGGCGTCACGGGGCCGCAGAGCTCCAAGTGACCTCGCACCGCTCGCACCGCGAGCTCTTCGCGACCAAGCCCGCTAACCGCTTCTGCTCGCTCCGGGGGGTGAATATCCGGGTGATACTCGGCCGCGCCGCACAGCCGCTCCACGGCCCCCCGCAGCTCGAGCGCGCACCAAAAGTCACCGGTTGCGGTCCTCACCGTGATCGCCCGCCCGCGACCTTGCAGTGCCTCGAACAACGCCGAAAGCGCCGGGTCGGCCCTCACCACCAGCAACGAGAGTAGCAAGTCGTGCAGCTCCTCGGCGTCTCGCGGCACCGGTCGTGCTTCGTCGCGTACCCTTGCGATCGCCTCTGGGTCCAGCCTCGCCAGGTCCCGCGCGTCCAGCGGTAGTCCGCGCTTCACCTGCACCGCGCGCGTGCGGCGCTCTTCTAGCGGTGCGTCGTCCAGAAAGGTGTACGGGCGCGCGTTCAAGATCTCGTGCGAAAGCGGCGACGGCTCGACCGTGTCGCGAAAGTGCACGCGCACTTCTTCGCTCGCAATCGCGTCGAGCAGCCGCTGCAACCCGCCCAAGTCCATGGCTTCGTTCATGCAGTCGTGCAGCGTCTGCCGCACGAGCGGGTGATCCGGAATCTCGCGAGGGCCAGTGGCGTTGTCTTGGCACGCGGCCAAAGACGGGAACACCGCCGCCGTCACGTCGTCCGTCTCCATTCGCTGAATCGGAGGCGGGTTGCGTCGACCGCCGCGGTAACGGAGCACGACGAGCGAGCGATTCAAGTTCCAACGCCAGCGCACTCCGAACATCGGGGTGACGAGCACCGCGTGGGTGAGCGCGCTTCCGATGCCGCGCGGCGCGAGGAAGTCCAGCAGGTCCGTGAGCGGGAACGCGTGCTGCAAACCGAGCGAGAGCACGATGGAGTCGTCGCTGGCCGCGGCTTGCAGCTCGAAATCGAACGAGCGACAGAAGCGCTTCCGGAGCAGGAGGCCCAAGCCGCGGTTGATGCGGCCGCCATAGGGGGAGTGCAAAACGAGCTGCATCCCGCCCGAGTCGTCGAAGAACCGCTCGAACACCAGGTCGCCGTGCGTGGGCAGCACCCCGAGCGCCGTGCACGAAGCCCGCAAGTACAGCACCACCGCGTCAGCCACCGCTTCGTCTACCCGCGCCTCCGCGGCGACCCACGTGGAGGCGGCAGAGATACCGCCGCTGCCCAGCGCGCGCTCCACCCCGCTACGCAGCGCCGACACCTCTGCCGAAAGCTCGGCCGTGCGCGCCGGCGCCTCGCCGAGCCAGAAGGGGATCGTGGGCGCCGCGCCCTCTGCGTCCACCACCCGCACGGTGCCGCTCTCCACCCGCCGAATTCGCCAGCTGGTGCTTCCGAGCAGAAAGACGTCGCCGGCCATGCTCTCGATCGCGAAGTCTTCGTTGATGGTGCCGACGAACGTGTCGTTGGGCTCCGCTACCACGCGGTAGTCCGCGTTGTCCGGGATCGCTCCGCCGCTGGTGAGCGCGGCCAGGCGCGCGCCTCGCCTCGCCTTGGCAACGCCGTTGATGCGGTCGCGATGCAAAAAGGCGGCGCGCTTGCCCCGCCCCGTGTCGATGCCCTCGCTCACGAGCTGCAGCATCTCGTCGAAGCTCTCTCGCGAGAGCTCCGCGTAAGGCGCCGCGCGGCGCACCAACTCGTAGAGCGCGCCATCCGCCCACTCCTCCGCCGAGACCTCCGCGACGATCTGCTGCGCCAGCACGTCCAGCGGCGCCACCGGCACCTCCAGCACGTCGAGCCGGCCGCCGTGCACGGCTCGGAGCAGGGCGGTGCACTCCACCAGCTCGTCTCGCGTCAAAGGGTACAAACGCCCGACCGGCGTCGCGAAGCGGCTGTGTCCGGAGCGGCCCACGCGCTGCAAAAAGGTCGCAATGCTGCGCGGCGAGCCCACCTGGCAGACCAGCTCCACCGGCCCGATGTCGATGCCGAGCTCCAAGGAGGCGGTGGCTACCAGCACCTTCAACGCGCCTTGGCGCAGCAGCTGCTCTACGCGCGCGCGGCGATCTTTGGAGAGGCTTCCGTGGTGCGCGGCCACGTTCTCTGCCCCCACTCGATCCGCCAGTAAGTGAGCGAGGCGCTCCGAGAGCCGCCGGGTGTTCACGAACACCAGGGTCGTTCGGCGCTGCTTCACGTGCTGCGCGATGCGATCCAGAACCTCACCCAGCTGCTCGTTGGAAGCCACCGCGTCGAGCTCACGCAGCGGAAGCTCGATGGCCAAATCCAGCGCGCGTCGGTGACCCACGTCCACGAGGGTGCAGCGGGGCTCACCCGCCGGAGTACTGCGCTCCGCGCCCGCTCCCACCAGCAGCCGCGCCACGCGCGAGAGCGGCCGCTGCGTCGCGGAGAGACCAATCCGTACTGGTCGCTCTTCCGCGACGTGAGCCAGCCGCTCCAACGTCAACGCCAGGTGCGAGCCGCGCTTGTCTCGCGCCACCGCATGGATTTCGTCCACGATCACCGTCTTGACCGACCGCAAGATCTCGCGGCTCTTTCCCGCCGTCACCATCAAGTACAAGGACTCGGGGGTGGTGATGAGGAAATGCGGGGGGTGCTTCAACAGTTGAACGCGCGCCGAAGCCGGGGTGTCGCCGCTGCGCGCGCCCACGCGAATCTGCGGGGCCGCGTAGCCGAGCTCTCGCGCCACCTCCGCGATTTGCTCGAGCGGCTCCTCGAGGTTCTGGCGGATGTCCACGACCAGCGCTTTGAGCGGCGACACGTACACCACTTGCACGCCTTCGTTCGGAAGCTCGCCGCGGTCTGCCGCTCGGTAGAGCCGATCGATGCACAAGAGGAAGGCGGACAAAGTCTTGCCCGAGCCAGTCGGCGCCGCGATCAGCGTATCTTCACCGCGCGCAATCGCCGGCCACCCGCTCTGCTGGGCCTCGGTCGGACCATGCGGAAACTTCCGTTCGAACCACGCGCGCACCGCCGGATGAAACAGCGCCAGACACGACTCGTGTGCGGCCGCGCTTGCGCGCTCCGAAGCCAACATCGGCGAATCATAGGGCGACCTCTGCGGGCCGCTACCAACCGCCGTAACGCACCGAAAACCCTAACAAAACGCCTGCGGGCGCTTCGGAAGACCCGAAAGCGCCCGCTCAGCTCGCGCTCGCCGAGGCAAGCCTCGACCCTTCACGCGCTTTGCACGAGCTCCGCCTCAATCGAGATCTTCACCTTCTTGCCGACGAGCACGCCGCCTGCTTCCAGTGCCTGGTTCCAGCCCAAGCCCCACTTCTCGCGCTCGAGCTCACCGGTCAGGCTGAGGCCCACGCGTACGTTGCCCCAAGGGTCTTTGCTGGGGCCCGTGAGCTCACCCTTGAGCGTAACCGGGTGCTCCTGATCCTTGATCTTCAAGTTGCCGGCGACCTCGAGGTCCTCGCCCGAGCGCTTCACGCTCGTGCTGGTGAACGTCAAGGTTGGGTACTTTTCTGCGTCGAAAAAGTCCGCGGAGCGCAGGTGCCCATCGCGCTTCTCTTCGCCCGTGTCGATGCTCCCTGCTTCCACCCGCGCGGTCACGGTGGCTGCCTCGACATGCGCAGGGTCGAGCTGAACGTCAGCGTCGAAGCGCGTGAACTTGCCGCGCACCGTGCTGATCATCATGTGCTTGACGCCAAAACCAACTTCCGAGTGCGCCTTGTCGATGTTGAATGCCATCTGTACAATCTCCGTCTTGCGATACGTTTCGAGTTTGGTGAGTAACGCCACTGAATGTGGTCAGGCGGGGCCGTTACAACTAGCCGGCTAAATCGGCAAACATCGTTCGCCATGGAGCAACAGTGCTGCAAGCGCCGGGAATCAAACGACTAAAACCCGCTCAGCAGCGGGCTGCCACGCCGCAGCTCAACTCGCAGAAGCTCACGTGCCGGCTTGTAGGTACCGATTGTCGTCCAGGTGAAAGCCCGTGACTTTACGACGGCGAGAATCATGAGCCGACAAGATTGACGCTCGCGCTGCACGTCGCGTGGCCACATGTGATTTCAGGACATCGGAAGGTTGGAAGTTGAGACCGTAGCTCGCGCTGAATGGCGTGTAGGTCGCGCCACTGCGAGGGCCTGCCCGTCCAGGTGAAAGAAATGCATGGCGTCTGGTGCGAGGCGTATGGGTCTGGCGCGGGCGCTCGGTGTCGTCGCCACCGCACCAAGCGGAGTCGAGCGCGGAGAGCGGCGAGCGGAGAGCGGAGCAGCGCGGAGCCGCGAGCAGAGCAGAGAACCGAGGGCGAGCGCCGAGGGCGAGAGCCGAGGGCGAGAGCCCAGCGCCGAGGGCGAGGGCGAGAGCCGAGCGCCGAGCGCCGAGCGCCGAGCGCCGAGCGCCGAGCGCCGAGCGCCGAGCGCCGAGCGCCGAGCGCCGAGCGCACAGCATGCCTCAAACCTCGTTCTAGGTTGCGTCCTCGGTACGCGCTTCTAGCTGTGCGACATGACCGGGGCTGCTCGGTTGAAACGATTCGCTTACGCTTTTCACGACGCGCGCGCGAAGAAACCCAAGAAGAAGCCACCACCTCGTGCAGGTGATGTGCAACGTCGCGGTGCTCACCGAGGCCTGTGCTTGGCTCAAAGCCAACCCACAGTCGTAGGCATGCGCACCCGCTTTGCGCCCACGCGCAGCTCGACTCCGATCGCGACTGCGATTTGATGCGCCGATGAGCGCGTAGACTTGAATCGCACCCGTGGGTCCGTCGACCGGCTCGCTGGTCACATCGACTTGGACCCGGCCCACGTGGCCTGGTCCACTTGAAGGCCGGCCCACGTGCGCTGGTTGATCGAAGCGCCCCGCCGTGCTCCGGTCGATTCGAATCGCGCCCGCGTGGTTGCGTCGATCGAGCTCGCCACCGGTCACATCGACTTCAAGCGCCCCGGCGTGCGCCGGTGACTTGAAGCGACCCCGGGTGGGATGAGCCGCCGCGTGTGCACCTCGACTTGGGTTTCATCCACGTGGGCCGGTCAGACGAGCGGCCTACGCGGGCAAGTCGGCTCACACCGCGCCCACGGGCACGTCGCAAACGGCAATAACGAGTCGCGGGGGGAGCTTGGGCAAACAGCTGACGTGAGCTCATGGTGCCGACGTGGGTTGGTCGACTCGGCTCGAAGCGGCCGGTGCGCGGGCAGGTCGCACGCGTCGCGTGGGAGCTCGCGAGAAGAGCGACGTGAGCTCATGGTGCCCACGTGGGCTGGTCGATTCGGCTCGACCGCCCGGTGCGCGGGCGGGTCGCAAACGGCAAAAACGAGTCGCGCGGGGAGATCGCGAGAACAGCTGACGTGAGCTCATGGTGCCTACGTGGGTTGGTCGACTCAGCTCGACCGCCCGGTGCGCGGGCGGGTCGCAAACGGCAATAACGAGTCGCGGGGGAGCTCGCGAGAACAGCTGACGTGAGCTCATGGTGCCCACGTGGGTTGGTCGCCTCAGCTCGAAGGGTCCGGTGCGCGGGCGGATCGCGAACCGGCAATAAACGAGTCGCGGGGAGCTTGCGAGAACAGCTGACGTGAGCTCGTGGTGCCCACGTGGGTTGGTCGCCTCAGCTCGAAGCGGCCGGTGCGCGGGAGGGTCGCAAACGGCGATAACGCGTCGCGCGGGGAGCTTGGGCAAACAGCTGACCTGAGCTCATGCCCCACGTGGGTTGGTCGACTCAGCTCGAACCGCCCGTATGCGGGCAGGTCGCAAACGGCAATAACGAGCCGCTGAAGCTTGGGAGAACAGCTGACGTGAGCTCGTGGTGCCCACGTGGGTTGGTCGCCTCAGCTCGCGTCGCGTGGGAGCTCGCGAGAAGAGCGACGTGAGCTCATGGTGCCCACGTGGGCTGGTCGATTCGGCTCGACCGCCCGGTGCGCGGGCGGGTCGCAAACGGCAAAAACGAGTCGCGGCGCGGTCGCGAGAACAGCTGACGTGAGCTCATGGTGCCTACGTGGGTTGGTCGCCTCAGCTCGAAGCGGCCGGTGCGCGGGCGGATCGCGAACCGGCAATAAACGAGTCGCGCGGGAGCTCGCGAGAAGAGCGACGTGAGCTCATGGTTGCCACGTGGGTTGGCCGACTCAGCTCGAAGCGGCCGGTGCGCGGGAGGGTCGCAAAGGGCAATGATGAGTCGCGCGGGGAGCTTGGGCAAACAGCTGACGTGAGCTCATGGTGCCCACGTGGGTTGGTCGACTCGGCTCGAACCGCCCGGTGCGCGGGCGGGTCGCAAACGGCAATAACGAGTCGGGGAGCTCGCGAGAACAGTTGACGTGAGCTCATGGTGCCCACGTGGGTTGGTCGACTCGCCTCGCCTCGACCGCCCGTGCGCGGGCAGGTCGCAAAGGGCAATAACGAGTCGCGCGGGAGCTCGCGAGAAGAGCGACGTGAGCTCATGGTGCCCACGTGGGTTGGTCGACTCGGCTCGACCGCCCGGTGCGCGGGCAGGTCGCAAAGGGCAATAACGAGTCGCGTGGGGAGCTTGCGCAAACAGCTGACGTGAGCTCATGGCCCACGTGGGTTGGTCGACTCAGCTCCAACCGCCCGTATGCGGGCGGGTCGCGAACCGGCAATAACGAGCCGCTGAAGTCGGGCACGGCAGGAAAAGCGCGGCTGGCAGTAGCGTGGCGATGCGCAAACCGAGTGCGGCTGGGGCCTGAACGCTTCGAGACACGGACACGGAGCGTGGGAGCGGGGTTCATCCTTCGGATCCACGGATCCGAAGAAGGGATCGAGCCGAGGAGGCATCAACTCCGCCATCGCCATCGCTGAGGAACCCGACGCGGTGACGCGCCGAGCTTTCGTTCCGTGTCGCCTGGAGTTGAGCGGGCGTTGATCCTTCGGATCCGAAGAAGGGATCGAGCCGAGGACAGTGGCTTCCGCGAGCGAGCGGCTTTGGTTCGCGGCGCCGTTTCCGCATAGGCTGCAAATCGAGCTACCGCACATTCGGGAGGGTCACATGGAGCGGTCGGAGTGCGCGGGAATTGGGCATGCGCGATGCACGTTGTGGAAGCGGAGGTGACGTATGGCTCATGCAACCCACGTATCCGACTTCAGTCCCGAAGAAGGGCTTCGTGAAATCAATGCAGACCGGACGCGCCGCTCGTGGATCGCGGCGGTACTGTTCGTAGTTTCGGCCGCAGGAGTTGCGGCCGGAGCTTACTTCTCGTACCGCGACGTGCCTGCTCCGGCCAACCCGGCCAACAACGCGCCGGGGCTGCTCGACCCGTATCATTGAGATGCGAGGCACAGGCGCTCCGTAGCGCCAAAGTTGCTCAGCGTAGGTGGCTACTCAGAAGGGCTGAGCACGGGCAAGGGCGGTGAGCGCGTGGCAAGCTACCGCGCAGCGCGAGTTGGCGCGCGCGGTAGCTGCCCCGCTAGCCCTGGGTGCCGGCAACCGCTGAGCAGCGGCGGCTTCACACGACTCGCAGTACGCGCGCGAGGGCGGCGCCTTGGAGGAGGCGTGTACGTGACAGCCGGACCTTCACCTCGCCGCCGTCGCGCAAGATGCGCTTGAGCTCGGTGGTGAGGATACGCAGCCAGTCGTAGCGTGCGGCGTCGAATGCGCGCTGAGCGACCCGACGCGAGCTGCGCTCCGGTGCTGGTAGCGGCGCGTCCGCGGTGAGATCGCCGGAGGTGGTGAGCTCCGCCGCGCCGATCGATAGGTACCGCGTGACCGCCGCGCCTGGCTCTCGATACGCGATACTGCTGTCTGCCAGTAGGCACAGCCACGCGGCGCGCCGCCAAACTTGGTACGCTTGCGCGGAGGCCCGCTCCAGGTGACGGCACACGCGCGGTGGATCCCAAACCTTCGGGGCGTCGTCGGCAGCGGCTTCCGGCTCTGGCTCCTCGGGCGAGGCGAGCAAGATGCGCCGGGCGATCAGTCGGGCGTCGGTCGACCCGTGCTTGTCTCGGAACAGCGCGAAGCCAGCGGAGAATGCCGGCTCCTCGGGTCCGAAGCGGACCGGCGCCCCAACGCTTGCGGCACGAAGCGAAGCGGTCGACTCGGCGCCCGCGAGCAGCTGGCGCAGCGCGCCGAGCGCGCGCACGCTGTAGCGCGAAGAGAGAGGACCGAACGGGTGCTGGTCATCCGGTTCGGTCGTCGCGCTGCGGAAGTCCGTCGAGGCGAACCACACCCCCCGCTCGCCTTGCACGAGCTGGACATTGTAAGGCGGATCGAGCTGCTTGATCAGCTGGGTCTCGAGCAGCGCGGCTTCCAAAGCGCTGCTCGTCGCAGTAAAGGCGATGTCGCTCACCTGGGTGAGCATCTCGAGCGCGCGCTCCGTAGCGCCGCTCTGCTTGGTGAAGTGCGAAGAGACGCGCTTTTTCAGGCTGGTCGCCTTGCCCACGTACAGGACGTCGCCGTTGGAGCGCAAGAAGCGGTAAACGCCGGATTGATCCGGCAGCGAGCGGTAGCTGGCGGGTGCGATGGGGTAGCGACGCTTGCGTGGAGTCGCCGGCTTGTCCGCGCTCGCGAGCCAGGCGCCGAGCGCCGCCCAGTCGCGGATGCCGCGTCCCTCGAGCTCACTGACGAGCTTCTGCCAGATGAAGGAAGTCGCCAAGACGTGACCCAGCGAGCGTCGCTCGAGGTGGAGCCCATGCCCGAGGAAACCAGCCAACGCGCGCAGGTTTCGCCGCGGCAAGTCGGGGTAGAGCCGGCACGCGATGGCGTGAACGCACACCGCCTCGATCGGAAATGGTGTGTCGGGCTCGAAGCGCGTGGCCCAATCCTTGAGGAAGCTCAGCTCGAACCGGGCAAAATGGATGGCGCTCGGCGCCCTATCCACCGGCAACGCCGCGCGCAAGCGACGCCACGCGTCTTCCGGCGCAAGCGCATGCTCCAGCACGCCTTCGTGAAAGCCAGTGAGCGCGCGGACTTGAGCGGAGATGCGTTCGCCCTCCGGCAGGAGGATCCAATGCGCTTCCGCCTCTGGCTCGGTCCCGTCGGCCCGCGCAACGCACCAGCCGAGCTCCAAGATCGAGCCCAGCACCGGAGACGCGCCCGTCGTCTGGCAGTCGACGATCAAGACCGGCAGCTCTCGCAGCGGCGTTTCGAGCATCGACCTCTACGTTAGCGGCCGATGGCAAAGACGCTACCGGCCGGGTGGGATAGCCAAAATCTCGGCCATCACGTCGGAGTGCTCGTCGACCGCTACGTTCTTGGCGATCGCGGGCTGGGCGTTGCGCGACACGGACACGTCCGGCTTCACGACGAGGTACCCCGCCTCCAGCCGCGGCGGTGGCGCGGCCGTAGTCGCCGGGGTGCAGGCGAAGGCTAAGGAAGCAGCGATGGCCGGGCGGGCCAAACGAGTAAGCATCGCGGCCACGCTTTGCAGCTGCTGTTCCAACCCCTTGGAGTGGTGCTCTCGAAGCTCACATCAAAGCCGGTTTTGGGCCGCTTTCTGCATTTGAGTCCCGCCTGGCACCGGTTCGAACCATCCTGAGACCGGCGAGGCTGTTCGCCTCGAACGAGGCGCTTTTGGCTGCGACGGGCCGCGTCACTTTCGAGCGCGTCGCGTAAGTTAAAGCATTCGTATTCGGGCGGCCCGAGGGCCGGTGTGGAGTTGTGAAGTCAATTGCCGCGGCTGAGCGGGACCGACTAGCCTGCACGCTGGTTGAACTGGCGCCCTGGTCTGCGCCCAGCGCACGCCATGAATACCCTCCTGAAGACCAAGCGCCTCGGCTGGGCGATCATTTTCGTCCTGGTGACAGCGGTGGGGCTGCTCTCCTACTTCTCCGGTCGCCGCTACGTGGCGGCCATGGAGGCGGTCGAGCGCACGCTCGCGGTGGAGTCGTCGATCAACGGCTTGCTCTCGCTCCTCAAGGACGCCGAGACGGGGCAGCGCGGCTACATCTTGAGCGGGGATGACCAGTTTTTGGAGCCCTACACGTTGGCGCGCCGGGACCTGCCATCGGCGCTCGCAAAGCTGGCCGACCTGGTGCGCGGCGACTCGGCGCAAAACGAGCGCTTGGAACAGCTCAGGTCGCAGATCGAAGCCAAGCTGGCGTTCGTGACCGAGACGGTCGAGCTGCGCCGTGGAGACGACACGACTCTCGCCATGCGGCTCATTCGCAGCGGCCGCGGCAAGCTGCTCATGGACGAAGTTCGCACCCAGACCCGGCGGATGCTGCAGCACGAAGAGCACGCACTTCAGCGGCGTAAGGCGGACGCAAGCCGGGCGGAGCACACTGCGATGTGGGGCGTGAGCGTCGGCTCGGCGATGACCATCTTGTTCGCGCTGTTCAGCTTCCTGACCGTCCAGCGCGACGTCGACGAGCTGAAGCAGACGGCCGAGGAGCTTGCCCGCAGCGAAGAATACTATCGCCTGCTCTCGGAGCACGGCAGTGACTTGGTGCGGCTGATGAGCCTGGACGGCAAGGTTACCTACGTGAGCCCCTCCGTTCAGCATCTGCTCGGCTACACGGTGGAAGAGTACCTCGCGCTAAACCCGCTGGATTTGCGGCACCCCGACGATTTGGCGATGGCTGACACGCTCTGGGAAGAGCTGAAGCGCGGTGAGTCCACCCGCGGGCAAAGGACTTATCGGATCCGGCACAAGTCCGGCGAATACCGCTGGTTCGATGTGCGCTGGGTCGCGCGCAAGGACGCAAGCGGTGACCCCTGTGAGCTGCAGCTCGCGGGCCGCGACGTGACCGAGCGCGTCGAGGCGGAGGCGAAGCTGAGCAGCTACGCCAAGCAGCTCAAGAGCCTCGCGCTGCGCGACGAGCTGACCGGCTTGTACAATCGTCGTGGCTTCCTGGAGGTAGCGGCGCAAGCCCACAGCGTTGCGCTGCGCGACGCGCGGCCGGCCGCGCTCGTCTTCGTCGACCTCAACGGCATGAAGCGCATCAACGACGAGCTCGGCCACGACGTGGGCGACGCCGCGCTGGTGGACACCGCGGACGTGCTGCAACGAGCCCTCCACGAGTCGGACGTGCTCGGTCGCCTCGGCGGTGACGAGTTCGTCGTGTTCGCGCTCGACTTCACGCCGCTGGATTTGAGCTCGCTGCGCCAGCGCCTCCGCCAGCTCTCGGACCAGCAAACGGCGGCATCGAAGCGGCCGTTTCGGCTCTCCATGAGCATGGGCGGGGCGTACCTGCCCGTCGGCGCGCACACCAGCTTGACCGACCTCCTGGAGCAGGCCGACGAAGCGATGTACGCGCAGAAGAACGCGCGCCGCGCGGCCGGCAACGTGTCTCTCGCGCCGCCGGGCTAGCGAACCCTCACTGCGTCGGCTGCGCCCGCACGGGGCCCATGACGCGGAGTGCTTTGGCGACCAGCTCGCCCTCGATCGTCACGGTGCCGCGATTGCGATGCAGCAGCAGGCCCAAGGTGTTGGCGCCGCCGCTCCCCTCCACGACGATGCCCGCTTCGCTGCGGCGCGCGTCGTTGAAGGCGACGGTGGTGAAGCGGGAGCCTGGCAAGAAGCTCGTGCCGAGACCGCAGCAGGTATTCGAAATCACGATCCCTTGGCCCACCGCGGCCGCCCGCGGGTTGTCACGCAGCGTGAGCCGGTTGCTCAGCACGGTGGTGTGATCCGCCGATAGAAGGAGCACGCCCACCATCGAGAAGACCGCGAAGCCGTCCGGCGCCGTACCCTCGATTCGGTTGTCCACGATCGCGTTGTCCTCGGGGCGATTCTCCGCGGCCGCGTCCCCGCCCGGCGCCGCCAGCGCGCCGCGGCCCACTTGGATCACGATGCCGTCGCCACCCGTGCAGTGGCGCACCGTGCAATCCAGCAGGGTCAGCTTTTTTACGCGGTTCTTGCGGATCTGCCAGCGGTCCCCGCCGGTGTTCGTGATCGCCTGCACCGTCCCCAGAAAGCGGTTCTTCTCCACCACCACGTCGCTCGCGAAGCGGCCGAAGACGCCGAATGAGAGCGGCTCCAAGCTCGTGCTGGACACGCCGCGGCCATCGAACACGAAGCCGCGGATCTGACTCCCGCTCGCGGCGCTGCTGCCCTTGCTGCCCGGCAAGAAGAACCCCGCACGAAGCCCGGTCGTTACTTGCGGGCTCGTCGCGCAACCGATCACTCGCGGCTGGCCGCGGCCCACCAGCACTACCGGCTTGGTCAGCGTCGCGCCGCAGTAGCGCCCTCGGTGCACCACGATCCGATCTCCGGGCGCGGCCGCGTCCACCGCGGCCTGAATCGTCGTGTACTGCGCTGGCACCCTGAGCGTCGCGCCATGCGCCACGCTCGCGGACAATCCCAGCGCCAAAGCGCTCACGGCTCCCAAAACGCTTGCTCGCAGCATCGCAGCCTCCTCGCTCTCCGGGACCGCCCGAAGAAATGGCCTTCATCGTCGCCCCCTCTGCAGCAGATTGCCAGTCTCACGATGAGGCAAGGGCTTGGGGCTCGAGCTCCGCTCGCTTCCGCCGCGCGGTCCGGAATCCTGCAGCGTCACCGCTAGGACCCCCGGCTCCAGCTGGTCTGAGAGCGCTCACGCTGCCCCGTGACAGATTGTCCCTGGCCCCCCGTCAGACGGCGCGACATAAGTGCGGGATGATTCGAGGTAAGCGGGCATGGCTCGGAGCGGTGACGATGACCCTGTTCGGGCAAGCTTGTGGCTCGGCTCCAAGCGACCCGGTGAGCGGCGTCGCTGGCAGCGGCGGGTCCGGCAGCGCGATCGCCGGCAGCGGCAACGGCGGGTCCGCCGCGGGCGGCACGAGCTCCACCGCTGGGTCGCCTGCGAGCGGCGGCAGTGCGGCGATGGGTGGGCAGGCCGTCGGCGGCGGCGCCAGCGGCCAGGCGGGCGCAGCCTCCGGCTCTTCCGGCGTGGGTGGTTCGGCGGCGGGCAGCGGCGGCTCCAATGGCAACGGCGGCGCTGGCACGGCGGGCTCGGGCGGCTACGGCACGAACGAGGACGGACCGTGTGCGGTGCCGAGCTTCATCGCCAGCGACCCCAAGCCGGTTGGCTGGGCGAGCTCTGGCTCCGGAACGACGGGTGGAGGGTCCGCCAAGCCCGTGCTCGTGACCACGCTTGCCCAGCTCAAAGAAGCGGTGAAGGACGACGTACCCAAGGTCATCTATGTCCAAGGCGACTTCGCGCCGGACGACATCGACGTTGGCTCGAACAAGACGGTCATCGGTTGCTCCTCCGGTGCGCGTCTGCAAGGCCACCTCGCGATCGGTAAAGAAAGCGCCAACCTGATTTTCCGCAACTTGAAGATTTCCGGCTACGGCGCCGGCGATTGCAAGAAGGATCCGGGCTTCGATGCCAGCGTCGGCTGCTCGTCGGGCGCGGACGCGATCAGCGTCAACGGGGACGCGCATCACGTGTGGTTCGACCATTGCTCGATCATGGACGGCACCGACGGCAACCTGGACATCACGAACGAAGCAGACTTCGTCACGGTCTCGTGGACGAAGTTCTCCTACACGCCTCGCACGGACGAGGTCGGCGACGACTCCACCGGAGCCGCTGGTCATCGCTTCAGCAACTTGGTCGGCGGCTCGGACACCGCGCCCAAAGGCTGGCCCGGTACGCGACCCCTGAACGTGACCTGGCATCACAACTGGTGGGCGGACGGCGTGGTGGAGCGACAGCCGCGCGTCCGATACGGCCGGAACCATCTGTTCAACAACTACTACAGCTCGAAGGCGTCGAGCTCGTGCGTCCGCGCCGGCATCGAGGCTAGCGTCTTGCTGGAAGCGAACTACTTCGAGGGCGTCACGCGTCCTCACGAGTTCAACAACGAGGGCAAAGCCGACTCGGACGCGGCCACCGCTTACATCGCGGTCGGCACCGACGCCAAGGTGAACCAGTACGTGTCTACCACCGGCACGAAGACCACGGGCGGGCAGGGGGAGGGCTTTACCCCGAGCTACGCTTACTCGCTGGACGCGGCCAGCGCGGTGCCGGCGGCCGTGAAGGCCGGCGCCGGCACGCACTGAGGGCACCGAGCCGCAAGCTCAGTCGCTGATTCGCACCTCGAGGTGTGCGGTCGCGAAGGCGTTGTAGCTGTCCAGAATCGGAAAGGTCAGGGTCGTGGCGTCCAGCAGCGCCCCGAGCTCGGAAGAGCTGGGGGTCGTGAGCGTCGTGCTCGCGCTACCGAAGCGAATGTCCGGGAACACGGTTCGGGACTGCACGGTGCCGTGCCGCCCGTCCGCCCACCAGCTCGCCACGAACGTGGTGGGCGCGCTCGTCGGAACCGCAGCACTCCCCGTGATTTGAAAGTTCGTCGAAGTCGCGGTGAGGGTCGTCCCCGCGAGCAGGAGCCGAATCGCGTCGCTCTTGTCGGTCGTGAGCCCCGCCCCTTGCAAGCGCGCGTGCAGCCGGGCCTGGTTCGTCACGTAGGCCACGGTGTAGTTGTTGATGTCGGCGGTGGCGTCTCCGCCCGCGAGCATGATCCCGATTTGCGAGGTTCGCGTCGGCCCCACCGACTTGCCGTCCACGATCGCGTCTTGGCAGCTCGCGACCCGCACGACCGCGATCGCGCTCTGCGCGTCGCCCGCGAGCGCGTAGGGCTCGGGCACGAGCGGTCGCGCGTTTTCGGCCGGCACGAAGCCGATGCCAGCGAATTCGGTGCAGCCCGTGAAGCCCACGTCGAAGTCCTTGTTCGAGAGCGCGCTCTGCTGCTGCCCGGCCTGATTCAGCCCCGCTTCCGGGTCGAGACCCTCCGCGCCACACCCCGAGCAAAGCGAGATCGTTAGGACCCATGTCTGGATTTTCATGCTTCGTTCCTCCTCTTACTTCGTAGACGGACCGCCGAGCGCGGCGCGCGCCGAGCGCTGCTCCTCCGCCCGACCTGCCACGCGTTGAATGCAATCCCACACCGCGCCCGGCGTGAAAGGCTTCCACAATACCTGGCCAACCGACGCGTCGATGAACTCTTTGGTGTCGGGGGTGACCGCGCCGCCGGTCATGAACACGAAGCGCGCGCGCAGCTCGGGAGCTTCCTCTACCGCCTGCCGATACAGGTCGGCCCCGGTCATCCCTGGCATCATCAGGTCACACAGCACGACGTCGAACCGCTTGCTGGCTCGGAGAAGCGCGAGCGCGCGGGCGCCGTCGTGAGCGAGGGTGACGTCGTGGCTCGCCAGCATTCGCTCCAGGGCGCGCGCGATGGGGCGCTCGTCCTCGACGACGAGGATGCGCAGTGCGCGGGTCACGATGCGTCGATAGCTGGGTTGCGGCGGCGTGGAGGCGAGCGCAGCGGGGACCGCTTCCGGCAGCGTGATCGTGACGGTCGTACCCTGACCGAGCTCGCTCTGGATCGCGATGTGACCACCCAGGTCGTCCAGGATGCGCTTGCAGATGGCGAGGCCTAGCCCTGCGCCGTCCCCGCGCAGCTTGGTCGTGGAGAAGGGATCGAAGAGCTGGGGCAGCGCGCTCTCCGGGATACCGATCCCGGTGTCGGTGACCGAGACCTCGACCTCTCCGTCGGCGAGCAGGCGCGAAGCGACGCGGATCGTCGGCTCCCTCGCGCTCGATTTCGGTATCGCCTGCGCGGCGTTGATGAGCACGTTCACGAAGACCTGCACGAGCTGCCCTTCGCGGCCGAGCGCGAACAACCCGGGCTCCATCTCGCGGACGAGCGCCGCTCGGTGCCGGATCTCGTTTTGGGCCATGTTCAGCGCCGAAGTGAGCGCGCGCGATACGTCCACCGCGACCGGCTCCCCCGGCTCGTCCTTGCCCGAGAACGTGTGGAGCTCGCTGGCGATGTTGCGGATGCGCGCCACGCCCTCGAGCGCTTCTTCGAGTGCTTCGCGCTCCGGCTCTGCGAGCGCGGAAGCGCCGTGCTCGCGGAGTAGCTCCAGGTTGAGCGCGACGTAGGCGAGCGGATTGTTGATTTCGTGAGCAACACCGGCCGCGAGCGAACCGAGGGCGGAGAGCTTCTCTGCGCGCGCGAGCTCTTCGCGGGCGACCTGGTAGTCCGTGGTGTCACGCGCGAGCAAGATGGTCGCCGGCCACCCCTCGAAAGAGACGCGCCCCGCGCTCGAGATTTCGACGAACCGAGGCGAGCTGCCGGCGCGACTCACGCGTACCCGCGCTACCCGCGCTTCCCCGGCTTCGCTGTACGCCGCGCGGTCTTCCTCGTGCACCAGGTCCACGAACGAGCGCCCAACCAGCTCCTCTTCGGACAACCCGACGATGGCCAAGAAGGTGGCGTTCGTGAAGTAGATGCGCTCGTCGCGCAACACGCACACGCCGTCCGCAATCGCGGAGAGCACGGCCCGAAACTCGCGGTGCGCAGCGACCAGCGCGTGGTCGCGCTCCGTGCGATGCACCATGTCGCGCCGCACCGCGACGTGCCCGCGCAGCCCCGCGCTCGGTGCTTCGAACGGCGCGACGTTGGCCTCGCCGAAGACGCGCCGGCCGCCCTTCACGTTGCCGGAGATCGCCCCCATCCAGCTGCGCCCCGCGTGCAGCTCTGCCATCGCGTATTGATAGAAGGCGGGGTCGTGAAGCGACTCGATCGGATCGCGGAAGATGGCGCCGGCGGTTCGGCCCAGCGCCTCCGCCCGCTCGTAGCCGGTGAAGCGCTCCCACGCCGAGTTCACGTAAAATAGCCGACCCTGCGGGTCGCTGAGCTCGAGCGGATCCGCCGCTTGCTCGGCGGCCGCGGCAAGGATGGCAGCGAGCTCGGAGCTGCGCTGCCGTGATAGCGCTCGCTCCAAGACCTCGAGCAGCTGCAAGAAAGTGTCAGTCGGGATGACGCTGGCCGGAGCCAGCAGCAAGACGGCGTCCGCGTGCGACGCCAAGCGCGGAGCGACGCGCAACGCCGTCACCAAAACGTCCGAATCGGGTCCGTACGTCATTGCTACCGATGACGCTCGCGGCTCGTCGTCCGAGTGCTCTTCGAACAGGTCGCGCGCCGGTGGCTCGTCGAAGGGACCGGTTCCAGTCGTGGCGCGCCAAGTCGGTGATAGCGGCAGCGGACCCAGCGAGAGCTCCGCGAGGGCTACGTACTTCAGCCCCCACGTCTGGCGTGCGTCCTCCAGCTGCGCATGCAGGAGCGCCGCGAAGTCCGGAGCGGCGAAATGATCCTTGATCGATGACGTCTGGCCCACCCGTAGCGCGAACGGTACCGCCTTCAGCGCTGTTGGCCAATGTGAGTAAACCGTCTATCCATCTGTAAGTAATTGTAATCATGTTACTTTTGGCGCAAATCGACTGTGGCAAAACTGCTCGATAGGGCCGAGCGGGACGACAACCCGACGGGTGCGGGCCGGCCATGCTCCGCCGAGCCGCTCCGCCCGACTGGCGTGGTCGCGAGCTCTCATCCGAGTACTGGTGGCCAGGGGCGGCCGACATGACCTTCGCGCTCACGCGTCAGAGCGCCGTCAACCGGCGTCGACCGCGGGAGCAAAAGTATGGAGGGAAGCGAAGAGCGCGCGCACTGCCTGTTTGCTTCGAGAGCTGGTTACTGACCTGCCCGAAGGATTGCGTGCGGGCAATTGGCGCCTGGCTCTCGCGGCAGCGTCGTGCGCGCCGAGAGCCCACCAGCGCCTCAACGGAGAGAGCTCATGAACAGGTTCATTGGTTTGACATGCATCTTGGTGCCAGCGCTCGTCGCGGCCTGCGGTGGCGACTCGGAAGATCCCGGCGGTGGCACCGGGGGCTCGACGAGCCAAGCCGGCAGCAGCTCGGGTGGCACCAGCAGCGCGGGAACATCGAGCAGCGCGGGCACGGGCACGAGCTCTGCTGGGACCTCCACCAGCAGCGCCGGTACTGGCAGCTCCACCGCCGGCAGCGGCTCGGGCGGCCGAGGGGGCGCTTCGAGCGGTGGTACCGGCTCCGGCGGTCGAAACGGTGGCGGCGGGCAAACCAATTCGGCGGATTGTCCGGCAACCCAGCCGGAAAACGACGCGAGTTGCGCGTTGCCGGCCACGGGCGCTGGCGGCGGCCAAGGCGGGCCGGGCGGCGGCGGCGTGATCTGCACTTACGACGAGCAGTTCTGCTCGTGTCGCGTGCGCGGTGGTCAAGGCGGTGGTCAAGGCGGCTCCGGCAACATGCCCACGTGGCGCTGCCGCGAAGGCGGCGGACAGGGCGGCTTCGGACAGGGCGGCTTCGGTCAAGGCGGCTTCGGCCAAGGCGGCTTCGGCCAAGGCGGCTTCGGCCAAGGTGGCTTCGGTCAAGGCGGCTTCGGCCAAGGTGGCATGGGTCAATCCGGCGGCGGCTCTGGCGGCGCCGGCGGCACTCAGTAGCGCGCTCGGGCGTCGTCACTCCGGTGCGCGGCGAGCGTCGTCGTTCGCCGGAGTGACCTTCACCCTGCATCCGAGCCGCGGCATCACGCCTTGGCGGCTATTGCGCGCCGAGCCAGAGCGCGAATGCGTTGTGAACCGCGTGCGCGACGACGCAGGCCGAGAGCGAGCGGAACCGTTGCATCGCGAAGCCGTTCAGCAGGCCGAGCGCGAGCACCGGCAAGAACGAGTAGGCGGGGTGAGCGACCGCGAAGGCGAGCGCGGACAAGACGGGAGCCCAATGCTGCTTCGCGCCCAGCGCAGATTGAAGCGCGGGCTGCAGCCAACCGCGAAAAAACCGCTCTTCTACGAGCGGCGCGGCGACCACGATCGCCAGCACCGCGAAGCCGAGCTCGGCCGCGCTCGTCATGGCCAGCTTGGATGCGGCGTCGACTGCCGGCGCAGCGAGCTTCAAATACAGCCACGCGCAGCCAGCGCTCAGCGCCCCGAGGCCCAAGCCAAGCGGCGCGAGCTTTGGACGTAGCGGGGGCGCGTCGCGCTCCTGCTCGCGCTGCGTCATCGCCCAGAGCGCCGCGGCCGAGAGGGTGTACGCACCGAGGAGCTGGAGTGGCGCCGACAGCCAGTCGCCCAGCAGCGTTGCGAGCTGTTGGATGAGGAGCTGCGCGCCCTGGAAGCCGCCGAATACGACCAGCGCCTTCCAGACCTCCGTGGAGTGCTCACGCTCCGGGTCGTCCAACCAATCTATGGTGCTGAGCGCCGCCCGACGGGCCTCGAAGGTCAGCGCGCCGAGCGTCACCAGCGAGAGCAGCGCGCTGCCCGGACCCGGCGCGAAGAGCACGCTCGCAAACGGTACGGCGAGCAGGAACGACTCCAGCGAGCCGAATACGCCGCCCCGTGGCCGAACCGCGCCCAGCCCAGCCGTGAGGAAGGCGACATAAACGGCGGCGGAGGCGTAGATGGCGACCGCGCTCAAGGCGAGCGGCAGCCGCCAGGCGAGCTCGCGCCCGAGGTGAGGATCTCGGCGAAGCGCGAGGAGCGTGAGCAGCAGCGGCGCCGCGACGATCAACAGCGTGAGGCGCAGCGCGTGCGCCTTGCTCGTCAACGTGTCACGCGGGGCGATCGGGAGCGCGCCGAGCAGAGGTCGCGCCAACGTGTCCCGGGTGGCGCCGCGCGTCGCCCGCTGCATGCCCAGCGAGCTGACGAGCTGCAGCGTGAGAAGCGCCGCCACGTTCCAAACCAAGCCGAGCCCCGCTCCTTGCCCGCGCGCATCGTGCGTCCACGCCGCGCCGCCGATGAACAGCGCGCCCATCGCGGTCACGATCGGAACTTGCAACAAGCCGCCGGGCTCGCGGCGGCTGAGCAAGCGCTCGAGGCGCGCCATGTCCGCGCCGCCGCGGAGCGCCGAGCGCGTCGTGCCCGGTCGCACTGGCTCAGAGAGCTCGTGCCGAGACTCTAACCAAAAAAACGCGGCCCCGAGCACCGCCGTCATCGCATAAACGACCGCGGTGACGCTCCAGGTTCGGTCACCCAGCAGCGCTTCCCCCAGCGCCTCGCCGAAGAAAGGTCGCGGCAGCCAGCTGCGCGCTTGCCCGCTTTGCAGCATCAATAGGCCGCCCAGCATCGGTACCGCGGAGAACCAGCTCACGCGCGAAGCCGCGTAGGGGGAGAGCGTCAGCTTCAGCAGCTTGCCCAGGCTCGCTCCTCCGAGAGCGAAGCCGGTGAACAACCCGAGCCCCAGCACGAGCGCGCCCGCCAGGCTCCCGCCCGACGAGGCTTCACCGTGGAGAGTGATAGCCAAGCCGAGCGAGAGCGGCAGCATGAGGAGCGACTGCGCGAGGGTGATGAGCAGCTTGGAGAGGCGAGAAAGCGGCAGAAGCTCGAGCAGCTCGCTCTTCAGAGCCATCGTCGGCATCCGCGGGGACGGGAGCTCCAGCGCGAACGTCGTCGCCAAAACGAACAAGCCGGCGCCGACCCCGGCCCACGTCGCGGCCCAGGCGGGCTCTCCACTCCGAGCGACGGACAAGCCGCTGGTGAATCCGAAGTTGTAGATGAGGGCCGCAAACACCAGGCGCATCAGCACCGCCGAAGCGCCGCGCGTAGGCTCCGGCTTGCGCCCACCGCGCACCCGAGGCCCCACGCGGTACCAGCTCCGCAGCACGAGGAGGCCCATCGCTCGAAGCTCCTGCCAAGCTCGCATCTACGCCGCGACCAGCTTCAAGAACGCGTCTTCGAGCGACGCCTCGGAGCCGAGCTGCGCGGCCTGGCGCGCGTCGCTCGGAGAGCCGTCGAAGACGAGGCGACCGTGATCCATCAGCACGACGCGGGTGCAAAGCTTGTCCGCCATCTCCAGCAAGTGCGTGGAGAGCACGACCGTGACTCCGCCCTGCGCGAGCTGCTGCAAATGACGGCGAATCTTGACGGCGGACGGCGGATCGAGCCCGTTCGTCGGCTCGTCCAGGAGCAGGAGCTTCGGGGCGTGAGCCATGGCCACGAGCAAGGCGAGCTTCTTCTTCATGCCGAGCGAGTAGCCGGCCACGAAGCGATCCAGCTCTGGCCCGAGCTCGAGCACCTCGATCATGGTACCCAAGTCCTGGAGCACGCGGCTCGGCTCGCCGCCCCGCACGTGAGTGACGAACTCGAGCGTCTCTCGCCCGGTCAGGAAGTCGTAGAAGGACGGCTCGTCCGGGCTGTAGCCGACGCGCTGCTTGATCGCGACTGCGTCCGTCGTGGAGTCCAAGCCGAGCACGGCCGCTCGCCCCGCGGAAGGCCGCAGCATGCCGAGCAAGATCTTGAGCGTGGTCGTCTTGCCGGCGCCGTTCGGGCCGAGCAAGCCGACGATCTCGCCGGGCGCGAGCCTCAGCGAGACGTGATCTACCGCGAGCCTCGTGCCGAACCGCTTGACCAAACCTTCCGCTTCGAGGACCCAGCCGTCGGGCATGGCGCGACGATACACCAGCGCGGCTACAGCCGTGCGAGCGCCGTCGTCAGCTCCCCGGCGGCGTCTTTTGACACGACGTCCCCGTGGCCGGGCACGACGTGGCTCAGGCCGGGCGAAGCCGCCAGCTCTTGCAGGTGCGACTTGAGAGCCGCGCCGTCCTTCATCATGACCCACCGCATGAAGCGGGGGACGGACAGCACGCCCGTGGGGGCCATCGCGAAGCCACCGAAGCCGCCCGCGGGGGCCATGTTGAGCAGTGCGTCGTTGAAGACGAGCGCCGTTTGCCCGCTGCTGCGCACCCGTAGCGCGCCTTCACGCTCTTTGAGGCCACGGAGGTGAAAGAGCTCCACGTCCGTGTCTGGCGGCATCTCGTCCAAGTGGCCAGACACTTTTACCAGGTCCGCCACCTTCTTGCGTGCCGTCTGCGGACACAGCACGTCCGCCTTGGGATAGCGCTGTTGGTAGATGAGCGCATCCATGCGATGAAAGGCGTTGGGCACCACCAGGTACGCGGGCGTTCCCCACGCCTCTAGCTCGCGCATCTCGTCTTCTGCGAGCGCTATCGGGTTGTGGAGGACCAACTTGCCGTCCGCCCGCCGCGCGACCGTCATGCGCCGCTGATTGCCGCTCGGCATCTTGCCCGACACGCTCCACAAGTTGGAGGCATGCTTCTGGATGGGATCGTGGGGGAGCACCGTCCAGGTGGTGAAGCACTTCGGCATGGGAACAGTCCTTAAGCCACGCCCGCGAAAATGGAAGCCCCAAGATCTGTTAACCTTTGTTGAGCATGATCGACTCCGCACCTGTTCCGCGGCTGCTCTACGGCACGGCTTGGAAAGAGGAGCGCACGGAGGCGCTGACCGGCCTCGCAATCTCGCGAGGTTTTCGGGGGATAGACACCGCCAATCAACGGAAGCACTACTTCGAGGCGGCGGTGGGGGCGGCGGTGCAGAGCGCCATCTCCCGCGGGGAGGTTTCACGCGCGGAGCTGTTCCTCCAAAGCAAGTTCACCTTTCGCGACGGGCAAGACCACCGGCTGCCGTACGAGCCGAGCGCGCCCGTCGCGGCTCAGGTGCAGCAGTCGTTCGAGAGCTCGCTCCAGCACTTTTCTACGGACTACCTGGACTCCTACGTGCTGCATGGTCCAAGCTCCCGAAGCGGCTTGAAGCGCGAGGACCTGGAGGCGTGGCGCGCCATCGAAGCGCTCGTGCAATCGGGCAAGGTGCGCTTCGCCGGGGTCAGCAACTTCTCGCTCGCGCAGCTCGCGGAGCTGCTGAAAGTGGCGCGAGTCCCGCCGCGGTTCTTACAGAACCGGTGCTACGCGCGCACCGGTTGGGACCGCGCCGTGCGCCGCGTCTGCGCGGAGCACGGCGTCGTGTATCAGGGGTTTTCGCTGCTCACCGCGAACCGCGAAGAGCTCGGGAAAAACGAGGTGAAGGCGCTGGCCGCGCGCCATGGCGTGAGCGTCGCCGAGCTCGTGTTCGCCTTCGCGTCACGGCTCGGCATGCTGCCGCTCACCGGCACCTCCAGCGCTCAGCACATGCAAACGGACTTGGCGGCGCTGGACCTTTCGCTCGAGCCGGCCGAGGTCCAGAGCCTAGAAGCGCTCGCCGGCTGACGGGTCAGACGCGCTGGTCCGTGCTCGGCTTTTCCCAGAGGTTGAGCTTGCCCTCGCGCGCGTACTCGTCGATGTTGGCTAGCTCGTCCGCCGAGAAGGCGAGATTCGCGAGGGCGCCAACGTTCTCTTGGAGCTGCTCGGGGCTGCTGGCGCCGATGAGCACGGTGGTGACGCGGGGATCCTTGAGCACCCAGGCAAGAGCCATTTGGGCCAAGCTTTGCCCGCGCGCTTTGGCGATTTCGTTCAACGCGCGAACGTTGGCGAGGTTCTCCTCGCTCAAGTGCTCCTTCTTCAGGCTGCCGCCGCCGGGGCGATTGATGCGCGCGTCCTCCGGGATGCCGCTCAAGTACTTGTCCGTGAGCAGGCCTTGGGCGAGCGGGCTGAAAGCGATGCAACCGACGCCTTCGCGGCCCAGCGTTTCCAGCAGGCCTTGCTCGGCCCAGCGGTTGAGCATGCTGTACGACGGTTGATGAATGAGCAGCGGTACCTTCCACTCTCGCAGCAGGCGCACGGCCTCTTCCGTCTTGCCCGCCGAGTAGGAAGAGATCCCGACGTAGAGCGCTTTTCCTTGCTGGACCGCCGTAGCCAGCGCGCCCATCGTCTCCTCCAGCGGCGTGTCGGCGTCGAAGCGGTGGGAGTAGAAGATGTCCACGTAGTCCAGCCCCATGCGGCGGAGGCTCTGGTCCAAGCTGGCGAGCATGTACTTGCGGTTACCGCCGCCGGAGCCGTACGGCCCGGGCCACATGTCCCAGCCCGCCTTGGTGGAGATGACGAGCTCGTCCCGATGAGCGGCGAAGTCTTGCTTCAGCAGCTTGCCGAAGTTGAGCTCCGCGCTGCCGTAAGGCGGGCCATAGTTGTTGGCCAAGTCGAAGTGAACGATGCCGAGGTCGAACGCGGTGCGCAGCAGCGAGCGCTGCTTTTCCAGCGGGGTGGCGTCACCGAAGTTGTGCCAAAGGCCCAGAGACAGGGCCGGCAGCTTCAGGCCTGACTTGCCGCACTGGCGAAAAGACATGGTTTCGTAGCGACGGGGGGCAGCGACGTAGCTCATGGCGACTGGCAGTTAGCACTGCCCTACGAAGCGTCCACCGATGGCTGCCGCTCACGGCGCGGGAGGTGGCGACTGCGTGAGCGCAGCGCGGTACTGCTCCGCGACGCGCGTCACCGCCGAGTCGTCATGAACGACTTCACCCGCCTTGGCGGCGCGCTCCAGATCGAAGACGGCCCAGCCCTTGGCGTCCTTTGGCATGTCTGCAAAGCGCGGCACGAGGTGACCGTGAAAATGCGGGGAGCTTTCGCCCATGGCGGCCGTGTAGATGCGAAGCGCGCCCGTGACCTCGAGCAGCACGCGCTGCAGATGACACCAGGTGGGGCCAAAGCTCGCGGCCTCGCGCTCGTCGAAGTGGGCCGGCCCCGGCACGTGCCGCCGCGCCACCATCATCATCCACCCCAGCACGCCGCTGGGCGGGTCGATCGGACGCACGTGCCACAGCTCGTTTTCGAACACGGGCTGCAGCTTGCTGAGCGCAAGCTTCTGACAAATGCCGCAGGCGGGATCGTGAGAGGGCGTTGGCATGAGGGCGACTCTAGTGACAGCCGCGGACGCTGTCAGCGCTTGCGCTTCTTCACACGCTTCTTCTCACGTTTGATTTGGCCTGCCTTTTTGGTCTTCTTCTTCGCCTGAAGCTTCGCCCGGCGCGGCGGCTGCGGCTCCTCCGGCTTGGGCTCCTCGGCCAAGGCGGCGACAGGCGCTTCGGGGGCGAGCACCGGCTGCGCTTCTGGCACGAAGGAGTCCGGCGCCTCTTCGAGCTCCGTGGAGTCGAGCCATACCGTGGCCCGGTCGCCTGCCGCGAGCGCGGGCGCGGGCGCGGTGACGACAGTAACGGGGCTTTTTACGACCACCGGCACGGAGGGAGCGATCGGCGGTGAGGAGCGCTTGGGTTGAACCGTGAAGCGCTTGAGCAACGACGCCGCAGCTTGCCAAGCAATGGCCAGGGCGCCCTTGCGCTCCTGCGTCTCCAGGGATGGCGGGGGCCGCACGCCCGCTACGTCTCGCGACGGAGGCAGAGACTCTCCTCGCAGCGCGGCGGCCAAGGCTTCGTAGAACTCGCCAGCGGTTTGATAGCGGTCGGCGGCCTCGACCGCGAGAGCACGGCTCACCCAAGTGTCCACGGCTTTCGGCAGATCCTCCCGAAACGTGACCAAGCTGGGTCTCGGTCCGCTCGTAACTGCGGTCATTTTACCGATCAGATCCGGGGCTTCGAACGGAAGCCTACCGCTGAGCCACCGAAACACGATGACCGCGAGCGCGAAGAGATCCGCGCGACCGTCCAGCGCCGCGGAGTTGCCCCGCCAAGTCTCGGGCGCGATGTAGCTGGGGGAGCCCATCACCATGCCTAGCGCGGTGAGCGGCGCCGCGGACTTCATGCGCGAGAGACCGAAGTCCAGCAAGCGCACGCCGGGATCGTCGTCCTTGGTGAGGAAGATGTTGGCCGGCTTGATGTCACGGTGAACGATTCCGAGCTCGTGAGCGCGCTGGAGCGTCTCCGTCAGCGGCTTGATGACCGTCAGCAGCTGCGCCGCGCTCGGCTTGTGACCGGAGCCCTTCCACAGTGAGAGCTGCTTCTCCAAGTCGCAGCCGTCCAGCCACTCCATGACGAGGCATGGCGCACCGCTCTCGAGCCGGCACAGGTCGATGGCGGTCACCGCGCACGTGCCCGAGAGCGCGACGAGCGCTTGCTGCTCGCGGAGCATCCGCTCCACGACGTCTGCGTCGCGACCCGCCTCTGGTGAAAGCATCTTCAGCGCGACGGGGTTGCCGGTGTGCAAGTCGAGGCCGCGGCACACCATTCCATACCCGCCGCGCCCCACGACCTCTCCGACTTCGTACCGCTCCGCGGCGAGCCAACGAGACTCCTGCATGCCGAGGCCCAGTATAGAGCGCACCGCAGCGCCTCACGACGGTCGCCTCAGTAGTGACGGTTTTGCCCCAGCAGACGCGAGGAAATCAGGCAATTTTCGGGTGCCGAGCCGGCACGCAGGTTGCTAATTCCCTCCCTCGTGGAACCTCAAGCCGTCAGCAAGACCGTCGAAGCTCAGCGGGCCAAGACGAAAGCCAAGGTCATGACCGAGGTGCCCTGGGCGCGCTTCGGGAACCTGTTGCTGGGTATCGGGCTTCAGGCCTCGATCTTCCTCTGGCCGCACGGCGACGAGGCCCGGGTGAGCGCTTGGTTCCCAGGCTTGCTCATCTCGACGATCGCCTTGCTCTCCATGGGCGCGCCGCCAATGCGTTGGCTCAACGCGTTCGTGGCCATGTGGTTGATTGTATGGACCATGGCCGCGACGAGCGCGGAGCCGCTCACGTATGCGTTCGGCATCGTGTCCGGACTTTTGGTTCTCATCCTTTCGGCTACCCCGTCCAAGAGCGTAGAGGCAGACGCCCGAGACTGATTCGCGGCCCGGGCTCGTGTTACGCTGCTCGCTGGATGTCGAGCGCACAGCGCCTGGTCGCCGAGCTGTTGGACCTCACCACGGGCAGCCGCAGCGTCCGAGAGTATGAAGCGGCGCGGCTCCAATGTCTCGAGCGCGCCGTGGGCTTCGATGCTCTGTACGTCGGCGCCGCCGAGCGAGAGGATGTTCCGGACCCCTCCGTCTCCGGCGTTGACACGCGGGTCGTCGCGGATTGTGAAAGGCACGCGGATCGCTACTGGGACGATCGCCGGCGCTTGAACGCAGCGGCGGCGAGAGCAGGCGGCGCGGTGTCCGACCACGAGGCGTTCACCGCCGACGAGCGTGACCGGATGCCGTTTTATCACGAGGTCATCGCGCGCCACGGTATCCACTCTATCGGCCTTTCGGTGCTGAAGCTGCACGGCGCGACCATCGGTTGCGCCTACTTCGGCCGCATGGGCCGCGGCGCGCCGTTCGGGGACGAGCTCGCCCAGCTCCTGCCCGCGCTGCCCATCCTCGCCCTCGGAAAGAGGCTCTACGAGATGCCCATCCAGGTTGCGGGGGCCGAGCTCTTCGCGCCTCCGCTCACCGAGCGGGAGCAAGACGTGCTGTGGCACCTCACGCGGGGCGCTACCAACGCGCACATCGCGCGGAGGCTGGGCACTTCACCCAGCACCGTGAAAAATCAGGTGTCCTCGATCTTGTCCAAGGCCGGCGTCGAGAACCGCACGGAGCTCGTCTACTTGGCCACTCGCAGCAGCGCGCAAGCGCCGCGCGCCCGTTCCTGACGCGAGGCGCGCCGCGAGCTCGCTCAGTTGCGTACGGTTCGAACGAGCGTCTCCAGCACGACGAGCAGCTCGTTCGGATCGATAGGCTTGGCGAGGTGCATGTTGAACCCCGCCCGCAGCGCCGCCGTGCGGTCCTCCACCCGTGCGTACGCGGTCAGCGCGAGCGCAGGGATGCGGCTCCGGCGCTCCTCCGGGAGCTCGCGCACCTTGCGCACGAACGAGTAGCCGTCCTCGCCCGGCATGCCGATGTCGGAAATGAGCAAGTCGAACTCGCCTTGCCCGAGCGCGGCCAGGCCTTCCGGAACGGAGCCGGCGGTCGTGACCCGGGCCGAGCACTGCTCGATCACGAACTGCAGCAAAGCGCGCGTCTCCGGCTCGTCATCCACGACCAAGACGTGCAAGCCACTGAGCGCCGGCGGCGCCTCGAACGTAGGCGGTACGTCCAAAGAAGAGGCGGCGGGGCTCGGCTGCCCGGGCGAGTCAGCGCGCAGCGGCGCGACCGGGAGCCGAACGACGAAGCTCGCGCCGAGCTCCCGGCCTTCGCTGTGCGCCGTCACTTCTCCGCCGTGTAGCTCCACCACTGCCCGCACGATCGCGAGCCCTAGTCCGAGCCCGCCGGCTTGGCGGGTGAAGCTCTGGTCGCCCTGGCGGAAGCGGTCGAAGACGTGCGGCAGGAACTGAGGGTCGATGCCTTGACCGTTGTCGGCGACCGCGACCTCGACGAAGGAGCGCTCGCGCCGCAAGCGGATTTGAACGCGCCCACCCTTGTTCGTGAATTTGATGGCGTTGGAGAGGAGGTTCCAGACCACCTGCTGCAGGCGGTCCGCGTCGCCCACGATGGTGGCGTGCGAGTCCAGCACCGGTTGCAGCTTGATCTGCTTGGCCTCGGCGGCGGGGCGCAGAGCGTCGATGGCGGCCTCGACCACGCGCACCATCTCCAGAGGCCCAACGCTGATCACCAGCTTGCCTTGCTCGATGCGAGAAAGGTCCAGCATGTCCTCCACGAGCCGCGCTTGAATGCGGGCGTTTCGCTCGATCGTCTCCAGCGCCCGCGCTTGGCTTTCGGCCGGCACCGAGCCGGTACGCAGCAAGCGAGACCAGCCGACGATGGCGTTGAGCGGGGTGCGCAGCTCGTGGCTCAAGGTGCTCAAGAACTCGTCCTTGGCACGGTTGGCGCGCTCCGCGGCGTCGCGCAGGCCGTCCACGCGCTGACGCGCGAGGACACTTTCCGTGACCTCGGTCGCGACCACGATGATGCCATCCACCTTGCCCCCGGGCTCGAAGATGGGCTGGCAAACATAGGAGAAGTAGCCTTCCGCGATCTTACCGTGACGCACCAAAGGAACGAGCCGCTCCTCCACGCGCAGCACCTTACCCTCGCCGAACGCGCGCTCCACCTCGCTCACGGAGTCGAACGCGCCCGGCTCTTGGAACGACTCGCGCAGGGTGCGGCCCACGAGGCCGGTCCGCGCGACCATCTCGCAGAAGGGCGCGTTTGCCACCTCGAAGCGCAGGTCCGGTCCGGAGAGCACCGCCACCGGCGTGGGCGCCTGCATGAAGATCTCGAAGAGCCGCTCGCGCTGCCGCTGCGCCTCCGCCCTCAGCCGCGAAACCTGCAAATGCGTGGCGACGCGCGCCAGGAGCTCCCGCGCCGAAAACGGCTTCACGAGGTAGTCGTCCGCGCCCGCCTCCAGCCCCTCGACGCGCGACTCCTCTCCTGCCCGCGCCGAGAGCATGATGACTGGCAGCTCCCGCGTCTTGGCGTCCATGCGCAGCGCGCTTAGCAGCCCGAATCCATCCAGGTTCGGCATCATCACGTCCGTGAGAACCAAATCCGGCAGCTGCTCGCGGATGGCGGCTAGAGCCTGGGCACCGTCCGATACGGAGACGACGCTCCATCGCTCACGCAGCAAGCGGGAGACGTACTCGCGCATGTCGGCGTTGTCGTCGGCGACCAGCACGCACGTCGCCAAGTCCGGTACGGTGCCGGTCTCGAGCGCGGTCACGGCGCTCGTGAGCGAAGCCGCGTTTCCGCTCGGGGGTGCCCCCGGGAGCCAACGCAGGGCCTCCTGAACGAAGGCAGAAGCGCCCGTGGCGGTGGAGGCGAGCGCCCGTGGCGCCCCCAAGCGCTCGGCCTGCAAGTGCGCGCTGCCGCGCGGAATTCGCACGATGAAGGTACTGCCGACGTCTACCGTGCTCTCGGCGTGAATGCTGCCGCCGTGAAGCCGCACCAGCTCGTGCACGAGCGCGAGCCCGATGCCGGTACCTTCATGGGTGCGGGAGCGGGCGCCTTCTACCCGCCGGAAGCGCTCGAAGACGTGCGGCAGCTCCGCGGCGGGAATCCCGGTCCCGGTGTCGCTCACCCGGAGCACGGCCGAGTGGTCCTCGAGCTGGAGCGATACGCGGACGCCCCCCGCGAAGGTGTACTTGAGCGCGTTCGACAGCAGGTTGAGCACGATCTTCTCCCACATGTCGTGGTCGACGTAGATCGCCTCGGGGAGCTCTGCGCACTCGACCGTGAGCTCGAGCCCTGCGCGCTCCAGCGCGGACCGAAACGCGCTCGCCAGGTCCGTGGTGAGCGCCCCGAGCTGGGTTGGCGCAAAAGAAGCTTGGACTCGGCCGGCTTCGATACGCGAGAAATCCAGCAGCGAATTGACGAGCTTCAGCAGGCGCAGCGAGCTGCGGTACGTCGTGTCCAGGTTCTCGCCGGAAAGGGCGTGCGCTGGAGAGCGCAGCGCGTCCTCCAGCGGGCCGAGCATCAGCGTGAGGGGAGTGCGGAACTCATGGCTCACGTTGCTGAAGAAGGTGGTCTTGGCCCGGTCGAGCTCGGCGAGCTCTTCGGCGCGCTGCCGCTCGCGTTCGTACGCCTCCGCGTTGGCGACGCTGCTGCCAATCTGGCCCGCTACGAGCCCAAGGAAGTCCGCGTAGGCGCCGTCGAACAACCGAAAGCGGTTGAGCCCGACGACCAGGACCGCCGCAGCACCGGTGGCGCCGCTGGAGGCGATGGGTACGACGGCGGCGCGGGTCGGCGGCAGCTCCCAGGCGCCGGTCGGGATCGCCCCGAACCGCTCCGCCAAGCCCTCCACCAGGAGAGTCTGCTGGGCCCGGAAGGCAGGCCCCACGGGCCAGCGGGTCTGGTCGAGCAAATCGAGCGTGGCGGGCGCGGCCGCGTGGTCCGCCGCGATGCCGCTTCTTCCCACCAGGGTCGCGGTGCCGCTGGCTTCGGACACGAGGTAGACGAGCGCGAACGGCAGATCTCGAGAGGAGTAGGCGAGCGTACGCGCCGCCTGTGCGCACGCCTCGGCCGCGGACCGCGCGTCGGCGTTGCGTCCCAGATCGCTGAGGGTCTTGAGTTGACGCTGACCGACGATGCGCAGGGTGTCGTCGGTATTCGCGCAGATGATGCCGCCCACCGAGTCGTCATCGTTGGGAGCGGGGCTGTAGGAGAACGTGTAGTACGTCTCTTCCGGGTAGCCGTTGCGCTCCATGATGAGCAAGAGCGCTTCGTCGTAAGTGCCCGCGTTGTCCCGCATTGCGGAGGTCGCGCGCGGCTCGACTTGATCCCAGATCTCGCGCCAAACCTCGCGCGCCGGCTGCCCCAGGGCGAGCGGGTGCTTGCCGCCCACGATGGCCTTGTAGGCGTCGTTGTAAAGGTTGATGAGCTCCGGCCCCCACCACACGAACATCGGCTGAGTGGAGGTGAGGATGATGCGCACGCAGGTGCGCAGGCTCTTGGGCCAGGTGTGAGGAGAACCGAGCGGCGAGCGGGTCCAGTCTTTGGCCCGGATGAGCTCACCGAGCTCGCCCCCGCCGGCCAGGAAGGGGAGCCGCTCCACGTACGCAGGGTCGGAGGGCGCGTCCACTTCGAGATTCACGATTTCGGCTCTAACTCAGCGGCCTTCCCGGAGGGTGCTGCACTTTGCGGCAGCTTTGTCGCCGCACCCGCACCACTCGAACTTCCGATGTTTCCGTGAGTCACGCGGTCCACCGGCGCGCCAGAAGTCAACGGCGCCGAGCCCCCGGTTCGTGCGCGCTCGAGCTCCCCGCGCGCGCGTTCGTCGCGATCGCGTTGCGAAGATCTGGTCCTACCGTCATCGGCGCGTTTCCGGCTGGTGCCAAAAGGCGGCTCAGGAGCCACCACATGTTCGAACGACGCTTTTCCTCGATTTTGGGCGCTGCACTTTCCTTCCTCTCCCTGGCCGGTTGCAGCGGCGCTGACCCCGACGCGCCCGTCGACGCCGACGGGGGCCCAGAGAGCGTCGGTAGCCTGGAGCTCATGCTCTCCAGCGTACCCAGCGACGCCGCCTGCTTGCGAGTGACGATCGCCGGCTCGCGCTCCGTCACGAAGACGTTCGAGCTTGCGCCGAGCACCAGCCCCAAGCTCACCGTGACCGGTCTGCCCGTCGGGGCAGTGAAGGTGAACGGGAGCGCCTTCGCGAGCAAATGCTCCAAAGTGACGACGAGCAGCGTACCCAATTGGGTCGCCGAGAAGGTGATCACGACGCGCATCGACGATTTGGACGTAGCCAAGATCTTGCTCAAGCTAGTCCGCAACGGTCGCGGCGAGCTCACCGTCGATTGGGAGGCGCCGCCCTGGTTCTCCACCGCGACTCAGCCGCTGGACCTCGCCATCATCGGTGACACTCCGTACGGCGCGGCTCAGATCGAAGATTTTCCGAACCTGCTCGCGGCGATCACGGCGGACTCCCGCATCTCTTCCGTCGTGCATCTCGGCGACATCAAAAACGGCAGCAGCCGCTGCGACGACGCCTACTTCGCGCAAATCTTCGCCGGTTTTTCGACCCTCTCCGTCCCGCTCGTCTTCACGCCGGGTGACAACGAGTGGACCGACTGCCACCGCGCGAACAACGGTGCCTATGACCCGCTGGAGCGGCTCGAGGCGCTGCGCAAGCTGTTTTACCCGGTGCCGGGCCTCGCCTTGGGCGGCGGCTTCAAGCAGGTCATGACGCAGGCGGACGACGTTGGCTTCGAAAAATTCGTCGAGAACCAGCTCTGGTTCGACGCTTCCGTGGCTTTCGGTACCGTGCACGTGGTCGGTAGCAACGACAGCACGCCGCCCTGGTACGCGGACGACACCACCGGCACCAAAGTCGACGACCCGGCCCGCCGCAACGCCGAGCGCACTGCGCGGAGCGCCGCCACCTTGGCCTGGCTCGATCGCTTGTTCGACATCGCAGTCGGGCAGAGCGCAGCCGGCGTCGTGATCTTCATGCAAGCGGATATGTTCGACGCCTTCTCGGTGGCCAACAACGTTCCGCTGGACGCGTTCGACGCCATCGTCCAGAAGCTCGCGACGCGCTCCAAGGCCTTCGGAAAGCCGGTCCTGCTCTTGGAAGGCGACTCGCACTTTTTCCTCGCCGACAAGCCGCTCGAAAGCGGCAACCCGCTCCACAAGGTTACGACCGCAGCGCCGAACCTGACCCGCATCGTCGTACAGGGCTCGACCACCACGCCCCGCACGGAGTGGCTGCGCCTGCACGTCGATCCTTCCACCCCCGCCGTCTTCAGCTGGGAGCGAAACGCGCGTTGAAGCGACGCAGCTTGGCCCTGCTGCTGGCGGCTCCGCTCGTCGGCGGCTGCCGCCCACGGGACCGAACGGCGGTGCTGGAGGGCCTGGTGCGGGAGGTCGTGGCGGAGATGGCGCGCGACCTCCTGCAACGCACGCTGGACTTGTACGCTGCGGTGCGGACTTTCCAGGCAGCACCGAGCGCCGCGACGCGGGAGCAAGCCCGGCGGGCGTTCGCCGCCGCCGCCCTCGCTTGGAAGCGCGCGCAGGCGTTTCGGAGCGGGCCCTTCGCCAGCAGCCAGGCGTTTCAACGCGCTGCGTTCTGGCCCGCGAGCGCGGCGGCCATCGACAGCTTGCTCGCCGCGCCGGTCGTGGGCGAGCAGGTGGTGGAGAGCGCGGGAGTGGAAGCGCGCGGCCTATGGGCGCTCGAGCAGGTGTTGTTCGCGCCGCGGTTCGAGGGCGCGGCCGAAGACGCAAAGCTGCGGAGCTATGCGCTCGAGCTCACGGCGAACGTCCTCGGCTACGCCCGGCGCCTGTCGCGCGAGCTCGGAGACGCGCGCGCGTTTTCGCGCTCTTTCGCAGCGCAAGGCGCGCGCAGCGTAGAAGCGCTCGGGGCGCAGAGCGTGGACACACTGGAGCTGGTTCGCGGCAAGCTGGACCGCGCAGCTCGCCTCATGGTCGCGCCAACGGCGCCCGAGCTCGCGGTGGAAGGTTACTACAGCCGCACTTCCACCGACGTGATGCTAGCGCTGCTGATTGGCACGGAGGCGCTCTACCGAGGCGGCCTCGAGGAGCTCGCTACGAGCGTGGAGCCACGCGTCGCGCCTCGTGTGCGCGGCGCTTACTCGCGGCTACATGAACGCGTCCGCGCGCTGGGACCGCAGCTCGAGCTCGCCCCCGCGACCCGGCCCCAAGCGTTTCGCGCAGCGGTCGGCGCGCTCGCCGAGCTGAAGCACGTGTACGAGGTCGAGCTGCGGAGCGCGCTCGACAGCTAGGCTACGCGCACGAGCGCGTGCTGATCGGCGCCGGGTTACGACTCGAGCGCTCGCGCGTGGCCCGGCGGATGGTGCTGATCACGTCGTCAAGATTGACGGGCTTGACCAAGAAGCGATCGGCGCCGAGCGACGACAACATCTGCCACTCTTTGGGACCACCGGAGGCGCTGAGCACGATGATTGGCACTTGCAGAGCCTGGGGCCGCGCCCGCAGCAGAGCGGTGACCGCCATGCCGTCCATCTCCGGCATTTGCAGGTCCAGCACCATGACCGACGCGGGCTTGCGGTCGAAAGCGGCGATGGCTTGGCGGCCGTCCGCGACGCACTCGATGTCCGCCCCCGGAAACTCTTGAGCGAGCACCAGCTGGAGCAGCTCGCGAAAGTCTTGATCGTCTTCCGCGACCAGGATGCGCACCGGCTCCAGGCTGTCGTTGCGAGCCTCCATCAGCGCGCGGCGGAACAGCTCCACGCTTTGCATGCGCTGCTTCGGATCCTTGGCGAGAGATTGAGAGAGGACTTGGTCGAAAGCGCGCGGTAAATCGCGGCGGATGTCGCTCGCGAGTGGAACGCCCGCAGTCGCGTGCAGCACGGCGAGGGCAAGGTCGTCACTCGCGTTGTAGGGCGGCTCGCCGGTGAGTAGCTCGAACGCCATGCAGGCGAGCGAGTACAGGTCGCTCTGCGGGGTGGCGCCGCCCTCCGCGGTCACGTCGAACTGAATTTCGGGGGCGATGTAGCCGGGAGTCCCGACCAGCTCTTTGATGAGCGTGCCGTCTTGAAACTGAACCGCGAGCCCGAGGTCCGAGACGCGCGCGCGCAGCTGGTCGTCCAGCAAGATGTTGCTGGGCTTGAGATCTCGATGCAGCGTACCGGCTGCGTGGATGGCGCTCACCCCCAAGCAGACCTGGTTCAAGATCCGAAGTGCGACGTCCAGATCTGGGCGCGGCCCATTCTCGGTGAGCCACTTGTCGAGGGTTTGGCCCTCCACCAGCTCCATCACCATGTAGGGGTTGCCGTGGTGCTCCCCGAAGGCGTGGATGGTGACGACGTTCGGATGGCTAACGAGGGCCATGGCGCGCGCCTCGAGCATGAATCGGGTGCGGAAGTCCTCCGCGTTCAAGGTGGACCGGATGAGCTTGATGGCGACGCGGCGCTCCAGCACGCGGTCCACCGCCGAGAGCACGACGCCCATGGCTCCACCGCCGAGCTCGCCGGTGACCTCGTACACTTCGCCGATGATGGCGCCGACGTCCGGAATCGACTGGGGGCGAGGCGGGGGCGCCACCCGCAGCTCCTCCAAGTCGACGCGGCGCGGGCTGGTCGGGTCCACGAAGCGCGTCTCAATCAACCTGGGGTCCGTGTCTGCGGACGGATCCACCTCAACCTGGGGGCGCTGCTTCATTGGAAGGCCGAACCGCACTGTGCACGTGGCATGCCTGCCTCAGCAACGATGTAAACCCGCGGGTTTATGGAAGGGTAGCGAGGCATATCGACTCATGCGAGGCGAATTGGCGGCGGATCGCCGATCACCTGGCAATTCGTTCCCGGTTTGGCACAGCTGGCGCCACGTCACTCGCCGACTCGCCGTTGTAACGTAGCGTTATTATTCGGGTTATCTGCCGACAGCTCGGCCCGGCGCCTGGCATGGGGCATGCTGCTGGGTCCATTGGCCATGAAGCACCTCCTCCTCGCCATCGCGGTCGCGCTTGGGGGCTGCTCGGGCTCCGGCGGCGCGGTCGAGACGACGTTCGTTGGCCATCGGTGTGGTTACAGCTTGGCTCGCTACGAGCTGCCGAGCGCGGCCCGCACGCTGCGCATCAACGAAGTGATGACGGGCAACGACGGGGCCTGGGTGGACGAGCGGGGCGAGACCGACGACTTCATCGAGCTCGTCAACACCGGCGACGAGAGCATCTCGCTCGCGGAGTACGCGATCGCGGACGAGTCGCGCGAAGCGACCGCCCTTCCGGAGCTCGAGCTGAAACCTGGTGAAACGGTGTTGCTGTGGGCCGACGACGAGCCGGAGCAGGGGCCGCTGCACTTGCCGTTCAAGCTCTCGAGCTCGGGCACCCCGGTGCTCTTGTGGTCCAAAGACTGCGAGTTGGTGGACAAGGTGGAAGTCCCGGAGCTGCCCCGCTCGGAGAGCTACGCACGCTTGCCGGACGGCACGGGGGAGTTTTCGGTTTGTCGCTACGCGACGCCGGAGCGCGAAAATGGCGGCACCTGTCAGCCTCCCGAGCCGCCCAACTTGAGGGACGACGTCGAGTTCGAGCCCTACACCTGGAAGCTCCCGTATCCTGCGGTTGGCGCTCCCCTCGTCATCAGCGAGCTGCTGCTGGAGCCGTCCGGCTTCGTCGAAGTGACGAGCTCGAGCAAGGACGACGTCGACCTCGGGGATTACGCGCTGCGTCTCGCCCCGATGGCGCCGGGGGTATCTTGGCCGGATTCGAGCGGTGGGCGGCTCCTCGCGTGGCCGGAAGAGGTGACGACGCTCGGACCCGGCGAGCGCGTCCTCGTGCCGATCCCGACCGCAGACGTGGACCCGCTCTCGGCGCCGGCGCGCGAGGGCGTGGTCACCCTGTGGAAGTCCGGCACCGAGACCTTCGCCGACCGCGTGGACTTCATGAGCTTCCCGGAGGGAGCCTCGCTTGCTCGCGTGCCGGACGGCGGAGGCAGCCTGCGCTTCTGTGCCAATCCGAGCCCGGGGCTCGCCAACGAAGACTGCGTCGAGGTCGCTTCGCGCGTTCTAGCCGGAGGTCGCGCCCATCGGCTGGCGACGCCCGGCGATTTCGAAAGCCTCGCGACGGGCGGCACGGAGGTCGGTGACCAGGGCGTGAAGTTCGTCGTCGACATGGAAGCGGGGGATGTGGTGCATCTGCTGGGCAACCGCGACTGGGCGCTGCACTACACGTGGATTCGGGAGCAGATACAGGGCGAGCCGCACCTCGACCGCTGCGACCCGGAGCAAGCACGCGAGTTCAACCAAGGCTGGACTCTGTTCAGCCAGGACAACTACTTCCGCGTGGAGGGTCGGCGTTACCTGCTCGGCACGCTGGTCTTGCACACCAATGGGAGCAAGACGGTCGAGTTCACCCCCGGCGACGCCATCATCGGCCCGCAGATGAGGCGCGCCTTCTTTGCGGTGATGAAGACGGTGCCGGACCCCACGGAGTGGTCGATTCGCCCGACCGAAGGTCGCCAAATCACGGAGCTTCGCGCCGTGGAGGGCACGACCCCGATCGTCGGACCCAACGCGCCTTACGTGGGGCTCACTTACCAGCCGCTCAACCCCGCGGTCGGGTTCGGTACTCTGACGTTCGTGCCTGCGCACGAGCTGGAGACGGCGGAGCTCGGGCCCAACGTGATCGTGGTGACGGACGACGTTCCCAACGAGTCCGCGTTCATGGGCGGCTTGATCACGGAGGCATTTCAAACGCCGCTCGCGCACGTGAACGTGCTGGCCCAGGGTCGCGGTACACCGAACATGGCGCTGCGCGCCGCGCGGAGCGACGCGCGGCTCCAAAAGCTGTTCGGCAAGCTCGTGCGGCTCGAGGTCAAGGCGACCGACTTTGCCATCCGCGAAGCGACGGGCGCCGAAGCGGACGAGTACTGGCGCGCGCGCACGCCCACCGGTCCACGCCTCGTGCCGGAGCGCGACCTCTCCGTGCGCGGGCTGGTGCCGCTAACGAGCGTGGACTACTCCGCGATCCCGAGCATCGGCTCCAAGGCGGCGGGTATCGCGGAGCTCTACCGGGTGCGAGTCGTGGGCCCGTACTGCCCGACGTTCACGGTGCCACTGTACGTGCCGCCGAACGCGTTCGTGATCCCGTTTGCCCACTATGCAGAGCACTTTAGCGCCAGCGGGGCCGAAGCACTCCTGGCCGAGCTGGAGGAAGATCCGGAGTTTCGCGCGGACCCGGCCGCGCACGCAGACGGGCTGGACCGCGTGCGACACCTCGTGCTCGACCATCCGGTGGATCCCGAGCTGCTCGCCGAGCTGCAGAGCTACGTCACGGAGGTCTTCGGGACGACGAAGCTGCGGCTACGCAGCAGCAGCAACACCGAGGACCTGCCCACCTTCAACGGCGCGGGGCTGCACGCTTCCACCAGCGCGGACATCGAGGGCTCCTCAACTTCGCTGGAGGACGGTCTCCGTGACGTCTGGGCCAGCCTGTGGAACACCCGGGCCTACGACGAGCGCGAGTTCGGTCACGTGCAGCAGTCCCAGGCGGCGATGGCGGTGCTCGTGCACGAAGCGTGGAAGGAAGCCGCTCAAGGCGTCGGCATCAGCCGCAACGCGCTGCATGCGACGCGCGACAGCCAGTACTACCTCAACGCGCAGGTGGGCGAAGCCTCCGTCACCAACCCGGCGCCGGGGGTGACCAGCGACGAGATGGTGTACACCCCGCCCCCGCGTCAACCCAAGGTGGATTACCAGGCTCGCTCCAGCCTCTCGCGCGGGCACGACGTGCTCACCTTCGCGGAGATTCAGGGGCTGGGCTGCGCACTGGACTCCATTCATCGCCACTTTCGCCCGCTCATCGACCCCAGCCTGGAAAACTCGCTGTTCGCGATGCAGATCGAGTGGAAGCTGATCGGCGCGCAGCGCAGGCTGCTGGTGAAGCAGGCCAGACCGTACAACTTCGGAGCGCTGGACGCGCCCACCGATTGCCGCGAGTTCTGACCCTCCAGCCTCGCTTAGAGAGCGAATCGATCGGCGGGCAACCCCTGCGCGTCTTCTAGCTCCACGCTGTAGAGGGACCCGGCGTGGGGATCTTTGCGCAGCTCTTCCTCGGACATGCCGACATGGGCGGAGGTCACGAACAAAGTCCGGTGGTCCCGGCCGCCGAAAGTGCAGCAGCTGGGGCGGCTCACTGGCATCTCCAGCACGCGGTCCAACGTGCCGTCCGGCGCGTAGCGGCAAATCCGGTGGCCGCCCCACTCGCCGTTCCACAGGTAACCTTCTCGGTCCGTGCAGCTGCCGTCCGGCGCGCCTTTGCCGGCCCGCGCGAAGGCGGTGAAGGGCGACAGCTCACCGGAGCTTCCGAGCGTCGCTTGCTCGATCAATCCGGTCGGCGAGTCTGCGAAATACATGCGCTCACGCGTCGCGTCGAACGCGAGCGAGTTGCTGACGGTGATGCCTTCGCGCATCAAACGCGCTTCGCCGCTGGGGAGAACGCACCAGAGGCGTGCGTCGGGGGCGGCTTCGTCGCGCCGCAGCGAGCCGACCCAGAAGCGCCCCCACGGGTCCACCTTGCCGTCGTTCAGCCGGTTTTGCGGGCGGTCGCGCTCGAGCACCACCAACTCCTCGAGTGAGCTTTCGCCGCGGCTCGGGTCGAAGCGCACCACGCGGTCCCCCACCGCGAGGATGAGGCCGCCGGACCTGCATTCCGCGACCGAAGCCACGTAGGTATCGAACGTCCACTTTCGATACTCACCCGTTTCGGGCGCGTACGACTGGAGCCGATGAGACATGATGTCCACGAAGTAGAGGCAAGCGTCGCGGTCGGACCAGACCGGACCTTCGCCCAACACTGAAACCGGAACCTCGAGCTTGGTGATGCGCGGAGCCATGCACCGCGGACGTTACCAGACGCAGCTCGCGCCGAGGCCGGGATACTTCAGTGCCGGATCCTGGCCGCGAGCTGGGTCGCTCGAGCTCCACCTCGCGCTCGGCCGTGCTTCAGCGGGAGACGCGGGCGCTGCCGCCCTGCATCAGCTTGAACACTTCCTCCTTGGTGGCCATGCTCGTGTCTCCGGGCGTCGTCATCGCGAGCGCGCCGTGGGCGGCGCCGCAGTCCACCGCGAACTGCGGCCCCTTGCCGTTCAAGAAGCCGTAGACGAGCCCACTCGCGAATGAATCCCCGCCGCCGACGCGGTCGAAGATCTCCACGTCCAACCGGTTTTCTGCGCTGAAGAACTGGTCGCCGTAGGAGCAGACCGCGCCCCAGTCGTTCTTGGTCGCGGTCTTGGCGTTGCGCAGCGTCGTCGCGACGACCTGAAAGTTCGGGTACGCCTTGCGGGCGGTCTCGATCATCTTTTTGAAGTGCGCGGGGTCCAAGCTGGAAAAGTTCTCGTCGATGCCCGGGATCTCGATGCCGAGTGAGGCCGTGAAGTCTTCCTCGTTGCCGATCATCACGTCTACGTACTGCGCCAAGTCCTTGTTGACTTGCTGAGCCTTGGTCTTGCCACCGATGCCCTTCCACAAGCTCTCGCGGTAGTTCAAATCGTACGAGACGATGGTGCCGTGCTTCTTGGCGGCGGCCATCGCCTCCTTCGCGACGAGCGGTGTGGACTCGCTCAGCGCCGCGAAGATGCCGCCGGTGTGAAACCAACGAGCGCCGTCCTTGCCGAAGACGCGGTCCCAATCGATGTCACCCGGTTTCAGCTGCGAGCACGCGGTATTACCGCGGTCCGAGACGCCGACCGCGCCGCGCACGCCGAAGCCGCGCTCCGTGAAATTCAGCCCGTTTCGTACCGCGCGGCCGATGCCGTCGTAAGCAACCCACTTCACGTAGCTTTGGTCGACGCCGCCCTGGTAAATCAAGTCTTGCACCAAGCGCCCGATGGGATTGTCGGCGAAGGCAGTGACGACCGCGGTGTCCAGCCCGAAGCAGCGCTTGAGCCCTCGCGCGACGTTGTACTCGCCGCCGCCCTCCCAGCATTGAAACCCGCGCGTCGTGGCGACCCGGCCTTCACCCGGATCCAAGCGCAGCATCACTTCACCCAGCGACACCAAGTCCCAACGGCAGCTGTCCTTCGACTTCACGGCAAGCTCACTCATGCACGCGAAGATACTACAAACGTGCGCGGTCCGTGCTCCGCGGAGACATCTCACACCAACCGAGGAGTGCTCGCCGAGCTCCCTTCGAGTGCGAGACGAACGGTGGGAAGACTCGACGGCGATTGCGTCCAAGCCGCAGGCGGCTCAGGCGAACGGCCGATGGTATCGATGCCAGCCGCGTCACCGACTGATGGCGCTGCGATCCGTGATCGACGCATCAAGCTGAGACTCGCGCACTGACGCAGGGCGGCAGCGCAGTCGCGACGCGTGAGCTTCCAAAGCGCGCTGCCGCTCCGCTCGCCGAGGCTTGGCTGTGCACTCGACGCGTTCCGGTGCGCTCGACTTCGGTGCGACCGCTGCGAGCAGGGGAGATGGCCGCGTGCCATGAGGCGGACGCAATCGGCATGCGTGTGAGGGGCTACGGGCACACGCGTGAGGGGCGACGAGCTTCTGTCCGGTGCATGGGGGCCAAATATTTGCCAGCGGTGCTTCACGCGACAGTCGTGCCGCCGCCGCGTCAAACGCCTCGTCAAACGCGGCACCTCCAGCGAGGCGAATCTTCCCGGGCACTCCGCGTTGCCCGTGCCGACCGCCCGACTGAGCCGGAAACCGTTCCCAGCGCCGAGCGGGTGGGATAGATCCCGAACCGATGAGTGACGGCCAGGCGCCGGCAAGCGATTCGACCGCGCAACCAGCGTCAAAAGACGGCCCCGGTCATGAGCACGACCACGGTCACGGGGAAGCGAACAAGGGGCTCTTCGCGGTCACGCTCGCGTCGCTGGGCGTCGTATTCGGGGATATCGGTACGAGCCCGCTGTACGCGCTCCGCGAGTGCTTGAACCACTCCCACGGCGTGGCCGCGAGCCCGCCCAACGTGTACGGCATCGTCTCGCTCGTGTTCTGGGCGTTGATGATCGTCATCTCGCTCAAGTACGTGGCCTACGTGCTGCGCGCGGACAACGCGGGTGAGGGCGGTATCTTGGCGCTGACCGCGCTGGCGGTGTCCAGCAAGGGCATGCGCCCGTGGGCGCATCGGCTGGCTTTGACGTTCGGGCTGTTCGGAGCCTCGCTGTTGTTCGGTGACGGCATCATCACGCCCGCCATCTCCGTGCTGAGCGCGGTGGAGGGCCTCGAGATCGCGACGCCGGCTCTGAAGCCGCTGATCTTGCCCATCGCCAGCGGCATCCTGCTGCTGTTGTTCTCCGCCCAGCGGCGCGGCACCGGCAGCGTGGGCGCCATCTTCGGCCCGGTGATGCTGCTCTGGTTCATGACCTTGGCCGGCCTCGGTATCTACAACATCGTGCGGCACCCAGGCATCGTGGAGGCCGTCAACCCGGCGCACGCGGTCTGGTTCTTCACGCGCAACGGCAAGCTTGCCTTCCTGGTGCTCGGCTCCGTCTTCCTGGTGGTGACGGGCGGCGAGGCGCTCTACGCGGACATGGGCCACTTCGGCGCGAAGCCGATCCGCACCGCTTGGTTCACGATCGCTTTGCCGGGCTTGCTCCTCAACTACTTTGGCCAAGGCGCGCTGCTTCTGGACCGACCGAGCGCGCTGGAGAGCCCGTTTTACAACTTGGCGCCGAGCTGGGCCCTGTACCCGCTGGTGGTCATGTCCACCATGGCCACCATCATCGCGTCGCAGGCGCTCATCTCAGGCGCCTTCTCGGTCACGCGGCAGGCGCTGATGCTCGGCTTTTTGCCGCGCGTTCGCATCCTGCACACTTCCGCCCATCATATCGGGCAGATTTACGTTCCCATCGTCAACTGGCTGCTGATGATCGCGGCCATCGCGGCCGTGTGGGGCTTCGGTAGCTCGAGCGGATTGGCCGCGGCCTACGGCGTCGCCGTCACTCTAGACATGACCATCACCACGCTCCTCGCGTACGTGGTCGCGCGGCTGCAGTGGAAGTGGGCGGTTGGGACGGCGCTGCTCGTCACGGTGCCGCTGCTCTGCTTGGAGCTCGTGTTCTTGGGCTCGAACCTGACGAAGATCGCGCACGGTGGCTGGTTTCCGCTCGCCGTCGGCGCCTTCATGTTCACCGTGTTCACGACCTGGCGCCGCGGCCGTCAGCTCTTGTTCGACAAGATCAAGGAGCGCACCGTTCCGATCGAGGACTTCTTCGAGCTCATGATCCTGGAGCGCCCGGCGCGCGTCCCGGGGACCGCGGTGTACATGACCGGCAACGACACCGGCACTCCGCCCGCGCTGCTGCAAGGCTTCCTGCACATGCGCGCCGTGCACGACCGCGTGCTGCTCCTCACCATCATCACGGAGAAGACGGCGCGGATCCCGCTCTCGGAGCGGGTCAAGATCGAGGAGCTGCCGAACGGCTTCTGGCGAGCGACCGCGCGTTACGGCTTTATGGAAACGCCGAACGTGCCCGAGCTGCTGGATCACGCGAAATTCAGCGGCTACTCCTTGGAGTTCACGACGTTCTTCCTCGGCCGGGAGACGGTGCTACCCACCAAGAACCCTGGCATGGCGCTGTGGCGCGAGCGGATGTTCGCATTTCTGACGCGCAACGCGCAGCCCGCGACCGCGTTCTTCGGCATCCCGCCGAGCCGCGTGATGGAGATAGGCTCTCAAATCGAGATTTGAGCGGCTCGCTACCCGCGGCTCGCTAGAGCTGCCAAGGTTGGACCACGAAGCATGGCCAAGGTCGTCAACCTCAACAAGTTTCGGAAGCAGAAGGCCAAGCAAGAGCGGGAGAAGCAGGCCGAGACGAACCGCCGCCTGCACGGCCGCACCAAGGCGGAGCGTCTGCAGGAGCTGAAGCAGAAGCAGCGACTGGAGACTCAGGTAGACGGCGCTCGGCTAGAGACGGAGACGCCGAAGAAGCCCGAGGACTAAAAGAACGTGCTCATGGTCGGGGGAAACGCGCCCTCCACGACCGGGCCACCTCCGAACACGGCAGCCAGCATCTCGCAGCGGTGAGGCTCGGCTTGCCAGTTGCAGGTCTGCGCCTCCTGCCGCAGCGCCTCCACACTCACGAAGGTGTCCGTCCGAGGCCGAAAGGCGATCGACGAGAAAGCGTTGCCGGCCCCGCTCACCGGCTCCAGCCGCTCTTCGGAGTGGCAGAGGCCGCAAGCCGTGCCCTCCCCGAAGCGCACGCGGTCGTAGGGCGCGCTCGGCGCTACCGGCGCCTCCAGTGGGAGCTCCAACTCCCCCTTGATGGAGCGCAAGGTACCGGGGAGCAGGTAGCCAAACTCGATGAGCTTGCTCCCGTCGCCGTCCATCACGATGGTAGACCAAAGCTCCCCCGTCTTGATGAAGACTCGCGGGCTCTTCTTCGACAGCGCGGGCTGAGCGCTGAAAGAGCTGTCGCTAGAGTGGATGGTCAGCGGGCGGTCCAAGCTCTCCACGAAGCAGGCGACGCTCGTGGGTTTCGGGAGCGCGTTGAGCAGCGCCACGGCTTGCTCGATGGTTTGCGGTGAGCCGGTCGTCCCCGCCGGCGGCTTGCAGCGGTCGCGCCCGAGCGGGTTCGGCAAGGGCGCCGGCTCGCCGCCAGTTCCTCCCGTCCCGGAACTGCCGATAGAAGAGGGTAGAGGGCCGGATTCCTCTGCGCCGCATGCGCACAGCAGCGCGAGCAGCGCGTACGCCTGCTTCATGTTGCCTCCGCAGCCGCGAGCCGGCTTCGCCAAAGCTTGATGAGCGCCGGACCCCGCGGCGCGAAGTCCGCGAGCGTGTGCTGCCCCAGCTCTTTCAAGAACGCCTCTCGAGCACGAAGGAGCGCCTTCTTGAGCCCGCAAGCGAGATCGATGGGGCAGGTGTTGGAGGCCGAGTCGAAGCACTCGACTAGATTCAAGTGCGGCTCGGTGGTGCGCACGACGCTCGCTACGTTGATGTCCGCGGGGTCCTGGGCGAGAGACAACCCGCCGCCACGGCCGCGTACGCTCTCGACCCAGCCTTCCTCGATCAATCGCTGCACCACCTTTACCAAATGATTCTGCGAGATACCGTAGGCAGCGCTGATCTCCGGCAAGGCGACGCGGCGATCGCGATGCATCGTCAGGTAGAGAAGGATGCGCAGGGAGTAGTCGGAGAATAGCGTGAGCTGCATGCGAGCCGTTAAACCTGAGGGGTGATAACTTGTACCACGGATGCAAGTTTAGGTGGCGTCGCCCGCGACCGCCATGCCCAGTCAGAAAACGCAGCAAAATCGGAAGTTTACGCGGGGGCGCAGCGAGGTTGTTGACGGCGGCGGGGCCTAGCCAATGATCCCGCCCATGTTAGTCGTGCACGTCCATGTTCACGTCAGGCCCGAGTACCTCGCGGCCTTCGTCGCGGCCACCCGACTCAACGCGGAAGCGAGCCTGAACGAGCCCGGCGTCGCCCGGTTCGACGTCGTGCAGCAGGCGGACGAGCCGACGCGCTTCGTACTGGTGGAGGCGTACAAGTCGGCGGAAGCTCCCGCTCGCCACAAGGAGACCGCGCACTACGCCGCCTGGCGTGACGCGGTAGCGGACATGATGGCGAGCCCGCGAACGAGCGTGAAATACCAGAGCCTTTGTCCGGACGAGTCGCGCTGGAGCACGCCCCGCGCATGAGCCACGCCGACGTGCGCCCGTTCGAGTTTCTGAGCGCAGGGCGCATCGTATTCGGCTCCGGGGTGGCCGAGTCGCTGGGCGAGCGCGCCCGGGTTTACGGAACGCGAGCGCTGTGGGTCACCGGCAAGAGCGCGGCGCGCCACGCGGCCCTGGAGCAGCAGCTGCGGAGCGCGGGCTTGGAGCTCGCACACGTTCGCGTCGCCGGAGAGCCCCGCGTGGAGGACGCGCTCGCAGCGGTCGCGGCAGGCGCCAGCATTCGGGCGGAGCTCGTGGTCGCGTGCGGCGGGGGCAGCGTGATCGACCTGGGAAAAGCCGCGGCCGCGCTGCTCGCTAACCCTCAAGATCCGTTCGAATACTTGGAGGTCGTCGGTCGGGCGCGACCCCTGCCGCGGCCGGCGCTTCCGCTCGTCGCGGTGCCGACCACCGCGGGCACGGGCGCGGAGGTGACGAAGAACGCGGTGCTCGCTTCCGCCGAGCACCGCGTGAAGGCGAGCCTGCGGCACGACTCGATGCTCCCCGCGGTCGCGCTCATCGATCCGGCGCTCACGCTCACCATGCCTCCCGCGGTCACCGCGTCGACCGGGCTGGACGCGCTCACGCAATGCCTCGAGCCGTTCGTGAGCAGCCAGCACAACCCGCTCACGGACGCGCTCGCTTTGGAAGGCATGCGGCGCGGCGCTCGAGCGCTCGCGCGAGCTTTTCACGACGGGGCAGACCTCGCAGCGCGTGAGGACATGGCGCTGTGCTCTCTGTTCGGCGGGCTCTCGCTAGCAAACGCCAAGCTCGGCGCGGTGCACGGCTTCGCCGCGCCCATCGGCGGGCAGTTCGAGAGCCCGCACGGCGCGGTGTGCGCCCGGCTCTTGCCGCTGGTGATGGAGGCCAATGTCGCGGCGCTCCGAGCCCGCGCGCCGCAAAGCCCCCTCTTGTCGCGCTTCGAGCGAGTGGCGCGCGTCTTGACTGGCCGCGAAGCGGCTTCCATCGAGGAGGGCATCGGGTTCGTGCGGCAGCTGGCCGCGGACCTCGCAGTGCCGGGCCTCGCGAGTTACGGCATGCGCCCAGCTGACGTCGCCGAGGTCGTGGCCAAGGCGGCGGTGGCGAGTAGCATGAAGGGCAACCCGATCGCGCTCACGAGCGCCGAGCTCTCCGCAGTGCTGCAGCAGGCGCTCTGAGCTAGGGCTGAAGTTGGATGGGCTTGCCGACGTCGCGGCCGCCCACCTTCAGCGACTTGCCGCTGCGTGGCGGCTCTGCGAAGCGGGGCTCGGGGCGACCGAAGCGGTACGCGCTCTTGGCGCGCGCGCCGAAGGACGCGGCGCTCGTCTGCGCTACAACTTGAATATCCGTGCTCGGCACGCGGTCCAAGTGCACCACGAAGCGCCGCTCCAGCACTCCATTTCCGGCGGGCAAGACCTCGCTCGGGTTGCCGGAGACGAGCCGCGCGCCCTCCGGCAGCTCCAGCTCCAACGAGACGGCGGCGGCGCTGCCCGCTCTGCGGTCGATGCGAGCGAACACTTCGATGTCTTGCCCAGGCGTCACCTGCGCCGGACCGGAGAGCTGGACCGAAACCGGGCTCTGGTGGGGACCGAGCTCCGGGGCTTGCAGCGAGCTCGGTCGCGAGACCGCCGGCTGCCGCTCTGCGGCGGGCTCACCATTGCGGCAGGCAGCGAGGCAGAGCGCGAAAAGCGAGACACGAAGAGTGCGCATGGCTGACCTCATTGGCAAATCGGGCTTTCGCTCGGGTACGGGTAGAACTGGCTGGGGCTCGTGCTGCGATCGATGGCGTCGGGCGCCACGCCGCCGCACACCAGGCCGTCCAGATAGTCTGCGAACATGGGCGAGGTCTCCCCGGTGTCGAAGTAGCCGATGCGCTTGCAGTCGCGCATGTCCCAAACGTGGCGAGTGTAGCCGCGCTTGAAGTCCGGCTCGGTGACGCTCGGCGTCGTCAAGCCCGCGAGCACGGCGTCTCCTCCTACCTCCGGATCGGTCGCAAGGCCGTACAGCATCGCCGCTACCTCGTTTTCGTCGATGGCCTGCTCCAGACCTGCGCTCGGCTTGGGCCGTTGCCATTGCACTTCGTCGTACTGCCGCTGCTGCAGATCGAACCAGAACATCGCCCCTTGCTGCTTGTCCCAGTAGACGGAGTTGCCTCTCAGGATACTGGAAAAGCCCGTCGCCCAGCCTTCGCTCCAGGCCTGGCCCGGCGCGGTTGGCTGACCCAAGCAGTGCTGCCCGCCCTCGTTCGGCGAAACGCCGTAGCTCCACATCGCATAGTGCCCGCTCTCGTGGATAGTCACGGCGTCCGACCAGTAAGCGCGGTCCTCCGCGGTAGCGGAAATGAAGAGCTGCGAGTCGAACGGCATCGACGCTACCTCCGCTCCCCACGGCGCAAAGCAAGCCCCGCAATCCCAGGCCGTGTTCAAATGCATCCACGCTGCGATCGTGCCCGGCGGCTTGCCGTAAAAATCCCCCGCGAAGCGCTGGATCTGCAGCAGCCGGCTGAAGATGTGAATGGCGCCGCTGCCCTCGCGTTCGCCAATCTGAATGTCTTGGCCATTCGTGAGGTCACTCAGCGCAGCGCTCCAGCTCCATGCCTGGCCGCCCTGCACGTCGTCCGGGCTGACCACGCCGCTCGGTACCTCCGGATCGAACACGCCGAACTGCGCGAAGGCGCCGGTAGGGTCGGGGTGGAGCAGGAAGAACGCGAGCTGCTCGTCGCCGGTCGTCGTGGCCGGTACCTGTATCGAGAAGGAACCATCCGCGGCCACGAGTGACGCGTCCACCCAATCGCTGCCATTGCCGGCAAGCACCAGCACGCCCTCCGCCGGGAGCATTACAGAGGTGTCCGACCAGTCCGTGTAGTCGTCGTACGGACCCACCGCTTCGTAGGAGAGCGTGCCTTCGAAGGTGCCGCCCGCTTGCTGGTCCACGCAAAAACCGCCGAGCGCGCTTTGCCGGCAGCTGCCGGCGCAAGGGCTCGTCTCCCAGGCGCCGCTCGCGCTACAAGCCCGCAGCGATGCGTCGTCCAAGCATTCGGATTGGCCGGGCACGCAGGCGTCGGCGTCCAGAACGCAGCGCGCTTGGCCTTTACCTGCATCGCAGTGTTCGAACTTGCGGCAGTCGGTGGTCACGAGCATCGGCGTGCCGTTACCGGTAGGCACCACGCAGGCGCGAGCGCGCTGCGGAGTCACGCACTCACCCTGAGCAGTAACGCCTTGGCAGGGATCGAGCGCGGAGCCGCTGCTACCCTCCGCTGGCACCCCCGCGTCGCCATCACTCGGGGCTCCCGCTGCCGCTGCGCCGCCCTCGGCTTGGAAAGTGCTCCCGGCCGCGCCCGGAGCGCCGCCGTCTTCGCCAGCTTCGGCCGGCTTTTTGCTGCTGCACGCCACCGTACAAGCCCAGCCGAGCGCGATCACCGACCAACCCGTCCAGGCTGTGTTCATGAGGATGCTGCCACCCTTGTACCGACGTCCCCCTGGCGGCGCCAGAGGGACGCGCCGCCAGTTCCGATGAGAGCGCAACCCACGCGGCGCGCTCCTTGCCTCATGAGGAGGCCATGAGCGCCGCTCGCCTGTTACTGCCGATTCTTTTTGCAGGTTGTACGACCGCGAGCGCCGCGGAGCGCCGCCCCTTGGCCGCGCCGCAGGCTTTGGAGGTCCAAGGATTTTTGCCGGCGGTGCTGTTCGTTCCTGCCGGAACCGAGCCGCGGCCGCTCGTGGTCGCGGCGCACGGCGCTGGCGGCAGCCCGGAATGGGAGTGCGAATACTGGAGCCGGCTCCTCCGGGAGCAAAGCTTCGTGCTGTGCCTCCGGGGGACGTCGCTCGGGAAGAGCGGCGGCTACTACTACCGCACCCAGTACGCGCTCGAGGCCGAGCTCGTGGCCGCAGAGCGAGCTGCTCGCGCGCGAGAGCCGCGCATCACCCCCGGCGGGACTTACGTGGGCTTTTCTCAAGGGTCCAGCATGGGCAGCGCGATCATCGCGAAGCACGGCGCCAAGTTTTCCCGGCTCGTCCTGGTCGAAGGTTTCGAGCGCTGGAACGTGCCGCGAGCGCGCACCTTCGCCAAGAGCGGCGGCAAGCGCATCCTCTTCGCTTGCGGCACCAAAGAGTGTCAGGCCGTCGCCACCGAGTCCGCGCGGTGGATCGAGCGCGGCGGCGTCCAGGTGCGCGTGGAGTACGCTCCGGGCGCCGGCCACACGCCCTTGGGCGAAGTGCAAGAGCGGGTGACCAGCGCCCTGCCCTGGCTTTTTTCGGACTAGCTAGCGGGCTTTCGACGACTTTTTGGTCGTCTTCTTGGCGGCCTTTTTGGTCGTCTTCTTGGCGGCCTTCTTCTTGCGCGACTTGGGCCAGCCCTGCTGCATCTGCTCGTAGCTCTCCCGCGAAACGGTGGACGCGCTCTTGCTGCGGCTCTTGCCGGCGCGCTTGCGACGGTTGATGTTGGCTACCAGCGAGTTCTTCTCAGCGGGCACTGGCACCCCCGCGCGTGGCCTTCTTGACGGCGCGCTTCTTCGCGGCCGGCGGCGCTTTGCTCGTCACTTTCGTCTTCGCGTAGCGGTCCAGAAGGCGACTACCCTTCGCGGCGAGCTTGCGCGCTGCGGTCAGGGTGCGCGGTACAGGCTCGCCCCAGGCGTGCGCGGATAGCGCGAGTCGAGTTGGCTTACCCGCGTCGTCCACCAGCGGGCCGCGGAGGGTCGCGAAATGGCGGCGCAAGAACGAGCCTTTGCGGCGCATCTTCTCCGGCGTATTCGCGGGGCCCTTCACGCCGGGTTTCAGGTGAGCGCCCTCCGTACGAGCGAAGAAGCGGCGACCTTCTCGGGTTAGTCCCCCTTTGGGGTCCTTGATCGGCATGCGGCGCCTTTAGCGAGCTCCGTGCCAACTCAGGGCTCCTCCACGAGTGCTCGCAGCCGACCTAGCGCTTCGTCCCACTGCGCGGAGACTTGGTCCAGGTAGCGGCGGGCGGCCTGCAAGCGCGTGGGCGCGAACTGGTAGACCCGCTCTCTGCCGTGTCGCCTCCCTTCCAACAAGCCCGAGGCTTCTAGCGTGACGAGGTGCTTGGTGATCGCCTGGCGCGTGATGCTGGCGCCTTCGCTCAAGCGCGTGATCGAGAGCGGACCCTCGTGACACAAACGGGAGAGCAGGTGCAGCCGCGTCTCGTCGCCAAGCGCGGCGAAGACCGGAGCGGCGTCCGCTGCTCGCCGAACGCTGAGGTTAGCCGCTCGTGACATGCCGGCTCACGTTTTCGAGCTGGGCGTCCCAGCCTTCACTGTTCATCCGCAGCGCCTCGAGACCGCGGCCAGCTTGAGCCGAGAGAGCGTCGAACCCGGACTCACGCAGCGTCAGCTCCGTCCCACCCGGCACCTCCTTCAATTCGAACTCCACGAGCGTCATCGGCTCCTGCGAGTAGTCTCGCTGCGGGTCCACCGCGTGCGGGTGCCACCGATAAGATAAGTAGGTGGGCGGTTGGATGCGCTGGATGACGAGCTCGCCGGTGAGGTGCTCGTACCCTGGGTAGGTGACGCGTCCCCGCACGCGGGCCCCCTCGCGAAAGTCACCTTCGAGCTCCATGCGGAACCAGGCGCCGAACTCGCGAGAGTCGCTGATGGCGCGCCACACGCGAGCGATGGGTGCGCGCAAAAGCGCGCGTTTTTCGATGAAGTCCGTATTCATGCAACCTCTAGGTTGCGAACCTAGCGCAGGTCCTCCTACATGCAACCAAAAAGTTGCGCGCCGTCCCCGCTCTCCAGCGCGCGGAGGCGTCGAGAGCGGCAGTGCGAGCTTCGGCGGAAAGTCAGACAAGCTAGCTAGAGCGCTCGCGGAAGACGGCATTTGTATTAAGCTTCAGGGTTAGCGGTCGATTCCTAGAGGGGCCGCACTAGCGCGAGGCATGTCATGACGTGGTCGATCCTGATCGTTGACGATTCATCCCTCGTGCGCTCGCAGCTGCGAGCCGCCCTCGAGGCCAAAGGCGCGCGCATCGTCGAAGCGGAGAACGGCAGTGAAGGCCTGTGGCGCGCGCGAGAAAACCTCGTAGACCTCGTCGTCGCCGACATTCACATGCCGGTCATGGACGGCATTCGCATGGTGGAAGAGCTGCGCAAGCTGCCGGAGTATGCCAGCACGCCCATCTTCATCCTGACGTCGGACGCGGCCACCACGCGCGCCGAGGAGGGCAAGAAGGCGGGCGCCAATGCCTGGATTTTGAAGCCGGTGAAGACCGAGCTGCTATGGAAGGCGATCGAAAAGGCGCTCTTTGGCCGCGCTCCGAGCGTGCCTGCGCAGCAAGTCGCGGCGCCGAGCTTTCCCAGCTCGGGTAGCGATAAATGAAGGTAGACAAGAAGGTCCTCGTCGTGGACGCGGCGAGCGGAGCGCTGGGCTTCGTCATGGAGGAGCTCAGCGAGCTCGGCTTTCGAGTCATCTGGGTGCCCACCCTCGGCGCCGCGTTGGAGTTCATGGAGGCCAGGCCTCACCTCTCGCTCATCATCGCGAGCTCCGCCGCGACGAAGCTCGGGGGGCTCGAATTTTTGGCGCGCGTGCGGGACTTGGCGCCGGACACTCGCATCATTTGGGGCGCGAGCCCCGAGGCGAACGGAGGACCCGGGTCCGCGCGCGCAGCGAGCCCGGACAGCCTCATCCCCGAGCCCTTTCGCACGGACGAGCTGCGCGCCGCCATCTCCGAGCTGCTCGCTGAGCACTTCTATCCAAAGGCCATTCAAGACGCGATAAAACACGCCGCGCTGGAGGTGCTCGGCACCATGCCCGGGTTCGAGGTCGAGGGGGGCGCGTTTCTGGTCGCGAACCAGACCGCGCTCTCGGATCTGAGCGCGGTCATCCCATTTTCCGGTGGCGCCTCCGGTCACCTGATGGTCGGCATCACTAGCGACAGCGCGCGGCGGATCTACGAAACTCTACTGCCCGGCACGAAGCCACTGCGCATCGATCGGATGGAGGATTTGGTCGGCGAGCTCTGCAACCAGATCCTCGGCCGCATCAACGTCTTCTTCACCGAGCGCTCCGTCTCCATCCAGCACGGCACCCCTATCTTCATTCGCGCCGCGGGGAGCACCCTGCGCTACCCCGGTCGACAGCCGTCTTTCGCGGTCACCCTGGCGCAGGGGGAGACGCGCGTCTCCCTCGAGTACTACCTTGCCCACTTCGATCGCGACGAGCTGGAGCCCCCGGTCAACACGCGGGTGCTGCGGCTCGGTGAGATTCGCTACCTGTAGCTCCCGCCGGGCCGTGCTACGGCTTGCCCATGTTGGTGGTGGTATTCCGCAATCGGTTACGTGAAGGCGTAGAGCAGGAGTATGGGCAACACGCGGAGCGGGTCTACGAGCTCGCGCGCAGCATGCCCGGCTTCGTCGCGTCCAAAGATTTTCGGGCCGAGGACGGTGAGCGGCTCACGATCGTGGAGTTTCGCTCCGCAGAAGAGCTCCAGGCGTGGCGCACCCAGGCCGAGCACGCCGCTGCTCAGCAGCGAGGCCGCGACCACTATTACACCGAGTACTCGCTGCAGGTCTGTGAGCAGCTGCGCGAGTCACGCTTCAGCCGCGAGGGTTGAGCGAGTAGCGGCTGGGGCGGACATCCACCGCCCCGAGCCCCGCGACCTCGTAGGCCTCGCTCAGCGTGGCGCGGTTGGACAGCTTGGCGTGCACCGCAAAGGCCAAGGTCGCGCCGATCATGCGTACGGAGGCTAGCGCGGCGACGTAAATGACGTGGTTGCCGCCGCGATCTTTGAACGCGCTGTACCAGCGGGCGGTCGCGGCAACCGTGGTCGCCTCGAAGCCGGTGAGCTCCAAGCTTTCCACGATCCATACTGGCTCGGCGACTCCGCTGAGCTCCGTGCGAAACTGATCGAAGCGCTGCTCCACGAGCAACCGCGTGGCGTACCCGCGCGCGCGGGTGAGAAGAACTCGCCCGCCGATGAGCTCGGTCTCGATGGCGTCGAACGCGGAGGTACCACAAGGAGGTCGCACGGCAGCCTCTTCAAGTTCGGTCGGCTTGGGCACAAGTTTAGGAGTCTTGGAGATAAGTTAGACAGCTCGCCCAAGTGGCCGTAATGACCACGCTTTGCTGAGCGTCGCTCAGAGAGACTGTGCCCCAAAGAGAGATGACGCTTCACAGGCGGTCACTTGGGCGCCCACGCCGCCCGCTTGGTCCTTCGAGCACGAGCGCCCGTAGCGGCAGAAGGGGAGTGTTGATAGATCCGGCAGCGGTGAGGACGATGAGCGAGCGGAGACGCGGGTGGGTGTGGTTGGCGCTAGGTGCGGCTGCGTGCAGCAGCGCGCCGCCGATGATGACTCGGGCGGTGCCGGTCGTACCCGCGCCCCCGGTGGCGAGCGCCGCGCCGCTCCCGAAGGCGCCGCGCTTCACGTACCCCCCCAGCGCTCGCGGTCCGGTGGAAGAGGTGCTGCACGGAGTCACGGTTCGCGACCCCTACCGCTGGCTGGAGGACGTAGACAGCCCTGCCACTCGCGCTTGGGTCGAAGCACAAAACGCCGTGACGCGTGGCTACCTGGACGGGCTACCCCGCCGGACCGAGATCCGCGGCCGGCTCCGCGAGCTGTGGGACTACGAGCGCTACGAGCTGCCGTTCGAGCGCGGCGGTCGCTACTTCTACTTCTACAACTCTGGCCTGCAAAATCAGCCTGCTTTGTACTGGATGCCTTCGCTCGGGGCGGAGCCGCGGCTCTTACTCGATCCGAACACCCTCTCCGCGGACGGAACGGTCGCGCTCATGCGCGCGGTGCCGAGCGAAGACGGCAAGCTGCTCGCGTACGGCCTCTCTCGCGCGGGCTCGGATTGGCTCGAGTGGCGGGTGCGCCGTGTCGACACCGCCCAGGACCTGCCGGACGTGCTGCGCTGGTCCAAGTTTTCGACCGTCTCCTGGCTGACCAACGGCTCTGGGTTTTACTACACCGCGTACGACGAGCCGGCGCCGGGGTCGGAGCTCTCCGCGACCAATTATTACAACAAGCTGCTGTTTCATCGGCTGGGGCAGAAGCAGTCCGAAGACCGTCTGATCTACGAGCGAAAGGATCGCCCCAAGTGGGCGTTCGGCGCCCAAGCCACGCGAGACGGTCGCTACGTCGTGATCACCGCCACCGAGGGGACGGACCCGAAGAACGCGATCCTGTACCTGGATCTCCGAAAGCCTCCCGCCCCGCCTACCGCGCTCGTGCCGCGCATCGAGTCGCTGTACGACTTCATCGGCAACCGCGGCAGCATCTTTTGGTTTCGGACGGACGAGAGCGCGCCCCGTGGCCGCGTCGTCTCCCTGGACGTCGCTCAGCGCGAACCGAAGCTCGTGGAGGTCGTTCCGGAGCAACCAGAGACCCTCCGGCAGGTCGAGCGCGTCTCCGACAAGTTCCTCCTCAACTACCTGAAGGACGCGCACGCCGAGCTCCGAGCCCACGCCATCGACGGCAAGCTGGAGCACACGGTCCCGCTACCTGGTTTCGGAACCGTGTGGCTCGCCGAGGGCGACGAGAAGCGCAGCGAGACCTTCTACAGCTACGAGAGCTACCAAAGCCCGCGCAAGCTGCTCCGCTACGACGTAAAAACCCGAGAAAGTCAGGTCTTTCGTGAGCCAAAGCTCAAGATGGACCCGGACGCGTTCGAAACTCGCCAGGTCTTCTACGCCAGCAAAGACGGCACGCGCATTCCCATGTTCGTGACCCAGCGCAAAGGCGCTCCCGCCAGCCCTGACGCGCCGTGCTTGCTCTACGGTTACGGCGGCTTCTCGATCTCGCTCACCCCCAGCTTCAGCGTGAGCAACCTGACTTGGCTCGACCTTGGCGGCACGCTGGCGGTGCCCAACTTGCGCGGTGGTGGCGAATACGGCGAGGCGTGGCACGAAGCGGGCAAGCGCGCGAAGAAGCAAAATGTCTTCGACGACTTCATCGCCGCGGCCGAGTACCTGATTCGGGAGAAGCTGACGAGCAGCCCGCACCTCGGCATCCTCGGCCGCTCCAACGGCGGCTTGCTGGTCGGAGCCATGCTCGCGCAGCGCCCCGAGCTCTTCGGCGCCGCGCTACCCGGTGTCGGCGTCATGGACATGCTCCGCTTCCACAAGTTCACCATCGGCTGGAGCTGGACTGACGACTACGGCTCGCCGGACGACCCCGCGGACTTCCCCGCGCTCTTCGCCTACTCCCCGCTGCATAACCTCCGCGAAGGCGTAAAATATCCGGCCACCCTCATCACGACTGGTGATCACGACGACCGCGTCGTTCCTGGCCACAGCTTCAAATTCGCGGCGGCCCTCCAGCGCGCGCAAGCCGGCGACGCTCCGGTCATGATCCGCATCGAGACCCGCGCCGGTCACGGCGCCGGCATCCCGACCGAAAAGAAGATCGACGAGGTCGCGGACCAGTGGGCCTTCCTCTGGTCGACGATCGGTCCTCGACCCTAACGTCGAGATCGAGTGACGCGTTTCCGTGAGGGGGCTGCTCAGCCGCAGCTCGCTTGCAGAAACTAACGTACCGTCACCCGGTGCCGCTCCTCCGCTAACGACGTCCGGTGTCGCAAGGCGGCCGTGAGCTGGGGGCGCACAGCGATCCCCTCGCCCGGTCGGAGACGCCTTTCTGCATTCTTCCGCCCGCACGCGATGGCCGAGCGAGACCGCCAAGAGCGGCGACTACCGCGACGAGGCTGAAGCCGGCGGCCCAGCCGTGAGCTTTCACGAGGCGCGCTGGCAGGCGCGCGCGGTGAGCTGCTCCAAACAGTAGCGCAGCAAGTGATCCAGCGGTGTGTCCGCCGGTACCTCCCGGCGCGCTTCCACCAGCGTGCGTCGCACCTCCCGTTCGCCGAAACCAAGGTGCCGGAGCGCTCCAAAAACGCGGCCGTAGGCCCAAGAGGACCTGGAAGACGGAGGGTCCCCGTACGGCGTACCGTCCGCGTGCTGAACATCCAGCCCGCTTCGCTGACCCTCCTTGAGCGTGAGCGTTCCTTCGTGAATCGCCCGGTGGTGCGCGCCGCAAAGCGTGATGAGGTTGTCGATGCTGTGGTCGCCGCCATCGGCCCTGGTGTGAACGTGATGAATGTCGACGAATCGGGCGTGAGTACAGCCGGGGACGCGGCACCGATGCCGGTCGCGACGCAGCACCGCGCGTCGTACCGCGGGCGGCACCGCTTGCGTGGCTCGCTCGGTTGATGCTTGCTGGGCGCTGCCCACGTGGGCACGCGGAAGTTGCTGGGCATCGCAGCTCGCCATCGCTGCCGCGGTCGGAGAAACATCGATGCGCTCTCCATCCGCGAGCTGCCTGGCGCGCTGACACTGCTCGCAGACGTCGAGCGCGATCTGATAGCTCGCCCGGCCATCATCCGCCGGACCACCCAGCACCTGACGCGCGAGCAGCAGCAACAGGTCGTCATCGGTCAGATGCTCGCCGGCATCGCGCTGCAGCTTGGTAGCGGCTTCTCGAAAGCTGGCCAGCGTCTCTCCCGAGACGTCGAAACGGAGCACATGCCGCTGCTGCGCTGGCTCGACCGGACCATCCGGCAGCGAGCCAGGAAGACGACCGGAAACGAGCTTTTCTACCTCGCGGGCGGTCCGACCACGCGCGTGCTTCAGCCAAGACTTCTCGGTTTGCGGCGTCGCAACGCGCGTGAGCTCGCGCGCTTGGCTGTAATTGACGGTGCCCTCCTGCAGCTCGCGAGAGAGCTGCGGTAGTGCCTGCAAAGCCTCCGCCACGCGCACCTTGTCGTGCGTCACGCGCGGCGCGTAGCCGAGCAAGCGCTCCACGTACTGTACGAAGCTGCCGTAGCCAAAATGCTGATGCACGTGGGCCCGTCGCGCAGCGAGGAGTAAACCGCCCTCTTCAACGTCGAGGCGTACGCGCTTCTTCGCGTGCGCCTCGAGCGCCGCGTGCGTCACTTGCCAGTCTGCCTTCGCTTTCTCATGCTGACCTGAGGCGTGCATCATCCACGAGTACCACGACGATCTTCGAGGCTCGCACCGCGCCCACTGCGGCGACTCTGACGGTCAAAACGACTTCGGCGCCGTCGCGCTAGTCATTCGCCCCGTAGCGTTGATGCCAACCACCGCAACCGCCAGCTTCCGCGCTACGTCGTCCTCCGCGACGGGATGATGCCAAAAGACCGTCAAGCGAAATCGCAGGTGAAAACCCATCGAACCGGCGACAAACCCCATCCGGGAACATGGGTCACGTGGGTGACACGTCTGATCCGGACGTGCTTCCTCCGGTGAAGCTTCGAAGGAGACGTCACCAGCAAGCCAGTGAGGGAGGCCATGTTTGGCCCAAGGATTTTGAGCAGCTCATGCGAACGTTTCGGAATGAGCAGAAGCAAGGTGCGCGTGGATGGGGGAGGAGCGAGGTGAGGCTGCGGCGGAGGTGGATCGTCAATGGCGTCTGCCGCGGCGCTAGAGCTCGTGACCGACGCAACGCGGAGAACCGGCTGGAGTCACGACCGCGCGCGCCTTCCCCATGTAAATTCAGACGCGCTGTCCGCGGAGGGCGAGCGCCAGGGGCGGCGGTCGCCCTTGCCACGAACGCCGTCGCCACGGACGCCGTCGCTCCCACGGACTCTGGCGGACGCGCGCCGCGAGCTACTGGCGGACACACCGCTGGACCACTTGCTGCGCTACTGTTTGGAGCAGCTCACCGCGGGCGCCTGCCAGCGGGCCTCGTGAGACCTCGCGGCTCGTGCGCGTATCCACCCCTGCTCGAGCTTATAGGTTCGGCTTTCGGCGGCGTCGCTAGGTCATCGCATACCGACCGGAGAACGCGCCGACGGCTCCGGCGCGACAAGCGAGCTAGCAGGAGGGCGGCGGCCACGTTCTGGAGAACTTCGTCACGGCTTGCAGATCGCCGCCTTGCCACCGTGAATCTTCCTCCGCGCGCGCGGCCGCCTCGGCGAGGTGAGGCTCGTGAGGCGAGGCCGGCTTGCGGCGGGGTCGTGGCGGCCTCATACGCTCACGATGTCCGAATTGCGCGGAAAGGTCTGCCTCATCACCGGCGCGAGCTCCGGTATTGGGCGGGTCACGGCGGAGGTGCTGGCGCAGCGGGGCGCGCGCGTGCTCTTGGCCTGCCGTGACGCGGGCAAGACCGAGCCGGTGCTACGCGCGATCGCCGCGGCGGGCGGGCAGGCCGAGCTGGTCCCGCTCAACCTGGCGGACTTGGATTCGGTGCGGTCTTGCGCCGCGGCCGTGCTCGCGCGCGCGGAGCCGCTGCACGTGCTGATCAACAACGCCGGCCTCGCGGGGCTGAGAGGCGTGACCAAGCAAGGGTTCGAGCAAGCGTTCGGCGTCAATCATTTGGGGCACTTCTTGCTGACTCAGTTGCTGTTGCCCCGGCTGTTGGCGGAGCCGCACAGCCGCGTCGTGAATGTGTCTTCCAAGGCTCACTACAACGCCCGCGGCATCGATTTCGCGGAGGTGCGCAGGTCCGTCACCGGGTTCGGGGCGCTGCACGCTTATGCCGTCTCCAAGCTCGCCAACGTGCTGCACGCCAAGGAGCTCGCGAGGCGCTACGGCGAGCGTGGGCTGCACGCCTACTCGCTGCACCCGGGCGTGATCGCCAGCGACGTGTGGCGCCAAATTCCGCAGCCGTTTCGGTGGTTGATGATGCGGAGCATGATCTCGAACGCGGAGGGCGCCCAAACGACTCTGCACTGCGCGACCAGTACGGAGGTCGCGAGCGACAACGGCCTCTACTACGATGAAAGCCGAGTCAAGGAGCCGTCTGCCTCGGCGCAAGATCCGCAGCTGGCGCGTGAGCTGTGGGAGCGGAGCGAGCGCTTCGTTGCCGCTGGCGAAGCCGGCTCGCGATGATTCGGGAGCGGGTCCGGACGCGGCTCCGTGGTACTCGCCCGGTGTGCTCCGCTCGCGGCGCGCGTTTGGTGGCCGCGCGTGCGCGGTGGAGGGCGTAGCGGCGGTATAGGGCGTTGAGCTAGGGGCGCGAGGTGACGCCCCAGACGCGCCCTGCTACGGCGCGGCGCCCCCGATCTGGTTCTCGCTCACCGCGCGCTCGTTCGCTCGCTCAGTAGGCTCCGCCGGAGACGCGGATGCTCTCGCCGGTGATCCACGCGGCGGCGTCGGACGCGAGGAAGACGGCGGCGGGCGCGATGTCTTCCGGCAACCCGGTTCGGCCGAGCGGCGTGCCTTCCACGAGCTTTCGACCCATTTCACTGTCGAACGCGTGAATGGCTTGGGTGCCCTCCGTCTCGGTCGGACCCGGGCTGATGGAGTTGACACGAATTCGGCGTGCCCCGAGCTCGCGCGAGAGCACGCGCGTCACCGAATCCACCGCCGCCTTCGTCGCCGAGTAGACGGCGGTGTGCGGCGTTGCGTTGCTGGACGCGATGGAGCTGATGTTGATGATGCTCCCGCCGTCTGGAAAGTGTTTTGCGGCTTCTTGTGAAGCGAGCAAAAGACCGAGCACGTTCGTATCGAACTGACGATGAAACTGCTCCTCGGTGATTTCAGCCAGCGACTGAAAGACGTAGACGCCGGCGTTGTTGACCAGGATGCTCGGCGCCCCGAACGCGCGCTGCGTCTCCGCGAAGAGGCGCTTCACGTCTTCCGCCTTAGCCACGTCCGCCTGAACCGCGATCGCCTTTCCGTCCTTGGCGATGATCTCGCGAACGACCTGCTCCGCTCCTTCTTTGCCGCCCGCGTAGTTGACGACCACGGCCGCGCCCGCTGCGGCCAGGCCCTTCGCAATGCCGGCCCCGATTCCCTTGGAAGCTCCCGTAACAATTGCTGTTTTTCCGATCAAAGACTTCATTTTCTATTCACCTTACGGTTCGACATGTAGACAACTATCGAAACGTTGCCCGAAGCAACGCTTCGATGAGCATCTAAGTGTCGCCGGCTAGGGCGTCAAGTGAGCTGCGCCAGCCTCGCGACGTAGGCGTTCCATACGTCCAGCTTGAGGATGACGTTGCCGAACTTGCCGAGCCGCTCGATCTCGATCAGCCCCGCCGTCTCCAACTCCTTGAGATGGTGGGAGATCGTCGCGTGGCTCACCCCGTGCTTGTCCACGATGTTGCCGCAGCCCATGGGCTCGCCATGCTTGCGGAGATCTTTCAAGATCTTGAAGCGCCGAGGCTCCGCGATGGCGCTCGAGATGCGCTCGACTTGCTTGTCGGTCAACTTTACCACGGCTCCTTCGATTGTAACGACTCGCGAGCCGAATCGCATCCCCCCAATCGAAGCCCCGCCCGAACGGCCAAGGCGTCTCGGTCTCGACGCGGCCCGGGTCCGCGGGTTAAAGGGCGAGCGTGAACGAAGCGCTCGTGCTCGCCCCCACCTCGGAGCCCACTGTCTTTCTGGCGCCGGACGGCTCGAAGAAGACCGCACCGGTCGGCTGGGGCTGCTTGCCGCCCGGTGACGCCGGGCTCACGCGCCGTGTGAAGTCGCTCGGCCCTTCTTGGGCCATCATCGAAAAGCGGGGTCGCAAGGCGTTCTCCAAGGGGCTTTGGGCGCCACGAGAGAACATCGAGGCGGCGCGCACTGCGCTCGAGGCCGAGCGCGGCACCGCGGCTTACGCGAAGAAGCGAGCGAGCGCGACCGCGCGTCGGGACGAGAAGCAGGCTTCTTACGTCGTTTCCTTCGAGGTGGAGGTGCTGGGCTTTTTGCGCTTTGCGCCGCGCTTCGAGGCTCTCGCTCGCAGCGTGGCCAAGCAGGTCACGGTTCACGCGACGCCGGTCGGCAGCGGCACGGTGGCGCGCACGGAGCGCATCTCCATCGAGCGGCGCGCGGAGTCCGCCGTCATCGCATGGATGCGGCACCAAACCACCGCCTACGACTCGATGAAGATCGCGCGCGTCAAAGGTGAGCGCCGCGCGGTGCGCCGACAGCTCGCGGAAATCTCCCGCGCCGTGCTCGACCTGCACCGTAGGGATGCCGCGCACGCACCCACGGCGTGCCCCCTCTGCGTCGCGCTCCGCTAGCGCTCACTTCACGACGCGCGGCGGAATGGGCACCTGACACTCGGTCGGCGGGCTCAACCATTTCAGCAGGTTCAGCCAGAAGAGCTCGACCTGCTGGCCCTCGGTGTCGGCCCACTCGCTATCGTAGGTGATCCACTCGTCGCCCCACACCGCGACCCGCCCGTCGTCGGCCTGCGTCACCTGCAGCGCGACGCGATCATCGCTCCCGTGGGCGATGGTCATCCCGCTCGGGCCGTCCGGCTCCGCGCCATTCTGCGTGAAGATGTTGCTGATGCCTTCCGTCACCGGATGCGGCTCCCAGCTGCTGACATCGCCGTCCAGCCCCAGCTTGGTGGTGCTGTAGCCCATGCCCAGCTTGGCGAGCAGCCGGTTCACGTTGACCACCTCCGGCGCTTCGTCGTTCGAGTAGCCGATGGTCGTCATGACGCCGCCGCCGCCGCGCACCCACGCGTCGAACGCGCTCGCCTCCGCGTCCGAAAACTCGTGGAGCGCCGGGGACTCTTTGCTGCCATTTTCCACACCGGTGGTGGCGGCGTGCAGCACCACGATCACCTGATACGCCTTGAGCCTCTCGGCGGTCAGCTCTTCATCACCCAGAGGAACCGCGCCTAGCGGGCTGCGCGCGTTGAGCCACGTGGCGAACACGTTGCCGCCGTTGCTCCACGGCCCGATGCCGCCAATGGTGGCGATGTTCAAGCAGTCGCACACGCCGTCCCCGCCAGCGTCGACGTCGTCGATGATGCCGTTCGAGTCGTTGTCGATGCCGTCGCACAGCTCGGGAGTGCCGTCCCCGCCGTTGCCGGTGCCGTCGCCGCTTTCGCCGCCGACCGGCACTTCAATCACCAGCCCGCCGCCGCTGCCGGTCGCGCCCGTGGCCGCGCTCGCGCCGTGCCCGACGTCTTCGCCCGTGTCTGCGCCGCTGCCGGTGCTGCCCGAGCTCGCCGCACCGCCATTATTTGCCGAGCCGGCTCCGCTGCCGTTCGTCTCGACGCCGCTGCCGCCGCCGCAACCGGCCATCAGCAGGAGCGCTGCGGCTCCCATCCATCTCGCGCCTTGCCTCTCGAGCATCGATCGAATGTATGCCGACGAGTGGCGGCTCCGTCAGGCAATCGCGCGGGCGCGGAATTTTGGTGTGTTCACGTACGAGCGCGGTCACAGGTCGGAGTACAGGGCATGACACCCGGGTGCTGCTCTTCGTCCCGGCGGCTGCTCGGATTTTACAATTCGCCAAGGTAGCGCTGCCTCTCACCCTTTGAGTAGGAGCGGGTGTGCGCCACGCTCGCCTTCGACCTGTCATTCGAGTGAGCAAGAAAAGCTTTGCTGACAACGTCACGAATGGTCGGAGAAGCGGAAATTCCCCGTTTTCTTCCGGTTCGATTCAGTCGAAGGTAGGAGCGCCGAACACCCATAAACCTCAGTCCCTCGGTAGCTTCGTTAGGAAAAGACCATGCTCAAAGCCTCCAAGCGCAGTGGCGCATCGATCGTCGTCGCAACGGCCGCACTCTCTCTCTTCGCGCTGCATTGCAGCTCGGAGGACCCGCCGCCCGCCGGTACCGGCGGTACGGGCAACGTCAGCGGCTCGGCCGCAGGTGGTACCGCTGCCGGCGGTAGCGCTGCCGGTGGTAGCGGCACGTCCGGCTCGAGCGTGGGCGGCACCGCGACGGGTGGCGGCGGCACGGGTGGCTCGGCGGCCGGCGGCGGCGGCGCGGGCGGCACCGGCGGCGGCACCGGCGGCAGCGGCGGCGCGGGCGGCACCGGTGGCGGCACCGGCGGCAGCGGCGGCTCGGGCGGCACCGGTGGCGGCACCGGCGGCAGCGGCGGCTCGGGCGGCTCGGGTGGTGGCAGCACCGCGACCTTCGCTCAAGTGAAGACCATCCTGAGCGGCTCGTGCGCCGGCAACATGTGCCACAGCGAGCCCAGCACGCACATCGACTGGGTGACCGAGAACGGGCTCTACGAGCGCCTGACCACCGCTATCGGTAACAAGGGCGTGCACTGCAAGGGCAGCATTCCGGTCATCAAGAACATGCCGAACGACAGCTTGCTCGTACAGATCCTGAAGGGCGGCAATCCTACGGCGTGCAAAGCGGAAGGCGGCGGGTCGGAAAACGTCGACCGTATGCCGAACAACTGCGGCAACGGGCCGACTCAGTGCCTGAGCGACGCGCAAATCAAGACGATCAGCGACTGGATCGCGGCCGGCGCTCCGCAGTGAGCTAACGGAAGCGAGGAGGGGCTGCCGCGTCGCAGCCCCTCGGCTCGTCCGCGCTCGCGACCGAGGTGTCCCCGTTCCCGGCGCTTTTCGGGGTGAAAAGCGCCACGGCGCAGGCGGGGAAAACGATCACTCTTGTCGAGCGCTGCCGACGTGGCCCAATGCGGCGTCCCGTGCCCAGCCGGAGCC
>SECP01000037.1 GCA_004193285.1 Myxococcales bacterium | reverse complement strand
CGCCGGCCCTCCTGCGATCACCTCGCCACCGCCGAGCGCGATCTCGGCACCGCCGCCGGTCGTCTCGACGCCGCCGCTCCCGACGCCCGCGCCGGTCGCGGTCACGCCGAGCACGCTCGCGCCGCACGAAACGTCGCTCACCTTGGACAGCTTGCCTCCGCCGAGCGACAGGCCGCCGTTCTCGCGCCCTGGGAGCTTGATGCGACCGGTCATCTCGATCGGAGAGCTCTCGCGAAAGACGCCCGCGGGAGGGTCCGTCGCGCCGCCGCCGCAGCCCACCGTCACCATCTCGCACCCTCCCCTGGAGACGGTGGAGCCCACCGAGGAAGGCTGGGAGGGCTTTCAGAAGAAAGAGCGTGGCACCGAGCCGGGACTGAGCCCTCCGGGCCCCCGCAAGCTGGAGCTGGTGCCCGAACGCCCGTCGGATCCGCCCGGTGTGCACGCCGCGGCGACCCCGCTCGCGCCCGCAGTGGAGTCGCCGGAAGGTCCGGAGATCTCGATCGGCAGCGGCGCGCTCGAGGACGAGCTGGACCTGCCGCCGGACAGCCATGGCGTCCCGCTCGCGCCCGCCTCGCGCTCGCTCGCGCACAGCGCGCGGCCTCTGCCCATCGGCTTGAGCTCGGCAGAGCTCAAGCTGCCGACGGTCATCGTGGACCTGGCCAACGACTGCCAGGCCCTGCTCGCGCAGCTGCTCGCTGGGAGCAGCTCGGCGGGGGACAAGCTGGTGCAGCTCGGTGAGCCCGCGGTGGCGGTGCTGGCCGCCTCCTTCCCGGGGCCAATCACGGCGGAGCTTCGGCGCGGCGTAGGCAGCGCTCCCTCCAAGGCATCCGAGTGCGGTCCGGTGCTGCGTACCTTGGCCCGCATCGGCCCGAAGGCGGCCTCGGTGCTGGCCGTACGCAGCGCAGACGCCGATCCGAACGTGCGCGCGTGGGCGACGCGCTTGCTCGGCGAGATGCCGAGCGAAGAAGCCGCGCGCGCGGTCGTGCGCCGCTTCGTGGACGAAGAGCAGGAGGTGCGGCGCGCTGCGCTCGCCGCCGGCAGGCTCATGCAGGTGAGCCCCGAGGCGCGCGCCATGTTGCAGACGGGCCTCGCGGAGCTCCTGCTCGAGCCCGCTCGCCCCGAGGAGCAGCGCCACGCTCTGATCGAAGCCATCGCGGACCTACGCGATGGCCGAGCAGTGCCCACCGTGCTGCGCCTGCTGGAAGACCGCTCGGCGGACATCGTGCGCTCGGCCCACTGGGCCCTCGTGGTGCTCGCTCGGCAGGACTACGGCTTGTCGGCGGCGGCGTGGGAGGAATGGTGGCGGCAAAGCTCCAGCCGGCACCGCATCGAGTGGCTGATCGACGCCCTCTCGCACGAGTCTCAGGAGATCCGGCGCGCCGCCGGCGACGAGCTCAAGTCCACGACGAAAGAGTACTTCGGCTACTACGACGACCTGCCCGTCGCAGAGCGCCAGAAGGCGCAGAACCGCTACCGCGAGTGGTGGGAAAATAAGGGCAAAGCGCGTTTTCGCTGATCAGCGACTGCGTCTTCATCACGGTGCGACGCCGCCGGCGTGCCCCCGGCGCGCCGCTGCGAGCCTCTACAGAAACCAGACGCCGATGACGCAGAGCACGGTCGCGACCGCGACCGACACCATGGCCAGCGCCTCCCAAGCTCCGCTCCGGGCGTCCGTGAAGCGGAGCTCGATGGAGGCGATGCGGCTCACTTCACGACGCTTGCGACCCGAGAGGGCCTGATTGGCGGCGCGGAGCGCGGGGTCGAAAATCTGCTCGTTTTCGGGCAAGGCGCAGCGGTTGTTCCATGGGGCAGCCGGCGCGCCAAGCAAAAGATCCCGCTTTACTTCTTCTTCGCGTCTTCTTCCGTCTGGAAGCCGCCTACCGGAGCGGATTTCTTGGCGCCGGTCAGATCGATCTCCCAGTTTACGGTCTGCTCCGCCCCTTGGTACGCGGGCACGATGACCGCCTTGATGGCGCGCAGCACACATTTGCCGACCGCGGTGTCCTCACCGTACGGGTCGGTGATGGTGGCTGACTTTACGTGCCCATCGTTGCCGAACGTGACCGCAACCGTCGCCTTGCCCTTCGGCGATTTCTCCGTGACCGACTCGGGGCAGCTCTCGGCAGAGTTGGCCGCGCGGCTCATCTCCAGCTCGCCCTGCTTCGCGTCCCAACCGCGGCGCTTGTCTTCGTCCGTCTCTCCTGCCGACGTCGAGTCGTAGTCGCCGCTGTTGCGCTGCTTTTGCATTTGCTCCGCGCCGGCCTGCTCCTGCTCGGCGATGAGCTCATCCGGCGTTTTGACGTGATCCGCCTCCATGCTGGGACCACACGCCGACAACAGACCGAGGACCAGGACGCTCAAAGCTACGCGCTGCATGGCCTGCATCCTAATCGAGCGGCCGATCCCGAAACAACAGCCATACGGTAATTCGCACCCATTTTCCGGCGCTCTCGCAGCGCCAGGGGCTGTAGGCCTGGTTACGGGCAGCCCCGCTGGTCTGCCCCACGCTCCGCGAGGCCGCCCTGCCCGAGCCCCTGCTCCTGATTGTTCACACCTCTTCGCTCGGCGGCGGGCTGCCGGCGGGGACGGAGCGTTTCCGCCCGGCCCCGCTCGCGCTTCAGGCGCTGGCTCGACCCCAGCCCACTCACAGATCGGTGATCTGGTAGTCCTTGATCTTGTAGAGCAGCGCGCGGTGGCTGATTTCGAGGACCTCGGCCGCGCGGGTGCGGTTGCCCTTGGTTTTCTGCAGGGCGCGTCGGATGAGGATCTCTTCGATGATGCGGGTGGTCTTTTTGACCGAGAGCTCGCCGCTCGCAAGCTGCACTTGGACTGGGTCGCGTGCTTCGCGAATCCGCTCCGGCAAGTCGGCGGCGATGATTTGCTCGCCCTCGGAGAGCACCATGGCCCGCTCGATCGTGTTCTCCAGCTCGCGGACGTTGCCAGGCCAAGCGTACTCGTACAGGAGGCGGCGCGTCTCCGTGTCGAGCCCACGGATGGACGTGCCCAAGCGCGTGTTGTTCTTGGCGAGGAAGTGGTCGATGAGTAGCGGGATGTCGTCACGCCGTTCCCGGAGCGGCGGGCAGTGGATCGGCAGCACGTTGAGGCGATAGAACAAATCTTCGCGGAAGCGGCCAGCCTTGGTCTCGTTGTGCAGATCCCGGTGGGTGGCGGTGATGATGCGCACGTCCACCTGTAGATCGCGGGCCTCGCCGAGGCGGCGGATCTTCTCGTCCTCCAGCACCCGGAGCAGCTTGACCTGCAAACCGAGCGGCAATTCCCCGATTTCGTCGAGGAACAGCGTGCCGTTGGTGGCTTCCTCGAAGAGGCCGCGCCGGTCGTTCACGGCGTCGGTGAAGGCGCCCTTTTTGTGGCCGAACAGCTCGCTCTCCAGCAGGTTCTCCGGAATCGCGCCGCAGTTGACGGCCACGAACGGGCCGCCACGCCGCGTGCTGCGGCGATGGATCGCGCGCGCCACGAGCTCCTTGCCGACGCCGCTCTCGCCGGTGACGAGCACGGTCGTCTTGTACTCGGCGATCTTCGTGATGGTGCGGAAGATCTCCTGCATGCGAGCGCTCTTGGCGAGGATGTCCTCGAAGCGGTGCTCCTTGCGGATCTCGTCGCGCAGCGCGCGGTTCTCACGTCGGAGCAGCTCGCGCTCCTCCGCCTTGCGCAGCGCCAGCACCACCTCGTCCGGCTTGAATGGCTTTTGGACGTAGTCGTAGGCGCCCGCCTTCATCGCGTCGATCGCGAGGTCCATGTTGCCGTAGGCGCTCATCACGATCACGGTCGCGTCGTTGCCCTTGGCCTTCAGCGTGGAAAGCAGATCTAGCCCGCCCATTTTCGGCATGCGCACGTCCGTGAGCACGACGTCCGGGCCGAATGACTCCACCATGGTGAGGGCCTCCTCGCCGCTGGCGGCCGTTTCCACTTCGTAGCCATGCCGCCGCAGGAGCGTGCGCAGCACGACCCGCAGGTTTTCCTCATCATCGACGACCAATACTCGGCGCACTATGCAAAAAGTTTAGACCAGCACCGCAGAGTCCGCAAACGAGTTCTAAGCTCTCGAAGATCCAGGGATCGCGGCAGGCTGGATCGGGATATACACGCTGCCCATGCTCGCCGGCCTCGACCAGCTTTACAGCGCCCAGATCGGAAACCTTCGTCGCCGCCTCCGAGGGGAGCGGCTCGCCGTACTCACGCACGCGGCCGCCATCGACCGCCGGGGCCGCCACTTGCTCACGGTGCTGGAAGAGCTGGGCGCCGCCCCCCAGGTCATCTTCACTCCCGAGCACGGGCTGGACGCCGACGCACAAGCAGAAGAGCCGGTGAAGGATGCGGCAGGTCCGAGCGCGGAGGACGCGACGCCGGGTCCGCGCGTCATCAGCCTGTACGGCGACAACAAAGAGCGCTTGTCGCCGACCGCCGACGAGCTCGAGGGCGTGCAGCTCCTCGTGATCGATTTGGCCGACGTCGGCAGCCGCTACTACACGTACGTGTGGACAGCGCTGCTCGCAGCGCGCGCCGCGGCGGCCAAAGGCATTCACACCGTCGTGCTGGATCGGCCGAACCCCATCTCCGGTGATCCGAGCGCGATCGAGGGCGCCCCTCAGCGCGAAGGCTTCACGTCCTTCGTCGGCCTGGAGCCGCTTCCGATCCGACATAGCCTCACCGTCGGCGAGATCCTCGCTCAGCTCTTCGAGCGTGACGGCCACGCCCTCGGTCCCGATGGCGCGTTGTCCGTAGCGCGAGTGCTCGGTTGGGAGCGCCACCGCACGGCGGAGGCATGGGGCCGACCTTTCATCATGCCTTCGCCGAACATGCCGACGCTGGAGACCGCGCTCGTGTATCCGGGCGGCTGCCTGCTCGAGGGCACCAATCTGTCGGAAGGACGCGGCACGACCGCGCCATTTCAGCTCGTTGGCGCACCGTTCTTGGATGGCGCGGCGCTCGCCCAATCGCTGAGCGAGGCCGGCACACCGGGCGTCTTGGTGCGGCCGGTCGCGTTCAAGCCCAGCTTCGAGAAGCACGCCGGCCAGCGCTGCAGCGGCGTGATGCTGCACGTGACGAACCCCGCCCTGTTCCGCCCCGTTGCCACGTACCTGACTCTCATCACCCTGGCGCGCGCCCAGAATCCGGAAGCCTTCCAGTTTCGGACCACGCCGTACGAATTCGAAGCAACGATTCCGGCGTTCGACCTGCTGTGCGGCTCCGCCGAGGCGCGGAACGCCATCTCTGCCGGCGCCTCCGCGGAAGACGTCGTGGCCACGACCGCGCCGGTAGATCCCGCGCTGCGCGAGGCAGTGGTGGCCGCGGAAGCTCGGCTGGAGCGCGCCGCGATCTAGCCGACCATGGCGTGCTGCACGTCCTCGACCGACTTGGGTACGGCGGCGCTCAGCACCTCGTGACCGGTGGCGGTCACGAGCACGTCATCCTCGATGCGAATGCCTCGCACGTCCGCGAAGCGCGCGAGCACTTCGCGATTGAGCGCGCCTTCGAGCTCTCCCACTTCCTCCGGCCGCGCCAAAATCCGTGGAATTTGATAAAATCCGGGCTCTATCGTGACGCACATGCCGGGCTCTAGGTCGCGGTCGAGCCGAAGGTAGCGGTCGCCCGGCGCCTCCGCTCGCGAGCGACCGGGGGCGTAGCCGGCGCGGTCCCCCAGATCTTCCATGTCGTGCACGTCCATTCCCAGGAGGTGGCCGACGCCGTGGGGGAAGAAGAGCGCGGCCGCGCCGCGCGCGTACAAATCCGTCGCCGAGCCGCGCAAGATGCCGAGGCCGATGAGCCCCTCGACGAGGGCGAGACCCGCCGCGCGGTGCACGTCCAAGTAGCGGACTCCGGGCGCGACCTGCGCTATCGCGGCGAGCTGTGAAGCGAGCACCACGCCGTACGCTTCACGCTGAGTGGCAGAGAAGCGGCCGGACACCGGCCACGTGCGGGTCACGTCACCGGCGAAGCCTTCAGGAGTCTCGGCGCCCACGTCCGCCAGCAGCAGGTCCGACGGTGTGAGCACGCCGACGTGCCGCTCATTGTGCAGCACCTCGCCGTGCACGGTCACGATGGAGCCGTAAGCGGTAGCGCAACCCGCGGCGATGATTTCCGCTTCCATGGCCGCGCGCACGCTGGCCTCGCGCAGGTTCGGCCGCGTCGCCCGCATGCCCGCGAGGTGAGCGCGGCAGGTCACCGCCGCGGCTTCTTTCAGCTGAGTGACCGCGGCGTCGTCGTGACGAAGCCGTAGCGTGATCATGGCGTCGGCGAGGGCCGCGTCCACGCCTTGCAGCTCTTCCCCTCCCCCAGGCTCCAGGTCGCGATCGAGCAGCTCGGACAGCCAGAGCGCGCTGTCTAAGTCCTGCGGAGGCAGCGCGGCGATGTCGGCGGCGCCCTGAAGCTCTTCGATTGGCCGCACCTCGAGCCCGAGCGCCTTCGACCAATCCGACAGCGTTGGCATGGGGCCCGTCCACAACTCGGCCTCCGGGTCGGCCTGAGGCGCGAACAGTGTGGCGCCCCCCGGCTGGACGAGCAGCGCGGCTCCTTCTATCGAATGACCAACGAGGTAGAGGAAGTGGCTTTCAGCGCGGAAAGGGAACCGATTGTGTTGAAAGTTCCGCGGGCGTGAATGACCGGCCACGAGCAACGCGGGGCCATGCACGAGCGAGCACAGCCGAGCGCGACGCGCGGCGAATACCTGCGCTTCGGATGCTTTCGTCCACATCGGAATTCCCATCGATCCAAGCCTTTCGGACACTCGTACCGAGACTACGCCGCTCGGAAGTGGCGGCCGAGGGAGCCTAGCAGCTAAACTCCCGTCCGCTGAAACCGAACGGGGCGCTCGCGCATAAGCGCGGGCAGGTCCGTCTGTCGGCGTCGTTCGCCGTCTCGGCAAAACACAAGCAACAAGCAGGAGTGGCAATGGCTTTTAGTCTTTCGAAGTCGATCTTGGCTGCGGCATCTACTGGGTTGATGGTGGGTGCGCTGGCCGCATGCGGCGGCAGTGCTCCTCCTCCGGAGGCGCCCGCGGCGGAGGCACCCGCCACCGATATGCCCGCCGCCGATGCTCCGGCCGCGGACGGCGCGGCCCCGGCCGCAGACGCTGCCGGTGCGAAGGAGTGCTGTAAGGGCAAAAACGAGTGCAAGGGTAAGGGCGCGTGCAAGACGGACGCGAACGCCTGCGCGGGGAAGAACGAGTGCAAGGGCAAGGGCGGCTGCAACGGCCACTGTCCGAAGTGAACCGGATTCACTGAATGACGGAGAGCGGCCCGCGTCATCGGTACGTGGGCCGTTCGTTTTTTTGAGGCACGATTCGTCAATGACCAGCGCGATGCAGCCGGATCTCGGAGTTGGCGTGGGCCTACGGGTGCCCCACTACGGAGCGATTTTGAGCTCGCTCCCGGCGGTGGATTTCTTCGAGGTCATCAGCGAAAACTTCATGGTTGGGGGCGGCAAGCCGCTTCACCACCTGGACCGCGTGCTCGAGCATTACCGCGTCGTTCAGCACGGAGTTTCGCTCGGTATCGCAGGTCCGGAGGAGCCCGACCGCGAGTACTTGCAGCGGCTGAAGCGCCTCGTTGCGCGGACGAAGACGCCCTGGGTGAGCGATCACTTCTGCTGGTCCGGCGCAGGCGGCGCGCACCTGCACGACCTCCTGCCCATCCCGTACACGGCAGAAGCCGTGCGCCGGGTCGTGGAGCGGGCGCGGATGATCCAAGACTTTTTGGAGGTGCCGTTCGCGCTCGAGAACACGTCGAGCTACCTGACTTACCGCTCGAGCACGCTGTCCGAGTGGGAGTTCATCTCCGAGGTCGTCGAACGCGCCGACGTCGGCCTGCTGTTCGACGTGAACAACGTCTACGTCTCCGCGTACAACCACGGCTTCGATGCGCAAGAGTTCGTGCGGTCAGTGCCGCATTCGCGCATCTTTCAAATCCACTTGGCCGGTCACACCAACCTGGGCAAGTACATCATCGACACCCACCGCGGCAGCGTGAGCGAACCCGTGCTGGACCTGTACCGCGCCACCATCGCCCTCTCCGGTCCGGTCTCCACCCTCGTCGAATGGGACGACGAGATCCCGGAGCTACCGGTGCTCCTCGCGGAAGCCGAGCGAGCCCGTCAGGTGCGGAGCGAAGGGCTCGCGCTGCGCGCCGGCAGAACCCTCCCCACGCCTGCGGCGGCCTGCAACCAGCGAATCGCGGCCAGCGACGGCCCGCTGTGGCGTCAAGGGGGCCCGCGAGAATCTGCGGCCGACGAGGCGGTCGGATGAGTGAGCTCAGCGCGCTGCAACGAGGCATGGCGGCCGCGCTTCGCTCGCGCGGCTCGCTCGTCCCCAGCGAAGAGTGGTCACGCTTCGCGGCCGAGCACATCGCGGGGAGCTCGCGCCTCTCGCCGGCCGAGCAGCTAGAGATCTACCGAGAGCAGTTCTGGCTGCGACACACCAGCTCCCTCGTGGAGGACTTCCCCGGGCTGGGCGGCATCCTCGGCCAGCAGGAGTGGGAAAAGCTGGCGGAGGCGTACCTCGCGCAGGTTACCCCCGAGAGCTACACACTGCGCGACCTGGGCTTCCGTCTGCCGGAAATCATCGCCCAGGCGAGCTGGCTCCCCCACCAGGCGCTGTGCCTGGACATGGCTCGGCTCGAGCTCGCCTACGTGGAGGTGTTCGATGCGCCGGATACTCAGCCTCTAGCGCCAGAGCGCCTCGCGTCCATCCCGGAGGAATCCTTCACGGAGGCGAGATTGGTGATCGCCCCGTGCGTCCGCTTGCTCAGCCTGCGCTACCCGGTCGCGGACCTCCGTCGAAAGCTCCGCGCCGAAAGCGACGAGCCGGTGGCCATTCCGGACGAGCGGGCGAGCCACGTCGTGGTGTACCGGCGGGAGCTCCGCCTGTGGGACATGCCGGTGTCGCCGGTTGCGCACGTGTTTCTGAGCGCCCTTGCGGAAGGCAGGCCGCTAGGTGCCGCCGCCGAGCTTGCGGCCAGCTCGGCGGAAGCGGAAGCAGAGCTGGCGAGCAGTATCGGAAACTGGCTGCAAGAGTGGACGCGCAAGGGCCTGATCAGCGACGTCCTCGCCTGAGAAAAGCGCCGCAAAACCTTGCGAAATGGCCTGCATCTTGCTACGCGCAAAGGGTGGGTGCGCTCTCGGCTCAGATTGGGTCCGTGAAGAGCGGGCGTCGAGCCCTGCTCATGGGTGTCGTGAATGCGACGCCGGACTCGTTCTACCAATCTGGTCGGAGCGAGACGCCTGAGCACGCCTTGGCTCGCGTCGACCAGCTGCTGGCCGAAGGCGCGGACATCGCGGACATTGGGGGCGAGTCCTCGCGCCCCGGGGCGGAGCCCGTTGCCGACGACGCGCAGATCGCGCGGGTGGAACCAGCGGTGGCGCACGCCGTCGCGAGCGGGCGCCTGCTCGTCTCCGTGGACACGACCAGCCCCCGGGTGGCAGAGCGGATGCTCGCCAGGGGTGCGAGCATCGTGAACGATGTTTCTTGCCTGGCGGACCCGGACCTCGCGCGGGTCACGGCGCGCGCGGGCGGCACCCTGGTGCTCATGCACACGCGAGGTTCCCTGGGCTCCATGTCCGGCTTTTCGGAGTACCCGGACGACGCCTATGAGGACGTCGTGGCGGACGTGCGACGCGAGTGGTGCGCCGCGCGCGATCGAGCGGTGGCGGCAGGTCTCCCGTTCGAGCGGGTGTGGCTCGACCCCGGCATCGGCTTCGGTAAAAACGCAGAGCAGTCTTTCGAGCTCCTACGGCGGCTGGGGGAGCTGCGAGACCTGGCCGTGCCCGTCGTCGTGGGCGTGAGTCGAAAGTCTTTCATTCGCGCCGTAGACGACGTCGGTCCGGAGGAGCGCCTCGGCGGCACCATCGCGGCTTGCTTGTGGAGCGCAGCTCGAGGCGCCTCCGTTCTTCGGGTTCACGACGTGCGCGCCGTACGCCAAGCGCTCTCGGTGACCGAGGCCCTCTCCCCTTCGCCCGCGGAGAGCGCTCATGTTTGAAGCCGTCCGCGCCTATTGGGAAGGCCGCACGATGCTCCAGCTCGCGCGCGACGCGCTGGACGTGTTCCTCGTCTACTACCTGGCGTACCGCGCCCTCCTCGTGCTGCGGGGCACGCGCGCGATGCAGGTCGGTCTCGGCCTCTCGCTGGTGTTCGTGCTGTACGTGGTCGCGCAGGTGCTTCGGCTCGCCACCGTCATCAGCGTGATGGGCGCGCTCATCTCGAGCATGCTGCTCATCATCGTGGTCGTCTTCCAAAGCGACATCCGACGCGGCCTGCAGCGCGTCGGTAGTCGCGCCTGGTTCGGCAGCCTGGTGCGCGCGCAGGAAACGAAGGTCATCGACGAAGTGGTGGAGGCGGCTACGGAGCTTGCCCGCCACCGTATCGGCGCGCTCATCACCTTCGAGCAAGACGCGAATTTGGACGAGTTCGTCGGCGTGCACAAAGGTCACACGCTGGATGCGCAGGTGACGCGCGAGCTGCTCGTGGCGCTATTTCTGCCCGAGAGCATGAACAAGCTGCACGACGGCTCCGTCGTCATTCGCAACCTGCGCGTCGCCAAGGCGGGCGTCTTCTTCCCGATGCCAGAGGGGCGCGTGGTGGACGACAGCTTCGGCTCGCGACACCGGGCGGCGCTCGGTATTACGGAGGAGACGGACGCGGTGGTCGTCATCGTCAGCGAAGAGCGCGGCACCATCAGCTTCTGCTTCAACGGCAACATCGCGAGCAACTTGGACGGGCCGAAGCTGCGCACGATGCTGGACGCCATCTTCAGCCCCAAGGTGCGCAAGAAGTCCCGGCGCAACAAGGTGGCGCGCGACGGAGGCCCCGAGTCGCTCTCCAAGGTTCCGCCCCACACGGAGCTGGAGGCTTCTCGCGCCTCACGCGAGCGTGACAGCCAACCGGATTCCATCGCACCACGCATCAGCTTGATCGCCGAAGAGGCGCTGGGGCGACCGAAGAGCGAGCCGCCGCCGCCCCTACGTACCAGCGGCGCGATCACACCCGCGTCACCCCCGGCGTCCGGGCCGCTGCGCGCGGCGTCTCCCGTGAACCCGGCCGCGGCTCCTCTCCGCACCCCGGTCACGATCAGCGGTGAGCGAGAAGCGGTGGTTCCGCCGACCGGCGGCGGGCGCGACTCGCAAGGGGACAGCTGATGGTGCGCGCGTTTCTCGCCAACTTGCTGGTCTTCGTGCGCGACTCGTTCACGGAGAACCTGGGGCTCAAAGCCTTGGCAATGGCGTTCGCGCTGGGGCTGTTCGCGTTCATTCACGGCCAAGAGGAAGAGCAGCAGCGAACGGTGCCAGTCGCGTTGGTCATGCGCCTGCCGCAGGTCGCCGCCGAGCGCGAGCTGATGACGCCGATCCCAGCCAGCATTCACGTGACCCTTCAGGGCAGCGCGCGCGCCATCGACAACCTGCTGCAAGCGGGCATCCCGCCGGTCGAGATCGACCTCAGGGACGGGCGGCGCGAGTCGGTGGTGTTCGACGAGAGCATGTTCACGCTCCCGGCCGAGACGAAGATCACCATCATCGATCCCTCGAGCATCGAGCTCACGTGGGAGGACGTGGCGACTCGCCAGATCCCGATTCAAGCCGCCATCACCGGCCAAGCCGCAGACGGCTACGTGGTGAAGGGGGAGCCGGACGTGGATCCGAAGACCATCACCGTGAGCGGCCCCCTCAGCGCGATCGAGGTGATGCAGTTCGCGCGGCTCTCGGCATTCGACGTGTCCGGGCTGAGCGAAGGCGTGCACAAGCGCCGTCTCGGCATCGATTCCCCGCCCCAGCGCGTGCGCTACCTGGGCCCGCAGGCGGCGACGGTATCGGTATCGGTCGCTCGCCGCGTCAGCGAGGTACGCTTCGAAAACCGGCCCGTCGAGGTCGTCGGAGTCGCGGGCGGAAGCGTCGCGCCGCGCACGGTGGACGTAATCGTCGCCGGGCCGCCGGAGATAGTGCGGGCGCTGCGCCCGGACCAGATCGTGCCCGTCGCCGACCTCACCAAGGTCGAGGGGCTGGATTTGAAGGAGCTGAAACACGGCTCCGCGTCCGTGAAGGTGAGCTTGCCGCTCTCGCACGCGGAGGCGGAGCTGCAGCCGCCTTCCGTCAACGTGAAGTGGTAGCGGCGCCTCAGCTGGCGACGGTGCTCGGGTCCAGCGTCGCGTCGTAGCGGCTGTCCGGCTCGACGAAGATCTTCTTCATCTGCGGTAGCTCCTGACGGATGCGCTCTTCGAGCTCGTTGATGGCGACCTCGAGCTGGGGCAAGTCGAGCTCCGCCGTGAAGCTGACCTTCAAGGCGAGCAGCACCGACTCCGGTCCCAAGTGAAGGCTGAGCAGCTGCCGGACCTGAAGAACGTGCGGCGCGCCATGGGCGACCTGAAGCACGCGCTCGCGCACCTCCGGCGTGACGCCTTCGCCGATGAGCAGGCTGCGCGTGTCACGCGCCAAGGCGACGCCGATCGTGCAAAGCAGGACGCCGATGACGAGCGAACCGACGCCGTCCACCCGTGAGTCACCCGTGATGACGGTGATGCCAACGGCGGCGAAGGCGAACAGCAAGCCGAACACCGCCCCCGAGTCTTCCAGGAGTACGACGGGGATGGTCGGATCACGGCTCTCGAACAGGGCGGCCAGAAAGCCCTTGCGGCCACGTGATTTGTTGAACTCCCGAAACGCCACGCGAAAGCTCATTCCTTCCATGACGAGCGAGACGCCGAGCACGATCATCGGCACCAGCTGCGAGCCCGTCTCCCCGGGGGGCGACGTGAGCTTGTGCACTCCTTCGTAGATGGCGAAGACGCCGCCCAGAAAGAACAGAAAGAGCGAGACGATGAACGCCCAGAAGTAAGTCTCTTTGCTGCGGCCCAGCGGGTAACGGTCCGGCGTGTTCTTGTCCGACAGCTTCATGCCGAGGAGCAAGAAGCCTTGGTTGGCCGTGTCGGCCAGAGAGTGCACCGCCTCCGCCATCATGGTCGCGCTCCCGGAAATGAAAGCGGCGACGAACTTGGCGAGGGCGATGCCGGCATTGCCGAGCAGCGCCGCAATCACGACCTTCTTCGGATCTCCGTGACCGTGTCCCATGGCAGGCGCTCAGAGCAGTGTGATGGTGACGCGCGAGCGCGCCTCTTGGTAAAAAGAAGACATCGCGGAGGCGAGGCGCTTGCTCACGTACCAACGAAGGAGCAAGGGCCGAACCCGCGCGAAGGGCTCGTTCTGAAGGGCGACGGGAGCGCTGCGCTGAATCGCCTCGAGCTCCGCGTCGCTCGGCCGCAGCATGGGGGCGACCATTCGATCGAGGTAGAGGCTGGCGCGCGCTTGACGGCGCAAAATGCTCGAGAGCTCCGCGTTGCTGATGCCCTCCGCTCGCTGCGCGCTCACCAGCGCCTCCTCACCGCCGACCCGGTCCACGAGCAGCTTGCGCGCCAGCTCCCCCTGTCGGGCGACGACCGCCTCGGGCGGCTCCGGCTCGATGCGCAAGCTGGAGAGCAGCACCTCCGAGATGTGCCGTTCGAGCGCGGCGCTGACGTGGCGATCACGATAAGGAGCGTCCGGGCTACGATCCTGATCGGCGAGCGCCTGCAGCCGCGCCTCGAAGGCCAGGCGACGCTCGTAGATGAACCGCGGCCGCTCCACGCCGCCGGTCTCTGGCGCGTAGAACCGAACGACGACCCGCTCCAGCACGAGCGGCTCGGCTCGTGCCGGCGCGACCACCATGAGAGTGAGCGAAGCCGCCAGCCGGGCGAGCCGAAGGAAGGGGCGCATTCGGCGAGATTAGTGCCTTGCGCCCGCGCCGAAAAGCCCTCAGCGCGCGGCGGGGCGCTTCCGCGAAGAGGGGGTCGCCTCATCTTCCGCGGCAGGGACCGGCGAGTCGGTCGCGGCCGCCTCGTCAGCCGAGACCTGCGGCGGGAGCGGCGCCGGTGACGCCGACGGATCGCTCTCGATGCTGCTGTCGCTGACGGACTCGCGCGCGGCGAAACCGCGAGCGGCGCGGCGTGCCTTCACGAACTCGGCGAAGGCGATGACCTTGTCCAAGTCCCGAGCGCTGAGCGTTTCCACGAGCTCGTGCAGCTGCTTGCGCAGGGTGTCGATGTTCCGAGTGCGACGCGCTGCCTCGGGCCCGCTCGCGACGGCTTCTTTTTCACGGCCCTCCTTGGGAGTGGCAGGCTCCGTCGGCCAGACGACGCGCGGCGTGGGCTTGAGCGCGTGCGCAGCGAGCCAGGCTTCCATGAACACCCGTAGGCGCTCGCTTCGAAACGCGAACCAACGCTCGCGCTCCGCGCCGTGACTCATGAGCACGTCTTTGAAGCGCCGGAAGGCACCCTTGCCGTCGATCGCTTGCGTCAGCAAGTCCGACAGCGGCTTGTCCTCCACCATGGGGATGAAGCGCTCCATCCAGCGATACTGCTCGCGCGAGCTCACGGGCTCGATGCGCATGTAGCTCGCGTCCGAGGCAATGCGCTGGTGCATCTCCGGATCGGCAATGCCGTCCACGACGCGCAGCACCTCGCCCGTCGAAAGGTGCAGGTAGCTGTGCACTTCCGGAGCGTTGTTTTCGAAGGCGTCCTCCAGCGCCTCCCAATCGATCGGGACTTCGCGCGGCGGCTGTCCCGCTCCAGCGCCGCTCTTGTCCAAGTCCGACATCGATCCCATTTCCTTTCGCGAAAAAGCCAAGCGTTCAGGCCCGCGTGGAGCGAGCTCGCCCCACGGCCTCGTGCCAGGCGGAAAGCCGAGCAGCACGTTCTTCTGCCCTCATGGTGGCAGGGAAAGCGCGGTCTAGCTTGACGATTTTTGCTGCATCTCGCCCGTCTGCGTAAATGCCGGCCCCAAGGCCGGCCAACATCGCGGCGCCGCGAGCAGTCGACTCCAAATCGAGCGGCCGTTCGACGGTGAGCCCGGAGATGCCCGCCTGCAGCTCGAGGAGCAGGTCGTTTTCGACGGCTCCGCCGTCCACTCGCAAGCGGTCGATCGGCTTGCCGAGATCTTCACGCATGGCCGCAACGACGTCGTTCACCGAGTAAGCAATGGCGTCCAGCGTGGCTCTTGCCAAGTGCGCGCGCGTCGTTCCGCGCGTGATTCCACAAATCAGCCCGCGGGCGTCTGCATCCCAGTGTGGGGCGCCGAGTCCCGACAAGGCGGGAACGAATTGCGCGCCGCCGCTATCCGGCACGCTGCGCGCGAGTGCCTCGACCTCTTTCGCCGAACCGATGATGCCGAGCCCGTCCCTCAACCATTGCACGGCCGCGCCGGCGATGAAGACGCTGCCCTCCAGCGCGTACATCACCTCACCCCCCGCCTGAATACCGAGGGTGGAGAGCAGGCCGAATCGGCTCGGCACGGGCCGCGACCCGACGTTGACGAGCAAGAACGCGCCGGTTCCGTAGGTGCATTTGGCGTCACCTGCCGCGAGGCAACCTTGCCCAAACAGCGCCGCATGCTGGTCGCCCGCGAGGCCGGCGATGGGGATGCCATCCGGCAAGCCGGGCACGCCACGCGTCGTTGCCACGACGCCCGCGCTCGGTACGATGCGCGGGAGCACCTGACGCGGTACACCGAGAAGCGAGCACATCTCCTCGCTCCACGACAAGCTCGCCAGATCCATGAACAAGGTGCGGGACGCATTCGTTGCGTCCGACACGTGCGGCGCGGACGCACCGCCCCCGGCCAGGCGATAGACCAAGTACGAATCGATGGTCCCAAACGCCAGCTCTCCGCGCTCCGCGCGCTGCCGGGCGCCGGGCACGTGCTCGAAGAGCCAGGCCAGCTTCGTGCCGCTGAAGTAAGGGTCCAGCACGAGGCCGGTCAGCTCGCGGACCCGGGCTTCGTGGCCCTCCGCCTTGAGCCGCGCGCAGAGCGGCGCCGTGCGGCGATCTTGCCAAACGATCGCTTTGTGAACCGGCTGTCCGGTGTCCCGCTCCCAGAGCAGCGTCGTCTCGCGCTGATTGGTGATGCCGATGGCGGCGATGTCGGCGCCGCTGACGTTCGCCAAGGCGAGCGCATCCGCGACCGCGCCCTCCACGGAGGCCCAGATCTCACGCGCGTCGTGCTCGACCCAGCCGGGCTGCGGAAAATGCTGAGGAAGCTCGCGCGTGACCCGGCCGAGCGTGGTGCCCGCGGTGGACATGACGAGCGCGGTGGTGCCTGTCGTCCCCTGATCGATGGCCAAAAGGTGCTTTGCCACGGTCTTCCGACCTTACTCCGCTATCGCACCTGACCCGCAAAAAACGAGAGGACGCCGTTCGCCCCTGGCGCGAGGAAAAAAGCCGATCGGCCTAGCCAGGCGAGAGCCGATCGGCTCAATCGAGAGGAATGCGCGAGGCCGCATCCGGGTCTTGTGCCGTCGCGCCGGCGAAGCTAGCCTGTCTGGCTGGCATGGCCCGAATCCTGCTCGTCTCCCCTGAAGGTCAACAGGTGGTCGAGCTGCGTGATCACAACTCGCTCGGCCGTCATCCCTCCAACACGGTGCAGCTGCTCGACAAGATCGTGTCGAAGGAGCACTGCATCATCGAGCGTCGCCCGAACGGCTTCACGCTCAAGGATCTGGGTAGCCTGAACGGCACCTACGTGAACGGGGAGCGCGTCGCTGGTGAGCGGGACCTCCGCCATGGTGACGACATCGCGCTCGGTCAGACGCGAGCCCGCTTCGATGACGGTAGCGGGCGGCCGATGCCGGCCCAGCCCGGTTATCCCTCGGCACCGGGGTTTCAAGCTTCTCACCAGCCGCAGTCGGGCTGGCAAGCGGGCGGTCCCGCCAGCCTCGGCGCGCCGTCGACAGTGGGGGCGCCGCTGGCACCGGGAGGCTATGGCGGGGTACCGCAGCCGAGCACTCCCCTCTCGCCCCTGGGCACCGCGCAGATCGCCGCGACCCCCGCCGCCGGCTTTCCGCCGGGGCCGGGCATGCCTTCGGGCCCTCCCGCCGCCAACGTCGACATCAACGACAAGGCGCGACAAATCGGCACACAGATCGCCGCGACGCAGAAGGGCTTCCTGCCGTTCGAGAGCATCTCCGGGAACACCCAGCAGCTCGCGGCGGACTACGAGCGCCTGCGGCTTTCGCACGAGCTATCGCGCGAGATCGCGCTGGAGCGGGATCTGCCGAGCCTGCTCAACAAGATCCTCCTCACCATCTTCAAGTTCGTCCGCGCCGATCGCGGCGTGATCTTCCTGAAGGCGAACGATGGCCAGCTCGTGCCCGGCGCGAGCCAGCGTCGTGACGGCACGAATCAACCCATCCCGGTCTCGTCCACGATCATGAATCACGTGATCCGCGAACGAGCGACGGTGCTGACCCACGACGCGGCCATGGATTTCGCCGCCTCCAAGGGCAAGAGCATGATCCTCAACCGGATCAGCTCCGCCATCGTCGCGCCGCTCCTGCACAACGACGAGATCCTCGGCGTCCTGTGGCTGGACAGCGAGACCCTCGCGCAGTTTCAGCCCAAGGACATGGAGATCGTGACGGCCATCGCCACCCAGGCGGCGATGTTCATCGAGATCAACATCTTGGGCCGCAAGATCGAGCAGGAGATCGTCAACCGCGAGCGCTTCAGTCGTTTGCTGTCGCCCAACGTCGCGCAGCGGGTGATGTCCGGCGAGCTCGAGGTGAAGAAGGGCGGCCAGCTCGTCGAAGAGTGCACCGTGTTCAACTCGGACATCCGCGGATTCACCCGGATGAGCGACGGCGCGAACCCGGCCGGCATCGTCGAGATGCTGAACGACTACTTCGAGCTCATGGTCGAGGTGCTCTTCAAGCACGAAGGCACGCTCGACAAGTTCATGGGCGACGGCATCATGGCGCTCTGGGGCGCCCCCGTCGTCCACGCGGACGACGCCAGGCGGAGCGTGGAGTGCGCGCTCGAGCAGATGGAGATCCTCGGACGCTTCAACCGCAAACGGATGGAAGAGGGGCACCCGTCTTTGGCGATGGGCATCGGCATCCACACCGGGCCGCTGGTCGCCGGTTACATCGGCAGCTCCAAAGCGCTCAGCTACACCGTCATCGGCGACACTGCGAACACCAGTGCGCGCCTGTGCGGGGTCGCTTCGGCCGGCCAGGTGCTGGTCAGCGAGCAGACCCTCGCCCGGCTCGGGGGCAAGTTCGAGACGGAAGAGCTCCCTCCGGCCCAGCTCAAGGGCAAGGAAAAACCCTTCCGCATCTTCGACATCAAGCGCGCGGTTCCGAGCGTGCAGGTACCGGCCAGCCTGCGCTCCGGAGCGTGACGCGGCGCGGCGAGCGCAGCCCTCGACAGAGCGCGCGCTTCGCGCCAAAGTCCGCCCAACTCGAGCCTCGGCTCGGGCGCACTCTTTGAATTCACCGCATGGCCGTCGTCCTCGCATTCGAACGCCCAGTCGTCGAGCTCGTCTCACGCGTCCGGGAGCTGCGTGAGCTCGCCAACGAAGACCCTCGCTTCGGAGCAGAGCTCCGTCGCCTGGAAGACAAAGCCGCCGTGCTGGCGCGAGAGGTGTTTGCAGGCCTCACGCCGATGCAGAAGGTGCAGCTGTCGCGGCACCCGAGCCGCCCTTACTCGCAAGACTACATCGAACGCCTGTTCGACGACTTCGAGGAGCTGTGCGGCGACCGCCGCTTCGCGGATGACCCCGCGATCATCGCCGGGCTCGGTCGCTACCACGGCCGCAGCGTTGCCATCGTGGGGCACCGCAAGGGCCGCAGCACCAAAGAGAACCTGCTCTACAACTTCGGGATGCCCAACCCCGAGGGCTACCGTAAAGCGATCCGCGTCTACGAGCTGGCGGAGCGCTTCGGGCTGCCCATCTTCACGTTCATCGATACGTCCGGCGCGTACCCGGGGATCGGCGCGGAAGAGCGCGGGCAGAGTGAGGCCATCGGCGCGTCGATCGAGGCCATGTCTCGGGTCACCGTCCCCATCATCAGCACCGTGATCGGAGAGGGCGGCTCGGGCGGCGCGCTGGCGCTCGCGGTCGCCAATCGGGTGCTGGTCTTGGAGTTCAGCTACTACTCGGTCATCTCGCCGGAAGGCTGCGCCGCCATCCTCTGGAAGGACGGCAATTTGGCGCCGGAAGCCGCCGCTCGCCTGAAGATCACCGCGCCCAACCTGCTGGAGCTGGGCATCGTGGACAGCATCGTGGACGAGCCGCCGGGCGGTGCTCATCAGGATCACGATGGCGCGGCCAAGCAGCTGGACGCCGCGCTCTACAAAGAGCTGAAGGAGCTGTCCGCGCTATCGCCGGACGAGCTTCGCGCGGACCGCTACGACCGTTTCCGCAAGCTCGGCGCGTTTGTGGCATAAGGGGCCGTTCATGGCTCCCCTGGACGGCTTTCGCGGAATCGACGACCTGACGCTATCGCATCAGCGGCTGTTCATCCGCGTAGATTTCGACGTGCCGCTCGATGACGACGGCGTCGTGCTGAGCGACCGCAAGGTCCGCTTGGCGCTCCCGACGATTCAGAAGGCGGTCAAGGAAGGCGCTCGGGTCGTCCTGGCGACGCACCTCGGGCCGGCGGATGCGCCGCCGCGCAGCATCGAGCCCGTAGCCGCCAAGCTCGCGGAGTTGCTTGGCCAAGACGTCTTCTTGCCGGACGAGTGCGTGGGGGACGCCGCTCGCAAAGTCGTGGCGGACCTGCGTGAGGGCCAGGTCTGTTTGCTGGAAAACCTGCGTTTTCTGCCGGAAGAGTCGCAGGGCGACGAATCGCTGGCTCGCAAGCTCTTGGGTCTGTGCGACGCGTACGTGAACGACGCCTTCGGCGTCTCTCACCTCAGCTTGGCATCGACGGTCGCGCTGGCCCGTTTGGTCAAAGCGCGCGCTCTCGGTTACCGCGCCAAGGCCGAGCTCGAGGGGCTGGGTCGCGCCTCGAGCAACGCCTACAAGCCTTTCGTCGGCGTGCTCGGCGGCGAGAGCCTCTCGCGGAGCCTGCCCGTGCTTGAGGTCATGCTGCGGCGCTGCGAGGCGGTGTGCGTGGGCGGCGCGGTCGCGAATACCTTGCTCGCGGCGCGCAGCGTCGACATGAAAGAATCCAAGCTCGAGCGCGAGCAGCTGGCCCTCGCGCGAGGTCTGCTCACCCGCGCTCGCGACGCGAAGGTGGAGCTACTGCTCCCGACCGACGTGCTCACGTCCGCCTCGCCGTTCAGCGCGGAGGGCTACGCTTGCGGCGTGGGCGCGGTCCCGGCCGGCAGCGGAGCCCATGACATCGGCCCCCGCACGCTGGAAGCATTTCGGGCACGTGTCCAAACCGCCAAGACCGTGCTGTGGCACGGCGCTTTGGGGGTCGTAGAAAATCCGGCATTTTCGCGCGGCTCGGCTGGGGTTATGCAGGCGCTGGCCGAAGCTCCGGCATTCGGCGTGGTGACGGGCGAGTCCGTCGCCGAGCTGTGCGCCGCGTCCGGAGCAGAGCTAGAAGGCTCGATCGGTTTCGTTTCGGCGGGCGGCGCGGCGTCGCTCGCATTCATCGAAGGCAAACGGTTACCGGGCATCGAAGCCCTGCGTGGATGAACATGGCAAATCGCAAATACCTCATCGCTGGCAACTGGAAGCTCAACAATGGTGGCGCCGCAGGCCTCGCCCTCGCCGATGATCTGGCCAAGGCGTCGAAGGGCGTCTCGGCCGAGGTCGTGGTCGCGCCGCCCTTCACGGCGCTCGCCGCCGTAGCCAGCACGCTGGAAGGCACTCACGTCGAGGTCGCCGGCCAGAACCTGTACCCGAAGGACAACGGGGCCTTCACCGGTGAGGTGAGCGCGCCGATGCTGATCGAAGCCGGTGCCAAGTGGGTCATCCTCGGTCATAGCGAGCGTCGTCAGTACTTCGGGGAGACGGACGAGTCCGTCAAAGACAAGGTCGTCGCCGCCATCGCCGCGGGGCTGAAGCCGATCGCCTGCATCGGGGAGACGCTCCCGGAGCGCGAGGCCGGAAAGACGCTCGAGGTCTGCTTCCGCCAGCTAGACGCGTTCGCCGAGGTGCTGCTCAAAAACCCCGGCTACGGCGTGATCGCCTACGAGCCGGTTTGGGCCATTGGCACCGGGAAGGTCGCGAGTCCCGCCCAGGCTCAAGAGGTGCACGAGGCAATTCGTAAGCGGCTGGCCGCCCTGAGCCCCGAACTCGCCGAAAAGACTCGGATTCTCTACGGCGGCAGCGTCAAGGCGGACAACGCCAAGGAGCTGCTCGGCTGCCCGGACATCGACGGAGCGCTGGTGGGAGGCGCGTCGCTCGACGCCGCTGGTTTCGCCAAGATCGCTCAGGCGGCTGGGTAGAACCCGAGGAATGCGCTAAGTAGCTGCTCCGTTCGAGACGCCCATGGCCGAGATCATCCACACCCCGCTCACCGTGATCCACGTCATCGCCTGCACCTTCTTGATGCTGGTGGTGCTGATTCAACCTGGAAAGAGCGGTGGTCTCGGCGCCCTGAGCGGCGCGGGCGCGCAGCAAGTGTTCGGTGGCCGCGGCGCCGGCAACTTCCTCACCAAGACCACGTGGGCTACCGCCGGCATCTTCTTCGCGACGAGCATGACTCTCGCCTTCCTCTCCTCCTCCGCTGACGAGTCACTGCAGCAGAAGAGCAAGGCGGCGCTCGAGAAGAAGGCGCCGGCTTCGAGCCCCGCGCCCGCGTCGTCGAGCAAGAAGTAGGCGCCGTGCCCCTGGCGAGGGCCGTGCGCCACGCGCTGCTCGTGGCGCTCGCGCGGGCGACCACGACGCTGCTCTGCTGGTGGAGCGGGTTCCGCGCCATCAGCGACGACGACTACTCGCGCGTGGTGATCGCAGCGCGCTTCGCCCACCACCCTTCGCCCGATCCGAGCGGCACGAGCTGGTTGCCGCTCCCGTTTTGGTCCTACGGCGTACCGATGGCGATGTTCGGCGACTCACTTGGGGTCGCGCGTGGCGTCGCGCTCGTGCTCGGCGTGGCCAGTGCGCTGCTGGTCTGGCAAGCGGCGCGCCTCCTGGGTCTCGGCGAGCGCGCGGCGCTGGGGGGCGCGCTTGGAGCGGTGGTGCTGCCCTACGGCTGTTGGCTTTCCGCGGCCACGGTGCCGGAAGCACCGACCGCAGCGCTGCTACTCTTCGGAGCGGTTACCCTCGCGCGCTCGGAAGGCCGGCTCCGTGCCTGGGGCGGACTCGCGCTCGGCGCGGCGTGCTTTTGCCGCTACGAGAGCTGGACTGCAGCGCTCGTGTTCGCGGTGGTGACCGTGGTGGACGCGCGGCGCGCCCGAGATGGGAGACTGTGGCTGGCGGCGGCGCTCGCGCTCGCGCCGATCGCTCTTTGGCTACTGCACGGCGTGGTCCGGCACGGCGATGCGTGGTTCTTCGTGGCGCGCGTGGCTCAGTACCGCGCCGCCCTCGGGGGCGAGTCACCGGAGCTCGTCACTGCGCTCCTCTCCGCGCCCGCGGCCCTCGTCCGCTTCGAGCCGGAGCTGTTCGCGGTATTCTTCGTCTGCCTGGTGCTGGTCTGGCGCGACGCCGGCTCACCTTTCGACGCACGGGCCTGGCGGAGCGTGGCAGTACTGGGTTCGCTGGTCGTGTTCCTGAGCGTGGCGGCGGCGCGGGGCAGCTCGGCCACCCACCACCCGGAGCGGTCGCTGCTCCCGGTATTCTGGTTCTTGGCGCTGCTGACGGCCGGGCTCGTCGCGCGGCTCGCCGAGCGCCCTCGCCCTTGGCTACTGCCTGCCCTCGCGCCGCCTTGCGCCCTGCTCGCCAGCTTGCTGCTTCGCCCTGAGCTGCTGCGCACCTTCGCGGATCGTCGTGAGGAGGAGCAGGTGGGCAGCATGCTTGCGCGAATCGGCGCGCGCGACGTGGCCATCGACACGGCTGACTATGGCTACTTCGCGGTGCAGGCGGCTCTCGGGTACGGCAAGAGCTGGGTCTTGACCGAGCATGACCCTCGCAAGCCTCGAGAGGCGCGCCCCGCCACCACGGAAGCGCTGGCACGTCGGCTACGGGGGGTGAGCAGCCGCTATCTGGTCACGACCCGTGACCGAATGGCGCTCGCCCTGCCGCTGGGGTCGGTACGGCTCACGACCGAGCGCTTGGCGCTGATCGCGCTCGAGCCCGCGGACAGCCCCTAGGCGCAATCACGGGCTTTTTCTGCCACCAAGGGTCAAGAGCCGCCGAAGACTTCGTAGTTTCGGTCAGCTCTCGTAGGATGGCGCCCGTGTTCGGGCTCGGTAACCTCGGTCGAAGGTGCTTCGAAAGCGTCGTGGGCCTCTTCGCGGTCCTGGGCTTTCTGTACGTGCCGCTCGGCCACCACACCGGCTTCGAGCATGCCAAGGCCGTGCTCAGCACGCCCGCCGCGACCGCCGCGATTGCGGACGTCTCCGCCGCCGCTCTTTCGCTCCGCGAGCGCGCGCTCGCCTACGTGACCTCACGCGCGCCGGAGCCGGCTCCTCGCGAGGCGCCACCGAAGAGCCATCGCAGTGAGCCACGCGCCGTGCCCCCGAAGCTGAAGTGACACCCGGGGGCTAGCGGCGGAGCTCAAGGCACGATCACGCGGTGGATGGCGACGGGGGCGCCGGAGCCGTTCTCCTCGTCGTCGCTGAGGACGAAGATGAGGTCGGAGCTCGGCGTCGCGTTCGTATCGAAGGTGCAGGTGTGAGAGGTGCCGCGGAACGGCTCGAACACGTTGACGCCCAGCACGTCTGCCGGCGCATTGTTCCAGACGAAGCCATCCGTCATGTCAGTCTGGCCCGTGATGCTGGTGTTTCCGCTGGGGTCCAGCAGGTTCCCCGCGTTGATGAGCTCGTGCATCTCTTGCACGCCGTCGCCGCCGTCCAGCACGACCACGACCCCGCCTGCCCGCGCAAACGAAGTGAGCGTGCTCGAGCTCTCCCAGGTCGTGGCCGCCGCCGCAGGGTCGCCCGGGGACGCGCGATCCAGATCGTGGATGAGCAGCACCTGAAAGTCGTCGATGTTGAGCTTCTGCGTCACGGAGTCCACCGTCTTTGCCTCCGTGATTTCGACGGTGCGGCCGCGCTTCTCGCCCGCCCACCCGATGACCGTATTGACGCGGTTGACGGCGGCGGTGGTCGCGCCGCGCGTGTACGCCAGAACGTGCACGGGGTTGGTGGCCGGCAAGAAGATGGCGTTGCCCAGCAAGATCGCCCACGCCGATACCGCGTCCGCCGAGTTGAAGTCGGAGCAAATGAGCGCGACGTTGCCGAAGCCCGCACCGCGGCACATGCCGTCTTGGCAAATTTCGGAAGGGCACTCCTTGCCGCAAGCGCCGCAGTTGTCCGGATCGCTCTTGAAGGAGTCAGGGTCCACGCACTGACCTTGGCATTCCACGAGCGGAAGGACGCACCTCGGTACGCACTCGAAGCTGCCGTTGCCGTCGGGCGCGCACAGCGGCGTGGGCACGACGCAGCGGGTGTCGCAGTCTCCGCAGTGCGAAGGCGAGTCGTGCGGCGGCAAGCACTCGAGTGGAGCCATCGCGTCCGGATCGCCGTCCACCGGTGAGTCGAAGAAGCCGCCGTCCGGCAGCTCCCCCTCGCCGCCCTGGGCCGCGGCGGCGCCGTTGCCCGCCTCTCCGGGGCTGCTGCCGCCATCGGTGCCGGAGCTGCCTCCGGTGGGTTTGCCGGTCTTGCCGCCGCCGCTCGTAGCGGCTGCCGCGCTGCAGTCCCCTTCTCGGCAGTCGCCGCCGACGATGCCGCCGCTACCGCAAGCGGTAGGCAGCGCGTACGCGAGGCCAGCGGCCAAAGCCACGTAACGAAGCACGCGAAGGGCCTTCACTTGCTGCCTCCCTTGGCGCCCGCGTCACCTTTGCCGGCTTCCGGTGGGGGTGTGGGGGATTCTGGAGAGTTGTCTCCGGCCTTGCGCGGCGGGAGCGCTTCCGCGGGCGGCGGTACGTCGACCGGCCCGGCGGGGGGCGGGGTCGCGACGTTGCCCTCGGTGGGAACGTTGGTGCCGGTGGAGGTGGCGCTGCTTCCACCCTGGCGCATCTGGCGGGTGACGGTGAACTCGACCCGGCGATTGAGGAGCCACGCGTACTCGTTCTTCTTGTCCACCAGCGGCCGCGAGGCGCCGAACCCTTGCGAGCTCAAGCGGTCGCGCGAGATGCCTTGCTTCACCATGAACTCCAGGACGCTCTTGGCGCGTTCTTCGCTCAGCTTGCGGTTGAAGTCTTCCGGCCCGCGCTCGTCCGCGTGGCCCTCGACCGAGATGTGCGTGTACTCCGGGTGCTGGCCGACCAGCTTGGCCAGTCGGGTGAGGAGCGGGTAGCTCACCTGGCGAATCACCGCGCTATTGACGAAGAAGTGCACGCGGTCGTCCAGCACGATCTTGTCGCCCACGACGCGCACCTGTTCTTCGTCCGGGCAGCCGTCGTTGTCCGCGTAGCCGTTCACCGTCTCGGGCTCGAACGGGCACAAGTCGTTGGCGTCCAGGATGCCGTCGGCGTCGTTATCGGGATCCGGGCACCCATCCAAGCTATCCCAGCCGTCGTTGTCTTCCGGCTCGTTGGGGCACTTGTCGGCGCGATCGAGGATGCCGTCTTTGTCGTTGTCCAGCTCGGGGCAACCGTCGTCGTCCTCGAACCCGTCGCGATCTTCGGGCACATCCGGGCATTTGTCGGTCGCGTCGGGGATGCCGTCCGCGTCGTTGTCGAGGTCAGGGCAGCCGTCGCCATCCTGGAAGCCGTCCTTGTCCTCGGGCGTATCCGGACAGCGGTCCACGTTGTCCAGGAGGCCGTCGTGATCGCGATCACCGATGACCTCCTTGGTGCCGAAGTCGTACATGGCGTGCACGCCGAAGAGGAGCACGTTGGCGTCGTCGGGCCGAAACTCGCTGTCCGGCTGAAAGACGTGGACGAACGAGACCATTGGCCCGAGCCCCGCGCGTCCAGCCTGGTTCAGGAGGTCGAAGCCCAGCTTGGCGTCGAACGAGGGCCGCGCCAGCCCGTTGGTGAAAGCGACGCCGCCGGCCGCGCTCGCCCACAAGCCGGCGGGGCTGAGCAGGCCCCCGCTAGGGCTCGCCGCGAACGGGATCACGTGCAGACCGAGCGTCGGTGAGAGCGCCCAGGCGCCGGACTCCGGCAGCACGCGCGGATCGCTGGGCGCATCGCCCTTCCCGAGGCCGAGCCAGCTCGCCGAGAGCTCGAGGCCGAGCTGTCTTACGAAGGGGTACTCGAGGCCCAGCGAAGCGCCGGCGCCCCAGGCGTACTCATCCTTCTGGTGACCAGTGAGCGCGTGTCCCGCGCCAAGCGAGCCGTGTGCGCGGAGTGGCTCCGCGTGAACGACACCGGCAACAGACACGAACGCCAAGCAAGCGAAGACCGGACGAAGTTTCATGAGGAACCGAACCTGGAACTATACGGCCGCGTCTCACCCTGAGATAAGTAGGAAAAAACTTTAATGTTTACGGGCGATTCGCGTTTTTGCCGCGCCGAGGCTAAGACGCGGGCGATGCAGCGCGCCATCCTCCAGCTGACGCTTGGACTTCCCCTCCTCCTCTCCCTCGCCGCCTGCGGCAGCGGTCCGCGACCTCCCGCCAAGCAGGCCGACGGCAGCTACGACCTGTCTTGCCGAGGTCGTTTGAGCAGCTGCTTGCGGCAGGCGGAGCGCGTGTGCGGCGATCAGGGGTACTGGGTCGCTACCGCGCACGACATCCGCGAGCTGCTCGGTCACAAGGCGGGTCAGTCGCAAATCGGCGTGGAGCGTAGCGACGCGACGGTCGTCTGCGGCACCGCTCCGAAGGAAGACCCAATCCGGCTCCAGCGCGAAGTGCAAAAGGAAACCGAGCTGCCGGCGGCGGAGCCCGCAGCCGCGCCCGTCGGGCCGCGGCGGGCCTGCGTTCCCGGGTCGACCCAAGCGTGCGTTGGCCCCGCGGGGTGCAGCGGCGGCCAAGTCTGTTCGACGGACGGAGCGCACTACGAGCCGTGCGACTGCGGCGCACCGGCAGCAGCGCCGCCGGCTCCTTGAGCCGGCTCAGTTGGCTTTCGGAAGGAGCAGCGAGAACGTGCTGCCTTGACCCGGCTCGCTGTCGAGCTCGACCCGGCCGCGGTGGGCCTTCATCACGTGCTTGACGATCGCGAGACCTAGCCCCGAGCCTTCGCGCTCGCGGGAGAGACGGTCGTCCACGCGGTAGAACTTTTGAAAGATGCGTTTGTGCTCGGCGGCGGGGATACCGGCGCCGTTGTCGGTCACCTTGACCCGGGCGAAGCTGCCGCTCTCCTCGACCGAAACGCGAATCTTTATCGGATCGCCACCATATTTGAAGGCATTCGTGAGCAGGTTCAGGAGCGCGTCCGAGACTGCGCCCCGGTCCGCTCGCACCCTCAAGCCCTCGGGCGGAGCGTCCACGGTTAGGTCCACGCTCCGTTGATGACGGAACGTCTCGAATGCATCCAGCGCGGTTTCCACGATGGAGCGCAGATCCGTATCGCGGATCACGAACTCGCGTCGACCGCTCTCCATGCGGCCCCAATCCAGGAGCCGGTCGATGAGCTCCTGAAGGCGTGTGGTCTCGCGCTCCAGCCCCTCGATGCACTTGTTCTCCGCCGAGACGTCCCCTCGCCTCAACGCCAGCGTCTCCGAAAACAGGCGGATGGAAGTGAGCGGCGTCTTCAGCTCGTGAGAGACCTTCGAGACGAAGTCGCTCTGCAAGCGCGAGAGACCGGCCTCGCGACGCACGAAGACCCAAACCAAGATCACCCCGGTGACGGCGGCGCCGGACAGCGCCATCACCAAGATGCCCATGAGCACGTTGACTTGCGCCTCGCCGAGGAAGAGCAGGATGACGCCGAGCGAGACGAGCAGGAACGTCGGCACGACGACCAACGACACGAGGAGGATGACGATGCGCCGGTAACCGAGATCCGCCAAGTCGCGCGAGGACATGGTTTATACGCCCAAATCTACCACGAGCGCGCGGATGAGCTCGGCCACGCTGGTCGCCTGCGCGGGACAGCCGCGGGCCCGATGAGGCATGTCTCCGTCCGCGAGCTGCGCGATTTGCCCCAGAATGACCGCGCCGTCCAAGGCGCCCTCGATGACGTGCCGGAGCTCGTCCTTCACCTCTTCGTCGTCCGGAGAGAGGCGAATCGCGGCGCGCACGTAGAAGCCGAGCAGGTGCGTCCAAGCCGTGCCCTGGTGGTAAGAGAGCTCCTTCTCCTCCGCGCTGCCGGCGAACTGGGAGACATAGCGAGGGTCCAGCGGCGAAAGGCTACGGATACCCCGCGGAGTGAGCAGCTCCGCCTTCACGCGTGCCACGATCGCGCGCGCTTGCCAGTCGTCGAAGAGGCTCGGGTCCACCGCCAGCGCGATGAGCGCATTGGGGCGGATGGTGGGGTCGACCCAGGCGTCCTGCGTGTCGCGCGACTCGCTCACGCAGTCGTAGGGAAAGTCAGTGTCATGACACCAGAAGCGAGCACGGAAAGCTGCGCGAGCGCGCACGCCCGCGTCGCGACAAGCTTGCGCCAAGGGTGCGTTTCCGAGCTCCTCCGCCAGCGTCGCGAGCGTCCCCGTGGCTTGCGTGAACAGAGCCTGCTGCTCGATGGCGATGCCGCGGCGCGGGGTAACCGCGGCCGCTCCGACGTGCGCGTCCATCCACGTGAGGGGCGCGTTCTCGGCGCCGTTCACGAGCAGCCCGTCGGCAGAGAGCCACCCCCAGCGCTTGATGCTGCCGCGAAGGCGCGCGAAGCTGCGCATCATCGCGGTGTAAAGCTGACGCTTCAGCTCGACGTGCTCGGCCCCCAGATGCGGCAGGAGCAGGCGCGCTACCTCGAAGAGCCAGAGCGTCGCGTCCGGAAGGGATTTCGGGCGCGGCTGGCTCGCGTCCACCAAGAACTCCGGTAAAAAGCCGCCGCGCTGCGAGGCGAGCAGCGTGGGCAGAGCGCGCACGGCGAGGTCTACGCGGCCACGAGCCAAGGTAAGGCCAGGCAGGGCGAGCAGGAAGTCTCGCGTGTACGGAGCGTGCCAAGGATAACCGGCGATGATCATCGGCGGCTTGGCGGCGTCCAAGCAGAACTGCTCGGCCGCCACCGAGAGGAGGCGTACCGCCGGCGGACGACCATCGCCGAGCGCCTCGCGGCTGATGGCTTCGCACGCCTCCATCACCAGCTCGCTGGGTGGCCGGCTCATCGGTTTGCCCACCGAGGTGATGAGGTAGGACGTTTTGCCGGACTCGAGCGGAAGCTCGAACACGCCGGGAGTCCAGATGTCCTCTTTGAACTCGGTGTGCTCCCCGCGGTCGGCGAGGTACTCGAAGCGGCGCCACCAGTCGGGGCTGCCCATGAACATGCCGTCGTGCTGGAAGAAGATCGAGGGCAGGCGCTCGACCGGACGAAGCTCCACGGCGCCGGGACGCAGCGCGACCAGCTGCTCCATCCCCCCGTGCTCGTGCATCAAGGAGTCCACCGGCCGGAGGGGCATCAACGGGCGCAAGCTGATGCGCGCGGCGCCCGCTCCCGTCCACGTGTACCCCATGATTACGGCGTTTTCGCCGCGCACCAGGCAAAGCGTGCGTTCTAGGGTGCCGCTGCCGGTACGAAATACCCAGCGCGGGATGGGATCCTGGGCAAACGTGAGCAGGTTGCGGTAGCCGGGCGTTGGCGCCACGTCCGGAAATTGGTGCGTCGCCAGCCGATACGAACGCCGGTCGCTCTCCACGGTGAGGGTCAGGTCCGCGTGGCTCACGATGACGTGCCGACCGAGGGGCGGCGGGAGGGCCGCCACGAGCGCGCCGTGATGGCGCCGCGTGTGCATGAGAGCGATCGTGCTCATGCTGTAGGCCCCGGCGCCGTTGGTGTGCAGCCATTCGGCCTCCGCCTTGTCGAGCGCGCCGTTGACCTCCACGAAGGGCCACGCGCCGTCTCGAGAGCCGAGCCACGCCGGGTGCCGCTTCAAGACCGCCCTCGCTTGGCCAGCGCCGAAAGCGCGGCCTCCAGCAGAGGCTCGGGTTTGGGCCGCTGACCGAGCCAGATCTCGATCGCGAGCGCCGCTTGCCCGACCAACATGGGTAGGCCGTGCGACGTGCGACGCCCAGCCTTTTGCGCCTCTCGGAGGAACGGCGTGCACAGCGGTGCGTAAATCAAGTCGTAGGCAATGGCGTTTTGCGGAGTGCGCGCCCAAGGCACGAGCTCGGCGATGGGCTCGCCGGAGTCCGCGCCTTGCATGCCGGCGCTCGTGCACTGCACGAACAGCGCCGTCTCCGCGCACAACGCGTCCAGCTCCGCGCGGGCCGCAACGCTCGACGCGGGCCACGGCAGAAGCCGGGCCCCGAGCGTGGAGAGCTCTTTCGCTCCGGGCCAGTCCTCGCGCGGAAGCTCGTTCGTGAACCGACGAGCGGTGACGTACGTTTCGTGGATGCCCGCGGCCGCGCAGGCGGCGACGACCGCCGGAGCGGCGCCGCCGCTCCCGATGACGAGCGCGCGCGGCCCCGACACGAGCCGGCCAAACTCCGACTCCAGCGCCAGCGCGTCGGTGTTGTGAGCCATGATTTCCGAGCCGACGAGGGCGAGCACGTTGGCGACCTGCAGCCGCTCGGCGAGCGGGCTCCGGCGCTGAGACAGCGCAAAAGCGCGCCGCTTCCACGGGATGGTGACGTTCAGCCCCGCGAGCTCACCGCGACGCAGGTCCGCGAGCGCGCCGTCCACCGCCGCCTCGTCCGGCGCGTCGATGAGGCCATACTCGTGCGAGACGCCGAGCTCGCGGTAGGCGGCCTGGTGAATCACGGGAGACAGCGAGTGAGACACCGGGTGACCAATCAGCGCAAACTTCAAGACCTCACCTCGCTCACAGGACCTTCCTCCGTTCCGTCGTTGCCGTCCACGGCTGTCTCCACTTGCGTGACGCGAGCGCGAAAAGCGCCATGAGCGACGCGCACCCGCACCGTGTCGCCCGGCGCTAGCTCCTGGCTGGCCAGCACGGGCAGCCCTTCATGGGTAGCGATAGCGTAGCCCCGGCCCAGCACCGCGAGCGGCGACAGCGCGTCGAGCTGGGCCACGCAGCGCCCGAAGGCTTTGCGACGCCCGCCGAGCGCGAGCCGCATGACCGACGCGAGCCGAGCGTGCAGCAGGCCCACGTCGCCGCGGGCTCGCGCCAGCACGCGCTCCGGGTGCCGGTGGGCCAACCTTTGCAACAGCTCGCTGCGCGCGCGCTGCCTGCCGGCGAGACTGCGGCGAACCAGGCGTGCCATGCGCTCGGAAAGATCGCTCAGCTCTTGCTGGCGCGCGGCGATGACGAAGCGCGGGTCGCTGACACGTTGGGACACCCGCGAGAGCCGCGCCTGCGCGCCTGCTAGCAACGAAAGCTGAGCGCGAACCAGGTGCCGCTCACAGCGCTGCAGCGCTTCCCGCTGCGACTGGCGATCGGGCACCAGTAGCTCGGCGGCCTGAGACGGAGTCGCCGCGCGCACGTCGGCCACGAGATCCGTCAAGGTGACGTCGACCTCATGGCCGACCGCGCTCACCACCGGCACCGAACACCGCGCGATGCGCCGCACGACTCGCTCGTCGTTGAACGCCATCAGATCCTCCCCGGAGCCGCCGCCGCGCCCCACGATCACCGCATCCAAACCAGGGTAGCGCTCCAGCAAATCCAGCGCTGCGACGATGCTAGGGGCCGCGGATTCCCCCTGGACCAGCGCGGGCGCGAGCACGAGCCGGAGTCCGCCCCGACGGAACGCCACCGTGCGAATATCGTGGAAAGCCGCGCCCGCGCCGCTGGTGACGATCCCCACGACGCGCGGCGCCTTCGGCAGCGCGCGCTTGCGCGACGGCTCGAATAGGCCTTCTGCAGCCAGCTGCTGCTTCAGCTTCTCGAGCGCCAATAGGAGCTCACCGCGGCCGGCGAGGCGCGCCATCGTGCCAACGAGCTGCAGCCGACCACGCGGCGCCCACACCGTGGCGCGCCCCTTGAGCTGCAGCCTCGCGCCGTCCGTGAGGATGCGGCGCGCGCGCTGGGCGTCCAGCCGATACATCACGCAGTCGATGATCGCGTCCTCCTGCTCGTCTTTGAGCGTGAAGTAGACGTGCCCGCTCGGCGCGCGCTTCAACGACGCGACTTCGCCTTCGATCCAGAAGCTCCCGGAAGCGACCTCTACCGCACGACGCAAACGGCGATCGAGCTCGCCAACGGAGATGACGTCGTCGGACTCCATGTCGTTTACCGGGGCCGGCCTGTATAGCAGCGCGCGGCCTCGGGTTTACGGGCGATCGAAGGCCGCTGGCCAGCTCGGACCCTCGAGACCGCCAAGCACATGTAATCATTCATTATATCACAATCTCGAGAGCTGAGACTGAACGTCGGGCAGGATGCGCTCGCGTATGGCTGGAAAGGTCCTGATCGCCAATCGTGGTGAGATCGCGGTGCGCATCGCGCGAGCGCTCGCCGAGCTGTCTTTGCCCTCGGTCGCCGTCTACACGGATGCGGATCGCGATGCCCTGCACGCGCGGCGCGCCGATGAAGCGCTGCGGCTTGGAGAAGGTCGCGCGGCATACCTAGACGTGGAGCGCGTCGTCGCGGCCGCGCGATCCGTAGGCGCTTGGGGCGTCCACCCCGGTTATGGTTTTTTGTCCGAGAGCAGCGAGCTGTGCCGAGCGTGCGAAGCGGCGGGGCTCGTGTTCATCGGTCCCCCTGCGAGCGCCATCTACGAGATGGGAGACAAGGCGCGCGCTCGAAAGCGCATGCAAGAGGCGGGCGTCCCCGTGGTCCCCGGCGGTCCCGCCGGCACGCTGGAGGAGGCCAAGGTCACCGCGCGTAGCGTGGGCTACCCGGTACTGCTGAAAGCAACCGCCGGCGGCGGCGGCAAAGGCATGCGGCGCGTGGACAGCGAAGCGGAGCTCGAGCGCGCGCTGGAGCGCACCCGAAGTGAAGCCGAAAAGTCGTTCGGGGACGGCAGTGTCTACGTGGAAAAGGCGATCCTCGGCGCGCGCCACGTGGAGATTCAGGTGCTGGGGGACAAGCACGGCAACCTGGTCCACCTCTTCGAACGTGACTGCTCGCTCCAGCGTCGACACCAGAAAATCGTCGAAGAAACCCCGTGTCCGGCGCTCCACGAGGCGACGCGCGAGGCGATGTGTCAGGTCGCGGTCGCGGGTGCGCGCGCCATCGGCTACTACTCGGCCGGCACTTTCGAATTTTTGCTGGGGCAGGATCAAAGCTTCTATTTCTTGGAGATGAACACGCGTCTTCAAGTGGAGCACCCCATCACGGAGCTCGTCACCGGCGTGGATCTCGTTCACGAGATGCTGCGAGTGGCGGATGGGGCGCCTCTCTCGTTCGGGCAAGCCGAGCGTCGAGGGGTGGCCATCGAGGCTCGCGTGTATGCGGAGGATCCCGAGCAGGGCTTTCTACCGGCGCCGGGCCGCATCGAGCGGCTGATCGCGCCGTCGGGGCCGTTCGTGCGCGACGACGGCGGCGTCGTTTCTGGCTCGTGGGTAAGCCCGGAGTTCGATCCGCTGCTCTCCAAGCTCAGCGTGTGGGGCCGGAATCGAGAAGAGGCGCGGGCGCGCCTGCTGCGGGCGCTCGGCGAGTACAGCGTGCTCGGCGTCGCGACCAATCTCACTTTTCTGGAGCGGCTGCTCGCCCACCCTCGCGTAGTCGCCGGCGACTACGACACCACGTTCGTGGAGCGCACCGCGAGCGAGCTGCGCGATGAAGCCCGTCCGGAGCAAGATCTCAGGGACGCGCTGTTGTTGACCGCGCTGGCTGCGGACGCCGACCGCGGCCCTCCGGCCCCGGCGCCAACGAGCACCTCCGGCTCGCGCTGGCGTGACTACGCGCGGCCCCCGGTAACCCGTTACCGCTGATCGAAGCCCAATCGGTGGCGCACCTTGCGCAGGATTTCGTCCACCGTCGCCAGGTCCAACCCGAACGCGCGTGACTCCGCGTCGTCGAAGCGCATGCCGAGCAGACGCCGCACCTGAAGGCGCCCCCGAAACGAGCCCACTCGCACGGTCTCTGCCGGCACCCCGAGCGTCTCCGCGACGTCCTTGGGAAACATCTCGTCCAGCACGCAGAGCGTGAACGGGACGCGAAACTTCTGCGGCAAGCCGTCCACCGCGTCTTCCAGCTGACGCACCAGCTCTAGCTGCTGGCGGCGCGCCTCCAGCGGGGGCGAAGACTCGCGCTTCAGGGCCGCGAGTGAACCGTGGATCGCGATCCGGCTGAGCCAATCCCCGAAGCGCAGCCGGCGGTCGTAGCTGCCGAGGTTTTCGTACGCGCGCACGAAGGTGCCGAGCATGACGTCCTCCGCGCGGCGGCTGCTGCCGAGGATGCCGCGCGCGATGCGAAATAGGCGCGCGGCCGTGCGCCGCATGAGCACCTCGAACTGGGGAGGATCACCAGCCAGCACACGGTCGACGAGCAGCTCGTCGCTCAGGAGGTCCGCGCCCGGTGAAGAGAAGACGTCCGGCCCCGCGAGGGCCGCGAGCTCTTGCACCTCGACCCGCGCGACCTTGAAGGAGCCGCTGCTGGGCCCCGAGCGCGTTTTGCGTTCGCGATGCTCAGGCTCGCTCATCCGGTTCCCTTCGGCGCATGCGGTCAGGTGGCGCACGCCTCGCTAATCCCGGCGACCAAGGTCGGCTTTGTGACCGCTCGGCTCGCGGCTCCCGAACTCGAGAGCCAAGAAACGTTCTAACGCCAGACACTGTCTGATGCGAGCAAAACCTACTCTGAGCGTCAGATTGTCTAAGACGCCCAGGCGCGACGCGTGTCTGCGAAAGCATTCACCAAATCGCCCGCACCGGCGTCCCGCGCGACCGAAATCGCCTGGTCCAGGTAACCCATGGCTTCCGAGGCGCGGCGGCGGCCGTGCGCTACGTGCGCCAGCGCGGAAAGAACGCGCGCTCGGTCGGTGCCGCTCGGCCCGGCCACATCCAGAGCCTCGCGCAGGACGCCCTCGGCGTCTGCGAAATTGCCGGCCCGCGTCAACGAGGCTCCGAGCTTGCGGCCAAAGATGAGCACCGCGCGCAAAGGATCATCGAGCTCGCCACGTGCGATCTCTTGCCGCGCGATCTCCAGACCTCGGCGGAGCGCCAGCACCTCTGTCGCGGTGTCGCCGCGGGCGGCCGCGCGCTCGGCGACCTGCTCGAGCAGCAGCAGCGCCTGGAAAGAATCCCCAGCATGATAGGCGTGCTGGGCGCGCGCCTCTATCGGCGCGGAGAGCCGCTCACACGCGCGCAGAGCGCGGCTGTGCAGGTCCTTCTTCACCGCGGCCGGGATGCCGTTGAGCACGATGTCGCGCAGCAGTGGGTGCGAGGTCGAGATCAGGCCGTCCTGCAGCGAGACCATGCCCGCCCGGCGAAGCTCGGGCAGCGTTGCCTCGACGTTGTCACCGCGCAAGATCTCGGAAATCGTGTCGGGCTTGACCTGATCGCCCATGACCGCGAGGGCTTGCAGCGTGCGCCGCGCCGCGGGGTCCAACGTGTCGACCCGCAGCGCGACCAAATCCGCGAGGCGCGCGGGGGGATCGCTTCCGCCCTCTTGGCTGTAACGCAGCACTTGCTCCACGTACATCGGTAAGACGCCGCGGCCAGTGTCGTCGCGCGCGCCGCTGCGGCTGGAGCGGAGGAGCCGAGAGACAGCGGGCGGAGGCAACCCTGGCAAGAGGCGCGCGGAGGCGTCCGCGCCCCAGCCCGCCTCGAAACCCGGAGTGTGCGAGCCCAAGAAGAGCGCCGAAAGCCGCGGCGGTTCCCCGAGCACGTCCGCAAAAGCGTTGCGACTGGGGCCGTCTACCCGCTGCAGGTCGTCGACGGCGAGGACGATGCGCCCCGACCGCGCACGCGTAGCCGCCCGCGACAGCGCCCAGCGCAAACCTTCCGCCAGAGCGAGGCGACGCTCTTGCGGGGAGCGGATGTCGTGACGCTTGGGCGTCGAGTCGAACAGCTCCGCCAAGCCGGCCTCGGCGTCGGGGCTCGCGTCCTCGAACGCCAGCTCTGCCTTCTCCATCTCGGACAAGCCGGCCAGCGCCTCGACCGCCACGCGCAGCGCATAGCCTGCCACCTCCGCGTGGTGCGGATCCGGGCCGGTCAGCGCCACCAAGTCGCCGTCCGCCCGCGCGCGCGCCAGGAGCTCCCCCATCAAGCGCGTCTTGCCCGCGCCTTGCTCACCTACGAGTCGCGCGCCGAGCAGCGAGCCGCGCAGCTGAGCGCGACGGTCCTCCAGCCACGAGAGGTCGTCGTCCCGGGCTACCAATGGCAGCGGTAAGGTTGGGTGGGTGGGGTTCTCGGGCAGCGCGCTGCGGGCGGGCAGCCGCGTGCCGCACTCCAGGCAAAACTTGGCCGAGGGCACCTGGTGCCCGCAGCTCGGGCAGGTCAGGAGCACGCCCAAGGACGGCGGCGGCAGCGAAAAGCGCTGCTCCGGCGGCACGCTCTCCGCGAGCGCGAGCGCGCTCTTCAGCGCGTCTTGGAACTCGATCGCATCCTGGTAGCGCTTCTTCGCGTCCTTCGCGAGCGCCTTGTTCACTACCTGAACCAGAGGATCGGGGATGTTGCGCTCCGGCGCGACCTGACGCGGATCCGGCACCGGAATGGTCATGTGCATCATGACCACTTGCGTCGGGCTATCTGCCTCGAACGGGAGCCGACCGGTGAGGAGCTGAAACAAGATCACGCCCATCGCGTACAGATCGCTGCGGCCGTCGATCGGGTCCCCGCGGCCCTGCTCGGGCGCCATGTAGTCCGGCGTTCCGCAGACGATGCCGGGGCTGGTGACGCTCGGCCCCTGCGCGTCTGCACGCAGCTTGGCGAGGCCGAAGTCCACCACCTTCACGAAGTCCCCGCCGCGACGCAGCGGCTCCAGGATGATGTTCTCGGGCTTCAGGTCGCGGTGCACGATGCCGAGATCGTGCGCTTCGCTCAAGGCGGCGAGCGTTTGCCGCAGGACGTCCACGATGCGGCCGAACGCGAGCGGCCCCTCTTCGTAGTTGACGCGCGCCAGGTCTTTGCCGCGCAAAAACTCCATGACCAGGTAGGGCTGGCCGTCGTCCGTGCGACCGAAGTCGAACACCGCGATGGAGTTGGGATGATTGAGCTGACTCGCCGCGCGCGCTTCGGTGATGAACCGCAGCGCCGAGTTGTCGTCCGACAGCAGGTGGGGGTGAATGATCTTGACGGCGACGGTGCGGCCCAGCGCGGACTGCTCCGCGCGGTAGACCCGGCCCATGCCGCCCACGCTGATCAAGTCCAGGATGTGGTACCCGCCGGGCAGGGTCTTACCGACGAACTTATCGTCCGTCGTCGACCCCATCGTTCCGATCGGGAAGCCGCACGCGGGACAATATTGATGCTCGCTCGCGCAGCCAGCACCGCAGTGCGGGCACGTTCGTAACGAGGGCTGAGCTTGAGCGTTCACCAATGGGAGCCAGGGCGAGGAGCCAGGGCGAGGGCCAGCCGGGCAGGCGAGGCACCGCCCCCAGACGACCCGGAGGCTGCTCATTCTATCCAACGAGCGCAGAACCGCTAGGCTTCTCGACAATCCTTCGGCCCCGCCTAAGGTCCGTGCCGCCCTGCAGCGCCCTGGGCGCGCTTCTCCCATGCCGTGCTCCCATGTCGGCGGAGGTCCGACGCGGGTTCGCGCGACTCCGCGACAAGCGGCCGCCGCGCTGGCCAAGACCAGGCCGAGACCAGCCGAGACCCAAGTGAGACCAAAAACAGCTCGCTAGCCGCTGGAGCGAGCGCGGCGCGAGCGCGTGAGCAAAAGTGGCCGGCGTGAGGATCCGGGATTAGAGTTGAAGGCTATGGCGACCGCCCGTGTCAGGCTGGGTGAGCTCCTCGTCGACGCCCAAATCATCACCCGCCAGCAGCTGGAAGAGGCGCTCAGCCTTCAGAAGCGCGACGGGCGACGCATCGGAACTCTTCTGGTGGAAGCGGGGCTGGTCAGCGAGACTCAAGTCACGCAGATCTTGAGCCAGCAGCTCAGCGTACCTTGGGTATCGCTCTACCACATCGACTTCTCTCGCCAGCTGCTCAACCTGGTGAGCGAAGACCTCGCTGAACGCTTCTGCCTGGTCCCGATTTTCGTACGGAAGGTCCGCGGCCTCGGGCAAACGCTGTACGTCGCCATGGACGACCCGAGCGACGAGAAAGCGCAGAGCGAGGTCTCGCAGTTCTCTGGGCTGCCCGTGCGGGCCATGATCGCTCCCCCCACGGACATCCGCTCCGCGATCCGCGCGTACTACAGCGCGGGAAAGGACGCGTCCTCACTCTCCGAGGCGGTGGCGGAGGTGGAGGCGGACCGTATCAGTCAGCTTGCGCTCGAGCCGGCTCCCGCCGCGCCGAGCGGCAAAGAGCGCCCTCCGATCCCCAAGGCTGCGTCGGCAGATTCGGCTTCAGCTTCCCCGGAGCCGACACCGCCGCGGATCGCGGCCGCAGCTAGCGGCGATGGGCCGGACAGCGGTCCGCACATCGAGGCTCACGAGATTCCTCTACCGCGTCGGGGACCGAGCCAGCGCATGGTGACGTTGACGCTGCTGGACGGCACGAAGGTGAGCTTGCCCGCCAAGTCCCCGCCGACCGCCGCTCAGCGACTGCCGAGCGACCCACCCGCCAAGGAGAGCTTGTCTCCTTCCGCCGGGGAAGGCCTCACCGCGCGGGACCTGGTGGCGGCGCTGCGCGCGCTTTCGCACGGCGCTGACGCCAGCGAGATCCTCGGCGAAAACGTCCGCTGGGAGGCGCTGTTCTCGGCGCTCTTGTCGCTCCTGCTGAAGAAGCACCTCATCGCCGACTGGGAGTTCGTCGAAGAGTACCGCAAGGTTTGATTCAAACGAACGGTAGCGCGCGGCAGAGCACGAACTTGAGGTAGCGCCCTTCGAGGTGCCCGGCCGCGTACGGATGGTCCGGCGCGTGCGCGACCTCGTGGACGACGGTGAGCCGGCGCTGAGCCCGCGCGGCGCCCTCGGCGAGGGTCTGCCGGAAGGCGTCCGGCGACACTTGGGCCGTGCAGCTCGCCCCCGCATACAGGCCGCCCGGGGCGAGGACCGCCAGGGAGGCCGCGTGGAGCTTCTTGTAAGCTCGTAGGGCACCGAACAGCTCGGCGCGCGAGCTGGCGAAGCTCGGCGGATCCGCGATCACCAGGTCCCAAGTGCGACCGCTCGCTTTGGCGGACTCCAAGTAGTCGAACACGTCTGCGGCGACGCCCTCGTGCTGGTCCGCAGCCAGCGCGTTGTGCGCGACGTTGCGAACGGCGGCTTCTATCGCGGGCGCGGCGATGTCCACGCTCGTCACGTGGCTAGCGCCGCCGGCCGCGCAGGAGACCGAGAACGCGCCGGTGTAGCTGAAGAGGTTGAGCACGCGCTTGCCGGCGGCCAACTGCCGCAGGTAGTGGCGATTCTCGCGGTGGTCGAGGAACAGGCCGGTCTTTTGCCCCGCCTCGAAATCCACCTCGTACCGAAGCCCGTGCTCTTCGATGAGCACGACCTCGGGCGGGGGCTCACCGCTCAGGAGCCGGAGCGAGGAGGTTCTCTCTTTGCGTCGGGTGACGCGCTCGCACACGCCCAGGATCTCGGGTCGGTCCGCCAGCGCCTCCGCAACCCAAGCCGCCACGCGACCGAGGGCGCTCGAGTAGCTGACCAGGACCGCGAAACCCGCGTACACGTCGACGACGATGCCGGGCAGCTGGTCCCCTTCCCCGAAGAGCAGGCGGAACGCGTCCGTTCGGGGTGGTAGCAGGCGCTGACGCAGCTCCCACGCTTCGTTCAACCGCTCCTTCACCCAGGCCGCGTCCGGCCGCTGCTTGCGGGAGAACATGCGCAGCGCGATGGGTGAATCTTCGTCCCAAAGCGCCCAGCCGTCGAAGCGGCCGCACTCCACATGCACGAAGTCCCCCGCACGGGCGGAAAAGCGCGCCGGTACGTGGTCGCGATACACCCAAGGATGCCCGGCATCCAGCCGGGCCTCGAGCGAATCCGGCAGCTGCAGCGCAGAAGGATCGCGCGGCCTCGGCGGCGACCTCTGCTCTTTCACCGGCGACGCCGCTTCTGGGCGCTGCCTGCGTGGCCGCTTGCTCACACTCTACGGTCCGGCGACGGCCCCGTGCTCTGTCGCACGACCAGGTCCATGGGAAACTCCAAGACGGAGCGATCTTGCGACTCTCCGTTCATCTGCGCCATGAGCGAACGACAAGCGGCGGAGCCCATGGAGCGCATCTGCTGGCGCACGGTGGTGAGCCCGGGCCAAAACAGGCTTGCCGCGGGCACGTCGTCGTAGCCCACGACGGATACGTCCTTGGGGACGGAGACGCCCTGCGTTTGGAGGGTGCGCATGAAGCCGAGGGCCATGATGTCGTTCGCGCACACGACCGCCGTCGGCGCGCGGGGGCGCGGCATCTTCACCCAGCGTTCGGCGAAAGCGATGCCCTCTTGCAGGTGGTAGCGCGGCGCGAAGATCATCGATTGAGGCGGGATCTTCAGGCGCCGCAGCGCCAAGCCCTCTTCCAGCCCTTGGGCTCGCTGGCGGCTGTCCAAGGAGTCCTCCGGGCCCCCCAAATAGGCGATGCGGCGGTGCCCGAGCTCGTAAAGGTGCTCCGCGATCTCACGCCCTGCATCGACGTTGTTGCTGCGGAGGACGGCGCCGCCCTTGAAGCTCTCGTCCGGCGTGATGAGCGCGATCGAGAGCTTCACCTTGCGCGCGGACTCGATGAGTTGCTTCTCCCGCTTGCCCGGACGAGCGAAGATGAGGCCGTCCACCCGGTGCTCGCGTATCCAGGACGTCACGGTGGCGGAGTCGTACGTGCCGCGCAGGACCAAGCTCCCGACCAGAAGCGAGATGTGCTTGGAGGTGAGCTCCTCCTCGATACCGCCGAGGATCTGCGTGATCCATTCGTTCTGGCTGTCCTCCATGACTAGCCCGAAGGAGCCGGCGCGCCCGAGCGAGAAGTTCCGGGCCGTCGTCCACGGCGTGTAGCCCAGCTTTTGGATGACCTTGGCGACGCGAGCGCGCACCTCTGCGCTCGCGTAACCGCCGTTGATCACGCGCGAGACGGTGCTCTTCGAGACCTTGGCGTGCCTGGCGACTTCGGCGATGTCAGGGCGTCTGGACATGAGCTGGAACGAGCCTAGCCGGAAGCTGGTCCTGGTTCCAGGTAGTTCCACACCAGTGTGGAACTGGGCGTCGAGCCCACTACTAGAGGGTGACGAGCTGCTTCAGGCTTGGAAGATCCGCGTCTTCGACCGCGCCCTTCACGACGCAGCGCAACTTGCCTTTGGGATCGAAGAGGAGGTGAAACGGCAAGTCGGGCTCGCTCTCCAGCGCGGCCGCTTTGAGCCAATCCTCCCGCTCTTTGCCCTCCTTCAACCACCAAGTTCGGCGCAGGCCGGAGCTCGTCTGCTCCGCCAAGAAGGCCCCGAGCTGGCGCTCGTCGTCGTCCAGCGAGACGAACGCGATTTTGAAGCCGGGCGACGCTTTCGCGACCTCCTGCTGGAAGCGCATCAGCCTCGGGATCTCTTCCTTGCAGGGCTTGCACCACGCGGCCCAAAAATTCACCCACGTGTAGCCGCCGCCCAGCGGCAAGGCGTCCGGCAACTGCGCCTCACCAGCGGCCACGCTTTGCGATACCGGCTTCTTGGCCACGGAGCGCCCCGCGCCGGACATCTGCCCCGCGCACAGCGCACGCGGCGCCTTGACGACGCCGCTGGCCGCCGCCGGCACCGTCTCCGCGGCGGTGGGCTTGGGGGCGCTGTCGCCCGCCTTTGCTTCGACGATCTGGCTGCGCTCTCGAGGCGCGCTCGCCGGCGGTTTGTCGGTGTTGTCGCAGCCAGCCCCGAGGAGCAGAGCGCCGAAGAGGAGGTGGTGGTTTTTGTTCATAGCCTGCAGTCCACCCAGGAGACGAACGCGCTGCGGTTGATGGGCTCTTCGTCGCACCGCTCCGAAGCGCGAGAGGTTGGCCAGGTGCAATACTCCTTGGAGAGCTGAGCAAACTCGTTGCCGAGCCACAGGAGGCCCACCTTCTGCTCGATCTCGGGGTCGCCCGAGAGCTGCTTCAAGTAAAACATGACCGAGTTGGCCCGGCGGTGCGAGAGCGCGTTGTTCTTCGCCTGACTCCCGGTCTTCGAGGCTCGCGCCACGACGAAGAAGTAGCGCGCTCCCTTGCGGGCGAACCAGCGCTCCTCGAGCAGCTTCTTCGCGCTCTCGTCCAGGTCGTCTTTACCCTCGTCGAACAGGACCACGCCGCCGCGATCTTTCAGCGGCGTGAACAGAGCGTTGAAATCGTCGTCGCTGATCGAAGCGAAGGTCTTCACGTCCGACGGCTTGCAGCCGCGACGCGCTCCCTCTCCCTCCGCGGCGAGCCCGCACGAGTGCAGCACGCGCTCCAGCACCTGCTTGAACTGCGGCGTGCAATAGGCGACCTCCGCTTGGTCCGCGATGGCGACCTTCGGCTTCTCTTTCTCGGGCGTGGTGAGGTTCTTCTCCGCGGTGTGGTTCCAGCCGCGCACCGCGAGCGCCATGCCCGCCGTGAGCAGGACGCCGGCAGCCAGACCCACCATCGCTCCGAGGTGACTGATGCCTCTTCCGGCTCCCGGCGGAGTCCCCGGGTCCATCGCCTGCGTCATTTGAGGACCTCCGGCGCGAGCTGGGAAAGGGTGAAGCGCAGACCCAAGTCCGTGTCTTCGTCACACACGCGACGCTTCCCCAGATACATCTGCGGGGTGGACACCGGGATGTTGTTCTCGGACGCGAAATGCAGGTGGTTGTTGAGGCGGACGTCGGTCTTCTTGTCGTCCACGCAGCGCAGCAGACCCTCCCCCCACCTTTGCTTGATCGCGGCCCGGAGCACGCCCTCACCGGCCTTGCCGGCCCGCGTCAGGTACTCCTGCTCGGCGTACGCCCACTCCAGAACCTGGCGCGAGTTGCCTTCTCCACACAAAACCGCTTTGGAGACGATGCACGCGCCCGGGTGGAGAGGCTGGTCGAGCATCCAATTGCACTCGCTATCCAAGGGGAATAGCACGAGCTCGATATCCAGCTTCTCGATCACGTTCTCGGTCACGAGGCGGTCGTGGAAGGCCTTGCACGTAGGGCACAGGGGGTCTTCGAAGAGCAACGTCGGCTGCACCGGGCGGGTGCCGTGAATCTTCACCGGGTTGTCCCCTTTGATCTTCGTCTGCTTCAGCTCACCGCACTGGGTGATGTACGGGCGCTGGTCCGGCGCGGTGGCCGCGTAAACGACCGCGGGCACGAGGGTGGTAGAGCCGAGCGCCACGAGCCAAACCGCGACCAGCGCGAGCGAGAGTTGGGGCCGGCTGGAGTCAGCCCGGGTCGAGAGCCAGCCGGTGATGGCGCCGAACGCGAGGAGCGCGGAGGACAGGTAGATGCCAACGCAAGTCTTGCAAAGCTGGCCCAGCTGCGTGAGCGAGATGGTGAGCATCAGCAGGGAGACCAGCAGCGGCGCCGACCCGACGAGGCCGAAGAACGCCCAGGTTCGCCGCGACACCCGCTCGCTCGCCAAGAGCAAGTACAGGGAGAACGCGGCGAAGAAGCAAAACGCGCCCAAGGCGAAGAGAGAGATCGGGATCCCGCCCCAGTACTGATCCTTCAGCAGAGCCGAGAACGGGCTGTACATCGCCACCCGGCAGGGCTCCGCCTCGGACGTCGCGGCCGCGCCGGGAATGAAGCTGCAGTGCACGTTGTGCAGGCGCCGGTCGAGGTGGGCGGCGTAGTCGGACGTCGAATTCGACGAAAAAAGCAGGCCGAGCGCGGAGGCCGCGAGCGAAATCGCGGCGGGGGCCTTGGAACCACGAGAAAACATCGCGGGTACCGTAACACAGGGCCCCGGATTGGCCGCAAATCGGGCTAGCCGCCCCGCCTACTTCTTCTGATTGGCAAGGGCTGCGAGCGCCCGCTCCGCCTCCGCGCGAGCCGGATGCGCCTTCGGGGCTTGGTCGAGAAACCGCTGATAGAGGGGTGAGGCTTCCGCCGGGCGCTTCAAGAAATCTGCGTACAAGACCGCCAGGTTGTAGGTCGCGTCCAGATTCTTGGGCTCGCGCTCCAGCACGCCCTTGATGAGCTTTTCGGCTTCCAAGAACGGCGCCGACTCGTCCCGCTTGCCCTGGCCACGACGCGCTGCGGCGAGCCCCAATGCCGCGGAGGTGTTGTCCGGCTCCGTCTCCAAAGCGACTCGGAATTGCTCGGCGGCCTTGTCGTACACGCCGGCCTGCAGCAGCACCGTAGCGACATTGAGTCGCGCGGTGGTGTCCTTCGGGTCGAGCTCACTGGCGCGCGCGAAATGACGAAAGGCGACCGCGTCATCGCCCTGTTTGAGGGCAATGAGCCCGGCGGTGCGTTCGGCGACCGCGCTCTTCGTGTCGGCCTTGAGCGCCTCTTCGCTGAGCAGCTGGGCGGTGTCCAGCTCGCCCTTCGCGAGGTAGGAGAGCGCCAGCTCGGCGAGGGCGCGTGGATCGGCGGAGCGGCGCACCAGCACGTCCTGCGCCTGCGCGATGGCTTGGTCCACCTTGCCATTTTCACGAAGGGCTCCGATGAGCGCCACCGGCGCGTAGCTGGCCCCCGGGCTCTCCTTCACGAACGCCGACAGCGCGTCGACGGCGCCCTGCGTATCTCCGCGCCGGCGCCTCACCTCGGACAACGCCAGCGCTACGTCTTCCGCGTTGGGTGCGAGCTGCTCTGCGGTCGTCAGGTGACGCTCGGCGGAAGCGAGGTCTCCCTTGTCCGCGAGGAGCACGCCCAAGTTGTAGTGAGCTTCCCAAAGGCCGGCGTCCGCCTTGACCGCTTCCTCCAGCAAGCCGATGGCCCGCTCTTTCCCCGACGCGTCCTTCGCGGCCTGGACCCCCTGCACCATCTTACCGAGCGCCACCGGGTTGGCGGGTGCGAGCGTGGGCGCGGTAGCCTTTTGCGGCTTGGCGGCGCACGCGGCTCCGAGCAAGCAAACCGCGAGGACGAAGGCTCTCATTTTTTGTCCTCTTTCTTCGCTTCCGGCTTGGGCTTGGCGTCACTAGCGGGGAGCAGGAACTTGTCGCTACGACCAGCGGTGTTGCGGCGCGTCGCGTCGATGAGCGGTGGCAGCTGGCCCGCGCCCTGAGACCGGATCTCGAAGCCTTGCTCCTTCAGCGGCGGGTACAGCTCCGAGTTCAGGCGCCCGAGCGCCTCGCGCATCTTCGCCGTCCACGAGTTGAAGATGCCGAGCTCGATCGCCTTTTGCCAGCCGCTTTCGTAGGCCTCCAGGCTGCGCTCCTCGATGGGCACCACGAACTCGTCGATCGATTGTTGGTAGAGCTCCTTCTCGGCCGCGCTGAGGCTCTCGGGAGGCGGTGAGCTCAGGAGAGCCTTGGAGAAGGACTCGTACGTGACGCCGATCTGGTAGAGCGCGGCCGTGGTCCACTCCGCCGCGCCTATCTCGGCCGTGGAAAGGAAGGTCTCCGCCGCTTTCTTCAGCAGCTCCGCCTTTTTCTTCAAGCGCTCCTTCAGCTGCTTGACGTCGCCTTCGATTTTGACGTCTTGGAACTTCTTGAGGACGATCTCGCCCTGCATGTAGCGAGCCTTCGCTGCGTAGTACTTGCCCCGGTCGTCTACCGCGTTTTTCCGCGCCTTGTAGAGGGACATCGCGCGGTCCAGCGCGGCGCCGCTCTGTCGGTCGTCGTCCGCCTTCACGGTCGCGAGGCGCACCAGCGCCTCGATTTGGCTGCTCACGCTGCGCGCGCTGCGCGAATAGGAGTCGTAGAGCGCGGCGGCCTCGGCGCGCTTGTTGGCCTTCTCGTGAGCCTTGCCCATCAAGAAGGTGACTTCGTCCGCGCTCTCGTCACGCGGGTAGTACTTCTTGAATTTTTGGCCGCTCTCGATGGCCTTGTCGTGCTCGCCGACCGTCGTGCGAAGCAGGACCGCATTGTAAGCGGCGTCCTTGTGGTGCTGGTTCTTCGGCCAACTGTCGGTGAGCACGGCGTGGTAGCTCGCCGCTTCGCTGAAGAGCCCCACTTCCTGGTACGTGGTGGCGGCGATCCAGACCCCCTCTGCCGCTTCGTCCCGTTGTCGATGGTTGTCGACCAGGATCTTCGCGGCTGCGGCGAGCGTCCCCAGGTCCGCGGCGCGACGCGCCTCGACCTCCGCGTTGACCGCGGCCTGCGCGGAGCGCGGCTCCTTGGGGAATTCCTTGGCCGCGCGTAGGTAGGCCTCCGCGGCTCTGCCGTGCTCCCCTTTCTTGGCAAAGCTCTCCCCGAGCTTGAACACGGCGCCCACGATGAGGCCATTGAGCCGAGCTTGCTGCTCCGGGCTCTGAAACGACGGCGCGCTCTTGAGGCGCCGCGCCCAAGTCTCGATGTTGGCGTAGTCCTCGCTCTTGTTGAAAGAGTCCAGAATGAGCTCGCCCGCGCCGGCCGCGTAGCGGTCGCGCGGGTACTTCTCCAGCAAGAGGCCCCACTGCCGCACCGCCGGGTCGTACACTTGGTAGTCGTAGTAGAGCTTGCCTTGCCGAAACAGCAGCTCGGGGATCTGCTTGTCGGTGGGGTAAGTCTTGATGTACAGCTCCATCGCCTCCGTCAGGGTGCGATCGGTGGGGGATTCTTCCTGCTTTTTACCGGCGGCCTTCACCGCTTCGAACTCGGCCGCGCGCGCCACCTCGAGCGCGGCGAGCGCATTGTAGAGCGCAGTGCGCGAGAGCGAGCCCTTCGGGTTCATCCGCACCGCGGCGAGGTACGCCTCCGCCGAGCCCGCCGCGTTGTTCAGGTGGTAAAAGTTGATCTCGCCGAGGTTGTAGTTGACCTCGTACGCCTCGGGCCGCTTGCCGAAGCGCGACAAGTACACTTGGTAGAGCGCCGCGGCGGCCTGGTATTCGCCCTTGCTCGTCTTGTCCGCTTGAGCCTTGGCGTGGAGGCCGACTGCGTCCTCTCGCATCTGCTTTTCTGCGGCTTTTTCTGCGGCGGCCAGCGTCCCCGCGGACTGGACCTGCACCCAGCCGGACGCCTTGGCCGCCGGCTTGCCGGGGGTTTGAACGGGCGCCACGTATTCTTTCACGACCAGCTTGTAGTCACTCTCCAGCTCTTTCCAGGCCTCGAGCGTCGAGTGGCCCTGCGCGATGCGCAGCATGTAGTCGTTGCCCTCGGGGCTCGTGGGCTCGAGCTTGAGCAGCAAGCGGTACGCCTCGATGCCGCGCTCGTAGTGCGACTGTTCGTAGAACGCCTCCGCCAGCGCTCGGACGATGCGCCCAGCGAACTTGTCGCCGCCCGCCTTCACCAAGAACTTGAACATGTCCTCGGCGCTGTTCTTTTCGTCTTCCACGAACACGGCGACCAGGTTCTTGAGCGCCTCCTGCTGCAGCTCGTCCAGCTCCGCCCGGCTCTTCCCCTTGTTGCGTGCCCCCACCTCCGTCGCCTGGAAAACCTTCAGGAAGCGCTGAGCCGCCTCTTCACTGCGGCCGAGCCGCCACAGGGTCCACGCGCTCTTGAACAGCGCCAGGTCGTAGAGGTCCGTATCCTCGTACTTCAGGACCTCCTCGTACTCTCGGTACGCTACCTCGTAGTTTGGAGCTTCTTTCGTGAACTCGTACTCGGCCCGGACCATGTGAGCGTCCGGAATGAAACGGCTCTTCGGAAACCACTCGATGATCTTGTTGAAGCGGCCGACCGCTTCGCCGAACTTGCCTTCTTCGTTCGCCAGGAAACCGTCGACGTAAAGGGCGAGGTCGTACTGAGGAAACGACTTGTAGGTCTTGAGCACTCGCAAGAACCGCGCGCGCGGCTTGGCGTAGTTGGGGGTCGGCGGCTCGCTCCGTTGATCGGCGGGAGTCTTTTCCCACCGCTTGAAGTCTTCCAGGAACTTGTCCCGGCCTTCCTCCCATTCGAGCTCCCCCATGCGGAGGAGCGCCTCCGGCATCTCCGGGGTGTCGGAGGGGGACTCTTCGATGAACTTGTGCAAGAGCCCCATCGCCTCGACGCGGAGCTGCTTGCTCTGCGAGATGTTGCGCTCGATGCGGCGGTCGATCTTGGCGGCGAGCAGCTTGCGGAGGCGCTCCGGGATCTGCAGGCTGACCCGGGCTCCGCGCGTCGCTTGCGCTTTTTGCTCGGCCTTCTTTTTGATGGTGGGGCGCTCCGCGCCGGCCAAGCTGCGCTCGGCGGCGGGCTTGATACGGGCGGACTCGCTCGCCGCGGTGGGAGCGACGGCGCCCTCGGCCGCTCGAGCAGGCTTTGCGGAGGCTCCGAGCAAGGAAAGCCCCACGGTCGAGACGAGAGCGACGAGGCGCATCAACGCCGCAAGATAGACGGCCCCCGGCTGGCCATCAATAGCGCCCGGCCAAGCTAGCTCCGGGCGGGACTGCGAAAAGCCCGCCGCGAGCGCGCCGCGCCGCGGTAGGTGCGGGTGGCACACGGCTCAGTGGCGGGCACGCAGCTGCGCGGCGAAGCGACCACTGGGGAACCGCTCGAGGTACAGCGCGAAGTCACGCTCCGCGCCGGCGTGGTCTCCGAGCTTGCTCAAGCACGCGCCGCGCCCGAACAGCGCGCGCTCCGCCCACGCGCTCGGCAGGGTTTGTTCGTTCAACGCCTGAAAGTCCGTCAGCGCGAGACGACAATCATCGTCGGCCGTGAGCTCGGCGCGGATGAGGCGCAGCTCTTGTTTCCGCCCCACTCTGTCGAGCGGCAGCAGCGCCAGCGTCCGCCGCGCCGCTTGTCGATGACCGAGCATCAATTCGGCGTCCAGCCGCGCGACCCGCGCCTCTAGCTCCAGTGCGCCCCCGGGAAAGGCGAGCAGGTGCCGATCGAGCGCCTCGAGCGCACGCTCGCCTTCGCCGCGTCGTAGAATTTTGAGCGCCCCTTCCAGTGAGCTCGCCTCGAGCCCCAATCGCGAGCTTTGCGTCAGCGTCGAGCTCGCCGCGGCCGGGGAGCGGGGCCGCATTCGCTCGATGGGCTCGACCGAAGAGGACGTGGATGCGGGCGGCGTGGCGGTCATCGCCGGGCGCGCAGGGAGCACGGGCTGCGGGGACAGGGTCCGCGGCGTCGCGGCGCCGGCGTGAGCGTGTCGCGACGCCGGGCCGAGCGCGCGCTGCGCGGCCCACTGCGCGGCTGCGGCGCAGGCGATACCGATCACGACCCCCACCGCGACCAAGCGCACGAGCAAGAGCCCTCGCTTGCGCCGTTCCCGAGCGTACAGGCGGCGCCTCACGCGTTCGCGCGCTGCGTCGTTCAACGCCTGCGGCTCGGCCACTGCCTCGAACAAGCGGCCCAGCCGCTGCTCCTCCGCGGTCTGACCCGCGCCCCTCGCCCAAGGCTCAAAGGTCGCCATGCGATACTCCTTCGCTCTTGCCATCGTCATAGCGGCTCTCGAATGCCTTCTTGAGGCGGGCTCGCGCGCGGCTCAGCGCGACCCACAGGTTCTTCTCGGGAATGCCAAGGATCGCGGCAACCTCCGCCCCGGGGAGCTGCTCGAGCTCGAACAGGATGAGTAGGGTGCGGTCACGCTCCTTGAGCGTATCGAGGAGCGCGTACACCATTCGCGACGTTTCGGCACGGGCGTGCTCGGCCGAGGCCGCGTCGCTAGGCTCGGCCGCGAGCTCCGGCGCGGCGCGGCGCCAAATCAATTGCCGCCACCGTTCCTTCCTCCGACGCGCGGTGACGACCCGAACCGTGATCGCGTAGAGCCAGGTCGTGAGAGCCGCCTCACCGCGGAAGCTCGCCAACTGCCGCTGCACGATGAGGAAGATTTCGTGCAGCAAGTCTTCGTCGTCCACGGTTCCGGAAGCGCGGGCGGGGCCCCACAAGCGCCGCACCCACCGGGAGACGGCCGCCGCATGCTCGCGGTAGACGTCCTCCAGCTCCAGCGGAGACCTCCGGTCGAGCTCGGCGTCGAGCGGGATGGTGGTACCGAGCGGGTGCATTCTGCGCTTCGTCACGCGCTAGCGCTGGAGCACGAGCGGGCTCTGCGCGTAGGCGCGAACCAGATCCTCGTAGCTACGAGTGTCGCTGTAGAGAAACGCCTGTTCTAGGCGCGCTTCGTGGGGCGACGTCAGCGAAAACTGCGCTTCCTGGGGGACGCCTTCGAGGCCGAGCGCGGCCCGCGCGAAGGACACCGCGACTCCTTTCCTGGCTTCACAGGACTCCGCCACCGCTAGCCCTAGCTCCTGCTGATCGGCAAACTCGAAGAGGGCCGGCTCGGGGCCAGTGCCGTCAGAAAGCCAGCCAAGGCGGCCGCTGGTGTCGATGGGGAGCCCGTCTTCGCTCTCTTCATACTCCCCGAGCTCGTCGAAGTGCCCGTAGGCATAGCCGAGATCATCCATCAACGCGTGGCACGCCGCGCAAGCCACGTTCGCGTCGAGCACGACGCGCAGCTCCTGACGCCGCGTCAGCTCTTCGGAAGGTTGCGTAGCGGGGGCATTCACCGGCGACGCTGGTACTTCACGACCGAAGACGCGCGAGAAGATGCCGGCTCCACGCGACGAGATGGAAGAATGCCCAAGGAGCCAGGCGCGCTCGGCGAAGACGCCTTGCCGGTTCATGGCCACCGGCTCGAGCATCAGCCGCTCCAGAACCGGGCTGTCATCGAGGAGCGCCGTCGACCAGTCCGCCTCGAGCGCGGGCTCAGGCACGGCCGGCGTGCGGAACAACCAGTAGCTCAGCCAAGACAACGCGCCGGGAGCGGAGCCTTGCAAGCGCGCCCGCGCGAAGGCCTGCGTCACGACGTCACCCGCCCAAGCATACGTCGTTAGGGTCGGAAGGTTCGAGGGCGGTGGCGCGCCCTCCCCCTCGATGAGGCGCGTGACGCGCTGCCATACCACCTCGGGTTCCACGAGGTCGCCGAGGAGGGGCGGCGGAGCAGACTCGGGCTCACAAGCGGTCGCATCCGTACTGGACCAGCCCGCTTCAGGACCGCCCCCACCGAACCCGCCGCTGCTCGCCCGACCTCCTGCCAAACCTCCGCTTCCCATCGCGGTGGCGCTGCCGCCTGCGGCGCGACCAGCCCCCTCGCCACCAGCGCCTGCCTCGCCGCCTACTTCGTAGCGACCCGAGCAAGCGATCACTCCGCCGAGCAAAGCCCCTAAACCCACCAGAGATACCGTCTTCATTTCCCTCGTACGTGTCACGGGGGCCGGAAACCTTTCAGGCTCATGGCGCCAGCCGCGCTCCCGCCCACAACGTCAAAGCAAAGCGGGGGAGTTGGTACTCGTCCCCGCCCACGTAGGCGCTCGAATCAACCAGGTAGGCCTGACCCTGCAGCGCAGCAAACCAGCCGAATCTTCCGCGGCTCGCCGCCCGCACCTCGCCGACCCCTGCCCACGTGAAGGCATTACGGCTGCGGTTCGGCTCGAAATCCGCGCCCGCGACGCGCAGCCAGACCAAGGCCGGCGCCAAAGACACATCGTAAACGACGCCGTTGGCGTTGAACCGCAGCACCGGACCGAGCGAAACCGGCCAGCGCCGCCAAGTTACCGAGCCACCTCCGAGCGGCTCACGGCGTGCGGTGTCCACCAGGACCGTGGAGCGAGCCCCCAGGCCGGAGCCCGGAACCACCGCCGCGGCCACTGAGCCAGCCAACGTCCACCTGCCGTCTGCAATCCCGGCTCCCGCCCCCACCTCCATTTCGAAGCGGTACCTGGTGAGCGCGAGGCGCGGCGCGCGCTCGGCTCGAAGCGGCACGGTGACGCGCGGCGGAGAGGGCGGCGGCGGAGAGGGCGGCGGCGGAGAGGGCGGCGCCGGGGTTTCGGTGGGCGGAGAGGCGGCAGGGACGTCCAGCGCAAAGTCCGGATGCACGTCAGTGAGCCAAGCGCTGAGCACGACGGCAGCGGCCTGCGCCAGCTCGTCACAGCTACCTTCGCTGGGCAGCAACCGCTCGCCGATGGACGTGGAGTCGGCGCCGCGCAGCTCCACGAACAACCCCGCCTCGCGCCGCTCCGCGAGGAAGGTCTCGCTCAGCATCTGCTCATCGGAAAGATGCAGAATCGCGCGAACGCGTCGCTCGACGTCTCCCGGCGCAGGGCACGTTTCGCCCTCCACGAGTTGGGTCAGCGCGAAGGCGAAGGGAATCAGCAAGTGTCGAAGACTAGTGTCGGCTCGAGCGGGATAGTGTCGCCAACGCCTCACAATTCCCCGAGGATCGGCCATCCGGCCTGCGGCACCTCACGGATTGCAGCGCGCCGAAGACTTTCGGGCTAGGGTGAGCGGGATGATGCGTCGCAATAACGAGGCCACCGAGCGCCACGCTGAGCGTCGGCGGCGCGAGGACGAAGCACCGCGCTTGGCGGCAGCATTCCCGAGCTTGCTGACGTTGAAGCTTCACCTCCAAGAGGCGAAGGGCGACGTATCGGTAGCCGAGACGGGGCATATCCGTCACGTGGTCGTGGCGAACGCTCCGCTCCTCTTCGAGATGCCGTGCCGCGATACCGCCTGCAAAGATGGTGGTCACGACGTGACCAACGCCATCGCGAAGTCGCTCAAGGCGGGCGAAAAGAACTTCGTCGGTGAGCACCAGTGCACCGGTTACGTCGGGGACACTCCCTGCCAGCGCCTGCTCCGCTACACCGCGACTGCGACTTACAAGTAATCAGGGCGGCAGTTTGCGCGGGCGCCGGCACAGCGCCTCACGATGCGCCATGGTACGCCTTGCCGCGCCATGGCTCCCCTGCCCCGCTATTTGACGTTCTGCCTCTTCGTCACTCTCACGGGTGTTGCTTGCGAGCGGAAGCAGCGGGCGCGGGAGCGGGAAGCCGGCGAGGAGAAGGCGCGAGCAGAGAAGGTCGCGAGAGAGGCTGCGCGCCGCGAAGCCGAGCCCATGCCCGAGGAGCCTCCGGTGGAGCTCCTGCGCGTCAAGAGCTCAGGCTTCCCCTGTGAGGTCGACGACGTGTTCGCGCGGAAGTGCCGGCGTTGCCACACGGTTCCAACCCGACACGGCGCGCCTTTCGTGTTCCTGACCTGGGAGGACACGCGCCAGGACCGCCTGGGTCAGCCGCTCTACACCGTGATCGGCCGCGCCGTGAGCAGCGGCTTCATGCCGTACAAGATGGAGGCCAATCCTCCGGTCCAACCCCTGACCGAAGACGAGAAGAAGATCATCGTGGACTGGGTCGCGGCGGGCGCGCCGAAGGCCGCTTGCGACCCGGACGCCCCCACCGAAAAAAAGGTAGCGCCGGCATCAGAAAAATCGGCGCGCGCGCCCACGAAAGCGGCGCCAGCGCCGAAGAGCGCTACCTCCGCGCCCTGAAGCGGGATTGAAGCTCGAGGCGCCCGAGACTAGCGTCGGCGCGATGAAAGAGCTCATTTCGCAGTTGGTCTCGAAAGCGGATCTGGACGAGGCGCAGGCGGCAAAGGTCGCCGAAGTCGTGCGCGGCTTCCTCGCCAGCAAGCTGCCGGACGCGCTGCGCGGTCCCGTAGAGAGCGCCCTCACCGGTCAAGCGGTGGACAGCGCAGTCGATCAGGCGAAAGGCTTGATCGGCAAATTGTTCTAGGCTGCGCTGTACGCCCGCGCCGCGAGCGTGACGGGCTCGTATGACAGCGACAATATGGCCGTGCCGTGGTGCCCCGCCGCGCGCACGGCGTTTTTGTTCTGCGCTCCGTCGCCAAATCGCGGTAAGTCAACTACACGGAGGCTTCGAGCTCGATCATGAACTCAAGAGTCACGTTCAAACTTACGCTTATCGCGCTGGCGCTCTGTCTGGCTTTCTTCTCGCGGCCAGCGCGAGCGCAAAGCATCATTCGTCAGCCCGGCAACCACCCGGACTACGCCTTCGAAATCGAGCCGCATTTGGCCTTTCAGTGGGCCAATCGGTACGGCGCGGACGACGGCATCGGCCCGGGCATCCGGTTCAACATCCCGTTCATGCACAACGGGCCGATCAAGACCATCAACAACAACATGGGCATCACCTTCGGCATGGACATCACGTTCGGCGGAGGGAACTACGGCTGCGGCTACCCGTACGACCGCCGCTACGGCGACTGTGACGTGACCGAGTTTTGGCTACCGGTGGCCATGCAGTGGAATTTCTACCTGACGCGCGTCATCAGCGTGTTCGGTGAGCCGGGCTTCGCGATCGCTCATCGTCGTGCCAGCTACCCCTGGTACTGCAACGGGCCGAACACTCCAATCTGCAACGACCGCACGTTCACGGACACGAATATCGAGCCCGTGCTTTGGGGCGGCGGCCGCTTCATGTTCAGCGACAAAGTCGGCGCGACCGTGCGCATTGGTTTTCCGATGATCACGGCGGGCATCAACATCCTGCTCTGAGCGCGTGCTCAAAGACCGCCACGACATCGTCCGCCGGCGACTCCGGAATCAGCGGCTGGTCGGTAAGCCGTTCACCCGAGCGGCGGATGTCGTGGCGCACCACCTGGCGATGCAGAGCCAGGACTATGGGGGCGCCAAATGGGCGGTCGGGCAGCGCCTGAGCGGGGCCCGGGACGCCGACATCGACGCGGAGCTCGATGCCGGGCGCATCCTGCGCACCCATGTCCTCCGGCCGACTTGGCACTTCGTGTCGCCGGCGGACGTGCGCTGGCTGCTGGAGCTCACGGCTCCACGCGTCCGCAAGCTCAGCGAGCCGTACTTTCGCAAGCACGGGCTGGACGCAGCCGCATTGAAGGGAAGCCGGCGCGTGCTGGAGAACCAGCTGCGCGGCTCACAGCGTACGCGCGAAGAGCTAGGGCGGGCGCTGGCGGAAGCCGGTTTGCCCGTGCAAGGTGAGGCGCTCAGCTACCAGCTGATCGCGGCCGAGCTAGACGGCGTCATCGTGAGTGGCGCGCGTCGAGGCAAGCAGCACACGCACGCGCTCATGGCCGAGCGCGTCCCCCCTGCGCCGAAGCGCTCGCGAGACGAGGCGCTGCGAGAGCTCGCGCTGCGTTACCTGCAGAGCCACGGTCCAGCCTTGCCGCAGGACCTTTCTTGGTGGTCGGGGCTCACCCTCGCGGAGGTCAGGCGAGGCATCGCAGCGTGCGGCGACGAGCTGGAGAGCGCGGAGGTCGCGGAAAAGACCTACTACTTCGCGCCGTCCCGACGGGCAATGCTCGCGGAGCCGGTCGCGCACCTGCTACCCAACTACGACGAACAACTGATCGCGTACCGATTTCGCGGCAACGCGGTGGACGCGGCGACGAGCGCGCGGGTCGGGCCGGGTGAAGGCGTGTTCGACGGGCACTTGCTGCTGATGAACGGTCTCCTCGTCGGCGGCTGGCGGCGCGAGCTGAGCAAGGCTCGCGTGGAGGTGAGCGTTTCGCTGCTCCGAAAACCAACCGCCGCCGAGCAGCGCGCGCTTCGCTCCGCCGCGGAGGGTTACGCTAGCTTCGTGGAGCTCGAGCTCGCGCTCAGCGTCCAGGAGCGGCGTTAGAGCGAGCCGTCCCGCTGCTCGCTACGCTCAAGAGATCCAGAGGATCATACCCAGCCCCTCGTCGCGTGCTCGCAGCGTGAGCCGCTGCAAGCCGCGAAAAGGGCCGAAATAGTAGCCGAGCTCGTAATCGCTCTTCAGGTTCAGGTGGTCCCAGCGCCCCGGGTAGATGCCCAGCGCCTCCAGCTTCTTCACCTCCAAGCGCTCGAGCAGCGTCGTTTCCGACACCTCCGCGAGCGCCCCGGCGATGACCGAGACCTCCGGCGGGCCAAAGACGCGCGCAGGTCCGGCCCCGCCCAGGTCTTCATCGCCGACGGGCGTGCCGCCTGCTAGCAGGAACGCGAGCGGCCCCTCACCGGCTTGGGCGCTACCGCTGAGCAGGTAGTGCAGGCAGTGCCACGCCTTGTCCAGGTCCACGAAGCCATGCTCGGGGGCGTTGTATGCCCCGTCGATGACTCCAAACACGTCGGCCGGATTTTGGAGCAGCGCTTGGATTTTCGCTTCCGGCAGCAGGTACGCGTGACCGATCAGGCTCATGACGCGCAGGAGCGTAGCACTGCAGGCATCAGCGCAAGCCTTCGCCCCCCACGTACTCGTCTTCCCAATCCTCGCCCTCGAACGGCCAAAACTCTTCGCTATCCTGGAGGAAGCGCTGCGCGTCCAGAGAGTCCACGATCGTCTGGGGCAGCAGTCCTTGCGAAAGCGCTTGAATTTCCACCTCCAGCGAGCGCTTCTTACCGAGCACGGTCTCGATGCGGCCGAGCCGAGCCCGGCGGAGGAGGCGCGAGAGGCGAAGATCCAGGCGCTCCAGCGCGTCTTGCGCCAAATCCAGCTGCTGCTTCTCGGCCTCGAGCCGAAGCGCAGCGGACTGTTGGTAGAGCGCGGTCGCGAGCTGGCGATCGGCGGCGATCAGGCCCGGCAAGTCTTCCCCTTTGGCTGCTGGCGTGGCGGACGCCTCCGCCAGTGAGGCGCGCGCGGCTTTGGCCTGGACCTCCAGGGCGGCGAGCTCTTTCGCGAGCAGCTCTAGGTTCGGGTCTTTCTTTCCGGCGCGGTCGGCTTCGCGCAGCAGGCGCTTGAGCTCGCGAACCTGTGACTCGATGCGAGCGACTTTGTCGCTCGGAGAAGCGCTCAGCCCTGCGTCGGATTGAGCCCTCGTTTCCTTCTGAGCCAACAGCTTGCGCGAGGCTTCGTCCAGCTCGGTCATCGAGCGCCGCAAACCGCTGAGCTGATGGTCCAGAAGCGAGAGGCGACGCGCGGCGCGGCCATAGCCAGCGTCCACGCGGAGGAGGGAGCCGAGACCCCTCGCCGTCTCCTCCGGCACGCCGATGCCAGCGCTTGCCGGGTCCGCGCCTTCGCGCACGGCGTCCACCAACGATCGCATGGCCGCGGCGTCCTTGGCGATGCGCCGTGCGGCGTCCCTCACCGGCTCGTAGCGCTTGATGAAGGCGTCCAGCTTCTTGTCCGCTTGCGGGAAATGACAGGTTGCCAGGTCGACGTAGGAATCCAGGATGTACGCCTCGTCCTCGTAGACGTGGTTCACCTTCAGGCGCTTCAAGTCGTCCAGCGCTTGGCGGGCGCCGTCGTAGTCCTTCGCCTCGTAGCGAGTGGTGGCCGTCTCGTAGAGCGACTCCGTGATGTTCTCCGAGTCGTTCGGGACCAGGTAGTAGTAGTACCGCGCGTCGTCGAAGCGGTATTGCTCATGGGCGACTCGACCGAGCCCGAGGCGTGCCAGGTCGCGCACCCGGAAGAACTCGGAGCCGCCGAACAGCGCCGCGCGCTTCGGGGTTTGCGTCTTGTCGGCGACCTTGCAGAACAGCCGCTCACCACGCGGAAGGTCGCGCTGCTCCACCGCGATCACGCCCGATAGGTACGTCGCCTGCGCCCAAAAGCGCGATTTTTCGCCCACCTTGGCGTACGCGGCGAGCGCGGCGTCCGACTTTTTGCCGAGCTCAGCGGCGCGGCCGCGCAGGTACATCACGTCCCCGGTGAGCTCCTCGGGGGCGCCGGGCGGGACTACTTCCAGATCTTTGAGGATCACCTCGGGGCGGTCGCTCGTGAGCCCCGCGTCCACCAAGCTGCGGACCGCGCGTCGGTAGTAGGTGTCACCGGGGTCACCCTTGAGGAGGCGCGTCAGGTAGCCGCGCGCAGGCTGCAGCGCGCCTGCGCTCGCGAGCGCGTCCCCCAGGGAGAAGAGCGCGGCGCGGCCCTCGGCGGAGGTCGCAAACGGCTCGAAGCGGGGAGACTCGATGAGGTAGACCAAATCTCCGATGGCCTCGTCGCGACGCCCCGAAGAGAGCTTTTCCTCGATGGCCGGCAGCTCCTCGCGCAAGCGCGCGATGCTGAGCGGCGTCGTCGCCGCGAGCTTCTTCGCCTCCAGCGCTTTTTGATAGGCGCGCATCGCCTCCCCCCGCGTGTCTGCGGAGTCGTCGTAGGACCTCTGAGGCTCGGTGACGGGGGCGGGAGCGCCTGCCGCGGGGGGCTCTTCCGCCGGCGCGATTGAGCTATCTTGCGCCCAGCTGATGCGCGGAAGGGTGAGCACCAGCACCCAGAGCGGCCACGTGGCGACCTTCACTCCACCACCCGCGCGCGCAGCTTCACACGCAGGTCATACTGGCCGTCCGCGTCGTCCGGAAAGTCCTCCGCCATGTCCGAGTCGTCCACGATCGTGAGGTGCGTGGCCACGAGCTTGCTCTCCGGGATCACGACGCTGAAGCGCGAGCTCTGCCAGGTGCGAAATTCCTTGCGGCGGGCGTCGTAGCGCTCGATCTCCACGCCCACGACGTGATGACCGGGTGCGACCGCGTGCTCGTACACGGTGCGCTCGTCGTCCGCCGAGAAGCGCTCCGGAGCGGAAAACACGACGCCGTCATCCAACGTGACGTTGAAGCTGGCGAGCCGCGCGTCCTCGCCCTTCGTCTCCACGACCACGCGCAGCTTGCTGGCGAACAGAGTCGTCGTCAGCGCGGCGACCCGGCTCCGCAGGGCGGCGATGTCGCCGAGCAGCTTGTCGTATTCGAAGGGGGGTGGCTTGGCCAGACCGCTCGGAAACTCTGCGGGCGCGGGGGTCAGGGGGGACGGCTTTTGCTCGGGCTTCTGCTCCGCCACCTCTTTCGGTGGCGGAGCGCCCAAGTCGTCCGTTCCCGCTGGCGCGGCGCCCTCCACGGGAGGAGCGACCTTGTCAGCGCTCGCCGCCTCCCCCTTGGCGCCGGGCTTGGCGGCGTCCGACTTGGCTCGGTCCTCTTCTTTGCTCGGGACCGGCTTTTTCCCAGGCTGGGCGCCGGCCGCCGCTCCGAACGAAGCGGCCGCGAGAGAGAAGAGGACGAGCCATTTTCGCATCACTTGCCTTTGGTTTGGTTGGCGACGGCCTTGGCGGCTGCTTCGGCTGCCTCCGCGTCACCCAGGTAATAGCGAGGCTTGAGGGGCTTGAGGTCGTCGTCCAGCTCGTAAACGAGCGGGATGCCGGTCGGAATGTTGAGCTCGACGATGTCGTCGTCGCTCACGTTGTCCAGGTGCTTGACCAAGGCGCGCAGGCTGTTGCCGTGAGCGGCGATGATCACGCGCTCACCGCGCTTGATCGCCGGGGCGATGTCGCTCTCCCAGAACGGGAGGAAGCGGGCGACGGTGTCCTTCAGGCACTCGGTCTTCGGGATGTCGCTCGGAGCGAGCTTGGCGTAGCGCGGATCCTTACCCGGCCAGTACTCGTGCGTCTCGTCGAGCGGGGGGGGCGGCGTGTCGTAGCTGCGGCGCCAAACCAGGACCTGCTTGTCGCCGTGCTTCTCTACCGTCTCCGCCTTGTTCAGGCCCTGCAGGGCGCCGTACATGCGCTCGTTCACACGCCACGTTTGCGTGACGGGAATCCACATTTGGTCGAGCTCTTCGAGCGCGATGAACAGGGTCTTGATGGCGCGCTTGAGCACGGACGTGTACGCGCGGTCGAACACGAAGCCTTCGGCGCGCAGGAGCTTACCAGCCGCGCGCGCTTCCGCTTCGCCTTGCGTGCTGAGGGGCACATCGACCCAGCCCGTGAAGCGATTTTCGCTGTTCCACTGGCTGAGGCCGTGTCGGAGGAGGACCAGTTTCTTCATGATGCAGCAATCTTTCCAGACGCCGTGCCCTTGGGGTGGGGCCGGCGCACCATCTCACTGCCATCATGCGCCGATTGCAAGTGTAAGAAGCTCACCCGCGGAGCCGAGCAGCCGCCAAGTATGTCGGGAAAAGGGCGCTCGTTTCGGAGAAGCGCGGCCGCGGGCGCGCCTCAGTCGGAGACGCCGGGCAGGTAGTCGCCTCGCACCGGGCCGTGCTGGACTCGGCGACAGCGCGCGGCCGAAACGTAGCCGTACACGGCGGATCCGGCGAACGCGGCCGCGAACGCAACTCCCACCGCCATGTCCCCCTGCTTGCTGATCGGGTAATTGCGGAACCGCGCTTCGTCCAGCGTGGAAACGTACGCCACGCCCGCGGCCTCGTAGGCGAACAGCGCAGTGTCCACGACCGGCCAGAGGTAACTGGTCGTGCAGTCCACGTGCGGGCGCGCGACGCCGGGCCGCACTGGGGGCGGAGGCGTGACGAAGGTGAGCGAGCACCCGCTCGTGAGCGCGGCTAGCGCGAGCGCGCTAATTCGTGAAAGGGATGAAGACACTGAGCCCGCCGGTGGCCGTGATCTCGTTCACGATCTTCTCGACGCCCAGCGCGGCGCGCTTCTGTTCATGGACCAGGTCCCGCACGTCCAGCCGCATCGCTAGCCACTGGGTGAGGTAGAATTTCATTCCGAAGCCGCCGGAGCCGGTAAGACCGACGTCGCCAGGCTGCACGGTCGCTCCGCCCCCCAAAGAGACGAAGAAGTCGTAGCGACCGATCGCCCCGCCCATCCAGCGCACCTTGCCGTAGGCGAGTGACCAGACGACGTTGCCGGTGAAAAACTGAATGGGGTTGCTCTCGGTCCGGACCAGCGCGACTTGCGGAGCGCTTTCGGCGAGGGCGGCCAGGAGGTCGTAGTGCTCGCGCGACCTCAGGTAGCCGGCCTCGAGCCCCAAGTCTTCCGTGAAGTGGAAGGTGTAGGCGCCGCCGTAGATGGGCGCGCCGTCCGATAAGTCCCCGGCGAACCAGCCGCCCATCGCCGAGACCTCGTGCCTTAGCGCCTTCTGGAAAAGCCGCGGCACGACGCCGCGGTAGGCGCGCTCGCCAACGAGCTGTTGCTTGAGCGCCTCGTCCACGCATTGCGCCCGCGCGCTCCGCGGCGCGAGCACCGATCCGAGCGCGATGAGCGCAACGACCGCTAGCCAGAAGGACCGTGCGTGCCGGCGCGCGCCGGGGGCGAGGTAAAGGGGCGCGAACAAACCGTGTAACGAACTATCATAACCGTCGTCCTTTTCGGCGCGGTTCTGTGCGAGGAGCCCCTGGGAGGCTGGCCGGACCCGGATTTGCGCGAAATTCTCGCCGGTTTCTCGTCCTGGGGCGGAGACCCGGGGCGCTTGCCCAAAGCAGGGCAAGATAGGCGCGCGCATGCCGCATCCCCGTTCGTCGCTCGTCCGTGCCGCGCTCCTCGCGGCCTCGTGCTGCTTCGGCGCGCCCTCCTTCGCCCAGGAAGGGAACGCCGCGTCGAGCTGTCTTCCGACCCAAGGCTCGCTCTCACTGCTCGGCTGTCGCCTCCAAGCCCAGCTCGGTCCCGCCGCGCGCGGCGCGTCCGTGGCCGTGCTGGAGCTGAAGAGCGACCGACCGCTGCCGAACCAGGAGGCGCTGCGCGAGCGGCTTCGGGGGGCGGTCGAGCGGGCTCTGGGGCAGAGCGCCGAGCCCCGCAAGTTGCGAGTCGAGCTCACGGTGGAGAAGGCAGGCGGGGCGCTGCGCGTCAGCGCCGATTTGCGACGCTCCTTCGGCCTGTGGCAGCGCTTGCGTCGCGACAAGCCCAAGAGCGAGGCGCACGCTTTCGTCGAGGTGCCGCTGGACGCGGAGCTGCGAACGCTCATTCCTCCGCCGCCGCTCGTCGTCACCGAAACACTGAAGGTGAAGGCGCCCGAGCGCGGCGTCGTGGCGCTAGCGTGCGGTCCGTTCGGTCCGGACGGCGGTCAGGAGCTCGTGGTGGTCTCGCGCAGCTTCGTACGAGCGGGCCGCATCCAGCGCCGTGCGTTCGTGGAGCGCGTGCGAGTCCCCTGGTCCGCGCTCTCGCCGGTCGCACCGACTCCGCTCCGTGAACCGCTGGCCAGCGCCGAAATCATGGCGGACGGCACGCTGCGAGTCGGCTCTAGCGACCGTCGCGACGGGCTCACTTTGGACCATGAGCTCAACGTGAAGGAGCGCTACGAGGGCCTCGTGCCCGTCCCCGGGAGCACGTGCGCGCCTCGACGGCTATTTGGCCTCTCTGCGGAGCCAGTGCCGTGCACCGCTCGCGCGGCCGCGGCCGGCTCCGACGCCGGCGCGGTGGACGCGCTCGCGGGTGCCGCGGGAGCTTGGCTCGGCCGCGCCTTGGGGACGGGAACGCTCGTCTCCGGCGCGCGCCGGCAAGCTCTCCCTACCGAACGAGTCGGCGCGCAGCTCGCGCTCGGCGACGCAGACAGCGACGGGAAAACCGAGCTGCTGTTCAGCGCGGATACCCTGCAGGCGGACAAGGACCGCCTCACGCTCGTCACCCTGGGGGATGATAAGACGGCGCTTCGCTTCGAGGTGCCGGCCCCCGGCATCACCGCCCTCGCCATCTGCCAGCGGCGCGAGGGGCCGGGCATGGCCACGCTGGTTGCGGCCGTGAGCGATGAGCTATGGCTGCTGCGATGACGCGGCCCGTGACCGTCTCTCGCCGCGCGCTACTCGCCGCGGTCGCGCTGACGAGCCCGGCGGCTGCCCTCGGCCGCATTCCTTACGGGGGGCGGCTTCGACTTTCGGTTCCTTGGCCCATCACCACCTTGGATCCGGCCGCCTTGAACGACGCCTTCTCCGCGCTGTTCGCGAGCGCGGTGTTCGAGCCCATCTTCGCGCTGGATGCGGCCGGCGGCGCCTACCCGACGCTCGCTGACTCGCTCCCCATCAAGCAGGCGACCGGCTGCCGCTTCCACTTGAGACCGGGGCTCAAGACCGGCGCCGGCGCCGCCCTCACGGCGGCGGACGTAGCCGCGACGCTCGCGCGCGCTCGCACCCGGGGCGGCGTCGGCGTGCTGGGAGAGCTCGAGGCGCCCGTACTCAGTACCAGGGAACCTCTCGCGGTGTTGTTCCCCCACGCGACTCCGGAGGCGGTGGCGCGCGCCCTGGCGAGTCCGCTACTCGCGCTCGTGCCGCGTCAGTTCTCGCCCATGGCCCCGGACGGGTGCGGCGCGTTCCGGGTGGAGCTGTCGCGGGGACGCGCGCTGTTCACGCGTAACCCCCACGCGGCGCGCGGCCCGGCTTTTCTGGACGCCATCGAGGTCGCGTCGGTCTCGGATCTGGCCGAGCTGCTTCGCGGTTTCGAGACGGGTCGCACCGACGTGGGCTGGTTCGGCAGTGGGCTCTACCGCGCGGTCAAGGATGCGGTCGGCTTCGAAGCGCCTTGCTACGGCTTCGCGGCGCTGCTCGCCGGCAAATCTGCAGGCGCGTGGGGCGCGGCGGGCACGTTGCAAGCGTTGCTCGACGCGATTCCCGCCCAGCGCCTCGCTCACCTCGGCCTACGAGGTCTCCCGCCGCTTGCCCGGGGCTCCGCCGCTTGGGGCGGCCCCAGCACGACCATCGCGGTCAGCAGCGCCGCACCTCAGCTCGTCGCGGTGGCGCGCGCCTTGGCCGCCTCCATGACGACGCCCGGTCACGAGCTCAGCGTCACGGAGAAGAGCGCCGAGGAGCTGGAGTCGCTGCGAGCCAGTCGCCAGTTCGGCTTGCTGGTGGATTGCGTGCGCGCTCCGAGCGCGGCTCCCCGCGAAGTGGAGCTGGCTCTGCGCAGCGCCGCCAGCCCCGAGGTCGCGAAGCGCTCGCCTCGCACCGCGAGCGCGCCAGCGCGGGAGCTCGGCCGGCAGCTCCCACTCGGCGTCATCGGTGAGCTCTCCGTGTGGGGCGCACGTCGGGCCGCCTTCGACGCCTTGGACGCTTGGAACCTCGGCGCGGTCTCGTTTCGGAGCTAGCGAGCTGGCTCCGCGAGGCTTTCAGGGCAGCTTTTTCGGCTCCGGAATGGAGCCGCCCCCGCGCACGAACGCGATCACGCTCTTGGTCAGAGCGTCGTCCGCCTTGACGCACTTGAGGCTCACGTCCCCGCTCGTCGCGCCTTTACATTCCTTGCGCCGCTCCTGCCACGCCTTGTTCAGCTTCTCGTCCTTGCGCAGCGCCTCTTGGGTGTCGTCGTCCAGGTAACGGAAGTCGATCGGTGGGTACTTGGGGGATGGGGCTTTCGTCGTCGTCACCTCTTCGCTCTGCAAGGTGACGCACGAGCCGTCCCAGCGCAGGGCGTCGAAGCTGCCGCCGGCGCCGCTTACCTGCATGCCGCCCGCGTCCGCAACGCGCGCATAGAGGATGAGCACCTCCTCGTCGAACTCCACCCAGCCGCTGTCCGAAGCGCCGCCCGACGCGTTCCACGCCTTCGTTCGCCGCGTCAGGTACCCGCGCGTCCATTTTGGATTGGAAAACAGATAGAGGCCGATAGACGGAAATTTGCCGTTACAAAGCCGCTTCACGAACTGCGGATCCGGAGAGCAAATGGCGCCCTTTTTGGCGCACTCCGTGGGTATGGAGGTGGAGCTCCCGGCGCTCTCCGCGGTCGGCGCCGGCTTTGCGTCCTCCGCGCTGTCGGCGCTGGGCGGCGGAGCTTCTTCCGATTGATTTTCGGCTGCGGGAGCCTCGGGAGCCTTCGTTCCGCCGCAGGCGACGGAGAGCGAAAGCGACACACAAAGCGAGAGGCGAGCGAAGACCAGACCCATGCTGGGGTCATATCAGGAAACGCGATCACAGGGCAAAGCGCGCCCTTGGGGGCGAAAAGACGCGCGGGCGCTTTCATGTGCCCACCCTGCCGGCGCCGCGGTGCGGCTGCCTTCGCCGGGAGGCTTGTGTTAAGCATCGGCGCAGAGACGCCCGATGCTCGACCTCAAGCAAATCCGCGAAAACCCCGACCTCGTGAAGCGCGCCATCGCCGACAAGCGGGTGAGCTTGGATTTGGACGCGCTCCTCGCCGCAGACCAGCAGGCGCTCGCCCTCTCCCGGACGCTGCAGGAGCTGCAAGAGAAGCGGAACGGCAACGCCAAGGCGATCCCCAAAGCCGCGCCCACGGAGCGAGCCACGCTCATCGCGGAAGGCCGCCGCATCGGCGACGAGATCGCGGCGCTGAAGCCCAGCATCGACGCCGCAGACGCGGCGCTCCGCGACTTGCTGCTCTTGGTGCCCAACATTCCGGCCGACAGCGCGCCCCGGGGCGCCTCCGAGGCGGACAACGTCGTCGTCAAAGTCGTGGGCGGCCCCACTCGCTTCGACTTCGCCCCGCTGGACCACGTTGCGCTGCTCGAGAAACACGGCTGGGCCGACCTGGCGCGCGTGGCCAAGGTCGCTGGCTCGCGCTCGTACGCGCTCAAGGGGGACGGCGTGCTGCTCGAGCAAAGCCTGCTGCGCTTCGCTCTGGACCGCCTGGTGGAACGCGGCTTCACGCCCATGAGCGTGCCGGCCTTCGCGAACGAAGCCGCGTTCATCGGCACCGGTCACTTTCCGACTGGCCGCGAACAGGTTTACCACCTGGAGGCGGACGACAAGTACCTCACCGGCACGTCCGAGGTGACTCTGAACGCCCTGCACAGCGGTGAGATCCTGAACGAGGCCGACCTTCCAGTGCGGTATGCCGGCATCTCCAGCTGCTTCCGGCGCGAAGCGGGCAGCGCCGGCAAAGACGTGCGCGGCCTCATTCGCGTTCATCAATTCAACAAGGTCGAGCAGTACGTCATGTGCAAGAACGACCCGGAGGAATCCGAGAAGTGGCACCGCACGCTGCTCGAGATCTCCGAGAGCATCCTCGCCGACTTGGAGGTCCCTTACCGAGTGGTGGAGTGCTGCACGGGGGACATGGGCCTCGGCAAGTACAAGATGTTCGACGTCGAGTCCTGGGTGCCGAGCGAGAAGCTGTATCGAGAGACCCACAGCTGCTCGAACCTCCACGACTGGCAAGCGCGCCGGAGCGACCTCCGCTATCGCGATGCGCAGGGCAAGGTTCGCTACTGCCACACGCTCAACAACACCGCCCTCGCCACCCCGCGCTTCCTCGTCCCCCTCCTCGAGAATCACCAGCAGGCGGACGGCAGCGTGCGGCTACCGGCAAAGCTCCGCCCCTACCTCGGCGGCCGCGAGCGCCTGGGCGCCGGACTCGGTACCTAGGGTCGCTAGCGTCGCCCCTAGCCGTCGCGCGAGGGAGCCGCACACGAAGTTTGCGCAACTGAGCGCCGTGCCGAGCCGATGAGGCGGCATGACCAAGATCATCGGAATCATCGTGGCGGTTCTCGCGACTTTCGCCTGCTCGTCCTCGGACGACTCCGGGAGTGGGGCCGGCTCCACCGGCGACTTTTGCGCGGACCTTTGCCGCAAAGATCATGCCTGCGATCAAAGTGTGGACCTGCAGACCTGCCGCAAAAGCTGCGAAACCAGCTTTGCCAGCGCCGAAGGCAAGCTCCGCGCAGACTTTCTGACCGGCGTCAGCTCCTGCTACGCGTCTTCGGACTGCGCCACCATCCTCGAGGAGGGAGCGCTCGGCAGCTGCGCTAGCGAAACGGAAGCGAGCTTGGCTCCGTCCATGCAGGGCACGTCCTTCTGCAAAAAATACTCGGCCGCAGTCGATAAGTGTGGAGGAACTTTCAACAAGACGTCGTGCCTCTCCTTCGCGAAGACGACGAGCGACCCGGCCCTGCTGGACGCGGAGGCGTGCCTGGGCAAAGCGTGCACGAGTGTGGACGCCTGCGTCGACGCCACGCTCTGAGCTGCGGCTCGGCCGCGAGTGGAGTTGCTACGCCTTCTTGCTGACGAGCCGCTCGTAGAGCCGGGCCGTCTGGCGGGCGATGCTGGACCAAGCGAAGAGCTCTTCCACTCGCTTGCGACCAGCGGCACCGAGCTGCTTGGCGAGCGCGGGCTCGGCGCACAGCTCGTTGATGCGCGTCGCGAGCGCCCGCGCAAAGGCGGCTCGGTCCTTGGGCCCCCCCATCGGCGTGCCGTCGGGCTCGAACGAGACGAGGTAGCCGGTCTTTCCGTCTTCGACGACCTCGGGGATGCCGCCGACTGCGGAAGCGACGACGGGCGCCCCGCAGGCCATCGCCTCCAAGTTGACGATGCCGAACGGCTCGTAAATGGAGGGGCAAACGAAGACCCGCGCGTGAGAGAGGACCTGAATCAGCTCCGGGCGAGGCATCATCTTCTGGATCCAGACCAGACCCCCGCGCTCTGCTTCGAGCTGCTGCACCAGCGCCTCGACCTCGGCCTTGAGGTCCGGCGTGTCCGCTTCGCCGGCGCAAAGGACGATGCGCACGCTCTTGTCGATGTGACGCGCGGCCTCCAGTAGATGAACGATGCCCTTTTGGCGCGTCACCCGACCAACGAATACGGCGTACGGCTGCGCAGGGTCGATGCCGTGGCGCTCGAGGATGTGAGTGCGCTCGTCGCGCTGGTACTCCTCCAGGTCGATGCCGTTGTAGATGATGTGCACTCGCGACGGGTCTACCGCGGGATACGCCTTTAGAATGTCGCGCTTCATGCCGCTGGAGACCGCGATCACGGCGTCCGCGGCCTCGATGGAGGTGCGCTCGCAGAAGCTCGAGATCGCGTAGCCGCCGGCGAGCTGCTCGGCCTTCCAGGGGCGGAGCGGCTCCAAGCTGTGCGAGGTCATCACGTGCGGGATGCCATACATGAGCTTCGACAGGTGTCCGGCGAAGTTGGCGTACCAAGTATGGGTGTGCACGAGCTCCGAGCCCGCGACGTCCTTGGCCATGGCCAAGTCGATGGAGAGGGTGCGGAGCGCGGCGAGCTCCGGGGCGCTGCCGTCCAGCTGGGACCAGGACTTGTAAGAGCCTTGCACCTCGGACGCTTTGCGGTCCTGGCCGAAGCAGTAGACGCCCAGGTCCACCTGGCGCGACAGCTCGCGCGCCAAGTATTCTACGTGGACGCCGGCTCCGCCGTAGACCTCCGGCGGGTACTCACGCGACAAGAGCGCGACCTTCACGCGATCAACCCTGGCCCGGCGCAGGAATGACGTCGCCCTTACCCAGCACGACGACGCCGTTTTCGCTCACGGTGAACCCGCGCGCTCGGTCCTCTTCCAAGTTCACGCCGATGCGCGCGCCGGCTGGAACCTGCACGTTCTTGTCCAAAATCGCGCGCCGCACGATGGCGTGGCGGCCGATGTTCACGCCGTTCATGAGCACCGAGTCTTCCACCTCGGCATAAGAGTGAACGTTCACCCCGGGCGAGAGGATGGAGCGCCGTACGGTGCCACCGGAGACGATGGCGCCCGCGCTCACCATGGAGTCGATCGCAGAGCCGCGGCGGCCGTCTTGATCGAACACGAACTTAGCGGGAGGAAGCGAGCCCATCGACGTGTGGATTGGCCACTGAAAGTTATACAGGTTGAACACCGGGTGCACGCTGATGAGATCCATCTGCGCGTCGTAGTAGCTGTCCAGCGTGCCGACGTCGCGCCAGTACCCGGCGTCGCGCTCGGTCGAGCCCGGCACGTGATTCTTGGAGAAATCATAGACGGCGGCTTGGCCGGTGTTGACCAGGTCCGTGATGATGTTGCCGCCCATGTCGTGGGCGCTGTCCTTGTTCTCCGCGTCCGCACGTACGGCCTCTACGAGCGTCTTCGTGTTGAATACGTAGTTGCCCATGGACGCGTAAACCTGGTTCGGGTTGTCCGGCAGGCCCTGCGCGTTGGTCGGCTTTTCCTCGAACTTTGCGATGCGGTCGTTGCTGCCAGGCACGATCACGCCGAAGCGCGACGCTTCATCGCGGGGGACGCGAATCGCGGCGACGGTCACGCCGGCGCCCGACTGCATGTGCGCCTCCACCATTTGCTCCGGATCCATGCGGTAAATATGATCCGCTCCGAACACACAAATGTAGTCCGGTGCTTCGTCCCCGATGAGGTTCAGGTTCTGATAGATGGCGTCGGCCGAGCCTTCGAACCACCGGCGCCCAAGGCGCATCTGCGCGGGCACGGTCATGACGTAGTTGTTGAAGAGCGGCGACATGCGCCACGTCTGCGCGATGTGACGGTCCAGCGAGTGGCTCTTGTACTGTGTGAGCACCGCGACCCGCAGGTAGCGACCGTTCACCAGGTTGCTGATCGCGAAGTCAATCAGCCGGTAATTCGCGCCGAACGGCACGGCTGGCTTCGCGCGGTCACGCGTCAGCGGCGAGAGCCGCTTTCCCTCACCACCGGCGAGGACAACACCGAATACATGCGGACGTTTGGCCATTCGAAAGCAAGGAGCCTGCCTTAGCTTGACCGCCCTTGGAAGCCCCGAAGTGGGCCGAGCTACGGACCGACGGCGGCGGGACCGCTCAGCAGCGAGGCGAGTTAGTCCGCGTTACCTGGCGGCTGCGGCGCGGCAGGCGACGTGACCGGCGACGGAGCCGCGGGGGGCGTGACGGCCGCGGCGGGCGGCACGGCGGCGGGCGGGGCGGCGACGACGGGCGCAACGCGCGGCGCCGCGGGCCGGGTGACCTTCGGGCGGGCCGGCGCGGCCGCGCTCGGCATGGCGACTGGCTCGGCCCGTATGGGCTCCTGCTGCAAGGTCGGCGGCGCGACGGGCACCGGCTCGGCCTGCAGGGCGGCGCTGGGAGCGTCCGTCGCTGGCAGTAGGACGCCACGTGACGGCTCGGCGGAAGGTGAAGCAGAGACGCTGGCCGCGGGCTCGGGCCGCGCGTCCGTCAGGGCTTCGTCGCGCTGCCGGCTCAAGACGTAGGCGCCTGCCAACAGCGCGAGCGCGACGCCCGCCACCCAAACCCACGGCGGTACGGAAGCGGAAGCATGGACCGGCGCACTGGGAGCGTCGCTGGAGCGATCCTCGCCGGCGCCGCGGCTCCGGGGATCGGGCGTGGCGGCCCGAACCCGGAGCCGCAGTCGAGCCCGCTCCGGAAGACCATGCTCACGAGCGCGCTGAACGCGCTCCTTTCCGGCTCTGCGCCCGCTACGCGAGCCCTTGGAACCGGAACGTTTGGCCATGTCAGTCTTTGAGGGCTTCGGCGCCGCCGATGATTTCCATCAGCTCGGTGGTGATCGCGGCCTGACGCGCTCGGTTGTAGACGAGCGTGAGCTGGCTGATCACCTCGGCCGCGTTCTTGGTCGCCGAATCCATGGCCGTCATGCGGGCGCCGAGCTCGGATGCCATGGACTCGTAGAGCGCCCGCAAAAGCGAGATCTCGACGTACATGGGCACCAGGCGCTCGAGCAGCACCTCTTTGCTCGGCTCGAACAGGAACTCATCGGGGTTGACGAGCGCCGCCGGCTCTTCGCCCTTCTTCTCGACGGGCTTGACCGGGGCGAGCGGGAACAGCGGCTCCACCACGACCTTCTGGGTCATGGCGCTCTTGAACTCGTTGTACACGACCTGCACCGAGTCGACCTCGCCCTTGAGGAACGGGCCGAGCACCTTACGCGCGACGACCCGAGCCGTCCCCACCTCGAGCTTCTCCCAAATGCCGGAGAAGACGTGGAACAGCGGGATCTTGCGGCGCTGGTAGAAATCCCGCCCTTTGCGGCCGATGACCGCCAAGTGCACGGTTTGGCCTTGGCCCTCTCGCTCGCGACGCTCTCGCTCGGCGGCGCGCAAGATGTTGGTGTTGAACGCGCCGCACTGGCCGCGGTCGCTCGTGATGACCAAGAGCAGCACGCTCTTGACCGGTCGGCGCGTGAGCAGCGGGTGCTCGGTCTCGGCGCCAGACTCTTCTGCCTCGGCCTCACCGGCCGCGGTGACCTCGGCCAGCACCTTCGCGGTTTGCACGGCGAACGGGCGGAGCGCCACGATGCGCTGCTGAGCGCGCGTGAGCCGAGCACCCGCGACCATCTTCATGGCGCGGGTGATCTTCTGCGTGCTCTTCACGCTCGAGATGCGCTTGCGAATCTGCTTGAGGTTCGCCAAAGGCTCACTCTTCCTCGGAAGCCACGAACTTCTTGCCGAACGACTTGAGCGCCTTGTCGAGCGTCTTCTTGATGTCGTCCGTGATCTCGCGCTTCGTCTTGATGTCCGTCCACAGCTCCGGGTGCTTCTCGTCGATGTAGCGGTAGAGGTCCTGCTCGTACTGCTTCAGGGACTCGACGGGCAGCTTGTCCGTGTAGCCGGCGGTGCCCGCGTACACGATGACGACCTGCTTCTCGACCGGCAGCGGCACGTATTGGCCCTGCTTGAGCAGCTCCACGAGGCGCTTGCCGCGCTCGAGCTGGGCGCGCGTCGCGGCGTCCAAATCGCTCGCGAACTGCGCAAACGCCGCCATTTCGCGGTACTGCGCGAGGTCCAAGCGCAAGGTACCGGACACCTTCTTCATCGCCTTGATCTGCGCGCTACCACCGACGCGGCTCACGGAGATACCGACGTTGATGGCGGGGCGGACGCCCGAGAAGAACAGGTCCGACTCGAGGAAGATCTGGCCGTCCGTGATCGAGATCACGTTGGTCGGAATGTAGGCAGACACGTCGCCGGCCTGAGTCTCGATGATGGGGAGCGCGGTGAGGGAGCCGCCCGAGTACGGATCCTTCTGGATCTCGAGCTCGGTCGCGTTCGGCTGCTCCTTGAGCGAAGCCTCCGCGGTGTGCTTGGCCTCCTCGCCGACGTGCATCTTGCCGTCCACCCCGCGGAACGCGAGGTCGCCGGCCGGCACGGTCGTGCCCTTCTTCACCACGTGGTAGCGGTCGCCCATCTTGGCCGCGCGCTCCAGGAGGCGCGAGTGCACGTAGAACACGTCACCCGGGTAAGCCTCGCGACCCGGCGGACGGCGAAGCAGGAGCGACATCTGGCGGTAAGCGACCGCTTGCTTGGACAAGTCGTCGTAAATGCAGAGCGCGTGGCGCCCAGTGTCGCGGAAGAACTCGCCGATGGTGACCCCGGTGTACGGGGCCAGGTACTGCAGAGGCGCGGACTCGGTCGCGGTCGCGACGACGACGATCGTGTAGTCCATCGCGCCGTGCTGCTTCAGCTTCTCCACCACCTGGGCGACGGTCGACGCCTTCTGACCGATGGCGACGTAGATGCAGACGACGCCGTTGCCCTTCTGATTGATGATCGTGTCGACCGCGATCGTCGTCTTCCCGGTCTGGCGATCACCGATGATGAGCTCGCGCTGGCCGCGGCCGATGGGGATCATCGCGTCGATGGCCTTGAGCCCCGTCTGCATCGGCTCTTTCACCGGCTGTCGACCGATGATGCCCGGCGCCTTGATCTCGATGCGGCGGCGGTGCGGCGTGTCGATCGTGCCCTTGCCGTCGATCGGCTGGCCCAGGGCGTTGACGATGCGGCCGACGACGGCGTCCCCGACGGGGACGTCCGCGATGCGCCCCGTGCGCTTGACGACGTCGCCCTCTTTCACGCCGCTGGCTTCACCGAGCACCGCGACGCCGACGTTGTCCTGCTCCAGGTTGAGCGTGAGGCCGAACAGGTTGCCCGGGAACTCGACGAGCTCACCGGCCATGACGCCCTCGAGGCCGTAGACGCGCGCGATACCGTCGCCGGTGGCCAGCACCGTGCCGGTCTCGCTGACCATCGCGGCCCGGTCGAAGTTCTGGATCTGCTTCTTGATGATCGATGAAATTTCGTCGGCGCTAAGCTGCATGGCGTGGTCTCTGAATCTGCTGAGGTTGGGGGGGTCGGAATCTGCGGTGGAGGTGGGGCGGCGGCGTCAGCCCACCAGTTGGCGTTCAATCTCGGTGAGCCGGCCCTTCACGGAGCCGTCGATGGTGTTGTCACCGATGCGCGTCACGAAGCCGGCGATGAGTGAGGGATCTTCTTTGCGCTCGAGCACGATCTTGCGCGCGGTCGCGCTCTCCAGCTCGGCCACCAGCTTTTGATAGAAGCTGTCCGGCATGGGGCGCGCGCTGGTCACGGTGGCGCGTACGACGCCGGCCTTTTCGTCACTGAAGCGATCGAGGCGGCGCGCGATGTCCGGCACCACCCGCAACTTCTTCCGTGAGGAGAGCAGGCGGATGAGGTTCAGGCCATGGCCGGACAAGCTCAGACGAGCGGCGACGTCCGCCAGGATGGCTTCACGCTTTTCTAGCTCCACGACGGGGTTTTCGAGCACCGCGCGGAGCTCCGCGCTACTGGCATAGACCTGCGCGAAGCGGCGTACCTGCTCGGTGATCGCAGCGAGTTGGTTCGTCTCGACGCCCAGCTCGAAGATGGCGCGGGCGTAGCGGTCGGCGACGGGGGCTTGGCTCATAGTCTTCCTCGGAGGGCGGGGCCGGCGGCCTTGATGGAGGCGAGGTACTCGTCGCCGAGCCGCTGCTCGTCGCTCTCGCCGATCCTGGCCGTCAGGGTGGCCTCTGCGGACTTGACCGCCGCACGGACGGTGTCGCGGAGCAGCTCCTCGCGCGCGGCTTTGAGCTCCTGCTCGATCAGCGTACGCGCGTCGCGCTCGAGGCGGGTGCGACGCTCCTTGGCCTCGCTCACGATGCGGGCGCTCTCTGCCTCGCTCTGCTCCTTGGCCTCGCGCTTGATACGGGCGACCTCTTCGTCGATCTCGTCCAGCTGCTTCTGGTACTTGGCGAGGGACGCCTCCGCCTCGGCCTTCACCTTGGCCGCGTCCTCCATGCCCTTCATGATGCCGACCTGGCGCGCTTTGAGGGCGTCCGCGATCGGCTTCTTACCGAACTTGAAGATCAGCCAGTAGAGGATGCCCGCGTTGAGGAGCAGAGCACCGAAGGGCACTGGCATGCCCTTGGGGCGCCACAGCAGACCGGGCTCCACGCCCTCCTTCTCGCCCAAGAAGCCGTAGCCCCAGTTGATGTCGTCGAAGGTGGGCGCGTGGTCGCCGTGGCCCTCGGCGTGCGCTTCTCCGTGGCCCTCCTCGTGGCCCTCGGCCGGGACGTGCGCGCCCGCGGCGGGGGCGTGCTCACCGTGCTCGTCGGCGAGCGCGGGCAGCGAGAGCGCGAGGACGAAAAACGCGACCGGGGCCGCGATGCGAGCAAGGTGTTTCATCAGTTGGTCTCCCGCCCCAGAACGCGCGTGGCGATGTCGCCTGCGAGGCGCTCCGACTGCTTGCCGAGCTCGAAACGGATGGCGTTCACCTCCGTCTCGATTCGTCGTCGACCGTCGTCGACGATCTTCGCCGCGGCGGCGCGGGCCTCGTTCAAGATTTCGGCTTCCAGCTTGGTCGTCTCTGCGCGCAAGCGGTCGCGCTCTTGCGCAGCGGCTTGGTGCACGCGCGAGAGCTCCGCCTCGTAGCGTTGCAAAAGCTCGCCCGCTTGCTCTTCCAGCTCTCGCGCGGTCGCGCGGGCGCCCTCGGTGCGCTCCTCGCGCAGCGCGAACACCTTGAGCATCGGGTCGAACAAGAGCGGCTTGAGCACCGCAATCAGGAAGACGAAGATGACGACCTGGAACACAACGACGTTGTTGAAATCCAGGTCGATGGGGCTGGTGCTCATCGCGAGCGAACGCGGGGCAGGCAGCAAGTGAGTAAGGGCGCCAAATCCGGTCATCGGCGCGCGCGCTCGTACCACCTCGACATGTGTCTGTCTACCGAACCTCGCTCAGTTAGTGTGCGTGACCTCGAGCCCTATTCCGCTCAGCCTGCACGCCAGCCCTCGGACGTTTCCAGGCGTCGCAGGCCGGCTCCTTCTAGTTGCCGAAACAAGTCGGCATAAGCCTGGCGGGAGCCCGGCTCCTCCGCGTCGGGCGCGACGTCCAACAGCGGCGCCAGGGCGAAGGCGCGCCGAGCGAGCTCGGGATGAGGGAGAGTGAGCCCCGGCTGGCGGAGCTCCAGGCCGGGGCTGAACAACAGGTCCAGATCCAGCGTGCGGGGCCCCCACCGTTCGCGCCGCTCGCGCCCGTGGTCACGTTCGATGGCCAGCAGGCCCTGCAGCAGGGGCATCGGCTCGAGGGCGGAATCCAAAAGCACCGCGGCATTCAGGTAGTCCGGCTGAGGTGGCCCCACCGCCGCCGACTCGTACAGCGCCGAAACCCCGCAGATCTCGCCAAGCGCGGCCAGGTCGGTCAGCGCCGCTCGGAGCGTCCGCAGGCGGTCGCCCAGGTTGGATCCCAGCCCAATCACGTACTGGCGGCGCGCCTGGGGCATGCCGCGCGTGCTTACACCCCTCGCCCCGTGCCGCCAATTGCGTTACACGCCCTCACATGCTTGGTCTCTCCTCCGGGGAGCTCACCCTGTTCGCTCTCCTGGTCTTCGCGGTCCTTTCGGCGCGCTTCTGGCCGGCCGCCGGGGCGAGGCTGGCGGAGCGTCTCGGCTCTCGCGGGGCACCCCCGAAGTCAGAGCGGACGAACGGCGCGGACTCGACTTAGACTGAGCTTCTAAGTGGTGCCCGATCCTCCGGCCGGAAGCGAAACGGGAAGCTCGACCGGCAGCTCCTCAGGGAGCTCGTCCGAAGTCGGAGCTCTGATTTTCGTCAGCGACGCTTCAGCGGAAGCCGAGCGACTCATCTCGGCGCTTCGCACCCGCGGCTACCAGGTGGTGGACGTTCCGCTCGGGCTGCTCGTCAATCGCGTGTCCGTGCAGCGGCCCGCGCTCATCCTCTGCGACGCGGACGCACCCGGCGGCGTGGAGAGCGTGGAGCGCATCCACCGTGACGTCCCCGGGGGGCATCGCGTGGACGTCGTGTTCGTACGCGAGCGAGGCGCGCACACGGCGCCGGACCTCACCGGCATCATCGAGCGTGAAGGCAGCGGCTCTTTCGATCGCCCGGTAGACGACGCCGCGCTCACTCGCAAGGTGGAGGCGCTCATCGGTCCACCGACGCGCCACGAGCCGCGCCCTCGATTGGCTCCCGGCGGACGCGCGCCGATCCTCGTCGCGGCGACGCGCCGCCCCTTTCGCTACGAACAAAAATCGAGCCCTTCGACCGCGCCGGAGCGCCCTCCGAGCCAGCCGCCCAAGAGCTCCACATGGGTCGCGCCGGCGCCGTCGTCGCCGCCAAGTGGCCCCGGTAGCTCCCCGTTGACCGCGCCGGAAGCGCTCGCGGCGCCGGCCAGCTTCCGCCGTGAGGACGCGCCTCCGCCACTGTCCATGTCGCCGAGCGCGCAGCAGCTGCCGCAGGCGAGGCTGAGCCCCGAGCTGGAGATGCTCCTCGGCAGAGCGGAGCAGCGGGTCACGCAAGGCCGAGCGTCTGTCGCCCCCCCGTCCGATCGACTCTCACCGGAGGCCGAGCTCGAGGCAATCCTGCCCAACGACGTGCTGGCCGCGCTGGACGAGCCGCTCGACCTGGACGATGGCGACGAAAGCGACGCCGGTCCGAGCACGCACGGCGGCGACGAACGAGGGAGCACGCGCGGCACCGGCGGCACCGGCGGCACCGGCACGAAGACCAATGGGGGGAGCAAGGCGCCCGCCGCGGCCGCCGGCACCGCAGCCCAACCGAGCGCCGAGGCGCAGCCCGGTGAGCCGAGTCGGACCGAGCCACCGCCGAGCCGCGAAACGGAGCCGCCAAAGACTCCGCCGAACATGCCACCGCGGGCTACCGCAGCGCCGAGCAAGAGCTCCGAGCCGGCGCCGCCGCCGAGCGACGCGGAGCCGCGCGGCACCGCGGCCGGCGTCCCTTCCGAGCTGCCCCCTGCGAGCATGCCGGGAGCGCAGAGCGCGCTGCCGCCAGACGCGCCGCAGCAGGTGTCGACCAAGCCGCCGCGCGCGGCCAACACGCCCCCCGAGCCTTTGACGGTGGGGCCGCCACTCGGCGTCCCCTCCGCGCCGTCGCCGCTGCAACTACCGACGAGCTTGCGCGCGGGCGAAGCCATTCAATGCCTGGCGGCTGCGGTGCGCTCCCGTTACACGGGCGCCATCGCTTTCGAAGCGCCGGACGGCATCCGTCGCATCGTGTTTCGTGACGGAGATTTCGTCACTGCCGCCACGAGCGTGGACGCGGAGTCGCTCATCTCCTGCCTCATCGAGCGTGGCACGTTGCCGGCGGACGCCGGCGGGAAGCTCGGTCGCAAGCTGCCACTCTTCGGCCGCCATGCAGGTGCCGCGCTCATCGCTCACGGGTACCTGCAACAAGACGAGCTCTGGCCCGTGCTGCGCACCCACGCCGAGTGGCTGATTGGGCGCATCGCGCGCTTGGAGCGAGGCGAGACCGGCGTGGAGCCGGAGGTGCCCCCGCGCCTCGCGACCGAGCCCGCGGTGTTCGGCGGCGCGACCGGCGCCGAGGTGCTGGTTGAGCTCGTACGGAGGGTTTGCCCACCGGACCTCTCCGTCGCGCGGCTCGGCGGCGCTGGCGTACGATTGCGCGCAGGTCCTAGCTCCAACTTGCTCGGTGAATGCGCGCTCGAAGCAGACGAGGTGGAGCTCGTCCGTTCGCTGGACGGAGAAGCCTTGGAGGACGTCATCGCGCGCGCGCGCTCGCGCGACTTCGGGAGCGCGCTGCTGGCGCTCGTGGCGCTCGGGGTGTTGGAAAAATCGGCGGCGTTCGCCGAGCCGCGTCGCCCGGCTCCCATCGACTCGGCGCGTCCCGAGCTGGACCGACTGGATCACGAAGCACTCCGGAAACGCATCGCCGCGCGCCGCGCGCTCGTCGACGAAGGCGACTACTTCGCGCTGCTCGGCGTGGGCCGCAACGCGACCGGCTACGACGTGCGGCGCGCCTACACCCAGCTCCGCGAAGAGCTGGACCCAGCGCGCGTCCTCACCCCGGCCACCGCGGACCTACGCGACGACGTCGACGCCATCCTCCTCTTGCTGGACGAAGCCTACGAAATCTTGTCGGATGATCTGCGACGGGAGCGCTACCGTCGCGCGCTCGAGGCTTCGCCCTCCTGAGCCGCAGGAAAGCGATCTTCGAAATCGCGACCCACCAAAGCGCCCCACCGAGGCGCTTCGCTACCGCTCTTCAGACTGGGGCGACCTCCAAACGGGCGATTTGGACCTGGCGCGGAAGTTGCCACTGAGTCCCCCGATGGCCCTAGCTCTCAACTCCAGCGAAACCGGCGCCGATGGCGTGGTGATAGCGCGGAAGTACCGGCTCGAGAGCCTGCTGGGCGAGGGCGGGATGGGCGCGGTGTGGCGCGCCTTCAACCTCCAGCTGGAGGTACCGGTCGCCCTCAAGCTGCTGCGCTCGGACCTCGCCGCCACTGACCTGGGTGAGCGCTTGCGAGTGGAGGCGCGCGCCGCCGCCAAGCTGGTGCACCCGAGCATCGTGCGCATCTTCGACATCGGTGAGTCGGAAAGCGGCGAGCCCTTCATCGTGATGGAACTGCTGAGCGGTGAGAGCATGAGCGAGATGCTCCTGCGCGGCTCGCTGCCGGCCGTGAACGCGGTGCAGTTGCTTCTGCCCATCGCGGAGGCGCTCTCGCTCGCGCACTCACGCGGCGTGGTCCATCGTGACCTGAAACCGGACAACATCTTCATCGCCAACGAGGGCAGCATCTTGCAGCCCAAGCTGCTGGACTTCGGCATCGCCAAGGTCACGAGCGGCGCGATCGGCGGGGCCCCTACCCTCACCCAAACCGGAACGCTGCTCGGCAGCCCGGACTACATGTCGCCGGAGCAGGCCTACGCGCAGCCGGACGTGGACGAGCGCTCGGACATCTGGGCGTTCTCGGTGGTGCTCTACGAAGCACTGGCTGGTCGGACCCCCTTCCGCGGCGAAAGCGTCGCGTCCATCTTGCGCAGTGTGGTGCAGGACGAACCGGCGCCCCTCGAGCAAGTAGCGCAGGTCGATCCGGCGCTAGCGGCGATCGTGCGGCGCGGGATGACCAAGGATCGCGAAGCGCGACCGGCGTCGATCTTCGAGCTCGGCCGCGAGCTGGCGTTGTGGCTGTACTCGCAAGGCGTGCTGGAAGACGTGACCGGTGCCTCGCTCGAGGCGAAGTGGCTGGGGCGCTCCACGGAGAACGTGTCGTTCGCGTCCGGGGGGCTCACACCGCGCGCGCAGCACGAGCACGCGACCCTGGTTTCGGTCGTGCACCCCTCGCCGCGCGTCACCGGCGACCCGCTCGTGCTGCCGCTCAAGTCCCGGCGCCGCTGGTTGCCAATCGCAGTGGCAGCGGGCGTCACGGCCGCGGCCGCCCTCTTGCTCACCCTGGCCCCGTTCAAACAAGGAGCCGTCGCCACCGCGGCCACGCTGCCTGCCGCCGCCCCCGTCGTGGCGCTGCCCGCCGCGACGGCCGAAGCGCCGGTCGCGGTGGCGCCTCCGCAAGTGGACGTGAGCGACATTCCGCCTTTGCCGGCCCCCAAGCCCACGCCGGTCACGAAAGCCGCCGCAAATACCAAGTACGTAGCTCCCGCGCGGAGCGCGTGGGCTGGGCACGCGGCCCCCGCAAAGAGCCTTCCACGCGCTCTTCCCGCCGAGCCCCCGGCCGCGCGCGAAAAGCGCGCAGACCTCATGAACCCTTACTGATATTTAGATGTCCGTCCGGAAATGCGTCGCTCTCTTTGCGCTGTCGTCGACGCTAACCCACCCCGCCTTGGCGCAATCGCCGAGCAACGAGGCGAAGGTGGAGGCCCGGCGCGACGCAGCGAAGGTGAAGTTCGAGCGCGGCTCGGAGCTCTACGAGGCGGGCCAATACCGGAAGGCGGTTCAAGCCTTCATGGAGGCGGACGCGCTCGCTCCCAGCGCACCCTTGTCCTTCAACATCGCGCGCGCCTACGAGCGGCTGAGCGACGCGAGCGGCGCGCTCCGCTGGTATAGAGACTACCTGCGGCGCAGCCCGCAAGCCCCGAACGCAGACGAGGTGCGCGCGCGAGTTTCGGCGCTCTCGGCCAAGCTCGCTCAGAGCGGAGTGCAACAGCTCACCGTCGTCTCGATGCCGGTCGGAGCTTCCGTGATCGTGGACGGGCGCGCGGTCGGAGTGACCCCCTTCACGGGCGACCTCGCGCTGGGCAAGCACCGCGTGAGCCTGGACTTGCCGGGCTACCGCGACCAGACCCAGGAGATCGTCCTCGCGGCGACCGCGCCTACGGATCTCAGCTCGGACCTGGAGCGGGAGCCCGAGCCGCCCCGCGCCGTCGCGGGGGCAGGCCCGAAGGACATGGTCACCGAGGGCGGCGCCCGCCGCTTCGGCGTCGCGCCCTGGCTCATCGCGGGCGGAGGTCTCGCAAGCCTGGGCGGAGCGCTCGGCTTCGAGCTGTCGCGTCGCTCTCACGAAACCGACGCGAAAAGCGCGCCCGATCAAGTCACCTTTCAGGCGGAGACCGAAGCCATGCAGCGTGATAAAACGACTGCGCGCGTGCTGACCGGAGTCGGCGGCGCGCTCTTAATCACCGGAACCGTCATGCTCTTCGTGAACGACAAAGCTCCCGCGCGATCTTTCTCGCGCCTGGGCGTGGGCTGCACTTTCTCGGGCTGCACCGCCTCGGCGCGAGGCACGTTTTGAAGTCGCTTCTCGCGTACGGCTTGGCCGTGCTCTGTCTGTTTCAGCTGCTCATGGGCTGCGAGTCCGGGCTCTCGCTGAGCCTGGAGGGCAAAGCTTGCGGGCCGAACGGAGCCTGCCTCAGCGGCTACGTGTGCGACGTCGCGAAGGACGTGTGCGTCAAGGAGGGGACGTCCCTCGGGAGCTCGGGCGCCAATGGCTCCGGCAGCTGCGCCGCCGGCGAGGTCGAGTGCGATGGCGAGTGCACTGACCCGACCCGCGACCCGGTCAACTGCGGCGGCTGCGGCGCCCTCTGTGGCGCGCCGATCAACGGCACCGGGGTCTGTGTGGAATCGGACTGCAACTTCGTCTGCAACAAGCCTTACGCGGCTTGCGGCGGCAGCTGCACGGATCTGGCAAAGGATCCGCGAAACTGCGGCGCTTGCGGCCGCGTTTGCGAAAGCGCCGCCGGCGCCGCGGCCGCGTGTGACGACGGCGCGTGCACGTTGGCTTGTCAGGCACCTTTCGAGGCATGCGATGGCGGGTGCATCGACACCTCGAGCGACCCGAAGGCCTGCGGCGCCTGCAACACGCCCTGTCCGAACGGCAAGGTGTGTGAGAGCGGCGCCTGCGCGGACTCCTGCGCGGCCGGCAAGCTAAACTGCAACGGCGCGTGCATCGACGCGACCGCTTCCCCCGAGCACTGCGGCGCCTGCGGCAACCGCTGCTCCGCTCCGAGCGGTGCGGTGGCCACTTGCAGCGCGAGCGGTTGCGGCTTCAGCTGCGCGGAAGGGCGTACCGCGTGCGATGGCGCCTGCGCGGACGTGAGCGCGGACGCGAGCAACTGCGGAGTCTGCAACAAGGTGTGCGACGCTCCGGCGAACGGCGCCGCCAGCTGCGCGAGCGGCAAGTGCCAGGTGCTGTGCGACGCGGGCTTCGCGAACTGCGGCGGCGGCTGCGTGAAGACGGCGAGCGATCCCTCGAATTGCGGCGCGTGCGGTAAAGCGTGCGCCAGCGGAGAGGTGTGCAGCGCCGGCAAGTGCACGCGCGTTTGTGCGGAGGGCACCCAGGCTTGCTCGATGGCGTGCGTCAACACGTCGACGGATCCGTCCAATTGCGGAGCCTGCGACAAGATGTGCGAGGGAGCCGCGCACGGCAAACCCGCGTGCAGCGGCGGCAAGTGCGGCACCACGTGCGACGCTGGGTACTCGCTGTGCGGCGGCGTGTGCCTCAGCTTGGATGCGGATCCGAACAACTGCGGGGCGTGCGGCAAAGTTTGCCCCGGAGTGGCGGGCGGAGCTGGCACGTGCTCAGCCGGTAAATGCGCCATCAAGTGCAATCCCGGGCTCACCGGCTGCGGCGGTCAATGTGTGGACGTCACGTCGAGCGCGGTCAACTGCGGCGAGTGCGGCAAGAAGTGCGCAGCGGGCGAGTTCTGCGCGTCCGGAACGTGTGACGACGGCTGCGGCGCCAAAACTTCCTGCGACGGCTCGTGCGTGGACCTGAAGACAGACGCCGCGAACTGCGGGGAGTGCGGCAAGGCGTGCAGCGCTCCGCCCTCCGGCATCCCTACTTGCGGCGACGGCACCTGTGGCTTTCAGTGCAAGGTCGGCACCGCCAAGTGCGGCGACGTCTGCCTGGACACGACCTCGGACCCCAACAACTGCGGCTCGTGCGGCAACAAATGCGAGGCGGTCGGCGGCACCGCCACTTGCGAGCAGTCCGTCTGCAAGACGAAGTGCAAGGCCGGGCTCTCGCTATGCGGGAACAAGTGCGTCAACACCAACACCGACGAGCAGCACTGCCGGACCTGCGACCACAAATGCATGGGCAAGCAGCAGTGCGTGCTCGGCCTTTGCCTGCCCTAGGCAGGCTCGCCGTCACTCCGCGGCGGGCGCGCGCCGCTCCAGCACGTCGATCAGGAGCTCGCCCCGGTCCGTGCTGACGAGCAACACCGAGCCGCGCGGCAGCTCGCCGCGCAGGATTCGCTCGGCCAGCGGCGCCTCGAGCAGCCGCGCGATGGTGCGCTTCATCGGGCGCGCGCCGAGCGTCGGCTCGAACCCGCCCGCGTCCATCAAGTGCTCGAGCAAGTCCGCCGAGTAATCGAGCTCCACGCCGCGCTGCGCGAGGAGGGACTGCCGCACGCCCTCCAGCAGGCGCCGGGCGATCTCGCGCACGTCGTCACGGCTCAGAGGCGCGAACACAAGCACCTCGTCGATGCGGTTGTACAGCTCCGGAGCGAGCGCCGCGCGCGCCGCGGCGACGATCTTGGAGGACACGTCGTCGACTGACACCGCCTCACCTCCGCCGAAGCCAACGCGTCGCTTGCTCGCTTGTCCCAGCACCTCGGCGCCGAGGTTGGACGTCATCAAGATCACGGTGTTCGTGAAGTCGACCAGGCGTCCGCGGCCATCGGTCAGGCGCCCTTCGTCGAATACGCCCAAGAACGTCGTCAAGACGTCCGGATGCGCTTTCTCCAGCTCGTCCAGCAAGATGACCTGGTAGGGCCGGCGACGCACCGCCTCCGTCAATTGCCCGCCGGCCTCGTGCCCCACGTACCCAGGGGGCGCGCCGATGAGCCGGGCGACCGCGTGCGGCTCGCTGAACTCGGAGAGGTCCAAGCGGGTCATCGCGCTCTCGCAATGGAACAGGACCTCCGCGATGGCCTTGGCCGTCTCGGTCTTGCCGACGCCGGTCGGTCCGAGCAACAGGAAGCTGCCGATGGGCCGCCGAGAGCCCAGTCCCGCCGCGTTTCGGCGCAAGATGCGGGCAATTCGCCCGATCTGAGGCGCATGCCCCACGACGCGGTCGGCGAGGATTTCTTCGAGCCGAAGCATGCGGTCCCCGTCGGACTCGAGCAGGCGCTCGATCGGCATGTCCGACAGCTCCGCGACGACCTCCGCCACCGCTTGCGGGGTGACCTCGGTTTTCCCGCGGCGTCGAGTGCGCGCTCCCGCAAGATCCAGGATGGAGACCGCCTTGTCCGGCAGCGCGCGTCCCGGCAGGTAGCGAATCGACCACGCGACGCCCGCCGCGAGCGCCTCCCGAGCGTAGCTCACGCGGTGGTGCTGCTCCAGGCGCGGTCGCAGCGCGTCGAGAATCAAGAAGGCGTCCTCGCGCGACGGCTCCTCCACTTCCACGAGCCCGAACCGACGGGAGAGCGCGGCGTCGTGCCCGATCGCCTTCTGAAACTCCTCGATGGTCGTCGCGCCAATGCAAGGCAGCTCGCCGCGCGCCAAGCTGAGCTTGAGCTCGGACGCGATCTCCTCCGCCGCCTCGCCCAGGAACAGCTGGTGAATCTCGTCGAAGAACAGCACCACCCGGCCGCGGGCCGCCAGCACCTCTTTGCGGATCTGGGCGATGCGCCCCGCGAGCGCTCCGCGCACCGCGGTCCCGGCGATGAGCTCGCCGATCGGGATCTGGATCACCAAGCGATCGTCGAGCGCTTGCACGTCACGCCCCTCCGCGATGCGCTGGGCGAGCCCGCGGACCACGCTCGTCTTGCCCACACCGGAAACTCCGACGAGGCACGGATTGTTGCCCTCGCGCTTGGCGAGCACGTCCAGCGTTTGCTCGATGACGTCGTCACGCCCCACGACTGGGTCGAGCTCGCCCCGCGCCGCGGCCAGAGTCAGGTTGCGACCCAGCTCGCACAAAAGGGGGAAGCGCTGCGGATCCAGCGCAAAGCGCTGCTCGCCGGTAGCGGGGGGGAGGCTGGTGGGAGGCGGCGACGAGGGCGGCACCGAGAGCCGCGTGATGGTGAGGCCGGGCTTGGGCTCGGGCGAGAGTTGCGAGGTCGTCGCGACCGCCTCGCGCGCCTGCATCAGCGGCACTGGCTCCGCGGTGGGCGTCCGCTTGGGGGGCGGAAAGAGCGGAACCTTCACCGCGCCAGTCTTGCGCTGCGCGGCCGCTGGCTCCGGCTCCAGAGCGGGGACCGAGACGCTGAGCGCCTGTTGCGGCTGGGGCCGGCGGCGACCAATCAACCCGAGCCCCACCTGCATAGCCTGGGCTCGCAGGCGACTAGGGTCCACTCCGAGCGTCTCGAGCGCGCGCCGAGCGACTCCCCGAGGCTCCCCGAGCAGCGCGAGGAGCAGATGCGGCGCGGAAGCGGCGTTCGTACCCATCCTCGCGCCGATCTCTTTGGCACGCGTGAGGGCGGACGCGATCGGCTCCGCCAGCTCGTCGCCAGCGAGGCCCCGCGCGGTGCGAAGCACGTCGTCGGGCGTCACGCGGCGTTCGCGGAGCAGCTCGGAGGTGCTGCTCGGCTGCATGACCAGGGCCGCCAGCAAATGCGCGGTGGACGCGCGCTCCTTCAAGCGGCGCGCGAGGTCTTCGGCCACCTTGCGCAGCTCACGCAGCTCGGGCTCGCTTCCAGAGGCTGACATTCGCCCCACTACTGCCCGGAAGGAGCGCCGCAGGCCAAGTTTGTGGCGCCGGCGTCGCTGGAGTCTAACTATTCGATTGGCATCGACAAAACGACGCTGGCCTCGCCGTCGAAAATCGTCAATCGGTCAGGGCCGCCGACCGCGACGCGCGCGCTCCGCGGTGCCACCGCGAGCTCACGATTGCGGGTCACGAGCCGGACCCACTCGCTCTCCCCGTTGGGCGCATCACCGGCCAAAAGCGAACGTCCGCGTTCACGAAGCTCGCCGTCGAACAGCGCGAGCTCGAAGCGCGGACCAGCGCCGGTCACCGAGATCACCGCGAGCAGCCTGCCTTCGTCGCCCACGTCCGCGGCGTAGGCCGCGCCCACGCTACGCGCCGTGCCCAGGGATTTGAAGACGGGGCTGACGAGCGCCCGCGTCAACGTGCCCGCTTCATCCACCCAAAGGCTCTGGTCCACCCTTCGCGCCGGGAGGGCCCAGCCGGGAGTCGACGCCGTCACCTGGGAGATAGCGGGCAGCTCGAGCCCGGAAGGCGCCAGCCGCTCGATTCGACGCGGCGTGAGGTACAGCCATACGCCCTCTCGAGTGACCCCGAAGGTACCTCCGCGCGGACTCCTGAGCTGAACCACGCGCTCCGGTGCCAGGAGTCCAGAGACCGAGCTTGCGCCGAGGCGATAGCCATAGAGCGTCGGCGGCTCGCCGTCAGGCTCGAGGACCCAGAGCAGGTCCGGCTCTCGGGCGTCCGGGTACAGCTCTGCCCCAGGCAGGAGCACGATTCGAGCCCCGGGAGGGGCTGCCGGCTTGCCGCGTTCCCAGCGCGCGAAGCCCCCACCGCCCACGGCCACGACGGCGCCATCCGCCATACTCACGACCGCGCGGGGCTGCTCCAGCGGCAGGGTCGCAAGCTCGGCCAGCGATTGATCGTCCAGCACTTGGACGTCGTGGTCGCGCAGGCGGGCAAGGGCGCCGGCGCCAAATGCCAGTCGCGGCAAGTGACGGCGTCGCGCAGGAATCGCCAGTCGCGTCGTCTGGAGCTCACGCTCGAGCGCGGCGATCGCGGCTCGCGAAGGCGAAGGCGAAGGCGCGGAAGCGCTCGGGGCGGGCGGCTCCTCGCGCTGAGCGGGGCTCGGGGTCGTCGAACGACAGCTGGCCGAGGCTACTCCCCAAGCGCAAGCGAGCACGCCGATGACCGAACCACGCATCCGTCCCGGCAAGTTAGCAGCGCCCCGTGCTAGCGTCTTTGCCATGCTTCGCCCCGCCTTCGTGCTGGCATTGGCCTGGGCCGCTCTCGGCACCGCCGGCTGCGCCCGTTTCCGCGAAATCAGCGCGTGCCGGGCGGTCGTGCGCGAGGTCAACGGCGCGATGGACGAAGTGCAAAAGCTCGCCGAGGCAAGCCCGGTGGACGAGCCGCGCATCGCGAGGCGCTACGGGGACTTGGCAAAGGCCCTGCTCCCCTACTCTCAGGGGGAGGCTCCCCTGGCAGTCGCGGTGCGCGAGTACGCAGCGGTCGTGGAGAGCACGCGAGCCGCCGTCGAGGCCCACGCCGTCGCCGCCAGCACCAAGGGTCGCACTCCGGAGGCGCGGCGCGAGCTGGACAAGGTCACGAAGCGCGAGCGCGTCGCCGCCAGTCGCATCGAAAACGAATGCTTGCACTGACGGCGCACCTCAGCGCTTTTTCTTGTTCTTGTCGCCCTTGCCCTTGCGCGGCTTGTCGACATGTCGCTCGAGCGGCCCCACGCTGATCTGGCCCCAAGAATAGCCAATCCAGCGCTTGAACGGCCCGGGGTCGTCCCCGCCGAGCAGCCACACCTCGCGAGCGTTCTGCTCGATGTGCAGCGAGCCCGGCACGAAGCCGCTCTCGATCCACGTGAGCAGCTCCGGGACTCCCTGGCCGAGCCTCACGAACAGTAGCCCGCACGAAGGCTGTTTCCCGAGCCCTGCGCAGATCCGCGCGACGTGCAGGTCGTCGTTGGCAATGGGGCGCCAGATCCAGAACATCTCGACCCGCGGCTCACCGAAGCGTCGCAGCTTGGTCTCCGCCTCCTTCGGTAAGGTGGCGAGGAAGGTGCGGGCGAGCTCCTTCTCGACGACGCCCTTGGCCTCTAGCTTCGGGCCGCGCCTCAAATCCAGGACGACCTCGGTGGTGTTGGCCAGCCCTGCGCAGCAGCGGAAACCCAAGCTTGCGGCCCGCGCGTCCGGCTGACGCGGCTCCGCGTTCGCGCAGCGCCCGGTGAGCTCGCCGGTCGGTCCGTTACCACCGCGGATCGCGAAGTACCCGGCCTCCGTGCCGCGACCCCAGGGGCTCGCCGTCCACTCGAAGGCGCCACCGTGCAGATCCCGAACGCCGAAATCGCTGCGGCAAGCGACGCGCAAGCCGCTCGGGCGGAGCGCAGGCTCGTTGCCCGTCCCGCAGCGATCCGCGTGGTATCCGTTGCCGTACTCGAAGGTCGTGTTGCTGGGCCCCTTGCAGGCACGCTCCCACTCGAGCTCCCCGCACAGGCGCTTGTCTTGCTCGGCGCACAGCTTGGCCGCCGCTTCCTGGGTCACGTTCGTGAGCGGGATGGCTCCCTCTTCGTTCGGGTAGGGATAGATGTCGATGTAATAACCCTTGAGTATTACTTGCTCGCCCGGCATCTCCTGGTCGGCGAGTCGAGGCAGCTGCCCCGGCGGCGTTCCCGCGACGAGCGGCCCCGCCTCTATCCAGACCATGCCCCGCCGCGGCGCCGGCGGCGGCGTCGGCGCCGCGATGGAAGAGCTCACGGAGGCGCTCGGGCGCGGCGCGGCCGCGGCGCTAGGCGCCGTCGAAGGAGCCTCGCGCTTGCCCTGACAACCTACCGGGCCGACTAGACTCGAAGAGAGCAACGCCGCGAGCGCCACTCGGGACCACCCGCTCGTCACCGGCTCAAACCTCGCCGCGATCGCCCTGCTCGCGCAACCCGAGCTCTTTCATCTTCAGCTGCAAGCCCTTGCGCGAAATCTTCAACAGCCGCGCCGCGTGGGTCACGTTGCCGTTCGTCTGCTCCAGCGCGCGCACGATGAGCTCTCGCTCCAGCCGGCTCATCGCGGCCTTGACCTGCTCTTTGAGGCCGTCCGAGGGCGCGGAGTTGGTCTCCGCGGAGGGCGGCGGAAGGGGCGTGCTCGAGAGCGCGCTCTCCGCGAAGCCTATGGGCGTCACGATGGGGGCGGCCCCGCGCACCTCCGCCGGCAGATCCGAGAGGTGTAGCTCGTCGCCATCGCAGAACAGCACCGCGCGCTCGACCACGTTCTCCAGCTCGCGGATGTTGCCTGGCCAGGGGTAGGTCATGAGCCGCGCCAAGGCCGCCGGCTCCACGCCGTCGATGTCCTTCTTCAGCCGGGTGTTGAACTTGCCGATGAAGTGCATCACGAGCAGCGGAATGTCCGACGCGCGCTCGCGGAGCGAGGGCAGCCGGATCGGCACGACGTTCAGCCGGTAGTAGAGGTCTTCCCGGAAACCGCCCTGCGCGATTTCTTTCTTCAGATCGCTGTTCGTGGCCGCGATGAGTCGCACGTCCACCCGGATCGTGCGCACGCCGCCCACGCGCTCGAATTCGCTTTCTTGGAGCGCTCGCAGCAGCTTCACCTGCATCTCGACGGGGATGGAGCCTATCTCGTCCAAGAAGAGCGTGCCGCCGCTCGCGAGCTCGAAGCGGCCCGGCTTCGACCCCACCGCGCCCGTGAAGGCGCCGCGCTCGTAGCCGAACAGCTCGCTCTCCATCAGGTCCTTCGGGATCGCGGCGCAGTTCACCTTGATGAAAGACTTGTCGTGGCGAGACGAGCTCTCGTGCAGCGCGCGCGCGACGAGCTCCTTGCCGGTGCCGGATTCACCGGTGATGAGGACGGTGGTAGGCGTATCCGCGACGCGATCCAACACCGCGTACAGCTCGAGGATGCTCGGGCTCTGGCCGATGATGCCGTATCGCGCTCCCTCGGTCGGGATCTCGTGGAAGGGGCGGCTCGCCTCCGTCGCCGACAAGTCGCGAGTACGCAGCGCCTTGGCGACGATGGTCCGCACCTCCACCTGATCGAACGGCTTCGTCAGGTAGTCGAAGGCGCCCGTCTTCAGCGCCTCCACGGCGTTGTCCACGGTGCCGTGGGCGGTGATCATGACGACCGGGAGCTCCGCGTCGATCTTTTGCGCGCGCCGCAAGAGCTCCATGCCGTCCAGCCGCGGCATGCGAAGGTCCGTGATCACGAGGTCGATGTGGTGCTCCTTCAAGATGCCGAGCGCCTGCTCGCCGTCCTCCGCGGTGTGCACCTCGTACCCGTCGCGCTCCAGCTGCGCGCTGAGCACGCGCCGCAAGTTGGGCTCGTCGTCTACGACCAGAATCTGCTTGTGCTCGGGCAGCATGTGATGGCGGGGGGCGGCTCCGGCGCGGTTACTGGCAGCGCCCGCCGCCGAGCTCGGGCGGCAAGAAAGACGGGCAGTAGAACAAGGCGGCCTTACCACCGCCGGGCGCCCCCGCAACCAAGAGCTGCCGCTCGCCGAGGTCCGGCACCGCGATGGAGCGCCCGAGCTGGTCGTCTTGCTCGGCCGAAGAAAGGAATGCGATGTCCAAAAAGTCGTGCAACTGGCGAGGGTTGGTCGCGCTCGGTGGATCCACGTCGTAGATGACGAGCGCGCCCGCTCGGGCCGTATGACGAACGGTCATGCTCGGGGCGCCGACGATGACCTCGCCATCACCGTCGCCGTCCAAGTCCCCGACCGCCAGCGCCGCGCCGAACTCGGACGACTCGCATCCGGAAATGTTCTTCGTGGCGCCGCAGCCGAAAGACGTGACGAGGGTGCCCTCCGGCAGCGACCCCAGCGAGCAGTCCGTGTTGTCCGTGGGTGGTAGGCCGGCAAGCTTCGCCCCATCGAACACGAACACGTGCTGATCGTCGGCGATGACGAGCTCGTCGTCCGCGTCACCCGCGGTGACGACCCCCGTCGCCAGCGAGCGACCGAACCCCGCGCTACCGCCAAGGCAACCGATGTAGCTCGGCTCCGCGCTGCCGTCCGCGAGGAACAAACGCGCGGTTCCGGCCTCGGGCTCGGCGACCACGAGCAGGCGCGCCGTCTCCCCGACGCGCGCGATCGCCAGCTGGCGCTGGACATCCTGCTCCCAGCGGCCGCGCGAGCGCGCTGGCTCCAAAACGTCCACGAACCGCTGCGAGAGCGGCGGGTAGTACCAGACCGCGGTCGTCTGCAGAGCCGTGGCCAGCAGCGCCGAATCTGGGCCGTTATCGCCCGCGAATTGCAACGCCGTCGGCTGGCTGCTGGTGATGGCGAACTCGAGCGCGCCATCCACCGCGTCCGGCACCGGCAGCGCGTACTCGATGTCGTCCTTGCACCGCACGACGACGCCGCGCTCTCCGGAGGCGACGCCGCCGCCGTCCACGAAGCAGTAGTCCAGGGTAGAGCCGGGGCCCTTCGCCCGGGCCAGCGGCACCGGCGTGCTCGAGAAGTAGCAGGCCGTCTCCGCGCCGAGACAATGGCCGGTGTCACTCGCTTCGAGCGACGGCGCGTCACCACTACCGAGGTCGAACTCGGCGCCGCCCGAAGCCAGCGCCGCGCCACCGACCAGGAGCTTCACCTCTTCCTTGCCGGTGTCCTCGTTGGTCCAGCGGGTCGCGGCGAGGCTCGTTCCAAAGCCGTTCGAAATGTCCTTCGGTCGATTCAGGAGCACGATCGGCGCGTTCTCGGTGATGTCGTCGAAGCGGGTCCAAGAGCAGCCGAGGCTCGGCAAGCCGAGGAGAAACAAACCCAGAGCGGAGCGCATCAGAACTTACCTCCCACGAACAGACCCGCCGCATCTGGCGCGACGGCGCCGACACTCACCTTCGGAGGCTCGAGCGCCGGCCCTGGCGTCACGCTCGGCTTTTGTGCGAGGCGCGAAGGGAGCGGGAGCGAGAGCGCTACCGGGCGAGCCTTCCGCGGGTCGTCGAACTCCACGGGTTTGTCGGTCCGGATCGAGGACTCTGGCAGCGGGTCCTTGATGAAGTTGTAGGTCGCGAGCACCCCGAGCACGCCGCCCACCGCGAAGCCGCCGTTGGCGCCGACCGCGTACCAACGCCCGCGCGTCGCGCGCGAGTCGCCCTCCTCGAGCCGCCCCGACGCGCGATCCGCTTCGAGTTGGTCGTGGAGCTTGTTGGACTCGTTGCCGAAGTAGGCGGCCGCGCCGATGAACGCCGCGCCGATGATGGCCTGGGTCCACGCCGCCCCGCGCGGGTACTTCGGGATCATCTTGACGTGAACGGGCAGGACCTGACCGCGGGGAACGTCGATGATCGACTCGTAAGTCTTGCGGCCGTCGGCGATGACCGTGAGCTTGTGCTGCCCGGCGGGAGCCTGCACGTCCAGCGGCTCCGTCCCGGCGCGCCACACGCCTTTGGGCTGCTCGTCGATGCGCACTTTGACTTCGGGCGCGTTCGAATCCACGCGCAAAAATCCGTAGTTCACGCGCACCATCGCGACTTCCATTTCCTTCTGCTCGCCGTGATTGACCATCACGGGAGCGAGCAGCGGCTCGAAGCCGGGCGCTTCGACCAGCACCTCGTGCGGCCCCGCGCTCACGAGCTCACCGTGGGGAGTCGTGCCCCAGAACGGGCGTTCCTTCTTCTTGTCGTCCAGCCAGACGTAGGCGCCTTTCACGTTGGCGGAGACGCGCAAAAACGCCATGAATTCGCCTTGCGATAGGTTCGCCTTGAACTGATAAACATGGCCCGGCGAGACGTCGATATCCGCGTGGCTCTCGTTGAAGTCCCGAAACTTCTCCACCACCACGTGGTACTTGCCGACCGCGAGGGTGAGGTTCGCCGGCGCTCGAGCCGTCGCGATCTCCTTCCACCCGGGGTTTTGCGCACCGAGCTTGAACGCAGGCGCGGCGTCCTCGGTACGCGAGTAAAAACGCAGCGGAGCGTCCGAAGGCTCGGTCTCGACCACGACCAAGGACCGCATCGCGCTCGCGTCGTCGGCGGGCCCGGGCGGGATGGCGACCGGGGCGCCGCCGCTACCGGCTAGGCCCGCGCTGCCCCCACCGCCGATGCCGCCGCTGCCGCCCAGCTCCGCGACGGGCGGCGCTACTGCCTTGGTCGCCTCCAGCGCAGCGATGCGCTGCTTCACCTTGTCGGCGTCGGGCGCGGTAGGGTCGACTGTCAAATACTCGCGGAACTTTCCAAGCGCGCGGTCAGTCTCGCTCAGCTTTTGGTAACAGATGCCGGCGTTGAACAAGAACGCCGAGTACGGGTACTGCTTGAAGCCGCCCTCGAAGAGGTCCGCCGCGCCCTGGTAGTTACCAGTGATGTAAAGCCCCTGCCCCTTCTCCATGAGCTGGCGGATGGCCTCCAGCTTCTGCGACGCGCTGCGCGTTTGCGCGGTCGCGTTGGTGGGCGCGGTGCCCAACGTGTAGAGCCCCAGGCCGATGGAGAGCACGCCGAGCGCGCGGCGCGCGAAGGAAGTCGATTTCACCGCGCGAAACTTCGCCACGATCGCGCCCGCGGCACAAGACCAGGAAGTGCCGGCGATGCGCGGACCTCGGCCAACCGGCCGACAAATCGACCGGCGCTGCGATTAAGCCGCTGCGCGCTTCTGCTCCCGAAACGTTGAGATCATGCAAGCCCTGCTCCTATGCTACGGGCGTCGTCGACTTCCTTTAGAAGCCCCGGACTCGCATGCTCAGAAACTTGACCTCACTGCTCGCTGCCCTCGCCTTCACGGCCTCCGCCACCGCTGCGCTCGCGGAGGAGCCGACGAAGAGCTATCCGGATTGCGGGCGTGAACCGACGGACGCAGAGGTCGCGGCGGCCAAGGGCGCTTTCCAAGCCGGCAACGCCTCCTTCAATGAGGCCGACTACGCGCGCGCCATCGACTATTGGGAAGACGCCTACCGCCGCGATTGCACCGCCAACCCTCTACTCTTGAACCTGGCTCGCGCTTACGAGCTAGCGGGGCGGAAGCGGCAGGCCGTCGTCTCACTGGAGACGTTCCTCGTGCGCGAGCCCAACAGCGGGGAGAAGGACCAGATCAATCGCCGCATCGAGGTCCTCAAGAAAAAGATTGCAGAAGAGGACGCAGCGGTGGCCTCGGCGCCCGCTCCGCTGAACGGCAGCGGGGTCTCGGCGCCTCCTCCCGGCTCGGGGCAGCCCGCCCCCGCAGAGCCCTCGTCGGACAGCGCGAAACGCTCGCCGGGCCCATGGATCTTGATTGGCGTTGGCGGCGCGGCCGTCATCGTCGGGACCATCGGTATCGTAAACAACAAGAAGAAGGTGGACGACGCGGACAGCGAGTGTAGCGGCAACCGCAACATGTGCGCGTTCGAGGTTGCTAAGCGCGGCAACGACGCGCGCACGGCGCTGAACGCGTCGGCCGTCATCACCGGCGCGGGTGGGCTCCTCATCGGCGGCGGCGTCGTTTGGTACATTCTGGACAGCCAGCGGGTGGAGCGCGCGAACCAAGCGCTGTCCCACCTGCCCCTGCGAGCGCGCTTCACTCCCGTGGTGGGCCCCGGCGTCGCCGCGCTCAGCGTCTCCGGCTCCTTCTGAGCGGTCTCAGTTCACAGGCGCGCTCGCGCTCGCGCTCGGTCGAGGGGCGGCGGCGGGCGTGCTGGGGGCCGCTCTGCCGCTACCCCACGTAGAGCGCCCCGGCCGTGCGGGCAACGCCGGCTCTTCTTCGTCCTGCGCCTCCGGCGCGGCCGCGCTTCCGACCGGCTCGTCTTTCGAAGGGAAGCGGGGTCCCGTGTAGCGGGCGCTGGTCGGATCGGGCTCGAGCGGCGGGGGCGTCTCGCTCGAAGACCCGCCGCAGCCGGCAGCGAGTAAGACCAGCAGAGACGCCAAGGCGTGAGCGCGCATGCGCGGGCCCATAACATGGGCCTCGAGGTCGTAAAAGGAGTAGCGGTAAGCCGAGCCGAGGTATATGGCCGAGGGCGATGCTTGGCTGGCTACGTGGGCGCGTCCTAGTGGAGGAGCCGAGCGGCTTCGTGCTGGACGTGAGCGGCGTCGGCTACGAGATCACTTCGCCGGTCGGCACGCTCGGCCGGGCGACACGCGACGCCAGCGGCAACGTGGAGATTTGGGTTCATACCCACGTGCGCGAGGACGCGCTCGAGCTATTCGGATTCGCGAGCGAGCTGGAGCGGCGCGTCTTTCGCCTACTCGTCACCGTACCGAACGTGGGTCCGAAGACCGCCATCGGCGTGCTGGGCGCGCTGCCGATCGGCGAGCTCGCGCGCTCCATCGCCAGTCGTGATCTCGGCCGGCTGGGTAAGGTCCCCGGCATCGGCAAGAAGACGGCCGAACGGCTGGTCGTCGAGCTGGTCGAGAAGCTCCCTGCACTGGTTCCGCTCGAGGCTTTCGGCAAGGCCGGAGGACCACCGAAGGCGCTCGCCGCCAATGGCCAGCTGCTCCTCAAGGCCCTCGTGAACATGGGGTATCGCCCCGTTGAGGCCGAACGCGCCGTGGCACACCTGGGAAAGCAGGTTGACTCCGAACCTCTGTCGGATCTGCTCCGCTCGGCCCTTGCGTTTTTGATGGCCTAAGGCTTTGCTGTGCCCGCTTGACCCTGAAGGGGGAGCGTAGATAATCGCGCGGTTACGAGGGTTTGAGGATACAGTCCCCTCACCCGGCAGCCGGGCCCCTGGAGCTACCATAGTGATCACCTGTTCAAAGTGCGGCAAGGAGAACCAGGACCACTACAAGTTTTGCCTTGGCTGCGGCGCGGAGCTTCCGCGCGGTTCAGCTCAAGCCAAACCGTTTTCGTCCAACACCCCGCCTCATGGCGTGCCACCCGTCCCCGCCCCCGCGCCAGTTGCGGCGCCTCCTCCGCCGGTTTCAGCAC
>SECP01000080.1 GCA_004193285.1 Myxococcales bacterium | reverse complement strand
GCGTAGCCCCCTCCGCCCACCCCCGCGCCCTGCAGCCCCAGGCCTTGGGCAGGAGCCGCGGCCTTCGGCTTGCTAGCGAGGGCCGACGGCGGGGAGGGCGGTGCCGCTTCGAGCTTCTTCCCTTCTGGAGGGTCGGCCACGGGGGAAGCAGCGGCGGGAGCGCTCGGCGCGGGCGCCTCCGCCACGGCCTCCGTCATCAGCGGAGACGGCGGTTGTTTCTCTTGGCTCTCGGCGCTCGGCGCCTGCCGTGTCGGCACGCTGCGGGAGCACGCCGCGAGCAGCGATAGAGCAACGAGCCCGACGACGGGCCTACGAAAACGCGCAAAAATACCGGACCGCGACGCGACGGCAGCCATATGAACCTCCACTCAGCTTGGTTGGCGAGTACTGACGCCGGGGAAGGCGGAAAGTTCTGAGGAAGTTGAGAGGAAGATCCGGCGACGGCGAGCGTAGAGGCTCTACTGCAAGCAGCCTTTGGCCATGCAGCCGTACGGGGCGCAGCAGAAGCCGATGTCGCACATGGGGTAGGTGGTCTTGCAGGCGCCGCCCACGCAGCGCGTGTTCTGGCAGCCCCCGATCACGGCCGCCTGGGGCGTGCCGATGATGCCGCCGTGGCAGTCGCTGTCGCTCAGGCAGGCGACGCAGCCCGTCGCTCCGCAGTACGGAGTGCTGCCGCTGCACGACGGCGTGTTCACGCACTTGTTGTTCACGCAGGAGTCTTTGGTGCAGGGCACCGTGTCGTCGCACTGCTTGGCCCCCGTGCACTGAATGCAGCCAAGCTTCACGTCGCACGTGTAGCCCTTTGGGCACAGCGCGCTGTTCGGGGTGTGAGTGCAGTCAGCGCCCCCGCAGGCGTCTACCGTGCAGGCGACGTTGTCGTTGCAGTCGCTGGCGTCGCAGCACTTGCTGCACGTCTTGGCGCCGGGGCAGCACTGAGCCCCCATCGGGCACTCGCTGATCTGGCACACGCCGTTCGTGCACTCCGCGGTCTGGCAGCCGCCCACGGGGCAGTCCTCGGCGGCCTGGCACTCGGCGCTTTTGGTGCAGCCCTTGTCCACGTCGCAATACGAGCCTTGGGGGCAGACACCGACCTTGGCGGTGTGCGTGCATTGCCCAGCGCGGCACCCGTCTGCCGTGCAGCCCAGCTCGTCGTCGCAGTCATTGGCGGTGCAGCAAACGCCGCAGGTTGCGCTCTTGCCGTCGGCGCTCGGGCAGCACTCGCCGCTCTCGCAGAGCTGTTGACGAGAGCATTTGCCCGCTTGGCACGTGTCCTTGGTGCAAGGGTTCTGATCCGTATCGCACTGGGCGTCGGTACAGCACTCTTCCGCGCAGCCGACTCCCTCGCAGCACAGCCGCCCCGCTTGGGTCGCGCAGTAGTCGTGCTTGCAAAACTTGTCGGCGCCGCACGAGTCGCTCGTGCACGCGTCGTCATCCGCGCACGAGACGGCGGTGTCCTCCCCAGGAATGACCCCGCACGCCTGCTTGGGCCGACAGCCTTGGCCAGCCGCGCAGTACCCGGTGTCCCCGCACGACACGTCGTTGGGCACGTACATGCACTGTCCCATCAGGCAGCGGTTGTCCGTGCACTCGACGCCGTCGTCGCAGTCATCGTCGCCGCAGCACTCCCGGCAGTCGCCTCCGCAGCAGCGCTCGGTGCCGGCGCACTTGGGAGCGGCCGCGCAGGTGCCGTCCACGGTGCACACGTCGGTGGTGCACCGGTCCGCGTCGTCGCAGTCCTCGGGTCCCGCGCAGCTCTTGCCGTCCGTCGCCCCCGACCCGGTACCGCCGGTGCTGCCGGCGCCGCCGCGGCCGCTCGCGCCGCCCGAGTCAGCGCCGATGAACTCGCCGCCACTGCACGCGCTGGCCAAAACGAGGGAAAGCGCCGCCAAAATTGCTAGCAGCACGAACTTGGGCTTCAAGACGCTCACGACACTCTCCTCGGCTAAGTAAGAAGCGCACTATAGCAGGGCGCCTCACCGAATAGCCGCGGGCCGCACCTGTCGTCTTTGACGCAGCGCTCCCAAGCCGCATGCCAGGCGCTTATCAGCTCATTTCGCGGCGCTCGGCGCGACCCTCGGGGTTTACCAGAAGGTAGGGCGAGCCCGCGCGGTACGTGTAGGAGAACGAAGCGGAGTTCTTGTAGCCCTCGGCCTCGTCCTCGCAGTGCGTATGGCCGAAAATTACCAGCTTGGCGCCCGTGATCTCGCGCACGAGCTCCGCGCCCTCGAACAGCCTCTTCACCGGCAAGCTCGAGTACCGGTCCACCCCCTTCTTGACCGACCGGTGGAGGTAGAGCGCGCCGGAAAGGGCAACCGCGCCGCCGACCACGCCTCCGCCGAGCCCGCCCAGCAGCACGCGCGCGGCGCCGCCAGCGACGCCGAGGGTAGCCACCACCCGATCGAAATACAGCCGAAAGAAGGTCTGCTTGAAGTCCTCGTGGGTAGGGCGAGGCAGCGCGCGGTAGAGCGCCCGCACGACGTCCGCCGGCATGCCGCTGTGGACGGCGAAGTCTTCTATCGCGGATTCGCCGCGCGCTTTCTCCGCGCTCATCCGCTCGGGAACCGCCGCCTCGGCCGCCAGCCGGCTGGAGGTCGCGAAGTAGTGCACGATCATCATCGGCGCCCGGAAGCGGAAGGTCCTGAACGCGTCCGTCAAGCCCTGCAGCGGCGTCGTGTGGTGAGCGTGGGCAAAGTGAAACGCGTCGTGCGGCGACAAGAACCGCCGGGTCAGCGCGATGCCGAGCGGCTCTGTCTCCGGCGACCAAGCCGCCAGCGGGTGCGCGGGCGCGTTATCCGGATCGTAAACGTGGCCGTGCTCCACGTGGACATCACCCCGACGGATGAACCAGGGCTCGATGGCGAGGCGAGCCTGCGGCGCGGCTCCAATGGCCTGGAGCAGGCGTTCTCGCGCTCCCCGCATCATGACTCCCGCGTCGTGATTGCCGCTGATGAGCGTGAGCGCGTGACCATCTTCCAAGTGGCGGCGTAGCGCAGTTGTCAGGATGGGATATTCCGCCACGATGCTCGCGATCGATTCCGCGGGGTCACGACTCGGTGCGTCGAGGGACAAGTTGAAGATGTCGCCGTTCAGGACGACCTCGTGGTGAGGGTGCTGCTCGACCAACTTTGCCAGGCGTCCGGCACTGCGTTCCGAGCCTCCGCGCGTGAGGTGCACGTCGCTGGCGACGATGAGCGGCTCGGGCTTTCGAAACATCGGCTCGACAGTTTTTCCGCGCGGCGCCAGCTGCGCAAGCCCGTTCGCGTTCATGGCGTGGGAGTGGCGGGGTTCGTTACCTTCTCGTAACGTCCGAGGGGGGCGGGAGCTTCCCCCGGCGCACTTTACGTGTATGCTTCGCGCCTCTTGTTATCGCGCGCTTTGCACGGATTGGAATCGACTGTTGGCGGGGCCGCAAGGTCCGCCGCAAACCTGCTTTGGCCCTTGCTCGAGCGTTACGCCGAGCTGAACGAGGGCAAAGCGCCACACCCCAAGTGGGCGCCAGCTCCCCTCATTCGCAAGCGTGAGCGCACCTTCCCCACGCTCGGTTGGCCCCGGCAGACGGACTCGCTCTGCCCGGAGTGCACGAAAGAAGCTCGGGAAAAGGTGCTGTCCGGCGCCCAAGATCTGGAGGCCTTCATCGCCAGCAACCCGGGCGAAGTGCGGGCCGACATCATCGAGCAGGACGGCCGCGTGCTCATGGTGAAGGAGTGCCCGAGGCACGGCCGCTTCGAGGACGTGCTGTCTATCGATCCCGCCTTCCTGGCGCGCATCGAGGACCTGTTCCCCGGTCGGGACTACGAAGCTCCTCCGACCAAGCTGCGCAATCACGGTAGCTCCACCATCAAGTACGGGCGCGGCTCGGTGCTCACGGTGGACCTCACCAACCGCTGCAACATGATGTGCGATCCATGCTTCATGGACGCCAACCAGGTCGGCTTCGTCCACGAGCTCGGCTGGGAAGACGTGCAGCAGATCCTGGACGACAGCCTCAGCATCAAGCCGCGCCGCCAGCTCTCGGTACAGTTCTCGGGCGGGGAACCGACGCTGAGCCCGCACTTCATCCGCGCGGTCAAGTACGCGCGGGACGTGGGCTACTTCTGCGTGCAGTGCGCGTCCAACGGCATCCGCTTCGCGCAAGAGCCGGAGTTTTGCCACGAGGCCAAGCGCGCGGGGCTGCGGCTCTGCTACCTCCAGTTCGACGGTGTCACGAACGAAGCCAACAGTCACCGCAAGGTCGGTAACCTCTACGACGTCAAGCTACGGGCCATCCAGAACCTGGCCGCCGCCGGTATCGACGTCGTGCTCGTCGTAACGGTCGTGAACGGCGTCAACAACGACCAGGTCGGCCCCATCGTGCAGTTCGCGATCGACAACGCGGACAAGGTGACGGTCGTGTCCTTCCAGCCCGTGAGCTTCACCGGTCGGGACGAAGACATCACGCTCGAGAATCGCCTCGCTCAGCGCTACACGCTCAGCCACCTCGCGCACGACATGCACGACCAGCTCGGCGTGACCGAGCCCATGCGGGATTGGTTTCCCCTCTCGGCGATGAACCCGTTCAGTGACGTGGTGGACTTGATGCAGGGGGCGGGCTCGGAGTTCGGCGCGCTCAAGTGCGGCTGCCACCCCAACTGCGGCATCGGGACGGTCCTCCTCGTCAACAAGCGCACCAAGCAGATGGCGCCGCTCGCGGAGTTCTTGAACCTGGAGCAAATCCTCAAGGACATGCAGCAGATCGCGGACGCGGGGCGCACCAAGCCGGAGACCCTCGCGGCGATGGCGCTGTCGCTCGTGCGCAACTTCGACCCGAGCCGGGCCCCGGAGGGCTACGGGTACACGGAGTTCGTCAAGCAGTTCCTCAGCCAAATCGGCGCGCGCGGCGGTGAGGTCGGCGCCAGCGAAGGCGACGCGAAAGACTTCGAATGGCGCTTCCTGTTCGTCGCCGGCATGTGGTTCCAAGACCTCTTCAACTACGACTTCCGTCGCACGGAGATGTGCATCATCCCGTACGGGACGCAGCTCGGGGAGATCTCGTTTTGCGCGTACAACACCGGCGTGGGCTTCCGTCAAATCGTCGAGAAGATGAAGCACACCGCGACCGTGGCGCAGTGGTACCGCGAGCATGGCCGTCACCCGGTCTACGCCAAGAACCAGCACCTGCCGTTGCCGCAGTCTCCGCTCACGGTGGTCACGCGTCAGAATGACGGGCGGCGGCGCCTGCCGATCGCGGCCGAGTAGGCGCGGAAGTCGGGTCCAGCCGCGTCCCCGCGAGCTGGCATCCCATTTGCTCCTGCTGCGGGCATGGGCATGAAGAGTCTCCCGATCCCCGTCGCTCAGGCGCGTAGTAACTTTTCGGATGTCTTGGACGACGCCCGCAAGGGCAAGCGCATTCGCCTTACCCGACACGGCAAACCCGTGGGCTGGATCATCGGGGAAAGCGAGAAGCGAGTCTTGGACGCAGCTCCCGTGACCAAGAAGGCGAAGCCGCGGCGTAACCCTCGCAGTCGCGGCTGAGCTCGAGAGGCCAATCCGTGAGCGACTCGAGCAAGAACGGCGGCTTCGGCGCGCCGGGGCCGTGCGCGAAAAAGTTGTACGATTCGCGTCACGGGCGAGGCGAAACGTCGCAACGGGGCCGCGGCTAACGCCGGGCCAGCGCCGCCAGCCGCTCGCCAGCCGCAATCAGCGTCTCGTCGCGTTTCGGGTAGCAGAAGCGAACCCGGCGCTTGGCCTCCGGCTCACCGGGCCGATAAAAGCTGGACGCCGGTACGACCGCTACCCCCACCGTCTCGATCAGGTAGCGCGTGAACTCTACGTCGTCGTGGATCCCCACGTCAGGGTACTCGGCCATCACGTAGTACGCGCCTTGCGGCACGCTCGGTACGAATCCGGCGCTCCTCACGAGCGGAAGGAAGAGGTCACGCCGGCGCTGGTACTCGCGCTTCAGCCCGTCGTAGTAGTCCTCGCCGAGCTCGAGCGCCGCGACCGCGCCCTCCTGGAGCGGAGCCGGCGCTCCGACGGTAAGAAAGTCGTGCACCTTGCGGATCGCGGCGCTGATCGGAGCGGGGGCGATGGCGTAGCCGATGCGCCAGCCCGTGATGCTGAACGTCTTGGAGAGCCCCGAGATCATCACGGTGCGCTCGCGCAAGCCGGGCAGCGCCATCGGGTACACGTGCTCCGCGCCCTCGTACACGATGTGCTCGTAAATTTCGTCCGTGTAGATGAGGGCGTCGAACTCCTCGCAGAGCGCGCCTATCTCCAGCAGCTCTTCACGCGTGAAGACCTTGCCGGTGGGGTTGTGCGGCGTGTTGACGATGATGCCTTTGGTGCGCGGCGAGAACGCCGCCCGGAGCTCAGCGGGGTCGTAGTGCCAGTCCGGAGCGTGCAGCTTCACGTAAACCGGCGTCGCGCCGGAGAGGATCGCGTCCGGACCGTAATTTTCGTACCAGGGCTCGAAGACGATCACCTCCTCGCCTGGGTCCACGGTGGCGAGCAGCGCCGCTATCATCGCTTCGGTCGAGCCGCAGCAGACGGTGAGCTCGCGCTCCGGGTCGATCGCGACCCCGCTCGAACGCTCGTGCTTCCTCGCGACTGCATCGCGAAACGCCTTGGCGCCCCAGGTGATCGCGTACTGATTCTTGTCCGCATCGATGGCGCGCTTGGCGGCTTCCTTCAGCGCGGCGGGCGCCGGAAAGTCCGGGAAGCCTTGCGCCAAGTTCACGGCGCCATGCCGCTGAGCGAGGCGTGTCATCTCGCGGATCACGGACTCGGTGAATCGAGCGGCTTTTTGGCTGATGAAGGAGCGAGTCATGGGGGTAGGCCGAGTTTTCGTTCGTGGCGACGCGGCCCAGCTGGGCCGCGAGCGCGTCGCTGCGCAAGATGCCGAAAGGCGGCGCGCGCGTCACCTCCTACGAGCACCGAATGAGCTCGCCACGCGTCCCGTGCCGTCGATCCACCGGCCCATCGAGCACCGGGCGCTGCATGTCGCCGGGCGCGACGACGCGCGCGCCCGGGAAAGCCTGGCGGAGCGCGCCCTGGAAGCTCGCGTCGTTGCACGCGACGCAGGTCAGGTGCGCCGCGAACGGGCGGAGCGCGGAGCTCGGATCCGGGCAGGCGACCACGTGCAAGCTTCGCTCGGCGGGGGGGATGACGACTCGGTCCGAGACGCTCACCCAGCCGCGGCCGGCGTCGAACAGCTCGAAGGCGTAGGCGGCGGCGTCGCGGCTGCGCCGTAGCTCCGCGAGCTCTACGGCTCCTCGCTCGCCGGGCGGGAGCTCGACCTCGAGCTCGCGGAGCGCCTCCGCCAGCGCCTTCGCCACGCTTTGCGCTCGTTCGACTCCGCCGACTACGCACACCACGCGAGGGCTCGCGCAACCGCGCTGATCGAAGAGCGCCGTGTCGAGCGCTACCGCTCGCGCGGTGTCACGAGTCAGCGACGCGGGGCTCAGCACCACCGCCCCGAAGCCGGCTCCGTGCGCGTGGAGCCACACCCCCTCCGGCAGGGAAGCCCGGAGCTCTGCCATCGTTCCGTCGGAGCCGTAGCTCCACAAGTGTTCGCCCCGCGCCGGCTCTAGCCGTGGCACCAGGGCGAATAGCTCCGGCGCGAGCGCGTGCAGCGCCTCCGCCAGCGCTGGGTCTCGGCGCGAGGGCCGCACCATGACCCGCGGCGAGGAGGCCACGCCGATCGCGATGGCGCGTAGGGCCGCGACGAACACGTTCGCCGAGAGCAGCACGTGCGCGGTCGACGATTCGGGCGTCGACTCGAGCAAGCTCGCAAGGTCCTCGGGCGAAACGTGAGTCTCGAGGCAGCGCTGCAAACCGATTTCGACATTTGCCGGGGAAAGGCCGGTGGTATCGACCAGCCGTCGCGCCAGGCTCGCATCGCCGGGCAGCTCGCGAGCCGCCGCGAGCAGGCGCTCGACGCGCGCCCGCCGCCCGCCCGCCTCAGCCATTCAGGAGCGCCTCGATGGCGAGGGAGCAGCCGCGTGCCGGAGCACCAGCCATGCGCCCCAGCAGCTGAATGCCGGCGCCTACCCGTCGCACCAAGTCTTGAGTCACGACGCTGACCGCGCTGTCCACGTTACCCAGATCGATGAAGCGCGCCAAGCCAGGCTCGCCTTCCGCCACCGGCAACAGCGTGACCGGGTCCACCGGCGTGACGCGCAGCCACGGCGGCTCGAAGTAGACGCCCGGCGCCGCCTCCGGGTGGCGCGCCGCGAGCGCGCTCTCGTGGATGGTGCCTTCGTAGAGCTGGCTCGTGAGCTCGGTCATGCCGTATTCGCCGACGACGCGCCCGGCGCCGAGCTGGAAGCCGGCCGTGACGCCCTCGCGCAGCTCCTCCATCGAGACCTCGCGCGTGCGCCCTTTGAATCCACCCGTTTGCATGACGACGCTGCCGGCCGGGAGCGGCAAGCGCGCACCCTCCAGATCGTCCAGCGCACGCACCAGCGCGAACGCGGTACCGAGCACGAGCAGCGGCCGGCGCGCCCGGCTCGCGACGCGCGCGGCGTGCTCCAAACCCGCGAGGTTCACGCCCTGCTCGTTCACCAGCCACCGGGCGGGCGACCCGCTGTCGAAGCGCGGCTCGAGCTCTCCCAGTGGCTCGCCGTCGAACGCCTCCATGAAGCGCGCCATCATGTAGCCGAGCGAGGAGGTCGGCGGATTGGCGAGTGGGGGCGCCAGCGCGACCACGACCGCGGAGCCGCCCGGCGCGAGCAGTGAGTGACGACCGTAGGCCACCGAGAGCCGCTCGTAAGTGTCGGTGCGGCGCATGGCGTGCGTGCCACGCTCGTCGCCGGTCGTTCCACTGGTGAAGAAGCGCACGGAGTCGAACCTCGGCTCGAACGTGGCGACCCTGGCCAGCCGAAACGCGTCGCTCGGCACCGGTGGAATGTCGTCCACCGCGTTCAGTGAGGCGCCGCGCGAGAGCACCAGGCGGCGGAAGCCGTCCGAAGCGTCCGCCTGGAACCGCGCGATGTCGAGCGCGAGGCCGCCGAACGTGTCGGACGAGTCCCCGGTGGCGAAGCGCTGCACGCGCTCGTGCAGCTCGTTGGAGGTGTCTAGCAGGGTGGCCACGGCTCAGCTCAGCTTGGCAATTTGGCCGACGATGACCGGCACCGAACCCAGCAGTACCGCTTCGTCGATATTGAGAGGGGGCGTGAGCACCAGCACCTCGCGCCTGCCGCCGCCCGTGGACGTGACGTAACCGGCCTGCAGCAGGCCCTTCATGAGCCGACTAGCGGCCCCGGGGCGCTCGCCCAAATCCAGACCGACCATGAGGCCACGGCCGCGCACGTCACGCACTCGCTCCGAGCCCGAGAACGCTGAACGTAGCTCCGCGGCGTAGCGAGCGCCGAGCTCCGCGGCGCGTTGGGGGAGCTTTTCTTTGCCGAGCACTTCCAAGGTGGCGATGGCGGCGCTGGCCGCGAGCGGCGCGCCGGCGAACGTCGCGGTGTGTACCACCTCCGCTTCCCTACGCCAGCTCTGCATCACCGAGCTCCGACCGATCACCGCGCTGACGGGCAGGCCTCCGCCGAGCCCCTTACCGAGGCAGATCACATCCGGAACGACGCCGTCCGCCACCGCGCTCAGCCAACTGCCGGCGCGGCCGAGCCCGGTCCAGATCTCGTCGGCGACGAACAGCGCCCCCGCGGCCCGCGCGAGCCCCGCCAGCTCCGCCAAGTACCCAGGCGGGGGCGCAACCACGCCGCCTCGACCGAGCACGGGCTCGATCAAGACCGCGCCCACGTCACCGCGCGCGAGGTGAGCGCGGCAGGACTCCAGGCTCTCGGCGGCGCTCTCCGCCGTCGTCGGGTAGGCGGCGAACGACACCCGCGGGCTCAGCTGCTCGGCGAAGGGTGCGCGGTAACTTTCGCGCAGCCCGCACGCCGCGAGCGGCCCATAGCCGAGCCCATGGTAGGCGGCGCCGAAGGCGAGCACGCCCGGCTTACCCGTCGCCAGCACCGCGGTCTTGAGCGCCGCGCTCACCGCGTCCGAGCCCGACTGCGCCAAAATGCCTAGCGCGTTCGGCTCGGGATACAGCCGCGTCAGCCGCTCGAGCAGCGCGATCTTGGCGTCCGCGGGGTACAAATCACCCAGCGCCTGCCACAGCCGCTCACTCTGCAGTCCCAGCACGCGCTGAACGCTCGGGTGCAGGTGGCCGAGCAGCAGCGCGCCAAAACCGCCAGCGAGATCGACGTAGCGATTGCCGTCCACGTCGGTCACGTTGGAGCCCCGCCCGCTCGCGTAGACGATGCTGCTCGGCGGACCGGGCGGCAGCATCGGACCCATCGGGGCGGCGACGTGAGCGTGCCGGATGAGCCACGTCCGCGAGGTGGGGCCCGGCGGCGTGACTCGAATCGCGGGCGGCAAGTCGCCTTTTGACGCGGTTTCGTTCGTCACGAGCACACGCGATTTCGCCCGCCCCGCTTGGCCTCGTACAGCTTCTCGTCGGCGCGCTGAATCAGGTCCGCCGCGACCTTGTCGTTCTCTCCGAGCAGCGCGGTGCCGATGCTAACCGTGACCGGGATGCGCTCGCCTTGAAAGACGAACGAGTGATTGGCGACCCGCGCGCGCAGGCTCTCGGCCAAGGCGGCGGCGCCGGGCAGCGGCGTCTCCGGCAGCAAGATCACGAACTCTTCTCCGCCGTAGCGCGCGAACACTTCCTCACGACGGATGCGCTCGGAGACGATGCGCGCCAGCTCGCGCAGCACGTGGTCCCCCGCGAGGTGCCCGTACTGATCGTTGATGCGCTTGAAGAAGTCGATGTCGAACATCAACAGGCTGAGGTCACGCTCGTAGCGCCGCGCGCGCATCAGCTCCTTCTCGAGAGCCTCGAACAGCGCGCGCTTGTTGTGGATCTGCGTCAAACCATCCACGATGGTCATTCGGTAGATCTCTTCGTGGTACTTGGCTTCGGCGTCCGCGCCGGACAAAAACTTCAGGATGCTCGGGCCGATTTTGATGCGGTCGCCGTTGACGAGCAGCTGTTCGCGGGCGATTTGCTCCTCGTTCACGTAGGTGCCGTTGGTCGAACCGTCGTCCACCACGTACCAAGCGCCGGCTCGGCGTTCGAAATGAGCGTGCCGCCGCGATACCGAGTCGCCTTCCAAGACGATCTGACTGTCCGCACCGCGGCCCACGCGCGTCGGGCTCTTGTCGAGCACGAACCGCTTGCCCAGCAGGCCGGGCTCAGCCGTATAGATGACTACGAGGCAGTCGTTGCTCGGGGAGTCGTCAGCGGGTGCTTGTTGCTGGACCTGCGTGACCCGCGTTTTCTCATCGTAGTCAGCCGTCACGATCGCCCCCGATCACGCGCGCAGCTCGCCCTCGTCGCCACCAAGCCGCACCGCCCCCGATGCTGGCGGGGGTAGGCAGAGCCCAGAGCTGAAAAACCATGCAATTCCCGAACACTTCAGGGTAACCCGCCGGATTTGATACCGTCAAGCGGCGCCCGACCGGACCGAGGGCAGTACTACCTACGGCCCCTCCCTCGACCACGCCGCCTCTTTCTGTTCGGCGGGGCGCGCATCGGGGGAAGCCGCTCCAGGATACTCGCGAGCACATCTTCACACCGCGTGATTTGCAGGCGAGCACTCGCCCACGCGGTCCCGCTATAGGTGGGTTTCAGTCCGGCGGGAAGCGCGCACTTGGAGGCCGGGCTCGCCCGTTCGGGTGATTGACCAGCGCAACCAGGCGCGTCCTTGGCGGTGGTTGGGGCCAGGCTGGTGCTTTGAATTTACAAAGGAAAATGGCCTAACTAGCAGCGCGCGTCAGCGCCGGTCTCCTCGGTCTCCTCGGTCGCTCGCGCCCGCGCGCGTCCGCATCCGCATCAGCGTCGTGGGCGGCGGCTGGCGGCGCCGCGCCGCGCCGCGCCGTCCGGCCGCCTTCGGCTGGGCTGCTAGCGGAATAGAACGACGGCCCGGGCGCTGCCTCCGCCCCTTCCAGGCAGTGCAACTGCAGGAAAATGCCGGGTTTTCGGACTGGCCGCTGAACCGAGCTACCTCGCCCGCGCAAACCAGCAGAGGAAATACCCCTCGCCGGCACGCACGACCGCATGCAGCCGGTAGTGCTCGCGGAACCAAGCCGAGCCGGCGACGCCCTCCTCTACCGGGTAGTGGTAGTCGATGCTCGGGGGTCCGCCGGCGCTCGGCGCGAGGCGCCGCGCCGCGAACAAGAACGCGTCCGGCGCGCGGTCGCGGAGGAGCGACTCAGGCAGCTGCTTGCTGCGGTAGTCCCCGGGAAGCCGCGCCACCTCCGCGTCGGTGAGGCCGCCCAGATCGAACAGCCGGAGTGCCGGCTCCGCGTACGCGAGTCGACCGATGTCCAACGTTCCGACGCTGCGCGCGCCGCTCTTCACCAGCTCACGCGCCAGGTCGTCGCGCAGCGCCTCGTAGCTGGCGACGCTCGCGCTCGAGCTTGCGAACATGCGCGCATCGAACGTCGACCCGTAGCCGAGCAGCAGCAGGGCGGGGAGCAAACAAAGCACCAGCACCGCGCGCGTTCGTGGGCGCGCCTCCGTGAGCGCCAGAGGCAGGACATCTAGCGCGGGTGCGGCCGAGACCAACGCGGGGAGCAGGAGGCGGTTTCCGGACATCCAGTCGCCGCCCTCGGCGATCGCGATGACGGAGAGCAGCGCGGCCGCGAGCAGGCACCAGCCGTGCTTGGGTAACGCGCGGGCGCGCGGCGCAAGCAGCACGCCGGTCAAGACGAGCAGCAAGCTGGCGTCGATCAACTGCTCGCCGACGTAACTGAGGCCCTGGCCGAGCACCGGGGCCTTGGCGACGGCGGTGTTCGGCAGCAGCGCGCCGAAGTAGGTCCACTTGAAGGCCGCGTACACCAGCCCCAGCAGCGCGACACCTGCGCCGCTGAAGTACCAAGCGCGTCGCCGGCTCGGCTCGGCTAGAACCGCGCCGAGCACGAGCGTGAGCCCGGCGACCATTGCCCCCTCGGGACGGGTCAACAGCGCGAGCGCCCCCGCGACGCCGGTCGCGGTGGGCCGGCCCTCCACACTCGCGACGATCGCGAGTAGAACCAGCAGGGCGAAAGGAGCGGTCTCCAGCCCGCTGCCCGCGTAATAGGCGAGCCCGGGAGAGCACGCCAAGAACAACCCTGGCACGACCCCCGCGATGGCGAGCCGGCGCCCGGAGGTCCATCGCTGGGTCGCCCGAGTCGCCACCGCCACCGCGGCTGCTCCGCAGCCGATGCCGATGAGCGGCAAGAGCGCAGCCGGCGAGAGCCCGAGCTTTTCGAGGAGCGCGCCGAGCACGACCCAAGCGAAGCAGGTGTAGCCCTCCACCGGCGGTCCATCTTGGAAGGTCAGCCCGGCGCCGTGAGCCAACCGGAGCGAGTAGCGGAGCGCGATGTAAGCGTCGTCCACGAGCGCGCCGCTCGTCATCAGCATGGCGAGGGCGACGAACACCGTGCACAGCACGAGCACCGTGAGCCAGCGCGCTCGCTCGCCCCACCCAGAGGGCGCCGCTGCTTCGAGGTTCGTCATCATCGCCGTGATCTGGGCTAGCTCGAACCTAGTTCAGGGCGCCAAAGGTCGAAGAATTTTCAGCGAATTTTCGCGCGGGGACGGAAAATGCAAGCTCCGCGATCGATGGCGCCCACGCGTGCATTACCCCGAACGATGTCGAAACGCGGGTTGTCGTGTGTCGCTTGCCTCCTGGTTCCGTTCCTAGGCTCCCTCGCGTGCGGGAGCGCGGCCGAGGATCCGCTCGACCCGGGAGGTACCGCGGGCAAGGGTGCGTCCAGCGCCGGTACCGGGAGCGGGGTGGGCGGCACTTCGCCCGGCGCGGGGGGCAGCTCCGCGCAACCGACGGCAGGCACCAGCAACGCCGGGGCATCCGCGGGCAGCTCGCCCGTCGCGGGCTCGAGTAGCGGCGGCAGCGCGAGTGGCGGCGGTGGCAACCCCAGCGGCGGCAGCGCCAGCGGCGGCACTTCAGGCGGCAGCGCCAGCGGCGGCGGCACTTCAGGCGGCGCCGGCACGACGGGCGGGACGGGCGGAACCGGCCCCTCCACGGCAGATGGTACGGGCGCCCCGGAGACGACTCCTGGGGGTTACGGGAAGGGCACCACCGGCGGCGGCACGGTCAAGGCGGTGAAGGTGGACTCGCTCGCGGCGATGCAGTCCGCCATCGACGGCTACAGCAGCGGCGGCCTGGTGCTGGAGTACACCGGCAAGTTCGACTTCAAGAGCATCACGGATCCCTGCGTGCAGCACACCAAGGACGCCCAGACTCTCGAGATCAAGAACAAGAGCGACATCAGCATCCTGGGCGCGGACGGCTCCACCGCGAACTTCGGCATCCACATCGCCGCGTCCTCCAGCAACATCATCATCCGCAACATGACGATCGGCCTCACGCCAGGCGGAGACGCGTCCGACATCATCTCGATAGAAGGCATGAGCGGCGGCGTCCCGAAGAAGATCTGGATCGACCACAACGAGATGTTCACGTCTTTGGCCACCTGCGCCGGCGCTGGGGACACCGCGTTCGACGGCATGCTGGACATCAAGAAAGGCGCGGATAGCGTCACCGTGTCGTACAACTACATGCACGATCACCACAAGGTGAGCCTGAACGGGTACACGGACACCGACGACGAGGTCCGGCACGTGACGTTTCATCACAACTTGTTCGAGCGCGTCGGCTCGCGCGTGCCATTGCAGCGCCACGGCTTCTCGCACGTCGTGAACAACTACTTTTTGGACGTCGCCACCTCCGGCATCAATGTGCGCATGGGCGGGTACTCGCTCGTGGAGGCGAACTACTTCGAAAAGGTCAAAAACCCCGTTACCGCGCGGGACAGCGATGCGGTGGGCTTTTGGGAGCTGCGCGCCAACAACCTGAAGAGCGCGGCCGACGTAGCGCCCGGCAACACTTTCGGCATCACCTGGAGCGCAGGGGACTCCGGCACCGTCAACGCGACGGATTGGAAGACCACGGCCGCGTACCCCGAGCAGCTCGGCTACGATTTCGCCGCGCAACCCTTCCAGTGCGTTCACGATGGCCTGCGCGCCGCGGCCGGCGCCGGCAAGGGCCTGGTCACGCTCAAATGCAAGTGATCGCAGCGCTTGCTCTGCTCGGCTCGACGGATCGCCGAGCGTGACCTAACCTTCCCGGCGATGGGAAAGTTGGCTTACGGCTTCGTCGCTCTCGGGGTATTGCTAGCTGCCTGCGGCGGCGGCGCGCTCACGACCAAGGTGGTGGACACGCCGCAGGGCACCACCAACGCTTATGGCGCTCCGCGCAATCAAATGTATTCGTTCGAGGCCGAGCCGGAGCTGGACCAGCTCCGCCTCCACGTGTACCGCTCCGCCCAGTGCGACGTGATCCCGACCGAGATCGTGGCGCGCAAGACCGAGACCTACAAGGGCGGCAACCTGGTCAGCACCATGGACCAGGGGCCAGTGCAAATCGCCAAGGCCGCGACCGCAGAGGTGCCGTGCGATCAGGGCTACGCGCGTGACGTGGACGTCACGCTCGTGGTCGGAAACGCGATTCACCCCCTTGGGGTCACGGATTCGCACGGTTACGTGGCCCTGAACCTGAGCGCGGAGCTCCGCGAAAAGCTCCTCGGCACCGCGACCCCGCAAAACGCGATGGTGCGCGTTCGCGGCCCCAAAGGGCAGCCCGCCCAAGAGGTAGGCATGCTCTCCCTGGCCTCGTTGCGCGACTACGAGGCCGGTACCCAGCGCATGCTGGACGAGCTCAACGCGCTGCTCGCCAAGGGCGCGGAGCTCAGCAGCCCGGACATCCAAAAGACCTACGAGCTGTACGAGCGCCTCCGCGCCGTCGCCTGGTACGACCCGCGCTTCAAGGCCGCTTCTGCTCGCTTCTGGGAGCTCTTCTTCGCGCGCAAGCAAATCGAGTCCACCCAGAACCTGACCCGCAACCTGAAGGCGCTAGACGCCGCGAAGGACCTGCTCAAGACCGCGGGCATCGGCGCGGTTCCGCTGTTCATGCAGGTCGCCATCACCAGCCAAGCGTACGATCCGCGCGCTATGGATTGGGCGTCTGGCGAGCTGCTCGGCGCCATTCGCGCGCGCCCGCAGCTGTGCTCCAGCTTCGATTGGACGCAGATGCAAAGCTACGGCTTCTTGCCGCAGACCCAGCTCGCCGTGCAGTACATGCGCTTCGCCATGGGCGACAACTTCTACGGCCCCATCCAAGGTCGCTGTAGCTTCCTCACCCGCGGCTAAAGGTCTGCTCGGGGTGGGCTGCCCGCGCCGCAGCCCACCCGGCAGAGCTATCGTGTCGGTCCTCGGTTCCACTGGAGAGCGGGCTCCGGTTAGTCGACGAGCTCCCACACGAGCTCGCGGCTCTTCTCGTCGAGCGCCTCCGGGTGATCGATGCGGAACACGTCTCCCGCCACGTCCTGGATGAGCAGGCCACCATCGCTCGTTTCGCGTGGCCAAGCGTCGAGCGCGGTCTGGAAGGCGCGCCGGCCCTGAGGCGTTTCCACGTCGAAACAGCGCAGCTCGAAGTCCTCCTTGACCGAGTAGACGCGCTCGATGAAGAGCACAAATCCGGCCTCCGAAAGCGCTTGCGAAAGCGCCGCCCGCGACGCAGCGTCGAGCTCTTCTGGGTCCGAGACGAGGGCGAGCTCTTCGTTCTCGTCGGTTTGCAAGGAGATGTAGCGCTCCGGGAAGGTCCACGGAAAGCAGCGCCGGAGCTTCACGGGCAGAGCCCGCTCGGCGAGCAGCGCCCAAAGCCGCCCGTCAGGGCGCTTCTCCAGGGTGAGGCATGGCGAGCCCACGGGCAGCGCCGAAATCGGCGAGCTGGTCTCGCTCGACAATCTAGTGGTCATGGTCTTCGGTCTTTCGTTCTAGAATGGCTGGGGTTTACGCTGCTTCGTGCAGCTGTTGCTGCAGTCGGTGCAGCTTGGTGTAGATGCCGCTCGGGTTGGCGAGCAGCTCCGCGTGCGTGCCCTGCTCGGCGAGCAGTCCGTCCTGAATGACGAACAACCGATCTGCCTTGCGCAGGGTAGAGAGCCGATGTGCAATCGCGAACACCGTGCGCCCTGCTACCAGGCGGTCCATCGCCTCCTGGATTTTGCGCTCGGTCTCCGTGTCCACGCTGCTGGTGGCTTCGTCCAAGATGAGGATGCGTGGGTTTTTGAGCACCGCGCGTGCGATCGACACGCGCTGGCGCTCCCCTCCAGAGAGGCTGTGCCCGCGTTCCCCGACGACGGTGTCGTAGCCGTGCGGCAGGCGCGAGATGAAGTCGTGCGCGTTCGCGACCCGCGCCGCGGCGATGACCTCGGAAAAGGTCGCCTCGGGCACGCCGTACCTAATGTTCTCCAGCACGCTGCCATGAAACAGGTAGGGCTCCTGCAGCACGATGCCCACCTGCTCCCGATAGCGCCCGCCTTCGAGCTTACGCACGTCCACTCCGTCCACCAGCACTCGCCCCCCCGTCACGTCGTAAAAGCGCGTGAGCAGGTTGATGAGCGTCGTCTTGCCTCCGCCGGAAGGTCCGACCAGGCCGATCAGCTCCCCCGGCTTCACCTTGAACGAGATGCCCTTGATGACTTGGCGCACGCCGTCGTAGGCAAAGGTCGCGCGCTCCAGCTCCACCTCGCCGCGCAACGTCTCGAAGCGCACCGGGTTGGGGTCGTCCACCACCTCCGGCTGGGTGTCTAGCACCTCGAAGACGCGGTGCGCCGAGCTGGTGGCGCGGTGCATGATGCGCGCGACCTGGCCCATGATCTCGACCGGGTACACGAACATCGTGGTGTAGAGCAGGAAGGAGACGAACTTGCCCAGTGAGAGCGAGGGCCCAAAGGCGTGCCCGGTCCCGAGCAAGCGCGGCAGCGCCAGCACCCACACGCACAGCACCGTTACCTCCAGCGCGAGCATGAGCGCGGGCCAGAACCCCGTCCAAGCCGCGTGGATTCGGTTGAACTCTCCCACCACGTCCGCATTTCGGGCGGTGAAACGGGTCTCTTCCCGGCTCTCTTGGTTGAAGGCCTTCACCACGCGCATGCCCGGGATCGTGTCGGAAAGCACGTCGGTCAGACGCGACCACTTGCGAAACGCGCGCGTGAACAAGCGATTCATTCCGCTTCCGTGGAGGTGAATGGCGAGGCACATGAGCGGCACCGGCACCGCCATCACGAGGCCCAAACGCCAGTCCAAGTAGATGAGCACGGACGAGAGCCCGAGCAACGAGACGAGTGACAACGTGACCTCCACGACGCCGAACGCCAAGAACTCCCAGAGGCGGTCCGTGTCCGCGCTGACCCGCGTGATGAGCGAGCCCGTCTTCTTGCGCATGTAAAAGCCAACCGAAAGCTTCTGGAGGTGCGAGAAGAGCTCGTTGCGCAGATCCTGCGCCACCAACTCGCCGAGCACCGCCAGCAGCGGCAGACGGAGCCACACGCACACTTTGCTCACGGCGTGAACGACCGCGATACCGAGTACGGCCAGCCACGCCACGTGCACGACGTCCGTCGCGCGGAGCTCCCCGCTTTGAACGGGGCGGATGACGCGATCGACGAGGTGCCCGGTCAGAAACGGCGGAACGAGCGCGAGTAGCGTGACCAGTGTGGCCGCCCCCATACCCACGAATACCCTGTTTTTGTAGGGGGCCAGATAGGAGAGGAGTCTCCACACGACGGCCAGGCGGCGCGTCGAGACGAGCGCCTGGGCTTCGCGGATGGGCTGCGCGACCGCGTCGACATAAGCGACGTCCGCATCGCGCGCGGTGAGCGGCTGCCCAGCGGCCGCCTGCTCGAGCAAGAAAGCGAGCCCCTCCATGCCGCGCCGCTGTCGATGCGTGAACCTCAGCTCTACGAGCGGCGCAGCTTGCTCACTGCCTTTGCGATAGACGCGCAGGACGTGACACGACAGGCCGCTCGATAGCTCCACCTTCCCGAGCTGGGCGCGAGCGACGCGGTCTGGCCGCGACTCCTTGGTCGCCACCAACAGCTCGGCGTTGGAGAGGACCAGCCACGTTTGGGCGAAGCGCAGTGTTTCGTTCAGATCGGAGAGCGCGTAGCTGACCAGGTCCCCGCGCACCAAGCGCCGGACGCGCTCCGGCAGCGTGCGCGGTTGATCGGTGTAGCGCTCGAGGATGTCGTGATCGTCGAAGTGTCGTTGTTCGGAGGACATGATGAAGCTCGAAAAATGCGAAAAAGTCTTGGAAACACGTAGGCAAGCCATGAACGCGTGGTCCGCTTGCGCCGAAGAAATGGCAGCGATCGGCAAGCCTCGGGGCGACGGCGCGTGCTCGAAAGCGAACGCGCCAACGCCCTTCAACAGAGCCCTCCCCAGTGCAGAAGAGGGCCTCCGCGCCAATCGCGGCTCCGCTGCGCCGCCCCCACGGGCAGCGCCAGGCACCGTCGTCAACGACGACCAGCGTTAGCGAAGGTGTGTGGAGCCGAATGGCTCCGCCCACTCAGTCGTGTGGCGACCGAGTGACTACTGACACCGCGGTTAGCGGCGCTTCAACCGTGCCGGCGTCGCTTAACGCCGACGCCAGGTGCGGCGACGTGCGGGCGGACGAGCAGGAGGAAGGTGCCGGCATCGCGGGCTCCGAACGAGCACATATTGGCGATTGAATTCATTCGGCACCTCCCAAAAACGAGTAGGCCCACGTTCTAGAGCACAGCGCGCAACTTGTCAAACACTCTGCGCTGCGATCCAGCGCTTCGTCACACTACCCACCACGACTCGCCTCTATCTATCGATGTGCCGTGTGCCGTGTGAGTTCTTTCGGGCCGTCTTAGCGCGATGCGCTTTTCGCCGACTTGGGCGCCTTCGTAGACTTAGCCGTCTTCGCCGACTTGGGCGTCTTCGCTGACTTAGCCGTCTTCGCTGACTTGGGCGTCCTCGTTGACCCAGCCGTCTTCGTTGACCCAGCCGTCTTCGTAGACTTGGGCGTCTTCGTAGACTTAGCCGTCTTCGCTGACTTGGGCGTCTTCGTAGACTTAGCCGCCTTCGCTGACTTGGCTGTCGTGGCTGACTTGGCTGGGCTTTTGCTCAGTTTCCCGTGTGCGCGGGGCTGCGCTTTCGACGGCTTTTTTGCCGTTTTCGCCTTGGCGGGAGGAAGAGCGGCGGCGCTGATTCGGATGAGCTCGGAGAGCCACTCGCCATCTTCGCAGCGATCGCCGCCAATGAGAAACCAAGGCTTGGCGCCCGGATAGGGAGCGCCCTCGGTCACGTCACCGATGAACGCGCGACCAGCGTCCGTGGGTTTGACGAAGAGCTGGTCGTCGCAAAACAGAGCGACGACCTTGTCGCCGCAATACAGCGCGTACTCTCCGAACATCTTGCGGGCGGATACCGGGCCCGCCTCCGCCATCTGCTCCAGCACGAAGTCCACGTTGCCCTGCTTGGACGCCATGCCCGGGTCTATCCGAGATGCCACCGCGCGTCCCCTCTTCCGCTCTTTCGGATGAAATTGAGCTGGTCAGAACCAAGAATGACGCTCGAGCCGACCGCCTAAGGACGATGCGTCGCCATCGCACCCACACGGGCACGAGTGACGCTCTTCGTTCATCGCGCAGCGCTCGCGGGTGGGTAACCTGCACGCCGCGAGGCGCTTCTAGCAGGCGTGCGAGCCAGCGCGGCCCGGAGCGGACCTCGTGCTCGTGGGCAGTGGTGCGCGTCGTATCTAGAGCGCGACCGATGATCGACCCATCGCGGCCACCGACGCTCATCATCCGTCGGTGGAGACGTTTCGCAAGCGGTCAGGGCGCGGTCGTCGTGCCCACGTGGGGATGAGCGACGGTCGCAGCTTTCGCGATGACTAGACGCTCGTCGTTGACCGACGAAGAGACGTCGCGAGACTTGAGCTAGCGATGACGCGACATCGTCGTGCCCACGTGGGCATGCGCGACGGTCGCGGCTTTCGCGATGATTCGCTCAAAGCTAGCGGCGAAGCGACGTTACCTCACGAGAGTCGAGCACGATGACGCGCGGTCATCGTGCCCACGTGGGCATGAACGACGGTCGCCGCTTTCGCGATGAGCCGCTCACGGCTAGCGGCGAAGCGACGTTGCCTCACGAGAGTCGAGCAAGATAACGCGCGGTCGTCGTGCCCACGTGGGCATAACGGCGACGGTCGCCGCTTTCGCGATGACCCGCTCAGGGCTAGCGGCGAAGCGACGAGACGTCACGAGAGTCGAGCAAGATGGCGCTGTGAGGCGCGGAACGCCCGAACCCGCGATCTCTGACCATTTTCTCGATGGCTAGACGCTGCGTCGTTGACGGACGAAGAGACGTCGCGAGACTTGAGCTAGCGATGACGGATCGTGCCCACGTGGGCATGAACGACGGTCGCAGCTTTCGCGGTG
>SECP01000100.1 GCA_004193285.1 Myxococcales bacterium | reverse complement strand
TACAGCGCTTGCTCCTCCGCCGTCAGCACCTCCACCGACGACAGCGCGCGCTCCGGAGACGACACCAGCGCCTCCAAAACCAGCTGGTGGTGCTCGACCATCCGCGCGATCGTCTGCTCGGTGAACAGGTCCGCCGCGTACTCCACCACGAGCTCCAGCGACGAGCCGTCACCAAAGAACTGCCAGTCTTGCTCGCTCGCCGTCGTACGCTCCCCCGCCAGCTCGAACCCGGACAGCTCGACGCCATCGCTCCAAGTGCCGAGCGCTGCCATCGGGAAGTTCTGATGACGCATGACGATGGGAACCAGAGGGATCTGGCTGCTATCGCGGTGCTTGCGCAGCGCCGTGAGCAGGTGCTCGAACGGCAGCGCTTGGTGCTCGAAGCCCTCCAGGGTGACTCTCCGCACGCGCTGCACCAGCTCGCGCAGCGTTGTGCTTCCTGCCAAATCGAGGCGTAGCGGCAAGATGTTGATGAAGAAGCCGATCAGGCTCTCGAGCTCGACCTGCTCACGCCCGGCGACGGTCGTCCCAATGCAGAGGTCGCGCCGGCCCGTGTAGCGGTGGAGGACGACGCCGAGGCCAGCGAGCAGACTCATGAAGAGCGTCGCGTGTTCGCGTTGGCTGAGCGCCGCGAGCTTGCGAGCCAGGGCGGGAGGATAAGTGTACGTCAACGTCGCCGCGCGCCACGCGCGGCTGGTGGCTCGCGGGTAGTCGTACGGGAGCTCCAGCCCCTCCTCGTAACCCTGCAACTTGGATGTCCAATACTGCACATGAGGGTTCAGATCGCGAGCGCGTTGCCAAACCGCGTAGTCAGCATACTGAACGGGTAGCGCAGGCAAGGAAGGCGCTTCGCCCCCCGCGGCGGCCCGGTAAAGCTCCTGAAGCTCGGCGAGCATCACGCCAAAGGACCAGCCGTCCATCACGATGTGGTGAATGTTGGTCACGAGCAGGTGGACGTCCTCCGCGAGCCGAAGCACCGTGGCTTTGAAGAGCGGACCGTGTTGGAGGTCGAACAGCTCGCGCGACAACTCGCCAACCACCGCCGCGACCTCGCCGGAAGCGACGCTGAGGACCGGCAGCTCCACCATCCCAGGGGGTAAGATGACTTGAACCGCCTCCGTGGCTCCGGGATGAACGCGGAAGGAAGTGCGGAGCACCTCGTGGCGCGCCACGAGCTCGGTCAGAGCGGTCCTCATCGCGGAAGCAGAAAAACCCGACCCCGCGAAGCGCATCGTGGAGGTGATGTTGTAGGTGGTGCGTTGGTCCTCCAGGTGTTCGTGAACGAACCACAAACGCTCTTGTAAGAACGAGAGCGGCAGTTCCTGACTGCGATCGATGGGAGAGATGGCAGCCGCGGGCCCTCGCAAAGCTTTCCCCTGCTCGCGGAGAGCTTGAATGGCTCCTGCCAGATTGCACAAGACGGGCTCTTCGAAGAGCAACGTGATCGGAACATCCACCCCCATTCGCTTGAGAATCGAGGAAGCGACCTGAATCGCGCTGATTGAGTGCCCGCCGAGGTCGAAAAAGCTCTGCCTACGCCCCACCTGCGGCAGCTTCAACACAGCTCGCCAGATGCTGGCGAGCTCCTCCTCGACCGGGCCGCAGGGCGGCTCGACCTCTCGCCCGGCGTCGTGGTCCACGTCCTGCGGCCTGGGCAGAGCTTTCGTGTCGATGCGACCAAAGGCCGTGACCGGCAAGCTCTCCATCAGCACGTAGGCGGAGGGAAGCATGTACTCCGGCAGCTTCTGGCCAAGCTCGGCGTTCAGCTCATCTGCGATGTCCACTGGCTTTCCGCCACGTGCCTCCAGCGCGTCGGCGTTCAACACCACGTGTGCGACGAGCGTGCCGGAGGCGGGGTGCGGAGTGACCACCGCTTCCTGAACGAGCGCGAGCCGACCGAGCCGCGCCTCGACGAGGCCTCGCTCGATTCGGCGTTGCTGCTCCTGGCCGCGGTCGCACGCAGCGCGAACCAGCTCGAGCCGATTTGGCGAAACCCAGCGGGCAAGGTCTCCCGTCTTGTACAGCATGCGGTCGATGGCGCCGTCGTCAACGAAATGGTGCGAAACGATCGTGTCATCCGGCCGGTCCGAGCCGCCGACGTAGCCGCTCGCCAGTCGTGGCCCGCCTACGTACAAATCGCCGGGGATGTCGTACGGGGAGAGGCTTCCGTTGCTCTGCAGCACGAACAGCTCCGAGCTCGCGCCGCGCTCGCCGAGAGGGGCCCGGTCGGAAGCGCCAGGCGCAGCCGAGCCGGATGCGAGGTCGTAGACGTACCGGCTCACGCCAAGCCCCGTCTCTCTCGTCCCATACAGGTTCACGAGGCGCGCCGCCCTGCCCGCGGTGCCGAGGAGACGGCGAAGACGGTCGACGATTGAAAGTGGTAGCTCCTCCCCTCCCGTGCAGATCAGCCGCAGGGACCGAAGCCCACCTGCCGGCGAAGCCGCCGATTGCAATACATGAACCCAACGACCGAGCGTCGTCGGTACGGTGAACGCGACCTCCACCTCGTTCTCTTCGAGCTGCGCCAAGACGGCCTCGGGCGCGCTAGGTTCGCTCGAGCCAAGCACGCAGAGGCTGCCGCCCGAGACGACCCACTGCAAGAGCTCCGTGATGAACGAATCGAACGTAATCGGGGAAAGCAGTGCGAAGCGGGGTGCCTTCAGCTCGCCTTTCACGAAATCATCGTGAAAGGCTCGGAGGCGGCTGCTCAACGCACCGTGGCTGACCTTGACGCCTCTCCCAACGCGCTCTCTTTCCGCAGAGAAGCTAAGGTAGGCCAGGTCCTCTGGCTGCACCGCGGGCGCGGGACTACCTTCGTCAGACTCGGGAGCCTCGTTCAACCGTTCGGTCGAGTCCAAACGAAGCACGATCTGCTCGTCGACGGGTAGGCGGTCGACGAGCCCCGAGTCGGTCAGGATCCAGCGTGCGCCGGATTCGTAGAGAACCTCGTAGCTTTGCGCGGCCGACGCCGCCGGGTCCAGCAAGACGAACGCGGCTCCGGTCTCGAGGGTCCCGAGCACGGCGGCGACGAGCTCTGGCGAGCGCGCCAAGAAGATCGCCACCAGCGCACCGGGCCCCGCTCCCTTGGTCTGCAGCAAGTGAGCGACTCGGCGAGCCGCCTGGGCGAGCTGGGATGCGACCAGCGTTTCTCCGCGGCTGATGAGCGCAGTGGCGCTCGGATTGCTTCGTGCCCTCTCCTCGAAGAGCACGTGAACCGGCACGAACTCGTGGGTGACGTTCGCTGAAGGCCCTCTCGAAATGTCCAACAGCGCTCGCTGCTCCACCGACGTCAGCAGAGGAAGGTCATCGATGAACGTCTGAGGGGCGGCGCCAATGGCTTGGAGCACGGTCGTCAGGTGACCGCGGAATCGCTCGACGTACTCATCGCTGAACAGCGCGGTCGCGTACTCGACGAACCCGGTCAGACGGTCGCTCGTCATCTCGACGTCGACGGTGAGCTCCAGCTTGGCGCTGCCGTTGTGGGTCGGCACCGATGTTACGCGGAGTCCTTCGAGCTCGAGGCCGGAAGACGGCGCGGTGCGGAAGTTCAACATCACCTGAGCTAGCGGGGGTCGAGACGTGTCTCGCTGCACCTGAAGGTCGTTCACGAGCTTCTCGAACGGCACCTCTTGGTGGGTGTAGGCGTCGATCGCCGTCTGCTTGATGCGCTGCAGAAAATCGCTGAACCGCGGGTTGCCGGACGCGTCGATGCGCATCACCACCGTGTTGACGAACAGCCCAATCACGCCCTCTACCAGCCGGCGATTGCGGTTCGCGACGGGGCTGCCGATGCAGATATCTTGTTGTCGAGAATACCGATTCAGCACCACGGCCAGGGCCGCCAGCAGTCCCATGTACGGAGTGGCTCCGGCCTGTCGGCAGACCGCGGCAAGGCGCTCCGTCGTTGCCGGATCGATCTCGAAGTGCTGGATCCGCCCGGCAAAGTTTTGGAGCGGAGGTCGAGGGTGGGTGGTTGGGAGCACGAGCGGCTCCACGCCCCCCAGCTGCTTACGCCAATAACCCAGCTTCTCGTCGAGGGTGGCTTCGGAAAAGTGCGCTCGCTCCCACACCGCGAAATCACGATACGTGATCGGGGAGCCAGGTGGGTCCGGCCGGCGACCGTGAATCAAGGCGCGGTAGCATCGGGAGATGTCGTCGTAGAACAACGACGTGGACCAGTCGTCGAACGCCACGTGATGGATTGTGATCGCGAGAAAGTGAGTTTGAGCGTCCAGACGAAACAGGCTGCCCCGTAACATCAGGTCGCGCTCGAAGTCGAAGCGCGCCGCGGCCCGTTGGTTGACGAGCTCGTCGAGCTCTGCTTCATCGCCTAGCGGCACGACCGGCAACTGAAAGCGGTCCGCCGAGCCGACGACTTGAAAAGGCACCCCCTCTTGCTCGATGAAATTCGTTCGTAGCACTTCGTGCCGGTCGATCACGAGCCGGATGGCAGCCTCCAGCAAAGTCACGTCGACGTTCCCCTCCAGCCGAAGAATCCCGGACGTGTTGTAGGGAGCGCCATCGATGAACTTGTGTAGAAACCACATCCTCTCTTGGGCAAAAGAGAGAACCTGGGGAGAGGCCGCATCGCCGAGCGGCTCGATCTCCTTGCAGAGAACCGCGGGCGCGCCCTCACGGATCAGCTCACTCAGGTGTTCCACCGTCGGCGCTTGGAAGAACGCGGCCATGCTGACGGACACTCCCATCTCGTTGGCCAGCCGCGAGATGAGCCGCGACGCCAGCAGCGAGTGACCGCCCAGGTTGAAGAAGTCGTCGTGCACCCCGACCCGCTCCAGCCCCAGCAGCTCACCGAACAGCGAAGCCAGACGATGCTCCGTGTCGCTCCGAGGGCCCACGTATTGCTCTTGGCTCGTCGATACGTCCGGCGCCGGTAAGGACCGCCGGTCAAGCTTCCCGTTCGCCAGCTTCGGCAGCTCCGCTAACACCGTGTACAGCGTCGGAACCATGTACGTCGGCAGCGCGCCCGAAAGGTGCTCGCGCACTGCCGCCACCGCTAGCGCTCCCTCGCTCGACGCAACTAGGTACATCGCCAATTGCTGCGTCACGCTCGTCGTCGGCGGCCAACCGATCACCACCGCTTGCTTCACCCCCGGTAACTCCGCCGCCGCTGCCTCCACCTGGCGAACGTCCACCCGGTGACCCCGCACCTTCAGCTCGTAGTCCCGACGACCCAGGTACTCCAGCGTGCCGTCCTGCCGCAGCCGCACCATGTCACCCGTCCGGTACAGCCGGCTGCCCTCACCGTACGGATTCGCGATGAAACGCTGAGCCGTCAGCTCCGGTTGCGACCAGTACCCGCGGGCA
>SECP01000036.1 GCA_004193285.1 Myxococcales bacterium | reverse complement strand
GAGCGGGGCGGGGGGAGGCGCAACGTGCGAGCTGCTTGGAGGCCAAGTGCTCGCCGGTCACTGCTACGTGGACATCACCGTCGGGAGCGCGACCCAGCCGCAATCGGTGGCGGCGTGCGCCGCACTGACGCCAACCGGCGAAGCTCACCTGCTGGTGCTGGAGACGCCGGAAGAGCAGGAGCGCGTGTTCGATGCCTTCGTGGTCCAATTCCAGAACGTGAGCGATGCTTGGCTCGGTCTCACGTGCTCGGCCGAAGCGCACCCGGACACCGCGGACTGCTTCTGCAAAGACTGCTCGGCGGCGGAGCTGCTGCAAAAGCAAGCCGCGTGGAGCTCGCCGGACGGAGCGAGCCCCAACTTCGGCTGGGTCAATGGCAATCCGAACGCGGCCGACCGCTGCGTCGCGTTGGCCTACAACCCGATGGAGGGCATCACCACCCGCTGGGGATGGGTGGAACGGCCGTGCGACAAGGCAGAGGTGATTCCCATCCAGCCGAACAGGCATACGTACCGCACGATTTGCGAGCTGGAGTAGCCGATCTTCCGTAAATCCGAAGATTCGAAGGGGCCGCGCCGGCGCCGCATTTTCTTTTCAACGCGCGGGCATGGGCGGTGTTCTACCGGTTCGAATGGCCTTTCCCCGCCTGGTTAGGGTCCCGGAGCCACCCGAGGACGCCCTCGTCGCGCGCAGCGACGACGACTTGATGGACCTTTCGCGCGCGGGGCTGCGCGCCGCGTTCGCGGTGTTGGTCGAGCGTTACGCGCGCAGGGTCGTCGACCTTTGCAGCCGCTTCGTGAACGACGCCGGGCGCGGCCGCGAGCTCGCCCAAGACACTTGGGTGTTGGTCTGGCAGGGCCGTGAAAAATACCGCGGCGGGGGCTTCCTGCCTTGGCTCGTCACGCTCGCGCGCAATCACTGTCGCAACGACCTTCGGCGACGCCAGGTCGCATCGCGGCGCGAGCGTGGGCTCGTCACGGACGAAGCTCCGCAATCCCCGCGACAGCTGGACACCTTGCTGGTGGAGGAGAGGCGCCGTCGAGTTCGGGCCGCGCTGGCCGAGCTCTCACCCCCATTACGAGAAGCTCTTTTGCTGCGCTACGCGGAAGAGCTTCGCTACGACGAGATCGCGGCAGTGGTGGGCACCGGGGAGTCCACGTTGCGTTCGCGCGTGCACCACGGTCTGAAAGCGTTGAAAGAACGCCTGGAGAAACAGCGATGAACGACGAGAAGTGCCCCCCTGAAGCGGAGCTGCTCGGCTTCGTGGACGCGGACGCGCCGCCCGAGCAGCTCGCTCGCATCGAACGGCACCTGGAGGTATGCGGCGCTTGCGCCAAGCAGGTGATGGCTCTCACCACCCTCACGGAGGACGTGGCCGCGCCGCTCGAGCAGCCCCCGCTGGACGTAGCCGAGCATATGGCCGGCGTCATGAACCGGCTCGAAGCGCCCGTGCGCGCTCCGCGTTGGTCCGGCTGGCTGCGCTGGGGTGGTGGTATGGCGGTGGCCGCGGCCGCGCTGCTCTCTTTCGTCACGTTACACCGACCGCGGCAAGAAGCCGGTGGTCTCGTTGCGCGCGGCGGCCCGGGCGATCTCTCTCTGTCACGGAACATCGGCGTCCAGCTGTACGCGCAGCGGCCCGCGTTGACCGCGCTCGGGTCGGGGAGCCGTATCGCTCCGTCGACGCCGCTCACGGCCGGCCTTCGCAACGCGGGCAACGAAGGAGCCTATTTGCTGCTGTTCGCGGTCGACTCCCGGCAAGCGGTGCACTGGATCGCCCCGGAATACACGGTCGAAGGTGAAAACCCGGAAGGGCCGGCGATCGCACCCGGCGTCGGGGAGCGGCTCTTGCCCAGCTTGGCGGTATTCGAGGACTTGGCGCCGGGGTCGCTACGTGTCGTGGCGCTGCTCAGCCGCTCGCCGCTCCACGTGTCGGACGTAGAAGGGCTGCCGGTAGCGGAGCTCAACGCGGAGAACTTGCTGAATCGGCTGCCGCGCGCCGAGGTTCGCCAATACCTGCTGGAGGTCGAGTGATGTTGCGAGCCTTGAGGCGAGCTAGCGCAGTGCTGGCTCTCTCCACCGCCTGCGCGGTGGCCCCCACAGCGCGCGCCGAGGAAGCGCCGCCTGCTAGCCCGCAGAAGCTCAGCTTCGCGGTCGTCATCGGCAACAACCAGAGCTTGGGCAATCGCCGTGCAGAGCTGCGCTACGCAGACGACGACGCTGCGCGCTACTTCGAGATTTTGGAGACGATGGCGCCCGGCCGCGTCACGCTCCTTGCCGACTTCGACCGGGACACCCAGCAGCTCTTCCCCCAAGCGCGGCCGCGTGCCGCCGCTCCTTCGCGCCGCAACTTGGAAGTAGCCGGCAAGCGCTTGGCCGACCAGGTGCGCGCCGCGCGCGCCGCCGGGCACGAGGTGGAGGTGTACTTCGTCTTCGCCGGCCACGGGGACGTCGCGCAGGGCGAGGGTTTCATCGAGCTCACGGATGCGCGATTTCGCGCGCGGGACCTGACCGCCTGGCTGAAATCCATCCCATTTTCGCGTGCGCACGTCATCTTGGACAGCTGCAACTCGTTCTTCATGCTCGGCGCGCGCAAGCCCGGAGGCCGTCACTTTGCTACCTCCGAGGATGCCTCCCGGGCCCTCGCCTCGCAGCTGCCCAACGTCGGGGTATTCTTGTCCACGAGCGCCGACGGTGAAGCCTTCGAGTGGTCTGAGATCCAGTCGGGCATCTTCAGTCACGTGGTGCGCTCGGGGCTCTTGGGCGCGGCAGACGCGAACGGCGACGGGCAGGTGAGTTACGTGGAGCTGGCAGGGTTCGTGGACACCGCGACCAGCGACGTTCGCAATCCCAACATGCGGCCCCACGTGTTTGCGCGGGGTCCTGGCGCGCGAGACGGCGCGTCGATCGCGAGCCTGCAAAGCTTGACCTCCGTCAAGCGGTTCGAGCTGACCGACGTTGGCCGGCTCCGCGTGCGGCTGCGCGACGCGAACGGCGTTCCGCTGCTGGACGCTCATGGCGAAAGCGGGCTGCGTTTGCGGCTCGCTCTGCCGGAGGAGTGGGCGCGCGGGGCGGTGCTGGAGCGCACGAGCGAGGGCGCGGAGGGCGCGCCGCCCTCGTGGTTCGGCGTGCCCGAACAAGAAGGTCCGGTCACGTTGGCTCAGCTCGAGCCGCTCCCGCGAACGCGCGTCGGGCGCGGACCCGGAGAGACCTTCGAACCGCTGTTTTCGCGGCCTTTCGGCCCCGCCGCGCTGGCCCAGTATCAAGCCCTCAACGTGCAGCAGCCGCGCGTCTACGGCGTCTCGCGCGAAGACACCTTGCGCATGCAGCTCGTGCTGGATCAGCTCGCGTCGGTGGAGCGAGGCAAGCGGCTGAGCGAGTCGATTGGCGGGATCGGCTTCGGCGCGCTCCTTGGCGGCGCAGGGGTGGGGCTCCTGCACGTGGACGACGACGCCACCAAGTCCGAAAAGCGCGAGGCGCGAGTGCTCGGCGGGGTCATGCTCGGCGTGGGCAGCTTGTTCGTCCTCGGCGGAGTCGGCTCGGCTCTCTCTCCCCAGAAGGGCGAGCAAGCGGCGCGCGATTTCCGCGAGGGCATCCAGCGGGGCCAGGATCCTTCCCAGGCGTTCGCGAAGGCGGACGACGTAGTAGAGCAGCTGGTCAAGCAGCGCCGCGCCGAGCGCATCGCGGAAGGGTTCGTGGGCTCTATCGTGATCGCCGGGTGCGCAACCGGTCTGGCCGTGGGCGAAATCGCGGAGGAGGGCGGCGGCAATCGCATGGCGCGGCGCCTGGGCTGGAGCGCGGGCATGCTGGGCGGCGCGATGATGCTGGGGGACGCCATCTTCATGCGCCAGCCGGTCGACACCCTGACCAGCATTTGGCGCGAGGACCCCAGCCTGAACCAGTACCAGACCCGCAAGCTCCAAGCAGGCTTCGCCGTCACCGACAAAGGCGCATTCTTCAGCCTCGCAGGCTCACTATGAGCGGCTCCCGCCCTCGTTTTTTGCGCGCGCAACGATGAAGTCCACCAGCGCGCGCACGGCCGGCGGAGCCTTGGCGACCCTCGGATAGATGAGCGTGAACGAGCGTGGCGGGCTGCGGTAGGGACTCAGTACCTCCACCAAGTGCCCTCGCGAAACGTCCTCCGCGACCAGGAAGTCCAGCACCTGGATGAGGCCGACGCCGGCTCGGGCGAGGGTGACGAGGCCCAGCACGTCCTCCGAGCAGCGGTACCGCGCGTCTGGCGTGAAGCTCGGAGCCCCGGCGAAGACCCACGGAAGCGCGCGCCCAGAGCTCGGCATGGAGAAGGTGATGCACGAGTGGCCGGTGACCTCGCCGGGGGTGCTCGGAGAGCCGCACCGAGCCAGGTAAGCGCTGCTCGCGTAGACACCGACCGAGAATTCACCGAGCTTTCGCGCCACGAGGGTCCTGTCGCGGAGCGGCCCTCGCCGAATCGCGAGGTCGAAGCCTTCTTGAATCAGGTCGACGTTGCGGTTGGACAGGTTCACGTCTACCCGGACCTTGGGGTAGCGCTCGGCGAAGGTCGAAAGCGACGGAAGGAAGCGGTAGTGGCCGTAAGAGGTTGGCACGCTGATGCGCACCCGGCCCTCTGCCGTCTCCGCTCCTCGACTCAGCTCTCGTTCACCATCCGACAGCAGCGACAGGGCGCGCGAGCAACGCTCGTAATACTGCTTCGCCGCGTCCGTTGGCGCGAGGCTGCGGGTAGTTCGGCGAAAGAGCGTCGCTCCGAGAGCTCGCTCCAGCCGCGCGACGCTCCGGCTCGTTGCCTGCGGGGTGACGCTCATGAGGCGCGCGGCCCTGGTGAAGCTGCCGGTCTCGAACGTGCGGCAAAACGCCTCCAGATTCGGCAACGAACCCGCGAGGATCGACGCAGTCATTCACAACCACATAGTACAAATGTTGCACCATTGGTACTGCTACCGCCGCACTCGGCGGCGAGCGATAACGGAGCCATGAACGACGACACGATGGCCGAGCGCGCGGACGGCCCAGAGGTGGCACGATGATCCGCAAGCTCGCAGGAAAGCGCGCGCTCGTGACGGGAGCATCGCAGGGCATCGGCGCCGCGGTGGCCGAAGGCTTGATCGAAGCCGGCGCGGACGTTTGCATGCACTACTTTCAAAGCGACGCCGTCCCTCGCCAGCTCGCGGAGCGGGCCAAGGCTCTCGGACAGCGGGCCCTCGTCGTACGAGCGGATCTACGCCAGGAAGATGAAGCGGGCGGCGCGGTGAAGAGCGCGGTCGACTTCCTGGGCGGGCTGGACGTGCTCATCAACAACGCTGGCTCCTTGGTCGCGCGTCGTCAGCTGGAGGAGGTGGATGTCGCCTACTGGGACGAGGTCCTTCGTCTCAACCTGACCACGATGATGCTCGTGACTCGCGCCGCTGCGAGGGAGCTGGTCAAAAATTCGGAGTCGAGCATCGTCAACGTGGCTTCGCTCGCAGGTCGCAAGGGCGGGCACGGTGGCTCCTTGGTGTATTCGAGCGCAAAAGGCGCGGTCTTGACGTGGACGCGCGCGCTTTCGGCCGAGCTCGGGCCGCGGGGCGTCCGGGTCAACGCGGTCGCGCCGGGGCTGGTGCTCGGAACGCGCTTCCACGACACGCACACCACGAAAGCGAGCGCGGCAGAGACCGTCCGCAGCATTCCGCTCGGCCGCGGCGGCACCGCCCAGGACGTGGCCCGGGCCGTGCTCTACCTGGCTAGCGAATATGACGGCTTCATTACGGGGGCCACCCTGGACATCAATGGCGGGGTGTACTGCGCGTAGAGCAGCCGTCCTTCGCTCCCTCCGGCCACGATCTGAGTCAAATCGCCACGCGTGTCGGGGATTTCCCGGCCTGGCGGGCAGCGCGGACGGAGCTATAACCCACCTGGGTTATGACCAAGTGCAGTGGCTCCTGTCGCGATGTCTATCGCTCGCGAAGAAGGTGGTGGGAGCGCCTGATTGGGGTGAAGCGCGCTGCGCGCTGCGCCGCGTGTGGGCGCCGCGTTTGGAGCTTCAAAAGCCACGCGAGCGCGCCGACGGACCGCGCGCTGGGCACGCGCTAACGCCGCTCGCAGATCGTACGAAACGGGCCCGCAACGCTGGACCGGTGGGCCCACGAATCGGATGCGCGTAGCGACGTGGTGAGCGCCAAGCTGACCGGCTTGCCTTCGACGACCATCATCAACCCGAGATCGAGCCGCTGCGTTCTGACGGCGAGAAGCTCGAGACCGCCGAGGTGCCCGTCGCCGAAGCGAGGGATGCCGACCGGTCGAAGAAGAGCTTCGATCGCGCTCAAGCCCGCGCGCGGTGACGGCGACTCACGGTGACGACACCCCCAGCCCAAGCTCGGATTCTGCGGGCGGGTTGCGCCCCTGAGCCATCTGGCTCAGAACGGCAAGACCCGCATGATCGTCACCGAGATCTTGGTCATCCTCGTGCTCGTGCTGGCCAACGCGGTCTTCTCCGGCGCCGAGATCGCGGTCGTGGCGTTGCGCAAAAACCGCATCGAGGAGCTGGCGGCGCAAGGTAAAGGCAGCGCCCGCGCGGTTCTGGCCCTGCGCGCGCAGCCGGAGACGTTCTTGGCGACGGTGCAGGTGGGCATCACGGTGGTCGGAGCCACCGCGGCGGCGTTCGGCGGCTCGTCCCTGGCCGAGCGGCTCGAGCCCTACCTGGCCGTGAACGACTGGCTGAAAGAGCACGCGGAAGGCGCGGCGCTGGCGATCGTGATCAGCGCGGTATCCTATCTTTCGATCGTGATCGGGGAGCTGGTACCGAAATCCCTGGCGCTGCGCGGGGCAGAGACCTACGCGCTGCTCGTTTCCCGGCCGCTGCTGATGCTGTCGGTCATCGCCAAGCCCCTCGTCTGGCTGCTCAGCTCGAGCGCCAACGTCCTGCTTCGCCCGTTCGGCGACAGCACCACCTTCACGGAGACGCGGCACTCCCCGGGTGAGCTGCAGCAGCTGGTGGAGGAGGCGGCCGAGGCCGGCACCGTCCACCCCGAAGCGGCGGAGATCGCGGCGCGAGCGCTCTCGCTTCCGGAGCTCACGGTGGCGGAGGTGATGGTGCCGCGCCAGCAAGTCGTGGCCATTGCCCAAGACGCGAGCTTGGACGAGATACGCCGGGTGCTTCTGGAGCAAACTCATAGCCGCTTGCCCGTCTACGACGGCACCATCGACAACGTCGTCGGCTACCTGAGCGTGAAGGACGTGCTGGCGGTGGCCTGGGAGCAGCAGCTGCTGATCTTGCGCGATGTCATCCGTCCCGCGTTCTTCGTACCAGAAATGAAGAAGGCGGTGGACCTACTGAAGGAGCTCCGCGCCCGGCGCCTCCCGTTCGCGATCGTGGTGGACGAGCACGGCGGCCTCTCTGGCATCGTCACCATGGAAGACTTGCTCGAAGAGCTGGTCGGCGAAATCTTTCACGAGCACGAGGTGGACCAGATGGACTCCATTCGTCCGAGCGGGGACGATGCAGTGCTGGTGGATGGCACGGCGCCGATCCGGGACGTGAACCGCGCGCTGGAGCTCGAGCTGCCCGTCGACGGTGACTACACGACTCTGGCCGGTCTGGTACTGGAGCTCGCCGGCCGTATGCCTCGCGTGGGCGACAAGCTCTCGTTGCCGAGCGGCCTCAGCCTCGAGGTGGTGGACGCCTCTCCGAGCCGCGTGCGCACGGTGCGGCTGAGCGGGCTCGCCGCGGCTCGAGCCGAAGCGCTTTTGCAGACGTGAAGAATTTTCATCGCATGTTGAGAACATTGCGATAGCGCTCTCCGCGGCCGACCCGCAATCTGCCGGTCGAGGATCGCTTGAGCAACGCCCACGACGTCTTGGAGCTACCGTCCCTCCGCCGGCAGGTACGCGGCTACGCGCTACGAGTCCGCGGTATCCGTGTCCAGAGCCACATGGGCGTGAGTGACGCCGAGCGCGCTCAGGCCCAGCAGCTGGTGGTCGCCGTGGAGCTTGATTTGCCGGGTGCCCACTATCCCCACGTGGACGAGCTCGCGCGAGCGGCGGACTACGCGGAGGTGGTCCGCATTGCGGACGACGCGGCTCGCCAGCGCCCGGACTGCTTGCTGGAGACTTACGCGCTTCGGGTCGCGCGGCGCCTGGGCGACCGCTTTCCTGCGGCAGAGAGGGTGCGGGTCGCGGTCACCAAGGCCAGCGTGCCCGTGCACCCCACGCCCGACGAAGCCACCGTCGAGGTCACCTTGGCGTGAGCTCGCTACGGTGTCCCGGTGCGGCCGCCGCGCGCAGTCACTCTTCGACCCGACTGACCGTGCACTCGCCCTCGCCGCGAAAGTGGCCGACGGTGCGAGAAAGACCGGTCATGAACTCGAGCATGTTCGACGCAGGTAAGCCAGACGGGTCGTACCGCTCTACGTCGATCGGCTGAGCTTCGAGCTCGTCGGCGGTGATGACGCCGTTGTCGTCTTCATCCGCCAGCGCGATGGTGTCGAAGCGCAGCGACGTCTTCAGGTTGGCGCCGGCCGAGCCTTGCAGGCGGTCGTAGAAGAAGTGATCGCCGTGGGTGGTGAGCTCGCTCGTGTCCTCCGAGCCGTTCGTCACCAGGATGCCGAGCGTTTCTTTGCCGCCTTGTTCCGCCTGGCACTCCGTGTACTGCGTGGCGTTCTGGAAACCGAGCGCGAAGCTCTTGCTCACGTCCTCCTTGGTGGCGGTAGCTTCAACGTAGAGAGAGTAGCCACCGTCTACGAGGACTTTCAGATCCTTGCTCGTGGCGCCGACGAGCGCGGCGTCTTCCCTTGGGGGCTTGATCTGGTAGCTTACGCGATCCCAAGCCTTGGCTTCGATGTCCGCGAAGCTGAGCAGCTTTTTGCGGCCGGGTTGCACGTTGTCCACGACGAACGACTGCTCCGTGGCGCCGCCTACGTCCCCGCTCGCGTCCGCCACTCGGATCCGGGCGAACGCGACCAAAAACTTATCGTACTTGATGGACCAGCCGTCCACGAAGCCCCCGTCACCCGCCGGGATGCCTTCCTCGACGTACTCCTCGCCCCAGGTGGTGAAGGTGGCGGTGCCGGTTTCTGAAGAGCAAGCAAGGAGGGTAGAAGTGGCGAGCAGCACGGCTAGTCTTTTCAAGGGGTGTACTCGAAGTGGTAGGCAGTCAGCTGAGCGACGCCGAGTGCGAACGCTTTATGCGCGACGTCTCCGCGAACGATTTCCGTGGGCGCTTCTTCGCTTCCGCTCTCTACGTCGGTGAAGTCCACCAGGTTGAACCACACGCTGGGCGTGACGGTGAGGGTGACGGTGCCGTCCGCCTGGACCTCCACCTCGTCGAAAACGCAGCCGTCGATTTCGGCTTGCGGCGAGGTCTCTTGAATGTCGGCGAGATCGGCGGAGATCTCGAAGTACACGATGCGGCCGTCCTTTTTTGCGACACCGCTCGCCGCGGCGATGTGACCGCCCAAATCCTGGGCGGCGGGGCCTACGACCTTCTTTGGCAGCACGACGCGGCCGGAGCGAAAGACTCCCGTCACCCCGTTGCCCTCCGCGAGCTCGGCGCCGCGAAAGAGGTCCACGCTGCTGGGTTCGACCATCTCCCCCAAGGCGCTTCCGGCCACGTAGTGCTGCGGGTGCGCGTAGGCGGTGCCGATGAGATAGCTTCGTAGATGCTGCCAGGGAGTACGCCGTTCGTTGCTCGCGAACGCCGGCTTGCCGTCGAAGTAGTACAGCCCGCCGATCGCGAGTTGCGCCGTATTCAGCGCGACCGTCCACTTCGTCCCGGTCGTGAGCTCTTTCGCTATGTCCGGGTCGGGCTCGACGCGCGTGGCCAGCACCACCCGTTTACCCCCCGTGCTGTCCTTGCCCTCGCTCGAACACGCCGTTAGGGCAAGGCCGCCAAGGACCGCGGCGAGCAGCGCGAGGCGCGAAAACAAGTCTTTCATGAGGGGCATGACTCAGATCGTGAGCTGTAGGGAGAGCAGCAGGGAACGGGGCGCGCCGACCGAAACGTGGCGCAGCGGAACGAGCGACGCCGAGCGGCCGCCGAAGCTCGAGGCGTAGGCGAATTCGCCGTCGTACCAGCGCGCGTCGAGCAGGTTGAAGGCCTCCAGGCTCAGCTGGACGCCGCGGAGCTCGAGACCAGCGGAGGCGTCCACGAGGAAGACGTCGTGCCCCATCTGCGCGAATGGCAGCGGGCGACGGCCCAGGTAGGTGAAGCTCCAACCCAGACGACCGTCCAGCGCGCGGCCCCACACGTCGCCGAGCGTTCGGCTCAGCGAAGAATCGGATCGCAGCACGCACGCGGGCACGAATGGCAGCAGCTCCCCGGCCCGGTAGCCCTGACCGGATTCATGAAACTCTGCGCGTGTGTAGGTGAAGCTCACGCTGGAAGCGAACCAGGGCGTCGGTAGGGCGGTGAGCTCCGCTGCGAAGCCGGTGCGTCGCGTACCGGGGACGCGCTCGATGCGCGCGCTGCTGGCGTCGAACGCCAAGTCCGCGTCGAGGAGCGTTTGGAAGACGGCGAGCGACCCCGTCGTGCCGAAGCCGTCGTCGAAGCGCAGCCCGACTTCGTACGAGCGAACGGTGGTAAACGGCGTCTTTTCCCCCTCGCCCAGACTGCGGGCCTGCGGCGAGCGAAAGCCGTCACCGTAGCTCGCGAGCGCCGACGCCCAGCGAAGCGGGCGATACTCCACGGTAGCCTTGGCCCCCACGTGGGTGCCCTGCGAGCCGCGCGCTTGCCCGGCCGCTTTGCCTCCGCGGTCCTCGGAGCCGTAGGCCAGGCCGTCGAAGCGCACTCCGCCGCGCACTCCGAGCTGGGGTAGGGGCTGCACGGCGAGGTCCCAATACGCGCCAACATCCGCGGCGCGCACGCGCGCGCTCACCTCTTCGCGCGTGACCGCGTCGTCCACCGCCGAGAGCCGCCGCTGCGACTGCTTGACGTAGTCGGCTCGCCCGAAGAAGCCGAGCTCCGTATGGTCGCGCTTGGAGAACAGCTCCAAGGGCCGGCGCACCTTCGCTCGAAAACCGAAAGTGGTCGCGTCGTTGAGTTGTTGCACGCCGTCACCGTTGGCCGGGTCCGCGAGAAAGCCGGTGAAGTTCTGGCGAAGCCGCAGGGTGTGGCGCACCAAGTAGGGGGTAATGGCGAAGCTTTGTCGCTCCGAGCTGTCGCGCAGCTCGGCTACCAGCTGTGCGCGCGAGCTGTCGCCGCCTTGACGGGGATCGTAGGTGGAGAAGCGGTCGACGGCGCCGGACTCGATGTCGTCCAAGCGCAGCACCCCCGCCGAGTCGAAGCGGCTGGCATAGGCGGTCCCCAGCACCCTCAAGGACAACTGCTTCGAGAGCGCGAAGGAGCCTTGCGCGACCCCCGAAGCCCGCCGCGCAGCGCGAGACGGACCGAAGCCGTCGGTTTGATACAGCTCCGCGGCGGCGAACGTCTCGTCCGAGCCGCCCGGCGGGCTATAACCGACGAAGTACCGCCGAGTGCCGAACGAACCCGCGCTCACTTTCGCCGTCGCGCCCGGGCGATCGAAGCCGAGCTTGAGGTCCAAGCTACCCGCGACCGCGAAGTCACCTTGGCGAGGGTCGTAACTCCCGGGAGTGCAGCGGATGCTCTTCACCACCTCCGGCATCAGGAAGTGCACGTCGGCGTAGCCCTGCCCGTGGATGTTCGAGACATCGTTCACGGGCGCTCCGCCCGCCCAGATCTCCAGGTCCTGCCCGTGCTCCGCGTCGAAGCCGCGGTAAAAGATCTGGTGCGCTTTCCCCTCGCCGCTGTGCTGAGTGAGCAGCACGCCCGGGCACACCATCATCAAGTCCGAGGCGGTGCGGTGGGGAGCCGCGGCGAGCTGGGCGCGGCCCCGCACGACCTCGCTCGCCGCGTGGCGCGGCGCGGCGGCCTCCGCGTTCACGCGGATCTCGACCGGCGCTCCTTCGTCCGCCGGGACCTGCGCCGACGTCCCGGTTGGCTCCGCCGCTACTCGGTGAGACGCAAATGTCAGCAGCAGCGCTGGAAACAAGCCAGAAACGGCAAACTTCAGCGCGCGCACGGACATCGACTTGCCGTGTCACTAATTCATCGAATCGTGCCACGCAAGCAAACTCCGCGCGACGACCGAAGCCGTCGCGCGGGACCTCGAGCCGCTACTTGGCGGCTGCGGGCGGTGCCGAGATCTCTTTACTGAGGCGCGCCAGCTCGGTTTTGAAATTCGCGGGCGTCACCTTTTCGAAGGCTTCGTCCTCGAAATCTTGCGGAGCGGGTACGGCCGCTTCGTCCAGCGCGGGCTGGGCCGCGACGACGGGCGCCGGGTCCGCGGTAGGAGCCACCGGCGGCGGGGGAGTGAGCGCGGTCGACGGTGTCGCCACGCTGGCGACCGGCTCCGGCTGTTTCTTCTTCAAGATGCCGCAGCCGGTGAGCGAGACCGCGAGGCCGAGGGCGGCCAGGGAGGTGAGCTTGGTGGGGTTCATTTGGCGGCTCCGGCGATCGTCGGCAGGGCTCCGCTGCGGAGCGCGTTCATCGCGTCTGCGTTGCGCGAGTCTTCTTTCGTGATGAGCACGTCCACCGCTTGTACCGTCTTCGCATCCTTCGCTTTGCTCGCGAGGGCGCGGATTCGCTGCAGGTACGCCGTGCGCTGAGCGTGCTGCTTCAGCTCTTCCGCGGCGCGAGTATCCCGGAGCAGATCCGTGCCCCAGCGCACTTGCAGGGCTGCGATCTCGACCTTGCGTCGCTCCGGGCGTGTCTGCTTCAGCGCGGCCAAATCCAAGACCAAGGCTTCTGCCGGCTTGGGCGCAATGCTCGAAGAAGGGGCAGCGCTCGTGCTCGCGGCGGCCGACGCGCTAGCGCTGGTCGTCGCGGTAGCGGTCGCGCTCGGAGTTGCGGTGGTCGTCGTGGCGGTAGCGGTCGCGGTGGTCGTCGCGGTCGTGGTCGCGGTGGCGGTCGTGGTCGCGGTGGCCGTCGCGGTGGGCGTGGTGGTAGCGGTAGCGGTTGCGGTTGCGGCTGCACGCGCTTTGGCGGCGGCGATCGCGGCGTCGCGCTGATCCTTGAGCTTCTGCAGCCGAGCGTCGCGCGCGCTCGTGCCGCCGGATTGACCGACGGCCTGCGACGCGATGGCTCCGCTCATGAGCAGGAGCGCAGAGGCGATATAGAATTGTCTCTTCATGACTGGCTTTCCTCGACGAAGGCGCGGCTGCGCCAGACTCACTTCTTACTGGTGCAGGCGAGCTTCGCGCAACTGTCCGCGGGCCATGGGGTGGGGCCTGAATCTGGGAAACTGGGTCCGCTCACGTCGGCCCAGTCGGCATTGGGCAAGTCGGACGAGCTCGTGGCCATGCAGTTGATGAGGTCCGTCGCTTCGTCCGTCATTTGCGCGGGGGCCCAGTCGCCGGCGAGATTGGAGCTCGGGCTCGCTCCGAGGGTGACGCCGCAGCCCCGCAGTCGGTCCCGCGAGACGTTGTTGTTCGCGCGGTCCTGCTCGATGCAGTCGGAAACGGCAGCGTACTGATCCACGCAGAGAGCGTTGTCGTCGGCGGTCAAACAGGCGTCCCACTCGGCGGCGCACAGGGTTTCCAAGCACTCGTCACAGTCTGCGAAAGCAAACGGCGCCTCACCCCCGGCGCCGCCCGCGCCGCCCGCGCCGCCTTCTGCGGTGCCGCCCGCGCCGGCCTCTGCGCTGGTGCCAGCGGTGCCGCTGCCGAAGTCCCCACCGACGCCGGGGTTGGGCACGCCGCCTTCGTTGTCGCCGCTGCCGCCCGTATTGCTGCCGCTCGTGTTGCCGGTACCCGCCGTGCCATCCGGACAGATGCAGGAGCCGAACACGCCGTCCGAGCCGCACACTTGGTAGCCAGCGGTGTTACCGGGGCACTGGCAGCCGACGTCCTTATCGCCCTTCTCGCAGGTGTCTTCGTTGTCCTCCTTGACCGTGCAGTTGGACAGCAACAGCGCGACGCCCAGGGACCCCAGGAACAAGTGCCGGTAAGATCGCTTGATAGTCATTCGATAGGTTCCTCACCCTCGTGAAAGGTCGTTCGTTCGCCTGGCCACCCTTGAGCCGCGAAACTCCACGAGCCGGTACTCTTATACGAAAGGCTCGCATTTGTGATCCCCCGAGCCGCTGCTTTTGAGTAGGAACGCTGACTTTGGCGCCGAAAGCGGCGCAAATGCAGCATTCCGAGGGCGGTGTGGGCTCTCCCGCGCCGCTCGAAATTCCTCTTTGGCTCGAAAGCCGTGATCGATCCGGGCGCCCGCGCGATCAAAGGGTGGCCATGCTTTTGCTCCGTCGACCCGCGTTCTTTTGCATCCTTGGCGGTGGGCTCCTCGCGGCAGCGTGCGGCGGCATCCCGCCCGAGCGCATCGTGGCGAACTGGGGCGGCTCTTCCGCCGCCTCGCCCGGCGGCGCCGGCGGAACCGCACCCGCCGCCGGTGTCGGCGGTGCCGGCGTCGTGGCATCGGTGGGCGGCTCCGCGTCCGGCGGCGCCTCCGCCGGTGCGGGCGGCGGGGGCGAGGGCGGCATCGCAGGTAGCAGTGGTAGCGGCGGTAGCAGTGGCAGCGGTGGTAGCGGTGGTAGCGCAGGGGCGGTCACGGCAGGCTGCGCGGCTCCGCCTGCGTCGCCCGCCAACGTCTTCGTGATCGGTGACTCCACCGCCAGCGTCTACGCGAGCAACTTGCACCCGCGCATGGGCTGGGGCCAGCCGCTCGGGAACCTATTCGCTGCCACGTGCGCGGTCGTGGTGGACAAAGCGCTCTCGGGCCGGAGCTCCAAAAGCTTCTTAGAGGAAGGCGCTTGGGCGCCCGTGAAAGCGTCCCTTCGGGCAGGCGACTACGTTCTCATTCAATTCGGGCACAATGACGAGAAGTCCGAAGATCCTCAGCGCTACACGGAGCCGCAAACCACCTACAAACAGTTTCTGACGACGTACGTGAACGACGCCCGAGAGAAGCAGGCCACGCCGATCTTGCTCACGTCCATCCACCGCAACAACTGGAGCGGCGGTCTGCTCTCGGACACGCACGGCGCGTACCCGCCCGCCGTGCGGGAGCTCGCCGCGTCGCTCGGGGTCGCCCTCATCGACCTCGCGGCGCTCACCAAGAGCTACTTCGAGCGCATCGGCCAGGCCGAGACCTCCAAGCTGTTTTTGATCCTAACCGCCGGACAATCCCCGAACTATCCGGAAGGGGTGACCGACAACACCCATTTGCAGGAGGCTGGCGCGCTCGCCATCGGCAGGCTTGCCATGGCCGACGCGCACTCGCAGGCGCTCCCTTTCGCGGCCTACCTGCGAGCAGTCCCGGTTCCGCCGTGAGTCGATATTTCTGACGGTTCTGACCTGAGATGCCAAGCAGCCAGCCCTTCTCAGCTCCCTCACAAGCTCAGGCGCTCGCGGACCCTTATCGTCGTTGAGCATGATCTACCGACTTTCGGTCGCCTGGGCGTTGTGTGGACTGGGGCTCTTGGCGTGCGGCTCGTCGGAGGCAGGCGGCGAAGCTGCCGTCGGCGGCGCCTCCAGCTCCACCGCCGGCAGCGCTGCCGAAGCGGGGAAGACGTCCAACCCCAGTGGCGGCTCCTCCGGTGGCGGCGCCAGTGACGCTGCAGGCTCTGCCGGTAGTGCCGGAGCCTCCCTTGCTGGCTCCACCGCCGTGGGCGGCTCGTCGAGCGAGACGGGCGGCAGCGCGAGCGCCGGCGGCGCTGGCGGCTCCGCGGCTGGCATGGGCACTGGCGGCATGGGCGGCGGCGCATCGGGGGAGCTGCTCGCGTTTCCCGGCGCGCAGGGCTTCGGGCGCAATGCCAAGGGCGGTCGCGGCGGCAGCGTGCATCACGTGACCAACCTGAACGACTCGGGTGCCGGCTCCCTGCGCGACGCCATCAGTCAGCCGAACCGCACCATCGTGTTCGACGTCGGGGGCGTGATCAAAATCGAGTCGCGCTTGGTGTTCAAGAACAACCAAACCATCGCCGGGCAAACCGCTCCGGGTGGGGGCATCACCATTTACGGAGACGGCACGTCTTTCTCGGCCGCCAACGACACGGTCGTGCGTTACGTACGTTTTCGTATGGGCGCCGGCGGGGAGTCCGAAAAGGACACCGTCACCATGGCCAACGGGCACGACGTGATCTGGGACCATTGCTCGCTGAGCTGGGGGCGGGACGGCACGTTCGACCTCAACCAAGAGAGCGGGTCGGAGCTCCGTAACCTCACTCTGCAGGACTCGATCGTCGCGCAAGGCTTGCAAACCCACAGCACTGGCGGCCTCGTCAATACCACCGGCACCTCGATCATCCGCTCGCTGTACATCGACAACAATTCGCGCAACCCCAAGGCGCGCGGCACGCTGCAATTCGTCAACAACGTCGTCTACAACTGGGTCGTCTCGGGCTACATCCTGGGCGACACCAGCGGGCGTTCCGACGGCGTGATGCTCGGCAACTACCTCATCACTGGTCCGGAGACGAAGGGCGGCACGCTAGACAGCCCCACCAGCGCTTACCAGCTGTTCGCCCAGGGCAACTACTACGACAGCGACAAAGACGGCACCCTCAACGGCCGTCTGCTCGCGCAGGGCGATTACGGCTCCGTCACCTGGCTCTCCGCGCCCTCGTTCGAGCCTCCGCCGGTGCCGGTCCTCACCGCGGAAGAGGCGCTTCAGTACGTGACGAAGCACGCGGGCGCGTCGCTCTACCGCGACGAGGCCGACGAGTACGTGCTGGCGGAGCTCGCGTCGCTCGGCAAGGCAGGCGCCACGATCAGCAACGAGGCTAGCTTGGGCTTCGCGGGCGGAGTGGGGGCGCTGCCTGCCGGCACCGCCCCGGCGGACACGGACCGGGACGGCATGGCAGACGCCTGGGAAACCGCCAACGGCTTCGACCCGGCCGACGCGGCGGACGGCAACGCCGACGCGGATGCGGACGGTTATACCAACCTCGAAGAGTACCTGGCGTCACTCGTTCCCTGACCGCTGCTAGGCTGGCGGCACCATGAACCCCGGCCGCGACGTCGTCGTGTTCGACTTCGACGGTACGCTCGTGAGTCGCGACTCCGTGCTGGACTTCTGCTTCCGATACGGCGCCCAGCGCCCACACCGGTTGCTGCTCGTGGCCCTGGCGCTGCCGCTCGCCGCGCTGTTTCGAATCCGCTCCGTGTCCGCCGCGGCCTCGGTGCTGCTCTGGGCGCTCACGGTGGGGGCACCGGCGCGGGGCTTCGTGCTCGCGCTCCGCCGTTACGCCGAGCGTGTGCTCAGCGGCTTCGCCTACGACGAGATCTTCAAGGAGCTGTCGCGCGAGCTTTCGCTCGGCCGACACGTCGTGCTCGCGACCGGCGCGCTGCCGACGTTGGTGCACGGCGTCCTCCGCGCCCGACGCTTGCCCCCGCTGCCGACGGTGGGTTCGCGCCTCCGTCACCGTTACGGCGGCTTCGTCGTCGCAACGCACTGCGTGGGGCGCAACAAGGCCCTCGAGCTCGCCCGGCGCCTCCACATCCACGCGTGGGAGGCGGTGTACACGGACAGCTGGGCCGATCGCGCGTTGATGCGCGGCGCTCGCCGCATCGGCTTGGTTTCGCCTTCGCCGGAGCTGCTGCGGCGAGTCCAGGCGCTGAGCGGCGGCCGAACGCTGCGCGTCCTTTACCCAGCTCGCTAGCCCTCTGGAACGCGGCGTGCAATGGGGCTCTGGAAGATGCCGTCCGTCCCCACTCGCCGCTGGTCCAAACGCACGCGAGTGCTCACCGTGCTCGGTTTGGTGCTGGCCACGGCCGTGCTCACCGTGGGGATGGTGGGTTTTGCGCGTAGCATCGGCTTCGTGACGGGGATCGGCGCGGCTTCCGAAGCCTTGAACGAGGTTGGGCAAATCTCACCGGATGTCACGATCGCAGGGCGCTCTTCCGTCACACCCGGGGCGAACCCGCCGGGCCTGGCCGCGGACGCACTCCCTGACCCCGGCACCGTCACCCCACCCGTCGCGGCTCCGCGCTCTGGGGGAGGAGCGGCCAGCGGGGGCGCCGCCATCGTTGCGGCTGAAGCGGAAGCGGCGGGCAGCGCAGGCATCGGAGGCAACGCCGGCGGCGGAGGCATGGCCGGCGGCGGAGGTACGGCCGGCGACGCAGGAGCGGGCGGAACCCTCGGCGGAGGCGGGGCGGCACCCAGCGGCTGGGACGGCGCCGTTCAAAGCATGCTGACGCTGCTCGGGCAGAACACGACGCAAATGTGCGGGCCCAACACCTGCAATGTCGGGCAAGTCTGCTGCAACTTCAGCTGCGGCACGTGCGTCGCACCGGGCGCCACCTGCGACCGCACGGTTTGCGCCGGCGCCGCCACGACGCCCACCGCGGCGCGCTGTGGAAGCGGCCAATGCAACGACGGCCAAGTCTGCTGCAACCCGAGCTGTGGCATTTGTGCGGCCCCCGGTGAAACCTGTTCGAGCGCTACTTGCCCTTGATGGCTCGGTCTTCCCGGCTCGCGCGCGTACTGTCATAGTCGCCGCATGCTCAAGGTAGGTATCATCGTCGGAAGCACGCGTCCCGGGCGAGTGGGTGAGCAGGTCGCCAAGTGGGTGTACGAGCAGGCCAAGGGCCGCACGGACGCCGCGTTCGAGCTCGTGGATATCGAAGAGTTCCACTTGCCGCTGCTGGATGAGCCCGTCCCGCCCAGCCTGGGCCAGTACAGCAAAGAGCACACGAAGGCGTGGGCCGCGAAGATCGCGCCCCTCGATGCGTTCGTGTTCGTCACCCCCGAGTACAACCACAGCACCTCCGGCGCGCTGAAGAACGCGATCGATTTCATCTACAAGGAGTGGAACAACAAGGCCGCCGGCTTCGTGAGCTACGGCTCGAACGGCGGGTCGCGCGCGGTGGAGTCTTTGCGGCTAATCATGGCGGAGCTCCAGGTGGCGGACGTGCGCGCTCAGTTGCTCCTGTACCTCACGTCGGATTTCGAGAGCTACCGCACCTTCCAGCCCAAGCCGCAGCACGAGCAGAGCCTCAAAAACGTGTTGGACCAGGTCATCGCCTGGGGCAACGCGCTCAAGCCCCTCCGCGGCTGAGCATTCCCGGCCGAGCGCCGTCGCTGAGCCGCCCTGCGCCGGGGCGCTTGGCGGGGCGCTTCGAGCCGTGCCATGATGACCTTCATCCCATGCGTTACCCGGAAGGCCACAAGGAGGCGGTTCGCGCCAATATCCTGGAGCTGGCCGCGCGAGCCCTGCGGCGTGATGGTCTGGCGGGCGTCAGCATTCCGGGGCTGATGAAGGCGGCCGGGCTCACTCACGGGGGCTTTTACGGGTATTTCGAGAATCGGGACGAGCTCGTGGCCCAGGCCGTCATGCTCGCGGCGCAGCAGACCGCGGCTCGGGTGCTGTCGGAAGCGGCGGTCGACAAAGACGGCATGCTGGCCGGCTACCTCTCGGACGAGCACGTGCAGCACCCCGAATTCGGCTGCGTGGTGGCGGCCTTGGGTACGGAGGCGCCCAAGCAGTCCGAGCCCGTGCGCCGCGCCTTCGCCGAGGCCGCACGCGGCTTGATTCGCGCCGTGGACAAGCAGCTCGGGTCGCGTCGCCGCGGCGCCACCCTGACAGACCAGGCGCTGCGGCTGGCCGCGCAAATGGTCGGCGCCGTCGTGCTGGCTCGCCTGGTAGACGACCGCGCGCTCGCGCAGCGGCTGCTCGCCGCCGTTCGCAAGAGCTGAACGACGGGCGGCAGCGATCGAGGACGACTCACGCAAAAAGGAATGATGGTCATCATGCAATCGACTGGATCTGACAATCCTCGGGTAAAACCTGCCTTCGACCAGCACCCGACCGTGCTGTCGGTCCGGCGCCAGGCTCCGCTGGTCCCCGTGCGGCTCACGCTCGAGCGGCTCAAGCAGCTAGCGCTCGAGGCGGGGGCGGACGACGCGGGCGTCGTCTCCATCGACCACCCGGACCTGAGCGAAGAAACACCGTACCTGCGTCAGGCCCTGCCGGGAGTGCGCTCCGTCGTGGCGTTGGTGCTCGGCACTCACAAAGAGGACATCCGCAGCCCGACCCGCAGCGTGGCGAACGGCGAGTTTCATCGGGTAGGGGAGCGGATGGATGAAGTGGCGGCCCGCGTGGCGCAGGAGCTGTCGCGGCTCGGCCACCCTTCGCTCAACCCACCCATGGCTTTTCCGATGGAAATGGACGCGTTTCCGGGGCGGACCTGGGTCGTTTCGCACAAGAAGGTCGCGGTCGCGGCGCAGCTCGGCCGCATTGGTCTCCACCGCAGCGTGATCCATCCGCGGCTCGGCTCGTTCGTGCTGCTCGGCAGCGTGCTCACCGAGGCCGAGGTGGAAGGCGAGCCGGAGCGGCTGGGGTTCGACCCGTGCGTGAGCTGCAAGTTGTGCGTCGCGGCGTGCCCCGTCGGGGCCATCGAGCCGGACGGCGCTTTCCGATTCTCGGCCTGCTACGACCACAACTACCGCGAGTTCATGACCGGCTTCGGTGACGTGCTGGAGCAAGTCGCGGAGAGCCGAGACCGCCATGAGCTGCGCGAGCGGGTGACCATCGCAGAAACCGCGTCCATCTGGCAGTCCCTCTCGTACAAGCCGAGCTACAAGGCCGCGTACTGCATCGCGGTGTGCCCGGCGGGTGAAGAGGTGATGCGCCCCTTCCTCGAGGACCGGAGCGCCTTCTTGCGCTCCGTGGTCAAGCCCCTGACGGGCAAGGAGGAACCGGTTTACGTCGTCGCCGGCTCCGACGCCGAGGAGCACGCGAAGCGGCGTTTCCCCCACAAACGGCTGCGCGTCGTGCAGAGCAGCTTGCGACCGACCAGCGCGCGCGGCTTCTTCGCCGGGCTGCCGCTGACGTTTCAGCGTGGGCCTGCCCGCGGCCTCCGGGCGACGTTTCACTTCGAGCTGACCGACGCCGAGCTGGTTCAGGCGACCGTAGTCATCGACGACGGCGCGATCACGGTGCAGGACGGCCTCATCGGAGAGGCAGACGTGAGCGTGGCGGCGGCCACGAAGGTTTGGCTGGAGGTCGTCACCAAGAAGCGCAGCGCGGTGTGGGCGGTGCTGACCGGGCGCCTGAAAACGCGTGGGGACCGCTCGCTCCTTGCGCGGTTCGCGGCGTGTTTCCCGCGCTGAACGCGCGCGCAAGCTCGGCCGGCTCTCGTCCCTCGGCGCGGTAGTGGGGCCAAGTGGGTCAAGAGGGAACGCCTCTTCTCGGAATGCGCCCCCGGCCCTAGGGGTTGGGTCCGACTGGTCCGTGCAATTGACGGGACCGCATGAGAAAGGAGGATCGATGGACGCGCACGCTTTCTTGGTTGCCCTCAGCATCGTGCTGGGAGTGGCCGCCGTAACGACGGTCATTTTCCAAAAGCTGCGGCAGCCCGTCGTCCTCGGCTACATCCTGGCCGGCTTCATCATCGGCCCGAACGTGCCCATCCCGCTCGTGGCGGATCGGCAAATCGTGCAGACCCTGTCGGAGCTCGGGGTCATCTTGTTGATGTTCTCGCTCGGGCTCGAGTTCAGTCTGAGCAAGCTGGCGAAGCTCGGGCCGGGGGCGAGCCTGCTGGCCATCCTTCAGTCCAGCTTGATGATTTGGCTCGGCTTCGTCACCGGCCAATTGTTCGGCTGGACGACGCTGGAGAGCCTGTTCTGCGGCGCGATCATCGCCATATCCAGCACCACGATCATCGCCAAGGCGTTCGAAGAGCAAGGGGTACGCGGCTCCCTCCGGGACCTCGTGGTCGGTGTGCTGATCGTGGAGGATCTGATCGCGATTCTCCTCATGACCACGCTCACGGCGGTGGCCACCGGCTCCGGCCTCTCGGCGGTGGACTTCGCGAAGACTACCGGCAAACTGGGGCTCTTTTTGGCAACGCTCCTGGGCGTGGGCCTGCTCCTGGTGCCCCGCGCGGTGAGGGCGGTGCAGCGCCTCCGTCGCCCGGAGACGACGCTGGTGGCGAGCATCGGGTTTTGTTTCGCGGTCTCGCTGCTCGCGCACACGGCCGGGTATTCGGTGGCGCTCGGCGCTTTCATCGCAGGCTCGCTCATCGCGGAGTCCGGGGAGGCCAAGCCCATCGAGCAGCTCGTGCAACCCGTGCGAGACGTGTTCGCGGCTATTTTTTTCGTATCGGTCGGGGTGCTCATCGATCCGCAGGTGCTGGTCGAGCACTGGCGGGCCGTCGCGGTCATCACGGGCGTGGTGATCGTGGGAAAGATCGTGGGAGTGACTCTGGGTGCGTTCCTGACCGGGAGCGGCGTGCGCACCTCGATTCAAGCCGGGTTCAGCCTGGCCCAGATCGGCGAGTTCTCGTTCATCATCGCCGGGCTCGGGCTGTCGCTCGGTGCGACGGGCGCGTTTCTCTACCCGGTGGCGGTCGCGGTTTCGGCGATAACGACCCTGACCACGCCCTGGCTGATCAAGGCTTCGGGCCCGGTCGCGAGCTTCGTGGACCGCAAGATGCCCAGGCCGCTACAGACGTTCGTCACGCTCTACGCGAGCTGGCTGCAAAGCTTTGGCGCGCAGCCGCGCGGCAAGGGGTCGAGCCTGCGGCGGCTCCTTCGCCTCACGCTGCTGGATCTGACCCTGCTCATTGCGCTCACCGTCGGCTGCGTGCTCGGAATGGCGCGCCTCACGGCCTTGGCGGAAGCTCGCTTGGGGCTCGCGCCAGCGGTGGCGCACGTCAGCATCATCGCGGTGGCGCTGGCGGTCGCGGCGCCGCTGGTGCTCGGGGTGGTGCGGCTGGCGCGCGAGCTGGGGCTCACGTTGGCGCTCGCCGCGCTCCCGCGAACGGAAGACGAAGGCTCGGTAGACTTGGCGGCCACTCCGCGGCGCGCGCTGATCGTCACGCTGCAGCTCGCGGTGGTGCTCCTGGCCGGCGTGCTGTTCCTCGTCGTCACGCAGCCCTTCTTGGGGGGAGGGTATGCGCCCGCGCTGTTCGGCGTGCTCCTGGTGGTGCTCGGTGCGCGTTTTTGGCAAGGCGCTACGGAGCTCCATGGCCACGTGCGAGCAGGCGCTCAGGTGGTGCTGGAGGCTCTGGTCGAGCAAGCCCACCGCGGAGGTGTGGACGAGCCGAAGAGCGCCCCACGCCACAGCGCGGATCTGACGGCGGTGCAGCGCCTGCTTCCGGGTTTGGGCGAGCCGACGCCGCTGGCGCTCGAGCCCAGTAGCCCCGCCGTCGGCCGCTCGCTTTCTCAGCTGAACCTGCGCGGCGTGACCGGCGCGAGTGTGCTCGCGATTCAGCGCGGTGAGGAGGGCGTGCTGGTCCCGACCGCGACGGACGTCCTCCGGGCGGGGGACGTGCTAGCCCTCACCGGGACGCACGCGGCGATCGACGCGGCGCGCGCGTTGCTGGCCGCGCAGCGTGAGCTGCCGAGCTCACCGCTCGCCGTGTAGCGCAGGTGACACGAGCAGCGCGAAGGCCCTAAGCTGGCGGAGCGGTGGCGAGCGAACCCGAGTGCTTGACGTGTGGCGCGTGCTGCTTTTCGCAGCTGGAGCGCTACGTGCAGGTGACGGGCGCGGACTACGAGCGGCTGGGCGAGCGGGCCGAGGAGCTCGTTTCCTTCGATGGGCACCAGGCCCACCTGCGAATGGTGGATGGCCACTGCGCCGCGCTGCGCGTCGAGGCCAGCTCGGGTCGGTTCGTCTGCAGCGCCTACGAGGCCCGGCCCCAGACGTGCCGAGAGCTCGCGCGGGGCTCCCCGGAGTGCCGCGCCGAGCGTGACGCCAAGGCAGACCGGCCGCTCATCGCCCTCAGCCGAAGGCGCGAAGCCTAGGCCACGCTTGGCGGGGCGCCTCGATCGTCCTAAGCAAGTCCGCCATGGCGCGGCGTCGTCCCAAGGCTTCGGTCACCGCGGAACCTGCCCCCGGAGCGCTGGCGCCCCACGTCGCCCAAGAGCGCGCCGAGGAGCTGAGCAAGGAGCGCGCGCGGCTCCTGCGCGAGGTCCAAAAAAAGCAGCGCCAGCTGGAGCTCGTCAAACAACGAGCCCGCGACATGGCGGACCAAGCCGTGGCGCGCATGGCACCCATCTTGGAGCGTCAGCGCAAGCTCGCTCACGAGCTCGCCGCCCTGTTCGCGGAGCTCCTCGCGGACGCGCGGCTCTCGGCTCGCGCGCGGAAGCAGCTGGAGAGGCTGCGTCGCTCGCTCGAGCTCCAGGGCGTGCTGCAGCCGCACCCGGCCGATGACGTGGAGAGCGGCGAAGACGACTGGGAGCAGGGCGAAGGCGCGTCCGGCCAGGGTGGCCGCGGGGGAACGCGGGAGCATCCTCCGCACGCGGGCGCCCGAAGAGCCGACGCCGGGGGCGCGCCCCGCGAAGTCGCGGGCGCGAAGCAAGTGGGGCAGCAGCGGCGTTCGCTTCGGGACATCTTCCGCAGCTTGGCTCGCGCCATCCATCCGGATCAGGCGCGCCAGGAGGACGACCGGGAGCGCCGCACGGAGGTCATGAAGCAGGTGACGAGGGCCTACGAGGACGGCGACCTCGCGCGGCTCATCGAGCTCGAAAGCGCCTGGCAAACCGAGCAGGTGGTATTCGGCGCCGGCAACTCGGAGGCGCGTTGCCGTGAGCTGGAACGCCTGAATCGCGAGCTCTTGGACCAGCTGCGGGACGTCACGCGTCAGCTGCGCGACGCCAAGCGCGAGCTGGCCGAGTCGGAGCTGAGCTACCCACCGCAGGATATCGTGGAGCTCGCGCACCTGGAGTTAGACGACGTGGAGGGCGTCTGCGAGCTCTTGCGCCGGTTCCGCGACGGCAGAATCTCGGTCTCGGACCTGACAGACGGGCCGCTGCCACGGCCGAGGCGCCGCCAGCGCCGACGCGCGTGAGCGAAATTGCGACTCAAGTCGCCAATCGAGAGCGCAATCGCCACGATCGGCCCCCGAGAGGTGCCGCCGCACGCCTCGCATTGAGACGAGCGCGACGTGCGATGTCGAAGCTTCCTGAGTCGAAGCAACCGTGTATGCTTTTACGAGGAGGCTTTCATGTCCGAGCGTCTCGTCGACCGCGGAGAACCCGGCGATCCTAACCGGGTGACCATACCTTCCATCGCGGTGAGAGACGAAGAGGACCAACGCGTGTCGACCTTCGTGACTCGTTCGCAGACGAGGCGACAGCGAGCGCTGCTCTTCGCGCTCACCGGCCGGCAGCAAGGTTCCGTGTTTCCTCTGCACGCGCTCACGCTGGATCTGGGACGAGACCCGGCGCGCGCCGTGAACCTGGACGACGAAGCCGTCTCGCGGGAGCACGCGCGTCTGGTCCGGCGCGCTGACGGCATGTACTTGGAGGACGCGGGTAGCACCAACGGAACGTTTCTGAACGGAGAACGCGTCGCTCACTCCCTGCGACTGGAGGACGGCGATCACATTCGTTTCGGCAACACCACGCTGCGTTTTTCGTTGGTAGACGAGCTGGAGGAGCGAGCGCTCACCAACTTGGTCGAGCTAACGGTTCGCGACCCGCTGACGCGCGCCTACAATCGTCGCTTCCTCACGTCTCACCTGCGGAGTGAGCTCGCGTTCGCGGGGCGGCAGGGGATGCCGGTCGCGCTGCTACTGGTAGATATCGATCACTTCAAGCACATCAACGACACGTACGGTCACGCCCGCGGAGACCTGGTCCTGCAGCTCGTTGCCAACGCGATGGGCCGCCTCCTCCGGCCTTACGACGCGCTTTGCCGCTACGGCGGCGAGGAGTTCGTGGTCGTCGCGCGCGACACCTCGCTGCGCAACGCGGAAATTCTGGCCGAGCGGGTGCGTCGTCAAATCGAGGGTCTCCGCTTCGACGTGAATGGCCGTGCGGCGTCCGTTACCGTGAGCATTGGCGTGACGGCCGCTCGACCGGTCCCGGGCTCCGATGAAACCGAGAGCCTCCTCCTGGCGGTGGACATGGCCCTGTACGAGGCGAAAGCGTCGGGGCGGAACTGCACGCGGAGCCAGAATCCGCCCGCCTCGAGCGACAGCCCGGACGAGCACCCGGCTCACACGGCACCGCCGCAGCCCGCCAGCAGCTCCGAGCCCCTGCAAGATCTACGGCCCCCCGCGCTGCCGCGCTTTGGCTGAGCTTCGGAGCCGCGTCACCCCGGAGGGTGAGCTAGCCCGACTTTTGCACGGCCGCTGCCGCTAGCTTAGGAGCTAAAACTTCATGTCGAAACGCTCGTCGTCACTCGCCGCGCTCTCCGCTGTCGTGCTCGCCACCTCGGGCGCGCTCGCCGACCAATCCACCATCAAGCTGCCGGGAGCTCACCCGGATTACACGTTCGAGGCCGAGCCGCATCTCCTCGTCGCGCCCTTCGACGATTTCAGACCTGGCGTCGGCTTCCGCGGGACCTTCGAGCTGGTAGACAACGGCTTCGTCTCCAGCATCAACAATACGGTGGGCCTCGGCTTCGGCGCGGACTGGAGCCGTGACCACTTCCGCGTGCCCGTGGTCATGCAATGGAATTTCTGGCTCTCCCGCAACTGGTCGGTCTTCGGGGAACCGGGCGGGCTCGTGGATTTCGGTGACAAGACGCGGGTACATCCTGCCTTCTACGCGGGCGGGCGCTTCCACTTCACGGATCGCGTCACGCTGACGATGCGCGTCGGGCACCCCACCGCCAGTGTCGGCGTCTCGTTTCTGCTCTGACGAGCGGCTGGTGAACGAAGCGCTTCGGCACCCCCGCGCTTCAGGAGCCGCTGGCCGCCCCGAATGCGGCCACTACCTTGCGCTGGATGCGCTCGAAATCCTCCAGATCTCGAGCGCTCAGCGCGGAGACCAGCCGCTCGGCGATCGCCTGGCGTGCCTCCTCCACGCGGGCTTTCATTCGTTTACCGGCTGGCGAGAGCTCCAGCACGTACTGCCGGCGGTCCTCCTCACTGCGCTTACGTCGCACCCAACCGCGCGCGATCAAGCTCTCCAAGGCGCGGCCGGTGAGGGCGGGATCCGTTTGCGTCGCGCGGGCCAGCTCTGCTTGGGAGATGCCTTCACTGGCCCCTACGTAGCGCAGGAACTTGGCCTGAGTCGGCCCCACCTCGATGCCGGCATAGGCGTCCGCCGCGCGGGCGCGAACCGAGCGCGACATGGCGGCCAAACTGTCCAAGAACTCGAGCGAGGCCTTGCGCTGCACGCCTCGAGCGTAGGCGCGGCTCGAGCGCAGCGCAACGGGGGCGGGTCCACCTTGACGAAATAATAGACGGGTCTATCTTCATTCATGGACGGGTCCACGATATGTCCAGCCCTCGCCAACGACCGGGCACTTTTCGCTCGCTTCGCCGCTACAACTACCGCACCTGGGCGCTCGGCGCGGTCGTCTCCAACGTGGGCACGTGGATGCAGCGCACCGCCCAAGATTGGCTCGTCCTCACGAGCCTGACCCACCACAACGCCACCGCCGTCGGCGTGGTCATGGCGCTCCAGTTCGGTCCCCAGCTGTTGTTTCTGCCCCTCTCCGGCTACGCCGCGGACCACCTGGACCGTCGGAGGCTGCTACTCGCCACCCAAGCGAGCATGGGCGCGCTGGCTCTCGGTCTCGGGCTCCTCACGCTCTCGGGGCTCGTGCAGCTGTGGCACGTCTACGTATTCGCGTTTCTGCTCGGCGCGGTTGCCGCGTTCGACGCGCCCGCGCGGCAGACCTTCGTGTCGGACCTCGTCGGGGAGGAAGATCTGCCCAACGCGGTCGCGCTCAACTCCACCTCGTTCAACGCCGCACGGCTGGTCGGGCCGGGAGTCGCGGGGGCCCTCATCGCGGGGGTGGGCACTGGCTGGGTGTTCTTGCTGAACGCGCTCTCGTTCGCGGCGGTGCTCGTATCGCTGAGTCGCCTGCGCAAAGAAGAGCTACATGGCAGCGCGGTGGCTCGCCGCGTGCGCGGCAAGCTGCTGGACGGTTTTCGTTACGTGTGGAGGCGCCCAGACCTGCGGAGCGTGCTGTTCATGCTCTTCCTCGTCGGCACATTTGGGCTCAATTTCCCGATCTTCATCTCCACGATGTCGGTGACGGTGTTCCACGCCGGCGCCCACGAATTTGGTCTGCTCACGTCGATCATGGCCGTGGGCTCGGTGGCGGGCGCGCTCCTCTCTGCGCGTCGGGAGCGCCCCAGGCTAGGGCTGCTGTTGGCGTCGGGGGTGACGTTCGGGGTTGGCTGCGCGCTCGCAGCAGTCATGCCGACTTACTGGTCCTTTGCGGCCATGCTCGTCGTCATCGGCGTCTCCGCGCAAACTTTCACGACGTCCGTCAACGCCACCGTTCAGTTGTCGACCGAGCCGGCCATGCGCGGCCGCGTGCTCGCGATTTTGCTGGCCATCGCGCTGGGGGGAACGCCGCTCGGCGCTCCCATCGTCGGCTACGTGGCGGACCACTTCGGCGCGCGATGGGCGCTCGGGGTCGGCGCCGCGGCGGGCTTGGCTGCAGCTCTGGTCGGTGCGCTCTACCTCGCCAAGCACGGCCAACTCCAGCTCCGCTTCACGAGCGCTGCAGATGCGCTGGCGAGCCCGCCGAAGGCGCCCGCGGATTTACGCTAGCTCCTGGGTAGCGGCCGCGGGTCGCGCCCAGCACTCCGATGGTGTTGTTGGTGATTGTCGCATTTTGTCGCGAATCAATCGCAGGATGGCCGGCTACCGCGCTGTTCAGCTGGCGGGCCTGTCGCCAAGCCCTCTAGGTGGGGTTGTCGAGCCGCAAGCTGATCTCCCTGCGGGGTGTTGTGCGAGTGCGCCAAGCCGTCTATCGTCCGGCTCGATACTACTCGACCACCGCGAGGGCGGCGTCGCGGAGTGGGCGCGGAATCGGGCGGGCTAGGCAGCGACGGGGGTGAGCATGGCACAATCCTACGTTTGACGAGGCGACGCGCATGACCAAGAGCCGCCGAGAATTCGGCTCGGAGCACGAGGACGACGAGGTCGAGGCTTCCGCTTCGGACGCCAAGGGGCAGGGACAGGAGCCGGGGACCGCAGGTTCGCACTCCGGCGTTTTCCGCGCGTCGCGCGGCGAGCAGCGCATCAGCGGCGGCTGGACCATCGCCGAGCAGTTCGTACGTGAGGGCTATTGCTACCGCCTTCTGCGGAGGCCGGTCGCTGCTTCGGATGACGCGCCTCGGCTGACCAAGCGCGAGCTCGCCGCCCTGGAGCTCGCAAGCGCGGGACACGGCAACAAGAGCATCGCGCAGCTGCTGGAGGTCTCGCCGTCGACGGTCGGCGTGCTGCTGTTCCGTGCTGCCGCCAAGCTGAACGTCGCTTCGCGGAGTGACCTCCTCCTCGCGTACCAGGCGCTCAAGGCCGCAGGCAGCGGCGAGCCCGCCGAGCCTCAGGATTAAAGCAGCCGCGCTATCGCTGACGTAAGGACCCCGATCGTGTGGAAAGACGAGCGGGATGACGCTCGCGCGTACTGCGTGCCCGAATTGTACGAAAAGACTGCGAGCTTGCGGCAGGGTCCTTGCTGGGCGGCCGTGCGCTCTCGGCCCCGGCGCTTGGCCATTTGACGCGAGCTTCCGCGAGCGCGTTAGGCTAGCCTCCGGCGATTGTGAGAAGTCCGGTCTTCGCTCGGTTCAAGATCCGCTCGATTTGCGAGAGCGGGTACTACCTGGAGAAGGCTGCGGGCAGATTGGCGGAGGGGAAGGGGGACTAGCGGTGGTTCGAGTCGAAGGGGAAGCAATACGTCGGGGGCGACGGCAATTCCTAAAAAGGAGAGATGTATGCGTTGTCCGCGATGGTTGGAGGTTGTTCCGTGTCCCCGCCCTGCTGAGTCGTCCTCATGACGCGCTCGTTGGGCTCTTCCCCCCGTGCCTCGCTGAGCTCGCTGCCGGCGCCTCGGGAGCAGGCGTCTCCAGTGTCCTCGCGGGACGGCTCGCCCATCTCGGGGGACGTCCCGCGCGCTGCCACTTCCACCGCGCTCCTGGAGCAGCAACGCGACGAGCTTTCGGCTGAGAACATGGCCCTCCGGGCCCGCCTCGAGCTGCTCAGCTCCTTGGAGCGAGCCGCCTGGTGGGATTGGGACGTAAAAACCGAGCGAATCACCGCCCACGGCGATCTGGTGGAGCTGGTTCAGCTCGACCTCCCCCCGGACCTAGGCGTGCCGGGGCTCGGGCGCTGGCTCGCCCTGCTCCATCCGGAGGACGTTCGGCGAGCCCGCGCCGCCTTCGTGCGCTCGGTGAGCGAGCCAGGCGAAATCGCGGCCTGCCCTTTGCGCGTTCGCGCTCGCGGCGGCGGCTACCGCTGGGTGCTCGTAGCGCTCACGGCCAGCGCGGACGTCCTGCGTGGTCACTCGCTACGGGTCTTCGGTGCTGCGCGCGACATCCATATCGAGCGGATGTCGGAGGAGTTTGCTCGGCGCAATGCGCAGGTGCTCGGGGCCATGGTGGCCGGCGTGGTGTGCGCGGACATGGACGGCGTCATCGGCTACGTGAACGGCGCGGCCGCTCGCCTGCTAGGCTCCGGTCGGGACTGCGTGGGTCGATCGCTGTTCGAGCTCTTCCCCGAGCAGCACCGCGAAGACTTGCTGGAGCTCGCCACCATCGCGTCGAACGGCGGCGCTCCTCGATTTCACGTCGAGCAGGAGGTCGGCGGTGCGCCCCCGCAAAGCTTGTGGCTGGAGCTCTCCAGCTACGGCGATGCTTCCGGCAAGCCCGCCGGGCTCGTTTGCGTTTTGGGTGATGCGACTGACCGCCGAGGGACGCTGCCGAGCAGCTGAGGGCCTGATCGAACCCGCCATGACCGAGCAAGAATACCTTCCGCCGTTCCCTCTTCCCCCCGAGGTCGTGGTCGTCGTGGACGACGAGCCGAGCATCCTCCTGGCCCTCCAACGCTCACTCGCGCGTGACTTCGACGTGGAGACCTTCGATGCCGCGGAGGCGGCGATCGCCCGAGTCCGCGCGGGCGGCGTCTCGGTCGTGCTGAGCGATATCGGCATGCCTGGGATGTCGGGGCTAGACTTGCTCGGCGCGGCCCGGGAGGTCGATCCGGACTTGCCGTTCGTGCTCATCACCGGGGCACCTTCCGTGGAGAGCGCGACCAAAGCCATCGAGCGAGGGGTCTTCCGCTACCTCCCCAAGCCGGTCGACGGCGAAGAGATCGCGCTGGCCGTAAGTCAGGCCTCTCAGTTCCGTCGCCTGGCGCTGCTCAAGCGCGAGGCGCTGGAGCTGCACGGGGCCAAGTCCACGCCGCGGCAGTTCGGCCTCTCCCCGAGCTTCCGGCAGGTACTGGACGAGCTTTGGGTCGTCTTTCAACCCATCGTGTCGCTGAGCAAGCGCTCCGTTTACGGCTACGAAGCCTTGGTGCGCAGCGGCCACCCGGATTTCCGGTCTCCGTCCCAGCTCCTCGGTGCGGCGGAGCGGGGAGGGGCGCTCAACGAGCTGGGACGCGTCGTTCGGGCGCGGGCGGCCGAGAGCGTGGAGGCGCTCGGCGGCGCGCTACTGTTCGTCAACCTCCACCCTCAGGATCTGAACGACCCACTGTTGAGCGCGCCGGGCTCGCCGCTCGTGCCGTTTGCCGATCGGGTAGTTCTGGAGGTCACGGAGCGCGCGTCGCTTGGCGGTATCGAACACCTCCAGCCCCGGATCGCGGAGCTGAGGAAGCTCGGCTTTCGCATCGCGGTGGACGACTTGGGGGCGGGGTACGCCGGCCTCACGAGCTTCGCGCTGCTCGAGCCCGAAATCGTGAAGCTCGACATGAGCTTGACGCGGGGCGTCGACCGCAGCTCGGTGAAGCAGAAGCTCGTCGGCTCCATCGGTATGCTGTGCCGAGAGATGGGCATGACGAGCGTCGTGGAAGGGGTGGAGACGCCAGAAGAGCGAGACGCCCTGGTGAGCCTCGGTTGCGACCTCATGCAGGGGCACCTGTTTGGCTACCCGGAGCGCACACCGTCCGAACCGCGTTGGTAGTCCTCGGCCGCGAGCAGTTTAGTCAGGGTGTAACGCGGCTCTGCAAGAACGTACAAGCCGCCGTCAGCGGCGACCTGGTATGAGGTGGGGGGGTTGGGGATCTCAGGGTGGGCGGCCAAGAAGAACGCGTGGAAGGTCAAAGACAAGAGCTGACGCTCGCGAGATGACCCGGAAGAGCGCGGAGAGGGGGGCCGCGCGCCGTTTGTTTCGCTGGAGGCAACGGGCCGAAAACATCCTCGACTCGAGATCTGGGTGATACCTTGAGCTCGAGCATGGATGTGCCTGTGCCGCCGTCGGGGCTGGATTCGCTCAGTCGTCAGGTCCGGCGCGAGCTGGAGCTGCTGGATTACCCGCGGCGGCCCTGGGTCACTCCGCGGAAGTCGCGCTCCGGCGCGACCATCTACGACGTGATCATCGTCGGCGGCGGCCAGAGCGGCCTGACCACGGCGTTCGGTCTTTCGCGCGAGCGAGTAGGCAGCGTGCTCGTCGTGGACCAAAACGAGCTGGACCACGCCGGCCCGTGGCTGAACTTCGCGCGGATGCGAACGCTGCGCACCCCCAAGTACCTCACGGGCCCAGACCTGGGCGTTCCGAGCCTCACTCCTCGGGCGTACTACGAAGCGCAGTTCGGCGACGGAAGCTGGGAGGCGCTGGGCCTCATCCCCAAGGAGCTGTGGGCGCGCTACCTCGCTTGGTACCGAGTGACCTTGGGCATCCCCGTCGAGCCGGAAACGCGGGTCGGCGCCGTGGAGTGGGACGAAGCGGAGCGCTGCTTCGTCGTGCCTTGCGAGGGGAGGGCCGGGCCCCGTTCGCTCTTGGCGCGGCGAGTCGTGCTCGCGACCGGCATCGACGGCTCCGGTGAATGGCGGGTGCCGGCGGCGGTCAAAGACGCGTTACCTGAGCACCTGTACTCGCACACCCGCGACGCCATCGATTTCGAGGCGCTGCGCGGCCGGCGGGTCGCGGTGCTCGGCGCCGGAGCTTCCGCGTTCGACAACGCGGCCACCGCGCTCGAGCACGGGGCGGCGGAGGTGCGGCTGCTGTTTCGCCGGCAGAAGCTCGTCAACGTCAACGCGTACCGCTGGGCGGAGTTCGTCGGTTTCCTGAAGCACCACGCCGATCTTCCGGACGCCGAAAAGTGGCGCTTTATTTTGCAGATTTTGCGTATGGGCCAGCTGCCGCCGGCGGATACGTTGGCGCGGGCGCAGCAGCAGCCAGGCTTCTTTCTCCACGCCGGCTCCGGCTTTCAATCGCTGCGGGCGCGCGAGGACGCGGTGGAGATCGTCACCAGCTCCGGCGTCATCACCGCGGATTTCGTGATCGTCGCGACGGGCTTCGTGACGGACCTTGCCGCGCGGCCCGAGCTCGCCCGGGTCGAGCAGCACATCGCGCGCTGGGCAGACCGTTACGAACCGCCGGCGGAGGAGCAAAGTGAGGACTTGCTGCGCCACCCCTACCTCGGGCCAGGGTTCGAGTTCACGGAGCGGTCGCCCGGCGAGGCGCCGTACCTGAACTACCTCTACAACTACACGTTCGGCGGGCTCTTGAGCATGGGCTTCGGCGGCGCCAGCATCTCGGGGTTGAAGTACTCGGCCGCGCGCCTGGTGTCCGGTATCACCCGCTCCCTGTTCGTGGAGGACAGCGCCGCTCACTACCAATCGCTGCGGACCTTCGAAGAAGCGGAGTTTCAATGAGCGTGACCGCATACCGTAGCTCTCGCGTCGTGCTGCCGGGCGGTGTGCAAGAAGCAACCGTGCTCGTGGAAGGCGAGCGCATCGCGGAGGTGGTGCTTGGCCCGCGCCGGGTGGCCGCCGCCATAGACTTCGGGGATCGCGTGATTGGACCCGGGCTCGTGGATTGCCACGTGCACGTGAACGAGCCCGGGCGCACGGAGTGGGAGGGCTTCGACACCGCGACTCGCGCCGCCGCCGCGGGTGGAGTCACCGCCTTGGTCGACATGCCGCTGAACTCCCTACCGGTGACGACGACCGCGGCCGCGCTCGAGCAAAAGAAAGCCGCCAGCGCGGGAAAGTGCCGGGTAGACGTAGGGTTTTGGGGCGGGGTCGTGCCTGGCAACGGCGCGGAGCTGGGCGCGCTCGCCGCCGGCGGCGTGCTCGGCTGCAAGGCATTCTTGGTGCACTCCGGCATCGACGAGTTCCCGAACACCACCGCCGCGGATCTCCGCGAGGCGATGCCGGTGTTGCGCGACGCTGGCTTGCCGCTGCTCGCCCACGCCGAGTTGGATCTTGGCGCGGAGGTGACCAGCGATGACCGCCGCACCTACGGGCGCTATCTGGCGTCACGGCCCGCAGCTTGGGAAGACGAGGCGATCAAGCTGCTGGTCGAGCTGTGCCGCGAGACACGCTGCCCGGTGCACATCGTCCACCTCTCGTCCGCTTCCAGCGTACCGCTGCTCCGCGCTGCCAAGGCCGAGGGCCTACCCATCACGGTTGAGACGTGTCCGCACTACTTGTGCTTGCAAGCGGAGTCGATCCCGGACGGCGCCACGTTCTACAAGTGCGCTCCGCCGATCAGGGACGCCAAGAACCGCGACGCGCTGTGGGCTGCGCTGCTGGAGGGAGTGATCGACTTCGTGATCACGGACCATAGCCCTTGCTCACCGAGCTTGAAGCTCGCGGACAGCGGAGACTTCGAAGCGGCCTGGGGCGGTATCGCGTCGCTTCAGCTCGGCCTGCCCGCGGTGTGGACAGAAGCGCGCCGCCGCGGGGCTGGGCTCGCCGAGCTCTTTCACTGGATGAGCGCCGCGCCCGCCGAATTTGCCGGGCTTTCGACGCGAAAGGGCCGTATCGCGGCCGGGCTCGACGCGGACTTGGTGGTGCTCGACCCGGAAGAAGAGCGACTCGTCTCGCCGGAGCAGCTCTTCTTTCGTCACAAAGTGTCGCCCTACTTGGGGCAAAAATTGCTCGGTCGCGTGCACGCGACGCTCCTCCGCGGCACCTGCGTGTACGATGGTCAGGTGCACCCGGGAGCGCCCCGGGGCATCCACCTCTTGCATCGCGGAGCCCCCGAGTGAGTCAAGAAGCACGAGCCGCCAGCTTCAACGGGCTCATCGATTTGGCTTCCGCCGAGCTCGGCGGCGAGGCGCTGGCGACGAGCGATGACTTCTTCGCCAGCGCGCAAAGTATGCTCGCGGCCGGGCCCGCGGTGTTCGTCCCCGGCAAATACACGGAGCGCGGCAAGTGGATGGATGGCTGGGAGAGCCGTCGCAAGCGCGGCCCCGGGCACGACTACTGCCTCGTGCGCCTGGGCGTGCCGGGCGAGGTCGCCGCTCTGGACATCGATACCGCGCATTTCATCGGCAATCACCCGGCGTTTGCGTCGGTGGAGGGGACCTTCGCCCCGGCGCAAGCGTCCGCGGCAGAGGTCATGCAGGGGCCTTTTCAGGAGCTCTTGGCGCAGGCGCCGCTGCTGCCCGGCTCGCACAACCTCTTCGTGCCGAGAGCGGCCGGCGTCGTCAGCCATCTGCGCCTGAACATCTTTCCGGATGGAGGAGTCGCGCGCTTTCGCGCGTATGGCAAGGTCGCTCCGAGCTGGCGGACGCCTCGCCTGGATGACGCGTCGCGCGCCCATGTGAGCCCGGATTGGTTCGACTTGGCCGCGCTCGAGAACGGCGCGCTCGCGCTCGCGTGCTCGGACGCGCACTTCGGCGGCATGAACAACCTGCTGTTGCCCGGTCGCGCCGCGAACATGGGGTCCGGCTGGGAGACTCGCCGCCGTCGTGGCCCCGGTCACGATTGGATCGTCATTGCGCTCGCCGCGCGGGGCGCCCCGCGCGTCATCGAGGTCGACACGAATCACTTCAAGGGCAACTTCCCCGAGCGCTGCGCGATCGACATGATCGACGCGGAGGGCGCTCGCCCGAGCGATTTGGTGGCGACGGATGCCTGGCGTCCCTTGCTCGAGGAGTCGCGCTTGCGCGCCGACGACCGGCATTTCTTCGCCGGCGCGGAGCTGAGCGCGGGCGAAAGCGCCGTGAGCCACGTGCGGCTGCGGATTTTTCCGGATGGCGGCGTCAGCAGGTTGCGAGTCTGGGGGGAGCGCAGCGCGGAGCCTGCCCGGCCGAGCACCGAGGCCCTCGACCGGCTCAACTCCGCGACCGAAGCCGACGCGCGGGACGCTCTTTCGCGGTGCTGCGGCGCCGCGCGCTGGGTAGAAGCGATGGTCGCCGCGCGCCCCTTTTCGTCCGCGCGAGCGCTACTCCAAGCGGCGGCGGACGCGTGGCGTTCGCTGCAAGCCCGCGACTACCTCGAAGCCTTCTCCCACCACCCCGAGATCGGGTCGGATCTGGACGAGCTGCGGCGAAAGTTCTCCCGCACCGCCGAACTCTCTCGAAGCGAGCAAGCGGGCGCGGCGTCCGCCAGCGAAGAAACCCTGGTCGCTTTGCGTCGACAGAACCAAGCGTACCGCGAGCGCTTCGGCTACGCCTTCATCGTCTGCGCGACCGGAAAGAGCGCGGAGGAGATGCTCGGGTTGCTCGAACAACGGCTCCTCCACTCTCCGGAGCTCGAAATCGTGCTCGCGGCCGCCGAGCAGGCCAAAATCACGCAACTTAGGCTAGAAAAGCTGTAGGCCTCACCATGCCCGGTATCACGACCCACGTTCTGGACACGTCACTCGGCAAGCCAGCGGCGGGCATTCCCGTCAGCTTGAGCGTGCGTGAGGGCAGCGTCTCTCGCGAGCTCGGCCGCAGCATCACCGATGCAGACGGGCGCGTGCGCCAGCTCGCACCCGAGGCGTTGCTGGCCGTCGGCTCGTATGTCCTCACGTTCGAGACGAACGACTACTTTCGCGCCGCTGCGCGCGAGACATTCTTTCAGCGCATCACCCTCGAGCTCTTCGTGGCGGACGCGAATCAGAATTACCACGTGCCCCTCTTGTTGAGCCCGTTTGGTTACACCACCTACCGCGGAAGCTGAGCCATGAGCCTCTCGACCGAAGCCGCCAGCGTGTTTGCGGCGCTCGCAAGCGCGAACCGAAAGCTTGCCCAAACCTACCCGGGGGACCGCGCGGCGCGGCAGCCGGTTCACACCGTTTACGGCGGCGCTCAGCTCTACAAGGCGGAGACTACCCGGCGCCTCGGGGAGCTCGCCCTGGCGAGCCTGGAGGCTTACGGTCGAGCGCCCGCAGAGCTCGCTGCGGGCGTCGGCTTTCCCCAACACTTGGCGGAGACAGTGCACGCCCGCGTCACGGCAAAGCTCCAGCGCGAGGCGGTGGAGGACTTTCGCATCGACTTCGAGGACGGGTTCGGGGCTCGCCCGGATGCAGAAGAAGACGAGACCGCGCAGAGGGCAGCAGGAGAGCTGGCGCGAGGGATGAAGCTTGGCATTTTGCCGCCCTTCATCGGCATCCGCATCAAATCGTTCGGGGAAGAGTGGGCGCTCCGAGGCGCCCGAACGCTGGAGCTCTTCATCGATGCGCTGCTGGCGGCGACAGGCGGTGAGCTGCCTCGGAATTTCGTGGTCACGCTGCCCAAGGTACAAATCCCCGAGCAACCCCAAGCGCTCGTGCGGCTTCTATCACTGCTGGAGCAGCGGCACGGTCTGTCCGAGGGCGCTCTCCGCTTCGAGCTGATGATCGAGACCACGCAGGCCATCATCGGGCCGGACGGCTACTGCCCGATGCCGGCGCTGCTCGCAGCGAGCGCCGGGAGGTGCGTGGGAGCGCACCTCGGTACCTACGACTTCACGGCTTCCTGCAACATCACCGCCGCGCTGCAAGCGATGGATCACCCGATGTGTGATCTCGCCAAGGGGCTGATGCTCCTCTCCTTCGCAGGCACTGGTGTTTTTCTGTCGGACGGCGCGACGAACGTGATGCCGGTCCCGGTTCACCGCGGTCAGGGGCTCAGCGCCGCGCAAGCCGAGGAGAACCGCGCCGCGGTTCACGGCGCCTGGCAGCTCTCGCATCGCCACATCCGCCACTCGCTCGAAGGCGGCTTCTACCAGGGCTGGGATCTGCATCCGGCTCAGCTCCCGGTGCGCTACGCGGCTTGCTATGCTTTCTTTCTGGAAAGCTTGAAGAGCGCGGGCGAACGGCTCAAAAATTTCATCGACAAAGCCGCGCAAGCCACGCTGGTGGGGGACGTGTTCGACGACGCCGCGACCGGGCAGGGGCTGCTGAACTACTTCCTGCGGGCCTACAACTGCGGCGCGATCGACCTGGCGGACATCGAGCAAACCGGGCTGACGGCGACCGAGGTCGAGCTGCGCTCGTTCGCTAGGATCCTCGCCGCGCGTCGCGCCCGTTTGGGCGGCTGACGAAACCCGCTGGACACGACCATGGCCTGAGCATGCCGGTGTTGAGGCTCGAGCTCCAGGACATCACCAAGTCGTACCCGGGCGCTCGGGCGAACGACGGCGTGTGTCTCAAGGTCGCGCCCGGGCAGATCCACGCCGTGCTGGGCGAGAACGGGGCGGGCAAGTCGACGCTGATGAAGATCATCTACGGCGTCATCCAACCCGACTCGGGCCGCATGCTGTGGAATGGCGTGCCGGTGCGCGTCGCCAGCCCAGAGCACGCGCGGCGGCTCGGGATCGCCATGGTCTTTCAGCACTTTTCGCTGTTCGAGACGCTCACGGTGGCGGAAAACGTGTGGCTCGCTCTGCCAGGAAGGTCGAAACAGCAGGTCAGCGAACGCATCCGCGAGCAGTCTGCGCGCTACGGGCTCTCCGTGGACCCCGGGCGACCCGTGCACACGCTCTCGGTCGGCGAGCGGCAGCGGGTCGAGATCGTGCGGGCGCTCCTCGCCGACCCGCGCCTCCTCATTTTGGACGAGCCGACCAGCGTGCTCACCCCCCAGGCGGTGACAGAGCTCTTCGAAACGTTGCGCCAGCTCGCCCGGGACGGCTGCTCCATCCTCTACATCAGCCACAAGCTCGACGAGATCCGCGCGCTTTGCCATCACTGCACGGTGCTGCGAGCGGGCAAGGTCACGGGGGAGGTGAGCGACCCCGCCATCGAGACCACGGCTAGCCTCTCGCGGCTCATGATCGGGGCGGAGCCGCCGCCGCTAGTGCACCACGCGCGCGAGCCGGGGCCGGTGGCGCTCGAGGTGAATAGCTTGAGCCTGGCGGCGCCGCACGAGCTCGCGGTGACTTTGCGTGAGGTCTCGCTCGTCGCTCACGCGGGCGAGGTGCTGGGCATTGCGGGAGTGTCGGGCAACGGCCAGGGGGAGCTTCTCGCGGCTCTCTCCGGTGAGGACCCGCGCGGGGGACCCGGCAGCGTGCGCCTATTCGGGCGAGACATCTCGGCCGCGCGCCCCGCGCAGCGCCGGGGCCTCGGCCTGCATTTCGTCCCGGAGGAGCGGCTCGGGCGCGCAACGGTGCCGACGCTCTCCCTGGCCGACAACGCCCTGCTCACGCGCCGGGAAGCGGCCGGAAAGGGGCCGCTGCTGCGGCGCGCGCCGCTGCGGCGATTGGCAGCCAAAATCATCGAGCGCTTCGCGGTAAAAACGCGGGGGCCAGACGCGCCCGCGCGCAGCCTCTCCGGCGGAAACCTGCAAAAGTACGTGGTGGGCCGCGAGATCGACGCTTCGCCCCGCGTGCTCATCGTATCGCAACCGACGTGGGGGGTGGACGTGGGCGCGGCCGCACAGATCCGCGCGGAGCTCTTGGCGCTGCGCGACGCGGGAACGTCCGTGCTCGTGGTGAGCGAGGAGCTGGACGAGCTCATGGAGCTGTCGGACGCGCTCGTGGTGATGGCCGGCGGCCGCATGTCGCCGCGCATCGCTCGCAAGGACGCGACGCGGGCGTCGATCGGCGAATGGATGAGCGGCCTGTGGCCCGAGCCCGAAGCGGTCGCTTCCCCGCAACCTCTCATGGAGCGGCAAGTTGCTGACGCTCGAGCCCAGAGCTGAGCCTTCGCGGGCCCTAGCCCTTGCCTCGCCCGTGCTCGCGCTGGCGCTCACGCTACTCGTCGGCTTCGCGCTGTTCGTCGCGCTCGGCATGGACCCGCTGCGTGGGCTCACGCTTTTCTTCTATGAGCCTCTGAAGAGCGAACGTGCGCTGGCGGAGCTCTCGATCAAGGCGTGCCCGCTCCTGCTGATTGGGCTCGGTCTTTCCCTGTGTTTTCGCGCCAATGTCTGGAACATTGGAGCCGAAGGGCAGCTCATCTTGGGCGCGCTGGGCGCCACCGGGGTCGCGCTTCGGGCCACGCCGAGCAGCTCGCCCTGGTTCTTCGTCGGCGTCTTGCTCGCGGGAGCATTTGCGGGAGCAGCCTGGGCCGCGGTCACGGCGCTACTTCGGGACCGCTTCAACGCCAGCGAGATCTTGGTGAGCTTGATGCTCGTCTACGTAGCCGAGCAGCTGCTGAGCTACGTCGTGCACGGGCCGTGGAAGGATCCGAACGGCTACAACTTCCCGCAAACGATCAACTTCCTTTCGGCCGCGCGTGTCCCGCGGCTGCTGGAGGGGTCTCGCGCCAACTACGGTGTTCCGCTCACGGTCGTCATGGCCGCGCTGTTCTGGCTGCTCATGCACCGCACGCACGTGGGCTACCGCCTAGAGGTCGGCGGCCTCTCGCCCCGCGCCGCGCGCTACGCCGGCTTCTCTTCTCGCAGCGCGCTGTGGACTCCGCTGCTGCTCTCGGGCGCGACCGCGGGCCTGGCCGGCGCCTTGGAGGTAGCGGGGCCGGTCGGGCAGCTCACGACTCAGGTGCCGGTCGGCTACGGCTTCGCCGCCATCATCGTGGCCTTCGTGGGCCGGCTTTCCCCGCTCGGGGTGACGCTCTCTTCGGTGCTGCTGAGCATGTTTTACCTCGGTGGCGAGCTTTCGCAGTCTCGGCTCGGGCTCCCGAAGTCCATCACGGGCGTGCTGCAGGGCTTGCTCCTGTTTTCGCTGCTCAGCTGCGACACGCTCATTCATCACCGGGTGCGAGTCGTCGGCTGGCGTCGTTCCTCCGCGGAGGCGCCGTGAACGAGCTTGCCTCGCTCATCGCTTCGACGCTCGCCTCCGGCACCCCGCTCGCGCTCGCAGCGCTGGGCCTCATCGTCAACGAACGCGCGGGGGTCATCAACCTGGGAGCAGAAGGGCTCATGCTGGTCGCGGCCATCACCGGCTTCGCTTGCGCGGTCACCACCAGCAGTCCGCTCTTGGGGCTGCTTGCGGGCGCGCTCGCGGCGGCCGCCCTCTCTGCGGTGCTGGGCGCGATGGTGATCTGGCTCAACACCAATCAGTACGCGAGCGGGCTGGCGGTGTCCCTGTTCGGTGCTGGCTTTTCGGCGTTCGTGGGCGTGGGGTACACCCAAGAGAGCCTCGGAGCCCGGGCCGGCGCGGGGGTGCCTTTCCTGGCCGAGCTCCCGTTCGTGGGTCCGGCGCTTTTCACGCAGCACCCGCTGGCGTACGTGGCGGTGGCGCTCGCGCTGCTGCAAGGCTGGTTCTTCTGGCGCTCCAAGGCGGGGCTCGTGGTGCGGGCCATCGGCGAATCCCCCGAGGCCGCACAAGCCCTCGGCTATCGTGTTCGCTGGATTCGCCTCGCGGCGATGGTCACGGGCGGAGCCCTGGTGGGGCTAGCCGGAGCTTACGTCTCGGTGGTAGCGACGCCGCTCTGGGTGGAGGGCATGATCTCCGGCAAGGGCTGGATTGCTCTCGCGCTCACCACCTTCGCCACGTGGCGCCCTTGGCGGGCGCTGCTCGGCGCCTACCTGTTCGGCGGCGTCACCGTGCTTCAGCTCAACTTGCAAGGTCGCGGCGTGAGCGTGCCCATCGAGCTGCTCTCGGCGCTGCCGTACCTCTCCACCATCGCGGTGCTCGTGCTCATCTCGCGCAGCCCTCGGTTCATTGCCGACAACATGCCGGCCTCTCTCGGAAAGCCCTTTTACCCAGGATCGTGAATCACATGACGCTTCTCGCTCTTCCGCTCCGCTCTCGTCCTCTCTTCATCGGCGGCGTGCTGCTGCTCGGCTTCGGCTGCGACAAAAAGCCGGCGCCCGAGGCCGCTCCCACCGCCAGCGCGGCCGCAGCCGTTGATAGCGCGCCCAAGGAAGGGCCGCTGAAGGTCGCGTTCGCCTACGTCGGCCCCGTGGGCGACGCAGGTTGGACCTTCGCGCACGATAGGGGCCGCAAGGAAGCAGAGGCGGCGTTCGCCGGTAAGGTGAAGACCAGCTTCGTCGAAAATGTGCCGGAGGCCGCGGACGCTGAGCGCGTCATCCGCGACATGGTCGAGCAGGGCAACACGCTCATCTTCGGCACGACCTTCGGCTACATGGAGCCCATGTTGAAGGTCGCGGCGGACTCCAAGAACGTGAAGCTCGAGCACGCCACCGGCTACAAGACAGCCGAGAACCTGCGCATCTACGACTCGCGCACGTACGAAGGCGCTTACCTGGCGGGCGTCATCGCCGGGGCCATGACCAAGACCAAGACCCTGGGGGTGGTCGGCTCCATTCCCATTCCCGAAGTCATCCGCAACATCGACTCGTTCACGCTCGGGGCGCAGAGCGTCAACCCGGGGATCAAGACCAAGGTCGTCTGGGTCGGCAAGTGGTTCGATCCGCCGAAAGAGACGGACGCCGCGCAGGCCCTGCTCGACCAGGGCGCGGACGTGCTCATGCAGAATACGGACTCCTCGGCGGTCCTCCAAACCGCAGAAAAGGCCGGAAAAATGGCCTTCGGTTGGGATTCCGACATGAGCAAGTTCGGGCCGAAGGCGCACCTCGCCTCCGCCGTCATCAACTGGGCTCCCTACTACAAGAAGGCCATCAAAGACGCGCTGGAGGGCACGTGGAAGGTCGAGCAAACATGGTGGGGAGTGAAGGAAGGCGCCATCGACCTCGTGAACATCTCGGACCAGGTGCCGGCGGCCACCAAAGCCAAAGTCGAAGAGATCAAGCAGGGCTTGCGCGACGGGACCTTCACCATTTGGAAGGGCCCCATCGTGGACCAAGCCGGCAAAGAAGTGCTCAAAGCGGGCGAGGTGGGGGAGACGAAGATGCTGCTCGGCATCAACTTTTACGTGAAGGGCGTGGAGGGCAAGCTCACCGGAAAGTGAGGGCGGGCTGCCAACGAGCAGCCCCCTCCGCAGCAGGCTACCGTGCCGGCTTCAGGTCTCGCTGCCGCGCCTGCGGCTCCTCACGGCAAACCCCAGGCGGCGCGCGCTTCCTTCAACACCGGGTCGGGTAGCTGCACCAGGAGCGGCTTCTTGCTCGCCGTGAGCCAGCCCAGCACCTGCACGAGCTGCTCTTCCGGCATCGCGGTGCAGCCGGCGGTAGGGCGGCCGGGGCCGCGCCAAATGTGAAGAAATACGCAAGAACCTGCGCCTTTTTGCGGCTCGGGGGAGTTTTGCTCCACCACCACTCCCCACTTGAAGAGGCCGTCCGGCCTCGCCATCTCGCTCCACTGCTCCCAAGCCGCGGGGGTCACCTTGGTCGAGTCAATGAGCTGGTTGTAGTGCGCCGAGCGGGCATCCTCCACGCAGTACGTCGTGGAGCGCGTCTGCAGGTAGGGATACGCCTTCGACCCGCCTGGCATTGACCCTGCGGCGCCGAACGCGGTGTCCAGCCGGTACACGCCGGCGGGTGAGCGGCGGTCGCCCTCGCGCTTGACGGGGCCGCCGCGCCCGAGCGCCTGGTGCAAGCCGCGGCCCCAGCCCATCCCGCTGCGACCCAGATCCACCGGGATCGGTTCGCCGAGGACCTTCCAGTCCCCGCCGGAGGCGCGCTCGTAACGCTGCAACGTGCCGGTGCTAGCCCACCAGGCGATGGAACGGACGAGCACGAGCTGCGTGCTGTCGTTCGGGATGGGCGAGCCGGTCGCGCGGGCGGGCTCATCGGCTGCGGGGGAGCTCCCCAGGGCTGCGTATGGAGTGAGCACGCACAGCGGCAAGACGAGTAGCAGGCGACGCACGCGCAGCGCGTAGCATGCGCTCCGCGAGCCGGGCAACCCGACCCCCGCGCGACGGCCCGAAATGTGCTCTAAATGTCGCGGATGGTTGGGAAAGCCGGGAAATGCCGGGGGAGAGCGCGCCTGGTGTACGGCGCGGCGTTCATGGCTGGCACAATCTGCGCCTGCTCGCCGCCGCGCCCGGTCGGCGCTTTGCCGCCGGGGCGCTCGGCGTCGCCAGCGGCGGCCGCGGCGGCGCCGTTCGTTCCCACGCCGGCGCCCGCGGCACGCAAAGCGCGTTTGCTCGCGGTCGCTGGCGCTCTGGACGATGTGTACCGGGCTCGGCTGAGCGAGTCCGGGGCGACCGCAGCGGCGGTCGGGATCGTGCTGGAAGGCGAGCTCGTTTATGTCGGCACGTTCGGCGTGAGCGACGTGAGCTCAGGGGCTGCCGTCGACGAGCGCACCGTATTTCGCATCGGTTCGCTGACGAAGAGCTTCGCCGCGACCACGATCCTACAGCTGCGCGATCGCGGCTTGCTCCAGCTGGACGCGCCAGCCGTCAGGTACCTGCCGGAGCTCGCGCGGCTGCAGTCGCCGAGCTCCGACGCAGGGCCCATCACGCTCCGCCACCTGCTCACGATGACCTCCGGCCTTCCGTACGACGACACGTGGGGGACCGTCTCCTTTGGTTACGACGACGCCGAGCTCACCCGCTTCCTCGAGGGGCGCCCGCGTCTCTCTTCGGTACCCGGCGAGCGTTACGCCTACTCGAACCTCGGCTACGCGTTGCTCGGTCGAGTCGTGGAGCGGCTCACCGGGCAGCATTTCCTGGACTATTTGCGCACCGAGCTGCTGCTGCCACTGGGAATGACCGCGACTGGAGCCAAGCGGCCCGCGCGGGGTCTCGCCGTCGGCTATTACCGAGATGCCGCCCAGAACGACGCCCTGTACGCCGAGCCGCACCCGGATGACGGCGTGTTCGCGCCAGCAGGAGGGCTCTACACGTCGCTGCGCGACTACGCGCGCTACCTGGCGTTCCAGCTAGCAGCTTACCCAGCCCGGGATGCGCCGGAGGAGGGGCCGCTACGCCGCAGCAGCCTGCGCGAGATGCATCGTGGGCAGAGCTGGCTGCGCTGGAACGCGGACGTGCCGGTCGCGAAGAAGTTGGCGGGCGGCGCGCTCTCGCTCAGCGCTGCGCGCTACGGCTACGGCTGGGTGCAGCAAACCACGTGCGCCTTCGACGGCATCGTTCAGCACGGCGGCTATGAGCCAGGCTACTTCTCGTACGTTCGCCTGCTACCTCAACACGGCCTGGGCGTCGTGGTCTTCTCGACGACGGCGGCCGTCGGCGACTCGAAGACCTTCGAGCGTGCGATGGGAGTGCTCCGGCAGGGCGGCGTGCTCGAGCTACCGAGCGATAACGTCTCCCCCCAGCTGGCGCAGCGCATCGCCGAGGTCAACGAGCTACTCGCCCGGTTCGACGCCGCAAGGTTCCGCGAAAGCTTCGATCCGGACAGTCTTCGCTACTCGTGGTTGGCGAGCATCCCCGAGGCGTTTTCTCGGTTGAAGCGCGACCACGGCCGCTGTGAGCCCTCCGGCTCTCCGCAGCGGCTGGGCGCGACCGAAGCGCGCTGGCTGCTCGCCTGTGAGCGCGGCTGGCTGTCGCTCTCGCTCGTCTTGGCCCCCACTGCTGCTTCCCAGATCGCGTCCGTGCACTGGACAGAGCACGGCGCGAGCGAGCCGATCCAACCCGCAAGCGAGCCGTTCGCTCCGTGCGGTGATGAGGGCGGCTGAGGGCCCAGTTTACCCTAGCTCCAACTCGTCACTGCTCTCGCCACGGCAGGCTTTGCTCCGCGCGCCCCGTCGCGAGCTCCAGCTGGTAAATCAGCTCCGCCGCTTCCGCCTGGCTCAGCGAGTCGTCCAACACCTCGTTCGTTTCCTCACACAGGGTCATGAGGTAGGAGGCTTGGGACAGAGTCATCGGCGCGTGCGGACCGAAGGTCGCAGCTCCGTGATACGTGCTCTGCAGCTCCTGAGCGTTCGCTTCCGCCATGCAGCGCGGTTAGCAAGACGTGCGCCGCAGCTCCGACGCGTCGGAGAGCACAATTCAGGGACATTTTTCCGCGTGTGCGGCGAATCTCCCTGTGCGAGGCGAGTGCGACGAGGACCTTGACGGTTCAGGAAAGAGGATTGCCATTGCCGCTCGCCGCGCGGAGCTGTCATCGATTCCGGTTGCTCCGTCAGACGGCTGAGCTAGCTTCTCCGCCGCATGAAGCCGCATGTTTTTGGCCGCGTCGTCGGCGCTTTGGCCTTCGTTTCCTCTTTGGTCGCCTGCTCCAGTGATAGCAGTACGGGTGAAAATCCGCCCGTAGGAGGCGCAGCCGGCACGGGAGCGGGCGGAAGCAGCGCCGGTACCGGGACGGCAGGCGGCAGTGGCGGCTCCGTTGCGACAGGCGGAGGTGGCTCGGGCACGACTGCCGGAACCGCGGGCTCGGCTGGCTCGGCAGGTAGTGCCGTCGGTGGCGGCGGGAGCGGCTCTGGAGGAAGTGGCGGCAGCGCGGTCGGCGGTACCGGCGGCGGCTCGGCGGGAGTCGCGTGCCCGGCGGACAAGACCTTCTGCTCGGGCTTCGAGGAGACCACGCTACCGGCGGGCGCGGTTTACAAGGTGAACGCCGCGCCGGGCGAGTGGACGCGCGACTTCGAGGTCGATACGACCGTGTTCAAGAGCGGTAAGTCCTCGCTGAAGCTGAAGAACCCCTCTGGTTCCGGTAGTGGGTACCAGATGCTCGCGGTGCCGGCGCCGGCGGGCGGCAAGTTTTGGGCGCGCTTCTACATCCGCCAGGCGGACGCGGACCTCGGCATCGTGGACCACAACGTGTTCGCCGGGGCGGCCGATACGGACGAACCGAACTCGTCGGTGATGGTCGAGTTTGCGGAAGACGTGGGCATCTCGTTCAATACGATGGACAACGTGCGCTGGCCGATGGGGTTTGGGCGCGTCATGGGCACGCCGATGCCGTACACGCTAGCCAAGGGTGAGTGGCATTGCATCGAGCTTTCGTACGACAGCGTCGCGCGCGTTCAACAGCTGTACATCAACGGTGAGCTGAAGATCGACGCCACGGATTACCCGGCCACGGTCGCCAAGCCCTTCGCGTTTTTTAAATTCGGCTTCAACAAGCTGCACGGCCCCGCGCGCGAGATCTGGTACGACGACGTCGCGGTTGGTCCGACGCGCCCCGGCTGCCTCCCGAAGTAACGGCCGCGGCTCACAGCAGCTCGAGCATCGCCTGCTCGAGCTGCTCGCGCGAGACCGGCTTCTTGAGGAGCCTCAACCCCGCTCCGGAAATGTCCACGCCGCTATCGCCCGTGATGAGGAGCACCGGCAGGTCCGGGTCGAGCTCTGCGCGTAGCGCCCTGGCCGCGTTCATGCCCGTCTCACCCCCGCGCAATCGGTAGTCGGTGATCAGGAGCTGCGGGGGCGCGCCTTCGGCCCCGAGCAGCGCGCGAGCCTGGTCCAGCGACTCTGCGGCGATGACGTGGCAGCCGTACTGGCGAAGCCACAGCGACATCGCGGCCAAGATCTCGGGCTCGTCGTCCAGCACCACTACGAGCACGCCGAAGAGCGCGCCGTCACTCGGCAGGTGCCGGAGCGCCTTTTCCGACTCGGGCGCGTCGTGCAGCGGCAGCTCGACCGCGAAGCGCGACCCCCTGCCGACCCGTGACGTCACCTCTACCGCGTAGCCGAGCAGCGCGGCGATGCGCGCCACGATCGAGAGGCCAAGGCCGACGCCCTTCCGGCGATCTCGCTCGGCGTTGCCGATCTGAAAGAACTCGTCGAAGACTTGGGTCTGGAGCTCGGGCGGGATGCCGACGCCGGTGTCCCACACCTCCAGGCGCGCCTTGTTGCCGCGGCGACGGCATGAGAGCAGCACGCCGCCGCGCTCCGTGTAGCGGAGGGAGTTCGAGAGCAGATTGCGGAGCAGCCGACCGAGCAGCACCGCGTCCGTGCGCACGTCGAGGTCCCGCGCGCGGACGCGTAGCGTGAGGCCTCTTTCGTAGGCCGCGGAGGCGTGCTCCGCCAAGAGCTCGGCGAGCAAAGGTTGCAGGCGCAACGTGCCCAGGCGCGGCTCCAGCGCTCCCGCGTCCAGCCGCGAGACCTCCAGCAAAGAATCGAAGAGCGCGGAGAGGGAGCCGACCGACGCGTCGATACGCTCCACGATCAGCCGTCGCTCCGCGTCGCTCGGGCTGCTCAGCGCGGCGGAGGCAAAGAGGCGTAGCGCATGCATCGGCTGGCGCAGGTCGTGGCTCGCCGCCGCCAAAAACCGCGATTTTTCTCGGTTGGCGGCCTCGGCCCGGCTGCGCGCTTCGAGGGCCTGCTCCTTCTGCTTCTCGAGCTCCTCCAGCAGCGCTTGGTTTTCGAAGCGAGCCAAGATGGCCTGCTCGTTGACGCGCGACGAGCTCAGGGCCGCGAACAAGCTTTGCCCGACGCCAACGAGCCCGGCCGCGCCGCTCGCGATGCTGACCGTGGTTCCCTCCACGAAGCAGCGGACGACGACGGGCAGCAGGGTAGGCAGCGCGAACGCGGTGAAGATCTTGAAGTGGGGGCCGTCGACCACGACCCCTCCCGCCACGAGGCCATACATGAAGGCCACGAGAAGGCTCTGGTAGGTGGGGCTCGCGGGAAACGCGATCAAGCTATAGACGCCCCAGCACAGCCCATGGGCGAGCGTCTTCCAAAACGTTCGCCGCGCCCAGCGATCGGCGTCCGCGTCGGCGATGCCGGAGCGCTTGAACTCCCGATAGAAGAACAACCACACGCTCAACGTGAGGAGGAGGCAGCTCAGGGTGAGGACGAGCGGCAGTCGCGGCGCGCTCTCCCACACGAGGGCCGCGCTGATCGCGCCGAGCAGCGCCGGAGCGGCCACGCCTTGGGGCGACTCTCCGATGATGATGCGCAGCTGAGCGGCGAGGAGCCGCTGGGCGAGCGGCGCCGCTTCATTCATGGTTGGCCGCGAGCGGGCCCTGGCCCGGCCGCCATCTCGCCAGCGCGAACACGGCTTGGGTACGGTTCTTCACGTTCAACGCGCGCAAGCCGGCGGCGACGTGGGTCTTGACCGTCGGCTCCGCGAGCTGCAGCCGCTGAGCGATCAGCTTGTTGGTCAAGCCCTGTACCATGAGCTGCAAAACCTCGAGCTGCCGCGGGGTGAGGCCCAGGCGCGTGAGCTCATCGCGCGTCGCGGCCATCACTTGGGCCGGCTCGGGCGGCGGGCTGGACTTTCCTACGATTGCCGGCGGCAGGTAAACGCCGCCCGCGAACACGACGCGCAGCGCGTCCGCGAGCACGGCGCCGCTGGATGCCTTGGCGATGAAGCCCATCGCACCGCGGTTGATGCACTCCAGCACCACCGCGCGGTCCTCCGTGCTCGAAAGCACCACGACCGGCACCCCGCGAGGGTGAGCGCGCAGCTCGGCGAGGGCGACCATGCCGTCGATATCCGGCAGCGCCAAGTCCAGCAGCACCCAGTCGAAATCGCTCGCGCTCTGCAGCAGTTGTCGCGCCTCCCCCCAGCTGCCAGCCTCCACCAACTCGCAAGCGAGGTCCTGCTGCGCGAACAGCAGCCGCGTGCCCTCGCGCACCATCGCGTGGTCGTCGATCATGAGCACCTTGCGCAAGGCCATTCGCCGAGTTTTCACCCGGAGGCTGACTCCGGGGCAAGGGGCTGCTGGCGAGACCAGGAAAATCCCGAACGCGCGAGGGTGCCGCTTGCGTCGAGAGGCCTTCATCCCGGACACTTCTCGGCCTAATCATGAGTGCGACGCGCGGGACGGGGGAGTCGAGAGTGACCAGGGAGTCGTTCGGGCAAGGTCGCTCCGTAACGAGTGACGCCGAGCGTCGGGGCGGCTTCGGGGCGCTCTTCACGACGCAATTCCTCGGCGCCTTCAACGACAACCTGTTCAAGACCACGTTGACGGTCACGATCACGTTTTCGGCGGTGAGCTTCGCGGGGCTCGACCCGACCGCCTTGGTCGCGCTCGCGGGGGCGCTGCTCATCTTGCCATTCGCCCTGTTCTCGGCGCTCGGGGGGCAATTGGCGGACCGCTATCCCAAGCAGCGCTTGATCGTGCTCACCAAGCTGGGCGAGTGCGTCATCATGCTCGTCGGCGGAGCGGGGCTGGTCTTGGGCAGCATGACCCTCTGCCTGATGTCGTTGTTTCTGCTCGGCACGCAAGCGGCGTTCTTCGGGCCGCTCAAGTACGGAGCCTTGCCGGAGCTGCTCCCGCAAGAGAAGCTCGTGAAGGGTAACGCCTACATCGAGATGGGCACCTTTCTCGCCATCTTGCTCGGCACGATCGCAGGCGGTGTGCTGGCGTCGCGGCCGCGGCTGGAGGTGGCGAGCGTGGGAGTCGCGGTCGCGGCGGCAGGGCTCTTCGCCGCGCGGCGAGTGCCCGCGCTGCCCGCGGCGGACCCGACCCTGCGCGTGAGCTTTGGGTGGCTGCGCCCGAATTGGGAGCTAGTGGGCATTGCTCGCCAGAACCGCGCGGTGCTGCACTCGATCCTGGGCATCTCCTGGTTTTGGCTGCTCGGCGCGGTGGTGCTGTCTGTCTTGCCTCAGCTGGTGCGCGTGCATTGGGGAGGCGGCCCGGGCGTGGTCACCTTTGCTCTGGGCGCGTTTTCGGTCGGCGTCGGGCTCGGCGCGGTGCTGTGCGAGAAGCTCTCGTTCGAGCAGATAGAGCTGGGTCTCGTGCCGTTCGGCGCCCTCGGGCTCACCGTGTTCTTGGCGCTCCTCGGAGTGGTGAGCGCGCCGCTCGCTGCGCACGCCGGGTCGCTCGGCATTGCTGATTTTTTGGGGCGATCTCGCGGGCTATGGGCGACTGCCGCGGTGCTGCTGCTGGCCGTTTCCGGCGGAGTCTTCACGGTGCCGCTCTACACTCTGCTGCAAGGTCGCAGTGACCCCGGCACGCGAGCGCGCGTCGTAGCCGCGAACAACGTGCTCAACGCGGTGTTCATGGTCGTGGGCAGCGCCGCGCTAGCGCTCCTTTCGAGCCTGGGCGTGACCACGCCGCAAGTGCTGCTGGTGCTCGCCGTCGTCAACGTGGGAGTCGCGGTTTACACGTACAGCGTCGTACCGGAGTTCATGTTCCGGCTCATTTGCTGGGTGCTCGCTCACGTCGTGTACAAATTGGAGATCTCGGGCCGGGAGCGCATTCCCAAGACCGGCGCCGCGGTGCTGGTGTGCAATCACGTCACGTTCGTTGATTGGTTGATCTTGGCCGCATCGACGCAGCGCCCGATCCGGTTCGTGATGCATCACGAGTTCCTCGCGCTTCCCCTCACGGGCCGGCTCTTTCGCGACGCGAAGGTGATCCCCATCGCCTCCGCCAAGGAAAATCCCGAGGTGCTGGAGGCCGCCTTCGGTTCCATTCGGGAGGCGCTTCGTGAAGGCGAGCTGGTGTGCATCTTCCCCGAGGGGCGCCTGACGAGGGACGGCAAGCTATCGCCGTTCCGGCGCGGCATCGAGCGCATCGTGGAGAGCGACCCCGTGCCGGTCATCCCGCTCGGGCTAAACGGATTGTGGGGCAGCTGGTTCAGCCGCTACGGCAAGGGGCCGCTGCGTCGAAGGCTAGGTCACCTGCGGCAACCGGTTTCCCTGAAGGTCGGCGCGCCGCTCGCTGCCGCCAGCATCAGCGTAGAAGCGGTGGAGCGTGCGGTAGTTGCGCTCTTGCCCGCACCACTCCCTGAGTCCAGCTAGTCCCCATCTGGTCACTACCGCGTCAGAAATGCGTCGAACGAGGAGTCGCGAGACTTGGCTCGTACGTTGCACTAAGGGCGCGCATGATCACGCCGCCCACCACCGTTGCCGAGGTAATGACGCGTAAGATCGTCACCATAACCGAGGGGGACGCGCTGGAGGAGGCGGAGCAAGGCATGCAGCGCCTGCGCTTTAGACACCTGCCGGTCGTGGACAGCCGGGGCAGATTGGTCGGGCTACTGAGCCACGGTGACCTACTGCACGCCTCGTCTAGCTTTCTTTCGGACCAGGAAGCCGAGCGCAATGCCGTGATTCTCCAGCAGCCCGTGGCTCGCGTGATGCAGCACGAGGTGCTCACCGTGCAGCCGGAAGACTCGATCATTCAAGCGGGCAAGGTGCTTTACGAGTCGAAGATCGGCTGCTTGCCAGTCGTCGACGCGGAGGGAGCCTTGCTCGGCATCCTCACGAAGTCGGACTTCATCCGTCTGGCGCTGGAGCTGCTCGGAAGCGGCGTGCAGAGGCCGGACGTCGAGCAGCTGGCGCGCGCGGTGTGAGCTTCCAAGGCTGGCCCGTTGCCCGCGCTCGAGCGGCTACGGCTCTGGCTCTGGCGTCGGTGGCGAAGGACGTTCTATGCTTCGCGCGTGGGCTTCTTCGATCGCTTTCGCGGCAGCTGGTCGCTCACCGGTGTGGCGCGGCCCTGGCCCGACGGTGAGAGCATCTACGAACATCTGCGGCGTCACACGCTGCCTAGCGGCGCGCTGGACGACGCGGCGCTGACTTTGGGGGACGAGGCGCTCCAAGAGCCCAGCCGCTTGCGCTGGGCCGCCGGCGCTTTGGACGGCGTGTTCGGGCACCACGTCAATCGCAGCACGGACGGAGAGCGGGTGGACGAGCTCGCGGCCGCTCTGGTGGCCGTGCTCACGCGCGCGGATTCGGAGAGGCTACGCCAGCTCTACCTGTTGGCAACGCGAGAGCCTCTGCTCGGAATCGTAGACCGCCTGACGGATAGGCTCCGGGACGCTACGGGCATCCAGGCGAACCGCGTTCACGCGCTCGGCGATGTGCTCGCTCGCGAGGCGCCCCACCGCGAAGCGGTCAAGCTGGGGCTCGCGCTCATCGGTAGCATCGAAGCGGACGACACGGAGCTCATCCTCGCGCTCGGCGTGCATGACGAATTCACGCTGTTTGCGGCGGTAGCGCTCGTCAACCAGAACCGCGAGCAAGCGGAGCGCGCGCTCTTCCAGCTCGCGCAGCGGGTGGACGGCTGGGGGCGAATTCAGGTGGTGGAGCGTCTGGTGGATTCCCAAGATCCGGAGGTGCAAGGGTGGCTGTTGCGAGACGGCTTCCGCAACTCGGTCATGGACGAGTACTTGGCGTACACCGCCGCGATGGGCGGAAAGCTGCACGTCGCATTGAGCAGCCCGGCGCCCGACGCCGCCTTACTGAAAGGCGCGGCTGGGATCCTGCGTGCCTTGGCGAACGGAGGTCCGGCGCAGGATCTCGCCGATTATCCCCACGCGGACGCGGCGGTCGCCGCGTTCCTGGAGCACCTGGAGAGCGGCAAGCTAAATTTGGAGGAGCTCTCCGCGCTGGACGCCCTGGCGGCGCGCTCGGAGCCTTCGTCTGCACTCCAGGCCCGTATTCGCCAGCTGCGGGAGAGCGCGGAGGCCCTGCGGCTCATCGAAGAAGGCTTGAGCTCGGGTGAAGACGAGGAGTTCCTGTTGGCGAGCGCTGCCGCTCGAGCTCGAGGGGTATCCACCTTCGCGCATGACGAAGCGCGGGTGAAGGCGGGGCAGCTATCGCTCGCGCTGTCTCAGCTCATGCAAGGCGCAGAAGGAGCGACCATCGACCGCGCGCTGGACGCGGCGGCGCCGCACGTGCCGCTCACCAGTATCGCCACCGGGCCGAGTCTGGAGCTGGGTCTGCGCGCTGGTTTCGAGCCCCACGCTCACCTGGAGACCATCGTGAACGAGCTCGCGAGGTTCCCTGGCAAGGGAATCGCGTTTTTGGGAGCGGCTCTGCAGAGCCCCACCATCCGAAACCGCAACGTCGCGGTGCGCACTTTGGCCGCCTGGACCAAACCGCAGTGGCCGAACGCGCTGCTCGTCGCGCTGGAGCGCGCGATCGCGCAGGAGCCCAGCGCGGAGCTGAAGCGCGGCATGGAGCGGGTGCTCGCAGGCGGGGACTTCGAAGAGCTCGAGGACGACGCGGATGAAGAGTCGGACGACGACGAGCCCGCAGACCCGTCGCCGCTCCTACATTGACTCGCTTAGAACAGCCAGCCGCCGACGTTCAGCCGCAGGGCGAAGGTCGTGGCCTTGAGATCGCCGGAGAGGTCCCGGTCGAGCGCGGGACCGAAACCCACGAAGTAGTGATTGGTGTGGTACATCACCGGAACGAACAGGTTCAGGGCCACCGCGGAGTTGGTGTCGGAGAAAGACGGCGTGTCGGTCTTCAGCGTCGTGCTGTTGAAAGACAGACCGGCCTTGGGCCAAAGGGAGAAGCGCGAGGTGAAGGGAATGTCGTAACCCACGCGAGGGCCGATTGCGTAAGTCGTCGTGCTAGCGCCCTGAGCTTTTTCGTAGCTCACACCCGTGAAGGCGCCGACCGACAGGTGGTCGATGACGAAGTAGTCGACGGCCGGACGTAGCACCAGCGTGGTGGACGACGCGTCCGTCCCGCTGATGGAGGTGTGCGAGAAGACGACGCCCGCTTCGGCCAAGATGGCCAGCTGCCCCTTGCCGCCAAACACGCCGCTAGGCGAGTTCGCCGGAACCTTGGGCATGCCGGGATCCGGCTCGGGCGGCGTCTGCGCTGCCGCCGAGAAACTCAACGAGCTCACCACTAAACTGGACGCAACGAAGGCAATGCGATGAAGCATGCGCGCGCGATTGCAGCCACCATGCCGCGCGCCGATTCGTACAAAATCTCGCGCGATTTGCGCGCTGGTGCGCAGAGCCCACCGGGGCCAAACCGCACATTCGAGACAATTCAGCGCAGCACAAGCGCCAAGTTCGCGGAAGCGCAGCGAAAGAATGTTCTAGCCTCCGGCCGTCCGCTCGGGACGCTGCCAAGCTTCAACGCCAACCTTCGTGGATTTGAAAGCCGGAGAGCTCGTCTTCCTCTTCGGCGTCGTCTGGCTGCTCATAACCGGTGGCGCGCGCCAAGAACGCAGCGCCCAGCTCGTCGGCTCCGATCGCCTCTGCATCCTCGGGGGATGCGGCGCGCCGCGCATGGTCCCGCGGCTGAGCGCTCAGATCGCGGACGCTCGCCGGTGGCGGGAGCGCCACGGAGTCCGGCCCTTGCTCCTCTAACTCACGCGCGACGAGCGGCTGTCGCACTGCGGGGCGTGGGCCGGGGCGCTGAGCGAGCACCCGCTTGGCCAAGGCCGCGATGGTGACGGTTGCGGCGGCGAGCCCGAGCCAGGCCAGAATCGAACGGTGGTAACGCATGCTTCCGCGTTACGGAGCAATCGGCGTGCCGCTCGTACCTGCCGCCGGGCGCGGCGCAGCCCAGCGCCGGCCGAGGGCTCCGTAGACGTCGCGCAGCACGCCGAGCTGGGCGCAGTGATCCGCCTTGTCGTTGCCCGAGTAGCCGCGCACGTGGAAGTTGCCCCGCGTGAAGTACTCGACCAGCTCCAGCCCGAGCGAGTCGTTGCGGCGAACCGCGATCGGCTTCCCGCCCAAGCTCGCGACCAAGTAGTGCGCGCACTCCGTCGTGGAGGCGAAGTCTGGCGGATCGATCGACGAGTGGCTGACGAACATGAAACGCTCGGAGGCCGCGGCGCGGCTGGCGTAGTCCACGAACGGCTGTAGCTGCGCCTTGAAGGCCTCGATGTCCGTGCGAGGAGCGTGGAGACCGTCCACCAGGACGACCGCGTCCACGTCCTTGCTCGTCGGCTGTGCGAGCGCGGACTCGATGCCCACGAAGCCGGCGCTCCAGGCGCTCAGTACCACCCGGCGCACGCGCGCGCGGAGACCCGCACGGCGGCTGACCGCTTGTTCGACCTCCGCCACCACGCTTTCGTACAGGTGGCTGCCGCTGAATAGCGGACCGTACCCTTGGTCTGGCGGTAGCGTGAGCGTGTAGAGCACGAAGCGCTGCTCGCTCTTCACGAGCTCGCGGAGCACCGGCTCCTCGCCGTGCAAATGCAGGATCAAGTCGAATCGGCCGGCGGCGTCCGTGGGAGCGTCCTTCGGCATCACGTAGCGACCTGCTCCCAGCGCCGCCCACGGCGTGTAGGCGCTCGTATCAACCTGCTGGGTTGCGCACGGCTCGAGCCCACCTCGTTCGGCGGCGCTTCGCGAGATTTGGAAGCGCGGGCGAGCCTTGACCCAGTCCCCGACGTCCTGCTCCGGCGCAGTGTCGCGATAGACGGGCCGCTGGGGTACGAGCGGATCGCGGATGGTACCGGGCGCCGGTGCGGCCGAGGTGGAAGTGGGCAAGTGAGCCACGGCCGAGGCGACTTGCCTCGGCGCGCTGTGCTCCCGCAGTCCCACTCGGCCGTAGACGATCCCCCCGACGAGCGCGCAGGCGCCGCCGAAGAGTGCAAGCCTTGCTGCGGTGCTCATCAGTTCTGACTGGGCAGCATATCGCGTGCCAGTGCGCGCCTGACCGCAGCCACAATTCTGTTCTTCTGACGCTGAAGCGTGGTACATCGACCCCGCTCATGGGCGAGCAGTCGACGCACGTGTTGGTGGCGCGCGGCCGCAATGGGGTGACCGGAGCATGAACACCGATCCTCAACTGTTGGTTCGCCACGCCGTGCTTCTGCCGCCGAGCTTCGCGGCGGCAGCTCAGAAAAGTACGCCAAAACTGCCGCAAAATGCCGAAACTTGGCAAGCACGCCAGGCGCGCTTCCGCCGCTTTGGCGTGGGCGTTGGTGCGGCCATGCTGCTCCTGCTGACGGCGGCGTTCGTCGTGCAGCGTCGTGCGGAGGCGCCCGTGCAGCCAGCGCCAGCGGCGCAGCGGCTGAGCGCGTCGGCTGGTAAGTCGATACCAGTCTCGACGGCAAATTCCATTTCGAGAAAGCTGCATTCGGCGACGTCTGCGTCTCGAAGTGCGACCGAGTCTCCGAAGCCGACCGCCGTCGCGTCGCCGCCGCTTCAGGTTGTCAGCGCTCGGCCCGTGCCGGAGAAAATCGCTGCGAGCGAAAGTGGCACCAAGGCCGAACGCTTGGGTGTATCGAAGCCTCAGTCGCCGTCGGTTTCGCAGAGCGCGTTCGATGCGCCCTTCGTACCGCCCGCGGATTGAGAGCTGTTCATGGTCTCGCAGTTGGCCCTCCGCACGGTGCTGTTCGCCTTCGCCACTACCGTCCTGACCGCGGCCGCGCCTGCGCTCGCCGAAGACTCTCCCGAAAACGAGCAAACGCGATACCGCGAAGCCCACCGCGCGATCTCGCGCAAAGACTGGGTAGCTGCGCGCGACTTACTACTGCCGCTCTGGGCGGACTCGCCCACCTACGACGTCGCGTCGTCGCTCGCGCTCGTGGAATACCAGTTGGGCGACTATCCCATGGCCGCGCGGCATCTCGCATTCGCGCTGGAGCACGTGGCGCCGGTAGAGAAGCCGGAGACCGTACAGCGCATGCGCAGCGGTATGCTGGAGCTGCGGGGCAGGGTCGGCGGTTTGCGGCTGACCGCGAATGCGCCCACCGCCGTCGTCTCCTTGAACGGGCAAGTGGTCGCCGCTTCGCTGCTCGGTCGCGAGCTCTTCGTCGCCCCGGGGCGTCACACGATCGAGGCGCGCGCTGCGGGCGTCGCTCCCGCCAGGCAGGTTTTGGACGTGATGCCGGGACAGACCTACACCGTCGAGCTCGACCTGCGACCTGCGGTGACGCCCGCCGGCTCCGCTCCGGCTCGGCTCGCGGAGCCTTCCGCGCTGCAGTCGGATCGCCCGGAGGAGCGCGCCTGGTGGCCGGTAGTGATCGGTGGCGCGCTCACCGCGACCGGCCTTGGGCTTGCCGTCGGCTTTGGTGTCGCGGCGAACGATGCCGAGTCGGAGTGGCGGAGCCGCCAAGCCGGCATCTCGCCTTCGGGCTGCCTCGAACGCGCTACCTCGCTCGAGTGCGTTCGGCTTCGAGGGGCGATCGAGCGTCAACACAGCGCGGCGACGTGGGCAAACGTGGGGGTTGGCGTCTCCGCGCTTTCGGTCGCGGCGACAGCGGCTTACCTCCTGCTCTGGCCGTCCCAGCCGCCGCGGGTCGCTCCCGCTCTAGCCGTGAACGCGCATTCTGCGGAGCTTGGGCTCAGTGGGAGCTTTTAACCGAGCCATGCGCCGAGCCCTCGTCGTATCGAGTGGTCTTGCTTTGCTGCTCGCGGCGCCCACTTCGTGCAGCCGTATCGATGACAGCGATTGTGCGACTACGCGAACCTGCCCACCTCGCTCTTCGGGACAGGGCGGCGAAGCGGGCCAGGAGACTGGCGCCGGCGGAGAAACGGAGCCGCCGGCGGGCGGAGGGGGCGCACGGCTGGACTCCGCAACTCCTTGAATCACTGCGACTCGTTGAACCGAAACTTCTCGACCCCGTCGACGACCTCGCTCCGTAGCTGCGACTCGAGCTTCATCTCTTCGATGGCTCGAGCCACCTCGTCTGTCTCTGGCGGAGCGAGCGAAAGCTCGCGAGAGACCGCGTCCACGAGCTGCCCGCGGGTGAGCGCTTCTCCGAACGAGCGCTTCAGTACTTCGATGATGGCGGCCTTGCTGGCGAAAGATTGCGGAGATTCGTACATCACCATCTTTCACCAGCAAGGCTCGTGCCGTAGCGGGATTCGAGCACCTCAGCGGTTCGCGCGTTGGCGGGCCTCGCCCGTCACTTCTTTGAGCTTACCCTCGGCCTGCATCTGCTCGTTGTCGATGGCGTGACCGATGCGGTTCTTGATCGCGCCCGTCACTTCCTCGACCTTGCCTTTTGCGCGCTCTGCGCTCTTGGCGGACTCTTCTTTGGCCTCGCCCTTCATCTCCTTGACCTTGCCTTCGGCTTCCATCTGCTCGTTGTCGATCAGCTTGCCGATCGTGCCCTTGATTTTGCCGCCGAGTTTCTCGGCCGCGCCTTCCGAACGCTTGCTTTCGTTGCTCATGGCAGGAGGGTGGAGCAAGCGCCGTGCCGCGCGTATCCAGCTGGATTCATAGCGCTGCGTGCCCGCTCAGCCCCGTGCGGGAGGGCCCTCTGAGGCAGAAGTCAGCGAAAGTGGAATGCGGCCGAGCCGGTGTTCGTATCCACGAGCAGAAGGCCGCTTTCCACGCGAGGTTCGCGGGCAGCGCCGACCACTTGGCCAGGCGCGTCGCAGCGATCCCCAGGGCGATGGTTCGGCGCCCAGCTCCTGCTCGGACAAATATTCTCCAAGACTGGCAGCCGCTGCACGACTGCCCCGCTGTGAGCGTCCAGCACGTGGAGGAAGCGCCGCTCGCTCGTGAAACCGTACGGCGCGATCAGGTAGTCGCCCAAGAGCAGCAGCCCGCCGTTGGACGTTGCATCGGGGGATTGCCAGGCCACGCGCCCCTCGCACGCGTCAACCGCCAGCACGCGGTTGCCTCCGCGTGGAAACTCTTTCGCGTAACCATTGAATCCGACGCTGAGGTAAACGGCGGTGCCAGAGCGGACCAGCGCGGTGATGGTCGTGTGCGGCGGCACTCGTGATTCCTCGAGCAGCGTGGGCTTGCCCGCTCCGTCCGCCAACCTCACCTCGAATTGGCACTGGTCGCCGCTCCAGCCGCGGCCACTTTTGCCCGCGGGCCTGCGCTGCACTAGCGCGATGGACACGCCGTCCACCACCTGCGTCGCAGACGCGGCGCCCTGCGCGGCACTCGGTGAGTCCGTGCACTCCGGCCCAAACAGCAGCTGCTGGGCACCGAGCTGGTCTGGTCGCTCCGCAGCGCGACCCCTACCCGGCGCCAGCAGAGGTGCGAGGCTGCGCGGTGACCAATTCGTGGGCGCGCATGAGGGGGGCGCTTGCGCGGCCAACGGAGGCGCCTCCGCCGGGGCGGCCTCGCCGGCCGTCCGCTGCGCCGGCGGCGCTGCTTCCGCGAGGAGGGCTGGTGAGCGACCTTGCCCCCGTGCCGTGGTGGGCGCGGCAGGCGACCCGCAGCTGCAGCAGAGCGCGTACGCTCCGAGCTCAGCCCATTTGAAAACCGAGGCGCGCGAGGGTAGCACTGCAAGTGCTTGCCTCGAACCAGCGCTCCCAACAAGGTCGAACTGCACATGCGCCCGGAAGGCACCTTCCGGTTCGCAGTGGTGTCGGACACGCACTCCAAGCCGCACCCGGCGACGCGGGAGCGGCTGGCGGAGCTGAGCCCCGACGTCATCCTTCACGCCGGTGACATCGGTGACCTCGCGGTGCTGGACGAGCTCGCCCGCGCCGCACCGGTGCACGCGGTGCGCGGCAACATCGACGGGCAAGTCGCGGAGGTACCCGAGCAACTGATCCTGGAGCTCATGAGCGGCGACGTCATGAGGTTTCGCATCCTCCTGCTCCACATCGCGGTCTATGGCCCCAAGCTGCGCGCCGAGGTAGCGCGCATGGCGGTCAAACATCGAGCAACGCTCGTGGTCTGCGGGCATTCGCACGTGCCGTTCATCGGGCGAGACCGGGGCGTCGGCATCTTTAATCCCGGCTCTATCGGTCCCCGCCGCTTTCAACTCCCGATCGTGCTCGGCGCGATCGACGTCGCGGCAGACGGCGCCCGGCTCCGGCACATCGACTGCGAGACCGGGGAGCTCTGGGAGCCTCCGCCGCTGCGCTGAAGCTCAGCCTGCGGCGGAGCTCGAGAACACGACCCCGCCGAGCTCGCGGATCGTCATGCGCACGCGCGCGCTGCTCTCGGGAGCTCCCAAAAACTCCAAGGCCTTGTCTATCTCGTGGGCCTTGAACGCGGCGGTGCCCCTCATGAACCAGGAGGTGACACGCACGATCGCCAGCAGCTTGGGGTCCGAAAGCAAGACTGCGATTCGCAGCGCATCGGTCTTCAACTCACGGCTGATCATGCTGCGCTGCGCGGAGCTGGGCGCGCGGCCTCCCGCCGCGGTCAAGATCGCGAGCTCGGCTTGCTGCGACTGCAGGGATTTCAGCCACTGCACGTAGGTTGCCCAATCATCGTCGGCGATCTCGAAGCCGGGACGATTCACGAAGACGACCAGCCTGCCGAGAAGGCGCGTCGAGAAGGTCGGCAACACGAGCTCCGTCGGAATCCCTGCCACTTCCGGCAACACTAGCGCATTTCCGCCTCGCTGCGGGCGCGCACGGTGCGCACTAAACCGCCAGGATCACGAGTACTTAGGCGCCAGGTCCGTACTTATACGGACGGTGGTCGCCGGCGAGGCTTGGGAGCTCGGCGCGCCGGTTCGGGAATCAGCTTCGCGTCACGCACGCGCTGCACGAGGGTGCGAAACACCCGCTGGAGCCCGGCCTCGACCTCGGGCGGCTCACCGCAGAGAGTCAGCGCGGCGGCGACGGACTCGAGCGTCGATACGTATTCCCGCTTCGGCTCCGCGCGCAGCTTACCGTAGATGGACGGCTGCTTCGGCTTCAGGCTCAAGCGGTTCAGCTTGTTCAGCCAAGGGTTTCGCCACCACAGAGTCTTCGCCTTGGACCACGTGCCATCGAGCGCAATGATGCCGTCTATCTCGCTCGTTCGGAGTGGTTGGCCGCCGCGGGTCGTGACCTGTTCGCCTTCCGCCTCGCGATCGGGAAACAGCACCGCCCAGCGCTTCGCGTCCACGCCCTCTTCGCCCAGGGCATGCGCCAAGTTTCGCCAGCTGAGGCCGACCACGATGCGCGCCTGGGGCAAGCTCGCCTCCAAGATTTGCGCGGAGCCGAGCAAGGCGTCTCGCTCCTGGGGATGCTGCAGGATGAGCACGCGCCGCTGAGTGGGGTACGTCACGATGCGCTCACAAACGCAGGCGGCGCTCGGGCGGCGGCAAGTCGGGCAAGAGTCGGGCAAGCGGGCGGACTATACTGCGCGCCGCTCGCTGACGCACACCAAGCAGCGATTTTTTAGCGGGGCACCGCTAGGCCGAGCGAGCCGAGAGTCAGCGCGCCGAGCACACGGTCTTGTCCGGCACCAGCACGCTACGCGCCTCACCGCAGGTGCACGGGAGGTAAACGCTGCCGACGAAACGCTTCAGTTGCGCGCGTGAGGTGCTGAGCTCCTCCCCATCCGCAAAGCGCGCGGTCACGCTGCGAGCGGTGAAGACGAGCTCCAGAGAGTCGCTCTCGTGCCGACCAGTCAGCGTAGGGTGATCGAACGCGCCGAGCACGGTGAAGAAACCTTGCTGCAGGAGCTCGCGACGTGAGGGGGAGCGAAGGGCCCGCGAGAGGTCCAGCAAGGGCTCGAGCTGCGGCACGTCACCCCGGAGGGGCAGGCGGCCTAGCTGCTGGAGGTCCGGGCTCGTGTAGTAAAAAATGCCTTTTTTACCGTAAAACCTGAAAAAATAGGGCACGTCCCCTCGCGCCAGCTGTTCGGCCTCGGCGGGTAAGAGCGGCGGCCAAAGCTGGGGAGAATCCGCCGCGGCGTAGTCCCCGGTGCTGCGGAGGAGAAGCCGAATCGGCGCCTCCGTGAGCCCAGGTAGCGACTTCAGCAAGGCGCCGATGCGGGGAGCAAGATCGCTCAGCAAGAGAAGAGTGGCGCGGTAGGCGGCCGCCAACGCGACCAGCTCGGGACCGGCGAGCGGCTTTCCGAGGTAGGGCAGCACGCGGCGTACGCCGGCGGCATGCCGGCACAGCTCCGCGTACTCCGGGTCCGCCTCGGGGAGCAGCTTGGTCTGGGTAGGCAAGGCCAGGTCGGCCAAGAGCAGCTCCACGTCCAGCGGGCCGAAGACGATGCGCCCGCGCTGGTCCAGCCCGAGCGCCAGGTTTTCCCAGTGCAGGTCGGCGGCGCCGAGCCAGCTAAAGAGAGCGAGAGACCGCCCGACGACCTCGGCGAGCTCGCGCTTGCGAGCGTTCGTCAGGCGCGGCAACGGCTCGAGCGCGATGCGCTCGACCTCGCCGCCGAAGCCGGATGTATCGGGGAAGAACCGCAAATCCGGTAAAAACGAGAACGGGTCTGAGTCGCCGTGCGCCTTCGCGAGCAGTTGCCGCAGCGGGCTGCCCGCGGAGAGAAGCAGCTGCTCCCAAAACAAGGTGCGCGGCTTGTGCACGCGGTCGCCGCGTACGCTGACGTGCCGCCCGAAGTTGTGGGAGTCGCCCAGCCTCACGCGCGGGACCTCGGGCGTGAGCACAGCGCGACCAGCTGCGCTCCGTAGCTCTTCAGGAGCTTGGGACCGACGCCCTTCACCTCACCCAAGGCGGCGGAGCTGACAGGACGCGCGTCCGCGATGGCGACGAGCGCCCGATTCGTCATGACTCGAAAGGCGGGCACGCGCTTCTTTTTGGACTCGATGAGGCGCCAGGCGCGCAGCGCGGCGACGAGATCCGCGCTGGGCCCTCCCGACGGCAGCGCGACGCCTGGCTTGCGCTCCTTGCGAGAGCGACCCGAAGTCTTTCTGCCGCGTCGACCTCGAACGGCGGGCGGACTGAGCTTGGCGAATCCGCCCGGGGGAGCGGCGGATGCCTTGATCGTGGCGCTCGGCGCACACACGTCACAATGCCCGCACGCCTCCCCGGAGTCTTCTTGATCGCCGAAATGTTCGACGAGCGAGAGCATTCGGCACGTGTTGCCTCGGGCGAACCTCGCCATCAACTCCAGCTGCTCGACGCGCAGGGCACGCTGCGCCGCGTAGGGGGCTCGCCAGCCGTCTTTGCCGCGGACCAGCGCGCCTTCCAGTACACCGGCGACGCCGCCGTGCACCCACAGCTTCTCGAGCGCCTTCTCGAAGTCCGCCTTCTTGACTCGCGATTTTTTGCGCAGCGTGTCTGCGGTCACCGGGCTCGCTTTGAGCGCCTTGAATAGCTTCTCCAGCAAGTCTTCGCTCGGGTAGTCGCGCTCGAGGAAGAAGTCGTGGGTCCGGCGATCCGCCGCGTGGTGCATCAAAACCGCGCGTGAAGGCCGGCCGTCCCGGCCCGCGCGACCGATTTCCTGGTAGTAGCCCTCGACGCTGCTCGGTAGCGCCAAGTGGATCACGGTGCGGATGTCGGCCTTGTCCACGCCCATGCCGAAGGCGACGGTGGCAACGACCACATCGATGCGGCCGGCGAGGAATTGCGACTGCACGCGGTCGCGGTCCTCGGCGCTCATGCCCGCGTGATAGGGCGCGGTGCGGAAGCTGGGAGCGAGCGCCGACGCCGTCGCTTCTACGGCTTTTCGCGTCGGCGCGTAGACGATGGCGGGCAGACGGCCTTCACCTTGGAGCCAGGCGAGCGCGCGGCCAGGGCGCTCTTTGGGGGCGACCTCCAGCGTTTCCAGCGCCAGGTTGTGGCGGCGGAAGCCGTGGATGAATAGCTCTGCGCCGGTCGACAAACCGAGCTGCGCGACGATATCGCGCTGCACGAGCGGGGTCGCGGTGGCGGTGAGCGCGACCACCGGCGCTGGTCGCAGTTGCGGCAAGCGTTGCCCGAGTAGCCGGTAGTCAGGACGGAAGTCATGCCCCCACTGCGAGATGCAGTGCGCTTCGTCGATGGCGATCAGGCCGAGCTGGCGCTTGGAGAGCAGCTCGGGAAAGCCAGACACACCGAGGCGCTCCGGCGCGATGAACAAGAAGTCGAGCTGCCCTGCGACATAGTCGGCGCACACCTGTCGCGATTCCTGGCGCGCGCGGCCCGAGTGAATCCGCTCGGCGCGAAAGCCAAGTGACTGCAGGCGCGTGACCTGATCCTCCATCAGCGCGATGAGCGGGCTGATGACCAGCGTGGTGCCGCCTCGAGCCAGGCCTGGCAGCTGATAACAGAGCGACTTGCCGGCTCCGGTCGGCATGACCAACAGCACGTCTTTGCCGCCCGTAGCGGCCTCGCAAACGGCTTGCTGGTGGGGCCGAAATCCCTCGAAACCGAAGCTCTTCTGCAGCAGCGGGAGCAGCGGTTGAGCCGGGCCGACCACCCGCGGAAGCCCCGCGCTCGGGCGGGGCGGGATCGGCGCGGCTTGAGGCGCGGCGCGGTCCTCGCGGTCCTGACCGGCGCTGCTTCCGCGTGCAGACTCGGCTCGGGCCGTCGAAGCAGCGGCGCGCGAGGTCGAAGCAGCGGCGCGCGAGGTCGAAGCAGCGGCGCGCGAGGCCGCGGGAGGCTTGGGGCCCGGGTCGCCTCCGAGGGGAGGCAAGAAAGGAGGCACGCGGCCGACGACTCGCGTCACGTACTCTTCGATGTGCTGAAGGAAGGTTGGCAGCGAGCCGTGACCGCGCGCGATCCCTTGCAAGCGCGCTTCCCACGCGCCGGTCATGGCGGCGCTCTTCACCTCGCTGTCCACCGTCGCGACCAAACCGATGCCTCGCTCCGTGGCGCGCAGCGCCTTGCCGTCCCGCGCTGCGTAGCCGCGTAGCAACAAGGTCTCGATGATGCTCGCACGCGTCGCGGGCGTACCGAGCCCGCTGTCTTTCATCGCGTCCGACAGCTCTTTTTCGTCGAGCGCCTTGCCGGCCGTCTCCATCGCAGTGAGCAGCGTGGCGTCCGTCAGCGGTGGGGGGGGACGGGTCGTCTTTTTCACCGACTTGGCGCCCAGCACCCGAGGTCGATATCCCTCCACGAGCCCGGCTGGCAGCAGGAGTGGGTCGGCCTCGCCCTTGTCGCGCGGGGCCCGAATTTCCCCGAGTTCTAGCGTTTTCCAGCCGATCTGCTCGATCGCAGTGCCGTGGCTCTTGAAGGTGTCCACCGGCTCCTCCGCCTGCTGCGGCCGCACCTCCGTCAGGACCGTCGTCGCGGCCCAGACGAAATCATCGTGCCAAGCTTCCAGCAAGCGGCGGCACACCAAATCGTAAACCTTGCGCTCGTCGGCTCCGAGCGCTTTGCCCGAAGCAGACTGAGTCGTCGGCACGATGGCGTGGTGATCTCCGACCTTGCCATCGTCGACGAAGCGGCGCGTCAGTGGTCGCTCGCCCGTGCCGGGCGCCAGTTTGTCTGCGTAGGGGGCCGCGATCGCTCGAACGACCGAGGGCAGGGTGCCTGCGACCTCGACGGAGAGGTGCCGGCTGTCGGTGCGGGGATAGCTGATGAGCTTGTGCTTTTCGTACAGCGCCTGCGCGAGGTCCAGGGTGCGCTGCGCCGAAAAACCGAAGAGGCGGTTCGTGTGGCGCTGCAGCTCGGTCAGGTCGTAGAGGAGCGGCGGCGGCAGCTTCTTGGTTTGCGAGTCCGCGCTGGCGATGCGGGCGCGACCAGCCTTGACGCGCTCCACGACTTGCGCCGCCTGCTCGCCGGAGGCGGGCAAGCGTTGCGCGTTGTTCTTGGCTTTGGGGTCGAACCACGTGCCGACGTAGGAGTGCGCTTCCGGAGCCGAAAACTTAGCCAGAACCTCCAGGTAATCTTCGGGAACGAAGTCCCGAATCGCAAGCTCACGCTCGACCAGCATCGCGAGGGTAGGGGTCTGCACCCGACCCACGGAGAGCGGCGCGTCGAGCGCTAGCCCATACGCGCGAGAGAGGTTCATCCCCACCAGCCAATCTGCGCGGCTCCGGCCCAGCGCGGCGTGGGCCAAGTCGTCGTACGCGCTCGCAGGCTTCATCCGGCGCAGGCCTTCCCGGATCGCGCCCTCTGTCAGCGAGGAGATCCAAAGCCGTGAGACAGGCCGCTTGCAGCCGGAGGCCTCGTAGATGAAGCGAAAGATGAGCTCGCCTTCGCGCCCGGCATCGGTCGCGCAAATGACCTGCTGCACGTCCGGCGCGTTCAGCACGCGCTTCACGACCTCGAATTGCTGGCGGGTGGAGTCGAAGACCGTGAGCGGCCAGCGCTGTGGCAGCAGCGGCAGGTCCTCCCGGCGCCAGCGCTTCCACTCCGGGCGAATGCCCTCCGGCTCGGCCAAGCCGACGAGGTGCCCGATGGCCCAGGTCACCACGTAGCCGTTGCCGGAGAGCGTGCCGTCACCCCGACGGGTTGCGCCCAGCACGCTCGCCAAATCGCGGCCCACGGAGGGCTTTTCGGCGACGACGGCGATGGTCATGAACGGCCCTATCTACCGCAAATTGCGGGAGATGGACACCAGCCCGAGACCGCGCCGGCCGCCGGCCGTGGCCGCCCCTCGGCCGCCACCGCTCCGGGCTCGAAAACGCGCTTGCTTTCGAAGTCGGGAAGCACGCGGGTCGCGTCCCGCGGCCTGACGCATTAAAAGGCATCATGCAGCAGGCCCAAGGCACGAGCTTACTTTCACGGATGCCGCTGTACGTGCGCATCCTGCTGGGCATGGCGCTGGGCGTCGTCGCGGGGCTCGTGTTCGGGCCCGCGACCAAGCCGCTGGACACCATTGCTCAGCTCGTGCTGCGCGTGCTCGGCGCCCTCGCCCCGGCGCTGATCGCGGTGGCCGTGGTCCAGGCCATCATCACCGCGGAGATTCGCGGCCGCGTCGCGCTGCGCATCGGCTGGCTCCTGCTCTCGAATACCACGGTCGCGATCCTCATCGGGCTCGGCGTCGCCAACTTGTTACGGCCCGGCGCGGGCGCGCATCTCCCTCACCCGGATCGCGCCCCAGGCGTCGGGACAGACGTCGTCAAGCAGCTGCTCGAGAACATCCCCGACAGTCTGCTTCGACCTTTCGTCGAGAACCGCGTCATCGGTGTGGTGCTGATCGCGCTCGCGTTCGGCATCGCGTGCCGGCGTCTGCCTGACGCCAAGCGCAAGCTCGCCGAAGACCTGGTGGGGCTCGGCTTTTCCGCGGTGCTCGAGATCCTCTCCTGGGTGATCGCGGTCGTGCCCTTCGCCGTGTTCGGCAAGGTCGCGAGCATCATCGGTAGCCACGGATTTCACCCGTTCTTTGCTCTCGGCAAGTTCGTGCTCGCGGTGCTGCTCGCTCTGCTCGCGCAAACGGTATTTTACCTCCTCAGGATCCGAGCCAGCAGCTGGGTACGGCCCCTGCCGCTGCTGCGCGGCACGCGGGACGCGCTGGTCATGGCCTTTTCGACCGGCAGCTCCACGTTGACGATGCCCATCACGTACGACCGGCTCAAGTCCCGCGTCGGTTTGCGTGACCAATCTGCCAGTTTGGGCGCGCTCGTGGCCTCCAACTTCAACAATGACGGAACCGCGCTCTACGAAGCGATGGCCGCGCTGTTCATCGCGCAGCTTCTGAACGTGGACCTCTCGCTCGGGCAGCAGGTGCTCGTGGTGCTCACGTCCGTCGTCGCTTCCGTGGGCGCGGCAGGGATCCCAGAGGCGGGGCTGGTGACGATGACGCTCGTCTTTACGGCCGTGAAGCTGCCAACCGAATACATTGCGCTGCTACTCACGGTGGACTGGTTTCTGGATCGCTGCCGAACCGTCATCAACGTGATCGGGGACATGACGGTCGCGAGCGTGCTGGACGGGCCGAACAAGGCAGCCCAGCCGTCGGCCGAGCCCGCCCACGAAGGCGCCGTCCTCACTACGGAAAGTTAGGTGCCCGAGCAGCGGAGCGAGCGACCGGCTCGGCCCGGCCTGCAACAGAGCGCCGGACAGCAGGCCGAGGTAGCTGCGTCTAGCGCGAAAAAAGCGCGGGTAACGTGGCGCGAGGCGGGCCTCGAGGCGTACGTTTCGGACTTCTACCGAGCAGGAGCTAGACCATGCAAACGCGACAATTGGGTGAGCTAACGGTCTCTGCATTGGGCCTTGGCTGCATGGGGATGAGTGATTTCTACAGTGGGCGGGACGACGCGGAGTCCCTCGCCACCGTCGACCGAGCGCTCGAGCTGGGGGTGACGTTGCTGGACACCGCGGACGCCTATGGTCCCTTCACCAACGAGGAGCTCGTGGGGCGCGCGCTCCGTGGCAAGCCGCGCCAAAGCTACGTGCTGGCTACCAAGTTCGGCCTCGTCCGCGGCCCTCGGCCGGAAGATCGCGGGTTCAATGGGCGGCCCGAGTACGTTCGCCAATCGATAGACGGCAGCTTGAAGCGACTCGGCGTGGACTACGTCGACCTTTATCAGTACCACCGTGTCGACCCAGGCGTGCCCGTGGAGGAGACGGTCGGCGCGATGGCGGAGCTGGTGCAGGCCGGCAAGGTGCGGCACCTAGGCCTCTCGGAGGTCAGCGTGGCAACGCTGCGCCGAGCGCACGCCGTCGCGCCCCTTGCGTCGGTGCAGTCCGAGTACTCTCTGTGGACTCGAGACCCCGAGCAAGACGGCGTGCTCGACGCCTGCCGAGAGCTCGGCGTCGGGTTCCTTGCGTACAGCCCGCTCGGCCGCGGCTTCCTCACCGGTCAGCTGAAGCGCTTCGAGGACTTCGCTCCCGACGATTATCGGCGCCTTTCTCCGCGCTTTCAGGGGGAAAACTTCGACAAAAACTTGCAGCTGGTCGCGCGTGTGGAGGAGCTGGGCCGGAGCCTCGGTGCAAGCGCTTCGCAGGTCGCCCTCGCCTGGCTGCTGGCGAAAGCGCCGCACGTGGTACCCATTCCTGGCACCAAGCGTCGCAAATACTTGGAGGAGAACGTCCGCGCGGCGGCGTTGACCCTCACGCCGAGCGACCTCGAGCAGCTAGACGCCGCGTTCCCGCTCGGCGCGGCGGCGGGTACGCGCTACCCGGAGAGCATGATGGGCAGCCTGGCGCGCTGATGCTACGGCTCCTCGTGCTCGCGGTCTCGCTGAGCGAGCGCGAGGTGGAGCGCGTCGTAGCCGAAACGCTGACGCACCCCGTCCACCACGCGGTGTACGGGGCCGTGGTCGTCGAACAGGGTGAGCTGCCGCTGCACCTCCAGGTTCGAGAGGCGCACGCCAAGTAGGCGGATTGCCGTGCGGCGCTGGCGGTGCTTGCGCAGCAGCTCCAAGACCACGCGCAGCACCTCCAGCTCCGAAGCGGTGGGCGTGAACGTGCGCGAGCGCTCCAGCGTCTGAAAGTCCGCGTAGCGCAGCTTGAGGGTGACCGTGCGCGCCTTGACCCCGCGCTTGCGGGCGCGGTAGCAAACACGCTCACAGAGCGAGCAGAGCATGGCGTGAATGCTCGAAGGATCCAGGATGTCCTCCCGGAAGGTCCGTTCGTTGGATATCGTTCCGAGCGTCTCCCCCTGCGGATCGAACTCCTGGAACGCGGGCCGTTCGCGCCCGAGCTCGTGGCCGCCTTGACCACGGCAAGCGCGCTGCAAGGGCCCAGCCCAAGCGCCAAGTACGCCTTGAAGCGTGGCGAGCGGGGCGCTCATGACGTCCTCCAAGGTGTTGAGGCCGAGCGCGAGGAGCTTTCCTTCCGCCACCGGCCCGATGCCGGGAAACCTGCGGACCGGCAAAGGCGCCAAGAAGCTTTGCTCTTCGCCCGCTCGCACCATCAGCACTCCCCGCGGCTTGGCGGCGCCGCTCGCCACCTTGGCTACCGAGCGGCTCGTCGCGATCCCGGCGCTGGAGGGCAACCCAACGCGCGCTTCGATCTCGTCGGTGAGGCGGCGTACGGTGCGCTCGATCGTCGCGTCCGGACCTTCATCCTCCGGAGCGAGGTAGAGCCTCTCGCATCCAGAGAAGTCCAGGAACATCTCGTCGATGCTGGCGACCTGTGAGACGGGCGTGTACCCCTCCGCGATTCGCCGCACTCGCGCCGAGTAGTCGCCGTACAGGCCGTGACGAGTGGGGAGGTACACGGCGCGGGGCGCCAAACGGTAAGCGTCCGCAACGGACATGCCCGAGCGCACCCCCAGCGCGCGCACCTCGTAGCTGGCGGAAGTGACCACCCCGCGCTGACCCGGCAGGGCGCCGACCACCACCGGCTTTCCCTTCAGGCTGGGGTCCAGCAAGCGCTCCACGGACACGAAGAACGTGTCCAGGTCCAAGCAGCAGAGGCGCGGAACCGGGAGGGCCATCGGCCCGGACTTTATACTGATTAGATGTTCAGGTAAATTGCCCCGCCAGCGCGGCGTCAGCGGTCGAAAACGAACGGGGTCGCTCGCGCGCCCTCACGCTCGCCGAAGCTCTCGACGAACGTTCGCAAGCGCTCGTAGGGCGCAGTGGGCACCACGTGACGAAAGTCCAAATGAGTGACCAGGCAGTACAGCGCGACCTCGAGGTAGCTGAGGTCGCGCGGCGGCAACCTGCCGAGCGCCGCGTCCACGTTCGCGTCGAGCCAGCGCAGGGTTCCAAGGAGGCTCTCTCGACGCTTCGTCGCAAGCGCGCTCTCCGGCGCGTCGTTCATGATCAACTCGACCTCGGTCGACATGGCTTGGAGGGTGAGCTCCTGAAGGTTCGAGGCGGAGGCGTCCTCCAGCTGCTCGGGCCAGACGAGCCTGAGCGAGCGAGGCGCGAGGCGAGCCAGCTCCCGACAAATATTGAGCGAGCCGTACCAGGTGCCGCTGGGCGCGATCAGGCTCGGGAGCCGCAGGGCGGGGTTGCCCCGGTACGCAGCGTCGTCCAGCGCACGCAAGTCGGTGACGACCTCGAAGGCGTAGGGAACGCCGAGCTCGCTCGCAAAGAAGCGAGTCACTCGGGTGAAGTGCGAGCTAGAGCGGCCGACGAGGGTCAGGGCGGGAGCAACCACCGCGCTAGCATGCCGCAAAAGACCGGGCGCGTTTCACCTCTTGGCAGGGGCGGCCTTGGTGCAGCTGGCGCCGAGCGCAAAACCGTCCGGCGGGGACTGCTTGAGCCGCTGCTCCACCGCGGGGCTGTAACGCCCGTCTTCCGCGATCTTGTCGTCCGGATGGTTGCGATTCCAGAGCTTTTGAAAGGCCATCACGTCCGTGCCCGCGTTCTGGGCTGCGCCGCCGCCTCGGTAGTCGAAATGAACTCGGTCACTCGGCCCGAGCCACTTGAACTGCTGCGCCTCGAGCACGGGCCGCCACGTGCCGGCCTCCGCGATGTCCAGCGCGGTGCCTATCTCGTGGTTGCTCTCCCCCGGCGGCGTCGCGAGGGGCACGCCGCAGCGCTTGGTCGCGGACCAGCGCCACACCAAGTACTGCTGGGCTACCGTGCGAAGAGCGCTGTTGATGGTCATCTTCTGCTTCGGCTTGCCGTCGAGCGCCTTCATCAGGCGGTTCTTCGCCTCCAGCTCCAAGTACGGAAACACCTGTGAAGCGATCACCAGGTTGGGGCGGCTCGGCAGGGGCACGAACTGGTTGGGCTTGATGCAGCGCGCCTGCGCGATGATCTGGCGGCTGAGCCCGTCCACGCTGGCGGTGGTGCAGCTCTCGACCGCGGCTTGCGCGACCGTGGTGTAATGCTTCGGAGCGGACTTTGGCGCGCGCTCGCGCGGCTCGCCGTCGTCAGTCTCGTAATCCAAGGGCTCGCCGTCGGTGGCGAGCGGTAGCGGCACTTCGGGCGCGCTAGGCGGAGAAACGGGCGCCGGCGTGACCGGAGCTGGCGCGCTGCTGACGACCGTGAGCGCGGAGGTCGCGCGCTGGCGGTCGCTCTTCACCATGGAGTACAAGGCAACCGCGATTACCCCGCAAAGTGCGACGCAGCCGAGCCCGAGCGCGAGGTTGCGATTGTGGCGCAGCCACTCGCGTCCACGCTCCGGCGCGCGGCTCGGCGGCTGCTCGGGCTCCGGGAGCCGGGGGTCGTCGCTGCCGCCATCGTCGGGCATGAGCAGGGCCCGGTACCGCGATCCGCCGCGTCGGGCAAGACGAAGGTCGCGGCGTCGCGAAACGCCCGTCAACGGTGTGGCACCGGGCCACCCATTGCGCGCTGCTTCCTCCGGCGAGGAGGAGGCGATGCGGGGCAGTCGTCATGTCGCGCGCTGGCCTGTAAGCTCCCGGTGCATGCGCGACGCAGCAGAGTTGGCGAGGCTCGATGGCGTAGCTCAGGTCGAGTTGCTCCGTCGCGGCGAGGTCTCGGCGGCGGAGCTGTTCGAAGCCGCTCAGGTCCGCATCGAGCGCCTCAATCCGCTGCTGAATGCCGTGGTGAGCGTCAGCGAGCGGGCCCGCTCTCCGGCGCGCGGCCCGTTCGAGGGCGTGCCGTTTCTGGTCAAAGACTCCACTCCCTGGCCGGGCCTCCGCTGGTCGATGGGCTCCAGGCTGTTCGCGCAGCAAACGACCCAGCGGCAAACGCCGTACGGTGAGCTCTTGTCGAGGAGCGGGCTGGTATGCGCCGGCAAGAGCGCGACCGCCGAGCTCGGCTTGCTCTCGAGCACGGAGACGCTGCTCGAAGGCGCGACCCTCAATCCTTGGAGCCTGAGCCATTCGGCTTCGGGCTCCTCCGGTGGCAGCGCGGCGGCGGTGGCCGCAGGTTTGGTGCCGCTCGCGCATGCCAACGATGGTGGCGGCTCGATCCGTCACCCGGCCTCGGTCTGCGGCGTCTTTGGCTTCAAGCCCAGCCGCGGGCGCACCACGGCCGCGCTCCGCGGCTCGGAGTTCGCGGCCATGACGAGCGACCATTGCGTGACTCGCTCGGTCCGCGACAGCGCGCTGTTCCTCTCCGTCACGGAGGACGGGGCGACTTATCCGCCCATCGGCTACGTCACGGCACCGACGACGCGGAGGCTTCGCATCGCGGCTTTCACCCGCACCATGACCGGTGGCGAGCCCGAGGCCGCCGTGCGGGTTGCTTTCGATGACGCGGTCCGGCTCTTGTCCGAGCTTGGTCACGGAGTAGAGCTCGTCCTGCCACCCACGTACGAGTCGGGCGCCTGGGTGGACGCGCTGTACGTTGTCGTCGGCGCGGCGGTCTCGGGAATGGTGAAGTTGCTCGATCATCAGCGGGGCTCACCCGTGCAGATGCACGAGCTCGAGCCGTTCAGCTGGGCCCTGCTCTCTCGCTTCGAAGCACGGGGAGCGGACGCGCTGAGCGTCGCCCGGGCCGCCTTTCGTCGCGCGGCCCGTAGCTACCTGGATGTGACTAGCTCGTTCGACGCCGTGCTCACGCCGACGCTGGCGATGACGCCGTGGCCGCTCGGGTTCCTCTCACCGTTGCTCGAGGCGGAGGAGCTGATTGCGCGTACCGCGCGCGCCGTAGGCTACACCCCCATCCACAACGTCGTCGGTTCGCCGGCGATGTCCGTGCCGCTGTATTTCGCGGACGAGCACCTCCCGATCGGGGTGCAGTTGGCGGCGCCCCCCGGAGCCGACGCGCTCCTGCTCTCGCTGGCGTACGAGCTGGAGCAGGCGCGGCCCTGGCACGATCGCTGGCCGCCCTATTCTGCGCCCCGCTTGCTCAATCTTGAGTCGCCGGATCCCAGCCGGTGACCAGGCCCTCCTCGAGCGAGTCCAGCGCTTGGATGTCGGCTTCCGTCAACGTGAAGTCGAAGAGCGCCGCGTTTTCCTCGATTCGCGCCGGCGTCACGGACTTGGGCAGAATCACGAAGCCCCGCTGCAAGCCCCAGCGCAGCATTACCTGCGCTGGGCTCTTGCCGGTGCGCTGCGCGATTGCCGCGATCGAGGTGTGGCCTAGCCGCTGGCCGCGTGTGAGCGGGCTGTACGCCTCCAGCGCGATGCCGAGCTGCTGACAGAGGGCGACCGTTTCCCGGCGCTGCAAGAACGGAGACAGCTCGATCTGGTTGGCCGCTGGCAGCACCTGGGCCGCGCCCTGCAGCTCGCGCAAGTGCGGGGCCAAAAAGTTCGAGACCCCGATCGAGCGGGCGCGTTTCTCCGCGTAGAGCTTCTCCAGCGCCCGCCAAGACTCGAGCCGGAGGCCGGGAACGGGCCAGTGAATGAGGAATAGGTCCAGGTACTCGAGCTTGAGCCGCGCCAGCGTCGCGTCGAAGGCCCTCAGAGCGGCGTCGTATCCGTGATCCTTGTTCCAGAGCTTGCTCGTGACGAACAGCTGCTCGCGCGGAACGTCGCTCTCCGCGATGGCGGCCCCCACTTGCGGCTCGTTGCCGTACACCGCCGCGGTGTCCACGTGGCGGTACCCGGCGGCGAGCGCGGCCGCGACCGCGGACTTGGTCTTGCCTCCCGACTGCCACACGCCAAGGCCGACCTGGGGGATCTTGGCGCCGCTGTTCAAAGTGACGAACGTGCTTTTCACGTCTTCGGACATGGCCGCAGAGGTTACACGACTCAGCTCGCTCTGGGGCCGCCGTCCTCGGCCAAGACCGCCGCCGCGGGGCGGTGCATGCAGCCGAGACCGCCGAGCGTTTCCGTCAGGGCCAAAGCGAGCGGCGTGTGCGGCTCGGACCCGAGGAAGCGCACGAGCTTGCGGTTGTCGAGCAAGAGCGAGCGCCGCCAGAGGTAACGCATCTCCAGCATCTCGCGGAAGGTGACGATGAACGGGGAAAGTAAGAAGATGGCGAGCCAGGGGAATCGGCGAATGGGCGCCGCGGGAACGCCGGCGGCGCGTCGTACGGCGTCCGCCAGCTCGACGCCCTTCTCGAAGCCATGCCCGCCGAAGTGAAAGACCTCGAATTGTGAAAGCTCACCGGCGCGCTCCAGCAGGCGAACGATGGTCGCGGCCACGTCCGGCAAATAGGCCCAGGCGTGCGCGGCATCGTGGCGCCCCGGGTACGTGACGCTGCGGAGGGCGGTGCCGGGCTTTACCAGACCTTGACTGAACCAACTGTTGCCGGCGTGCGGACCGTAAAAATCGCCGGCGCGCACGATGAGCACCGGCACGCCGTCCTCGGAGGCTTCGTGCAGCCGCTGTTCCATCGCAACGCGGATCTTCCCCTTGCGGGTCGCCGGCCGCTGCGGCGTGCTTTCGTCCACGAGCTCAGGCGCATCCGGACCGAAGTTGTAGACGGTTCCCGGCAGCACGAGGCGGGCGCCGCTCGCCTTCGCGGCGGCGATGCTGTTTTCCAGCATCGGCAGCGCCAGACCCTTCCAGTTCCGGTAGCCGGGCGGGTTCACGGCGTGCAGGACCACGCTCGCGCCCGCCGCCGCTGCGACCACGCAGTCGCGATTGAGCGCGTCGCCCTCGATCCAATCGACGCCCGCCAAGTGTGGGAAGTCGCGACGAGCGCGCTCCCGGTCGCGGGTCACGGCCCGGACCTCGAAGCCGGCCGCGAGCAAAGCGACCGTCGTTTCACTGCCGACGCCGCCGGTGGCGCCAAGAACCAGAGCGATGCGATTCATACGGGGTTCCTCGAAGGTGCGCGGGTCTGACATGCCCTCAACATGCGCCTCGGCGGCGATGAACGGAATTGTTGATAGCGCTATACCTGCTATACGTTTTCGTATGACAGCCGCGGAACCCGGGTGGGAGCTCTATCGCACGTTTTTGGCCGTGGTGCGGGAGCGCAGCTTGTCCGGCGCCGCGCGCGCGCTGGGGCTCACGCAGCCCACGGTGGGGCGCCACGTGGACGCGCTCGAGCAGGCACTGGGGGCGACGCTCTTCACGCGCTCCCCGGTCGGCCTCCTTGCGACGGCGGGCGCCCTGCAGCTCGTGCCTCACGCAGAGACGATGGCGAGCGCGGCGATGGCCCTACGGCGCGCCGCCTCCGGTGAGCCGGGCGAGGAGCGCGGCACCGTACGAGTGACGGCCAGCGAGATGATCGGCACGGAGGTATTACCGCGCGCGCTCGCCGAGCTGCGTGAGCTCCACCGGGGCATCGACGTGGAGCTGGTGCTCTCCAATCGCTCCGAGGACTTGCTACGCCGGGACTCGGACATCGCGGTTCGGATGGTCAAGCCGACTCAAGGCGCGCTCTTGGCGCGCAAAGTCGGCGGGCTGCGCCTCGGTTTGCACGCGCACCCGCGCTACCTCCAGCGGCACGGCTCACCGCGCACCCTCGAGGAGCTGCGCGAGCATGCGCTCATCGGCTTCGACAGCCGAGCTTCCGTGCAGCGCCTGCCCGCGCTGGGCTTGGAGCTGAAGCGAGAGCTCTTCGCGCTGCGCTGCGACAGCGATATTGGCCAGTATGCAGCCATCAAAGCGGGCTTCGGGATCGGGGTATGCCAGGTAGCGTTGGCCAAGCGCGACGGGCTGGTGGCGGTGGCGCTCCGGGACGGCGGGCTGGCCTTCGAGCTCGGGGTGTGGATCGTGATGCACAAGGGCTTGAAGAGCAGCCGAAGGATGCGCGTGATGTTCGAGCACCTCTCGAGCGCGCTCACGCGGCACGTGGCGCTGGAAAAGAGCTGACAATGGTGGAAGGCTAGGCGTCCGCCGCGATGCCTCGCTCCCACGCCTACCCGCCCGATCTTGCGCGCTTCGTTGAGGCCAACTGGCCCGCCAGCTCGAGGCTGGCTCTCTCTTCCGAGCTCTTCGAGGAGGCGCTGGCGGTGGCGTTTCACGCTTCGCTCACCACGGAGGAGACGCGGCTCACGCGCTTTCGGCTCCTGCTCACGGCTCCGGAAAACTTGCCCACCGCCGGCGCACCGAAGCAGGGCGTGCTGCGACTCTCGTTGCAGGAGCCGCGCGCGCTCACGGTCGCGGAGGTGCGTCGGCTCGCGCCGGTGGCGCCATTCGAGACCTCCTTGATCGGCGCGTTCGAGCACGAAGGTAAGTTGCGCATCTGGGGAGTCGCGCATTCGGGTCCGGCCTGGCTCGCGCCGACGTGGGGCGGGCGCGGAGTGGTACCGAACTGGAGCTACGACCCCATCGTGCACGTCACGGGTCCTGGGCACGTGGCCGTCCGCTGCGCGGGGAAGCTCATTGGCGCCATCGAGCGGGGTCTGGTCGTGGACGCCACGCTGGACGTCTTCGAGTCGCAATGGCTCAAGGCCATGTTCGCCCGGGAGCGCGAAGAGGCGCGCGCGCTGCACGCCGCGACCCAGGTAGGCGTGGAGGTACCGACGGACGCCGAGCATTCGCTGATCGGTAAGGTGGGCCAGCACATGCTGCGTCGAGCCATTCAGCTCGTCCGCGGCGCTCACCACGGGGGCTTGGTCTTGGTGCTGGATACGGAGGGGGAGAGGGCCTGCCGGACCAGCGGCTTGCGCCTCAAGTACCCCATGCTTCAGGACGAGCCGTCACGCCGGTACCGCACCTTGCTGCTGCAAATTCTGCAAACGGTCGCGGCGACCAGCCGCAAGCCCTCCGTTGGCTGGCTGGATTTCTCCTCGAGTGACGACGCGCGCTTTGCGGAGCTGGAGGGAGAGGTGTTCGAGCTCAGTCGTGTGCTCGCGAACCTCACCGCGATCGACGGCGCGCTGGTCCTGGACAAGCGCTTCGGGATCCTGGGCTTTGGGGCCGAGGTCTCCGCGGAGCTGCCTTCCCCCGAGCAGGTGTACCGAGCGCTGGACGCGGAGGGCACCGAGCGGCAAGCGGAGAGCGTCGAGAACGTCGGCACGCGCCACCGCGCCGCCTACCGCTTCGTCAACGATCACCCGGGCGGCCTCGGGGTCGTGATCTCGCAAGATGGTGGCGTCACCTTCGTGGCCAACCGCGGGGGCGAGGTCGTGTTCTGGGAGCAATCGGTCAGTCCCTAGCGAGGGGCTGACCGCCTCTTGACGGGAAGGACGTTGCGCTCTATTTAACCCAAAGGTTATTTAACCTAAAGGTAATCTATGACTTCGGTCGACGCTCTCAGCGCTACGTTCTCTGCTTTGGCCGATCCCACGCGGCGCGGAATTCTGGCCCGCCTCGCGAAAGGAGAGGCCACCGTCGGGGAGCTCGCGCAGCCGTTCGACATCAGCGGCCCTGCCATCAGCAAGCACCTCAAGGTGCTGGAGGAAGCCGGGTTGGTCCGCCGCGGTCGCGACGCGCAGTGGCGTCCTTGTCGCCTGCGGGCCGCGCCGCTGCAGGGCGCTGCCCACTACCTCGAAGGCTACCGCGAGTTCTGGAGTGAGAGCTTCGATCGACTCACCGACTACCTCCTGCTGGAAACGGCGCCCACCCCTGGACCTGGCAAGAAACATGGCAAAAGCAAACGAAAGCGACGCTGAGCACCTCCGCATCGAACGCACGCTGCCCGCACCGCGCGAGCTCGTGTACCGAGCCTTCACGGAGCCATCGCGCATGCTGCGTTGGTTCGGCCCGCACGGCTTCGAAGCCACGACCATCGATTTGGACTTGCAGGAGGGCGGAGCCTGGCGTGGCGGCATGCGGGGCTCCGACGGCAAGGAGCTCATCGCTTCCGGCGTCTATCGACAGATCGTCCCGAGCGAGCTCTTGGTCTTCACCTACGCTTGGGAGGAGGAGGGCGTGCGGGGGCACGAAACGCTGTGCCGCGTGGAGCTGCACGAGCACGGCGGGCAGACTCGCCTCGTCTTCACGCAGGGGCCGTTCGAGAGCGCGGAAGCAACGCGCAGCCACGCCGGCGGCTGGGGCGAGGCGCTGGAAAAGCTCGAGAGCGAGGTAAGGAAGTGAAGCAGGCCGTCGCGGGCTCATGCCATTGCCGCGCGGTGCAGTTCCGCTGCCAGGTGGACCTTTCGGCGCCGACCACGCGGTGCAACTGTTCGATTTGCACCAAGGGCCGGTACTGGTTCGCCGCGGTACTGCCGGCAGACTTCGAGCTCCTGGCCGGTGGAGACGCGCTGGCGGACTATCGCTTCGGCTCGCACGGCGTCGCGCATCGCTTCTGCCGAACCTGCGGCGTCAAAGTGTTCGGGGAGGCGAGCCATCCCGCGCTGGGGGGGCGTTTTTTTGCGGTCTCCGTGGTGTGCTTGGACCTCGAGCCCGAGCGGCTCGCGTCATTGCCCGTCCAGTACCACGACGGGCGAGACGGCTCGCGCGTCGCGCCGCAAGTCACCAGCTACCTCTGAGCTCTGGGGACCGAGTAGGCTCTGTAGCGTGCAAATCTGCTCGCTCTCCGGCAACGAAATCTTCTGCCTTCAGCTCAAGGGCCTGTTCCCGGCGGAGATAGTCGTGGGAAACAGCGTGCGCAGCTTGGGCCTCGCCGGCGCCATCGGCTCTGGTTTCCGTAGCTTGGCGGGCGGGGAGGTCGAGAGCATCACGAGCTTGATCTCGGAGGGGCGCCACGCCGCCATCGAGCGGCTCACCGCAGAAGCTCGCCGTCACGGCGCGCACGGAGTCACGGGCGTGACCACGGAGCTCTCCTCGCTCGCTGGCTACACGGAGTTTCTCTCGCAGGGTACGAGCGTGTACACCCAGGGGCCCGCCCTTCCGTTCTTCACGACGTCTGCTTCCGGCACCGAGCTGTACTGTCACCTGGACGCGGGGTACACACCGGTGGGCTTCGCGATGGGCAACGTCGCGTACGCCCTCGGGCTCGGGCGTGGAATCACCGGCGGCCTGTCGACCTTGGCGCGCGGCGAGGTGCGGCAGTACTCCGAAATGTACAACCGCATCCGCCATCTCGCGCTGTTTCGCCTGCGGCGCGAGGCCGCGGCTCTCGGGGCGAACGCGGTCGTGGACGTACGCATCGATTTACGGCCGTTCGGGCCGGGGATCGTGGAGCTCTTGATGACCGGCACCGCCTCGCGGCACGCGGCGTTCAGCGGTGATACTCGCGATCCGGCCAGCATCGTCACGAGCGAGCTCACGGGGCCGGAGCTGTTCAGCTTGGCCCAGCTCGGCTACGCGCCCGTGCAGCTCGTGATGGCGACGAGCGTGTACTCGCTCGGGGTGGTGGGGGGGATCGGGGCCAGCTTCGCGGCCTTGGCCAAGGGCGAGCTTCGTGAGCTCACGGAGCTCGTGTACGGAGCGCGTGAGAATTGCCTCTCCCTCTTGCGTGAGGAAGCCCAGTCGCTGGGGGCGGAGCGCGTCGTCGGAAACCGCCTGCAGATTCGCGAGCTTTCGCCGGGGCTGATCGAGGTCGTAGCGGTTGGCACCGCGGTCCGGCGCTTGGCGGGCATTGCCCCGCACAGCGCCGCGCTCCCGGTGCAAGCCGTAGCTCGGGACGACGATTCGCTGTCGCTCTCCGGCGGGGGGAGCGCCGGATTTGCGGGTAGCTTGGCGTTCGGAGCCGGGATCGAGCGAGGAATCCAGCAACGCGTCAGCCCTTCCGGGTGTTTCATGGCCCTGGTGATGGCCGGGTTAGCCCTGATTGGCATTGTCATTTCCATTCTGGTCGCTACCAGGCACTGACCTTGGGGAAGCGTCCGTCTAGACGCAAATGAGCGAGGAGCCGTCCGCCGAGATCATTTGTCCGGCCAATCCCATCGCGAGAATCGCTTTAAGGCCGGGCGGTGTGTGCCGTCAGACATCCATGGCGGGGCCTCTGCGCCGCTCAGGGAAGATGGACGCTCAAGACCACAGCTCGGCGCCGCAAGTTGGCGCGCTTCGGACCAGGTTGCTCCTGGTAGATGACGAGCCAGAGCTTCGCCGAGTTTTTCGGCGCAGCTTGGAGCGCGCTGGCTACGCCGTGGTGGAGGCGGCGGATGGTCGAGCCGCGCTGGAGCTCTCGCGTCAGATGGACTTCGAGATCGTGGTCAGCGACATCTGTATGCCCCTGATGACGGGGCTCGAGCTACTGGAGCGGCTCACGGTGGAAGCGCCGGATGTGCCGGTTTTGTTCGTGTCCGGTTCGACCAACTACATGGACCTGGAGACCGCGAGGGACTGCGGAGCGTTCGATTTTCTGCAGAAACCGGTAGATCTAGCCGAGCTGCGCGCCCGTGCGGCGGTCGCGGTCGAGGAGAACCGGCGCCGCAAGAGCGACGGGAATGGCGCGGCTCGAACGTCGGAAGCACGCCTGCTGACGGCGGTACGACACGAGCGCTCGCTCGGGTCGTGAGCATTTGTCGCGCCGCCGCTCCGTCAGGCTCAGCCTGAGACATTAAATCGAATTTCCGCCGGATTTCTTGCATCCAGGCGTGGGCGGCTAGACGCGTCGTTAGGACATTTATGTTGATCGCGTCGCTTAACGCAGGTGCCTGTCGGTCGTTTCACGGACAGAGCCCGCTGAGTAGCCGACAGGGATGGAGGCACTTCGCGGGAGGGAGTCGCACAATGAGTATCTTGGGTCGGCCCACGTGGGTCTTCATCGTGACGGTCGCGGGGAGCGTCGCGGCTCTTGCTGGTTGTGAGCTGAACGCGCCCGAAGACGCCGCTACTCAAAGCGACCCCCTGCTCTTGGGCAGCGGCGGGGCACTCAATCTGGGTGGTGTAGTCGGGCTCGGCGGCGTGGTGGGACTCGGCGGCGCCGTGAATGTCGGCGGCGTGGTGGGACTCGGCGGTGCCTTGAATGTCGGCGGCGTGGTCGGACTCGGCGGCGCCTTGAACGTGGGCGGCGTGGTCGGACTTGGCGGGGCTGGCGGCGCCCTCAACGTGGGCGGCGTGCTCAACCTGGGCGGCACGGACGCGGGCGGCGCGCAGAGTGGCGCCGGCGGGACTTTGACGAACATCGCTTGCTCGGAAGCGCACGACTGTGACGACGGCAACTCGTGCACCGCGAACCTCTGCGTGCTCGACATTTGCGCGACGCTCCCGGTGCTCGACTGCGTGCTCGGCGCGGGCGGTGAGCCCGGCCTCGATTTGAGCTGCGACAAGGACGAGGCCTGCGACGACGGTCATCCCTGCACGGACAACAAGTGCGTCGCAGGGCTGTGCGCGACGCTACCGGTTCTGGGCTGCTGCTTCGAAGGCAGCTGCGTCATCGGCGTCGGCGGCACCACTCAGGTGGAGATCGGCGGCTCCGGCAACGGCGGCTCCGGCAACGGCGGGTCCAGCAACGGCGGCTCCGGCAACGGCGGGAATGCGGGCAAGGCCAGCAACGGTGGCACGGAGTCGGGCGGCACGGAGTCGGGCGGCACGGAGTCGGGCGGCACGGAGTCGGGCGGTTCGCAGTCGGGCGGCATCGATAGCGGGGGCACCGACCTCGGTGGCAGCTCGGCGGCCGGGGACGGCGCCGGAGCGACGGCTGCGAGCGATGGCGAAGCCGGAGCTGGCGCCGAGTCGAGCAACCCGCCGAAGGGTCGAACCGACTGGCAGATGCAGGGCGGGGGCTGCAGCGTCTCGGCGCCGCCCAGCAGCAGCTGGGGATGCGTGCTGGCGCTGCTCATGGCGGCCTCTGTCTTGGCGCGGAGGCGACGGCGCCTAGCGGCGGCTCTCGCGACGGCGCCGCTGTCGTTTGCGGCCGGTGGCGCCCAAGCCGCAGGGTTCGCTCAGGACTCGTTTACGGCGCCGGCGGCCCCCGACGACTTGATGTGGACGGAGCGTGCCGGCAGCAACCCTGGTCACCTCAGACCGTTCGCGCGGTTGACCCTCGGCTTCGCCGATGACCCGCTCGTGCTCGTCGACGCCAACGATCCCGAACGGCAGGTGCGCGTCGTCGATGACCAATTTGCGTTCTACGGCGCGCTCGGCGTCGGGTTGTTCGAGCGTGCGCACTTGGCGGTGCTGATGCCGCTCTTCGTGCAGAGCTCGTCGGTGGGGGATGCCACCGACGACGTGAAGGGCACGAAACCTGGTGACCTCGGCTTCGATGGCCGCCTCACGATCCTGGACCGCACCGCGCCGCTGGAGCTCGCCCTCGCCGCGACTCTGCGCGTGCCCACGGGCGACCGCGAATCGTTCGCTTCCGATGGTTCCGTGTCGGTGTGGCCACGCGCGCTCGTCTCCAAGCAGTTGAGCGACACTGGCTCGCTCGTCAATTTGTCCGTCGGTCCCATGTTTCGCCCCTCCAATCAGGAAGTGGGCGTACACACCGGGACGCAGCTTCGCTTCACCGCCGGCGCCCTAGTCGCGCTCACCCGCGTCGTCGGGCTTACGGGCGAGGTGGCGGGCTCCGCCGTGACCTCCGATGGCAGCAAGCGCAACTCGCCGCTCGAAGGCGCCCTCGGCGGCCGCCTCACGTTTTCGACCGTGGTTCTCGGCACGACGCTGGGCACCGGGCTCACGGAGGGGGTTGGCTCTCCGGACTGGCGCTGGCTGGCAATGCTCGCCATCCCCGGTCCCTTTGCCCAAGACGAAGCGCGCCCGGCCGAGCCGGCTCGGGTGGACCCGGATCCGGACCACGATGGCGCGCTGGGCGCGGCCGACAAATGCCCGGCTGAAGCCGAAGATCGCGATGGCTTCGAAGACGACGACGGTTGCCCGGAAGCGGACAACGACGTCGACGGGGTGGCCGACGACAAGGACAAGTGCCCGCAGGAGGCCGAAGACAAGGACGGCTTCCAGGACGTGGACGGCTGCCCCGAGGCCGACAACGACGCCGACGGCGTCCCGGACTCGGCCGACAAGTGCCCCACGGAGGCGGAAGATCTGGATCAGTGGGAGGATCAAGACGGCTGCCCCGACGGCGACAACGACGGGGACGGCATCCCGGACGATCGAGACAAATGTCCGAGCGAGCCGGAGACGAAGAACGGCATCGACGACGACGATGGCTGCCCTGACCTGCTTCGCGTCGAGCAGGGCCAGATCCGCACGCTCGAGCCAATCTACTTCGATACCGGCAAGGCAACCATCCAGGCTCGCAGCGAGCCGCTGCTGCTGGAGATGGCGAACCTGATCCGTACCCGGGCCGATCTCGGCACCATCGCCATTCAAGGCCACACCGACAACAAGGGCAACTCGAAGAACAACCTGAAGCTCTCGAAGGAACGCGCGATGGCGGTGCAGGCTTTCTTGATGAAAGCGGGCGTGCCGGAGGGCCGCTTGAGCTCCGACGGTTTCGGCAGCGAGCGACCGCTCGAGGACAACAAGACCGACATCGGTCGTGCCAAAAACCGCCGCGTCGAGTTCCATTTCGCGCTGCCCGGCGCGCCGGGAGCGCTCTGAGCAACGCCATGTCGCGCTCGCACAAGGGTTCATCGGTTCACGACCTACCGACGGTGCACGGGGCGGAGGGCGACCTCCCGGCCGTGCTCGGGACTCTGGGCTCTGCCAGCCGTCTCAAGGCAACCGAGGACACCTCGGCGGGTCGACGCGCCATCGCGAGCTCGCTCGAAGCGACGCTACAGGCGCCAGAAGAGATCGAGCCGGAGGTGCCGAGCCGCTTGAGCTTTGCCTCGTTGCTCCCCGAGCCCACGCGCACCACGTCCTTCGTGCCGCTCGCGGATCGGCTCGAGCCGGAGGACCGGCGTGACGTTTACCGGGTCGCGGGCAAGCTGGGAACGGGCGGAATGGCCACCGTCTACGAAGCCGTCAAAGAGGGCGCGGATGGGTTCCGCAAACGGGTCGCGCTCAAGCGCATCCACGACCACATGGCGGAGGATGACCGCGTCATCGAGCTGCTGGCCGACGAGGCGCGGCTCGCGTCGCTGATCAACCACCCCAATGTCTGCCAGGTGCTCGACTTCGGGGTCGACTCCAGCGGCTACTTCATGGCGCTGGAGTACCTGGACGGCTTCACCTTGCGCGACATCTTCGGCGTGCTCGAAGAGCAGCCGCAGCGCGTCAAAGAGCCGCGCTACCAGCGCATCGCGGCGCGCGTCATCGCCGGGCTCGCGGAAGGGCTCCACGCCGCCCACGAGCTGCACGACGAAAAAGGCCACTCGCTGGAGGTCGTGCACCGGGACGTCAGCCCGCACAACCTGTTCGTCCTTCGCAGTGGCGGCGTCAAAGTCGCAGATTTCGGGGTCGCGCGGGCCCGCAATCAGTCGCATCACACCGCCACCGGCGTCCTCAAGGGCAAGCTCGCCTATTCGTCCCCGGAGCAGCTGCACCGCGGCGAGATGGACCGCCAGACCGACGTCTTCGCTCTGGGAGTGGTGATGTGGGAGATGCTGACGGGGCAGCGCCTGTTCTACGCCGACAGCGAGAGCGCCACGATCGTCAAAATCTGCAACGAGCCGGCGCCGGACGTGCGCGCTCGCCAAACCCACATCGCGCCCAGCATCGCCGCGATCGTCCGGCGCGCGCTGGCGATCGACCCTGCTCAGCGCTTCAAGTCCGCTCGTGAGATGTCGAGCGCCATCGAACGCGCGCTCGGCGTGCAGGGCGACTCCGTACCGGTCACGGACGTGAGCGAGTGGTTGTTCGAGCTGATGGGCGCGCCGCGAGAGCCCGTGCGTCCCGAGCTCGAGCGCCTATTCGCCCAGACCGCCAGCGCGGATGACCGGACGCCGCCTCGCGCCACCTCGGGCGCACAGCAGGTCGCGCGGCGCTTGGCCGCACCTCCGGAGAGCTTCCCGCCCGAGGCCATTTCGGCGGGCGAGCGCGTCGTTTCTCCCTCCGCGAAGCTGGCGATGGCGGCGCCGACCGAGCCGTCTTTGCTCGCCGCCATGCGCGCCGATGCGGTGGCGGGGGCGACGCCGCGAGTCGCGCCACCTGCGCTTGGCGAGCGGAGCCCGCCCCCGGCGGTGGTCAGCGCTCTCAAACCCGTAGCGCCGTCCGGGCGCTCTTTGGGAGTCATCGCTGGCGCGGCGCTCGCGCTGGCTTTGCTCTGTGGCGGCGCGTGGCTTGCGCTCAAGCCCTCCGGGCCGGGCGGGCACACGACGGTAGCGGCCCCGGCCGGTCGCGCGGTGCCGCCTTCCGAGGTGGCAGCTCCGGTGACTCCCATGCCGGTAACGCTCACGCTGCCTTCGACGGCCGCAGCAGCTCCGGAGGTTGTGGCTCCGATGAAGCCGAGCAGCGCGCCGAGCAAGGCCAAGAACACGCAGGTCATGGCCGCACCGAAGCCGAGCAGCGTCGCGAGCGCGGCGGCGCCGGCCGCAGCGCTGCACCAGTTCGGTACCGTGCTGGTCACCGCCAATGGCGGAGCCGCGGACGTCGTCGTCGACGGTCGTAACTTCGGGCCTGCTCCTCAGCGAGTCACGCTTCCGGTCGGGGTGCACACGGTTGCGCTGTCGATCAGCGGACGCGGCACCTCCAGCGCGACTCCCGTGCAGGTGGACGCCGGTGCGAGCTCGTTTATTACCTTGTCGGTGCCGCCGGCACGCAACTGAAGACAAACGAAGGAAGGGATGGCCATGTATCGTTCATTCAAATTGTTTCGCGGTTTATTGGGCGCAGCGCTGGGAGCGTGCTTGTTTGCCGGTGAAGCGAGCGCTGGGACCGCGACCGCCAACTTGAGCGTCACCGCGACCGTGAGCGCGAGTTGCTCGATTTCTACGACGCCGCTCGCTTTCGGCACGTACGATCCGGTCGGCGCTCACGCCGCCGCGCCGCTAGACGCGACCGGCGGCGTCGTCGTCACGTGTACGAACGGGGCGGCCACGACGGTGACGCTCGGTCAAGGCTCGAACGCCAATACTGGCTCCTCGGACGCGACGCCGCTGCGGCGCATGGCTTCCGGCGGCAATTTTCTGTCGTATTCCTTGTACCAAAACGCGGGTCACACCACGGTTTGGGGCAACACCTCCGGCACCGGCGTCGCGCACACTGGTAGCGGCACCGCTACCTCCGTCTCGGTCTACGGTCGCGTGCCGGCGGGACAAAACGTGGCGTCGGGCTCCTACGCCGACACCGTGGTCGCCACCGTCACGTTCTGATGCGAGCCATGCGAAGAGGACGCGCGCTCTTGATGTGGACTGCCCTCCTGCTGGGGCTGTTCGGCGCGGCCGTCGCCGACGCGGCGCTGGTCGCCATCGATCCGGTGAAGGTGCTCCTCACCGGAGCCGCACCTTCCAAGAGCATCTCGCTGCGCAACAACGGCAGCGAGCGTGTCCGCTTCCAAATGAGCGGCTTCACTTGGCAGCAATCCATCGGCGGTGAAATGCAGCTAGCGCCGACCCCCGATCTCGTTTTCTTTCCATCGCTCGTCGAGCTGGCGCCGGGGGAGACACGCCGAGTGCGCGTCACGACCACGCAGCAGGTTGCGTCCAACGAGCGCAGTTACCGCCTGTTCGTGGACGAGCTTCCTCCGCTCGCGGCCCAGCCGGGCGGCGCAATCCGCGTGCTCACGCGCTTTGGGATCCCCGTCTTTCTCGCGCCGGACGCCGCGGCCGCCAAGCCCCTCCTGCGGCTCGCGGTCCAGGCCGGCAAGCTCTCGGTCAGCCTAGAAAATCGCGGCAACTCGCACTACGTAGCTCAGTCGGTTCGCCTCGTCGGGCGGTCCGCGGACGGCAGCAGTGTGCTCTCACAGGATCTGCCAGCCTGGTACGTGCTCGCCGGTGGGCGGCGCGAGTACCAGCTGCCGCTGGCTCCCGAAGTCTGCTCGAAGCTCACGCAAGTGAGCGCGAACGCCAACACCGATCATGGCTCTGCGCGCCTGGACTATCCGGTTCCGTCCTCGGCCTGCACGCCGTAGTCGGCCGCGTGCGGCGCTCGTAGCCCGCGCGCTGCTCCTATTTTTTGCCTCCAGCCTGCTGGTCACGATGGTCGCCGAAGCACACGCCGAGCCAAGCACGCAGCGCGCGGTGCTGGAGCTGGAGCTGAACGGCACGCGCCATGGGGACGTCATCGTGCTTCTGTCCAAGGACGACGTGCTGGTCCCGGAGGAGGCGCTGCGCAAGGCCGGCGTCATCCGCATGCTGTCTCGTAGCGTGCGCTACCAAGGGGTGCAGTACTACTCGCTTCGGCGCAGCGATCCGCCGCTCCGTTACATCGTGAGCGAGCAAGACTTGGTCTTGCAAGTCATCGCTCCCCCGCACGCCCTCGCCAGCGCAACGCTGGACCTCTCCGAGCCGGCGCCGGCCGGCATGTGGCGGAGTGACGAGCCGAGCGCCTTTCTGACCTATGCGCCCAGTCTCAGCGATTTTTCGCTGTTTCGAGTGTTCGCCGAAGGCGGCGCGACCGCGGGGCCGTGGCGCGCGACGAGCAGCGCCAGCTACCAATTGAGCGAAAGCCCGGTACGGCTCATGACTCAGGTCGCTTACGCGGACCGTCGCAACGTGCGCGAGCTCGTCGTCGGCGACAGCTACGTGAGCACGGGGCCGCTCGGCGGCACGGTGCTCCTGGGCGGAATCGGCGTCTTCCGCAACTTCGAGCTTGACCCATATCTGGTGCGCATTCCACGCCTCGGTTATCGCGGCAGCGTGCTGGCCCCCTCCACGGTAGACGTGTACGTCAACGACGTGCTCGTGAGGCGCGCCAGTATCGCGCCGGGCGAGTTCGATCTCAGGGGCGTGGCCCCGCAAAGCGGCGCTGGCAACGTGCGCTACGTGGTGCGTGACCCCTTGTCGCGTCAGAGCGACGTCGTGGTCGACTACTACGCTTCGAGCGGGGTCCTGGCGCCAGGGCTCACCGAATACTCTTACGCGGCCGGATTCGAGCGGCAGCGCTTCGGCGTGCACAGCTTCGACTACGGGCAGCCGCTGCTGATGGGGCGCTTTCGAGTGGGGCTCACTCCGAGCCTTACGAGCGGTTTCCGCGGAGAGGCGAGCCGAACCCGCCTGAGCGGCGGCTCCCAGGTTACCTTCGCCGGCGCCCACGGCGAGCTCGAAATTGGCAGTGCGGTGAGCCTATCCAAGCGAGACGGGCTGTCGCGCGGCAGCGCTGGCCTGCTCGGCTACTACTACCAGCGAGGGCGCGTTTCGCTCCGCGCGGTCTTGAAGGCCACGTCCCCCCGCTATGCCACGGCGAGCCTGGACCCGGAGGACGACCGGGACCTGCTCGAGCAATCCACCTCCGTCAGCTTCAGTCTCGGCCGCCGGACGACGATCTCCACCCTGCTCGGCCTAGCCGTTGCGCGCGACGCCGGTCAGCATGCGCGCAGCTCCGTCACGTTCAATCGACAGCTCGGCTCCGCGACGTACCTGCAGGTGATTGGCGCCCGTGACGATCGCCCGCAGGGTGTCAGCGAGTACCAGGCATTTGCCACCTTCAGCGTGCAGCTGCCCGATAACCACACCGCATCCCTGAGCGGCTTCGCGAGCAAGACCCGCTCGGAGCTCACCGCCAGCCTCAATCGGCCGATGATGGGCCGGATCGGCGTAGGCTACCAAGCGAGCGCCACGCTCGCGGAGTCTCCGCGTGTCACCGCGAGTGTTCAAGGTCAAAACAAGTACCTGCGCGCGGACGCGAGCTATTTTTACGACAGCTTCGGTAAACAGCACACCTTGGTGGACGCCTCCGGAACCCTCGTGTGGGTCAAGGATGGCGGGCTCTTTCACTCGCGGCCGATAGCCCAATCTTTCGCGCTCGTGGAGGTACCTCGCACGCCGGGCGCTACGGTGTACTTCAACAATCAGCCGCTCGATAAGACCAACGGCGAAGGTCAGCTCCTGGTGCCGGATCTGCAGTCCTACTACGGCAACCGGATTCGGGTGGATGCGTCCGAGCTCCCGAACGATCACGAAGTGGACGAGGGCGAGATCGTCGTCGCGCCACCACCCCACGGCGGCGTGCGGCTGGTGTTCGAGAGCCACCGGCTCCGGGCGGTGCGGGGCCGGCTCGACCCGGTCGGTCTCCCGCTCGAGGCGGTGCGCTATGGGGAGCTCACGCTGCGCGCGCGCGGTCAGGTCTACACCTCGCCGATAGGAGCGCGCGGCGAGTTCGAGCTCGATGGCGTGCCTTCGGGGGTGTGGCCGGCGGAGGCGCGCGGCGAGACCGGCTATTGCGAGCTGCAGATCCCGATCCCGGTGGACGGAAAGCCCATCGAGCGCTTGGGCGCCCTGCCGTGCACCGCTCAGGTGTCGCCATGAAAGCCGCGTGCGGTGCGGTGGCCGCGCTGGCCCTGCTGTGGGCGGCGCCGGCTCGCGCGGCGACTTGCGGCGTGGTCGAGGTGCAGGCAGTGGCGTTCGGCGCCTACAATCCCTTCTCGGGAGCGAGCGGCAGCGCGACCGGCTACCTGACTTACGTGTGCTCGCTCTTCAACATCTTCGATCGCGTCACCGTGGATCTCTCGCCTGGCGCCGCCGGCAGCTACCTTCCTTGGCGAACGCTCATGTCGGGCTCTCACGCGCTCAACTACAACCTCTACCTGGATGCCACGTTCACTCAGGTTTGGGGCAACGGCTCCGGAAGCACCTTCCACTTCGGGCCACAAGCGCTTCCGATTTTGCCGACTCGGGTCTTCGTCTACGGCTACATCCCCCCTAGCCAGAACGCGTGGGAGGGTAGCTACGAGGACACGATCACGATCACGCTGACCTTTTAGAAGTTCACGACGAGGTACAGCTGCTCACCGACATGGGGAGCTCCGTCGAGCCGCGGCGCGCTACCGACGACCAGCTCACGCACCAAGCTCTGCTTCGCGTAGCCGGGGCAGGCTCCCTCCAGTTGCGCGCCTTCGGCCCCGCGCTCCGTGGATACCGTACAAGAACGAGACACCAGGACGCTCACGTCCAAGTTTCGAGACTCTTCTTGTCCGGCTTTCGCGAATTGGGACGCGGTGAGATTCGCGACCATGAACGACAAAACCGCAAGAAACCTCGAGTAGATGAGTCGTTGGTGGGGCAAGACACGAGTGATTCAGCAAGCGCTGGGCCAACCCTCGGTGTCGGATGAACGCCCTCAGCCGCGCCACGGTGTGCACGACGTGCGGTGCGGAGCCCGTCGGCTTCAGTCCGCGCCCGCGAGCTGGGAGGCGCTCTCCGCTACCACCTCCACGACGAAGCGAATGACGGCGCGCAGCTCCTTGGAGAGGCGCAATTCGCGCCGGTAGGCGAGCCACAGGTCGTGGCTTACCACGACCTGTGCGGTGAGGCGGACGAGGCTCGGGTCCCCGTCTGCCAGGAAGCAGGGGAGGAGAGCGAGCCCGGCGCCGCTCTGCGCGGCCGCCAAGAGGTCGATCATCTCCCGGCTGCGCATGACGACCTGAGCGCCGCGGCATCGGGGCTCCAGCCATTGGGCGGCATGCCCCCGAGCCAAGCTGCGATCGAAGCCCACGATGGCGTGACCGGAAAAGTCAGTGGGGTCGTCGTTGGGCGGCCTTTTAGCGAGGTAGGAGCGCGCCGCATACACGGACCAGCCTAGTCGGCACAGCTTACGCGCGACGAGGTCCGCATCGGTCACAGCCACGCCGCGCACTGCGAGCTCTGCCTCCCCCCGCGCGAGATCGACCGGTCGCGCCCCGCTCGAGAGCTCGAGAGCCAAACCTGGCATGGAGCGAGCCAGGCGACCGAGCTCGGGGGCGAACAGACGACTGAAACCAGAAGGCACTGCGAGCCTGACCCGCGCCTTCTCGGCTGCGACGACCGCGCGAGCGCGCTCGACCCCTTCCGCCAGCTCCGCCGCGAGCGGTAGCAGCTTCTCGCCGATGAGCGTGAGCCGCAGCCCCTCCGGACCACGCACCACGAGCGGCGCCCCCAGCGCTCGCTCCAGCGCGGACAAGCGACGACCAATCGTGGTGTGCGTCGCTCCCATCGCGCGTGCGGCCGCCGCCAGCGAGCCATGCTGAGCCGCGCTCAGGAAGTAACGCAGATCGTTCCAGTCCAAGTCGGAGCCCGAAGCCACGACGAGCAGCCTACCGAGCCTGTGCAAATTTGCACAGAGTTGGCGATCACGAGATTTCAGGGCCGTACGCGAGCTTACGGCGATCCTGCTCACGGGCTCGCAGACGGTGGTCGCATCGACCAAATGGCCGGCTCGCGACGTCGGTGAAACCGCAACTCTTCCGTAAACCCCGACCCGAGTCGGCCGTTGCTACTCATGCCGCTCTGGCATTGGTGAACGCGCCGCGGCGTGGGGCACATAAGACTACATGTGTCCGCGATGAGGCGCATGGCTGGAGGCGCCGCAACGTGAGATAGTCGAAGGCCAAGAGACTGCAGCTGCAATGAGCAAATCGCCGGAGCGCGTTTTAGCGGGTGGGACGGACGCAGGAGCTGGCGTCCGAGGCGCGATTGACGCGCTCGTGCTTGGCGCGCTCGTGGACCTGTTTCAGGCCTACGGCGTCGCGATGGCTCCGTTGCCGCGAATCGCAGCTTCGCGCGCGCCGGCCTTGCCGGAGCTGTCGGCGACGATCGCGTTCACGCGCGCCGGGGCGGCTCCGGGCCGGCTCAGTCTGTCCGCGCCGGCGGCGGTGCTGGACCTGACTCGCAACGGCGCTGAAACGCAGCGCACCGACTGGACCCGAGAGCTGACGAATCAGCTCATGGGGCGAATCAAGAATCGGCTGCTCCACTTCAGCGTTCGCGTGGAAGTGGCGCACCTCGTGGCGGTGGATTCCAAGCAGCTCGCCTTGCAGCTCGAGCGCGCACCGAACGCACGGGTCTATGCGGGGCGAACGCTCCGAGGAGAGGTCGTCGTGACCCTCATTGGCCTGCCAGAGGAGTCCGAGCTGAGCTACGTGGGCGGCAGCGCGCAACCCGCGGAAGGCGACCTGCTCCTTTTCTGACGGGCGTTCGAGAGGAAGACGCGTGAAGCAAGTCTTGATCGTGGATGACTCGCAGACGGTGCGGCACGAGATTGCGGAGGCGCTGCATGCGGCCGGTTTCGGTACCCTGCAGGCGGGGGATGGTGAGGCTGGCCTGGCGCTCGCACGCGAGCACGCCATCTGTCTGATCATTCTGGACGTGAACATGCCGCGCATGAACGGCCTTCAGATGCTCGAGCAACTGCGGCTGGACTGGGCGACCGCGAGCGTTCCGGTCGTCATCCTCACGACCGAGGCCGAAGAGCCGATGATCGAGCGCGCACGCAAGGCGGGCGCCAAGGGCTGGCTGATCAAGCCGGTAACCACCGCAAATATCGTCAGCACGGTCGTGGCCGTGACCGAACGCGCCAAAAGCTGACCGGCGCGAGCGGTGCGCACGCTCCCATGAGTGGTAGGGTCCGCCGGTGGCCACTGGTCTCCGTTCTCTGTTCGGTGTCGCGCTCGCGCTCGCGGTAGCGGCGCCGGTGCTGCGTGATGCCGAGGCGGACTCGTACCCGCTTTCCACGTACCCCATGTTCGCGCGCGTGCTCAACCAGCCGCGTCTCACGTTCGCGGAGGGCGTGAGCGCTGCCGGCTTGGCGACTCGCTTGCCGCCGCGCATCGTCGGTAGCGACGAGCCAATGCAGGCGATGCGCACGCTCAAGCTGACGGCAGACGGCGGCAAGCGCGCGCTGAAGCGGTTCTGCGCGGTCATGGCCGAGCGCGTCGCGGCTGAGCCGGCCTTCGCCGAGCTCCGCCAGGTGCGCATCATGCGCGCCCAGTTCGACCCCATCCGCTATTTCGAAGCCGGGCCCTTGCCGGAAAACAGCGAAAAGCTCGCGCAGTGCTCCGTGAAGCGATGAAGCGGCTCGTCGATTGGTGGCTCACGCCGATGCCGGCGCCAAGACTGGCGCTGCTGCGCGTCGCGATCGGCAGCATCGCCCTCATTTACCTGGGGATTCGCGTCCCGCACTTGCTGGGCCTGGCCGACTACGTGGCGGGCCAGTTTCATCCCATCGGTATCGCGAGCGTGCTCGCCGAGCCCCTGCCCGAGTGGCTCCTGATAACCAGCGTCGGGCTCTCGCTGCTGTGCGGCGCCGCGTTCGTGGCTGGGCTCGGCTTCGCGCTGAGCGGGCCTGCCTTCGCCCTCTCCTTTCTGTGGATCACTACTTACCGCAGCTCCTTCGGTATGATCTTTCATACCGAGAACTTGCTGGCGCTCCACCTGCTCCTCTTGGGGGCAAGCCGCTGCGCGGATGCGCTGAGCGTGGACGCCAGACGCCGCCAGCAAACGATGCCAGAGCCGGGCGCTGACTACGGCTGGCCCGTGCGAGCTCTATGCGTAGTGACCGTGCTCGCCTACTTCCTTGCCGGCGTGGCGAAGCTGAAGCTCGCGGGCGGCCCGTGGCTCGAGGGGGAGCTGCTTCGTCGGCAGATCGCTTACGACAACCTGCGCAAGCTGGAGCTCGGCACGAGTGTGTTTCCTCTGGGGCCGTGGCTGGTGCGTCACCGCGGCGTGTTTCCGGTGCTGGCGGTGACGACGATGCTGGTCGAGCTCGGGGCTCCGCTCGCGCTCGTGCGCGCACGAGTTGCCAAGGCCTGGGTCGCAGCCGCATGGGGGTTTCACGTCGGCGTGCTGCTCTTCATGAGCATCGCTTTTTTCTACCAACTGTCGGGCTTCGCGTACCTGCCGTTTTTTCCCGTGGAGCGCGCCTGGGCCTGGCTGCTCTCCCGGCGGCAGCGCGGTCGCGCGGCTCAGGTCAACGCGCTGCTCGACAGCCCATCGGCAAATCCGGGCTCTGAATCTCGCTCCAGCTCGTAGCCGGCGGGGGCTGTCAGGGGAGCCCCGACGCGACGCGCGGGTTTGACGCACGACCACTCTTCGGGGGCGCCCGGATTGGCGAGACACGCGACCAAACCGGCGAAAACCGTACAGGCCATGAAAAGCAGCTCGCTCATGGCGGTAGCCAACCACCGGGCCGGTTTCATCCACGCTACGAGAGCGCTTCCGCCTAAAAGCGCCCAGAGATGGCGACGCTGCCGGGGCTCAGCCCCGCCTCCAGGCCGCTGGATTCGCCGGTTGCGGGGGAGCTGCGGTGACTGAAGAATTGCCAAACGGCGAGGCCGAGCCCGGCCGCCCCAACCGCGAACGCCACGTTAGACACATTGGCGAAGGTCTTGGCGCCGTCGAGGTCGCCTCGCGCTTCGGGCGAGCAGGCGTTGCCCTCGCAGTGCTCTTTGGCGCTCCGAGCCTTGGAGAGTGAGTAGACGCCGGTGGCGCTCCCCGCGGCGACGCCCGCGGCCGCTACTCCGGCGCCGACCCAAAACAGCGCGGTTTGGCCAGGGCTGCCCGGCACGGCCACCGGCGGGCTCGGGACGGGGGACGACAGCAGCGGCGGCCTCACGCCTGCCGAGGGCGGCGGCTGATGCGAGAACGCAAGCACCACGGACAGAGCCTGACCCTCCGCCAGCTTCACATCGCGGGTCACGTCCGGAAAGCCGGGCGCGACGCCAACGACGCGGTGAGCGCCAGGGTCCGTCTCCAGATAGCCGCCCACCTTGGCCGGGTCTAGCCGCAGTGCGTCCCAAGTGATCTCTGGCGTCACGCCTTCCGGTAGCCCTGCCACCTCCACCGTGACCCGTGGGATGCGCGGAGCGATGTCGCTCAGCAATCGGTCGGCGCGCTGTCGGGCGAGCGAGAACGGTTTCGGCTCGTCCGCGCGCTGAGGGTACTCCGACACTCGCCTCAGCACGTCGCGCGCTTCGAGCAGTCGGCCGAGCCGCTCGAGGGTTCGACCGACTTCGATGCCGGTGGTCGGCACGCCCATGAGCTCGTCCGCGGCGCGGTACTGCTCCAGAGCCGACGCGTACTGCTTGCTTTGGAAGCGCGCATCGCCCGCGTCCATCAGCGCTCGCGCGCGCTCCTTTTCTTGCGCGCTGGGCGGCGCTGACCAAGCCAGCGAAGCGCCTCCGAGATGCAGGGCGAGGGCGATCCGGGCGAGTAGGAAGAGTCGCATCGTGGAGCTCAGAAGCCGCGGTCGGGCCGCGATGGTGAATTGCTCGAGGGGGGGGTGACGGGCTTGTTGCGCTTCGCGGGCGCAGGCTTGGCCGAAGGTGGGGGAGGTACGGCGCTGGGCTCGGGGGG
>SECP01000079.1 GCA_004193285.1 Myxococcales bacterium | reverse complement strand
GCCCGCTCCTCGCCCCCCGGTCCCCCCCAGCTCGAGGCGTCCACGCGCATCGGCGCAGTGCGCGCGGGCCCCCGAAGTCTCGGTTACGCCAAACCGGCGATGATGCCGGTCTCGGCGCTCGCTTGATTGGCGTCTACGGACGACACCCAATCCAGCGCTTTGTCTTGAGTCTTTTCCGACTCGTCGATGACCTTGTTGGCGTCCTCTAATTGCCAGCGGGCTTGCTCGGCGAGCGAGGCCGCGTGCTTGGCGTTCGCGTCGTCTGCGGCCGCGGGTGAATCGCCGAAGGCCCTCCCCAACACAGGCGCGGTTCCGTGACCAAAATCGGCGCTTGCCTTCGCCCCCTTGCTCTCGCCCCCGCCGATCGCGTCCCCCATTTGAATCCCTGAAGCGGTGGCGGTGGCCGCCCCCTGCACGAACGCGCCGACCAAAAGGTGACCAGCCTTATCGCGCATCGCTTCGACCTCGTCGTTCGACGCTTCCACGTAGCGCTCTCGAGCGAGCGACTTGTCGGTCCGCGCGCTGTCTTCCTGCGTTTGCTGCTGCTCCAGGACCATGAGCGCGAGCCTGCCCTCCGCGTCGAGCCCGATGCCGGACGCTGCGAAGGAAACCGAAGGGTTGTTGCTGATGTTCATGCGACCCCCGAAATGATGAGGTGATGGCTACGTTGATTCGCTTCGACTAGCTGCTGCGTCTGCGTCGCGACCGAGAGCTGCCGGTCCACGGAGCGCTGGAAAATTCCGAGCGCGGTGTCGATATCCATATTTTCGAGCGTCTGGCGTGACTGCGCTTGCTTGGCGTCCGCGTCGTACTCCAGCGCTTCGCTGTGATGGTAAGCGCCGACGCCCTTCGCCACGGCGCCGGCGCCACTCGCCGCGGGCGAAACGACATTGGCGACGTAGCCGACGTCACGCGCCGTCGCGGTAAGCCACGTCACCTTGGACGCCGCCGTCGCCGTCGCCGCGAGCCCGCCGCTGGTAACAGCCGTCGCGGTCGCCGCGCCCGAAGCCGCGCTGCCGACGGCCGCCCCCGCCGACGCCGCGGCGCTACCGCCCGAAGAAGCGGCGCTGACGGCGCCGGTGGCGCCGCCGACATTTCCGCTCGCAACCGAAGCGACCGCCGCCGCAATCCCGAGGCCCATCGCGACCTTCGGCGGAATGCCCAGCTCCTCCCCATACCTGGAGGCGAGCGTGCACGCGATCGCGATCGTCGCCAGCACCGCCGCCGCCGTACCGCAGGTCACGACCGCGGCCGCGGCGATCGCGACGACTTGCGCGATGGTCGCGATGTCGCCACCCATGACGTCGCCGATCGCGCCGAAAAAGCCGGACTCTTCCTCGGCTTCGCGCGCTTGCTCCATGGCTTCGCGCACCTGCTCTCGGAGGTCCTTCAGCTGATCTTGGCTCAGGTTGATGTCAGTCTTTGCGGCTTCGCCTTGGACTAGCTGGGTTTGAACCATCATCACCAGCATTCGCATCTCCGCGCCGCCGGCAGGAGGCGCGAGCGGCGTGGCAGCCGCTGCGTGCATCGTCGTCGCTTGGGTGGCGTTCATCGTCGCCTCAGGCCAGGTTGTTGATGATGCTGGCGATCGTGTTCTGACGACTCTCGATGATTCCGGAGACCATGCCCGAGCTGTTGTTGATGTCGTCGTTCAGCTGCTTGATGTGAATCATCGCGAGCTGGTCGTTCGTGCCGGCGGCGTCGAGCGTTTCCTGTAGCTGGCTCAGGTGATTCTGCACATCCTCCTTAGAATACTTTGGAACAGCTCGGGCGCCGGGATCCACACTCTCTGGCGCGGCGCTTTCATAGAGATAGTCTTTGATGTGCTCCTTCACGGTGGCGCCGAGCGCCCCCATCGATGCCATCATGTCCGCGCAGGCGGGGTCATCACCGTACTTCTCTTCGAAGGCTTCGATCTTCGCCTTGAGATCCAAGAAGCCTTGGCCCAGGACCAAACGTTCATCGGTACCCGGGACAAAGTCGCGATTCGCGGCATCCCAGTCGGCCTTGATCGACGCGATGTCCTTGGCCATCTGTGATCGGATGTCCGCGCTTCGCATGGACTCGCTGAGCTCGTCGTTCATGCGCCCCTGCTGCATCGCCGCGAAAGCGAGCAGCGCGTTGTCGCCAGAGAAACCGCCCGTTGAGATCGACATACTGTTTCGTCCTTTCGTCGCCGCTGCCCACCGCGGGCTCTTGGCGTTTGAAGAGGGTTCGGTCGGGTGCGGAGCTGGTTGCGAAAAAAGAGAGGGCGCGCCGGAAAAGGTGACGGGCTCGTACCCTGTGGGTGCGCGTGCGCGTGCGCGTCGCTGTTCACGCGGCCGAGCCAACCAACCAGCCGACGGGAGCGCTCGGAACGTTCTGGCTATCGCGAGCGTCTCGGATCAGGCGGTCTGACTCTAATGAGCTTTGAGCGCCTGCCGCTTCTGTCTATGCTCAGAGGCTCGAATGTTAGGGCGTTCGTCAGTTTTGCTCCTGCTCGTCGCGCTGGTCGGTGGAGGGACGGCGCAGGCCGCGCCCAAGGCGAAGGGTAAAGCCACCGCCACCAAGCCGGCCAAGCCCGGCGCCAAAGCAAAGAAGAGCAAAGAGGCGGAGAAGGAAAAGGCCGCCGAGCAAGAGGCGGAGAAGGCCGCGGACGCAGAGAAGGCGGACGCTGCCGCCGACGCGAGCAAGGAAGAGAACGTCAAGGCCGCGGGCACCAACGCCGCAAAGCCGACGGACGCAGCCAGCGTCAAAATCAAAGAAGACAAAGAGGGTGTGAAAACCTACAAGTTCGAGACGGTGGAGGTCGAAGGGCGCCTCAAGTCTCCGCAGGTCATCTACTTCTTGCGCCGCGTGCGCGCCGAGTTCGACGCGGGCGCGCTCGGCCACCGCTCGTTCCTGGGTGAGCTTTCGGACTCGCGGCGGAGCGCCGCTTTCCGATGAGCAAGCAAGCCGTCCCGGTCGTCGCGCTGCGCACCGCCGCCGTGTGGGGCACCACCGTGCTCACCGCCCAGCACCTCTCGCCGGGCAAGTCGCTCAAGGTCGGCGAAGGCGAGGGCGCGGTCATCAACAAGCCGGACAGCGTGTCCGTCTCGGAGCTGCCCATTCGCGCAGTGGGCAACGGCTGGGAGCTGGACGCGCGGGGCGCGACCGGCGGTGAGGTATACCTGCGTGGCCGCCGGGAAGACCCCGCAGATCTCGGCCGCGTCGGCGCGCCCATTCCCATCGTGGCGGGCGACTACGGCCTCGTTCAGTACGGCAACTTCGGCATCTTTTTCCAGTTCTCCAACGCCGTGCCGGAGATGCGCACGAAGCGGCGCACGGACTGGAGCATGTTCTTCTCGTTCATCTTCGCGTCGGTCGCGGTGCTCGGCGCGCTCGCGCTTTTCTGGGCCACGCAAACGCCGGAAGAGGTGCCGAAGCCGCTCGAGCTCACCAGTCAGGCGGAGCTCGTGATGCAGTTCAACCTCAAGGAGGAAGAGCCCGTTACGCCCCCTGCAACCGGTGCCCAGCAAGAGGACAAGGGCCAGGGCGTCAAAGATCCGGGCGCCAAGGACACGAAGGCCCAAGGCGGCGGCAAGAAGGTCAAAGGCGACGAGGGCAAGCTGGGCAGAAACGGCGAAGCCAAAGAGACGCGCCAGACCGGAGACATCAAAGCCGGGCTGGGCGGCATGGCCGAAGCGCTCTCCAGCGACGTGGGCGACGAAGTAAAGAAGACCCTCGGCACCATCAGCTCGGTGGCGGACGCTCTGGGCGGGCTGCGCAGCAACGACATCGTGCTGGGCGCCGGTAGCGGCACTGGTCTGCACGGCTCTGGAACCGCGGGCGGCGGCACCGCCGAGGGCGGCGTGCCGTTTGGCTCCGGAACGCTCGATACGGGCTGGGGTCCGGGCAAAGGGGGCGGCTTCGGCGCGGGCGCGGGCGGTCCCGGCGGCCGTGGCCTGGGCGGCAACGGCAAGGGTGGTCTCGGCGGTGGAGACGGCTCGGGCACCGGCACCGGCACCGGCACTGACGGCGAGCGCAAGGTCGCGGGCGCGCAAAAGGCCGCCGCCGGTCAGGGCTTGTCCCCGGCGCAGATTCAACGCGTCGTCATGTCGCGCATGGGCGCTTTCCAAGCCTGCTTCGAGATGGCTTCGGCCCACGATCCCACCCTCAAGGGCAACGTCGGTATCGCCTTCAGCATCTCGCCCGGCGGCGACGTATCGGCGGCGAGCGTATCTGGCTCGTCGCTCAAGAATCCGCGCGTGGAGGGCTGCATGCTGCGCACGTTCCAGCGCTTGCGCTTCCCCTCGGCGGACAAGCCGACCAACGCGGCGTTCCCGTTCGCCTTCCGCGCCTCCAAGAAGTGAGCGGCACCTGGCACGCCCCTGGCAACGTGACTGAGAGCATCGCTTCCCGGAGACCAATCATGCGAGAAATCCGGCAACTAGAAGGTCGCCGCGCGGGGGCGGCCTACCCCCGCGCGGGGTTTTCGGCCCCCGCTTTCGTCGGCTTCCTCGCGCTCTGCGTCGTGGGCTGCGGCGGTAGCGAGCACGAAGAGAGCCTGCCTCTCCTCCAAGTCGGCATGACGGACACGGTCGCGCCCATCTACGACGACGGGCAGTTGCAAATGTACGAGGTGAAGAAGGGCGTCTCCTTCCCCATCCTCGCGCCGGACGCGACGACGCGCGGTCAGCTGAACGACAAGCAGACGGCGCCGTACGGCCGCCAACCTTGGGTGACGACGGACGACATCGACGTTCAAGTCAACTGGACCATCAGCAACTTGGACGAAGAAGAGCACGTCGTCGAGATGCTGGTCGACCCGTGGAACGAGTTTGGGCGCTACTACCCCGGCCTTCAACTCACCGACGCGGAAGACGAAGAATACATGCCCAACTTCTCGGGCATCGACGAACGCTACGTCGCGCCCGGCAAAGGCGCCGGCGAGGGCTCGCGCCTGCACGGCACGTACACCTTCACGGACCTCCAAGAAATGGCGACGGACCTCGCCACCGTGATGAGCCTCATCGAAGATCCTCCGACCACGGAGGACGAAGAAGAAGACCCGACCGTCACCTACACGAATCACGCATTCCACGGCCAAAACCGCTCGGACGACGACCCCCTCGTCGCCCAGTGGGTCCCGCGCGTCGTGGCTGGGCTCACCGGGCTCGATATCGGCTTTCGCACCTACGAAAAGGCAAACCTCGCGATCGAGGTAGCGATCGAGCTCGTGGACAAAAACGGCAAGCGGGTTCGCCGCGAGGGCGACGAGGAAAAGCCCCTGCTGGAGCCGACCGACGCGATCATCACCGTCGGCGTCGCTGCTCCTTAACGAGCTCGCTCCGGGCCAGCTCGGGGGTAGGCCGAGCTCCTGTTCTACACGGCACGCTCGCAGCGGCTCGCTCGCGCGTCGACCTGAGTTCGGTCTGCTTCGCTGGCGATGGCGGTCGAGGGGCCCGCTCGGCGAGTACCCGACGCAGCGAGCGCTCCGAGCAGACATAAACGCCTTTCCGAGCCACGACCTGCTCTGGGCTCAAGTTGCGGTGCGGGGTGTTTGCGAGCCGCACGATATCGTCCTTCTCAGCCTCGCTCAGCTGATGGGAGGGCGCTCGCTTCGGTCCCTGTCGGCCATCGGTCCTGTGCTTCCACCGCTGCAACGACCGGAGCGAGATGCCCAGGGCTGCACAGCACTGCGCCAGCCGCGCCCCCTGCGCCGAGCCCTCTTACAGCAGAGCCAGCGCCTCTTCCCTTAGCGCTTCGTCGTGTCGTCGTCCTTTACCCCCCAAAGCTCGTGGGCCTTTTTTTGGAGCTCAATCAGCACATCCGCTTCACGCAGGCGCTTCTCCTGCTTCGCGTTGAGGCGCTCCAATTCCAGGATGCGGCGCTGGTCCGAGGCACTGCGCACTTCCCCAGCAAGGCCCCCGAGCGCCTCTGCCTCGAAGCGTTTCAGGTCGTCGTCCCGAAGCACGACGCTCATCGAATGCCTTGCATCACCGGTGCCTCGTCCCGGAGATGTACCGATCCGTACATTCGCTCTCGAGGCCGCGGTTGGTGCGAAATCATTCGATATTTTTAGTAAAGAATCTTACGTCGGCGCGAGGAGCGAGATCGGTCCCCCGCGAACCGCTCGCAGAGCTCAAAGCGGCGTGCCGGCGGACGGCGACGGGAGCGCCAGGTTGAGACGTGACGACGCCTGACCCGTAGGCGCTCGGCACGCGCGCGCGCAGTGCGTACGGCTCAGACGAAGCGGTGCCCACCGTCCACGGTGAGAACCGCGCCTGTCGTCATTTCGCTCTCCATCAAGAAGACGGCCGCGTGTCCGAGATCTGCCGGCGTCGCGATGCGCCCAACCGGCAGGCGGGCCGCCATTTGCGCAAACGCAGCTGCTTTGTCGACGCCGATCGAGTCCCAGAGCTCGCTGTCGACCCACCCGGGTGAGAGGGCGTTCACGCGAATGGGAGCAAGCTCGATCGCCGCGGCCCGCACGAAGGAGTGCAGGCCGCCGTTGACGGTGGCGGTCAGCGAGCCGCGCGGAAGAGGTCGCTCGGAGGCAACGCCAGTCGTGAACGTCAACGAGCCGTGAGCGGGGAGGCGCGGCGCGGCGTGTTTCGCGACGAGCAGCGCGCCGAGCAGCTTGGAGCCGAGCGCGCGCTGGGCCGCCGCGACGTCGAACTCCACGATCGGCTGGTAAGCGAGGTCGGCGGCAGTCACGACGACGTGGTCGACGCGCTCTGCGCCGCGGAACAGCGCGGACACGTCTCCTTCCTTCGTGATGTCCGCGGAAACGTAGCGCCCCCGCTCACCCGCCTGCAGGGTCTGCAGCGCGCGCTCCAGCTTGCTGGCGGTGCGCCCCGCCAGAACCACGTGGGCCCCGCGCTCCAAGCACGCTTGGGCGGCGCCCCAACCGATGCCAGAGCCGCCGCCGATGACGATGACCGTACGTTCGTGAAGGTTCATGCAGCTCGCAACGTAGATTCATTGCGATATCGGGACCATAGTGTCTCCTGGCATGCATCATCCCGCAGTTGAAACGATCGACCTGAGTGACGTGCAGCTGTTCGTCGCGGTTGCGAGGGCGGCAAGCTTCGTAGGCGCCTCGCGCAAGACCGGCGTCCCGACGAGCACGGTGAGCCGCGCCATCGCTCGCCTGGAAGAGTCGCTCGGCAAACGGCTGCTGCATCGCACGTCACGACGCGTCTCGCTCACCCAAGAGGGGGCATGGCTGCTGGAGCGCACCGCCTCCTTGATGGAAGAGCTGGACGTCGCGGTCGCAGACTTGCGGGCTCGGGAAACGGTGCCGAGCGGCACGCTGCGCGTTACCGCGCCGCTGATGACGGGGGCCGAGCACATCGCTCCCGCCCTGCTCTCGTTCGCGGCCGCGCACCCTCGAGTCCGCCTTCAGCTCGAGCTCACGAACGCGGTGCTGGCGCTGCGTGAGGAGGGTTTGGACCTGGCATTCCGCGCGGGGCCAGTAGTGGAGGCGGACGTGATCGCGCGCAAACTGTGGGAGGCGCCGTTCGCGCTCGCAGCCTCGCCCGCCTTCGTGAAGAAGGCCCTCGGTGGCCGGTCCCGGGTCAGCGCCGAGCAGCTCGCGGAGCTGCCGGCGGTAGTGGCGCGTCCCGGCGCGACGTGGAAGCTGCGCGGAGCGGACGGCACGGTCAGCGAGCTCCAGCCGCGCGAGCGCGTGGCCGTGAGCGACCCGCGCGTCGCGGTGGCGGCGGCACAGGCGGGTCTCGGCGTGGTGCGGGCGCCGCTTGCGTTGGTGCGCCGCAAGGGCAGCGGTCTGGTGCGGCTCCAGTGCGAGCTGGGGGAGCCGGAGCCCCGGGCGCTGTTCGTCGTCTATCCGTCACGGAGGCTCCTGCCCCTGCGCGTCCGAGCCGCCATCGACTGGGTCGCCAAACGCCTTCCGAGCTGAGACGGCGCCGCCTTCAAGCTGTGCTAAGAGCGCCGGCCATGAGCCGGATTTATCGCACGCTTCCGCCTGAGGGCACTCGTCTGGGTATCGCGTTTTCGGGAGGGCTCGACACGCGCTGCGCGGTCGCCTGGCTGAGCCGTAGCGGCATGAAGGTGTACTCGTACACCGCAGACCTGGCGCAGCCCGACGAGAAGGACCCGGCGACGATCCCGGGTGTCGCGCTGGAGCACGGCGCGGTGGAGGCGCGGCTCGTGGACTGCCGCGCGGCCATGGTCCAAGAGGGCTTGACCGCGGTGCAGTGCGGCGCATTTCACCTCTCCAGCGGCGGGAAGAAGTACTTCAACACCACCCCGCTCGGCCGCGCAGTGACGACGACGGCCATCATCCGGGCCATGCGCGAGGACGACGTGCACGTCTTCGGCGACGGCAGCACCCACAAGGGTAACGACATCCAGCGCTTCTATCGTTACGGCATCCTCACGAACCCGAACCTCAAGATCTACAAACCCTGGCTGGACCAGAAGTTCGTGGACGCGTTCGGGGGCCGCAAGGAGATGAGCGAGTACCTCGTCAAGGTGGGCCTGCCGTACACGATGAGCACGGAGAAGGCGTACAGCACGGACAGCAACGTGCTCGGTGCCACCCACGAGGCCAAGGACCTCGAGCAGCTGGACAAAGGCCTGCACATCGTGGACCCCATCATGGGCGTCGCGCACTGGAAGCAGAGCTCCAAGATCGAGCCGGAGGAGGTCGAGCTCACGTTCGAGGCCGGCGTGCCGGTGGCAATCTCGGGCAAGCGCTTCGGGTCACTGTTCGAGCTGTTTCTGGAGCTGAATCGCATCGGCGGCCGCCATGGCCTGGGCATGAGCGACCAGATCGAGAACCGCGTCATCGACGCGAAGAGCCGCGGCATCTACGAGGCTCCGGGCATGGCGCTCCTTCACATCGTGTACGAGCGGCTACTCTCGGCGATTCACAACGAGAACACGCTAGACCTTTACTTCACCCTCGGGCGCCGGCTCGGCCGCGTCCTCTACGAGGGCAAGTGGTTCGACCCGGAGGCAATGCTGCTGAAGGACGGCCTGACCCGGTGGATCGCGCCGAGCGTGAGCGGCTCCGTCAAGCTGGAGCTCCGCCGCGGGGACGACTACAGCATCCTCTCCACGCAGGCCGACTACATGGCGTACGGCCCCGACAAGCTGTCGATGGAGAAGGTGGCGGACCCGGCGTTCACTCCGAGCGATCGCATTGGCGCGCTGGAGATGCAGAACCTGTCCGTGACGGACAACCGCTCGTTCCTCGTGCATCATCTGGAGAGCGTGGCCCGCCTCGGTGCCGCCCCCGACGCGCTCGCCGGCCTGCTCGGCACCAGCAAGGACGACGAGTAGCGCTCACGGAGCGAGCAGCTGGGCCAGCAGCGGTCCTAGCTGCTCGCGCGGCAAATGCCCGGTCAGCTCCAGCGCGGCTCCGTCCAGCTGGAGCTTCGTGTCACGAAGCGAAGCGAGGCCGGGCTCTTGGGTGAGCTCGGCCTTCACTTTTTCGAAGACGAGCCGCGCCTCCCCGCAACCGGCGGCGGAGTAGCAGCCAACGAACCCGCGCAGCTCCAAGTCTTTGCCGACGCCGAGCGAGGCGCCGAGCGAATGGACTCCCGGCACCGGGAAGCCGGGGCCGTCCAAGAGCGTGACGACGAGCTGCGCGGGCTCGAGCGTGCGCCGAAGTGCAGCGTGCTTGCGAGCGCGTTCGCGCGCGGCCTCGTCCGCGACGAATCTACCGCTCGCAGCGTCGACGACGTCGCGAAAGTATTGCCCGCCGCTCAGCACGAACAAGCCGTCGCTTCGGATCGCGATCTCGCCGAGCGGCTTCTTTTGGTCCCGTACCGAGCGAAAGTCGCCCAGCGTGCTTCGGACCGGATTGCCCCCGCGCTTTCGTATCACCGCCTCCGCGCAGCGCAGCACCGGCTCCTGGTCGAGGGTCGTCTGGGCGATGAGCGCAAAGTCCGGCGTCTGCCCGGCCTCCGCGAGCGGTAACGCAAAGGCAACCTGGCGCAAGCCGAGCAGCGGCTCGAAGCCGCACGTCTGGCGCAGGCCGAGCAGCGCGCCCCCGCCCGCGCGCAGCAGCTCGATTGCGGTCGCTTCGCCGAGCGCGGCCACGTCGACCGTGAGGAGCAACGCCGGCCCCGCCGGTACCGCGCCAAGCAGCGAAGGCGCGGCTTTGACCGCTCGCGGCGCGCGCTTGGCATGCACGACGAGCCACACCGACGCAGCTAGGGAGAGGACCAGCACGAGCCACGTGAGTCGCGATTCGGCTCGGCTTGGCGTCATTCGCCGGTAACGTACACGCTATTCGGTGTCGGTGGCCCGACGCCCGCTCGTGCGACGCCGCCCCTCGGGTCGCATCGGGAACTGCCGGCGGTCCAGCGGTGCTCGACGCTGCAGCAGCGTGCGACGCCCGTCCGGCTCCACGAAGAGTTGGGACGCGAGGCCCAGCGTCTCGGGGCGTTGCTCGCGGAAGGCGTGCGCGTGCTCGGCGCACAGCGCGAGGACACGCCCTTCGATCAAGAACCGCTGCAACCGCCGCACGGGCGGAGCTTCCGGCGAAAGACTTTCACAGACTTCGCAGCGCCTTGCCATGGCCCCCTACCCTGCTCGCCTGGGCACCGTCGGCCAAGTTTTTGGCGCCTTCAACCCGAACGGGCCGCGACTTTGGCTTCGACCCAGCGAATGACGTCTTGCTCCACCGGGCGCCCGAGGTGACGGGCGAGCTCCTGGATTCCCGTCGGGCTCGTCACGTTGACCTCGATCAGCTTCTCGCCGATCAAGTCCAGCCCCACGAAATAGAGCCCGTGCTCCACGAGCCGCGGCCCCACCGAGGCGACGATGGCCTGCTCAGCGGGGGTGAGCTCCGTCGGCACCACCTTGCCGCCGGCGTGGATGTTCGCGCGCACGTCGTCCTCACGCGGCACGCGCAAGATGGCGCCGAGCGGTTTGCCCTCGAGCAGCAGCACGCGCTTGTCGCCAACGCGCACCGCGGCCTGATACTCCTGCACGATCGCCAGACGCTTGCCTTCGTGCGTCCACACGTCCACCAGCGAGCGCGCGTTGCGGTCCCCCTTGGTGAGGGTGACGACGCCGCTGCCGCCCGCGCCGTCCAGCGGCTTGAGCACGGCGGTGCCGCCCACCTCGTCCACGAACTCCAAGATCTCTTTGGGGCTGGCGCTCACCATCGAGCGCGGCGTGTGCTCGTGAAAATTGAAGGCGAACAGCTTTTCGTTGGCGTCGCGGATGCCGCGCGGGTCGTTGACGACGAGCACGCGGTCCTTCACCCGATCCAGCTGCTGGGTGAGGTACAGGTACGCGGCGTCGAAAGGCGGATCTTTGCGGATGAAGATCGCGTCCAGCCCCGCCAGCTCCAGCCGCTCCGGCGCGCCGAGCTCGGCGATGGGCGGCGCAGCGTTCACCCGAATGGGTCGAGCAAAAGCGAAGCCGTCCGGCCCGCGGAGCGAAACGTGCTGCGGCAAGCAATGAAAGGCCGTGTGACCGAGCGCCTGCGCCCCGCGCAAGAACGCGAAGGTCGTGTCCTTGTCCGCGGTCATCGTTTCGGCCGGATCCATCACGAACAAGAAACGCATCGCTGCTACATACGGCCCCCCTACCGGCCTGGCAACTGCGCGTTGACCCCCGCCCAAGCCGCTGGCGTGGCATGACATCTCGCATCGCAAGCCCTAGGATGCCTCCGCCATGACGAAGCCCCGTTGGCTCCCGGTCGTGCTGGTCGGCTCGCTCATCGCAGCGGGTCTCTTCACGGCCGTGCCCGGGGTCGGCGCGGAGCCTGCTCGCAAGCCCTACGGCGTCGCGACCGAGAGCCCCGGCGCGACCCGGGAAGCGAGCCGGGTGCTGGAGGCGGGCGGCAACGCGTTCGACGCGGCAGTCGTGGCTGCGCTCGTCGCCGGCTTCACCAATCCGTCATCCAGCGGCATCGGCGGCGGCGGCTTCGCGCTGGTTTGGTCCGCGCGCGACAAGAAGGCAACCGTGCTGGACTTTCGCGAGTCCGCGCCCGCTGGCATCGACGTGACGGCGCTGGACAAGCGCCCATTGCCGCTGGAGAAGCGCGGCCAGAGCGTGGGGGTGCCGGGCGAAGTCGCGGGCCTGTTCGAGCTCCACGGGCGCTACGGTCAGCTGCCGTGGAAGGACCTCGTGATGCGCGCGTCGCGCCTCGCCGAGCTCGGCTTCGTGGCAGAGCCTCACACCACGAGCCAAGTGGCCGAGCAGGCGCAGGGGCCGCTCGCTCAGTCCAGCACGTTTCGCGCGGTTTACCTGCCGGGCGGCAAGCCGCTCACGCTCGGGCAAAAGCTCCGGGCGAGCAAGCTCGCCAAGACTCTGGCTCGCATCGCAGGGCAAGGAAAACGCGGTTTCTACGAAGGGCCGGTGGCGAGCGACATGGCTAGAGCGGCCGGCAGCGCAGGCGGCGCGCTCTCGCTGGCCGATCTGAGCGCGTACCGAACCGTGGAACGAGAGCCGCTGCGCATCACGTGGGGCGGCAAGCAAGTCCTCACGATGCCGCTACCTTCGGCGGGCGGTCTGCTCATCGCGCAAACGCTCGGGCTGTTCTCGGCGGAAGAGCTGCGCGCCTTGAACGACGCCCCTGCGAAGCGCGTTCACCTGCTCGCGGAGGCCATGCGCGCCTCCTTCGCGGATCGCGCGCGCTACGTCGGCGATCCCGCGTTCGTGGGGGTGGACGTCGGCAAGCTGCTGTCGCCCCCGCGGCTCGCCGCGCGCAAAGCACGCCTGGCGGAGGACCGCACGCACACCCAGCCGCGCTTCGGACTAGAGGAAGCCGGCACTCACCACCTCATCACGGCGGATGCGGACGGCAACTGGGTGACCCTGACCACCACCGTGAACGACGCCTTCGGCGCGCGCCTCGTCGCGGAGGAGAGCGGCGTGATCTTGAACAACGAGCTGAACGACTTTTCGTCGCCGGATAGCGTCGCCCCGTTCGGCCTCTCGGAGAATCCGAATCAGGTGCGCGCCGGCGCGCGGCCCGTCTCCAGCATGTCTCCTACCCTGGTGCTCGAGGGCGGTGTGCCGACCCAAGCCCTCGGCGGCTCCGGCGGCATCACGATTGGGCCCAACGTGGCGCAGGTGCTCTTGAATCGCCTCGCGTACGGGATGAGCGTGACGGACTCGGTGGCGGCGCCGCGCTTCACCATTCCGCCGCCGCGCAGTGGCCTCACGCTCGTCTTGGAAACCGCGCTGGGGCAGGCCCACGCTGCGGATCTGCAGGCTCGCGGAGAGCTCGTCTCTTCACGAGATTGGAAGAACGCGGTGCAGCTGGTGGCGCGGGAGAACGGCGCCTTCAGCGCCGCGGCGGACCCGCGCAAGGGCGGAACCGCCGCCGCTCAGTAGATAGAGGCGACGAGCTCGGCGCTCTCGTCGTTGTTCAAGTCGGTTGCGATCGCGTAGCCGACGCCGTTGCTGCGCTCTGTCGCGGCGATGGAGACGCCGTGACGAGAGCCGACGTACACCGGGGCGCTCCGCACGATGCGCTCCTTGAGCGTACTGCGGACGGGCATGCGCGAGGCGTCGTAGACGTAAACCGTGAGCTTGTGCCCAGAGAGCCGGTACCGCAGCGAAGCCGCGCGCTGGTTGTTCACCGGCACCACGCTGACGCCTTCCCAGTACGCGCCGTAAGGCTTGAAGTTGGGCGCGCGCACGGGCACGCCTACTTCTGTCTCCAGCTGCGGCAAGAGCGTCTGCTCCGTGAACTGCGGACCGGTCGAGCGCTGGTGGTTCGCCACCAAGTCTTCGATGAGCTTCTCTACGCTGGCGGGCGTGGACGCGATGTCCGCCTTGGACGTCGTCTTCGAGTCCGCCACGCGGTTGTTGGCGGAGGCGGCCCAAACCATGACGACGGCGGCCGCGGCGGCTATCGGCATGATGCCGCGCCAGCTCAGCATGCGGCCGTGCATGTCCCCCGGCGACGCCAAGCGCTCTTCGCGGCCTCGTTCGGCGGCCAGCGCCATGCGGATGCGGTCCTCGAACGCATCAGTCACCGGCGAAGCAGCGCGCACGTGCTCTTTCAAGCTCAGGCGCAGCGCTTCACCCAGTCGCAGCCGCTCCGCGCAACGCTCGCACTCGACGAGGTGCTGCTCGACGTCCACCACGTCCGCCGGGCTCAGCTCGCCGTCGCGAAATGGCTCCAGGAGGGGGACGAAGTGACGGCAGGTGCTCACGAGCTCACCGCCTTTCGGACGCGGTACTGGTTCAGCTCGACGACTTGCTCCGCCTTCTGCCCGACGTCCTGCTCCGGGCCAACGATGCCCATCGACCGAGCGTGCTCGTAGAGCCGGCCTTTGAGCAGCCGCCGACCGCGATGTAGCCGCGACATCACCGTACCGATCGGACAGCCCATGATGTCCGCGATCTCTTTGTACGATAGCTCTTCCACGTCAGAGAGAACCACCGCCAAGCGGTAATCTTCCGGCAGCTCGTCGAGCGCGCGGCCAATCTCCGCGGCCAGCATGGGACGTAGCGCCTGCGACTCGGGGTCGCGCATCGACTCCATCGTTTGCGCGCTGATCCACCCGTCCGCCAAGGGATCGGCGTCGGGCCCCTCCAGCACGCTGCGCTCCAAGCCGCCGCGACGGTAGCGGTTGATGAAGGTGTTCATCAGGATGCGGATCAGCCAGGCGCGCAGGTTGGTGCCCGCCTCGAACTGCTCACGCGCCCGCATCGCCTTCAGCAGGGTGTCCTGCACCAAGTCCTGGGCGTCAGCCGGGTTCTTGGTGAGACGCGTGGCGACGCCGAGCAGCGCTGGCAGCTCGGCCAAGGCGTCCGTCTCGAAAGCTTTGCCAGTGAGTCGGCCGGTGCGGTTCATCAGGGGTCTTGAAGGGAACCGAGCCTCTTCGAGGTTTATTCCGAGCCGCCCGGCGGGGTGCTGCCACCCTGATCTTCGGGGGGCTTTTTGCCGAGCTGGCTCTCGATGGCGTCCAACCGGTCCGCCAGCCGCTTCACCTCGTGCTGGAGGTCGCTGAAGGCGGCAAAATTCGGCAGAACAGCGCGGATTCGTTCGTCAATCGCGCTCTGCCACTGCTCGAAGGTGGCGCGCAGGCCCTTGGATTCCTTGGCTTGTGACATGTCATCGTCCTCTCGCGGCGCAGGCGGCGGCGCTGACGGCGGCGTAGGGCCGGCCCCCAGCGAGTCCCCCTCTTCCTTGCCAGGGGGAATGAGCTTCCCGATCGGGCCTTCCCGCAGCTGGGTAAGAATCTTTTCGCCGCGATGTCGGATGAGCGCCTTCAGCGTCGGGATCGGGATGGCTCGCGGCTTGTTGCGCAGCTCCTCCGAAATGATGAGGGCGAGGGTGACGTCGGTTTTGTCTTCCTTCGTCGCGTTGTCGATGATCTGGACGTCCTCGCCCTCCCGAATCATCTCTGCGATTTGAAGGAGGGTGACGTAGCTACTGCCACGGGTGTCGTAGAGCTTCCGATTGGAATAGCGCTTGATGATGCGCCGGTCGGTAGACTCTTCCGACGGGTCCGCGGCGGGGATGTCGGCGTCGTTGCTCATAGCGGTGCGGCCCATGAGTATGGCGCGCAGCGTCAAGCTGGTCAAAGGCCCGGCGCGAGAGGCGCGATCTCCGGCCTTTTTTCGCTATGCGGTCTTGGCCAGGGGGGCGGTGGCCGTCAGATCCGCCAAATCTTGCTCGGCCATGTCCAAGATCCAGTCCAGGAACGCCGAGAAGCTCGGCTGACGAACGCCGATCTCGTTCACCCAGGCGATGACCTCGTACTCGCCTTCCGGGCTCGTAACGGCCGGGTTGAAGGCGAACAACGTGGTGCCCTCGAGGTCCGCGCCGAAAGGGATCAGGGTGCGGGCGCGCGGGCGGGTCGGCGGGCCCAGGTCCGGAACGGGGGTTTCGGCGGCTTCGAAGGCGGCGCGTGCCAGGTCCTCGTACTGCCGGTGACCGATGTTCGCGGTGCCGAGCAAGCTCGCTCCGTCGAAGAAGCGCGGCCAACCGTCGTGCCAGCGCAGGAACGCGCGGTACGAAGGAGGAAGGGCGCGGCCCATTCGCTCCTCGGCCCGCGCGATGGCCACCTCGGACGCGGCCGGGTTGGGGATGATGCCAAGGTCGCGGAATGGCTGGAGCCACGAGAGCTCGGTGTGAATCTCGCGAATCTTGAGCAAGAGGTCGTGCTGGTCCATTGCGGTTCTCCCGGCGGCATCGGAGCTAAAGCACGCTCGCAGCAGACGACCCAAATTTTCGCCCATCCAGAGCCGCCCCTGTATACGAGTGAGGGTGAAGGCCACGCTCTTCGCCTTGGCGGCGCTCGCTTGGGGCTGCTCGGCTCCGAATTCCGGCCCTGGCCTGCTGCAGCTGACGGAGCTGTCCGCCCGTGAGGTGGGTCGCGGAGACAAGCTCGAGATCAGCGGCGCTGGGTTTCCCGAAGGGCGAGTAGCGCGGCTCACGTTCCGGGGGGACGTCTTCCGCCCAGGGCGCGCTCCCGCGCTAGACGTCGAGATCGCGATCGCGGCTCGAACTTCCACGCCGCACATGCTGGAGGCGACGATCCCGGAGGAGCTGGTGCGCGCCTTCTGCGGGCGTGACGACGCCGCTCACGCCACCTTTCGCGGCGATGTAACGGCGGCCTTCGCCCCGCGCAAGAGCGGAGCGCCGCCGGTTGCGGGTTCACTCCAGGGAGTGGTGCTCGACATCGCGCCGAGTCACGAAACCGAAGACAACCGCGCCCTCGCGACGCAGGAGGGTCATCGCTTTGCCGGCTTTCTTGGCGTCACGGTCAGCGCCGATGGCACCGGTCCGGTGCGGATTCAAAAAGTGGAGCCCCAAGGGAGAGCCGCTCAAGTCGGGCTCGCCGCCGGTGACGTCATCGAAGAGCTGTCCGGCGTCCGGGTCGGCGATGTGTCCGACCTCGTGCCGCCGCCCCGTGCGCGCACCGCACGCCTCGGCCTGCACCGCGGCAGCCAAAGCGCGGCGGCGGTGATGGCGGTGGACGTTGCGGAGTTCAAGCCAGGCACGCTGAGCGACCTCACGCCCGCGCTGGCGCTCGTGGGTAGCGCGCTGCTGCTGTTGCTGCTCGCGTTGTCTCCGCTCGGCCGGTTCTCCACGTGGCTGGCGCTTGCCGTGTCCGCGCGCAGCGGAGGGGGCGGCCGCAAGCCGCACGAGCAGTGGCTCTCCGTAGCGCGAGGCCTGTCCGGAGCCTTGCCGAGCGGCGCGGCCGCATACTTCGGGGTGGCGCTGGGCAGCGCCGCGATCGCGCTCGGTGCGCTATCCGTACCGCTCGTGGCGCGCGAGCTAGATTTGCCTATTTTGCTCCTCGCGGCCGGGAGCGCGGCGATCGTCGCGGGCGCGCTGTCGCAGGTGGCGCAGCGCGGTCGTTTCACGCCCGTGAGCGCGCTGAGGCGTGCGTTCTGGGTCGTGATCGCGCAGCTGCCTCTCGTCAGCGCGCTGCTCGTCGGCGTGCTCAGCGTGGGCAGCTTGCGAGCGGACGACTTCGCAGCGGCGCAGGCGGGCATGCCCTGGCGCTTTCTCGCCTTCGCGTCCCCGATCCATTTCATGGCGCTACTGCTCGGCGTGCTGGCGCTGGTGCCGGAGGCGACATTGCCCTCCAGCCCGAGCCAAAGCCTCCCCCGCGCGGCGGACCGGCGGCTGCCGGCACTGGCCGCGGTGGAGTGGACTCACTTGGTCATTTGCTCGGGGCTGCTGAGCGTCATGTTGCTCGGAGGGTTCGCGGTGCCGTGGCTCTCCGAGCTCGATCGCGTCAGCTCGGCTGGCCGCATGGCCGTGGGCGCCGTCCTGCTAGTGGTGAAGTCATTTGGCCTCGTGCTGCTCGTCGCCGCGCTGCGGTGGGCGCTCGGGCGGGTGAGCGTGGAGCAATGTGGGAGCGCGCTTCTGCGGGGAGCTTTGCCAGCGGCGCTCCTACTGCCGGTCGCGGCCAAGCTGTGGTCGGTAGGTGCCGAAGGGCTCGTCCTGTCGGCCTACCGAGGGGTAATTGCGCTGGCACTGTTCGTTGCAACCGCGCTCGCCTGCCTGCTCGTAATCCGGCGCTTGGGCCAGAATCTGCGTCTTCAGCGCGGCGAGGCCAGCATCAACCCGTGGCTCTGACGCCCTGGGGTGCAGCGGACCTACAGGGCGCAGTGAGGTAACACTAAAGCCGCGGCGCGGCGCGCCGTTCTCGCCGGTATGTCCCTGGACTTGTCGTCGCGCCCTCATCACGCGAGCGAGGCGGAAGCCCTCGATGACCAAGAGCGCCACGACGAAGCGCGTATCTTGTCGATGGCGCCTCAGTCCGAGAGCGGGCGGCGCCGCGAACACTCCCGCTTTCACGTGGACTTGGACGTGACGGTGGGCAGCGACCACAACTTCTACGCCGGCTTCGCCGAGAACCTCTCGGCCGGCGGGGTGTTCATCGCCACCCACAAGCTCAAGCCGGTCGGCTCGAAGATCGAGCTCACCATCAACCTCCCGGACGGCGTGCAGCTGCGCGCCGAGGGCGAGGTTCGCTGGATCCGCATCTTCAACGAGCTCAGCGATACGCCTCCGGGTATGGGGGTGAGGTTCGCGAATCTGGCGGACGCCTCCGTCGCGTTGATCCAGAGCTTCTTGTCGCAGCGAGATCCGTTGTTCTTCGACGACGAATGAGTCGCGCGCTTGCGGCGGCGGGAGCTACGGCCCACGCTCGCGCGGCGTGATGAGCCCGGAAGATTACATGCGCCTGGCCCTCGGTGAGGCCGACGCGGCGACGCTCCATGGAGACGTGCCGGTTGGCGCCGTGGTCGTCTCCGCGGAGGGCGTCGTCCTCGCTCAGCAGCACAATCGACGAGAAGAGTGGGCGGATCCGACCGCGCACGCCGAGCTGCTCGCCATCCGCGACGCCGCGCGTGGCCTCCCCGGGTGGCGACTCGAGGGCGCGACCGTGTACGTCACGCTCGAGCCGTGCGCGATGTGCGCCGGCGCGCTCGTCAACGCGCGGATCGCCAAGCTCGTCTTCGGCGCCTCGGACCCCAAGGCCGGCGCGGTGGTCTCGCTGTTTAGTATCGGCACCGACTTGCGGCTCAATCACCGCTTCGAGGTCGAGGCTGGCTTCATGGCCGAAGCGGGAGCGGAGCGTTTGTCGCGGTTCTTCGCGGAGCTGCGGCGCAAGCGGGCGGCGACGGGGCGCTAGTCGTCGCCCAGCTCCAGGGGCGACGGCGGCTCAGCCGGGTCCGGCTCCGGCGGCAGCGCGGGCGAGCCCGGGACCCGAAACGCCAATTCCTCGGCGAGGCCAGCCTCCAGCTCCGCGTCGTCGATGCGCTCCCGTTGGTGGGCGATGTGCATCAGCTTGCGCAGGTAATTCTGCCAACCGGCGCTCAGCTTCCCGTTGGGGCTGAAGTGGCTGGCGGTGGGGTTTGGCAAAATGGAGGCAAGGTAGAGCGACTGCCCGAGCGTGAGCGAACGCGCCGGGGTCGCGAAGTAGTACTGCGCGGCGTCCCCCACGCCGTACAGGCCCGGCCCCAGCTCCACGATGTTCAGGTAAAGCTCCAGGATGCGGCGCTTGTCCAGCTGCTGTTCGAGCAGCATGGTGAAGAGCGCCTCCTGTAGCTTCCGACCGAGCGTCTTTTCTTGGCCGAGGTAGAGGTTCTTGGCGAGCTGCATGCTCACGGTGCTGGCCCCCCGCGCGAATCGCCCCTGCTTCAAGTCGTCCTTGATGGCGCTCTCGAGCGCCCGGAAGTCGAAGCCAGCGTGCGTGTGGAAGCGGCCGTCCTCGCAGATCAGCACCGCCGTCTCCATGTAGCGGGAGACGTCGTCCAGCGGCACCCAGCTCTGGGTACCGGGACCGCCATCTACGGTGACGAGCGTGCCGTCCGGGGCCTTGACCTCGCGCGCGAAAGGCCGCTCGAAGCGCCGTGCAGAGAGCTCGCTGGGCACCTCCTGCACGCGGCACTCGTTCTGGACGGAGAGAGCGACCCGGGTGTCTTTTGGCTTTTCCTCGTCGTAGCGGACCTGTAGGTCCACGCCGAAGCTGCCGCTCAGCTTCATGCCGCGCGCCAGCGGCATCAGCCCGCTCGGCATGGCGTCCACGACGCTCTGGCACCCCGAGAGCGGAATTCGGAGCCGCCCCTCCACGTGCCTTCCTTGACGGGAGTGCGCGAGCCCGGAGAGCTCGGCCCGTACCTCTCCGAAATGCACTTCGCTCGAGAGCACGCGCAGCTCCGTTCCGTCGAGCCGCCCGCGCGCCTTCAGGGACGCCTCGAAGCTCCACGGACCGACCGGCTGCGGCGACAGCTCCTTGCGCTCGAGTCGCAAGCCATGCAGGGCGAGCTTACCGTCCAGGTCCACTGCTTCGAAGTCGTCACTGAAATCCGCCACGCCGTCGGCGGCCAAAGTCGCGTGCTCTACGTCCCTCAACCCGAGCTGCCCGTGGCGCACACCCAAGCTCGAAAGGCTCACCGGCCCGCCGCGCGCGACGACGTGTACGGGCCCGCCTCCGAGTGGTAGCGCCAACCTGAGCGCCAAGGGCGTCACCCCGGCCTCGTTCGCGCTTGGCGTGAGCGATACCTGCACCGCTTCCTGCTCGCGAATGAGCGACAACCGGCTCGGGCCGAAGCTCAGGTTCTCCGCGCCGCCCTCGATGCGAGCGGACACGCCGTCCAGCGCCAGGCTCGCGCCATCGGCCAAATGGCGCTGTATCAGCGGGACGGCGAGCGCGCGCAGGGTTCGAAGCCGTTCCGCCAGCGCTGCGGTCTCGTGGCTAGCTTGCGCGCTAGCAGGCTTGGTCTCTGCCGCACGCGGGTTCGGAGCGGGAGTTCGCGGGGCCTCCGGCGCGTCGGGTTGCGCCCGCAGCACCAGCTCGAGCGCGCTCGTCTCCAGCCGCAACAAGCGGCGTTGTCCGTCCTGTTCCCCCAAGCCCACGACCACCCCACGCGCCTCCACGCTGCGCGTCTCACCGGTGGCGCGCGCGAGCTCCGCTCCGAGCGTCACCGCACCCGCGATGCGCGACGCTTTCGCCCCAAGTACGTCGAACCTCTCCGCCCCACGCACCCAGCGCACCGAAAGCCCCTCGAGGCGTAAGTCCCTCCCGCTCCGATTGCCGCTCTCGTCGGTCGCCGAAGCCTGTCGGCCACGCAACTTGTCCAGGATCCGTTGAGGGTCCCCACTGCCCTTGAGCGTACCGCCCACGACGTTCACCTCCCCGGACAGCAAGCTCACGGAGGCGGCGTCCAAGCGGAGCTCGAAATCCTCGGGTGGAGCCGTGACCCGCACGTCCCGCACCCACACCTTGCCGAGGCCAAAGCGAACGGTCTCGACCTCCGCCTCGAACCCGCGTGCGCGCGCTTCGCGCTCCACCTTTCCGCGCACCAACGCGGGCGCGCCAACGAGCGCGGCAAGCGAGAGCACCAACACGCAGCCTCCGGCAACCGATGCCTTCAGCGCCCGAGGGCTTTGGAGCAGCTCACCGAGAGAGCGCAAGCCAGCTCTGTGTACGGGACTTCTGCCCCGGGGGCCAGGCTCGACCCCACTACCCGGCATGCCCAGCTGCTCCATGCGGGACGCGACCCGACCCCAAGCGCCCTTGCGCTTTGAACCCGGGCAAACCATGCCCGCGCGCCCCGAGGCGCCCGGCCTACCCGCCGGCCTGTACTCCGGACAAAACAAAGCCCCAGTGAGTTAACACTGGGGCTTTGAGGGAATTAACCCGGCACCGTCCTACTCTCCCACACAGTTGCCCGTGCAGTACCATCGGCTCCGAAGAGCTT
>SECP01000035.1 GCA_004193285.1 Myxococcales bacterium | reverse complement strand
ACTCGGAGGATGTAGCTGCCGAACACGGCCTTCACGCAACTGCAGCTCTTCTGTGACAAGCACTGTAAATCTTCGACGCACGCGTCGGCACGGCCACGTGCGGAACGCTGGGCGCGCAGTGTTGCGCGGGCCCTGCCGACGCGTGCGTCGAAGATTTACAGTGCTTGTCACAGAAGAGCTGCAGTTGCGTGAAGGCCGTGTTCGGCAGCTACATCCTCCGAGTCGATGGCGTCGCCCTCGCGCAGGCCGCCGGCAGCAACGGAGCTCAGCGCCCCGTGCTGAACGACACCACGGATCTGCCGCTCCAGAACGTCATCGACATCGCGGGCGGACCCAACTTCGGGTGCGCCGTGGTGGCCGACCGCTCTGTCTACTGTTGGCGTACGGCAGCTGCCGGCAACACTTACGGGCAGCTCGGCAACGGCGCGACGGACACCAACGGCGCCCTGTACCGCGCTACCAAGGTGTTGACCGCGGCCGGCACCGCCCTCACGAACGTGAAGGCGATGGCCATCGCTGACTACCCCGGTGCCAGCGTCGCCGCCCCTTGTGCGACGACGGTCGACGGCAATCTCTATTGCTGGGGCCGCGTCACCTGGACCGTCAATAACGGAACAGCACTCAACTCGCCGTACGCGCAAGCCATCACCACGAACGGTACGATCGCCCTATCGGGGGTCGTGCAAGCCGCGACGAACGGGCGCGACTCGTGCGTCATTCGTACCGGGTCATCCGGGAACGAGGTTTGGTGCTGGGGCCGCAACACTGCCAACACGCTCGGTCTCGGAGACACCACGAATCGCCAGTATCCGGTCAAGGTCAGTGGCGTCACGAATCCCTCCAAGGTCATCGTCGGTTCGACGACCAACTACGACATGAGCTGCGCGCTCGAGGGCACCGGCGTTCGCTGCTGGGGGCAGAACTCTTTTGGCACGATCGGGATCGGGAACACCACGACACCGATCATCTCTCCGACACCGGTCTTGGAGAACGCGACGACCGCGCTGTCACAGATCGTGGATATCTCGCCCGGCGACGGAAACATGTGCAGCCTGCGCAGCAACGGCACCCTGTGGTGCTGGGGCTCGGGCTACCAGAACTTCGCGGCCAACTACGGCGTAACGAACGTCGTCGCCCTCGGCTGGGCAGACGACCCACGCTTCCTCACCAGCGACGGCGTCTATCACCTCGGGAGCATCACCCGAGCCCCCAACTGCGGCCCGCTCTGACGTTCCGGCGGCTGGATCAGCGCGGGAGGCTGCGGCAAGCGCGATACCCGGTCCCGTTGACATCTCGGTGCAAGGCAGCCGGCGAGCTGCTAAGGCTGGGGCATGTCGAGCGGGTCGCGGGTCGGGCTATTCATGGCGGCGCTGTGGTTTGGCGGGTGTCACGCCCCCGCCAAGTCGGCTCCGTCGGACATGCCGATGCCTGCGTCACGCGCGCAGCTCGGCCAGCGCTGTACCGAGCTCCTGGGCTCGCGGAGCGCCAGCTCGGTGCCGCCCCGTCGTGTGCTTCTGGAGATTGCGCGGCTCACCGGCCAGCCCGACCGCCCGCTGCCCCCATTGAGCTCGCCGGGTCGGAGCGGTCCGTTCGATGATCCGAGCCTCGTGGTCCAGAGCCTGACGCACATCATCGTCGAGAACGAAGTCCCGAGCACACTGCCTTGGGATGCGCCGCAGTCAGCACCAATCCGAGCCCATGCTGACGCCCCTCAGCGCTGGGACCTCCGGTTGACGGCGCGCGCGGAAACCGCCGGCGCGCTGCGTCTCGAGGTGGATCTGGCTCCTGCGCCACCGCTGGGCACTCCTGCCGAAGCCTGGAGCATTCCCGAGCATCGCCGCGTGCACACGACGGTGGTGGTCGGTGAGCAGCAGCCGGTCGTTCTCGGGCTGCCCGCGGGTGCGGGCGCTCCCGAACGCAGCCTCATGGTGGTGATGCCCTACTTCATTCGTGAGGAAGCGGATTTGCGTCGCCTCTTTGAGTGCAAAATGCGCGGACATCCACGCATTGCCGGCTAGCGGCCGCGCACATCATCGCGAGCTCGCTAGCCTTTCCACGCGGCCTCGAAGGCGGCGCGGTGGGCGCGGATGTAAGCGGCGACGTCACCATAGAGCTCGTCCTGAGCGTACAGAAACCGGCGATCGATCTCGGCCAGCTGCGCTTCGTCGAGCTCCTCGATCGCGCGGCGGCGGTGCTCGAGATCGGCGGGCACGGAGCCTTTCGGAAATAGCTCTAGCGCGTCCCGGTAGGCGCGGGCCGCCGCTTCTGCCTTCACTGCGTCGAGTGCCCGCAAGCTGAGTAAATAGGTGGGATCGACGGCGAGCTCCGAGCCGAACAAGAAGGAAAAGCCACCGTTGCCGATGATGGCGCTCGTCTCGATGGCCAGGGCGACGACGCGCTCGTGCTCGGGCCAGGCAGCGGCGCTAACGCTTTCGTCTCGCGTCTCGCGCAGCCGCTCGAAAACACCCAGGCAGAGCTTGCTGTCGTCGGGCTCGGACAGCAGTCGGTCGATGCGCCGCGCTCGGGCCCGCGCCAGGAGCGCCACCGCCACCCACGCCGCCAGCGAGAGCGCCAAGAGCAAGGCGTAGCTACTCTTCATCGGCGAGAGGAGAGGGCATGGCGGGCAGACTGCAGCTCGCCGCGTCGCATGCGGTATACTTCGCCGTTCCAGACCCGAAACGGCAGCGCACCGTTGACGAGCAACTCGAAGCCGCTTTCATCGGCCAGAGCACGCGCGTCCTTTTGGTCCTGCTCGCGGTTGCCCCGGTAGGAAAAGCTCAGGATCAAGAGCTCGCCGCCGGGTCGGAGGACGCGCGCAGCTTCACGGAACATCGCGACCGCCAGCTCCCAGCCCGCTTGCATGACGTAAGGAAAGCTATCTACCGCCAGCATCAAGTCGAAGGATGAGTCGCGGAGCGGTTGAAGGTCGAGCCCTGACGACAGCGCGACGCTCACGTTCGACAATCCGGCGGTGCGACGGCGAGCCGCCGCCACCATCTCCCCCGATACATCCACCCCGTGGATGTGCTGAACCTGCGCGGCGAGCGCCGATTCCATGCGGCCGATGCCGCACCCCAAATCCAGGACCCTGGTCTGCGGGTTCAGCAACCCGTAGCCTCGTAGCAGCTCCACGATTTCATTGGTCGCAGCCAGGAGCAGCTCCGGGCTGCCCAGTGAGTACAAGGCAACGCTCGCCGCTTCCGACTGCGTCACCGACCAGTCGAAGAGGGTCCGGCAGAACGCGACGCCTTCTTCGACCGTCGCGCCTTGCGGAGGACGATCGACTCCTGCGTTGAGCATGTCCGCGATGCGGCGGCAGCCGCCCTCCTGCTCGTGAAATAGGTCGCTCATCGCCGCTGCGCCCTCCGAGCGCCGCCCGAGCTCGTCGACGAGCGCGCCCACCACGTCCGCATCCGGGGTCAGCATCAGTAGCTCCATGAGCGCCATGGGCGGCGAGATCTCCCCGGCCTCGCATCGCGCCACGACTTCGTTCGTCGACTTCATCACCTCTCCTCGGCCGCCACTCGCCAGATGCATAAGTAGGGAACGGCCCAGTCCTTCTACCATCGGTGCGGTGGACGAACGGTGCGGTCACCGCAAACCTCACATTGCTCGAGCAAAGTGTCGGGTGGCTCGGGTCTCGTTCCCACCGAGGTGGTGACGGGGCCCCGTGCGCGGCTTGCGGCTCCCGGCGCGTTCGAGCAAGATTCCGCCGGTGCGTGGCTTCGACGTTCGCCTGGGGTGTTTGCTGCTCGCGTCGAGCCTTCAAGGCTCTTGCTCGGGTGCGGAGCGTCCGCGCGCGGCGCCCCTCGCGACGCCGCTCCCCAGTCGAGCGGCCGTCGTGCAAGGAGCAGGGCCCGTGCTGGCTCCGCCGCATCAGAAGATCGAGGAGCTGCGCCAGCGGCTCAGCGCCGCCATCGAAGCGGATGCCGAGGGCGAGCCGCTCTTGCGCCTGGCCCGCAGCGGGTGGCTGGACTCGGTCACGTGCGCAATGTTCACCGGCTTCGAACCAGCGGACGGAGGCAGCATCGAGCAGTGCGGCTACGAGCTCCTCGCGAACGAGACAGCGCTCGCCATCACGGTCGCGTGGGACTGCGGGGAGCATGTATGCTCGACTCGCTCGTACGTTTGGTACGGCCCGGAAAGCTCGCCGCACGTGGTCAGCGCGCCGGAGCTGGAGGTGACGGCGGACCACCGCTACCTGCTTTCTAGCTCCTTTTCGCGCATGGATGACATCCCCTTCACGCTCGTCTCCGGCGAGACGCAGCGCTTGCAGCGCGCGAGCGGAAAAAGTCAAAAGCTGCTCGATTGCTTCTCGGCGCGCCTCTCGCCCCGCGGTCGCTACTACGTTTGCCGCGATCTGCACGCGAACGTTCTGCGCGTTCCGGTTTCAGGGGGCGCGCCCGAGCTCGTGGCAAAGGCAACGCTGCCGCCCAACACGACGGTCAAGCTCGGCGGCGCGTTCGACGACTACCCGAGTCGCGTGCAGTTCATCGACGGCGACGAGCTCGAATACGAGGTACTCGTCAACGAGACGGGCGAAGTGCTGAAGCGCACCGCGCCCTGGCGCGAATGAACGAAGAGCGTGCTCAACGCCAGTGGGCGTTCGCTGACAGCGAGCGTCTGGCGGCCTGAGCAACGACTTGCGCCTAGAGCTACTTGGCGCGGTCGATCCGCATCGTTCGCTCACCGGCGTCCACCCCACCGGCGCCGGCGCTATGACGATCGCCGGCACCATCAGGGATTCCCTGAGCACCCTCGTGGCCAATCGCAACGGCTGCATGCTCTTGGCGGCCAGTGGCGAGGAATGCCCCACTCCAGTCGTCGGGGCGGCTGGCCGCGCGGTAGGAGACTGGAGCAAGCCGTGCCACATGAGTGCTGGTACGCCTCGTGAACCGCGAGCCACTCACCCACCGGAGTGCGCGCCGCAAACCGAGCGCCGGTGCCTTGCGATGCGATAGACGAGCTGCTAGAGCCCGATGCATGAGAGACTGGGGTTTTGCATTGGTGGTGGTGTCGGTGGTGTCTTCCCTCGGCTGCAGCGGGGAGGCAGTGGGTGAAGGCGAAGGCGAGACGATCGGTGAACAGAGTGCCGCCCTTCACGACGGGCCGTGGCCGTTTTAAGATCAAGTCACGTGGTCCTCCTTGCGTAACTACACGGCATTCCCGAATCTGCCTCTCTCGGGCGCAGGCATTTTGGGGACAAGGATGCTCCTCATCAGCAACGATTATGACTTGCGCTCGAGGTGGGCGGGCTTATTTCCCAACAATGCCCCGTGGGCCAAGGATCGCAGACGGAGCTCGTCGAGAAGCACCTACCCGGCGCGGTGTCGCCCCTCAGGGACGGGCTGGTGATACCGCCGCACTTGCGCAATTGGGTTTTTCTGCCTTGCGAATCGACGCAACAATCCTTCGACTTCCAATACCGCGCCCGCGCGCCAGTCGGCGCGGTACCATTCAAAGACGCGCTGACGGAAACCGGGGGCGGCTTCAACTTTCCCCTTCCAGCAGACACGCATCACGGCGTCGGCGCCCATCGCTCGCTCTGGGGGCATCGCCGTCAGCGGCTCCGGCGCCCACAAGCTGCTCATCCGCTACAAGCAACCCCATCTAGATGGCTCGAGCGTCGCCCTGAAGATTGGCGTCCAAAACGCAGCCACTGGCGGTACCATCAAAACCGCTAGCAACGTGCCCTTCGCCGCTACGCCGCAGACAGACGCTTGGGAGCAGTGGCAGCTCGTCTCCTTCGACTTCAGCACTTCCACGGATTCTATGAGCGTGTACGCACGACTGGAGCTTCGAACCGACGACGTCGTGTATCTAGACTCCGCCTGGGTCCTCTGAACCGCCGTTCTAGAGCCAAGCGATCGCGTCCGCGGGGAACTGTGACGCTCGTGGGGGCAGCCGCCAGCAACCGGCTCTGCCCCCGTACGACTCGCAAGCGTTCGGGTGTGCCTCACGTTGCTTGACCACCAGATTAGAGTGTGGCGGCGACGCAAGGATTGATATCGAAGCAGGTCTTGCGCAGAGCGAGGGCTCGTTAATACGCGTCAGGCAAGTACTCGGCCGCGTTGTCGATGTCGAACACGCGGTCCACGTTATCGATGCGGAGGGGCACCTTCTTGCCCTGCGCGTAGTCGACCAGGGTGTCGAACACGATCGGCCCGAATCGCGGGTTGCACTCCACCACCACCGCGATCTTCCCATCCAGGATGTATTGAGTCGCTTTCTTGGTGCCGTCGATCGACACGACCAGGATGTCTTCCCCGGGCACCTTGCCCAGCTCCTCGAGCGCGGTGATCACGCCAAAGGACATGCCGTCGTTGTGTGAATAGATGACGTTGACTTCCGGGTGCTCGGGCACCAAGCGTAGGGTCGCCTCATAGCCCTTGTCTTCATCGAAGTCGGCGCTCTCGGACGCAAGGATCTTCATGCCCTCTTCCGAGACAATGCGTTCATCGAACCCTTTTTTGCGCTGGACGCCGGGAGAGGAGCCGATGGTGCCTTCCAGCTCGATGATCTGCGCTACGCCGCCCGTTTTTTCGATTAGCCACTCGGCGGCCATTTCACCTTCGCGTCGAAAGTCCGACGCTAGGTAGGAAACGTAGTCTTCGCCCGGGATCGCCACCTGGGGGTCGACGGCACGGTCGACGATGAAGGTCGGGATGCAGGCGCGACGCGCTGCTACTACCGACGGCGCCAGCACCGTTTCGTCGTGAGGAGCGACGATGATGGCGTCGACCTTGGCGTCGATGAGCGCCTGCATGCGGGCGACCTGCTCGGACGGATCGGCCTTCGTGCCCGGCTCGTAGACCAGCTCGAAACCGCGTTTTTCGGCTTCGTCTACCATGCTCGCGGTGTTGGCATCACGCCACGGTCCGTGGTCTTCCCACAGCTGTGCGAACCCGACTCGGTAGCTGTCCTTCACCGCCAGTGGCGGCAAGCTTTGGCAAACGGCGGCGGAGCTGCCGTCGTTGTCCTCCGAGTCACCGCTACACCCGACCAACAGGACGGCGGCGCAGCCTAGCGAGCACAAAGAACCAAGCAACGACGACCCTCTCATCACGAAACCTCCGAAGTTAAAGTGTCTCACGGGTAGATTTTCATCAGGTTCAAGAGCGAGGCGGGGAAAGCCACCCGTTGCTTGCGTGCTTGTTGAATGTGCACGAGGAGCTTCGGGCGACCGGATACCAAGTCGAAGCCGAGCACGACGGCGCCGCTCGGCACGTAGTCGGGCACGCCGCCGACGGTCAGCACGTTCAAAGAAGAAAACGCGTCGCGGAGCGCCGCGGTTTGGCCGGCATAGCCGGGACCCAGGTAGACGATGGCCGCCTTGCGTTCTCGCGCCGCTGCCGCAATCACGGCGGCGCTGCTACTCTTCACGATCTGTTCTTCGTGGGGCAAGTCTGCAATGGTGGGGACGCGCGCGAGGGCAGATTTCATCTCCAGCACTGCTCGCTCGGAGCCCGCATCCCCGGGCGCCGCCGCCAAGAGAATGATGGCCTTGGCGCCGGCGCGCGCCTTGTAATTGCGATCGAACCCAGCCACCTTGACGAGCAGCTCGGCCTGAACGTTCGTCGGCACCTGCATGCTCTGGGCGCTCCCGCTACTGGCGAAAGCGACCACGAAGAGCAGCAAGAGGCGCCCGAGCCAGGACGCGGGACGGCTTCGTGCCGTACCGGGGTGGGGACGGAGCCTAGAACGCATACTGCAACCCCACCGTGGTCCGGAAGCGATCGATGGGGACCAGCTGCGCCGTCGTTTGGCTCGGGATGGCGCTCGTAACGGGGCCGACCACGTAGGGGCCGCGATCGGCGGCGACGTAGTTCGCCAGCAAGCGGTAGCTCAGACCGGTCAGCTTTGGAACGTCACCGCTCAACGTCAAACGCAGCTGGAGCTGAGTAGGCGCAAACGGCGACGGCGCGAAGCCGGTTGCCAAGTCCGCAGGGCGGGGGCCGAGCAGATGCGTGCCCAGCGACAGCGTCGGCCCGCTTTGAAATAGAGCCGCGGCGATACGCGCGTTGCCCAAGAGTCGCGGCGCGACCGGAAGCCGAGTCGTGCCGGCGTCGTCTATCTTGTCGGCGACCGCAGCCGTAACGTTGAACCCGTAGCTGACTCGGCCGGCGCCGAACGACCCCTCGACGCCAGTGTTGATGCCGTAGTTCCGCACCTCGGTCGTATTGCGGTACTGCGTGAGGCGGATGCCCGGGGTAAGCGGTACCAGCGTCTCGCCATTTCGGATCGCGGCGATCGCCTCCGCATCCGTCAGCGGCGCCACCTCCACCAAGTTGTCCCACCTCGAATAGAACGTGCCCAAGAGGAGGCGGTGCGTTCCCACGTGATGCTGAACGCTGAGGTCCACCGACTTCACGTGCTCGGGCTGCAGGTTGTCCGATTTGATGCGTCGGGCGGTGCCGCTGTCCGTTTCGTCCCAGCTGGGCGCGCGAAACGCGCTCGAGTAAGAGAGCTTGATCGTTCCGCCGTCCCAAGCCTCCCAAACCGCCGCGACCCGGGGCGTCACTACCGCAGAAAAGCGCGGGTCGGAGTCGATGCGGGCTCCGCCGTTCAGCTTGATGCGCTGGGTTACGGTCCAGGTCTGCTGCAGGTAGCCGGCGGCAATCGCTCCAGAGCGTTCTAGCGCTGGCGGCGATGGATACAGCGCCCCGCGAGTCGTGACGTCGACGGTGTCGCTGGTCGCGTGCACGCTGCTGCGCCGGGCATCCGTCCCCAAGATGGTAACGAAGCGTCCGTCTCGGAACCAGTCCCACGTCGACTGCAGCTCGAGCCCCAACCAGCTCGCCTCGCCCTCGTTGACGAAGTCGCAGGTGACCCGGCCAAACGGGCACACCACGCCTCGAGAAGCGATGAAGTTGCTCTTGGTTTGATAATAGCTGCCGTAGGCGCGAGCAGAAATGTCGAGCAGCGTCGACACCGAGATGCGGTGGCTCAGGCCCAGCACCACGCGCGTTTCGCTATCCCGGGTGTCCGCATCGTCGAAGTTGCCGGGGCCGGTGGGGGCAGCGTGGCGGTACCTGGTGGCCCGCAGGTGGAGCTCGGTGTCACCGAGCGCGACGCGGAGCAGGCCGGAGGGGCTGTCTGAGTGGAGCGTATCGTCGGCGCGGGCGCCGCCCCAAAGCCCGGTAGACCCGCCATCGCGCGTGTTTCTGCCAGGTTGTCCCGTGAAGCGATCGACTCCGGTGTTCTGCGGGTCGAAGAACAACGCGGGGCCTTCTTGCTTGTAGTATTCGAGCTGAGTGGTGACCTCGCCATCTTTGCCCAGGAGCCGAAACGTACTGCCGGCTCCGGCGGCGACACGCAGGCTGATCGGCAGCGTGGACTCCGCGATGACTCGTACGCCCGAGTAATCCTTGGCCCGCTTCGTCACGACGTTGACGATGCCGAACATGGCGTTGGACCCGTAGAGCACCGAGCCCGGGCCAACCACGATCTCCACGTGATCGATGAGCTCGATGGGGATGCCGGCCCCGGCTCCGAACGTCGAGCTCCCTCGCAACGGATCGTTGACGGCATAGCCGTCCACCAAGAGCAAGAAGTGGCTACCGCGATCACCCGTGAGGAGCACGCCGCGCGCGCCGACCTCACCGCCGCTCAGGTTTTCGGAGGTGCTGACACCCAAAGAAAGAAAGTCGAGCGCTTCGCCGAGAGTTCGAACGCCGTACTTGCGCAGATCCTCCGCGGTAAGGCTAGTCGCGAGCGCAGGGGCGGAGCTGGCTCCCTCCGATCGCTTGGAGGCCGACGAGACGATCGCCTCGCTGAGCACACCCTCCAGGCCCGACATGTCTTGTGCGCGCGCCGGTTGCGCGAGCATGCCGCAGCTCAGACCCACTACGAGCGATCTCCGCAAGCGTCCGCTCATAGCGTTTCACTCCTTGCGTCCATACGACCGACTAGTGGAAATATGAACTCCCAAACTGCGCCCTCGCCTTCACTGCTCTCCACTCCGACTTTGCCCCCCATCGCGGTCACGACGTGCTGGACGGCAGCGAGCCCCACGCCTCGCCCCGACGTCTGAGTCACTTCCGCGCGCGTCGAGAGACGATCGACGAACAGGGCTTGCTTGAGATCGGCTTCACTTTGGCACGGTAGCCCTCTCTCCTGGGCTCGTTGCCGCACGGTCGCCCAATCTACGCCCCGGCCGTCGTCCCTGACGCGGATGGTCACCTCGCTCGGCGTCATGGATGCAGACAGCTCGACAATGCCGGGCACGGGCTTGCCGGCTCGGCGCCGCTCTTCGTCCGTCTCGATTCCGTGGTCGACCGCGTTGTTCAAAACATGCGACAAAACCGACCAAAACGGGGCCAAGGGGCCCGGCGGGACGCGAAGATTGGCGTGCTGTATTTCCACCCGCGGTGGCGTCTTGCCCAGCGCGCGGCTGATACGCTCGAGCTCGCGTTTGGCCCCTTCGAGGCGAGTCGCGATGGGCTCGCAGCGCAGGTCGCGCACGAGCTGCTCGAGCTGGGCCGGGGAATCCCCGCGCGTCGCGGCGGCGAGCAGCCGTTCGTACTCGTCGCGCGAGATCTCCAGGAACACGGTGGTGCCGCGCATCAGTGGCTCGATGCGTTCGCTGAGCGCTCCCCAGAGCTCGCTCAGCTGACGGCGCTCCGGAACGGTGAGCGCAGGGGGATCGCGTTCCGCGAGCGTCGATTCGAGCTCGTGGCACAGGCCCGCCAGGCGCGTGAGTCCGAAAAATCGCGCATTGCCCTTCAACGTGTGCAGATTGCGGCGCAGTATCTCGGGGGCAGTGTCGGCAACGATGTTGGTCGCGAGAGCCGAAGCTTCCTCCCAGAAGGCGTAAAATCCACGACGGTCACGTACGAACTGGTCGACCAGCGCGGCGAACTCGTGCTGTTCGGCGAGCGCGCGCTGCCGGGCCAGCTCGGAGGTGATGTCGGTCAGCACGACCACGACACGTTGCAGCTCCTCACCCACTACGATGGGATGATACTGAAGACTGAACTGCTGCTTCGCGCCGTTGAGGCGCTTCGGCAGCTGCTCCAGCGCTACCTCGAGCGGCAAGATGCCATCGGTTATCTGACCCCATCCGGCGCGTAACCAAGACACGGCGCTGGGGTCGATGACCTCCGCCAGCTCCCACAGCTTGGCGTTGTCCGGCAGCGGACCGACCCAAGTGTCGACGATAGCCGACCGTTCACGGAAGAGCGTGCCGTCTGCATGGGCCGTCAAAAATCCCTGGTCCACGCTGTCGAGAATGAGCTTCAGCTCGCCTCGACGTTCTTCGAGCCGGGCCTCGCGATCCCGCACCGCCCCCGCCATCTCGGCGAACTTTGCCGCAAGGCGGGACACCTCGTCCTCCAAGCGAGCGTGGCTGACGCCTGGGCCGTCGAGCGCGTGCTCGTCGCCGCGCGCCAAGCGTCCGGCCGCTTCCTCCAAGCGCTTCACGGGACGGACCACGACGCTATGAATCGCCAGCAAGATGAGGAGCGCCAGACAGCCCGCAGTTGCCGAGCCCACGTACAAGATCTGGCGTGATAGCTGCGTGAGCGAGGCCTCCTCGCGGGCGGTGGAGAAGCGAACTAGGAGCAGCGCGACTCGCTTGCCCTCGAGGTTGATCACGGGTTGCAGGACGAAGATGGCGCCCCCGTCGCGCCAGCTTTGGCCTTGGCCGGGCCGAGGACGTCCTAGGGCTCGCCCTTGTTCGCGATGGAAGCTCGCGAGCAGGCCCTCCGCGGCGCCGAGCGCCGAAGCTTCGAGCCCCCATAGCTCCGCGTCCGACACATCGGAGTTCTGGCCGAGGTTGGCGACGGCGCGCTGCATCTCTTGCTCGTCGCCGAACACCACCGCGGGCATCACCGAGGCGCTCGTCAGCTTCACGACCATCATCGCGGCCGCCTCCTTCGAATCGAGCAGCGTGACGCGCGACTGTCGAACGAGGACGACGTAGACGCCGATCGCTACCCCCAACACCAGCAAGACGATAGGAACAGTGATCCGCAGACCCAAAGAAAGGAAGGGCCGCTTTTCGGACGCAGCGCGCATTACCTTCAGCGTACCGAGTAATGGAGTCAGAAAACGTACGATTTGGAGCGCCTCCTCTCGAACGCTCCTTTTTGGCGCATGGCAACTCACATGCTTGCTGCGTTTCGCTGTACCCAGGCCGGCCGCTCGCCTTGCTGTCTCTGCGTCACTTCCGGTGGTTGGATGATTGGTGATCGAGATTCTGCTCGAGAGAACGCCTCTTCCGCCTCTTCTCGCTTGCGGCGACAGCGGTCCCCGGCCGCCCCGGTAGACATCGATACTAAAGGCAGATGCTGACCTGACGTAGGGCCATGTCAGATGCTTCGTCCTGGTACCAGGCCCGACTCGGTTCTTATCCGGTGCGCCGCTGCGACGGGCCCCACCACCACGCATATCGACGGTGTCTTCTTCGGGGGACGTGCGCGCTCACCGCCATCAGGCACCTGAGCTTGGAGGTCGTGCTCTCTCATCGGGATGCCGCCAAATGTCAGGGCGGCTTCGATCGCTGACTGAGTCACCGGCGAGCCGCTTTGCGGAGAGGGAGGGATTCGAACCCTGCGAACGGCGTTGGCACAAACCCTTCGCAACACGCGATCTTGCGAGCCAACACGGTGAAACGAAACGCGAGATGGGTTCGGATCCTTCTCTCCGCTGGTCGACGTGAGTCGACGTGAATCGACTGGGTTTGGGCAGCGGATGGGCAGCCGGTGAGCGACCGACCCTTGCCCGACATCGACGGTGTGCCGCCGGCGCCCGAGGACTGGAGATCGATGGCGGCAACGTTGTTGCGGGTCTGGCCCCCGACCTGGGTGACTGCGCGACTCATCGATCCGACCATCAACCTCGCCGTCGAGGTGGACTCGATTCGACCCCAGCGTTACATCTCCATTGCGCTAGCGGAGGCGTCACGCTCATCTTGCCGGACCGTCACGACGCCGTGACTGTCGTCGTGGTACTCGGAAGCATGGGACAAGTTCGGTTCGCCGTAGCCGCGAGTTTCGTCGCCCTCGCGCTGGTGGGGTGCGCAGCGCCAGTCGAGGTCGAAGAAGAAAGCGTGGGGCAAGCGCAAGACGCGCTCGAAGCCACCAGCAACTGGGCGCAGTTCGGGCGTTCGCCTCGACGCACGTCCTTCGCCGAAGACGAGCAGAACATCGGGCGCAGCAACGTCGCGACCCTGGTGCCGGCGTGGACGCTAGTGGGCGACAACATTCGCGAAGCCCGTCTGGCGGTGTGGAACAAGCGCGTGTTCGTCACGAATCCGGACCGGTATCGCAAGTTCCCTACCACCGAAGAATACTCCCTGCTCTCCGCCTACGACGTGTGCGACGGCAGCGTCCTCTGGTCCATGCGTAGCAACGGTGAGTTCTCGGGGTTCGTGAACGACCCCGCGGTCGGCGACGGCTGGTTGTACGCGCAGGACGAGAACCGCACCGGCGCTTTCCGGACGACCACCGGCGCGGCCCAGACGGTGCAGGGTGGGCCGGGAATGGACTTCTCCATGTCCGCCACGTTAGTGGCACGGGGCGCTCGCTACTTCGAAAGCTACGACAACGAGGGCGACAACTTTTTCTTCTCGTCCACCGAGATTCCCAGCGGAAACCGCTGGCGACTGTCGCTCGGGTTTCCGTTCTCTGCGCTCCGCACGCCGAGCTACGCCAATGACCTGGTCTGGGTCGCCTCCGGCGAGCAAACGCAACTTCAAGCTTACGACGCCGCGACGGGCGGCTTGGCCAGAGAAACGACCGCCGTAGCCGAGTTGCTCGGTTCAGCGTCGATTTATAAGGGGCGCGTCTTGGCCGCGGCTCGGAACGTCGTCTATGCGTTCGACGAGCGCACGGGCGCGGTCGCATGGCGCGGCACCTACACCGGGGCGGCTACGACTGGGTTCAATACCCTCCAGCCCCCCGCGGTGGACGGCAGCGGCGTTCTGGTTACGGCACCCGCCACGACGGGCGTTCGCGTCGCAGGGTTCGACCTCGAAACGGGCGCGCGTCGTTTCGAGGTGACGATTGGAACGGCTCCCCAGAGCGGCCACATTGCCGTGGCCAATGGCGTCCTCTTCTTGGGGACGAGTGATGGTCACCTTTACGCCGTCCACACGGGCACCGGCGCTATGCTCGCGGACTTCACCTTCAGCAAGCCGGTTGGGTCGCCAGCGATCGCAAATGGCCGCGTCTTCGTGCCGTACTCGCCGTACTCTTTCTCCGCGCTCACTCCTGAAGGCGAGTCCGGAGGGGGGGTCGTCGCCCTCGCGCTCCCGGGAAGCAGCTGCGCCACACCCTGACTTTGCGAAGCTCCTCCCCGGCTGCGCCCACATCGGCCGGCCGCGTCGTGCTGTAGGGGCGGGGAGAACCCCCGCCGTTGCGGTTTCGGTTCCGACAGCCGCCGATCCAGGGGCGACGCGTCGGCCAACCTCGCACGTACGTTGCATCACGGACAAGCGTCCATTGGTGACTCACATGAACATGTAATGGCTGACGGCACACAACCGTTACATCAGTGCATTAGGTTCCGGGCATGGCGAGTCGTGGACGACTACTCTCAATCGTCTCGCTCGGCGTCGCCGTCATCGGCTCCGTGATGGCTTTCTCATGTAGCGAGCGTTCCCCGAGCACGTTTAGAGAGGCTTCCATCTACGAGGGCGACGTGGCGCCCCTTTTCGTTCAATACTGCCAGTCTTGCCACTCGAGCTCGGCGCCAGCGGGGGACCTCTCTCTCGCGGGCTTCGAAGACGAAGCCGTGGCGTCGCGTGACCTCGAGCTGCTGGAAAATATCCTGGGCCGAATCGAGCTCCGGGAGATGCCGCCGCCCCCCGTTTCCCTTGCCTCCGGAGGAGCTGACTACCGCGCTCAGCGATTGGGTCAAGCGGCTGCGACCAAAACGACTGTCGAGCCGGGGCCGAGCCCGGCTTCGCCCCCCTTCAGCGGTCGCCCACGCGGCAGCTCGCTCGTTCTCTGCGCCAAGCGCTCTCGCTCCCTCAATCGCACGAGTTCGAACCCCTGCTTGGACGCGACGACTCGATCGAAGGCTTCACTAATGTGGGAGAAACGTTGGCGATAGACGCCGACTTCGCGTCGCGTTACCTCGATGCGGTTGCCGCCGGAGTGGACTACGCCCTTCGCGCGCCGGAGACTACGAGTTACCGCGCGATCATGCATTGCACGGGCGAAGGGGAGACGTTTTGCGCGAGCAATTTGGCCGAGCGGTTCTTGACGCGCGCCTATCGCCGAACCGTAGAGCCGGACGAGCTCGAGCACGTCTTGCGCGTCTTCCGCGCCGAGCGCGAGCAGGGAACGTTTGAGGAGGCGATGAAGACGGTGCTCGGCACGGCGCTCCTGTCGCCCGCCTTCATGATGCGGGTGGAGCTGGACAACGGACAGAACGAGCCGCACGCTCTTTCCCCCCGCGAGCTCGCTTACGGCTATCGTATTTCTTGTGGAGCGAGCCGCCGGATGACGCGCTCTTCGCTGCGGCAGACGCGGGGCTGCTTGGAACCAACCGGGGTCTAGAGCAGCAGGTCGTGCGCATACTGCGCAGCGCGAAGCGCGACGCGCTGGTCGAGGGGTTCGCGGCGGAGCTACGGAACGGAGCGCCTTCGATCCCGACTGGGGGTTACGAAACCGTGAAGGTCGTAGTATGAGGGGAAAATGGGAGAGAGAAAATTGCGCGCAATTGTGGCCTTGGGTGGGGTGGTGGCCATGGTGGGTTGCAGCGGCGTGGATGTGACCAGCCGCCCCATCGACGACGAGCTCGGCAGCCAAACGGAGGCGCTCACGACGCTCCCGAGCAATTGGGATCCGGTTTGCGGAGACGTCTCCGCTTCTCGCTCTCCCAAGACGCTCTACGTCGCCACGAATGGTAGCGATGCAGCCGCGGGAACGCAGGCGGCACCGCTCTCGACGCTGAACGGGGCCCAGGCCAAGATCCTTGCTGCTGGTGACCTGGCGACCCGCGATTACGTCGTCGTGGTGCGCGGGGGCGAATACCGCGGCCAAACCGTGCAATGGTCAGCGTTCGCGCCCGGAGCCCACATTCACATCAAGGCCATGGCTGGCGAAAGGCCAGTGTTCAATGGCGCCTTCGCGGGTGAGACCACCACGCGCCTCAGGCACTTTTTGGAGCTCGAGCCACCGTCAGCAACGACCAATACCAACGTGACGGTCGAAGGTCTGACCGTCACCCATTACGTTCAGGTTGGCTTTCAGCTGCGGGGCCAATGTAACCGGCTCTACAATAACAAGATCCGCGAGATCGGCGACGCCTTCGGCAACTGCCTCGCTCCAGTGTCCGGCTCCTCGCACTACATCATCAATGGGCCGGGGCCCGGTTGTGCGGACGGATCTCATCCCGGGGAATGTTGCCCGACGGAGGATCCGGTCGCAGCGGGCAGCGGCTGCTGGTGCATTGGCTTCGGCGCTATCGATAGCATGGGCGGCTCGCACAGCCTCATCAAGCACAACGACATCGTGGACTTCAAGAGCGCTCACGACGCGGGAAAGCTGCATGCCTTCTACATTGCTGCTGATGGGGGCGGCAACGCATCGACGGACAATCGGGTCGAAGATAACTATGTGCGTGGCTGTGACGGCAATGGCGTCAAGGTGAAGCGAGGGTCGAGTCACAATAAGTTTCTGAATAACTACTTCGAACGCGTGAATTTTTCGTGCTTTATGGATATCGATACGCCAGCGTCGATTCATAATTCGGTGACCGGCAACGTCTGCACGTTCTGGTATGAGCATAGGCTAAGTACATCGCTGAGCAGCCCTGCAGGCACGACTAGCCTCACCGCCGGTTCGCAGAATTTCTATTTCGGCACGGTCTCGGGGACCCACGGGATCGGCGAGGTGGGAGCGCCCGATACCGACCAGGCCACGGGGCGCTACTTCCAACCCATCAACAACCCTTCGAATACCAGCTCGACCAGCTTGGACGAGATCGTGACGGCGAGCACGACGGCCGACATCGACGGGGACGGCAAGCCCGAGGTCTTCGTGGCGTTGTACTACCCGACTCTAAACTACACGAAGGTGGTGTACTCGGACGGGGGTAAGCCAGATTTGCGGACGGTGGCTTATACGAACGTCGGCTGGAAGGTGAATGCGCTGACGAAGATTCGTCCGTTCGGCGCCACGAAGGACCAGGTGGTGGGAGCCTTCTACTTGGCGCTCACGGATGAGACTCAGGTCTGGGTCGGTGCGCCGACGACTGACGGTCGCTACCAGTTGACGTGGGGCGCAAAGCTGCTGGACTCTTCCGGTGCTTCGGGTTGGAAGGTGAATGCGCTCACCGCGGGCAAGTTCGGGGCTGATAGCGCAGACGTGTTGGTAACGGCAGCGGTCGTGAACGGCGTGCAGCAGATCTGGCGTGGGGATGGTCACACGGCGCAGAGCGGTAGCTCGATACCTGGCGTGGCGCTGTCGAGCGTGTATTCGAACTCGAGTTGGCGGGTGACGGCGATGACGAATGGCGCGATCTCGGGGTCTACGAACTCACTCATTACGGCATTCCAATGGGTAGCAAGCAGCTCGCAGATTAATCGCATCTACACGGGGGACGGCGTTGGCGGAGCGACCAGCGTGCAAATCTTACCGGACACGACGAAGATGGTGACGGCCCTGGCGGTGGGTCGCCTCGGTGCATCCACGCCGCGCCTAGTGAGCAGCTTTGACGCGGCAGGGACGGGTCAAGTCTACGTTTGGAGCGGCACGACGATTGGTGCGTCCGCCATCTACAGCAACCAGTTTTGGGCCATCACCAGCTTGGCGACGGGAGCCGTGGACGCGACGTCGAACGATCAGCTGATCACGTCGATCGATCAGGTGGGACGCACGGAGGTGCGCTGGGCGGACGGCACTACCGGTATTACCAACGGCGGCACCCTGTACGCCTTCCCCTGAGTCCAATGCCAGGGCCCGAGGGCGCCGGGCCGCGCGCCAGCCAAATATCAGCCGCGTGGAGCATTGGCTACAAGGTGCGAGGCTGTCGGCGTGTGGCGCGGCGCCCAGCGCAACTTTAGACTAGGGGTTTGTTCGCTGCGCGGTATTTGAGGCTGCCGGGTGCTCTGGCCTCGCTGGTCTTCACGTTGGCTCCGGCTTGGTCCGGGTGCTCGTTCCCCGAGTACGGCACTTTGGGTGACGCGTTGGCCCAGGCGGACTGTCTGAATCGGCAGAAAGACGTTCGTGAGAGCGACTACGATTGCGGTGGAGCCTGCGCGCCGTGTGGAACTGGCCAGAGCTGCTTGCTGCCGGCGGACTGCGCCTCGGGCGTGTGCCTCGCCGGCACGTGTGCGGCACCCAGCTGCTCGGACGGCGTAAAAAACGGGCGCGAGTCGGACGTCGACTGCGGCGAGGCTTGCTCCCCTAGCCGCTGCTCGAGCGGCAATCACTGTAATTTTAGCGAGGATTGCAACAGCTTTCGCTGCCAGGCGGGGGCGTGTGAGGAGGCCTCCTGTAACGACGGGCTGCGGAACGGAGCCGAGTCGGACCTAGATTGCGGAGGTGCGAACTGTCAGCCGTGTGCGGTTGGGGCCAGCTGTGGATCCGATCCCGATTGCAGCACTCGAGTCTGCTCAACAGCACGTTGCGCGCCCGAGTCTTGCCGCAATCAGCAACTCGATCCGGGCGAAACGGACATCGACTGCGGAGGCGCGACGTGTGGCTCTTGTCGCGGCGGGGCCGTTTGCCAAACGCCCACCGATTGCTCGAGCGGCGGCTGCGGCGGCGGTGTGTGCGACGCGGCCAACTGCAGCGATGGGCTGCGCAACCAGGCCGAGACCGACATCGATTGTGGAAGCTCGGGCTGCTCGCCCTGCGCGGTCGGCGCGGCCTGCGCCGTTGGCGCCAATTGCCAGAGCGGCGTGTGCGTTCAGCAGATCTGCGCGACGCCGAGCTGCGAGGATTTCGTGCAAAACGGCGATGAAACCGCGGCCGACTGCGGCGGCGCTTGTGAGCCGTGCCCTACCGGCCCCGAATGCACGGTCGGGACGGACTGCGCCAGCGGAGTCTGCGCTGCCGAAGCTTGCGCACCGGCTCGCTGCGATGACGGCGTCAAGAACGGCAGCGAAAGCGACGTCGACTGCGGCAAGGGCTGCAAGCCGTGTCAGCTCGAGCAGGCTTGCGTCGATGACGAAGACTGCGCTACCGGCGAATGCGACACGCGCTGCGTCAGCACGGTGCGGGTGGAGCTGCAGGCCGGCAATCGCGATGCGATGACGATCTGCGTTCAACCCTGCTTCAACCTGGTCAACGAGGGCGCCGGCTCCGTGGCCCTCAAGGATCTATCAATCCGCTACTACTACACCAAGGGGCAGTCACAGGGTACTGAGAGCTACGGCTGCTATTGGGTCAACAACGGCGATTGCAATCAAGTTGCGCCTCCTCTCTTCTCGGATCTGAGCCCCCAGAGAGCCGGCGCCAACCGCTACATCGAGCTTCGCTTCACCGACGCCGCAAAGCCGATCGAGCCAGGACAGTCTTTCGTGCTTCAGGGAGGGTTTTGCCTACCTGACGGCAAGATGTTCACCCAAAGCGACGACTACTCTTACAACGGCTCCGCGACCTACGAACCTAGCTCCAAGGTGGTCCTCCTCCGCGGCGGCGTACGCATCTGGGGCGACGCGCCTTAGCTCCGCCGGGTGTCGGGCCCACATCGCCCACGGGCCCTGGGTGACAGCGGCTACGGAACGGAGCGCCTTCGATCCCGAATGGCGTTTAAATTTAACTCATGTTAACGAAGACTTGGACGCATTCGTGAGATCCGGATCCGACGAGTCCGCGGTTGCGCGGTCAACGGCGCGCATGGGCTTGGCGCCCGGGCAGCGTTTGGTCTTCTTAGTCTCGCGCGCACAGTACGCAGTTCTTCAAATCCCTGCGCATCGCGCGGGCCGAAAACTCGGCCGAGCTGCCACTCGATGCCGACGCGCTCACGAGCGAAGTGACGAAGGTGCTGCGCCAAACCTGGCATCGAGTGCGTTGCCATCGTGGGCGCCATCGCGGCAGGCGAGCCGTCGGGCCTCGCCGAGCAACCGGCCAAAAACGTGCACGACCTCTTGGGGGCGCACGGCGCGTCGCCGGCGCGCCTGCTCATCATTGGCCCGACCGCGAAGGTCTTCGGCAATGGCTCGCAACCTGCCGAACCCGATCCGGCTCAGCGGCAGCCGTCGTTCTGCATGACCTGTATCGCATCGCGTACGTGCAACGCCTGCTTCTAGCTGAGTTGAGCCGCGAAGCCGCAAGTGATGCGACGTCGGCAGAAGCGCGCGTTCGCGTCTTCGGGTTGCGCCGAGCAAAGTATTGTCTGGGCTATCGAAAATCTCGCAGCCAATTTCGCCTGATTTGCTGGCTACGACTAACAATGTAGCTCAGCGTTTCTTGAGAAGTGGTTAGGGCGTCGTTTACGGTGCCAGACGTGAGTCGCGCGACTCGCCTTCGGTGGGGCGGTGGCATGCTGCCCTTTTCAGCTTCCGCCGAGAGCAGCAGCGCGCCTCATCGTCGAGGCGAAGATGCGAAGTCATCTACACGTTGCACGCCGTACAAACGAGCCTGACCACCGGCGGCCAGCATCTCCAACGCTTGCCGCACTTCTGACCCCAGCGGAGGTCGCCGCATGGCTCAAGACAACGATCTCGGCGGTTTACTCGAAGGCCGAGCGCGGCGGCTTGCGTGGCGCCACGCGGCTTGGCCGGCGGCATCCTGAAGCATCACTTGCTGCCGGTGTTCGGCGACATGCGGCTCGATGCGATCAAGATGCAAGCGACCGAAGTCCTGAAGGCGGATCTCCTCGCCAAGGGGCTCAGTCGCAAGCGGGTGAACAACATCCTGGCGTGCTTGGGCAAGATGCTCCGCTACGCGTACGAGATCGAGCTGCTCGAGGTCGTGCCGCGGGTGAAGCTGCTCAAGGTTCCGCAGCAACGGTTCGACTTCCTGACCTTCGAGGAGCTGTTGCGGCTCGTCGAGGCGATGAAGGCCGATCCGGAGCGATTGGCGCTCGTCCTGTTGCCGCCGAAGTGGGGCTGCGGCAGGGCGAGACTATGGCGCTCGAATGCGGCGACGTGGATCTGGTCGCCGGGTTGCTGACCGTGAGGCGCTCCTCCTGGAAAGGTCTGATCGGGACCCCAAGAGCGGCAGCGAACGGAAGGTGCCGCTCACAGGCCGCTTGAAGGCAGCGCTCACGGCCATCAAGCACCTGAAGTCGGAGGTCGTGCTCTCCCATCGGGACCGCTCGCCGCTGACTCAGTCAGCGATCGAAGCCGCCCTGACATTTGGCGGCACGCGAGCCGGGCTCCGGATCATCGGCGCGCACGTGCTGGCACACCTTGAGGTCGACCACAGCGCGCTCACGATGACGCTCAGCGACGTGCATCTAGCGCGCGCACAAAACCGAAGCAGCGCGCTTCCTTTCGGAGCGCGCTGCTTTGCGGAGAGGGAGGGATTCGAACCCTCGGTACGGTTACCCGTACACATGATTTCCAGTCATGCACCTTCGGCCTCTCGGTCACCTCTCCTGAGGCCAGACGACCTCGCTGGGGGGCGAGGGCGCGGCTATGTCACACCAAGCGGGGGGAGCGTGACGTGAATCGCGCTTCGCACCGCAGCGGAGAGAGAGGGATTCGAACCCTCGGTACCCTCGCGGGTACACCTGATTTCGAATCAGGCACCTTCGGCCACTCGGACATCTCTCCGCGGCGGACTATGACGATCGAGGTGGTGCCTGTCAACGACAGAAACGTCACTTTTCGCCGGTTTGTGAGGCCCGCCGGGCGGATTGCGGGCGGCCCCGGATCCGGTGGATAGTCGCCCGCATGCGCGCGCTTCGGTTCGGCTTGCTCATCATGCTGCTTGGCGCTGGTAAAAATGCGGCGGCGCAGGTCCCTGGTGCGGACGAGCGCGCCGCACCGGCCGCGGAGCCCGCGCAGGAGCCGCCTGCACCGGAGCCCGGAGCGCCGGCGCCGCCGCCGGAGTCAGCGCCGGATCCGGTGGCCGCGCCGGAGTCCGCCCCCGCGCCCGCGAAGATCCCAGAAGGAGCGCCGGAGCCGAAGGCCGAGCCGCCGCCCAAACCGTCGTCGCGCGCACCGGCGGTGGCGGCTACGGATGAGCAGGAAGAAGTGCCCGCGCTGCCGCCGTGGATTCGGGCGCATCGGCCGCTCACGATCGAGGCGCGCCTCGGCCTGCTCGTGCGGCCCGAGAGCAGCGAGGGGTTCGATGACGAGACGCACCTTGGCGCGGACTTCGGGCTGTCCGGCTACTTGGATTTGAGCCGCGAGGTCGCGGCCGGCCTCGAGCTGGAGCATGCGTCGCTGGGCCGAGGCTCCGCGGTCTCCGGCTTGGACACGGTGAGCACGGACTTCTCGGTCACGTCCGCGATGCTGGGCGTGCGCGCGTACCCGAAGCGCAGCGACATGCTGGATCTCTACGTCGGGCTGCAGCTGGGCGTCGGCTTTCAGCATGTCTCCTCGGCAGGGACGCGGGTCAACGAACCGCTCCGGCCGGGCGCGCCCTTCAGCTGCAGCGGCTCGGACTCGCCCGGCTTTCAGATCGGTGGCGGGGTCGGCGCGCGCTTCATGATCTCTCCAAGCTGGGGGATCGGCGCGCGCGTGAACGCGACCGGTCGTCGCCTGACGAGTGACGTCATCGACGCTTGCGCGCAAGGCATCGGCGGCGCGACCACCATCACCGCAGGCCTCGGCCTCGGGTACGACTTCGATTTGGACCCGTGACTCTTTGCGGGAGGGCTGCCGAGCCGCAGCTCGAATCGCAGAAGCTTTCGTGTCGTCTTCAGGTAGCAGTGGGTCGCGCGCGCCGTTTCGGCGTGTCTAAGTTGACGGTGCCCGGCCCCGGTCCCAGAGTCCTTGACGTGGCCGCGATCCCCTCGACTCCGACTTCGACTTCGGCCGGCTTCGAGGTCGAGGTGTTCTTCGACGGTGATTGCCCGCTCTGCGTTCGGGAAATCCGAATGTTGCAGCGGCTGGACGGTGAAAACGGGCGCATCCGCTTCACCGACATCCAGTCGCCGGGTTTCGATTGGGCGCAGATCGGGCGCACCTACCCTGAGCTCATGGCTCGCATTCACGCGCGTCTGCCCAGCGGGGAGCTGGTGACCGGCGTCGAGGTTTTCCGTCGGCTCTACGCGGCCGTCGGCTTTCGTCGCCTGGTCGCGCTCTCTCGGCTGCCCGTCGTCACTCAGCTCCTGAGCGCTGCCTACGAGCTGTTCGCCAAGAATCGCCTTCGCCTCACGGGTCGCTGCACTCCCGAGCTGTGCGAGCGTCCGGTCGCGGCCGAGCGCTGAACGCCGGCCGAGGCTCTTCCGCCCTGACCGGAGAGCGAGCTTGCAGCCCGCGGTGCCAGTCGCGGTGCTTGTCAGAGGTGCGCGCACATCGGCTCTGACGCGCGGACCTGACGAGGCTGCTTGATTTCTGCCGAAACAACTCCGAAATTAGCGGCTCGGGTTATGAACGCAGGATTTTCGGGTCAGGGCGGCGGATCTTGGGACCAACGCGGAGCGTACGGCGGTGCGAGCCTCCTGCCACCGCCGCCGCCAGCGGTGCCGCCGGACCTGACGCGCGCGACCGCTCGGTACAAGCGGCACGCCTGGCTCGCGTTCTTGGGGCTGCTCGGTTTCGTCACTCTCTACGTGGCGCTGACCGGGTGGTTTTGCTTCACCTCGGCGCGTCTGTTTTACGACTTGTTCAAGGGCGGCGGTGACGGCTTTGCGGACGCGGTGGGCGGAGCTTTGTGCGGCTTGCTCGGCGCCTTCCTCCTCGGCGCGCTCTTCTTCCTGAAGTCCGGCGGGAAAGAGAAGGATCTGGAGGTCACGGCCCAGCAAGAGCCAGCCCTGTTCGAGTTCTTGAACGCGCTCGCGGATCGAGCCGGAGCTCAGCGACCTCACCGCGTGTTCTTGTCCATGCGGGTGAACGCGGCCGTCTTCTACGACTTGTCGCTTTTGAACCTGCTGTTTCCGAGCCGCAAGAACCTAGAAATCGGGCTGCCGCTCGTGAACTGCCTGAACCTCAGTGAGCTGACCGCAGTGCTGGCCCACGAGTTCGGTCACTTCGCGCAGCGCTCGATGGCGGTGGGGCGCTGGGTGTACGTGGCCCAGCAAATCGCTGGGCAGATCGTCGCCTCGCGCAGCTGGCTCGATAAGATGCTGAGTGGGCTCTCTCGCACCGACATCCGCATCGCGTGGATAGGCTGGTCCATCCGCCTGATCGTGTGGTCGCTGCGCTCGCTCTTGGACACCGCGTTCGGCCTCGTGCTGCTCGCGCAGCGCGCGCTCGGCCGCGAGATGGAATTTCAGGCGGACCTGGTGAGCGTCTCCGTCACTGGTAGTGACGCGCTCGTGCACGCGCTCCACCGGCTCGGCGCGGCGGATGACGCGTGGGGCAAAGCGGGGAGCGTGGCCGGCACGGAAGCCGCTCGGGGCCGCAGCGTGCCGGACGTCTTTGCCTTGCAGTCCCGCATCGTGCAGCGCATGGCGGGTATCCTGAACGACCCGTCTCACGGCGCGTCCCCCATGATCCCGCCCCACGGGGGCGCGCAGTTCCGCGTCTTCGAGCAGGAGATGGCAGAGCCGCCGCGGATGTGGTCGACGCACCCGCCGAACCGCGATCGCGAGGACAACGCCAAGCGCGTCTACGTACCGTCTCCGCTGGACGGGCGCTCCGGCTTTTGCCTATTCGCGAGCCCAGACGCGCTACGTCGCGGAGCCACCGCGCGTTTCGTGGCCGAGCTAAGCGATGAAAAGCTGACCGCAATGAGCGACGAGGCGGCCCTGGCGGCGGTGGACAAGCGCTTCGAACGGCCGCACCTCGAGCAGCGCTACCGCGGCGCGTACATGGGCCGCTCGGTAGTGCTGCACGAGAAGGCCATGAACCGCCTCTACGGTGAGGAGCTGCCGGAGGCCCACCTCAGCGCGGCGCTTCAGAGCCTGTACCCCGAGCAGCTGAGCCATGACCTGCGTGAGCTCCGTCAGCGTGAGGAGGAGCGCCACAACCTGGAGGCTCTGCACGAGGGGCGGTTGCAAGCACCGGGCGGGGTGATTCGCCATCGAGGGCAGGTGATTCAGCGGCGCGCGCTCAGGTCGGTGTTGGCGCAAGTGACGCAGGAAACGGACGCCATCCAGAACCGAGTGGAATCGCACGACCGGCTGTGCCGCACCAGCCACGTGCTGGCGGCGCGAGCGCTCGGGCGCGGCTGGGAACCGTACCTGTTCGCGCTGACGGGGCTGCACCACTACGCGGCGCACGTGGAAGCCAACCTGGAGGACGCGCAGGGCCACTTGAACAACGTCTTCGCCATCGTGACCGCCGACGGCCGAATCAGTGGCGGAGAGCGCCGGCGCCTGGTCGCGGCGTGCGCGGAGGTCCACGCAGCGCTGGGCGAGATTTTCTCGCGCAAAGACCAGGTGCTGCTGCCGCCGCTGATCTTGCAGCGCCTGGCCGACGCCCTCGGCATGGAGGAGGGCGGCGAGCCGCCACCCAAGACGTGGGCCGAGGTCTTGCCGGATAATTACGCGCTGCCGCCGCCGAACGAGGCCAATCTGGCCGATTTTCTACGGGTCATCGACGGCTGGACGCGGGGCGCGCTCGCCGCCATCGGCACCCTGGAGCGGGTGAGCCTGGAGCTCATGGTCGCCACCGAGGCCCACGTCTCCTACGCGTACTTGAACCGCGCGTACCCGGGCGACGCGCCTCCGATGCCAGTAATCCCCCAGGGTTATTGCACGATGGCGCGGGGGCAGGAGCGCAGCCGGCAAAAGCGCCTGGGTCTTTGGGATCGCTTCCAGACCGCAGACGGCTTCTTCCCGTCCGCCGCGCGATTCGCGGTGGCGGGCGGCGTGCTCGCGTGCGTGCTGGCGTTCGGCGGCAGCATTGGTCATCCCAAGCTCAGCATCGTCAACGGGCTGAGCTTGCCGGTGAGCGTCGAGATCGCGGGCCAGAAGGTAACCCTCGCCAGCGGCGATCACCAAGAGTTGACCTTGGAACAAGCCAAGGGAGCGCTGCTGGTGGCGCGGAGCGAGCGCGGCGAGCAGATCGAAGCGCAAACCGTGAGCTTGGAAGGCTCCCAGCACTACGTGTACAACGTGGGAGGAGGGACTCCGCTCGTGGAGTGGACGGCGACCTACGGCAGCGCCAAGGAGGTGCCGGAGCGTCGGCTGGGCGCGCCGACGTTCACGACCGCAGACGTGAACCACTTCTTCGAGCAGCCGCCCAAGACCGTGAGCACGAAGTCTGGCAGCAGCACACGCACGGTCCTGAGCGCTCTGTTCGATTCGTCCCCGCGTCGCAAGCTATCCTTCGTCGACTCCGCGAGCGAGCGAGACCACATGGTGGAGAGCCATGCTCTGTGGGACGCGCCGGGGAATCCGCAGCTCATGCAGTGGCTTGCGCTCGCCTCCCAGAAAGGGCCGGCGCTGCTCGAGCGGCGCCTGCAGCGCTACCCCACGGACATCTCGGCGCTGCGCGCGCAGCAGGACGCGCTCGAGGGGCCGGCTAAATCCCAGCTCTGCCGCAAGACGGCGGCGAGCTCGGACGCAGCTCCGAGCGACCTGAACCTGCTGTACCTCAAGCTGCGCTGCAGCGAGAGCCCCCCGCACGAAACCGCCAAGGCCGTGCTCGCGGCCTATCGCGCGCACCCTTCGCACCCCTACCTTGCGAACGCGGCGGGGGCGGAGCTGCTGCGGAGTTCGGACTTCGTGGGGGCGGTTCAGGCGTACGCCACCGCGAGCGCAGAACCGGTGCTCGCGGACGGGGCCGGTCTGGCCCAGGCGCGCGCGCTGCGCGTCTTGGGTCAAGCGACGTCGGGGCGTTTGGACGCCCTGGCCCGGAGCTCGGGGCCGCTTGCTTCGCTGCTCGCGCTGGAGCGAGGAGTCACGAGCGATGGGGAAGCCGTCGAGGGCGATGAGAGTGCCTTCCGAGCCCTCGCCGGAGGTCAGCTCGCAGCCGCCTTGGGTATCAAGTTCGTGGAGAGCGCCACGCGTGACACCGTGGTGCGGCTGGCCGGCGCCTCGGAGGGGGCCACCAAGCCCATGATCCAGGCCGCGCTGGAAATGCCGGGTGAGGCGGCTTCCGACCAAGCGCTGTGGCCGAGCATCGCGCTGGCAGAGCGCGAGGGGAAGAGCCACCTGGTTTTGGACGCCCAAGCTCGCAAGCTTTCCCCCGACTACGAGCGGGTGATGTTGCCCTTCGCGAAGGAGCCATTCGTCAAGGGTGACCGCGGTACTTTCGAGCGAGCCCTTGCTGCGCTACCGCCGGAGTACCAGAGCTACGCCTGCGTGATGGCGCTGGTGCGCTCGGGCGACGCCGCGCCTGCTTCCTGCCGAAAGCTCGCCAAGGGCGCCTTGTTCGCTTCCGAGCGACCGTACTTCCGCTGAAAAGTCCGCGGCCGCCTTGGCGAGCCGGGCAAGCTGCGCTTTCATTACCGGGTGCCGAGCTCGGATCACGACGACCACGACCACGCGGGCCACGGCCACGGCCACGGCCATGGTCACGGTGCGGCTGGCGCCGCGGACGCGAAGCCGCGCGGCGGGCACTCGCACGGTGGGCACTCGCACGGTGGGCGCGGCAGCCCACGCACGCAGCTCACGCTCGCGCTGGTCCTCACCCTCAGCTTCATGGGGGTGGAGGCGGTGGTCGGTTGGATTAGCGGCAGCCTCGCCCTCCTTGCGGACGCGGGTCACATGCTGGGGGACAGCGGCGCGCTCGTGCTGGCCCTCATCGCGCAGCGCGTGGCCGAGCAGCCCCGAACCGAGGTGCGAACGTACGGGCTGAAGCGCGCGGAGGTGCTGGCCGCGTTCGTCAACGGCATCATCCTGTTCGGCGTCGCTCTCCTGATCATGCGCGAAGCGGTCGAGCGCTTCATGGTACCGGTGGCGCTCCACGGGCGACCCATGCTGTACGCGGCGGTCGCGGGGCTGGGGGTGAACCTACTGTCGGCCTTCATCTTGACGCGCGGCGGGCAGGGCAATCTGAACGTTCGCACCGCCCTGCTCCACGTTTTGTCGGACGCGCTCGGCTCCGTCGCCGCCATCGTGGCCGCAGTCGGTGCGATTTGGTTCGGTACCTCGCGGCTGGATCCGGCGCTATCGCTGGTGATCGCGGTGCTGGTTCTGCTCGGCGGCTATCGAGTTCTCAAGGAGACGACCGGCATCCTCCTGGAATCCGCGCCGCCGCACTTGGACGTTGCCGCCGTCGAACGCGCGATCGCGGAGACGCCGGGCGTGGCCTCGCTCCATGACCTGCACGTGTGGCGCATCTCGGAAGAGCTGGACGCCTTGACCGCGCACGTCACGCTCACGCGCGGCGCGCACGGCACCGAGGTTTGCAAAAGTGTGGCGGACAGACTCAAGTCCGAGTTCAAGCTCGACCACGTCACGATTCAGCCGGAGGCGCCGCCTCCGGACGAGCTCGTGCCGGTGCGGCTCAGCCGCAATGGCGCGGCGATCCGCCGCGTTTCGTAGCCTTGTGAGCCGCCAGCGGCCCGACTACTCTTTCGCCCATGATCCGTACCAGTGACGATCTCGAAGCCCAGCTCGGTCGCCTCGGGCGTCGCTACGAGCGAACCCCGGACGGCACGTTCATCGTCTCCATAGGGCCCAACCAGCCTCCGGCCGCGCTGTTGCTCGTGCCCCCAGTATTGGTGATTCAGGTCGCCATCGGCGAGGCGCCGAGCGACCCAGCCGTCGCGGGGCCGGTCTACAAAAAGCTCTTGGAGCTGAACGCCAGCACGCTGCTCCACTCCGCGTTCGGCCTGGAGAACGACCAGATCGTGCTCGCGGCCGCGCTCGAGCTAGACAACCTGGACCTGAACGAGCTCGAGGCGGTGCTGGCGGACATCGACGTCGCGCTGAGCGAGCACGTGCCGGTGCTCCGCAGCATGGTTCCCTCCTCCTCCTGAAGAGTCTCTCTCATGTCCAAGCCCGGTTTTTTCTCTCGGCTCGCTACGCTCATCAAATCCAACCTCAACGACCTGATCAGCCGCTCCGAAGACCCGGAGAAGATGCTCAATCAGATCGTCGAAGACATGACCGGCCAGCTCGCGGAGGCCAAAAAGATGGTCGCCCTGTCCATCGCGGACGAAAAGCGGCTGGAGAAGCAGACGCAGCAGGAGCTGGAAACGGCCGCAGGCTGGGAGAAGCGCGCCATGCTCGCGGTGAAGGCGGGTAACGACGAGCTGGCCAAGGAGGCGCTCTCCCGCAAAAAAGAGCACGAAACGCTGGGAGAGCAGTTCAGGGACCAGTGGCAAAAGCAAAAGGCTTCCGTCGAGCAGCTCAAGCTCGCTCTGCGCGCGCTCAACTCCAAGATCGAGGAAGCCAAGCGTAAGAAGAACCTGCTCATCGCGCGCAAAAAGCGCGCGGAGGCGCAGAAGGCCATCCAAGAAACGATGGGCGGGCTCCGCAACGCCAGCGCCTTCGAGACCTTCGATCGAATGGCGGGCAAAATCGAGCAGATGGAGGCAGAGGCCTCCGCGCAAGCCGAGCTCAACGAGGAGTATTCGGGCGACGTGCTCGCGCACAAGTTCCAGCAGCTGGAGCAAACCAAGGGCGCGGAAGAGGACCTCATGGCCCTCAAGCGCAAGATGGGCCTGGCCCCTCCAGAGCCGGAGCCGCAAAAGGCGCGGGTAGAGCCGCCCGCCTCCGCGCTGGACGCCGCCGAGCAAGAAGAGCTGGCGCGTGCTCTGGCCGAGCTAGAAGCAGAAGAGCAACAGACCGAGCTGCGCGTCAAAAAGTGAGTCCCATGAAACGCACCCCCACGCTCTGGGGTCTTGCCCTGGTGCTCGCCACCGCTCCTGCGCTCGCCGGTCGCACCCTCTCCGCCGAGCCGGTGGACGACGTCAAGATCCGCATCGACGGCGACTTGCGCGAGTGGCCGAACAAGATGACGGACTTGGGCGACACGCTGGAAGGCAAGCCCAGCAGCGGGGACCCGCGCGTCGCCGCTACCGTCGCTTACGACGAAGGCAGCCTCTACGTCGTGCTCAAAGTGTTCGATAAGAAAGTCGTGCGCAGCGCCGCCGCCGGGGACAAGGAAGACCACGCGACGCTCTACCTGAGCTTCCCCAAAGGCCAAACCTACGCAGTGGAGCTGTTTCCGGGGCAACCGGGCAAGGTCGCGGGAGCGGTCAAGGTCAAAGGCAGCGCAGTCGGTGGCGCAAAAATCGTGGAAGCGCCCACGGACAAAGGCCTCTCGGTGGAAGCTCAAATTCCGTGGACCGCTTTTCCGGAAGCGGCGCGCACGCGCGTCGGGCTGCGCGCCACGCTCACCTACACGGACGCGGACGCGCCCGGAAGCGTGAGCGCAGTCATCGGCACCGCGACCGCGCGCTCTGGTAAGGGAATGCCTCCGCTGCTGCTCGCGAACGAGCAGGGGCTCCAAGAATCCATCATCAAGGCCAAAGGCCTGCCCGCCAGCCCGGCGCGCGAAGCGTACGGCAACGTCTCCGGAGACGGCATGGTGGAGCGCGTCGCGGTCTGGGGCGGCAACCTCGTCATCATCGGTCCGCATTTTCGTGCGGGTAAGGAGTTCTACTTCGCCGATCTGGGAGTCGACGACGCCGCGAAGGTGAGCCGGCTCGAGCTCGTGGATTTCGACGCCGACGGTCGGGATGAAATCGTCGTGCAAAAGAGAGTCGGCTCGGCCGACAAGTACCGCGAGGTGCTCACCGTCATCAAAGTCGGTCGAGACGATCAGCCCTTCCTAGCTTTCGCGCACGAAGTGGGCATAAAAACGCCGGACGGCGAGATCTCCAACAAGGTAAAGCTCTCAAAAGCTGGCATCGAGATCGCGCAGGGGGCGGCGGAGGGCTTCGAGCCCGGGACCTTCTCGGAGGTTCAGCCAGGGGATATGGGAGCCACCCTGCTGCCATGGGAGAGCGTCGGTAGCCGCACCTTCACGTGGAAGGGCAAAGGCTTCGAGCCTGCCGGCGAAACTGGCTTCACCCCCAAACAAGCCGCCGGTACGCCCGGTGTGGGGGGAAAGAAGCCGAAAGCCAGAGCTGCCAAGAGTGACGAGCCTCCCGCCCCGCCCGCGCCTCGTCCTCCTTCGGCGGACGAGCTGCTGGACCGCGTGTACGCGCTGTACAAGAAGGACCGCGGCGTCTCCGGCAAACCCACGTTCGACTTCGTGACGGACGTCGCGGGCGACCGCGGCCCGGAGCGCGTCCTCATCCACGGCAAGGACATGGTCGTGTTCGGCAAAGGCTTTCGTGAAGGCCTGAGCTACGCGTTCATCGCCATCGGCGTCGCGGATCCGAAGGACATCTTGGACGCGACCGCGCGCGACCTCACTGGCGACGGCAAGGCGGAAATCATCGTACGCGCCGTGCTCCACGCCAAAGCCAGCAAGGCCCTCGGGGGGGACACGGTGGACCGTCATGCGCTCTACGTGTACTCCGTGCAGGGGGACGGCATCGTCCGCGTCTTTGCGGCGGAGACGGGCCGCGCGCTAGGTAAAGATCAAATCATCGGCGCGGTCGCTTTCACGCCCGCCAAGCGCGGCTTCGACCTAGAGCTGCGTCCCTCGCGCGCCATCGGTTGGACGGAGCAAAGCTACCCTTTCCCGCCCGATACGACCTCCGCCGGCGGTCTGGAGCCGCTCCTTCTCCCGTGGAGCGGCGGCTCACGCAAGTACCACTACGACGGCAAAGCGTTCGCCGGCCCATGAAGAGGGGCGCTGCTCCACGGCGCCCCTCGGTATCGCTCGAGCTCGTTGCCCGCGTGACCTAACCCGGCGCTTCCGTGCGGTGTGTCGCCCGGGAGGCACTGTTCTCGGCTCGACCCGTTCTTCGGATCCGCGGACCCGCGGATTCGAAGGTTGACGCGGCTTCCAGACTTTGGGGCTTCGCTTCGGCCTCGGCTTCGGGAGTTCGCCCGGGAGGCACTGTTGTCGGCTCGAGCCCTTCTTCGGATCCGAAGGATGGCCAAACTTCAGGCTCTGCCGCGAGGCAGTCCTCTCGGCGCGCTGGCGAGGCGCTCGCGCGGGGCCCGGCGATGCGGGATGCGGGATGCGGGATGCGGAGCCTTGTTCGGATCCGAAGGAGCATCCGCGCCCGCGAGTTGTCCCGGCGGCGCAATGGGCAAGTGTGCGAGGTTCAATCGCTCGAGCGCGTTTAGGGCGGGCACACCGCGGTACGAACCAGCTCGCGAAAGGCGCGGGCGGCTGGATCCGAGTGGGTGCGGTCGTGCCAGCTCATCGAAAAGCGCGTGCGGTGCTCGGGCAGCGCGTTGATGAGCGCGCGCAGCCCGAGGATTTCGGACTTTGCGGCGAACAGCGGTGCGGGCAGCATCGTCACGAAGTCGGTTTGGGCGACGACCTCCGCGGCGGCGCTGAAGGACGGCACGCTGAGCGTCACCAGGCGCCGGGCCTTGGCGCGCTGGAAGAGCGTGGCGAAGGGGTCCGCGTAGTTTTTGCCTGGCACCATCTCCACCCGCACGTGTTGCAGCGCGGAGAGCTCACCGCTCGTGAGCTTGCGTCGCCGTGCTGGGTGGCCGCGCCCAGCGACGAGGAGGCTGGGCACCTCGAGCAGCCGCTCGGCGTGGAGCCCGGGCCCCGTGCCGGCGATGCCCACGTGCACGTCCACCTCCGGTGACGCCAAATCCCCCAGGGCCACCAGCGAGTCGATATTGATGACCCGGAGCGTCGCTTGCGGCAGCTCGCGCTGGATGGCTACCGCTAGCCGCGGTACCCACGCAATCTGACCGACGTCCGCCACCGCCAACGTGAAGTGGCGCGTGCAGGTCTTCGCATCGAAAGGTGCAGTGAGGACCGCGCGCTCCAGCTCCGCGAACGCCCGGTCCAGCGCGGGCTTCAGCTCCAGCGCGCGGGGAGTGGGGGAGATGCCGCGGCCTTGTCGCGTGAACAGCGGATCACCCAGCTGCTCACGCAGGCGGGCCAAGGCGTTGCTGACGGCGGAGGGAGTGACATGGAGGAGCGCGGCCGCGCGCGAGACATTGCGCTCGAGAAGCACCGTGTGCAGCACGACGAGCAGGTTCAGGTCGAGGGCTCGAATGCTCACTATAGGTGAGTTTATACAACACGAATCATCAGTTCCGGAAACCGTTCGGCAGGCGCAAGCTCCAGCTCATGCAGAAAGCGGCGATTCTGGCGGTGCTTACGACCACCGCTTGTTCGGGCCCGGCCCTTCCGAGCACCGCCGCTCGAGCCGAGAGGAAGCCAGCCATGACCATCCACGACAACGGCACCGCAGAGAACGAGATCGAGTCGCGAAGCACGCCGGTGCTCGACTCGCACCTGGCGTACTTGGAGCAAGGTACCGGCGCGCCGGTGGTTTTCCTCCACGGCAATCCGCTCTCCTCGCACGTGTGGCGCAAGGTGCTGCCGGAGCTCTTCGGGTCCGGTCGGCTGCTCGCGCCCGACCTGATCGGGATGGGACGGTCCGGCAAGCCGGACATCCCCTACCGCTTCCGCGACCATGCGCGCTACCTGGACGCCTGGTTCGATGCGCTCGCGCTACGCGACGTGGTCTTGGTCGGGCACGATTGGGGCGGAGTGTTGGCGCTCGATTGGGCGCGGCGCCACCCAGGGCGCGTTCGCGGGGTGGCCGTGCTGGAGACGGTCATCGAGGGTCGCACTTTCGGTCAGTACCCTCCGCCCGCTGCGACCATGTTCAGAGCTTTGCGCACGGCCGGGCAAGGTGAAGCCATGGTGCTGGAGCGCAACGAGTTCCTCGCGAAATCTCTCGAAAATGGCGTAAAGAGCGGCCTTGCTGACGCCGACCGGGCCGCCTACTACGCACCGTTTCCGGACGCTCGCTCGCGTCGACCCATCCTGCAATGGACGCGAGAGCTGCCGATCGAGGGAGAGCCGGCGGACATGCTCGCGGTCGTGGACGACAACGCACGATGGATCGAGCAGAGCGCCGGGATTGCCAAGCTCATCCTGACCTTCGAATCGGCCCCGCTCAGTCAGGCGGTGCGCATCGCCTCCTGGGCCGCCGCGCCGCCGGCCGACCTGCGTACGGTCGCGCTTGGGGTCGCCGGTCACCACGCGCCCGAAGACCTACCCCTCGAAATCGCAGCCGCCCTCCGCGCCTGGCTGCCCAAGGCGGAGCCCTGAGCAGCTGGCGGGAGCGACTCAGCCGCCTTGGTAGAAGAATTCTTCGCGCGAGATCTTCCCGTTCTCTACCGTGAACAGGCCAATCTCATCCATCTTCATGCGGCGGGCGCTCGGCTTGTTCGTGACATCCAGCACGAAGCGGACCGCGAAACGATCCCCGTTCGGGTACGGGCCAGAGACCTCCACGCTGTGAATCTCGTGGTTGTTGGCCCACCACTCACCCTTGGCTCGAATCGCGGCGATGCCGCTGGACGTAGGATCCATGCCCGGAGGCGCGGATGCTTCCACGCTCACGGAGTCCGACGCAAACAGCTCTTCCAGGATTTGCTCGAACTTGCCTTCATTGCAAAGCGCGACGTATCGATTCGCGATCTCGTTCACTGACATCTGGGCTCCCTCGGTTGAGCCCCACGCATAGGGTTGCGCCGCGCGGGCCGCAACCCCGCCCCGTGGCGCGAAGCGCCGCTCGGCGCTTCGTCTACCGCTCCGCGATTCGTGGCGATTCAGGTGCGGGGGCGACGTGACCGCCGACGATGCGCCAGCCGCCCTGCTCACGGGCCCAGACCCGGGTGTAGCGGTAGGTACCTTGTACGGCGCTTCCGTTGACCTCCACCTTCAGCTTCGCCAAGAGCGCTACGATCGCGACGTCCTCTCCCACTCGGCGGACCTGCAGCTCGAGCGGCGTGTGCTCTCGAAACCGCACCGCGCCAGATGCGTGCGCGGCCAGATCATCGGCCTTGGACGCGAGCGAGCCGTCCGGACCCGTGAACAGGAGCTCCGCAGAGATGAGACGGTCGAGGTGAGCGACGTTGCCGGCGAGCTGCGCGGAACGTAGCTCTGCTTCCAGGCCCGTCACTTCCGGATCCGGGTCGCCGACGAGCACGGATTGAAAGAGCTCGCGCAACGCGGCTACTCCAGGACGGTGAGGTTCACGACCGCGAACCCGCCGGGCTTGATGTCGACCTTCTTCGTCATGGTCGCGCCGCGGGCGCTGAGCCGTATGGTGCGCGGACCTGGCGCGAGCATGACCCGCGAGAACGCCATGCGCGCCGGCAGCGTTTGCCAATTGCGAGTGTCAGGCGTGTCGGTCGCGGTGAGCGTTACCTGGGTGGCGAGGCCGAGCAGGAGCCCGAGGGGGCTGTCCTTGCCGGTGGCGGCGTTGGTGCCCGCCTCCACCGCCTTACCGGCGACCACTCGCGCGACCGTACGCGTGATGGCGGAGGCGATGATGGTCCCCTTGACTGCATCCCAGGAGCGCTGCGCCTCCGTGTCCACCGCGACGATGCCTTCGAGCCCTCGAGACTGGCCGTCTAGCTGAAACGAAGGGCGGTCGTATCGGCCCCGCGCTTTGCCGAGCTCCGGGTAGTTCACCCAAGTGACGAGACCCTGGGCGGCGAGCTCGTTGGCTTGTGAGGCGGAGTTGGGCGAGATCGCGCCGCTCGCGTAAGTGAGGGCCAAGCCGATGGGCAAGCGGCGCGCGATCTTCGCGGGTACGCGGCCGTAGCTCACGATGACCAGCAGCTCCCCCTGCTGGGCCTCGGCCTCCGCCTCCCCAGGCGCCGTGGGTGACTCGCCCTCGCTCACGCCCCCGGCTTTGCGTAGGCGGGGCGAGGCGTACCCGGAGCGCGGCATCAGACGACGGATGGGCTCAGCGAGGCTTTGGTACTGCGAGTGGGCGAGGGCTTCGTCGTAGTAGCGCAGCGCCTCGTCGTAGTTGCCGCTCTTTTCGAAGGTGAAGCCTGCCAGGTAGCTACCGGGCGCGGACAGCGCGTTCTCCGGATCGCGATCCTTGAAGTACTTTTGCATCACGCTCAGGCGGCGCGCTTCCACCCGCGCGCCCTGAAGATCACCCTGCGCGAGGTAGTTCACCATGTTCATGGTGTTGATCATCAGCTTCTCGTACGGCGGCGCCTTGTAGGGCCCCGAGTCGTCCGAGAAGAGGTACTTGCCGATCTCGTCCGTAGCGTCGCGCGAGAAGTCCAGCATCTCGATCTGCTTGTCGGATACCTCGAGGTCGCGGCTGGACAGCTTGTAGCTCTGCAGCTGCTGCAGCACCATGGCGCGGTCCAGAAGCAGAAGGGCGTTGTCTCCCGTGAGCGACTTGGGGAGCTCCTTCTCCGAGCTGGTTTCGAGCTCTTCGTTCAAGAGCTCGAGGGCGCGCTTCGGCTGTCCCGCGTCGAGCGCGGTGCGAATCTCTTTCGTCTTGTCCGAGTGACTGGCACAGCCGGAGAGCGCGCCGAGCGCGAGCAGTACGCCCAGCAGGCGGCCGGCGCGCGCGCGGCCCATCAGCTTCATGACCCGTTCGCTCCGTGCCCGTTCAGATGATGGCTTTGGTGACGGCGGATTTGTGCTGGAACAGGATCTGCGCCGTCTCCACCTCCAGCACCTGAATGAACATGAAGTACTGGACGCGGCGCTCGCCGTCCTGCCGCTCGTCGCTGGTGAAGACCTTGCCGGTCACGACGTAGCGCGCGCCGATCTGCTTACCCCAGGTAGAGATCTGGCTCGGGTCGAAGGCGCCCGAGTACTGCTGGCGGATCTGCGCGATGAGGTTGCCCTGCTGCTCCATGCTGATCACCCGCACGTGACCGGCGTTGACGAGCGTGGTCTCGATGTCACTGATGAGCGCGTCCAGCGCACCCTCCACGTGCTCGCTGGTCTCGTTGCGCAGCGGCAGGACTGCGACTGCAGGCATCTGCTCGCCTTCCCAGCGCTTGATGACCGGCGCTGTCTCCAGCGCCTTCATGTTTTCCTGCAGGAGCTTCTGCAGGTCACGGCGATCCAGCCCCGTGCTCATGGCCTGGTCGTCCAGTCCGGCGACCTCGTCCCCGCGCACCGCCTTGGGCCCACAGCCCATGGCCGAAAGGGCTACTGCCGATGCCAACACTGCGCCAAGCCGTCCCATGCTGCTCATGCTCTATCTCCTAAGTCCCTTCGGATTGGACGAAGCCTACCGGCGGAGCATGTAAGGCCGCCCCGGTGGGCGTCAAACGACGCCCACTTTATGGGGCAGTCCTCGCGATTCGGCCAGGGGTCAGGCGGGGCTGGCGCCGCCGGCGGTCCCGGCGCGGCGCACCGGGATGATCTGTACGCGGCGGTCGTCGCCCTCACCATCGCTCCGGGTGATGACCCCCTCGAAGCCCGAGAGCGCGAGGTGCACCACGCGACGGTCGCGCGGGTTCATCGGCTCGAAGGTGATGATTTTGCCTTGCTCGACCGCCTGCTTGCCAAGGCGGCGGGCCATGCTCGCGAGCGAGTCGTCACGACGGCTCTTGTAGCCTTCGGCGTCTACCGACACGTGACGGCGATCCAAACCGGGGCGGTTGATCACGCGGTGGGTGACGAACTGCAAGGCCGAGAGCACCTGGCCCTTCTTGCCGATGATGCGTCCGGCGTCGCGGCCGGCGATCTCCAGGTTGATTTCGTCGACGGAGTTGCCCTCGCGAGCTCGGCGCAAATGCACCGTGCAGTCCATCTCCATCTCCGTGACGACGGTGGTCAAGAAGTCGAGCGCCTTCTTCTGGCGCTCGTCGCTCGGCTCGAGATCGGGCTCACGACGGCGGCGGCGCGCGCCTCGGTCGTCTGTCTCGGCCCCCGCGTCTGCGTCAGCCTTGGGCAGCGGCGCATCGTTCGGGTCCTTCTCCTCCCACGCGTCGTCGTTGAGCTCGTTCTTATCGCTCATTGTCATGCCTTTCCGTTGCCGAGCTGGGGCCGGTCTTCGACCTTGCCCTTCGGCGAAAGCTTGTCTTTGGAAGCGTCACTGACGACCTCCACGTTGATCGCGCCCTTGGCGCCGGTCTTGAGGTGGCGCCGCGCGTGCCACTCTACGCCTTGCTGCTGCAGAATGCCGAGCACGCCGTTCGTGAACATGTACACGCCGAGGCCAGCCGGCAGGAACAGCATGAACACGGTGAACATGGCGGGCATGAAGTACAGCATCATCTTTTGCTGCGCCGGGTCACCCTGAGGCGGCATCAGCCGCTGCTGCATGAAAGAGGTGGCGCCGATGATGAACGGCAGGATGTAGAGCGGGTCCGGCGAGGACAGGTCCGGAAACCACAAGAACGGGATGTTGTAGAGCTCTACCGCGGTCTGCAGGGTGCGGTAGAGGGCGAACCACACTGGCATCGAGGCCAGCTGCGGAAGGCAGCCCTTCAGCGGATTGACCTTGTGCTTCCGCCACAGCTCCATCTGCGCGAGGCCCTTGGCCTGGGCGTCGTCCTTGAACTTCTCGTTCAGCGCGTCGATCTCGGGCTTGAGCTCGCGCATCTTGATCATGCTCTTGATCGACGGCAGCGTGAGCGGGAAGAGCAGCGTGCGCGCCGTGATCGTGAGGATCATGATCGCGATGCCCCAATTGCCGAGCAGGCCGTGCACCTTGAGCAAGAAGGCGACGAGGATCTTCGCGATCGGCGCGAAGTAGCCGAGGTCGATGAGCTGATCGAGACCCTTGTTACCGCCGGCCGCGACCGCGAGCAGCGCCCGCTCCATGGGGCCGGAGTAGCTGGTGAGCGTGTACGTCGCGCTCTGGCCGGGCTCCAAGGTCATCGGCGGGTAGGCGAGGCGTGCTCGATAAAGAGCGCCGCCGCTGGGGTCCTTGTCGATGCTGCCGGCCGCCGGATTGTAGCGCTCCTGAATCTGCGCCTGGCACACCGGCTTGCCGGGAGCCTGGCTCGGAACGAGCGTGTGAGTGAAGTACGCGTTCGACACCGCGGCGACCGCGGGCGCGCCCGGTGCCTCGTACCAGGCGCCCGAGTTGCGCGAGCTGACCGGGAAGAGAGTCTTGTCCTCGAAGTCCTTCGGCTCGAAATCGGAGTGGGTGAGCCGGGTGGCGTGCTCGTCCACCCCGATGCACTCCACCTGCGTGATGAACGGGCTCGGCCGCGCGAACATGCCGCCGTGGACCTCGTGCTGGTAGCGCCAGTCGTCCGTGTGCACCGTGACCGCGTGCTTGAGCGGGCGATCTGCGCGGTTGACGATGGTCGAGCTCACGTCCAGCTCGTAGGGGCGTGCGGTGAGCTTCACGACCTTGGTGAGCTCGACTTTGGCGTCCTTGTACGTGAACTCGCAGCTCTTGCCGTCGCTCTTGGCGAGGGCGAAATCCAGCGCGTCCGTATCCACCTGGCGCTCCGGGCTCTGCTCCAGACGGTTCGAGTACTGGAAGCGCAGCTGCTGGTAGAGCTCTTGGTCCGGCGTGGTCGATACGTCTATCGGCTTGCCGGCGTGCTGGTACTTCGCAGTCGTCAGCTGGTAGCGCTTGATGGAGGCGCCGCGCGTGCTCAGCTGGACGTGAAAGCGGTCTCCCCACAGGTCGCACAGCTGCTCCGGTGAGCGCTCGGCCACCGCGGCCGGCGCGCTCTCCTCGGCCGGGCCGAGCGGCTGCGGTGCTTTGTGCTCGCCTCCGAGGATGTTCGTGCCGAACCTGAGGAACAGGAAGATACCGGCGGCGATGAGCAACCAGCGACCTAGATTGCCGCGTTCCATGAGCTACGTTTTTTCCGAAAGAACCCGCTTGGCGGACCGAGGTCGCCGGGTACCAGTTAGTTGGGAGCGGTCTAGCACGGGCCGGATTGGAAAGCGCACATTCTCCAGGCGAATAGAAGGGCCTTTAATACGACGGGGCTCGGACCGGAAAAAGCTTCGAGCCCAGGTGAGCTCAGGAAAGAGGCGCGGCGGGGCCAGGCCGCGGCGCAGGGGGGGGATCATAACCGCCTGGGTTCCACGGGTGACAGCGCATGATGCGCCGGACGCCTAGATAGGATCCCTTGGCGGCGCCGTGCAGCCTCAGGCACTCGTGGGTGTACCTCGAGCACGAAGGCTCGAACCGACACACGGGCCCGATCAGCGGCGATAGTACCCGCTGATACACGCGGATCAGCAGCATCAACAGCTGGGCGAGCATGCACGAGAAGCATAGCTCAGGGGCCGGCGAAGCGGCGGATTCGAGGCAGCGCTCGCAGCCACTCGTCGAGCACGGCCTGCAGTTTCCGTTCACCGAGCGGGCGTCGCACGATGACGACGATGTCTACCGCTGGAGGGAGCTGCTCGAACACGGCCCGGAACGCCTCCCGCACCAAGCGCCGCGCACGGTTGCGCTGGACGGCGTTGCCGATTTTGCGCGACGCAGTAATACCAAGCCGCAGGGGCGAGCCTGCAGGGCGACGCAGCAAAATGAAGACCAGGCAGTCCCCGCTGACGCGTTGACCGCCCGACTGAATCTCCAGGTACTCAGCGCGCTTTCGGACGCGGCTCGCGCTCGAAGGAGAGGAGCGCGAGCCCGGTTCGGAAGGCGCGGAGACCACTCACTTTTCGTAGATGGAAACCGTCAAGCGCCAGCGACCCTTGCGGCGGCGGTTCTTGAGAACATTCTGGCCGCCCTTGGTGCTGTTGCGCTTACGGTAGCCGTGAGTGCGGATGCGGCTGATGTTGTGGGGCTGGTACGTGCGCTTCATGGAACTTCTCGTAGCTGGTGCTGCTGAGCGAGCCCAGCGAGCGGAACGAAACCCTGGTCCGCGAGTGCCAAAACCGACACCAGGACCGAGCGGGGGCGGAATTAGCCATCCATCGGGGGGCTCGTCAAGTACTGGTCGATATTTTGCGAGACTTTCGGCCTGCAGGGCCTTGAAAGGGCACCAGGCGCGTGATACTTCCCGCGTCCCATGCGAGAGAACATTCGCCTCGTTTCTTCGGCCGGTACGGGCTTCACCTACTACACGACCAAGAACAAGCGCACGCAGACCAACAAGCTCGAGCTCAAGAAGTACGACCCGGTCAAGCGGGAGCACGTCATCTTCAAAGAAGTGAAGATGCCTCCGCACAGCAAGTGAGAGCCCGCGACGCCGCTTCGGCAGGCGTCGCTCTCTCTACTGGTTGATCGCGAGCGCGGAGCCCGAGCGGGCGTCCGCGCTTCGTCGTTTTGTTTGTGCGCGCTCTCGGAGTGAGCCGCACCGAGCGGCCCCGCTCAGGCCGCTCGAGCGCGTTCGAACGCGGTCAGTCCGCGCCGCTCAGGATCTTGAACTCCACGCGGCGGTTCTTGGCGCGGCCGTCGTCCGTCTCGTTGGGCGCGACGGGCTTGGTCTGGCCGAAGCCCTCCGACTGGAGTCGGCTGCTGGCGATGCCCTTGCCTTCGAGGTACTTGCGCACCGCAGCCGCGCGATCCTTGCTCAGCTTGAGGTTGTTGCCGGGGATGCCCTTGCTGTCCGTGTGGCCGTAGACGCCGAGGCGCATCGACGGGCGGCCCTTCAGTAGATCGAGCACCTCGTCCAAGATGGGGAAGCTCACGGCCTTGATGGTGGCGCGGCCGGTCTCGAACTCGATCGGCTTGAGGAGTTGAACGCTGCCGTCCGTGCCCATCTCGATCAAGCTCGGGCAGCCGAACTTTTCCGCGATCGGCGAGCGCTTGCCGGGCTCGGTCGGGCACTTGTCCTGCACGTCCGGAATGCCGTCCTTGTCAGCGTCGTCTTCGGGGCAGCCGTCTTCGTCTTGGACCTTGTCCTTGTCCTCGGCCTTGTCCGGGCACTGATCGTCGACATCCGGGATGCCGTCGCCGTCGCGATCGGAGTTACCGGGGCAGCCGTCGGTGGGGGCTGGGGGCTTGCCGTCTTCCTTGTCCGTCGGGCAACCGTCCACCGAGTCCGGGTAGCCATCGCCGTCCGTGTCGCGATCGTAGTCGTCCACGTCGGGAGTGACCTCCACTTTGCGGGCGGGCGACTTGGCCTTGAAGTCCAGGAAGTTCCAGTACGTTCCGATGGAGCCGAGGATGCGAAAATCCGGCGCGCCGTACCCCGTGGTCAGGCGTGTGCCGGCGCCAACCTGCACGTAAAGACGGTCCCGCTTGTCGACGAGGAAGCGGCCCTGCGCCGTCCATTCCAGGTCCGTGTTGGCGCCCTTGAAGAACTTGCTCTCATCGTTCACCGAACTGAGACCGGTGGTGCCCCACAGCTCACCACCGAGGCGCACGCGACCTTCCCGCAGCGGGAGGTAGGCGCCGAACGTCCACCGCAAGTCCGAGCCGAGGAACAGGCTGCCGTTGTTGCCGCCGATGCTGCCGTTCGGCCGGAAGTGGGGCCCGATGTTGCCGCTCACGAAGAACTTGCCGAAGTCCAGCTCGCTGGCCGCGTACAAGTAGCCGCTCGCGCCGCCGTCGCCCGCGAAGGCGCTGCGGGTTCCGGTGGGAAGAAAGAGCGCGCCGCCCAGGCCGAACTTGAGCCACTGACTGTCCGTCTCCCAGGTCTTCACGCGCGCGTCCAAGCGCAGATCGCTGATGCCCACCGCCGCATCGCCGATGCCGCCGCCGCCCACGTCGCGAACTTGCGGGTCGTCGCCGTAGATGGTGAGGAGGTTGACGGGCAACGTCATGCCCAACGTCAGACGCTTCACCAGCTGCACGCCGCCGGAGAGGTAGGTGATGAATTGGCCCTGAACGGGGTTGTCGATCTGCCGCTCGACGCTCGCGACGTCCGTCACCGTCTCGTTTCGCAGCGGATTGTGCGAGTAACCGAGGGCGCCGTTCACATAGACGCGATTCTCCTCGGAGCCGACCGGCCGCCACACCATGAAGCCGTCTTCCGGTGCGCCCGAGATCTGTGCGCGATCCAGATAGAAGTAGCTGGCCTGAGCGCGAGCTTCGCCGCTCGTCAGCAGAACAGCGCTGGCCCCCAGGGCCAATGCCACCAGGGTGCGAGCCCCGCGTCCGAATGCCGATTGACCACTAACGCGCAGGGCGGGATCCCGATGAGAAAGCACGGCGACGGAAAGTAGCCTGCCCGATTCCGCATTAGAAGCGATGATTTCGGGCGATTTCCCGGCCACCGGGTCAGCGGCGGCGGGCTCCTGTGTCGGCGAATAACTCACACACCCAAATCGAGCCGTCCTCGTCGAACGCAAGCCCTATTCCAACCTTGTCGAAACGAGGGGCGAGAAGATTTTCCCGGTGCGAAGGACTCGCCCACAACGCGCGGTGGGCGCGCACGACCGAAGGCGCGTGAGCGACGTTCTCGCCGGTCGCAAGGACGCGCAAATCTGCGGCCTCGACGCGGCTTTGCGGGTCCCCATCGCCCGCGTCGTGCGCGATGCGCTTGAGGGCGCGCATGGTCTCCGCGTGAGCTTGGGCGACCGCGTCGAGCTTGGCGTCGCGCTCGAGCGGTGCGCTCCGCTCCGTGGCGCGAGCCTGGTTCACCATGTCCAAGAGCGCTGCGCCGCGGTCCGCGCGCGAGTCGAGCGGCACGGTGGGCTCGCCGGGAGCGGGATCGCCAGAAAACGAGCTCGGCGGTGCAACGTCCGCATAGACCGTCGCCTCCAGCAGCGGCCTCGGGCCTCCTGCGACGTCTGCGAGCAGCTGGACCAAGAATGGGCCGGGGCGATCCGCGCGAAATCGAGCGCGCGCGGCCCGCCCGTCGAACGTCGTCGGCACCGCGTACGGAGCGCCACTTGGACCGAGCACGATGACTTTGGCGTCGCTCGCGGCGACGAGCAGCTCAGCGTCCAGGTTCAGCCAGGTCCCGGCGCGCTGCCTCACCGGCAAGGGGGAGAGGTCCGCCAGCGCGTCGACCGCGACGGCCGCGAGCACGCTGCGTTCCTTGGCGCTCACCAGCGCGATGCCGCAACGGCGCTCACCCCCATCCTGGAAGCCTTGCAGCCAGCTGCGCATGCGCTCCACGGCGGCCGAAGTTTGCAGATCGCCGCCCTCCAGCGTCCATGCGCGCGGCCACACGTACGGCGAGCCTTCGGCGCGGAGCGCAAAGCTGATCTCGGGGGCGTCCAGCGGCGCGCCACCTTCGCTTTGACGCCGGGCCGAGCGCTCCGCGACCCGCGACAGTGCGGCGTCTCCTCGTCGGCAAAGGTCGAAAAATGGCGCGAGCGCCTCCGGCACCTGGGTGAGCGCTCGGGGCGAGGTCGTGGCGTCGGGAAAGTCGAAAAGCTCGTCCCCCGCGGCGGCGGGGGCTGCTGCCGGGTGAGCTTGCGGCACGCTCGTCTTGTGGGCAGGAGGCGAGGCGGTGCAGCTCGCGCTTGTAGCGAAACCGACGAGCACGAGCGTCGCGCGAGGCATTCTGGCTAACGCCGAGCGAACGGGTCGGCCCATCAACCGTTTGTAGCATGTTTAGGTCCTACGGCCGTTGCTACGCCACGTCTTGGCGTCTACGCTCGCCGGGTTGGCTGGTCGCTTTACTACTGCCGCGAAGGTCGGCGCTTTCGCCGTCGTCCTCACGGGCGCCGGTCTCTTCATCTACCGCTATGTCACCAAGTCCGGTGAAAGCGATGGTGGCTACGTCGTGTTCGCGCGCATGAAGGACGCGAGCGGCATCGCCAAGCTCTCGCAGGTGCGCATCGCGGGCATTCCAGTCGGGCGCGTCCAGAGCATCAAGCTCGAGCACGACATCGCGCGCATCGACCTCGTGATCAACAAGGACGTGCCGCTGTACGAAGACGCGGCCGCGGCCAAGGTGGCAAGCAGCCTGCTCGGCGAATTTCAGCTCAAGGTAGCCCCCGGCACCGAGGGTCGCCGAAAGCTCGCGAACGGCGAAGAGATCAAGGTGGTCAGCGAGGCGCAGACGCCGGACGACCTCATGCGGCAGATGTCCGACATCGCCAAGGACGTCAAAGAAGTGACCGCGGCCCTCCGCGAGTCCGTCGGCAGCGATCAGGGCAAGTCCGACATCCAGACGACGCTGCGCAACCTGGCCCAGGTCACGGAAGCGCTCAACCAAACGGTGCGCGAAAACCGCGAGGCGATTCACGAGATCGTCGTCAACACCCAGCAGATCTCCAGCCGCAGCGCGCCCGAGATTCAGGCCATCCTCGAGAACGTGCGCGAGACCACCCGTGAGGTGCGAGAGCTCATGGCCAAGGACCCGACCGGCGAGGGCAAGGAAGCCGGGGAGGTGCGGCAGATCGTTCAGCGCGTGGACCGCGCGAGCCAGAACCTAGAGAGCGCGCTCAAGAACGTGGACGACGTGACCCAGCGCCTCAACCGAGGTGAGGGCACGCTCGGGCGCCTCACCAAAGACGAAAAGCTCATCAATGAGGTCGAGGGCGCGGTCGAGAACGTCGGGGACTTCTTGGGCGGCATCTCGCGCCTGCAGACGATCGTCAGCCTGCGCACGGACTACCAATTCCTCGCCAGCACGGTGAAGAGCTACGTCGAGATTCGACTGCAGCCCAAAGAAGACAAGTACTACATGATCGAAATCGTGAACGACCCGAAGGGGCTCACGCGTTTCGAGCAGATAGACGTCGACAGCACGAATCCGAACGACCCTCCGCACTACCGGGAAGTGCGCACCGTGACCTCCAACTCGCTGCGCTTCTCGCTGCAGTTCGCGCAGAGCTTCGGTCCCTTTACCGGGCGCTTCGGCATCAAGGAGTCCACCGGCGGCGTCGGCTTGGACACTTCGCTCTTCGACGGCCGCTTCGAGCTACGGCAAGACCTCTACGGCTTCGGCGAGGTGGTGCTGCCCCGTTGGCGCATCTCGCTCGGCTACGAATTCATCAATCGCCTGTGGATCCTCGGCGGCGTCGAAGACATCCTGAGCAATTCGCGCCGCGACTACTTCGTCGGCGGCATGCTCCGCTTCAACGACGAAGACCTCAAGACCATCCTCCCCTTCGCCAAAGCCCCCTAAACGGGTGCGCCGTGCGGCTCCGCGGCGGCGCCGAATCGCGCCGCACGGCGTGCCCCGTGCGACTTCGTGGCGGTGCCGAATCGCGCCGTACGGCGTGCCCTGTGCGGCTTCGTGGTGGTGCCGAATCGCGCCGCACGGCGTGCTGCGTGCGGCTTCGTGGCGGTGCCGAATGGCGCCGTACGGCGTGCTCCGTGCGGCTTCGTGGCGGTGCCGAATGGCGCCGCACGGCGTGCTCCGTGCGGCTTCGTGGCGGTGCCGAATGGCGCCGTACGGCGTGCTGCGTGCGGCTTTGTATCAGTGCCGAATCAAGCCGTACGGCGTGCCCTGTGCGGCTCCGTATCAGTGCCGAATCAAGCTGTACGGCGTGCCCTGTGAGGCTCCGTATCAATGCCGAATCAAGTCGTACGGGGTGCTGCGTGCGGCTCCGTATCAGTGCCGAATCGCGGCGTACGGCGTGCTGCGTGCGGCTTCGTGGGGTACCGAATCGCGGCGTACGGCGTGCTCCGTGCGGCTTCGTGGCAACGCCGAATCAAGCCGTATGGCGTGCTGCGTGCGGCTCCGTATCAATGCCGAATCGCGCCGTACGGCATGCTCCGTGCGGCTTTGTATCAGTGCCGAATTGCGCCGTACGGCGTGCCCTGTGCGGCTCCGTGTCAATGCCGAATCAAGCCGTACGGCGTGGCCTGTGCGGCTCCGTGTCAATGCCGAATTGCGCCGTACGGCGTGCCCTGTGCGGCTCCGTATCAATGCCGAATCACGCCGTACGGCGTGCTGCGTGCGGCTCCGTATCAATGCCGAATTGCGCCGTGCGGCGTGCTCCGTGCGGCTCCGTGGCGGTGCCGAATTGCGCCGTACGGCGTGCGGCTCCTTATCAGTGCCGAATCGCGGCGTACGGCGTGCTGCGTGCGGCTCCGTATCAGTGCCGAATGGCGCCGCACGGCGTGAAGGAGTCGTGAGGTGGAAACCGGCGTCGGGAGAGCGTTCGTGCCGCGTTGCGACCAGCGTCGTTGGCCCCCCTATTCAACTCGGAACTGTGGTGCTGCGTCCGAGAGTGATCGGTGGCGACGTACTTGCGCTCTGGTGCGCTCGGCCCCATGTGGAGGTCATGGGTCGGAGTCGGGGAGGGATGGGGCAAGCTGGTTCGTGGGGTGGCCGCCGCGTGGGCGCGGGCCGCAAGCGGGGGTCGAAGCCGTTCGCGTCGCACGGCGCGAGGCCGTCGCATTCGCCGGAGCATCCTGTTCACGTGACGCTTCGAGTGGCCGGCGGCGTGCCCAGTCTGCGAAAGAAGAGGGCATTTCGGGCCGTGAAGCGTGCGTTCCAACTTGCTAATTCGCGCAGCAAGCACCGCGAGGACTTTCGGGTGACGCACTACTCCGTACAGGGCAATCACGTGCACCTGGTTGCGGAGGCGACGGACGAGGTGTTGCTGGCTCGGGGCGTTCAAGGGTTGTCGGTGCGGATTGCGCGGCGTTTGAACGCGGAGCTGGGGCGCCGCGGGAGTGTGTTTGCGCGTCGTTATCACGCTCGTTCGCTGCGGACGGCTCGCGCGGTGCGGCACGTTCTCGCGTACGTGCTGTTGAACGAGCAGCGGCACCTGTATCAGTGGCGCAAGCTGACGCTGGCTCCGTGGTACTTCGATCCGTGCTCGTCCGCCGCCGAGTTCGACGGGTGGGAATGCATCGCTGGCCTCGACCCGCCGCCGCAGGTGGCTCGAGACGTGACAGTGGCGCCGAGGTGCGCCCTGCTGAAGATTCTTTGGCGTCGCCACGGTTTGATTCGTTCGGACGAGGTTCCGGGCGCGCCAGAGCTCCGATTCCGAGCTGTCGCGTAGCCATGGCACGCCAAGCGACGGGACGAACCCTCGCCGCTACCCGATAGACACCGCCGAACGTTCGCGACCGCGTGGCGGTGCGGCGGCGCCCGAGCGCTGCCGGCGATCGCACAAATGCTTCGCGCGCAACCGTGAGCCGCACGGCGCCGTCTCCGCGATGCGCCGTTTCACCGTGGGAAAACGTCGTTTCTCGCCGTGACGCGTCGTTTGTCGCCGTGAAGCGTCGTTTCATGTCTGCGGAATCGAGACGGAGATTGATTCGGCAGAGATCGCCGGCGCCTGCACGGAGCCGTGCGGCGCGCGGAGACGGACGGAGACGCGCGGGCGGAGGCGGACGGAGACGGACGGAGACGCGCGGAGACGTCAGCCGGGCATGCCGTGGCCGGGGCCGATGATTTTGGGCCATGCGGCGTCGACGCTCCAGCCGGGGTGAACGTGAGGCGGGTGGTGGCACTCGGAGGCGCAGAAGCTCATCGAGGGCATTTTGATGGCGGCCTTGTCTTTGGTGTTGGCGACGTGGCGGGAGCCGGGGCCGTGGCAGACCTCGCATTGCACGGCGGTCAGGTTCTCCACGTGGGTGACGGTGCTGCCGCCGGGCTTGCCGTAACCGGTGACGTGACAGCCGACGCAGTCCAGATTGAATTCCTTGTGCTGGCTGGAGAGCGTGGCGTACGCGGCGGCGTGGTGGGTGCCGTTCCAGAATTTTCGTTCTTGTTCGTGGCACTTGCTGCACGCTTCGAGGCCGACGTAGCCGGCTTCGCCCGCGGCGGGTGGCACGGGGGCAAGGTCTTTGAAGGCGACTTTGTTGTGGTCGTTGACCCGCTGGTAATACGCGGCGATGTGACCGGAGACGCTGGAGTCCGAGCCGAGTTTTTCGGTGACTTCTACCGCTTGAAAGCGGAAGTAGCTGCCCTGCGCCGGCGGCTTCGCGTCTGGCAGCTTGGCCAGCTCCGCCTCGAGGTTTTTCTTGTCCTGCTCGAGCGCGGCGAGGTCCGCCCGGGCGCCGCCCTGATCGAGGCGGGCGTTGATTTCGCGCACGCGGCGCTCGATCTCGAGCTTGCGTTCCGTCGCCTCCAGGCCGCTGCCGTCCGCGAAGTCGAACGATTGCCCGCGGACGAACAGGTCCACGACGCCGAGGGCCTGGAGGTGATTGGGCGTCTCTACGACGAGGGTCTTGCCGACGAGGGTCGGCGATTGCGGTGGGTCGTTGGCTTCTCCTTCATCGAAGGGCTTGCCGAGCACTGCGACCTCGAAACCGGGCTGCGTCTCCAAGAGGCGGAGGGCGGCGCCGCGCGGCATGGCGGCGAGCAACACCTGAACTTGCGTGCCTCGGGCCTCCAGCTCGGCCAAGCCGCTCTTGGCGGCCGCCGCGACGTCCACCGGCTTCAGGGAGGCGGGCGCGGTGCCGTTCACGAGCGGGAGACTGACTCCCAAGAAGCCCACCTTGATGCCGGATACCTCTACGACCTTGGTCGGCGCTACCGGAGCTCCGGGAAGATTGGCGGCGAGCAGGGTGGCCCCGGAGCGGCTGACGAGCGCGCTGAGCGCCGTGTCCCCCAGGAGCCAGTCGTTGGCGCCGGGCGCCCAGGCGGTGAGCTTGAGCGCCTTGTAGGCGTCGGCTAGCGCGTCCGCCTTGAAGCTGGCCTGGGTGTCTCGCGCTGGGTCCGGGCGGGCGTTGAGGAACAGCATGGGGCCGGCGCCCACCGTGAGGGCGTTCGGTACTGCGGCGCTTTGCGACGCGATGTAGGCCGCGGCATGGTCCGCGCCGCCCAGCATGTCTTTCACGCAGCCGCACGGCTCCAGGGCTCCGGCGACGCTGGACATCACGTACAGCCGGAGGGAGGGCGCGCCGGCGCTGGCGGTGGCGCTGCTGGGCTCCGAACCGCACTTACAGCCCGTGACGCCGGTGCCAGCGACGGCGGCGACGAGGAGAGCCGTGGCAAGAGCGCCCGTTGCGGGCGACATTCCAAGACGCTCGTTATGGCGCGCGCCGCGTGCGCGAGGCCTCGGCAGGGAAGCTCGACCTTTCACGGGGGCTATATAGCGCGCCGTGCGCGTTTTTCCGCCCGAAACTAGCGCTTAGCGAGGGCGCGGCGTTTCGGCGCGACGAAAGCGTGTTTTCGCCTGCATAATGAGAGTGTCGTGCCGGAGGATACCAAGGGCAAAGCCCCTCAGCCATTCGGGCCGTTCGTGCTCGAGCGTCGAATCGCCGTGGGGGGCAGCGCCGAGGTGTTCCTCGCGCGCCCCAAGATCGGCACCCAGCCGGCAGCGCACCTGGTCGTCAAGCGGCTGCTACGGTCGGTGCGCGAGGGCGGCGAGTTCGACGCGCTAGAGCGCGAGGCAGAGCTGCACCGCGCGGTGCGGCACCCCAACGTGGTGGACGTATACGGGGCGGGCATGGTCGGCGAGGAGCCGTACCTGGCGCTGGAGTACGTGGACGGCGTGGACCTGTACCGGCTGCTGCGGCGCGCCGAGTCCGAGCAGCGCCGCTTTCCGCCCGCGCTGGCCGCGCACATCGCGAGGGAGGTCGCAGAGGCGCTTACGGCCGTGCACGGCGCGCGCGACAGCGAGGGCAACGGGCTGCACATCGTGCACCGCGACGTCACGCCCTCGAATATCCTGCTCTCCAGTGACGGAGAGGTGAAGCTCGGGGACTTTGGCATCGCCCGTTTCGAGCACCGCATGAAGCCGCCGCAGGGAAGCGGGGGCGGCTTGAAGGGGAAGTTCGGCTACCTTTCGCCCGAGCAAGTGGCGGGGGAGCCTTCCGACCACCGCGCGGACCTGTTCGCGCTCACCGCCGTATTCGCGGAGATGCTCATCGGGGAGCGAGTCTTCCCCGGCAGCGGCCAGCTCGCGGTCCTACTCGCGATCCGCGACGTGAACATCGAGCCGCTGCGGCGCGTGGCTGGCATGTTGCCGCCCGGCATGCTGGCGGTTTGCGAGTGCGGGCTGGCGCGCGACCCTGACGATCGCTACCCCGACGCCGCTGCGTTCGCTCGCGCGCTCGCGCCCTTCGAGCAGCCTTCGCGCGAGCAGCTGAAGAAGACGCTCGCCGAGTGGGTCGTGTGGGCCAAGGATTCCAGCGAGCTCGCCAAGCGGATCGAGGGGCAGATTCGCGACTCCGTGCAGCGCATGCAAGCGGTGCGGACGCGCAGCAGCGGAGCGATGCCGGCCGTGCGCGGGCCGACGCAGTCGCCGGTAGTAGTGCAGCGACCCGACTCGGTTGCGGTCGAAGCGGGCTCGCGCATTCGGCGCACGGACGGGCAGCTGCTGGAGCAAGTACCGTTCTCCAAGCTCATCGAGATGATCGCGACCGGCGACTTGGGAGCCGACGACGAGGTCGCCCTGCTGGGCCAGGGCTTCCGCCCCATTCGCGACATCGTCGAGCTTGCTCGACATTTGCTGCCGTCCACCACCGCTACGACGAGCCGCATCTTCGAGCCGGGGGTGCCGGACTACCAAGCCCTGCTGCGTGAAACCTCCATGCTGGAGGTGCTCTCCCACATGCGTCAAAAAGGGGAGACGGGCGCGCTCTTCGTCGAGCGCGCGCGCAGCATGGGCGCCTCCGTGCGCAAGGAGCTGTACCTGAACGGAGGTCGGCTGCTCCACGTCGCTTCCTCCGACCGCGAGGAGCTCTTGGGCGAGTACTTGGTGCGCCGCGGGCGGCTCTCGCGCGAGCAGCTGGAGACCGCGCTCGGGTCGCTGCAGCGCTTCGGCGGCAGGTTGGGGGACACGCTGATTGGCTTGCAGCTGGTGAGCGCGGTGGACGTCTTCCGCGCCATCCGTGACCAGGGTCGCGACCGCGTAGCCGCGCTCTCCACTTGGGACGAGGGCCTCGTCACTTTCTACCGCGGCACCGCCCCCACGCGCGTGGAGTTCCCGCTCGACTTGGATTTGGCGAGCCCGCTCATGGCGGGCACGATCCTCCGCTCCAAGGGTGAGCCGCGGACGCTCCTGCCGGCGGGTAGCGCGCTGATAGTGCCCGGTCCGCGCTACGAGGCGGCCAGGTTACCGCGCGAACGTGGCAGCGCGCCCGCTTCGCTGCAGTTCGTGATGACATTCTTGGGCGAGCGCCCTCACATCGACGAAGCGCTCGCGCGGCTGTGCGACTACCGCCCCGGCCGCGATTCGCGAGCGGTGGGGGCCAAAGAGGCTGCGGCCGCCCTGCTCGTCGCGGAGCTGCTCGGCTGGGCCGCCTGGGGCTGAGCCGAAGCCGGCGCGGTCAGGGCGCGGGAGCGCTCGCGGAGAGCGCGGCAAGGCAGTCGTAAGCGGCGTACTTGTAGGAGTCCGACAAGGTTGGGTAGTTGAAGACCATGTCGATGAACAGGTCCACCGTGCCGCCGAGCTGGATCGCAGTTTGGCCGATGTGGACCAGCTCGCTGGCGCGCTCCCCGATGACGTGAACGCCGATGATCTTACGGCTCTCCTTGTGGACGATGAGCTTGGTAATGCCGTCCAGATCGCCGGTTATCTTGCCGCGAGCGTTCTGTTCGTAGAGCGCGCGGCCCGCGACGTACGGGATCTGCTTCTCCTTGCAGGTCTCTTCCGTCTCCCCGAAGGAGCTACACTCGGGGATGGTGTAGATGCCGTACGGCATGGTTTGCGCCACCGCCTTCTTGTAGGAGAAGCCGAACGCATGGCACACCGCGACGCGCCCCTGCTCCATGGAGACGGAGGCGAGGGCGGGGAAGCCGATCACGTCGCCCGCGGCCAGAATGTGCGGCACTTTGGTTCGAAATTGCGCGTCTACCTGCAGGTAACCGCGCGAATCCGGCTCCACGCCGACTCCGCCGAGACCGAGGCCCTGGGTAGCGCCCGTGCGCCCCGCGGCGAATAGCAGCTGCTCGGTCACGATCTTGCTGCCGTCCCCGAGCGTCGTCTCCACGCCGCCGGAGACGCGCTTGACCGCGCCCCAACGCTGGCCCTGCCGCAAGGTGATGCCGGAGCCAATCATGGCCGACTTCAGGCGCGCCACGAGCTCCAGATCCAGAAACGGCAGGATCTCCGAGCGAGCGTCCACCAGTGTGACGGCCACGCCGAGCGCGGCGAACATGCTGGCGTACTCGCAGCCGATCACGCCGCCGCCCAAAATCGTGAGGGACTTGGGGAGCGAGTTGATGTTCAGCACCTCGTCGCTGTCGTGGATGAAGTCGTCGGCGAAGTCCACGTCAGCGGGGCGATGCGGCTTCGAGCCGGTGGCGATGAGAATGAAGTCGCCGTGGATGCGGCGCGAGTCGCTCGCGGACGTGATCATGACCGTGTGCTCGTCCACGAACTGACCGCGGCCTTGAAAGTAGGTGACGTGGTGGCGCTCGAAGTTGTGCCGAAACGACCGCGCCTCCGCGGCCGCGATCGCGTTCTTGCGTGACATCAGGCGCGGTACGGTGGCTTGCGCGTCGAGCTCGACCGCGACGCCGTACAGCGCTCGCGCGCGGTGGCCCGACAAGTAGAGGGCGGTTTCCCGCAGGGTCTTGCTCGGTAGCGTGCCGGTATGCACGGCCGCGCCGCCCGGCTCCGCCTCGCGCTCAATCACCGCGACGCGCTTTTTGTAGTACGCCGCTTGGGCCGCCGCCTTCTCGCCGGCGGGGCCAGCGCCGATCACCACCAAGTCGAACTTTTCGAGAGCACCCGAGGTTGACACTAGGCGAATCCTAGCCTGGCTCGCCGCGCCCGGGGCCGCCAAACTTGTGGACCCTCGCCGGCCGGCTTCGGCATAATCGATCGGGAATGTTGCCCATCGAGCTCCCAGCGGTCGCGAGGGAGGAGCTGTTCGAGATCGGCAACAAGGCGGTGTCGCTGTTCACCTTGGGCAGCATGCTCCTCACGTTCGTCGCCATGCTGGCGCTGTCGTGGGTGCTCCGCGCGGGCCTACGGCGGGCTCTTCGGCGCAGTGACATTCAGGCCGCGGGCGGGGACCTCGGGGTCGCGGACCGGCTCATTCACTACGGATTCATCCTGGTGGGCGTGGCCCTCGCGCTCCACCTCGCCGGCATCAAGCTCGGCGCCGTGTTCGCGGCGGGGGCGGTGTTCGCGGTGGGCTTCGGCTTCGCGATGCAAAACATCGCCCAGAATTTCGTGTCCGGCATCATCCTGCTCATCGAGCGCACCATCAAGCCGGGCGACGTCCTCGAGATTGGCACGCAAATCGTCAAGGTGATGAAGATGAGCATCCGCGCGACGATCGTGCGGACCCTCGACGACGAAGACATCATCGTCCCGAACTCCACGCTCGTGCAGTCCAACGTGAAAAACTACACGCTGGAGGACAACCTCTACCGCGTGAAGGTCGTGGTTGGCGTTTCCTACGAGTCCGACCTGAAGCTGGTGCGCGAGGTCTTGGAGAGAACCGCCGCGGACATTCCCTGGCGGGACCGAAACCACGCGCCCCGCGTGCTGCTCCTGAACTTTGCCCCTTCTTGTGTCGAATACGAGACCTCGGCTTGGATGCACGAGCCGTTTCACTACCGCATCGCCAGCTCGGAGCTGCGCGAAGCGATTTGGTGGGCGTTCAAGCGAGCTGGCATCGTGATCGCGCTGCCGCAGCTGGACGTGCGGCTGGCGGGCGCCGGGGCTTCCAGCGCTGGGACGACGGCAGACTACGGAGCGCTGCCGCTCGGCTTAGGCCAGCGCCGCTCGTAAAAAGCGGCCGCGCTTGTAGCTCGCTAGCAGTGTCACCGCGAGCGCCACATAGCTCAGCCCGACCACGAGCCAAACCTGGGTGAGCTGCGGAGCCGGCGACAGCAGCACCAGCAGGCTTGCCGGTACCTGCACGAACACGACCACGCTGGCGTCCAAAATCAGCGCGCGCTGAGGAGCCCCGGCCCCTTGCATGACCGAGCCGAGCACGATACCGACGCCGAGGGCCACGTAGCTCGGGGCCACCCAGGACAAGTAGCTGCGCGCGATTCCGAGCACCTGCGGTGCTGCGTCGAAGAAGCTCACGATGGGCGTAGCGAACGCGACATAGGCGAGCGCTAGCAGGGCCATCATCACGAGGTTGTATAGCGCGGCCCAGTAGCCACTGTGCTTGGCGCGCCGTACGGCGTGGGCGCCCAGGTTTTGTCCGACGAAGGTTTGGACCGCGCTACCCCAACCGATGCTGATGAAGAGCGCCATCGTCTCGAAGCGGAAGACGATGCCCAGAGCGGTGGTCGCGCTCTGGTCCGTGGCGGTCGTGAAGGCACGAGCGACGAGCGCGTGGGTGAGCAGCATCGCGCACATCCGCACCACCAGCTCCGCGCTGGAAGGCCACGCGAGCCTGAGCAGCTCTACGAGCGCAGGCTTGTCTGGCGAAAGCGCCGGCCGAACCCGCAAAAATCCGAGGCGCTTCGCCGCGAAAAAAAGGAGCGGCAGCAGGATGACCGCGCGCGCGAGCAGGGTCGCCACGCCCGCGCCGAACAGCTCCAGGCGAGGAATGCCCAGAGCGCGCGCGAGCGGCGGTCCCCACGACAGGAAACCCGGGGCGTCCCCGGGGCCGTAGACGAAGAGCACCGCGAACAAAAAGTTGAGCACGTTGCCGAGCACGAGCAGCGCCATCGGCGTCTTCGAGCTCCCCACCGCGCGCAACAGGCTAGCGCAGTGCAGCATGAGGAACATCGTGACCCCGCCGCCCATGACCACGGTCAGGTAGTCGGCGCCGCGCTCCACGACCTGGCCCTTCACGCCGATGACACCTTCCAGCAGGGCGCGGGCGCCGAGGCCACCGACCAGCGCCAGCACGAGGCCAAGCCCCAGCACCAGCAAGCTGGACTGCCAGGCGATGCGGCGAGCGTCGCTCGCATCGCCAGCGCCCCAGGCGCGGCTCACCAAGCTCGCGGCCGCGACGCTGATGCCGTAGCTCACGATGGTGCCGAGCGCGGCTAGCTGATCGCAGATGCCGATGGCGCCGAGCGCGGGCCCGGAGACGTCCGGCGGTAACCGCGCGATGATGTAGGCATCCACCAAGTTGAAGGTGGTTTGTAGGCCCATGCCCAGCGCTAGCGGCGCGCCGAAGCGAAGCACCTCGAGCGGCAAGGAGCCGTGCAAAATGCGCTGAGTGCGGCGATCTTGCGGGGACGCCTCGCTCACGGAGCGTCCGCCCCGTCACGCTCGAAGCAAGAGCTCGGCATGCGGCGCTTCTTGCGTAAAAGCGCGGTCCGCTCCACGAACGCGGCGGTGACGGGGTCGTGGTAGCCGCTCGGCCGCGGCGACTCGGCCGGAGCCGGGTAGTGGCTGGCGATGCGCTGCATGAACAGCTCGCGTACGTACTTGCCGACGAGGGACGCCAGCATGACGAGCGGCGCGTGCGCGTCTGCGTCCCGCACGAAACGGATGCGGCCCAGCGTGGGAAATTGGTAGGCGCTCTCGGCTTGGCCCTCGACGATGGTGGCGTGGAGCCAGCCGCCGAGCGGCCCGAAGAACTTGGCATACTCGCCGATGCCCCCCACTTTGCCGCACACCGCGTGCACGGGCGAAGCGGCGCGCGCTTGCAGCCTGAGGATCAGCCGCTCCATGGCGTGCAGATCGCTCACGAAGCGGTTGATGCCGCGACGCCGATTCTCGTTCAGCTGCTGGGTGCAAACGACGCTGCTCCGCACCTCCAGCACCCGCACCCCCTTGGCGGCCAGGGTTTGCACGTGCCCGAGCGCTCGAGCGAGCTGCTCTTCGCTCGCGGAGAACGCCTCGCCGTCGCTGGTCCAGCACTGGGCGTGAGCGCTCTTCGGGCATGGCTCGCGCAGCTTGGCCGACCCCTCGAGCGAGAGCATCTCGAACAGCTCCGACGGTGTCCCGGCGCGCTGCTCGGTGAGAGCGCGCGCCCAAGCTTCGCCGATGCCTACGTTGGTGTGCGACATCAGCCGCTTGGAGTCGTCCAGATCCTCGCGTAGGCGCTTGGGAAGCTTGCGGGAGAGGAAACGCTCGCCGGCCTCGTCCGTCTCCGCGAGCACGGCCGTCACGATCATGGGGCCCAGCCTGGACCCCAAGCCGTTCTCGTCCGCGCCGATGTGAAATGCGCTCATCAGCCGCCCGACACCGGTGGGATCAGGGCCACGACCTCGCCGCCGCGAAGCTCCGTGGAAAGCTCCGTGAACTCTTCGTTGACGGCCACCCGCACGGCCTGGAGCCGCCCGCGCAGCCGCTCGTGGCGAGCCTCCAGCGCGCTGAGGAGGGCGGCAACGCTCAGCGCTCCTTCGGCTGGTGTCTCGAGAGTGACGCGCTCGCCGCTCACCCCCGAAAGGTCGCGCAGCGCCGCGAAGTAGAGCACTTCCACATCGAAATCGCCGGGTGGCACGCCTCGCCCCTTACCACTGGCGACTCGGCGCGTCTCGTAGCTGACGGCTGTGGTATGAAAGAGCCCTGCAAGGAGCACCCTGAATGGCGGAGGAAAGACCGAGGCTCGGGCGTGACGTTTACATCGCGCTTTCCGCAGTCGGCTGGGCCGATGGCAACCTCGATCAGGAGGAAGCGGACGCGATCGTACGCACCGCCTTGGAGGAGGGGCTCGACATCACGGAGATCGCCGAGATCGAAGCCGCGACCAAAGAACGCATCGACTTGGGCGTCATCGATCGGAAGAACCTTTCGAAGGAAGATCGCCTGTTCGTCTACGGCGTGGCGTGCTGGCTCACCCGTTTGGATGGCGTCGTATCGCCCGCCGAGCTCCAGGCCTTGAAGGACCTGGGAGAGGCGCTCAAGATCCCGGAAAAGCCTCGGAACATCGTGGACAGCATCGCGCAAGAGGTGGCCAATCAAGGAGACGACCGCCCTTCGCGCTACGATCTCGTCGCGCTGCGTCGCAGCATCGGGGATCGGCTGAAATCCGCTCTCGCGAAAAAAGAAAACGATCAGTAGCCGGCGTTTTCGCGGGCGCTGGCGCGATTTGTCTCGCTGCCGGCCTTAGCTTCGTCACGCCGCAGCCGTTCTTGGCAGGTACGGAGAACCCGCGTCTCCCCCAGAGATGACTGCCGCCGCTGCACAACGTCCGCAAGCGCAGGGCAAGACACCGTTGTCGGTGGTCGCGCTCCAAATCGTCCGCGAGGCCCTCAAACCGGATGCTTCGCCGACCGAGCTGTCCAAGCTCGCCGAGAGTGATCCGGGCTTTGCCCTGCGCATCATCTCGATGGTGAACAGCGCGGCCTTCGGCTTCAGCCGCAAGGTGAGCGACGTGCGCCAGGCGACTGCGTTCATCGGGGTGCGAGGCCTGCGCACCTTGGGGCTGTCGCTCGCGGTTTCGGACATGGTGCCCGCGGGGGCCGACGGCGCGACGTTGCTCGGCAACTCGCTGAGACGCGCGGTGGCCGCTCAAGTCATCGCCAAGAAGCTCGGACATCGTGAAGTCGACGAGTTCTTCACGGCGGGGCTCTTCCTTGAGGTGGGCTTGCTGGCTCGCGCTCGCGATGACCTTCCGGCGGCGGCTCGGGTTGCTCGCCTTCCTGCTGCCGACCGCCTCGTTTTCGAGCGAGCGGAGGGCGGCACCGACCACGCCGCGCGCGGCGCCGAGCTCGCGCGCGCCTTCACGCTTCCGGCGGACCTCGTGGAGGCGGTCGCTCTGCACCACGAAGAAACGATGCCCGCGGCGCCGCTGGCCAAGATCGCTTGGGTCGCGGAGCGCGTCGCCGCGGTGTGGGAAGGCGGCGAAGTGCCGGTGCTGCAGGCGGAAGCCGCGCGCTGCCTCGTTGCGCTCGGCCTGCGCGATCGTGACGTTGCGGAGGTGTTGGAGAAGCTCCCCGGTCTGGTGGCGGACGGCGGGGCGGCCTTCGAACGCGAGGTGGGTCCCCAGCAGGGAGTCGACAAACTGCTCTTGGACGTCAGCCAAGGGCTGATCGAGATGAACCAGAGCTACGAGAGCATGGTTCGTCGCCTGGAGATGCTGCTCGCGGAGAAGGAAGAGCTACGGCTCAAGCTCGAGGTCGCGAACTCCGAGCTCCAGCGGCTGGCCAGCACGGACGCGCTCACCGGCCTGCCCAACAAGCGCTCCCTGGAGACCCAAATCGCTCGAGATTTGGCGCGTGCCGATCGCGACAAAACCTGGCTCTCGCTGGTCGTCGTAGACGTGGACCATTTCAAGAGCGTCAACGACACGCACGGCCACGCGATCGGAGACCAGGTGCTGCAAGCGGTCGGCAAATCTCTGGCGCGCCACCTCCGCGCGGGCGACTTGGCAGGGCGCTATGGCGGAGAAGAGTTCTTGCTCGTGCTTCCCGGCAGCAACCCGATCGGGGCGCGTATCGCTGCCGAGCGCATTCGCAAGGCTCTGGAGGCGCTCGTGGTGGAGACTGAGCAAGGGCCCATCCGAGTGACGGCCAGCTTCGGCGGCGCCTCGGTCTCCGGGCCTGGCTGCGCGCGCACGCGAGACGAGGTCTTCGCCCGTGCAGACGCGGCTCTCTACGAAGCCAAGCGCGCAGGTCGCAACCGAGTCGTGATTCACGACGCGCACGCGCCCGCTGCCTAGCTCAGGCCAGGAGCTCGGTCTTGGCCACCGGGTAACCTTCCGGACGCCGTACCGCGTAGGACAGCGCGAGGACCTCCACCAGCACGGTGCGGTAGACCACGTGCACGTCGTCTACGTCGATGTCTTCCGCATGCGCGTCCAGGGTGGCGTCGATGTGCTCGTGCACGAACGAAAGGACGTGGGGCTGCTCCATGGCGATGACGTCGTCGCTGTCCAGCGCCTCCGCAGGGTCCGCGCGCCGAAGCTCTTCGTCCAACGTGAGCAGCTCGTCCGTGGCGGCGAGCTGCTCTTCCGTCACCTCGTCCAGGTGGTTGCCGTGAGCCTTTTCGAAGGCGAGCCACAGGGTGAGCGCGAGGAAGTACCCCAGCGCGAGGGCGGTCTCGTCCAGCGGGCGACCGAGCGCCTCCGCGACGTGGCTGGCGAGCGCCGGCTGCGCGCGCTCGAAGCGCTCGAACGCTTCGTCCAGCTGGCTACGCGCTTCTTCGTCGTCGTCCGCCAAGCCCTCTCGTACGGTCTCCAGCGCGTGCTGAGGCACCCCCGCGTAGGAAGGAACGGGGCGGATTGCGGAACGACGAACCCACACGGTAAGTCTGGTGTAGCACGCAAAATCGGCCGTGGAAACTCGGCGATCCTGAGTGTAAGTACGACAGCGTTACTCTGCCCATGCCTACCGACCACGAAACTCCGGGACAATCACGCCCAATTCCCGAAGCCGTAGGCGAGCCCGAGAAAGAAAGCGCGCTCTCTTCTCGAGGGCGCGCGCCTGGAGCGGGCTTGGCCCGGCGTGCTCGGGTGATTTCGCTTGGGCGCGTCGCAATCGTTGGGCTAGCCTGTTTGCCCTTATTGCTGCTTGCGCTGATGTTTGCGCGTTTCGTCAGCGGGCAGCGGGTGCTCGCGGGCGTTGTCATCGGGGACGTAGACGCGAGCGGTGCGAGCGAGACCGAGCTCCTTCGGGTGCTTGGCGAGCGCGCGGCCCGACTGGCGCACGAGCCGCTGACCTTGCAGTTGGGGGCCAAGCGCGTCAGCGCCCCGCTGGAGGAGTTCGGTGTTGCCCTCGCGCCTGCGGAGTCCGCGCGCCGCGCGCTCGGCGTCGGCCGTGACGGAGGCTGGCTCGCTGGAGCGCTCCGCTACCTACGCTCCTCTTGGATGAAAGAGCAGCTACCGGCTGCGCTCGAGCTCGACCGCCAGCGGTTCGAGTCCGCGCTGTCACGGCTCGAGGCGTCGCTCGTCGACGATCCGCCCTTTTCCGGGGCCATCCGCGTGGATGCGGGGACGGCGCGCGCGGTGCCGCCCCACGCGGGTCAGAAGGTCGTCGTAGAGGACGCCCGGCGCGCCGTCACGGAAGCGGTGTCACACGGGCGCTCCCGCGCTCCGGTCAGCTTGCGGGTCGAGAACGTCACGCCCCAGCTCGCGCCTGGCTCGCTCGAGGCCGCCCTCGCCCAGGCGCAGCGCGCGCTCTCGCAGCGCGTGGTGCTCGAGTCGGGCTCACGGCGGCTCGAGCTCGAGCCCACCGAGCTGGGCGCGCTACTCGACTCTCGCGTCCTCGCCGGAGTCCCCACTTTGGCCGTGGACGCAAGCCGTCTCGATGCTTGGCTCGCGCCGCGCCGCGCCAGCTTGGAAGCGCCGGCTCGCGATGCGGCCTTCGAGGTGTCGGCGCAGGACGACGTGAAGGTGGTGCCAGCAGCCGCGGGCGTGAAGCTCGAAACCGAGGCGGTGAGGCAGGCCTTGTGGTCTGCGGCGCAGAGCGACTCGCACCGGGGCGAGCTGCCGCTTTTGCAAGACCCGCTGCCGACCCGCTCGACCGAGCAGGCGGAGGCGCTGCGGATCCGTCGCCTCGTTGGTACGTTCACGACCCGGCACCCCTGCTGCCAGCCGCGGGTCGACAACATCCACCGCATCGCCACCCTGCTGGATGGTCTGGTCGTGGAGCCCGGGCAGCAGGTGAGCGTCAACGCTATCGTCGGACCACGCACGCTGAAAAACGGCTTCGTGCTCGCGCCCAGCATCGAAGACGGCGAGATGGTCGATACCATCGGGGGAGGCGTGAGTCAGTTCGCCACCACGCTCTTCAACGCGCTCTTTCGCGCCGGCTACGAGATCCTCGAACGGAAGCCCCACACCTACTGGTTCCCTCGCTACCCGATGGGCATCGAAGCGACGTTGTCTTGGCCCCACCCCGACATCGTATTCAAAAACGACACGCCCGCGGGGCTGCTCGTGAAGACCAGCTTCACCGACAAGAGCGTCACCGTGAAGCTCTATGGCGACCTGGACGGCCGGCGCGTCGTCACGAGCGTCTCGGACCGGCGTGACATCATCCAGCCCGTCGTCGAGCTCTTGCCGAACCGCGCCGTCCCGCCCGACGAAGAGAAGGTGAAGGAGGGCGGCATGATTGGCTGGAGCGTGCTCGTGGAGCGCACGGTAACGTTCGCGGACGGCAGCAAACGCGAAGACAAACGCAAGGTGACGTACAAGCCGAAGCCCCGGCGCGTGGACGTGCACCCGTGCCGGATCCCCAAGGGTGAGCCCGGCGCGAGCGGCGAGCCGTGTCCGGAGCCCGAGCCTGACGAAGAGCCAGCGGCGGAGGCGACAGCTCAGCCGGGCTGAGCGACGCGGGCGCGGAAGATTCGCCCCGAGCCCGATAGCCGCAAGTCAGTGACGCTCGCCGATACGAAGGCGGACTTGCCGGGGCGCAGCTCCAGCCGTGCCCCCGCTCCTTCCAACGCGACGTGGCCGGTAGCGACGAGCCAAATTTCGGGCCCCCCGACCGTGACCGCAACCGGCGCGTCCGTCACCTGGAAGTAGGAGAGCTGAAACTCGCGAGCGGGGGTGCGGTAAATATGCTCGCGGCCGACTTCGACCGCTCTCAGGGGTTGCACGTTCAAGGTGCTGAAGTCCAGCACACGCAGCAGCTCCTGCACGTTCACGTGCTTGGGCGTGAGCCCCCCGCGCAGCACGTTGTCCGAGCTGGCCATGATCTCGACCCCGGTCCCCTCTAGGTACGCATGCAAGTTGCCGGCGGGCAGGTAGATGGCTTCGCCCGGAGCGAGCCGCAGCAGGTTGAGCAGCAGGGCGACGACGACGCCGACGTCCCCCGGATAGAGCGCGCCGATGCGGGCGCCCCAGCGCAGCTCCTCCGCGAAGCGCGCGCTGGAGCCAGCCTTCGCGGCGCAGGCGGCGGTCGTGGCTTGGGCGAGCGCCTCGCGTTCGCCAGCGGGCGCCATCATCAAGGCGGAGAACACGCGAGAAAGGCCCATAGAAGAGCCGTCTTCGACCAAGGCGCGGCTTACCTGGGCCAGCTCCGGCAGCGAGAGCTCGTCCAGCAGCGCGAGGGTGGCGGACACCTCACGGAAGCCGCAGAGCGCCCAGAACTCACTCAGCGCGCACAGCAACTCCGGCTTGTGATTACGATCGCGATAGTTGCGATGAGGCGCGTCCAGCGCGAGGCCTGCGGCCTCGTCCGCCGCGAAGCCGGCTTCCGCTTGCTCGATGCTCGGATGAGCTTGGAGCGAGAGGGGAGTGGCCGCCGCCAGCACCTTGAGCAAGAACGGCAGCTGCGCGCCGTAGGTAGCCGCGACCTCACGCCCCAGAAGCTCGCTGGGAGCGCTGGCCACCGCTTCGTTCAGGCTCTGGCCCGTCGTACACAACCGTGAAGGGGCGAGGGGATGCGCGCCCATCCACAGCTCGGCCTCCGGTGTCGGGCTGGGCGCGGGCTCGCCTCGGAGCTGGGCCAGCGCGTGCCGGGAGCCCCAAGCGTAAGGTTGAATGACGTTGCTGAGCTCGCTGATCACGGCGCGGAGTCGGGCGGTGGGCTTTCGGATTTTGGAAACAAGAGCACGTAAGCGTGGGGCGCCCAGCTGTAAAGGTAGGCTCCTTTTCCAGCCTTTTCTCGAACGTAGTGCGCGTACCAGGGCAAGGCGCGCCACGCCTCGGTGTCCTTGATTTGCTCCGGGATCACGAGGTCCACCTCGACGTACCGCTGGTGGGTCCACGCGGAGAGCGCCGGGCCGAACGAAAACTCCTCCCGCCCGATGCGCGGTGTGAGGTCGTTGTGCATGGCACCGCCGTAGGCCAGCACGAGCCGCTCCGGCCCGCGCTTCTCGAGAAGCTGCTTCACGTCTTGCTCGGTGACGCTCTTGAGCATCGTCAGCATCTCCGCGATGTCGGCCTCGCCGGCGCCGGCGATCTTTTGGTATTGCTCGCAGCTCGGCACCAGCGCGTGCGGCATGATACCGAGCGCCTTGGCGCGGTGACCGAGCTCGAGGAACTCGTTCTGGTTCGTCGCGGCTTGAGGCGCGGTGACGACCGCCTGTTGCTCTTGCACCTGCTTTTCGACCTTGCCGCAGCTGCCGCTTCCGACCCAGAGCTCGATCACCAAATCAGATGCACGAGGTGAAAGCAGCGGTAGCAGCTCGGTCATGAAGCGGCGGGTCGTGGAATCGGCTTTCGGCCCTGCCGCTTGCGCGTGCGCTTCCCCGACCGCAAGCACGCGCGGGGCGTCTTGCAGCACGTGGGCGAACGCCGCCGCGGCGCTCGGAAACTCCTTGCAGCTCAGCTCGCCGCAGGTGCTAAACGCGGGGGGAGGCGCTTTCGTGGAATCAGAGCCGGCCGAGGTCGGCGCTGCTGCCGAGATCGGCGCCGCCGGTGCAATCGACGTCGCGGCGGGTGGCGGTGCTACGGCGGGGCTTGGCGACTGCGCACAGCCGAAGAGGAGCGAACACAGGCAGACCAGGCGCTTCACCATTCGGATTCTACACCGGAAGGCCCGCTACGTTGGGTCAGGCCGCGGTGAGCAGGCGAACGTCGCTCAGGCTCACCCAGCCGTCCGTGCTGCCCCACTCGATGAGGCAGCGCCCTTCACGTCGCTCCCGGACATAGACGGTCGCGCCCTCTGGCACCGCGGTCGTCTCAGCCCCACGCTTGGCCGCAAGCGGCCTTCCCGCTTCGTTCGTGAGCCGAGCTTCGGGAACGACCACCACCGCAGGCTGGGAGGTGGAGCGGAATTGCTCTGCCGCGTAGGCGGCACCGCCGAAGAGCAGCAGCAGCAACGCCCCGACGTAAATGGCGACCAAGCCGCTCAAGCGAGGCAACGGACGCTCGGTGATCCTGCGTGCGACCAGACCCAGGGTGACGACGAGCGAGCTGAAGGCGGCAAGCATCGCCCACGCTTGCTCGGACAGCAGACCCACGAGGGCGCGCGTCAGCCGTGGCCTCACGACGACGCTGCTGTCTTGCTTCGACCTGCGCCTGGCGATTTCGGCCTGCACCTCCTCCAGCGCATGCTCGGTCTTGGCGTCGTCCGGTCGAAGTAGCAGCGCTTCGTTGAGCGCCGCCGCGGCTCGACCCAAGTCGCCCGGCTGCGCTCGTGTTCCGTCCGCCCGCGCCAGGTACGCGGCGGCGCGCGCCAAGCTCGCATCCGCGCTCACCACGCCTTGGTCGGCGAGCAGCTCCAAGCGGTCGATGGCCTCGTTGTCCGCTCCCTTGCCCAGCGCGACCAGCGCCGCCGCGTACCCCTCTTCCGGTGTCTCCGCCCGGCTACGGGCGGCGACCAGCATGAGCAGACACAGGAGCAGGAGACTCAGCGCGCGCTTCGTCATTTGCCCCCGAGGCGCCGGCACGCGTTTCGAGCTTCGGTCGCGAGCTGCTGCAGGTCCGCGGCTTCTCCGGCGAAGCGCAGCTCGTCGCAGTGATCCAGCAGCCGTGCGGCGTCTTCTGCGGCGTCGGCAGGCACGTTCGCTGCCGTGAGCGTCTCCGCCAGCTTGGCCTTCAGGAGTCCCCGGGCCTTGATACCGGTGCCCTTCTCGATGCTCAAGAACAGCGCGCGTTCGGCGGCGCTGGCGGTCTGGGCGGCGTCGCCCGCGCGGGCGGCGCGGGTCAGCTGGCTCAGCGCTTCTTCCAGCGCCGCGGAGAGCGAGCCCGAGCGCTGGGCGACGCGCTGCCGCAGCTTCTTGAAGAGATCCCCGATTGCGAATCCGAGCAGAGTCGTCAGCGGCAAGCCGAGCAGCACGAGCCAGTAATTTCGCTCCGCCGGCCACTCGCGACGAGCCGGAGCGCGCGTGGTGCTCAGCTTCGGCGGAGGAGTGACGAGGCTTCGCAGGCGAGCGCCGGGGGTGGGATCACGGCTGGCGCCGGCGACGTTGGGCTTCTTGGCGCTGCCCGTCACTTTCACGACGCCCAACGCAGCGCGCGCGACCGCGTAGCCCTTGGCCTTGGGGTCCCAGTACGGCAGCGTTACCTCGCCTAAATCCCGCTCGCCGGGCTCCGAAAGCTCCACCACGTAGGTGAAGGTTCGAAACCCCTGCACGACGCCGCGCTGCGGCGCGATTTGCTCGACCAATTGCGGCTCCAAGAAGCGCACGCCGTGCTGCTCGGGGACGAGGAGCGAGTACGGCAGGTTCCCGATCCCCTTCAGCTTCGCCACCACCGAGACGCTGCCTCCAGCCGGTACCTCTCGCGGCTCTACCTGCACGCTCAAACGGTAGTCCGTACCGACGTCTCCGAGCTTGTAACCGGGAGGTCTGCCCTCCAGCGGTGGCTCCACGACTCGGATTTCGATGGCTTGCGACTTTCGCTCCACGCCGCGCGGATCCCGCGAGTAGTTGCGGCCGACGAAGCCCATCGTCATCTCGCCCGCTTTCAGCTTGCCCGCCTTCAGCGGAAAAAGCGCAAACTCCGCAATTTTGGCGGTGATCCATCGCTGCCCTTCGAGGTCGAACTGGTAGCCCTGCAGCTGCCGCGCATCCTCCATCAGGTTGAAGGCGAGGAAATCGTTGCGGCTCGGCTCGCCCATCACGCCGGGCTCGAAGCTGCCGCGGCCAGCGTAGGCGTACACGCCGAGCGTGACTTGCTCGCCGACCACGACCTTTTTCGGAACGGCGCGCGCGCGCAGAAACGCAATGGGGTCGAGAGGGCGCTCGACTCTGAATTCGCTCGGGAGCTCCGGCAGCTGGGGCGCCGCAGGCTGTTCGTCGAGGTCGGGAAACCCCGGAAAACCCGGGCCGCCCATGCCGCGGAGCATGTTGAAAGGGTCGAGCGTACCTGGCTGCCCTCCGAGCGGGGCCGGAAGCGAGCCCTGCGGCACGACCTCGACCGTGACGACGCGATCCGAGACGACGCCCTGGTCGGTCTGAATGCTGACCGGACCCAGCTTGTACTTGCCCGGCTTGCTCGCGCTGAGCACCCACGTCGCCGAGATGCCCACGGACTGAGTCATCCGACCGTTCACGATGCTGATCTGCGACTGCTGACCGATGTTCGGACCCGAGCCGGTGATGCCGGGCGGAAGCTTGAGATTCGGCGTGCCGACTTGCTCACCGGCGCTGGCGCTCGCGCGAAGTTGCAAAATGAAGCGCGCATTCACCTCGACCTGGCGCGGCCTCACCTCCGTGCTCATCGAGACTTCTGCGCGCGCGGACGACGCGGCCGCGACGACCGCCAGCACCGCCGCGGTGAGGGCCGCGGCCTTGCCTCTCACTTGTCCTCCGTGCGAGCCCGTCCGGTGAGCGCACGGTTCTTGGCGTCTTGCTGTTGGACGCTCGGCGCGCGCTCCAGCATGTCCAACATGCGCTCGTCTTGATTCTGCGAAGGGGACTGCTTGGGCGGCGCGGAGTCCTGCTTGGCCTCCGGTTCCTTGCCGGCGTCTGGTGGACCCGAGTCTTGATTTTGCGGCTGATCTTGCTTGCCGCCGTCGGGTCCGGCGTCCGGCTTGCCCTGGTCGTCCTTCTTGTCGTCCTTGCCCTGGTCGTCCTTCTTGTCGTCCTTGCCGCTGTCGGGCTGGTCGCCGCTGTCCGGCTTGTCCGCGTCGGGCTTGTCCGCGTCCGGCGGCGAGTCGGGTCCGGCGTCCTTTTTCTGGTCCTGCACGCGGGCCAGAGCGACGGCTCTATTGTACGCGGCGTCGCGCCCGATGCCGTCCACGCCAGCGTCTTCGGGGGCGCCGGGGATGAGCTCGAGCGAAGCGTCGTAACCTTTGACGGCCGACTCGTAGTCACCGCGTAAAAATTCCAGGTTGCCGGCCAGGTAGAAGGCGCGTGCACGCAGGTCGATGGGCACGGTTTGGTCGGCCGCTACGATGCGCACGACGCGCAGCGCGCACTCCACCTCCGCGCCGCGCTTCTCTTTGGCGGCCTGTACTTCGGGCGACTTGGCGGCGTCCCCGGTGGGCTCCTCTTCGCCGAAGCGCTGCCCGTACTGCTCGCCCAGCTTGAACAGCGACAGCCCGAGGTCGAAGGTCGCGCTCGGCTTGACCCGCACGCTGTCCGGCGCGCCGATGTTGCCTTGATCGCACTTCCCGGTGGCCAGGTACTGCTGCAGGAGCGCGGCGGAGGCCCCCGCGTCCCCCGCGTCGTAGGCCGCGATCGCTTCCTCGACGGCAGGGGCGTTGCGCATCCACAGCTCGTTACGCTGTTTGGCGCAGCCGAGCGACAGCCACGCGGCGAGCAACGTGAGCGCGGCCGAAGCCGCCCGCCCGCCGCGCCGCTTGGGACGCCGCTTCTTTGGCGGGGGGACGCGGGTGGGCTTGCGCGTGCGTGCTTCCGGAATGAACGCCTCGATGAAGACCAGCAGCAGCGCAAGGCCGAGCGGGTAGAGGTACACGTCCGCGTAGATCGTCTCTACGCGCTCGGACAGCTCTTCCGTCATCAGTTGTTTCAAACGCCGCTCGATCTCGGAGAGCCCAGTTTGCCCCGCCTCGCTCCGCACGACCGCGCCGCCGGTGGTCGTCGCGATGCTGCCGAGCTGCGCCTCTCCTTCGGCCGAGAGCGACGTGGTCAGCGGCTTGCCTTCTTCGTCCGTGCGGGTGCCGCGCACCTCGCCGGTTTCGGTCACGAGCGGGATCGGCTCCGGGGTGCGTCCTCCGATCTGCACGACGAAGATGGTGATTTCCTCTTCAGCGGCGCTTTTGGCGACGCTGACCGGGTCGCCCTCTAGATCCTCGCCGTCCGTCACGAGGAGCATCACGCGCTTGTGCGACTTGGACAGCGGGTCCCGCGCGAGGAGCTCGCGGCCGGCTTCGAGCGCCCGCGCGATGGCGGTGCCGCCGACGGGCATGTCGTTCGGCGACATTTGCTGGAAGAACTGCGAGATGGCGGGCCCGTCGCTCGTCAGGGGAAAAGCGATGGGTTGGCCGGCGAAAGCCACCGCGCCGAAGCGGGCGCCGGGCAAGCTGGAAATGAGCCGCGCCACCTCGCTCTTGGCGCGCAGCGTTCGAGACGGCGCGATGTCGCGCGCGTACATGCTCTTCGAGTAGTCCAGCACCACGACGAGGTCCAGGTTCGTGGCCGGTATCAGCCGCGTCCCACGACCATACTGAGGCTGGGCCGCGGCCACGAACGCGAGCGCTACCGCCAGCACGCACAGCACGCCCTTCAGCGCGCGCTTGCCCCCAGCTTGCGCGGTGAGCAGCGTACCGACCATGGCTTCGTCGCCGAAGCGACGCAGGTTGCGAACGCGGAGGACCGAACCGGCCACGAACAAGCCGGCGACGACCAGGGCGAAGGCAGTACCGAACAACCACAAGGGTGCCGCGAACCTCACGGGAACCTCCGCAGCAACAAAGCGCGCAGCAGCGCGTCGAGCGCGAGCAGCGCCACCGCCGGCAGGAGCAGGAAGCGGAACAGCTCCTCGTAGGTGGCGACGCTGGACTCGAACTTGGTCTTTTCGAGCTTGTTCAGCACGTCGTGAAAACCCGCGCGCAGCGAGGTCGCGTCCGTCGCTACGTACATGCTTCCGCCGGTTTTCTCCGCCAAATCCTTGAGGAGCTTGGGATTCACGGGAAAGGGCATGCGCACGTAGCGGGGCTGCCCGAAGAGGTCGCGTTGGCGGTCGAGGATCTCCGCGTCCTCGCCCTGGCCAATCTGCACGGTGTAGAGGCGTGCCCCGACCGTGCCGACCAAATGCGCGGCGTAGTCCGGAGCCAGCTTGCCGCCCTTGTTGTCGCCGTCGGTCAACAGCACGACCGCCTTGCTGCGCGCGGTGCTCCGACGGAGCCTCGCCGCGGCGACGCCCAGCGCGTCACCGATCGCGGTACCGTTGCCGTCGATCAGGTCGAGCTCCATGCGCGCCACCAAGCTATCCAGCAGGTGGTAGTCCAGCGTTGGCGGCGAGAGCACGTACGCGTCGGCGCCGAACACTACCACCCCGATGCGGTCCGTCTTGCGCTGCGCGATGAAGTCTCGAATGACGGCGCGGGCGGCGTCCAAGCGCGTCGGACGAATACCTTGAGGACGGCGCGGCACGAAGCTCTCGAGATCCGGCGGCAGCTTGTCCATGGCCGCCTGCATCGAGCCGGAGAGGTCCAGCACGAGGATGATGTCGATGCCCTCTTCGTCCTGGATGTCCGGCCGCAGCGTGTTGACCGGTCGCGCGAGGGCCAAAATTCCGAACACGAGCGCCACCGAGCGCAGCACACCCGGAAAATCCCGCAGCCAGACGCGCGGGCCGGAGGGGCCGAACTGGAGCGGCAGGAGCGTGCCAAGTCGCGCGCGTGGCAAGCGCCGATCTTCACCCAAGGTGCTGCGCCAGAAGAGCAGCGGAACCAGCAGAAGGAGGAGCAGCAGCCACGGGTTCTGGAAGTCCGCGTAGAGCAGCTCGGTGCCCCGCGCGAGCATCGGGTAAGTCAGCCCGAGCGCCACCGCGACGAGCGTGAAGCCGACCAGCGCGAACCCGCGCAGGAGCTTGCGCAGCCGCGCCGACCGCTCGGGTTTGGGCTTGCTCGACTTCGGGGCGGCGGCGGGAGGGCGCGCCGCAGTCGGGGCCGGCGGGACCGGCGGCTGGACGGGCTCAGCCATCTTGCCCCTCCGCGTCTTTCTCTTCGGCGGCCGCGGGTACGGCCGACACAGGCGCTCCCGGGGGCGCGGGCGCAGGGACCGTGCGCTCGATGATGAGCTCCGCGTCGGCCAGCGCCGCCGAGCACTCTGGCTCCGTGGGGGTGAGGCGCGCGAATTTCACTAGGTCTGCTTGCCGTAGAAACCGCTCCGCTTCGTCCAAGACCGGGATGCGCGGCGTGGTTGCGCGCAGCTCCAGCAGCATCTCGCGGGTGGTGCACTCCAAGCCGTCGAAGCCGTAGCGGTCCCCGAGGTAGCGCCGCATGATGTCGGAGACTCGGTCGAAATGCTCGGCAAACCGGCCCTCTCGGGTGAGCCCTGCGTGTCGCAAGTCATGGAGCGCTTCGAGCGCCACCTCCCACGGCGGGCGAGGCGGCGGCGGCGGCGGCGCGGGGCGCGGTCGCTTCAGCCAGCGGCCGACCAGGAACGCGAGCAGGGCTCCGATCACGAGCGCGAGCGCGCCGACCGCCATCGCCTGCTTCAAGAAAGTCCACTCCTCGCGCTGAGAGCGCGGCGGCGGATTCGGCTTGGGCTTCGGGTTCGGGGTGTTGGAAGTCGGATCTTCGATGACGATGCGGTGCGGGGCGGTGCAGAGCGTCATCAAGTCACCGCTGGCCCGGGCGACGGTGATGGGCAGGGGCGGCAGGGTGAGCTCGTGCCGGCCCGGGTCCTTCGGTAACGAAACGAACGAAAGCCGGACCGTGCTCTTGGTCGCGCCCCCCTCTTCCTTGCGTTCCACCTTGGGCCCCGCGCCGCCTTCCGGGTTGGGGAGGATGAAGCCGGCGTCCTTCAGCACCTTCGCTTCCGTGGAGTCGCTCTGGAAGCGAAACCCGGTGGGCAGCACCGTCTCGGCGGGGCCGTGCGGCAGGCTCACGACCAGGGTGAGGGCATGGCCGCTCAAGCCGCGCGCGGGGAAACTTTCGCTCAGCGTGGGACGTGCCTTGCCGGAGGGGAGCTTCTCGATGCAGGCCGACCGAGAGTCGGGCTCCTCACGAGGCGTGGCGAGCGCGGAGCCGGATGGCGCGGCGCTCGGGGCGGCAGATGCCGACGGCGCCTGCGCCGCCGCGCCGCCGGTGACGAGCAGGGCGCCGAGCACGATCGCGCCGCGCATCACCGGCGGATCCTGCGCGCGCGCCTCGCGAACAAGTCGCGTAGCGGCTTGATGTAGGGGCGGTCCGTGCGCACCACGCAGTGGTCCAGCGCGAGCTTGTTGAACAGCTGAACCTGCTCCATCTGAAGGCGCTTCATCTGCTTGGTGTAGTGGGCGCGCACCTCGGCGCTATGAGTGTCCACGATGACGCTCTCGCCGGTCTCGAAATCCTCGAAGCTTGCCAGGCCCACGTCGGGCAGCTCCGTATCGCGCGGATCCGTGAGCATGACCGGAATGACGTCGTGGCGCGCCGCCGCGAGGGAGAGCGCGCGCGAGTAGTCCGGCGAAAAGAAGTCACTGATCAAGAAGGCGACGCTGCGCCGCCGCGCGACGTGCATCAACGTCTCCAGTGCGACCTTCAGATCGGTGCCGCCGCGCTCGGGCGTCGCCCCCATGATCTCGCGCACCACGCGCATCACGTGCTTTTGCCCCTTCTTGGGGGGAACGATCTTTTCGACTTGGTCCGTGCTCATGATCAAGCCGACTCGGTCGTTGTGCTTGATCGCGCTGAACGCGCACAGCGCCGCGACCTCCGTCGCGAGCTTGATCTTGCTTCCGCCTTGGGTGCCGAAGCGCTGACTGGCCGAAAGATCGACCAGCAGCATCACGGTCATTTCGCGCTCTTCGACGAAGACCTTGACGAAGGGGTGGCCCATTCGCGCGCTGACGTTCCAGTCGATGGTGCGCACGTCGTCCCCGGGCTGGTACTCGCGCACCTCTCGAAACGAGAGACCCTGGCCTTTGAAGACGGACGCGTAGTTGCCGGACAGCTGCTGCGTCGCGAGCCGGTTGGTCGTGATTTGAATGCGCCGCAGCGCTTTGAGCAGGTCTTTGCGAACCACGCCCTCGGCCCTCAGGGAACTTCCACGACCTCGAACACGCGCCGCACGATGTCCTCTGCGGTCACCTCTTCGGCTTCGGCCTCGTAGGAGAGCACGACGCGGTGACGCAGCACGTCCGGCCCAATCGCCTTCACGTCTTCCGGCGTGACATAGCCGCGGTGGCGCAGGAACGCGTGCGCTCGCGCGGCCAAGTTCAGCGCGATGCTCGCGCGCGGGCTCGCGCCGTACTCGATTAGTGGCGCCAGCTCCTTCATTCCCTTCTTCTGCGGCTCACGCGTCGCAAACACCACGTCTACGATGTAGTCCTTGACGCGGTCGTCCACGTACACGTCGCGGACGACCTTGCGGGCGGTCAGCAGCTGCTCGGGAGAGCAACGAGGGGATGCCTTGCTCGGGAGCACGCCCGTCATTCGGTCCATCACCGCGCGCTCTTCTTCGCGCGTCGGGTAACCGACCTTGATCATGAGCATGAAGCGATCGATCTGCGCCTCGGGCAGCGGGTAGGTGCCCTCTTGCTCGATGGGGTTTTGCGTCGCCATGACCACGAACGGGTGGGGGAGCGGGTATGTCGTGTCGCCGATCGTGACCTGGTGCTCCTGCATCGCCTCGAGGAGCGCGCTCTGCACCTTGGCGGGGGCGCGGTTGATCTCGTCCGCGAGCACCAGGTTCGCGAAGATGGGCCCCAGCTTGCTCGTGAACTGGCCGGTCTTCTGATCGTAGATCACGGTGCCGATCAGGTCGGCGGGCAGCAGATCCGGCGTGAACTGGATGCGCGAAAACTTGGCGGCGATGACGTCACACAGGGTGCGGACGGTGAGCGTCTTGGCGAGGCCTGGCACCCCTTCCAGCAGCACGTGGCCGCCGGCCAAAAGGCCGACCATCACCCGCTCGATCATATAGCTTTGACCGACGATGACCTTGCCGATCTCGGCCGTCAGGTCGTCGATGAAAGCGCTTTCTTTGGCGACGACTTCGTTTAGGGCGCGGACATCCATGGCTTTTCCGGCGCGTAATTACGCGCATTTCGGGGCCGAGACAATGAGCTAGGCCGGCTTATTCCTGAGCTCTGTCGGAGGCCGAGCTCGCCAGAGGTCGCGAGCGCAGAAAATCGCGGCGATTCCCTCGAAGGGGGCTTCGAAAGGCAACACGATGAGCACGACCGCGATCACGAGGCTGATTGCCCCGAGCCCGAGGCCGGCCCAGCTCCGGCGTGTGCGAATGAAGTGGAGGGGCAAGCACAGCGGGCCGAACGCCACGACCGCGGACCACACGCTGGAGTCCGGCCACGCCCGGGCAAGCTCATCGCCGCGGAGGCGCGCCACGTCGTAGCGCACGATGCCGGCCGGAATGGCGATGCCCAGGGCGAGGTTCCCGGCGTAGAGCAGCACCTCGTTCACGGCGCCACCATAGCCCATGGCTGGGCGGCGCCAGCCCGCTCAGGGCGCTTGAATCGCTTTGACCAGCTCGAGGAACGCGGTGTCCTCGCCGCCTGCAGGCCGCTCCGCCTTGCGGAACACCTGCCCGCGACCCACGCGGAGCTCACACTGGATGATGCTGGTGTACTTCTTCAGCGGCTCTTCCGCGGGATGATTGGCGACGACTTCTTTGCCCACTTCGTGCAAGGCGTCCGCCATCTTGTCGCAGGCTTTGCTCGGCTCTGGTAGCTCCAGCGGCTTGGCGTCCGGGCAGCAGCCCGCTCGCACCACCGCGAAGGCGGCCATGTCGTACCAACCCATCCTCGCGAACAGCTTTTGCGCTTCGGTTGCGCCGTTCGTCTTCGGCGCGCTGGCGACGATGGCGACGCGCAGCTTGTCGGCGCCCGCGCGCGGATCCGTTTGCTCGCAAAAACCCGAAAAGTCTGGGGCAGTACCGAAAGTTTCCTTCGGCAGATAGCCGATGACGCACGAGCTCAGCTTGTCGGTCGTGGCGCCGGTCTTGTCGCTCTCGCCGCTGACCGCGATCTCCCCGACATCCACCGGCTTGTCACTGCCCGCAGGGGCGGCGGCTGCGACCGGCGCCGGCTTGACGATCTCCACGACCGGTTGGGGGCGCAGCGTGTTGTAGAGCCAGCCGCCCAGGAGACCCACCACGATGCCTGCCACCGCGAGCGGCAAGATGCGCCTGAGCGCGGACTTGGGCGGCGGCTCTTCCGGCGGCTTGCTGCGTGCTGGCGGCATCGAAGACGTGGTACCGCCAAGCGTGCGCTGCGCGCCCGGAAACGGCGGGGGCGAAGACGAATGCGGGCCGGGCGAGATGGGCTCCTCACCGGCGTGCTCCACGAACCAGCGCGCCAGCTCTCGTTTCAGCGGCCGCACGTCCCGGCTGCGGGCTTCCGGATTTTTGTTCAGCGCGTGGGCGAGCGCCTCACTGAGCGCGGCGTCCGTCACGCCGGCGGCGCGGAGCTCGGCCTCCGCAGCGTAGCCTTCACGCGGGGGCGCGGTGCCCACGAGCATCTTGTGAAGGAGCGCGGCTGCCGCCCATGCATCGTCAGACTCCGTCGGCGGATCGCGGTGGCCTCGCTCCAGCGAGCGGAAGCTGTCGTCCGTCGCCGGGAAGTAGCCGAGTACCGGGGGGGAGTGACCCTCGACTTGAATCAAGATGCCGCGCGGGTGAACGAAACCGTGGCAAGCGCCTGCTTCGTGCAAGGAAGACAGAGCGTCCGCGATGCGGAGCGCGTAGCGCACGGCGTCCACCGGCTCTTTCTTGCCGATGTTCTCCAGCCGCTCTGCCAAGGTGAGGCCGGGCAACCGCTCGGCGACTGCGTACTTGTCGCCGTCATGGTCCACGACGCCGAGCAGCCGAGCCAGGTGCATGTGCTCGACCCCTTTCCCGCGCGTGATGGCTTCGGCCGTTTCCGCGCCGACCTTGAAGACGAGCAACGAAGCGCTGTCGTCCAGCTGGGTAGCAGCGAACGCGTCCGCCGCGCCATCGATGGCGGCATCGACGCGATACTTGGACTCTAGGACCTCACCGGGGGCGACGCTGGTGGCCAATGATCTCCGAGCTCGAAGCTTAGCGAGCCCGCACCTCTAATCGAAAATCTTTAGCACGGGTCTCAGCCTCGTTGATCAGTAGTCTCCGCGGCGGCAGCAAACGGCTCGTTTCCAGTCGTAAAGGAACCTCCCTCCCCAACGCGTTTGCACGCTGTTTTGGTTCTTATTTTTCGGGGCTCGTCCGTGCGGCCGGTCCTCCTGACGTCCTTCGACTTTGCTAAAGGCGAAGGCATGGATCTCTTGGTCGGGACGAGCGGATTCTCTTATTCGGAGTGGAAGGGCAGCTTCTACCCGGCCGGCTTGCCCGACGGCGAGATGCTCACCAGTTACGCGGAGCGGCTCCCAACGGTCGAGATCAACAACACCTTTTACCGCATGCCTCAGCCATCATTGCTCGAAGGCTGGAACCAAAAGGTGGCCGCGCCCGGCTTCACGTTCGCGCTCAAGGCTCCGCGCAGCATTACCCACATTTCGCGCCTCAAAGACGCAGGGGACGGGACCAGTCGTTTTCTGAAAGTGGCCGCGACTTTGGGCCCGCGCCTGGGGCCATTGCTATTTCAAACGCCGCCTTTTTTGCGGAAGGACGCGGCGGTGCTGCGCGACTTCCTGGCGCTCTTGCCGGAAGGAGTGAAGGCGGCTTTCGAGTTCAGACACCCGAGCTGGTTCGACGACGAGGTCACGCAAATTCTGTCGGACCGCGGAGCGGCGCTGGTGGCCGGAGATCCGGACGAAGGGGAGGCGCTGCCGCTCCTACCCACCGCGCGGTTCGGCTACTTGCGGCTGCGCGCCGCCAGCTACGACTTGGCGGGCCTCGTCGGATGGCACGAGCGCATCGCCGCGCAGCCCTGGGAGACCGCCTACGTCTACTTGAAGCACGAGGTGCTCGGCCCCTCGTACGCTCAAGGTTTGCTGCAGCTGCACCGCGGACAAACCCCGACGCTCCCGGTGGCCACGCCCGCGCAAGCGGCTCCGCCCAAGCAGCGCAAAGCCGCGAAGAAGGCAGCGGTGGCGAGCAAGCAGGCCGCGAAGGCGGCCGCCAAAAGCGACGAAGCCGCCAAGCCGCAGAAGCGCGGCCTGGCGGCTAAGAAGCCTCCGAAGAAGAGCTGACTTACTGGGCGGGAGAAGCCGCCGTGGACGATGCGGTCTCCGCCTCCACGCCCGTGATGCGCATGCCGTAGAACGAGCGCCAAACGAAGAACAGCATGGCCGCACCGAACGCGATGGCCAAGCCGAGGAGCAGCCCCTCGTGCCCGCTCTCCTTCAGGCTTACGGCCATCTCGACCGCGAGCAGGCCGAACAGAGTCGCGAACTTGATGATCGGGTTCATGGCCACCGACGAGGTGTCCTTGAAGGGGTCGCCGACGGTGTCGCCGACGACGACCGCTTCGTGCAGCGCAGAGCCCTTGTCCTTCAGCTCCACCTCCACGACCTTCTTGGCGTTGTCCCAAGCGCCACCTGCGTTGGCCAGAAACAGCGCTTGAAAGAGGCCGAACAGCGCCAGCCCGATCAGATAACCGATGAACAGGAACGGGTCCAAGCACGCGAACGCCAGCGTGCCGAAGAAGATCGTCAGGAAGATGTTGATCATGCCCTTCTGCGCGTATTGCGTGCAGATTTGCACCACCTTCTTGCTGTCCTCGATGGACGCCTTCGTGGCGCCCTCGAGCTTCATGTTGCGCTTGATGAACTCCACCGCGCGGTAAGCCCCGGCGACGACGGCTTGGGTGGACGCGCCGGTGAACCAGAAGATCACGGCGCCGCCCATGATCATGCCCAGCAAGAACGGCGGGTGCAGGATCGAGAGCAGCTCCAAGTTGATCGTCAAACCGTTGGTGAGGAGCACGACGATAGAGAAGATCATCGTGGTCGCTCCCACCACTGCGGTGCCGATGAGCACCGGCTTGGCCGTCGCTTTGAAGGTGTTGCCGGCGCCGTCGTTCTCTTCCAGCAGGTGCTTGGCTTTCTCGAAGTCCACCTTGAAGCCGTTGGCCTTCTGGATCTCTTCCACCACGCCCGGAATCTCCGTGATCTGCGAGAGCTCGAACACGGACTGGGCGTTGTCCGTGACCGGCCCGTAGGAGTCGACCGCGATCGTCACCGGGCCCATGCCCAAGAAGCCGAACGCCACCAAGCCAAACGCGAAGACCGCGGGCGCGATCATCAGCGCCGCGAGGCCCTCCCCGCTGAAGTAGTAGGCGACGCCCATGAGGATGGTGATGACCACGCCCATCCAAAACGCGCTGAAGTTGCCGGCGGTCAGGCCGCTCAGCACGTTGAGTGACGCTCCGCCTTCGCGCGAAGAGGTCACTACCTCCGCCACGTGCCCGGACGTGGTGGAAGTGAAAACCTTGATGAGCTCCGGGATGATGGCGCCGGCGAGGGTGCCGCAGCTGATGATGGCCGACAGCTTCCACCACAGCGTGCCGTCCCCCAGGTCCCCAATCAGGAGGTTCGAGACGACGAACGTGAGGGCGAGCGACGCGAGTGACGTGATCCAAACCAACCACGTCAGCGGCGCCTCGAAGTTGATCTTGCTCGCTTTCGCGATCACTCCCTTTTGGATGGCTTCGTTCACCCAGTAAGACAGCACGCTGACCACCACCATCGTGATGCGCATGGCGAAGATCCACACCAGCAGCTGAACCTGGGTGGCTGGCTCCTTCACCGCCAACAAGATGAACGAGATGAGGGCGACGCCGGTCACGCCGTACGTCTCGAAGCCGTCTGCGCTGGGGCCGACGGAGTCGCCGGCGTTGTCGCCCACGCAATCCGCGATGACGCCCGGATTGCGCGCGTCGTCTTCCTTCACTTTGAAGACGATTTTCATCAAGTCCGACCCGATGTCGGCAATCTTCGTGAAGATGCCGCCAGCGATACGCAGCACGGAGGCCCCCAGCGACTCACCGATCGCGAAGCCGATGAAGCACGGGCCCGCGTAGTCGCCCGGAACGAACAGCAGGATCGCGAGCATGAGCACCAGCTCCACGCTGATGAGCAACATGCCGATGCTCATGCCGGCCTTGAGCGGGATGGCATAAACCGGGTACGGCTTTCCCTCCAAGCTCGCGAAGGCCGTTCGCGAGTTGGCGTAGGTGTTGATTCGGATGCCGAACCAAGCGACGCCGTAGCTGCCCGCGATGCCGACCAAGCTGAACGCGAGGATCATCAGCACCCGCGCGGCCCCGAGCTCCTGAAGGAAGCCGAAGTACAGCACGATGATCGCGCCGATCAGCACCTCCAGCATCAAGATGAACTTGCCTTGCTGGATGAGGTACGTCTTGCACGTCTCCCAGATGATTTGGGAGACCTCCGCCATCGAGCGGTGGGTGGGCAGGTTCTTGATCTGTTTGAGCGCGACGACGCCGAACAGGATGCCCAGCGCGGACACCAGCAGCCCGACCATGAGCAAGGTGTGGCCGTCCGTACCCAGTACCTGCACGCTGCTCAGGTCCGGAAGGATGAGATTGGCTTCCCCACCACGGTGCGGCTCCGCGGCCAGCGCCGGTTTGGATGACAGCGCTACGACGAACGCCACGAGCAACGACAGGAAGGACGCAACGGAGGGTCCTGAGCGACGGTCCAAGATGCTAGCTCCTCGATGAAGCGGGCTCTCCCTTGATGAACCCGCTGGGTGTGGCCCACACGCTAGGGCCCGAATGCTCTAATGCAGAGCAACCGCCGCTACTAGCACGCCGCGATCGGCAGGCTCAAGCCAGGGCAATTCCGCGCGAGTTTCACGCAGTTACTGGAGCGGCACGGCTGTGATTTTTCGCCGCAGCGCTAGCAGCGGGCGCGCGCACAATCGTCAGCCCCACCCCACGGAGACCTAGACGCGAGAAACGAGCGTCAGAGCCGAAGCTGCGGGCCGTTTTGCTCCGCGCGCTCTTCTTGATGGAGGACGGAAAAGACCATGACCGCGCCAAGGACGGGCAGCAGCCAGATCAGCTTGGCCTGGTTCAGCTTCTGCGGGCGCTCGAACACCCGGGTACGGGCGACGCGGTAGGTGACCCAACCTTGAAAGGCCAACGCGAGGAAGAGGGGGATGGCCGGGCCGTAACCGCTTAGCTCCATAGCGCCGTGGAGGGTAAGGCGCCGCGGCAACTTTGCAAGCCCTCGTCGTAAAAGAAGTGCTGCACCTACCTCGTCGCCGTCGCGCTCGGCGGGCGCGCCGCGGCCCCTCGGTCTCAATTGCAGGCTGCGCGGCCCTCCCCCAGGCGGACCGCCCGCTTCAGCGGCTTGCCGATGCTACCGGCGCGCCTTGCGGACGCCTCGAACCCCGCTGGCGCGGCACGCGGCTAGCTCGCGCGTGCTCGCGGGCGACACCGAGGCGGCTTCGAACGACTCTGGCGCCCAGCGCTACAGCTCTATTTGCGCGCCGATTTCGAACACGCGGTCCGGAGGGATGTTGAAGAACTTCGTCGCGGGCTGCGCGTTACGCGTCAGGAACGCAAACAAGCTCACGCGCCAGCGCGCCATCCCGGGGTGCTGCGTCGCGATCAAGTTCTCGCGGCCGAGGAAGAAGGTGACGTGCTCTACCGAGCTTATCACGCGCGCGTCCAAGAGGAGACGTGGGGCGTCCGGCTGCTCCATGAACCCGTAGCGCCCGACGACCCGCACGAACCCATGCTCCAGCTGCTCCAGGGTGAAGCGGTCCTCTTCCGCCACACGCGCGGAGGTGCTGGTGACCACGGTAAGCAGCACGATGTGCTGATGCACGACGCGGTTGTGCATGAAGTTGTGCAACATCGCCGGCGGCGTGCCGTCCCGCGAGCTGACCATGAACACGGCGGTACCGGGCACGCGGGCAGGGATGTCCACCCGCATCAAGTCGAAGAAATCAGTGAGCGGAAGCAGTTGCTCGCGAAAGCGTTGGGCGAGGATCTCACGCCCACGTTTCCAGCTGAACATCATCGCGAAGATGGCCGCCCCCACCACGAGCGGGAACCAGCCGCCGTGCTCGATCTTGATCGCGTTGGCGCCCATGAACACGACTTCTGGCGCCAAAAACAGCAGGGAAACGGCGGCTGCCTTCGGCATTCCCCAGCCCCAAACGTTGCGCACGAGGAAGTACGCCAGCACCGTCGTGATGACCATCGTCAGGGTCACCGCGATGCCGTACGCGGCCGCCAAGTTGCTGGAGCTCTTGAAGCCCAGCACCAGCCCAATCGTGGCCAGCATGAGCGCGTAGTTGACGAAAGGGACGTAGATCTGCCCGCGCTCGTGGGCGGAGGTATGCTTGATGCTCACGCGAGGGAGCAGACCGAGCATCGTCCCTTGCGAGGTGAGCGAATAGACGCCGGAGATGAGCGCCTGGCTGGCGATCACGGTAGCGGCGGTGGAAAGCACCACCATCGGGTACAGGGCGAAGCTGGGCACCATGCGGAAGAACGGATTCTCCACCGCCTCCGGATGTTTGATGAGCAGCGCGCCTTGCCCGAAGTAGTTCATGAGCAGCGCCGGCATCACCACCGCGTACCAAGCCAAGCGAATCGGCTTCCGCCCGAAGTGCCCGAGATCCGCGTAAAGAGCCTCACCGCCGGTGACGACGAGCACCACCGAGCCGAGCACGAGCAGGCCTTTAACGCCGTTTTCCGTCAAGAAGTGCGCCGCATAGAGCGGGTTGACGGACGCGAGCACGCCCGGATGCTCCACCATGCGGTAAGCGCCGAAGCCGAACAGGGACCCGAACCACAGCAAGGTGATGGGGCCGAAGATCTTGCCGAGCCCGGCGGTGCCGTGCTTCTGAATCGCGAACAGACCGATCAGGATCACGATCGTGAGCGGCGTCACGAGGTGCGAGAGGCCGGGGGCGGCGATCTCCAAGCCTTCCACCGCAGAGAGCACGGAGATGGCGGGAGTGATCACGCCGTCTCCGTAGAGCAGGGCCGCGCCGAAGACGCCGAGCGCGATGAGAACGGGATACACCGGGCGCCCTTTGACGGGGGCGCTGGCCAGCGCCATGAGCGCCAGAATGCCGCCTTCACCCTTGTTGTCGGCGCGCAGCACGTAGGCGACGTACTTGAGCGATACGATGAGCGTGAGCGCCCAAAAAATCAGCGACAGGACGCCCATCACGTTGTGCGGCGTCATCGCGATGCCGTGCTCCTCGTTGAAGCACTCGCGCATCGCGTACAGCGGGCTCGTCCCGATGTCTCCGTAGACGACGCCGAGCGCTGCGAGCGCCAACTTGAGCCGATAGCGTGCGCTACCGTCGCCGTGCCCCGGGCTGGGCGCGGCCGTGGACGAGGACGGCGAAGACGGAGGAGCGGCGTGGCCGGGAGCGCTCGGGCTCGCCTTCTGGGCCGCCGTCGGGAGCTTCAACGAGCTCGTGGATTCGGGGACCGACATAGGTTGTGGTGAGCGGACCCTACCACCGCAACCAGAAGATCGTGAATGCGTCCCCGCCAGATTCCGAGTCAGCTGCCTCCGAGCGTTCAATGCAGCTGGAAGCCGAGAGATGAGAGCGCACCGCGGACTTGAGCGCGCCGGTGCCGTGCCCGTGCAGAACGAAGCCTAGCGGTTCGCCGACGTTGAGCAGCCGGTCCACGAACGCGTCTACCTTGGATAGCGCGTCGTCCACGCGTTCTCCGCGCAAATCAAGGGTGTTGGCGCTGGCGCGGACGGCGGTGGGCAGCGCAACGGCCGCGAGCTTGGACGCGGGCCGCGCCCGCGACGTCTTCTGCGGGCGTGGCGCCTGCGCGGGCTCTACGTCCTCCGCACGTAAAATTAATTTTATGGACCCTACTTGGAGCCGAAGCTTGTCGCCGTCCACATCCACGATGGAGGCCATCAGGCCGGTCGACTTCACGCGTACGTGCTCTCCCGGCTTGAAGCTGAAGCGCGGCACCACCGCCGCGGCGGGTGCCGCCGGCGCCTCCTTCACGGGCAACAGCGAGCCACCGAGTGAGACATGCTGGGCGGCGCGCCCAAGGTCCCGCTCGATGCTGCGCAGCACCTTGGGATCGTGCCCTTCTCGCTTCAGCCGTTCGCGCGCGGCGAGCAGCTCCGCGCGGATCTTGGATACGTTTTGGCGGAGCGCCACCGTCTCGCGCTCGACCTCCGCCTCCAGCTCGCCGCGTGCTTCGTCACGCTGCGAGCTCTCCGCGCTGCGCAGCTCCTCCAGCGCCTCTTTCTCGCGCTGCAGCGCGGCTCGCTCTTGTTCGAAACCTTGCCGAGCCCGCTCCAGCCGCTCGACGGCGCGCTCTCTTTCCCGCGACTGCTCGGGAAGGAGCGCCTTGGCGCGCGCGACGACGCTCTCCGGCAAGCCGTGCCGCGTCGCGACGGTGAGAGCGCTGGACGCGCCCGGCACGCCCATGGTCAACCTGAACGTGGGCGCCATGCGCTCGAAGTCGTAGCTGACAGAAGCGTTGTGCAGACGTGTGGCGTGGGCCGCTTGTTCTTTCAACTTTTCGTAGTGAGTCGTGACTGCTACCGCGGCGCCTCGTGCCGTCAGCTCTTCCAGCACCGCGGTTGCGAGCGCCGCGCCCTCTTCCGGATCCGTGCCGGAGGCGAGCTCGTCCAGCAAGATCAAGCTGCGCGGAGACGCGCGCTCCAAAAGCGAGCACAGGCGCTGCACGTGGGCGCTGAAGGTGGATAGCGACCGGGCGATGCTCTGCTCGTCCCCGATGTCCGCCAGCACGGTGTCGAACCAGCCAATGCGGGACTCTTCCGCGACGGGCAGAGGGATACCGGCGCGCGCCATCCACGCCGCGAGGCCCAGCGTCTTGAGAGCGACGGTTTTACCGCCGGCGTTGGGACCGGAGATGACGAGGGCTCGTTCCGCTTCGATGGCGATGTCGTTCGCGACGACTTCGTAGGGCGCAAGCGCGAGCAGCGGGTGCCTCGATTGCCGCAAGTCCATTCGCGCTTCCGGCTCGAGCGGGAGCACGATCGCGCGCGTCTGGCGTGCGAACCGCGCGAGCGCGCCGAGCAAGTCCGCCTCTTCGCAGGCGCGCTGCGCGGCGCGCACGTGGAGCGCGTCGCTCGCCACGTAACCGGACAGCACTCCCAGCACCTTCGCGGCTTCGCGCAGGGCCTCCGCCTCCTGGATGCGCAGCTCGTTGCCCAGCCCGGTGAGCTCTTGCGGCTCCACGAAGAGGGTAGCCCCCGAGGCGCTCGACCCCAGCACGATGCCGGGTACCCGCAAGTGGGCGTCCGAGCGCACCGGGAGGACGTAGCGGCCCTCGCGCTCGGTGTAATAGTCGGATTGCACGACGTCCGCGTGCTTTTCGAGCAATCGCCCCAGCTGCCGCTTGAGGTCCTCGCGGAGCTCGCGTGACCGCTTGCGGGCGCGCGACAGCGCGGGAGACGCGCGATCCGCGACGGTGCCGTCGGGCTCGAGCGCTTGAGTCAGCTCTTCCTCCAGCCCCGCCAGCTCCGTAGGCGAGTCCACGGCGGCGGACAGGGCTGGGTGAGTGTCGCGCCGGCCCCGCGCGAAGACGCGCAGGTGCGCCGCGACCGCGAGAAGCTCCCGGACCTGCCACAGCTCCGCGGCGCTCGCGACGCCGCCTTTGACCGCGCGCTCCAGCGCAGGAGCTACGTCCGGAAAGGCGCGCGCGATCGGCGCGAGGCCCAGCCTGTCACAGTCCAGCAGCTCGCCCACGACGCGGTTTCGGGCGCGCGCAGCCTCTATCTCGGGCTCGGGCCGCAGTCCGAGAGCGCGCGCTTTACCAGAGCTGCTCGTGCAATTGCCGGCGATGGCCGCGAGGAGCGCCGGCCACTCCAGCGCCACGCACGTCTCCGCGTCGAGCTCTGGTGGCAAATCGGTGGGGGCCGCGTCCGAAGGCACGCGGCCGCCATAGCACCGTTTTTTCAGGCCGTCAGGGTTACGGCGAGCGGCAACTCCGGCGTCTGAGTGCCGCAGTATTCGGAGCGCAGCTCGACTCGGCTGCTCAGCGCGATGGGCTCGAGCGCGGCCACGAGGCTCGCCACGTTGTGCTCGGCGCGGCGACCCAAGAAGCTGTCGACGCTGAGCACGAAGCTACCGCCACCAGAGCTGGCGAGGTGCGCGAGTAAGCCGCGGGCCAAGATGGAGCGCGCTGCCGCCGTGGGCGCGTCCGCGCGCCCGTTCGAGACGAGCACCATCGAAGTGAGCTGCCAGCCTCGCGTCTGCAGACGGGTCACGCGCATCGCCACCTGCGTGATCAGATCCGTAGGCGGGCCCGCATAGTGCTGCGCCACCACTGCCAGATCTCCACGATCGCCGCTCGGATTGAGCCAGCGCGGCCAGCTGGCGCCGAACTCGATGACGACCAGGGTTGCGGGACGAGCCTTCATGACGAGCCTCCTTGCCCAGGTGACTTAAGTCGGCGCCGGGCGGTGGGCCAAGAAACTGCCGCTGTCCGCCCGAGTCGCGCCGCTGCGCCGCGAGCGGGGAGCAAGGGCTACTGCGCTTTTTTGGCGCGCGGCTTTTTGACGGGAGCGGCTTCTTCCGCGACCGGCTCTGCCTTTTTCGGACCGGCGAGAGGGCCGCCTTTTTCCTGTACGTCCGCCAAGCTCTTCTTGAGAGCCTCGAAAAGATCGATGATCTGCGCCTTGGGGGCTTCGGGGGCGATCGTGATCTCTTGGCCCGCGACTTTCTGGTCTACCGCGGCCTTCACTCGTTCGCTGTACGAGTCCACGTACTTGGTGGCGTCGAACGAGTCCGTGCCCAGCTCTTCGATGAGCTTCTCCGCGAGCTCCCGCTCTTTGTCGCTGAAGCTGAAGGTGGCGCCGGTATCTATCTCGCTGAAGGCACGCACCTCGTTCGAGTAATAAAGCTGGTGGATGACGAGGCCGTCTTTGCCGTAAGGACGGACGAGGACGACTTGCTCCTTGCCGCGCGCCGACCACCGGCCGACCGCGACGCGGCCCTTGGCGGTCATGGCCTCGCCGAGCAAGCGATAAGCCTTGTCGCCGCCCTTGTCTGGACCGAGGTAGTAGCTCTTTTCGACCTGAATGAAGTCGACGCTGGTGACCGGCACGAACTCCGTGATTTCGATGGAGCCGCCGCGCTCGGCCTCCATCGCCTTCAGCTCCTCTTCCGTGAACTGCACGTACTGGCCCTTGGCGTACTCGTAGCCCTTCACGGTGTCCGAGCGCTCGACGACCTCGTTGTCGGTCGGGCAGACGAACTGCATCTTGAGGCGGCCGCCGCACTTCTTGTGCAGCATGTTGAAGCTCACTTGCTCCGAGGAAGCGGAGGTGAAGAACTTGACCGGGATCGACACCAAACCGAAGGAAATCGTGCCGGAAAGGACGGCGCGTGCGGGCATGGCGCTATGCTAGCGGAAGGAGCACCAATTGAAGAAAAGTTCGGGTGAATCTCCTGGCGGGACTGGCCAAAGTGGCCGGGATCCGAGCGAGCTCAAGCGGTACCGGAGCAAGCGCGACCCTGCGCAGACCACGGAGCCGTTCAGTGCTGAACGAAAGGGCAGCTCCCGCGCCACGCGCAGCGGGCGCTTCGTCGTGCACCTGCACCAAGCGCGGCGAGAACATTACGATCTACGCATCGAGTGCGGCGGCACGCTCCAGAGCTTTGCGGTGCCCCGCGGCCCGAGCTTGAAGCCGCTCGACAAGCGGCTCGCGGTCCATACCGAAAATCACCCTTTGGAGTACCTGGACTTCGAGGCCGTCATTCCCGCCGGCAACTACGGCGCAGGCTCGATGATCGTGTGGGATACGGGGAGGATCCGCTATTTGGAGACCTCGGCCGAGGAGGGCATCGAGCGCGGTGATCTCAAGTTCGAGCTCTCCGGCTTCAAGCTGCGCGGCACCTACGCCCTCGTCCGGACCGGTCGCAGCAAGAGCAAGCTCGAGGTGGGAGAGGGCCAGCAGAGCGACTGGCTCCTGATCAAGAAGCAGGACGCCTACGCCAAAGACGAAGACATCGTGACGAGCCAGCCCCGCGGCGTGCTCTCCGGGCTCACGGGGGAAGAGAACTTCCGTAAGCCCGAGGTGGGCGCGGAGATTTTACGGCTGGTAGAGCAGGCGCCGCGCCGCGCGATCACGGCCAATGGCCTGCAGCCGATGTTGTGCGCCCTAGAAGGCGCCTCGCTCAGCGACCCCGAGCGGCTCTACGAGCTGAAGCTAGACGGCGTGCGGATCGTAGCCGACAAGCGCGGACCGCAGGTGGCGCTGCGCTACCGCAACGGCCGCGCCGCTACCGCCAGCTATTCGGAGGTGGCGCGCGCGGTGTCACTTCTGCCCGCGGAGGACGCGCTCCTGGACGGCGAGATCGTGACCTTCGACGCCGAGGGCAAGCCGAGCTTCGAGAAGCTCGCGCCCCGCATCCACGCCCAAAAGCCGCTGGACATCGAGCAGGCTCGCGCGCAGGTGCCGGTCGTCTACTTGGTATTCGACCTCCTCGCGCTGGGCGGGCGTGACCTCACTGGGCTGCCGCTGCTGGAGCGCAAGCGAATCCTCTCCCAGCTCGTGCGCGGGCGCGGCCTCGTGCGCGTTCTGGACCACATCGAGGACGACGGTACGGCGCTGCACGAGTTTTGCCGGCGTGAGCGGCTCGAAGGCGTGGTGGCGAAGCGTAAGCTCTCGCCGTACCGGGTCGGCCCGCGACGAACGACCGATTGGGTCAAGCTCAAGTGCGAGCGGGACGACGACTTCGTCGTGGTCGGTCACGTGCCGGGTGCCGGATCCCGCAAGAGCTTGGGGGCTTTGTGCCTGGGCGCCTACGTGCGCGGGCAGCTCCAGTACCGCGGCCGGGTGGGCAGTGGACTATCCGACTCCACCCTGCGCCTGCTGCGTGACGAGCTGCCCAAGCTGGAGCAACAGGAGTACCCGGGGCACGGCGCCGCTCCAGAAGATCCGGGCACGGAGCAGGCGCGCTGGACGCGGCCGGAGCTGGTCGTGCAAGTCCGCTACCTGGGCTTCACGGAAGACGGGCGGCTGCGCGCGCCGGTGTTCTTGGGGCTTCGCCCTGACGTGGCTCCCAAAGACTGCCACGCGTCGCCCCCGGCGCCCATCAGCGAGCCGGAGGCGGGGAGCGTGGTTTCGCTGGGTACCGGCCGCGTCATCATCACCAACCCGGACAAGGTGTTCTGGCCCGAGTCCGGCTACACCAAAGCGGACCTCTGCAGTTACTACGCGAGCATCTCGTCGCGCATGCTGCCCTTCTTGAAGGGCCGCCCGCTGGTGCTCGTGCGCCACCCCGACGGCATCGCGGGTAAGAGCTTCTATCAGTGGAACGTACCGGAGGGCACGCCGAGCTGGATGCGCCGGCTGGACATCTCGGATACGGACGAGGTGGACCGTACGCCCAAGAACGTATTTCTGGTCGACGACGTGGACGGGCTCGTCTACCTCGCTCAGCTCGGTTGCATCCCGCTGCACGTGCTCGCGTGCCGTGAGCAGTCGCTCGGCACCTGCGACTTCATCACCATCGACTTCGACTTGGGTGACCGCGAATTCTCGGACGCGGTGAAGGTCGGCCTGACCTTGAAAGAAGTGCTGGACGACGCGGGGCTGCCAGGGTTTCCGAAGACGTCCGGTCAGCGCGGGCTTCACGTGCTCATCCCGCTCGGCACTGGCATCCCGTTCGAGGCGGCCAAGCTGTTGGTGGAGCTCATCGGCCGCATCGTTACCGCGCAGCATTCACAGATCGCGACCATGGAGCGCAAGATCGACAAGCGCGGGGACCGCATGTACGTCGACACCGGTCAGACCGGAACGTCGCGCACCATCGTCGCGCCGTATTCGGTGCGAGCGCATCCCGGCGCGACCGTCTCCACTCCACTGGCTTGGGAGGAGCTGCACGCGGGGCTCGATCCCTCGCGTTTCACGATCGTGTCCGTGCCGACGCGAACGGCAGAGATCGACGATCCATGGATCGAATTCGACGACGCGAAACCAAACGTGGCGAGCGCGCTCTCGAAGCTGGAACGCTGGGTGAAGAAGTAAAAACGCTACATCCGACACCGTCGTAGGTTGTCGGACGAAATCCAGCGGCGCGCGACTTGCATCACCCTCGAGGCATGAGCAGCTCGTCGGTCGTGTGCAAGGATTGCGGCGACTCTTCCGCCGCGGTGGAATGGGGGTTCGTCCTCCTTGCACGACACGGTTGGACGGCGCAGCTGGGCGAGACAGGAGGGGAGCCGGAGTGGCGCTGCCCCCCCTGCAACGAGCGCCTGGCCGCCTCCGGCGTTTGGGACCTCGGCGCGGATGCGGAGCCAACCCGCCGGCGCCTCAGACTGCTCCTGGTGGACGATCAGGTGCTGGTGCTGCGCGCGACCGCCGGCATGCTGCGCGAGCTAGACGTAGTGACGGCCGGCAGCGCCGCGGAAGCGCTCGCCAAGTTGGCGGACGGGAGCCACTTCGACGTCATCGTGTCGGACGTCGCGATGCCGCACCTGAGCGGGGCCGAGCTCTACGTCCGCGTCCGTGAGCGGTACCCCCAGCTGGCGGAGCGCTTCCTGCTTTTGAGCGGGGATAGCTACGGTGCCTCCCTGCTTTGCTCTTCGATCGCGCGCCGCGAGAACCTGCCCAGCATGCCGAAGATCCTCGACAAGCCGGTACCTCGGGACGTCCTGCTGCGCGAGGTAGAGTCAGTCGGGCACCGGCGCTTGCCCCGATCCGGGACTTTCTCGATTGGAGAGGTCGAAAGCCACGCGCTCTCGGCAAGCTCCAAAACAAAATAGGCACGGACGTTCCTGCCCCGCCGTTGCTATGTGGCCACGCCTACGGCGGGTCAATCCACCATCTGCGCGGACTTCAGGAACTCGTCGGGTGGGACGAAATCGTTGAAGCGGACGGCTTCCTTCCCGCGCGAGTCGAACAGAACCACCGTGGGTAGCCCGACCACCTTGTAACGAGCGAGCAGGGCTTCGACCTGGGGGTCGTCGTTGTTCGTGGCGTCCACCTTCACGGCCACGAAGCGGCCGAGCTCTTGCCCGACGCGCCTTTCCGAGAAGGTCTGCTTGTCCAGCTCTTTGCACGCTCCGCACCAAGCCGCCGTGAAGTCCACGATGAGAGGCCGCTTGTCCGTCGCGGCGCGCGCGAGGGCGCCCTCGATGTCCTTCTTTTCCCAGGCCAGCGCTTCGGCCGGCTTGATGAAGCCGAGGAGAGCGGCGAGCGCGCCAGCGCTGACGAGCGCGATGCCCGCACCCTTGGCCGCCTTCACGCCGACTCCGGGCTCGCCGAACTCACGATGGACCGCGCCGAGCAGCAGGCCCACTGCGACCGCCACGAGCGCGCCGGCGAGGAATGGCACCGAGCTCGACACCCAGCGGTTCGCAAAGCCGAACGAGTTGTTGAGAAAGTAGAGCGCGACCACGACCAGCACGATGCCGAGGCCGCTCTTGACGTGCACCATCCAGTGGCCGCTCTTCGGCAGCTGCACCGCGAAAGCGCCGACCACGAAGAACGGTGCGCCGAGCCCGAGCGAGAACGCGCCCATGGCCAAAGCGCCGAGCCCCGCGCTCTGCGTGCTCGCGATCCACGCCAAGATGCCGGTGAGCACGGGGCCCGTGCAAGGCGCGGCGATGAGCCCGCACACCAAGCCGAGCACGAACGCGCCCTTCTTGCCGATGCCGCCCATCTCCGCGAGCTTGTTGTTCAGTGACGAGGGCAGCGTGAGCTCGAAGGCCCCGAACATGCTGGCGGCCATGAGCAGGAAGACGCCGGCGATGCCGACGACCACCCAGCGGTTTTGGAGCACCGCGCTGAAGAAGCTCCCGGTCATACCGGCCGCGACGCCCATGGGCACGAACATGCCGCAGATACCCAGCACGAACGCGAGGGAGAGCAGCACTCCCTCCGAGCGGTTCTTGGCCTGCTTGGCCCCGAAGACGCTCACCGTGACCGCCACCATCGGGTAGACGCAAGGGGTGAGGCTGACGGCGAGGCCGCCGACCAATGCCGCCAGCGCCGCGTAAACGGGGCCCCGCGCTAGAGCGCGCGTGAACGCGTCTTCCGGAGCGGCCAGCGCGCTCGCCGGGACCAGCAACGCCAGGAACGTGAGCAGCAGGGCAACATGACGAGGACGTAGCGACACGACGAAAACCTTACCTGACCTTGGCCGAAGCGCGACGAATCAGCCGTTTCGCTCGCAAGATCTCACCTGACAACGATACTTGCAGAGCTACGCGCCCGCTCGTGACTCGTTTCAGGAAAGCTCTGAGGTAACGCGCAGCGCCCGCGTAGTCGCCCAAGGCGAAGCACAGCTCACCCAGCACGAACTGCCCGTAGCCCTGGCCGCACGCCGCATCCGAAAGGCGCTCACGCAGCTCGGCGAGCTCGGGGACGTCCTCCCCGGCCGCGAGGCGCGCCAGACCGAGCCCGGCCAAGTAGAGAGGCTTGTCGGTCGTGCCCCAGCGCGCGGCTCGAGACAAGGCTCCGCACGCGTCCGGGTAGCGGCCCTCCAGGTACAGCACGGTGCCGAGCGTCCACAGGTGAAAGGACCGCCTTGCCGGTGGGCTCACTCGGCTGGCAATGCGCAGGTGCTCGATGGCCGTCTCGCGGTCCCCCAGGCCGAGGCACGCGCGGGCGGCGTCTTGCCGCGCCACGTCCAGCATGACCGTGGTGCCGAGCATTTGCTCGGCAATGACGAGCGCATCCGCGAAGCGGCGACCCTCCATGTGCGAAAGGTAGAGCTGCCTCAAGAGCAGCACCCGCGTGGTGTGGTCGAGCGGGGCTGCGTAAGAAAGCCCCCGCTGCGCGTACTTGGCGCGGGTGAGCGATGTCCGCGCCAGCGTGGCCTTGCGCAGGAGGAGCTCCGGCGTCACGGCGGCGGCTGAGGCGGCGGCGGGACGCTTCTGCGTCATTCCTCGTCAATTTAGCAGCACCTGGACAAGCGTCCAGATTTCTGCAGCGTTTGCGCCACTGCTTGGTCTTGCCAAAGAGCGCGAACGGGACCAAAAGCTCGGGGCTCGATGATTTTGGCGCCCACTTTGGCTCGTTTGCCCTTCCGACCTCGCCGCTGCCCCTGGTGGCTGGCCGTCGCCGCGCTCACCCTGGGCTGCGGGCACCCGGCGACCGAGCAGGAGTGTCAGGAAATTGCCGACAGGGTGACCAAGCTGGAGCTGGAGAGCAGCGCGATAGGTCGCGACCCGGATACGGCCAAGGAGCAGCTCGAGCGCACGCGGAGCTGGGTCAAGGAATCGCAGCTCAAAGAGTGCGTGGGCCGGCGCATCACGGACTCGGCCATGCAATGCGTTCGCACCGCGGCCAAGGCGCAAGACATCACGGACCGCTGCTTTCGATGAGCCGCGCCCGCGCGTCGTGCGCGCTGCTGCTGCTGCTGCTCGTGGGCTGCTGCAAGCGCGTGGAGAGCAGCGAGTGCCAGCTCCTGCTCGATCACTACGTAGAGCTCTTGCTGCGAGACGACCGCCCCAAGTCCACCGCCGGCGAGGTGCTGCGGCTACAGCAGGACGCGCGCAGGAAGGCGCAGCAGGATCCGGCATTTGCGGAGTGCTCGAGCCGCCTGTCTCGCCGCGGCTACGAGTGCGCCATGCAAGCGGAAGACGCGAACCGTCTCGAGCAGTGCCTGCTCTAACCGCTCAGGGCTCGATCTCGGCGGGCGCGCTACCCTGAACGGGCTTGGGCGCCGCTGCTTCGCCATCCCCGCGCGGGGCCGGGGGGCGGCTCGTTGATGGCGGCCGGCCGCCGGCAGGCCGCGCGCTTCCTCGTGCTTCCGCGCGCTTCCGTGACCTGCTCGGCTCCTCGGCAGGCGTCGGCTCCGCGACGGCCTGGTCTAGGCTCGCGTCAGTCGTGCCGACCGCGCCAAGCACGGCGAGCCCGCGACTCGCGAGCGCCTCCACCTCACCAGCGCGCGATTGCATGAGCGTGATGACCTTCTGACTGTCGTTCAGGTTGCTCTTGACCTCGTCGCGCTTCCACGGCCCCTCCGTACGGAAAGCGCGGTCCACGCTACCCTCCAGGGTGATGCCCATCACGCGCAGCTTTTCCAGCTCGGCCTTGGTTTCGAGCATGCGGTTTCGTGCCCTCACCAGCCGCGTCGCTTCCTTCGGCAGCGAGACCCGGAGCGGGGTCGTGACGATGGAATCGGAAGCGTGCAGCGTGGCCGATGCGTCCAGCGCGGTCGACGGCGGCGGCAACTCCAGCCGCACGCGCAGCCCCTGGCTCGCGAGCTTCTGCAGCTCTTGCCGCAGCCGCTGGGCGAGCGCCTCGTCCGAAGCGTCCGCGGTGAGCCCGAGAGCGCTCGTCAGCCCCTCGCGTGCGGCGCGCGGCTCGCCGGGCGCGGACAAAAGCTCTACCTGCTTTTCGTGCAGCAAGATGAAGAAGCTGTCGTATTCGGGGCGGCCCGCTGCGTAGTACTCGCCCCGCGCGACCTCCGTGGGGCCCTTAGGGGAAAAGACGCCGCAGCCGGTGCCGAGCAGCAACGCCAGCAGCCAGCCGTACTTCAATGACACGTGAGCGCTACTCCCCACAGCTCGTCGTGGCCGGCCGTGGTTTGAATGAAAAAAGACGCGGCGCCGCGAGCGGTGCCCACGACGACGCCCTGACCAGCGTTGGCGCCCTTGGCCGAAACCAACGCCGGTGGAGCGAGCGGCGAGAGCTCGGCGTTCAAGATGCGAGACCGCACTTGATACTGGCCCACGTTGCCGTCCGTCCACTGCAGCAAGTACCGACCGCCCGGGAGCGCGCTCAGCGAGGGCGCGATCGCCCCGCCTCCTTCCCCGGGCGCTTCCAGCACCCGCGCGGGCCCGGCAGCTTGGCCCGGCGCGGCGGGCGCCGCGAAGATGCGGTAGCGCTCCGTTTTATCCGCGCGCGCGGAGACGAGGAGCAATGCGCGCTCTGCGAACACCGCGGTGGTCGGCGTCCCCAGGTTGTGGGGCAAGCCGCTCAGCGGGGTGAGCTCGGACGCGGCGGTACCGTCCGCGCGCACCCAACCCGTTACGATTTGGCCCTCGGCGCCGCCCTGGCGAAAGGTGACGAAGTAACCGCCAGGTAGCTGCACGACCCGCGGCTGCGTGACGCGTGAGCCCGTGGGCAGTGACCAGACCACGCCGGTTGCGCCGTCGCTGCCGCGCCGCAAAATGCCGTTTGCGCCGACGCCCAGCTCGAGCCCTGGCGAAAGCGCCTGCCCCAGCGCGAAGTCCGCGCTGCCGCGAGTCACGATCGGAGGAGCGTCCAGGCTGACGTGCGTGACCTCCGCGTTCGACGACGAGGTTTGCTGCCGCTCCACGTCGCCGGAGACCGGCCGGTACAGGAACGCGACCGCCGAGGTTTTGGTCTCCGCGAAAGCAAGCGCCACGTTGCCGTCGGCTAGGGTGCGCGCCGCGATCGGTACCGAGCGCTCGATGGGCGAGATGCGACTGGGCGGCGCATGCAGCGCGCAGCCCGGCGGTGCTACCGCAGCGACGCTCGCCGAGGCTCGGCCGACGACCGCTTGGCGGTTCGCGTCCGCGCGCCGGAAGACGAGCACGACGAGCGCGCCCGCGGCCATCAGCAACAAGCCGCCCAGCACGAGCATGGCGCCGCGCAGGCGAGTCAGCTCCTGGCGCGGCACGGTCACGAGCGACGCTTGCTTGGGGCGCCGCTCCAACGGCTCGTCCGCGATGTACAGGCCGGGGGCGGGCACCGCGCTGGGTGCGACCACGCTCTCCGCCAGACGGCTTTGCTCGACGAGCGCCGCTTGCGCGGCTTTCTTCGAAGCGCTGCCGCTCATGCCCAGCGTGGAATCCAGCTCGAGCGCAGGCGTGATCGGAGTGCGCGGAAGCGGTAGTGGTGTCTCGAGCACGCCGTGCCGCTCGAACGCTACCGGATCGGGGCTGGGCGTCGCCGTCGGCAGCGCGCGGGGCGGGGGCGGAACCGCACCGGGCGGGCGCAGCGTGGCGGTTGCGGACGCGCCTTCCAGCTCACCGAGGGTGGGGAGCGGTGCCCGGGCGCTGCGCACTCCCGTGGGCGGAGCGCCCGGGTGAGGACGTGAGCCGAGACTACCGAAGCTAGACGGCGCGAGTGTGTCGCGAGCCTCCTCGCGAGGTAGCGCCTGACTAGGCTCGGAGGGAGCCGGAGGGAGCACCACCGCCGCCGGCACGGGCGCGGCACCGGCATCCGCACGGCTCGTTTGGCGCACGGGGGGAGGCGGGGGCCCGTGCGGCTTGGCCGGCGACGAAGGCGCGCCGGGGGAAGCAGGCGCCGCGCTCGGCGCGCTCGCCGGCCCAGGCCGTGGCGGGGATTTCGAGGACTCGGTCAAGCAACGACTCCGCGCACTCGCGCGACATGTCCGCGCGCGATGCGGCGGACATCTTCAACACTACAAGCAAAGCCTTCGGCACGGCTAGTCGCCGAACGCCTCTGCCAGCGCGACTACCGCGCACAGCTCGATGCCCCCGCGTGCCAAAGCTTGCGCACAAGCTCGCACCGTGGCGCCTGTCGTGACCACGTCGTCCACCACGACCGCGTGACGTGCGCCACGTTGCCTCACCAGGAAGGCGTCAGCCGCGTTCGTCAGACGTGCGTCGCGCGCCTTTCCCACTTGTCGCTCGGTCTCGCGAGCTCGCGCCAACAGACGTGGCCGGCATGACAAACCGCTGCTGCGGCCGAGCTCTTGTGCCAGAAGCGCGGCCTGGTTGTAGCCGCGCGTGGCGAGCCGTTTGGGGTGAAGCGGCACGGGCACGAGCACCGCGTCTGCTGGCAGCCCCAGGGTGCCCAGCGCTGGCGCAACGAGCCGGGACAGGGAGCGAGAGAGCTCCGCGCGCCCCTGGTATTTGAAGCGCAAGATGGCGGTCGAGAGTGGCGGCGCGTAGGCGCCCGCAATCAAAAGCGGTACCCCCGCGACCAGGCGCTCCGGAGGCTTCTGGAAGTTCTGCCCGCACGCTTCACAGAACGCGCCGCTCGCTGGCTCGTCACATGCGGCGCAGAGGCTGGGCGCCAGCCCGTTCAAAATCTCTGACAGCACGCGGCCCAGGAGCTTCATGGGCTCTCTTCGGTCCGCGGGCGGCGGAGTTGCGCGCTACTGAGTCAGGCCGAGCAGCTTGCTCATCGACGCTTCGTCCGCCGGCGTGAACGGCAAGGTCTCGAAGTCCGCGCTCTCGACCCACCGAAACTGGTGCACGTTCACGGCCGCCGGCTCGCCCTGGGTGAGGCGGCACTCGTAGAGGAACAGCTCTACCGTGTAGTGCTCGTACTCGTGGGCGACCGAGCTCATGGGTGCGCCCGGCTCGATCTCCACGCCGACGCGGTGCCTGACCTCGCGCTTCAGCGCGTCCAGATCCGTTTCGGTGGACTCCACCTTGCCGCCCGGGAACTCCCAGAGCAGCGGCAGCACCGCCGTGGGGCGGCGCTGCGTCACGAGGTAGCGGCCATCCTGTGCGATGACCGCCGCGACCACGCGAATCCTTTTGGTCATCGGCCGCGCAGCTTACGCGTCGATGCGGAACAGCTGCTGGCCCATGAGCAAGATGTCCGTGCCGCCGACGGCGCGCTCTGCCCGCAGGCGAATGAAGGTGCCGTTGGAGCTGCCCACGTCAGTCAGGTAGACGCGACCGTCCGGACCGCGCGCGATGCGGCAGTGCAGGCCCGAAACGTAGCCGTCCTCCGAAAAGAGGATATCGCCGCGCTCGCGACCGCAGTGCACGCCGCGCTCCGGCACCGGAAACGCGTTGCCGGTCGTGTCGCGACCGATGACCAGCGCGAGCCGCCCGATGTAGCCCTTGGCGGGGCTGCCGAAGCGCTCGACCCCGTCCGCCGATTTGCCCTGACCGCGGAGCTCCTCGAAGCGGATGATCTCCTGCCCGATCCGGAACACGTCCCCGAACTCGAGCAAGCAGGGCTCGTTGGGACGCACCTTGAGGTAAACGCCGTTGAGAGAGCCCTCGTCTTTGACGAAAAGCTGCCCGCCGCGCTTGCTGAACGTGGCGTGACGCGGGGAAAGGTAGCTATCCCCCGCGAAGATGGAGCCCGTGTCACGGCCGACCGTGACGACTGGCGCGTCCGGCATGCGAAACGTTCCGGCTTCGCTGCCGTCCGCCCGCAAGGCGGTGAGGATGATGCCCGACCCTACCGGCGCGGGAGCGGCGGCGGCGGCGGCGGGAACGGACGGCGACGCACCGGCGAGCGCACCGAGGTTGTAGCCGCACGATGCGCAAAAGCGGTTGCCCGCGTTCAGGTGCCCGCACTGCGGACAAGCGACGCCAGCACCTGGAGGAGTCGATGGCGCGACCGCAGGCGGAGCGCCGCTGAGCGAAGCGCCTGCAGGGGGAGCGGCGGCTGGCGGGGGCGGTGCTGAAACCGGCGGAGGAG
>SECP01000118.1 GCA_004193285.1 Myxococcales bacterium | reverse complement strand
CTGGTGATCGTGGGGGTGATCGTGATCCGCCTTCGGCGGGTGATCGTGATCCGCCTTCGGCGGGTGATCGTGATCCGCCTTCGGCGGGTGATCGTGATCCGCCTTCGGCGGGTGATCGTGATCCGCCTTCGGCGGGGTGATCGTGAGGGCGTTGATATGCGCTGTGCGCCGGCTGATGCACACAGGGCGGGAGAGCTCTCTCGGCCGTTGCGATGGTACCGGCGTGCTCGTCGCCGTCCAGGCCGCTACGCGCCGGCTACGCCGGTGCCGCTACGCGGCAGCCTGGACTGCGCCTGCGCGCGCCTGTGGGGGAGCGCGGTTAGGCCTGCAAGAGAGCGGGCCGACAGCGCGAAGGAGCGCACGCTATGGCATTCATCGTATTGGAGCTGAGCATCGAGCTGGCGGAGGCGGTGCAGCCGCTTGTGAGTCGCAGTGATGGCGAGCGACCCGTGGCGCTATTGAGGCGGATCCTATCGATTTTGTGGAAGCTGACGCGCGGGTGAGCTCAGCGTGCGAGCGCCGGGCGCTAGAGCGCGGCGCAGATGATGGCGATGGCGGCTTGCAGATCGCCGAGCACGAGCTCGGCGGGGCGCCGCACGACGTGGTAGCCGGCGCGCTGCAAGCGGCGGTCGCGACGCGTGTCCGCCCGGCGTTGTGCCGGGCTGCGGTGGTAGCCGCCGTCCACCTCTAGGATGAGGCGGCGCGAAGGAGCGAGGAAGTCCACGATGCACCCAGCGACGACGGCCTGGCGGCGGAACCCGACGCCGACCTGGGAGGAGCGGAGCGCTTCCCAGAGCGCACGCTCCGACGGAGTGGGCTCGCTGCGCATGGCGCGCGCGAAGCCGATGTGGCGAGCGTACTGAGTTGAGGACAATGACGAGCGTGTGGTCATGAGCTTCTCCTTGCGGCGCGTGGCAGGCGTTGCCCTCCGGCGCAGACGGTGTGCCGCGCGCAGACGCGCGGAGCCCCTACGGTGCCGTACCGCGCCGGCGCGGCGCACCGTGTGCGCCTCTCGCGAGTCGGCCGCGCGCCGCAAGGAGAAGTGAGCGCACGCGAGTCGTCGTCTCGGGCTTCGTGGTCACCCTGAACTGCAGCGGGCGGCGGCTACCCCTCCCACGTGCGCGCAGGCCGGTGACGGCCGAGCACACGTTTGGGAGGGGTCGGCCGCGCGCAGGCCAACGGCCGAGCACGGACGCGGGTGGGCAACCCCCGCGGCATCAAGGAGAACGTCATCATGGGCCGCCTCATCCCCGCCGGCACGGGCCTGCCCGCGTACAAGAAGCTGCAGGTCGTCATCGACGAGAAGTCGCCGACGTTCGCGCCGCCCACCTTCACGCGGGTCCAGCCAGCCGATCTCGTAGCCGTCGGCGACGAGTAAGCAGCACCCTCACGGGTAGCGAAAGAAGCCTCGGCGGAAACGTCGGGAGGCTTCGTCGCATTTAGGGGTCGCCGAGACGCAGCCCCACTGGCGCAAGGGTTCCGCCCGTCGCCAGGTGCAGGTGTGCGGGGACGGCTATGCCCAC
>SECP01000034.1 GCA_004193285.1 Myxococcales bacterium | reverse complement strand
GCGGCCGACGTACGGATCGGTACTAAATTTGCTGAACGATTTCGCGACGGCGAGGCGACCGCGGCGTGATGTACCGAATCTTACTTCGCGACTGAGTAGTACGATTCGGTACGTCGACGCTTTCGCGCCACGCGAGCGCGGAATCATTGGTCAATTTCAGTACGGAACCTTACGTCGCGGTGGGGAGAGAAATACCGCTCCCGGGCGCGCTCACGGTGTGGTCGGCTCTGCGGATACGCTCGGCTCTGCGGGTACGCTCGGCACTGCAGGCACGCTCGGCACTGCAGGCACGCTCGGCTCTGCAGGCACGCTCGGCTCTGCAGGTACGCTCGGCTCTCGACTTTCCCAGCGCCCTGTCGTGCTTGAAGTCCGAACAGAAGACGCCCTTTGGCGTTCACGGCCGACGTACGGATCGGTACTAAATTTGCTGAACGATTTCGCGACGGCGAGGCGGCCGCGGCGTGATGTACCGAATCTTACTTCGCGACTGAGTAGTACGATTCGGTACGTCGACGATTTCCCGCCACGCGACCGCGAAATCATTGGTCAATTTCAGTACGGAACCTTACGCGGTAGGGAGAGAAATACCGTTCCCCGGCGAGCTCACGGTGTGGTCGGCTCTGCGGGTACGCTCGGCTCTGCGAGTACGCTCGGCTCTGCGGGTACGCGACTTTCTCAGCGACCCGGCGTGCTTGAAGTCCGAACAGAAGACGCCCTTTCGCGTCCACGGCCGACGTACGGATCGGTACTAAGTTTGCTGAACGAGCTCGCGACGGCGAGGCGACCGCGGCGCGATGAGTACGGAACCTTAGGTCGCGGCGAGGGCAGAACTAGCGCTCCCGGGCGAGTTGGCCGGAACCGAAATGCGAGACGCCAGGCGACGGTGAGCAGCCCCCAACGAGTGGAAGCCCAACGAGTGGAAGTGACGACAACTCAACGAGTGGAAGCGCAACGAGTGGAAGCGCAACGAGTGGAAGCGCAACGAGTGGGAGCGCAACGAGTGGGAGCGATGGACGCATGACTCCACTTTTGCGCTCGCGCGCCGAACGAGCGGCGCTGGGCGTTGCGGCGCTTGCCCTTGGCGGCATCGGGTTCGCTCCGCAGTTCGGCGGCCCTGGGTACGAGTCGGCGCTCGCCGGCGGCTTGGTGCTGCCGAGCATCGCGGCGGTCGCGACCGCGCTGCTCGTCGCGCGCGCCCGTCCGCAGCCATTCGACGCGCTGGGCCGCGGCGTGGCCCTGGGCGGCGTGCTCGCCGTGGTCGGCGCGCTCGTGACGACGCTGCACGGCCTACGCGTGGGCTTTTGCGACGCGCCACTTGGCTACGAGCTTTGGGCGACGGGCCCGGGCCCGGGGGCGGTGATGGGCGGCGCTTGGGGCGCGGCGGCAGGCCTGTTCGCGCTGCGTTTTCAACGCCAACGGCTGGTCGCGGTGCTCGCCGCACTGGCGGGCCCTATCGGCTGCATCGCGATCGGCTTTTGGCGTTTTTACACTAGCCCGATGGTGTTCGGGTTCGACCCGTTCGTCGGCTACTTTGCCGGTCCTCTTTACGACACGGTGGTGGATCCGGGCACGCGTCTCTTCAGCTACCGCATCGGCACCGTCGCGAGCCTGCTGGCGTTCGCCGCGCTCGCTTGGCATGTCGAGCTCACGGACGCGGCCCGGTTCCGCCTGGCGCGCCGTGAACGCCGGGGCATCGTGGTGGCGGGGGCGCTCGCGGCCTCGCTCAGCCTGGCGATCACGCTCTCGGGGCCGCGCCTGGGTCATTGGCACACCCGCGCCAGTATCGAAGAAGGCCTGGGTCGCTCGCTCACGGTCGGCCGCTGCACGGTCGCGTACTCCGCCGGTGTGCCGCGCGTGGACGCAGCCCGAGTGGGGGACGAATGCGTCGGGCATTTGCCCGAAATCGAAGGGTACTTGGGCGCGAAGGGCCCGGAGCACGTCACCGTGTTCCTGTTCGCCTCCGACGGCGAAAAAGGCGCGTACATGGGCGCGAGCCACACGTACATCGCCAAGCCGTGGCGCGCCGAGCTGTACATCCAAGCCGCCGGCTTCCCGCACCCGACGCTCGGGCACGAGCTCGTGCACGTGGTCACGGGCAGCTTCGGACCGGGACCTTTCCGCGTCGCCGGTCCGCTCGGCGGCCTCATCCCGGATCCGGGCCGCATCGAAGGGATCGCGGTCGCCGCATCCCCCGGCGAAGACGACGACTTCACGCTGCTGGAATGGGCGAAGGCGTTGCTCGATCTCGGCCTCCTCCCGGAGATGCCCGACATCTTCCGCCTCGGCTTCCTCACGAAGTCGCACAACGCCGCGTACACCGTGTCCGGGGCTTTCGTGAGCTGGTTTCACGATCGCTACGGCGCGGACTCCGTGCGCGGCTGGTACGCGGGTCAGCCGATCGAGCAAGTCGCGCAGGGCAAAACACTGCTCGCCCTCGACCGGGAGTTCCGCGCAGATCTGAGCAAAATCCAGCTTCGGCCCGAGCTCGCGGCGATGGCCAAGGCCCGCTTCGACCGGCCCTCCATCTTCGGCCGTGTGTGCCCGCGGCGCGTCGACCGTGACCTCGCGATCGCCGAAGGGCGCCTCGGAGCAGGGGACACGCGCGGCGCCCGGGAGGCACTGCAAGCGCTCCTGAAGCTGGAGCCGCAAAACACCCGCGCCCGCCTCGGCCTCGCGCTGTGCTCGGTACGCGAAGGGGCGCTGGACGACGCCATCCAGCGCTACCAGGCCCTCGCCACCGACCCGCGCCTCTCGGTCCTGGAACGCGCCGCCGCTCTCGAAGCACGCGGCGACATCCAAACCATGGCCGAGCGCTCCGCCGACGCGATGGCCGCCTACCGAGAAGTCTCCGCCCTCGACGCCGACGAAGACCGCCGCCGCACCATGGAGGTCAAGACCCTCGCCGCCGGCTACGGCCCCCGCCAAGGCGCCGCTCTCCGCGCGCTCTTGATCGGCGACGCTCGCCTCGGCCCCAGCTGGGACGAAGCCGCGCCGCTGCTCGGCGCCCAAGCGGCCGCCGGCGATCCGCTCGCTCAGTACCTCGTGGGTCGCAACCTCTGGCTCCACGCGCGCCCCGCCGCCGCCCTGAACTACCTGAGCGCCGCCCTCGACCCGACGCCCGCAGCGCTGCGCGCCAATCAGTACAGCTGGCCCCCGCCGTACAGCATCTTGCGAGAGGCCATGCGCCTCCGCGTCCTCGTCACCTGCTCCGACAAGCGCTTCGATCGCGCCAAGCTGCCGGAGGACGTGAAGCGGCTCCGCGAAGATCCGGACATGCCCGCGGCCAAAAAAGAAGCCGTGCTGAGGTTCGCGAAGCGGTGTGGGCTTTGAGGCGTCTACCGAAATTCTACCGGTAGCGACTCATCCGTATACGCGCTTTGCATGCCGTCGCGGAGGCCGGAGAAGAACCTGCGGGGGCTGCAGCCGAGCTCGGCTTGAAAGGCGCGGTGGCATTGGCTGTAGGAGCCGAAGCCGGCGTGGATGGCGACGGTCATGAGCTCGGTTTGACCGGAGTCCACGCGCTGGATGAGGTCCAGGAGCTTGAGGCGGGTGCGATAACGCACGAGGGTGATGCCGAGGTCGCGGTGGAAGTGGCGGCTGACCTCGGTGGGGTGGGCGCGGAGGTTTTGAGCGAGGCCGGTGAGGGAGAGGTCCGGCGCGCCGCGGAGGAGCTGGAGGGTGCGGCGGGTGAGGACGTGCGGGCCTTGCGCGGAGAGCGGAGCGGAGCGGCGGGCGAGCCAGTGGACGCGCTGCCAGAGGTCGGCTGCGAGGGAGTCCGCTCCGGGGCGATCGACGATGTCCGCCGCGCGCTGAAGGACGGGGGTGAGCTCTTCCGCGTGGAGCTGGACGTGCAGCGGGAGGCTGGGCTCTTGGTCGAGGGCTTGGGCGGAGAGGGCGGGGTCCAGGCCTATCGCGTAAAGGTAGAGGTCAGGCGAGGAGTCGAGGAGGACGTGATCTTGGGCCGAGGGGAAGGCGATGAGCTCGCCGGCCCGCGCGGTGACGACGCTGTCGCCGATGCCGAAGGTGGCGGAGCCGCGCACGACCAGGTTCAGCTCCGGCTCGGCGTGGAAGTGCCGAGGGCGGCGCCCGCCGATCGGCTCCGAGTACTTCCACACGAAGGCGCGATGTTTCCCGGGAGGGAGGAAGTTCTGATGGATCGCTCGCCGGGGGGCGACGGGCATGCAGGGAAGGTACCGCGGGGCCGACGCGCGTGCCACGTGCTCCGGGCGGGGTTTCCCCAAGAAACGCGAACAATCAGGTGGGAGCACTCGCTACATTGAAGCGCGCCCTCGGACTCACTCACGCGTGCCGGGCGAGCTAAAATATGCGAAATCTCTCGAAAACGCTGGGTTTTGTGGCGGCTACGCTGTGCCCGCAGCTGGCTTTGGCGGTGAGCAGCGCGGAGCTGTACTCGGGTGAGTCGTACGGATACGGCCGGGTGGAGGCGCGCGTGCAGTACGCCGCGGGCGACGGCGTGGTGAGCAGCTTTTTCATGTGGAAGGACAAATCCGAGCAGACGGGTGTGTTCTGGAACGAGCTGGATTTCGAGAAGCTGGGCGCGGAGTGCCGCATGGAGACGAACCCGATCTACGGGCTGCCCTCCGCCAACCACAGTCAAAAGCACACGCTCGCTCTAGACATGTGCGGCGCCTTCCACACGTACACGTACGAGTGGACGCCGGAGGCGGTGGTGTGGCTCATCGACGGGCAGGAGATTCGGCGCGACGTGGGCGCGACGCCGCAAGCCTTCGCCGAGAATGCGGCGACCGCGGGCATGCAGATCCACTTCAATCTTTGGCCCGGTGACGCGACGTTCGGCGGCAACTTCGACCCGGCGATCTTGCCCGTGCACGAGTACGTGGATTGGGTGCAGTTCTCCAAGTACGAAGGAGGCGAGTTCAAGCTCGCCTGGCGCGAGGATTTCGACGCCGCGACCGTACCCGCGGGCTGGTTAACGGGCAGCTGGGCATCGCCCAAGAATAAGTCCACCCACGCGCCCGAAAACGTCAACTTCATCAACGGCTACGCGGTGCTGTCGCTCACGGCCGATGACGCGCTCGGCCCAGCGGGCGCCATGCCCGGCAGTGGCTCGGGCGGCGGCGGCGGCGCAGGCGGCGGCGGCAGCACGGCTGGTGCGGGCGGAACGTCGGCCCCCACGGGCGGCACTGGGAATGGCTCGAGCGGCTCGACCGCTACCGGCGGAAGCGGCACCGCGGGCACGCCGAGCGGCACCGCGGGCACGCCGAGCGGCACCGCGGGCACGCCGAGTGGTACGGGCGGCACGGGTATTTCCAGCGGCGGTACGGCCGCCGTGAGCGGAAGCCCCAGCAACGCCGCGCCCACGGACGGCGGTTGCAGCACCAGCGGCCCTCGGAGCAGTAGCGTGCTCGGCTGGCTATTGGGCGCGGCAGCGCTTGGGGGGAGCCGCAAGCGGCGTCGCTCCTAGAGTTTGGGTGCGACCTGAAAGGGCCGCACACGCACGCGCTTGAATCTCAGCAGGCGGGCCGTTGTAAGCTGACCACGAGCGCATGCGGCCCGCCGAGCGAACCTTCGTGGACCCTCCTTGGGACCACCCCCTCGATGTGGATCGGGCGCTGTTGCTCATCCCGGAGAGCGCCACGATTTCGGGGATGTTCTATCAGGCGCTCGCGGAGGGCGGTAAGCGGCGCGGCGTGGCGATGCGCTTCAAGGAAGCTCGCTACCTGCCATTTCGGTTCTACTCGCTGCGTGAGTTCGGCGAGTTGCTCGTCCGAGCGTGCCCCCTTTTGCATCCCGGCGTCTCGGTTCGTGAAGGTTTGAGGCGCATCGGGCGCGCAGGCCCCGCCGCGCTGCTCAAGTCTACCCTCGGTAAGGTGACGCTCGGCGCCGCTTCCGGCGTGCACGAGGTGGTGACCGCCTTCGCCAAGACTTACCCCATCAATTTGAAGCCGAGCAGCTGCACGGTGGAGCACGCCGATCACGGCTCCATGGTGGTGCGGCTCTCCGCTCCTCACTTTTTGGATTGCCACCACGTGGGAGCGTTCGAGGGCACGCTCGAGCATGCGGGGGTGAAGGGCACGGTCCGGATCGCGAAAAGGGCGGATACGGCCGCGGATTTGCTGCTGGAGTGGCGCTAGCCCACGTTCGTACCCACGCCGCGGAGCAGGTGCTTCTGCCCGATCGCGAAGAGCGCGAGCGCGGGCACGCTGAGCAGCACGTTGCCGGCCATCACGATGTGCCAGCGAACTCCGGAGCCTTGCTCGCGCAAAAGGGCGACGCCGAGCGGCAAGGTGCGCACCTGGTCGTCGACGGTCATGACCAAGGGCCAGAAGTAATCGTTCCAGTGGTGAACGAAGCTGATCAGAAAGAAAGCGGCGAGCGCGGGGGCGAGCAGCGGCGGCAAGAGGCGATAAACGATCCGTAGCTCGCTGGCGCCGTCCAGCCGCGCGGCCTCGATGAGCGAGTTGGGCAGTGAGAGTAGCGCTTGACGAAGGAGGAAGGTGCCGAACGCGCTGACCGCGAACGGCAGCACCAGCGCGGGCAAGGTGTTGACGAGGCCAAGCGCGGAAAATAGCGTAAAAATCGGCACGAAGCGTAGCTCCGTCGGGATCAGCAGCGCGGAGAGCAGCAGGGCGAACGCGGCCGAGCGGAACCGAAAATCCAGCTTGGCGAGCGCGTAGGCGGCCGGCAGTGCCACCGCGATCTGGAGGAGAGCGATGCTCAGCGCCATCACCGTCGTCAGCGCGAAGTAGCGCGCGAGCGGGAGCGCGCGAAACACCTCGCGGTACGCACCCAGATCGAACGAGCTTGGCAGGGCGGTAGGGGCGCGCACGAGCTCCTGCGGAGTCTTGAAGCTCGTCAGCACCATCCACGCGTAGGGGAAGAGCCAGACGAGGGCGGCCACGAGCGCGAAGGAGAGCGCAAGGCGTTGCCACGAGCGCTCGCCGATCACGTCGGCTCCTCCGCGCGGAACGCCCGCACCTTGAGCCAGGTCAGTGCGGCCAAAACGACGAAGAAAACCACGACGAGCGCGCTGGCGCGCCCCACCCGTAAATCGCGAAAAAGCTGCTCGTAGATCGCGTAAACGAGCACGGTGGTGGAGCGCACCGGCCCGCCCTGGGTGAGCAGCCGCACCACATCGAAGAGCTGAAAGCTCGCGATCAGGCTGGTGATGGCGACGAACGCGGCCGTAGGCCGGAGGAGCGGCAACGTGACGTGGCGTAGCCGCGCGACGGGACCCGCGCCGTCTAGCGCGGCCGCCTCTTGCACCTCCGGCGGCAGCGCCGAGAGCCCCGATAGGAAGACGACCATGGCGTAGCCGGTGACCTTCCAGATCACGATGAGCGCGACCGTGAGCGGCGCGACCGAAGTGCTGGTGAGCCATGGCACTTTGCCGATACCGAGCGCGACGAGGCTGCGGTTCACGACCCCGGCATCCGCGTCGAAGATCCAGAGGAACAGCAGGCCGACGCTCACCCAAGAGACGACGTAAGCGCTGAACACCGCGCTCCGCGCCAGGGACGCCAAGCGGCCGGGGCGGTGCACGGCCAGCGCCAAACCAAGCCCCAAAACCAAAGAGCCGACCACCACCACCACGCTGATGAGCAGGGTGGTGCCGAGCGCGGCGAGCAACTCGCCCGAAGCCACGATGGCGCCGTAATTGGCGAGCCCCACGAAACGAGGCGGGGTGAGCAAATCCCACTCGTAGAAGCTGGAACGGATCGCCGAGAGCAGGGGGTACACGAAGAAGACGCCCAAGGAGCCGAGCATCGGCAGCAGCAGCCAGAAGGGCTGGCTGGGACGAGAGGGCCTCACCGCGCGCTCTCCTCAGCCAGGGCGCGGGCATCGCTCAGCACCCGCCGCGCGTCCTGACGTTCGAGCACGGCCGCTTCCAGGCGCGGCTGCACGACCTCCCGCTGGATGCGAAACAGGCCTTTGAACCACGGCCAAGGGCGCGCCACCGCGAGCTGGTCGAGCGCCACCTGGTAGTTGGGGTGGTCGCGGTAGAAGCCGCTCTGCAGGAGCGCGGCCGCTTCGGTCGTGACCGGCAAGTAGCCCGTCTCTTTGGCCCAGAACGCGGAGGCGGCGGGCTCGAGGAAGAAGCGCACGAAGCGCCACGCGGCTTGCTTGAGCTCGGCGGGAGCGCTCTTCAATAAGACGAAGTGAGTGCCGCCGGTCGGTACCGCGCCGCGCACGCCGTGCGGTAAAGGTAGCGTGCGCAGCGGAAATTCCGCGGTTTCCTCGAGGTAGCGCACGAACGCGGTGGATGACCAAATCATCGCGACGCGGCCCGCGAGGAAGTCTTGGCTCAGCTGCTCCCAAGCGTTGTAGTCGCGCCCGGGCGGCTGCTTCATCGACCCTGCCGCGACCAAGCGCTGCCAGAGCTCGAGGCCAGCGACGCCCGCTTCGCCGCCGAGCGAAACGACGCCGCTGGGCTCCACGACCTCGCCGCCGGCTTGCCCGACCAGCGCGGCCCAGTACCACCAGTCGATGGGACAGCCGAACCCGAAGCGCCCCGGCCGCGTCAGCGAGCGCGCGAGCTCTTCCAGCTCCTGCCAGGTGCTCGGCGCGGCGCCGTCGAAGAGGCGACGGTTGACGTAGGCGATGGGCGTCGAGCGGTTGAACGGCACCGCCACGAGCGGCCGCTGGGCGCCGCCGTAAAACGAGCCAGCTTGACCGAGCGCGGGGTGCAGCGGCAGCGCGCGTGCGCCCGGATAGGCGTCGAGAGCCTCCAGCACGCCGGCCTCCGCCAAGTACGGCACCACCTCCCCGATGACGTGACTGAGCGGCGGCGCCGCGCCGGCGGCGAGGGCCGTGCGCAGCTTGGCCAGCCCCTCGAAGTAGTCGCCTTGAAAGACCGCGCGCACCCACACGTCGTTTTGAGAGGCGTTGAATCGGCTGACGAGCGCCTCGAGCGTCGCCCGGTTGCGGCCGCCGTAGGTGAACCAGAACGGCACGAGGACGCGGCCAGGCGGCGCGCTCGGCTCCGCGCAGCCGAGCGCCGCACCGGAAAGTGCGAGCGCGCTTTGCAAGGCTGCCCGGCGCTTCATGCTCAGTGCTATAGCCGGGCCGTTTCCGTGCTGATCGCCAAACTGCACCTGCGCCCCCTGCTGCTGGGGATAATGGCGTCTTACGCGGCCCTCGGGTGTCGGTCTCACGGCGAAGTGGAGAAGAAAGCGGGCGCCAGCGCGGCGCCGGTAGTGGCAAGCGCCTCGGTGACGGCGAGCGCGCCGCCGACGCCGGCTCCAGCGCCGAGCTGCCCCGCCGGCCAGCGCCTCGTGCCCGGCGGGAAGTTTTGGATAGGTTCCGAGCCCAGCGAGCACTATTCGGACGACGAGAGCCCGCGCTTTTTGACCGAGCTCGCGCCGTACTGCTTGGACGAAGTCGAAGTGACGACCGCCGCGTACCGGTCGTGCCTCGCCAAAGGCGGCTGCACCAAGCCGAACAACAAGCAGTTCCATTGCAACGATCGATACCGGGACCGCGGCGAGCATCCCATCAACTGCGTGACGTGGGCGCAGGCGCGGGACTACTGCGTGGCGCAAGGCCAGCGCCTGCCGACCGAAGCAGAGTGGGAATTCGCGGCGCGCGGCGGAGAAGCGTACTTCGAGTACTCGTGGGGCAACGAATCGCCCGACGGGCGCACGTGCTGGAAGCAGGCGCACAGCTGCCCCGTGAAGAGCTACGCGCCGGGCGCCTTCGGTCTGTACGACATGACCGGCAACGTGTGGGAGTGGGTGGACGACTACTACGGGCCTTACCCCTGGCCGCCGGCGAGCGGCTTTTCCCGCGCTTACCGGGGCGGGAGCTGGTCGCGGCGCTTCGAGAAGTGGCTGCACACCCGGCTCCGTAACCGCGAGTCCGAGCGCTTCTCGGGCTCGCACCTGGGGCTGCGCTGCGCGTCATCACTCTCAGGGGTGACGTGCCCGTTCGGGGCGGACGCAAACGGCCGCTGCCTCGCCGGCGTGCTTTCGCGCGCATGTGAAGCGCCCAAGGTGTGGAACGGCGTGCGCTGCGCCAAGCCCGGTGAGCCCGTTTGCCGAGACGGCTGGGCTCCGTCGGCGGGTCACGGCTGCGTGCCGGCGGAAGAAGCGGCCCCGCCCGAGGTGAACCTGGAGGCCGAAAAAGCGGGCGTCACCCGCGCTCCAACGCCGGAGCTCGACCCCGATTGTCAGCAGAATTTCCAGGGCCGCCCCCACGCTTACCGCTACAGCGGGGGCACCCACCGGGGCCGGAATTTGGTAAGTCGGAGCGCAGGATGCAAAAATCGCGACGTTGGCGTGGGCTTCAACTCGACGTGCTGTCCGTAGCCGCGGCTACGCTGCTGTGCGGTTGCGCGTCGTCGCCGCCTCCGCCTCCGCCCACTCCCGAGCCCCAGCCGCCGACTTCGGACGCTCAGCAGGGCTCGGACGCGCCGCCGCCGCCCGCCGTTGCTTCCGCCGCTGCTCCCGAGCCAGCTGCGCCAGCGGGAGCGCCCTCCAACGACACCGCAGCCGCGCTGCCTCAAGGTAGCCGTATTCTTCAAGTGGGGGACTCCTTTGCGGACGCGCTGGGCGTGGAGCTGGGCAAGCTCCTCCGAGCCGCCGGCCTGCGAACGTCCCTGGAGACGAAGACGCCGAGCTACATCGGCGACTGGGCGTTTGGACCCCAGCTCAAAAAGGCGATCTCCGACTACAACCCCGATTTGGTCCTGATCACGCTGGGGGCCAACGAGATCGAGATCCCGGCGCCGGAGCAGCGAGTCGGCCCCGTGCAGCGCCTGGTGAAGAGCCTGGGGGGCCGCCCGTGCGTGTGGATCTTGCCGCCACTCTGGAAGCAAGACACGGGCGTGATGCAGGTCATCAAAGACAACGCCAAGCCCTGCCAGGTGCTGGACTCGTCGACGCTGGTTCCGGATTTGCCGCGAGGTCGCGACCACATTCATCCGAGCACGGAGGGTAGGGTGCGCTGGGCGACGGCGGTGTTCGACTGGCTCCAGCAAGCGAGGGAGCCGGCGGGGCCGCGCCCGTGGTCGCTCCGTGGCGGGCCACTGTGAGCGAGGAGTCCCCGCGCTCCGCCCTACCTTGGGTGATGGCGGCGCTCGTGCTCGTGATTGGAGGCGCCAAGCTCGAGGCGGCGCGGCCGGTCGTGGGGCGCATCCTGGCGGTGGCGATACCGATCGTCCCGGTGCTGCTGGGCATGAAGCGCGTGGAGGGTGGAAACCCGAGCCTCGAGCGGCTGGCGAGCGCCGTGGGGTGGCTCGCGATCCTGGGCGCGGAAGCCTGCGTCGCGGGAGCGTTCTTTCACCTGCAGTGGCTCACGCTGGCGCTGCCGGTGGCGCGCGCCTTGTGCGCCATCGCGGTGGTGGGGGCGGTCGTAGCGCAGCTCTGGGAGGCACGTCGTCACGGCAAGGGGCGCGTCGCCGGCTACATCGGCATTGCGGCCGGCTACGGCGTGTTCATCTCCACCCACGTCGGGAAGGACCCGTTTCTCAGCGTGTTCGGCGCCTTCTTCGTGGGCATGTTCGTGGGCGGCGCCGCGCTCTTGGTCGGCGAGCTGCTCAGCCGCGCGTTCCGGCAGCCCTGAGCCGACTCAGCTTTCCGCCAGCTTGATCAAGCGGTCGAGGACTTGGCGCTCGTCAGCGGCGAGGAGACCGCGCTCACCGCGCAAGCCGTCCACGTAGTACGTGAGCAGCTGTCGATCCATGTCACCAAGTGAGAGGACGACGCTCTCGAAGCCAGCGAGCGTTTCTTGGTGCATGGTGCGGCGCGCGGCGAGGTGCAGCTCCACCACGTAGTCGGTCCAGGAAGACTGCCCGGTCCACCGCGCGAGGGAGAGCGCGTGCTTGGACGCCATGAGGCACACATCCTCCGGCACGGTGAGGCCGGCGGTGGCGCCCTGCAGGATGCGCTTCAAGTGCGAAGACAGCACGCGGCGCGCCTCTTCCACGTTGCCGCTGCTCGCGAGCCGCTCCGCGAGGGCGCCGATGACCTCCAGCGCGTCCGCCCGCGCGGTGGAAGGCACGCTCGACGAACGACTGCGGAGCGATTTGAGATCCACGCCGCGCGCCGAAACCGGACCGTTGTCTGCCTGCGCCTCCACCGCCAGCTCGTCCAAGTGCAGCTCCAGCTTGCCGAAAGACCCCCGGGGCCGGCCCGGCGGGGTGGTGGGCATCGCGGCCGGCACGCTGGGAGGCGGCAAGACGGTAGCCACTGGCACCGAACTGCGCGGCTCTTCGCGGCGGGCGCGCAGCGGGGCGACCCGAGCGTTGGGCCGCGCCTCGAACAACGAAATTTCGGTGGTGCCGATCAGCAGCCGATCGCCCTCACGTAACAGCGCGCTGTGAGTGATGCGGGTCCCATTCACGTAGATGCCGTTGGTGCTGTGCAAGTCCTCGACGACGACCGATTCGTCACGAATGCTTAAACGCGCGTGCATCCGCGACACCAGACCGTCATCGATCATGACGTCGCACTCCGGCAACCTGCCGATCAAAATCGAGCCTTCACGCAGCTCCAGCTCACTCACGTGCGTGATGATGCTCACCGGAGCCCGCAGCAGCGGCGGGCGCTGCTCCACCACCGGCGGAACGCTGGGTAGCGGCGCTCTGACCACCGGGGTCGCGCGGGGCGTGATGACTCTCATTGATCCTGCATGTTATCCCGGCTCGGCAGGAAGCGAAGCCCCCATTTGGCGCGAACCCGGCGCCTATCGGCCGCGTTCAGGCGCCTTGGAGCACAATGCCAGCGTAGATTTCGTCTACGGAAAGCGTCAGGGCGAGCGAGGCTACCTCGACCACCTCGCCCGGGCCGTGACACCGCTGACACTTGCGGACTTCGGTGCGAAACGAAGAGCACCACCTGCAGGGTTCAAGACCGCGTTCCTGTCGATGCCCGAGGTCCATCGCTCGCCGCAGACCACGGCGACGTCGGGAAATGTCGAGAGGTCCGTCGCCTCGATGCGCACCTTGAGGTCCGACGATGAGACGCGGCAGCTCTTGGGCAAAGCGTTCCAGGAAGCGCATCATGGCGGCGGCCGAGGTCGGCGTGCGCGGGGGTGCGTCACGCCATCGCGTACATCTCGCCCTCGCAGTACTCGAGCTTGACGCCGCTCAGCTCGAGCGCCGCCAAGTACTCGTCGTAGCGGTAGTAGAGGCGACGCTCCGAGGCCGCGCGGGCAAGGTAGCATCCAGGCTACGGCTCGAGCGCGGCGCAAAAAAGAAGCCCCGCAACCTGGGGAGATTGCGGGGCTTTAAGGGTGACTCCAGCGAGAATCGAACTCGCGTTACCGGCGTGAGAGGCCAGTGTCCTAACCGCTAGACGATGGAGCCGCTGCGAGCAAAAACGAGGCTCGCTATGTATCTCAAGAGTTTGCTGGGAGACTAGGATTCGAACCTAGATAGCAAGAGCCAGAATCTTGCGTCCTGCCGTTAGACGATCTCCCAATTAAGTTCCGGGGTTAGCCTTCGTTCCTGTCGTCTTGAAGCCCCAGGGGAGTGGCGAGGGCGGGGGGCTAACTATCGTCAAAAGCGACCGAGCGCAAGCAGTTTGAAACGTTTTTGTTCAGTGCCCCCGATTTGCGCGTCCAAGTGGCAGCTGACTTCCGCTGCCACTTGAATCGAGTCATTGCCGTCGCTACCTACGGCTCGGTCTTCAAGTCGTCGACCCAGATGACCTTCGGGGCGGTGCCGAAATCAGCGGCGCCGTTCTGCAGGGCCAGCAGGAGGTCCTGCTCGTCCTCGACCTCGCCCAGCTGGACGCTGAAACGGCGGAGCGCGCCGGCTCCCGCGGCCTCGCAGAACGCCGCATGCGCCGAGCAATCGGCCGGTTCGCTGGTGAGCTCGCGCAGCGGAGCGGTCGCTTGGCCTACGACGGCCCACTCGATCGCGACAGACTCGTCGCCCCCGTCCAACGCGGCCAAGAAGCTGAGCGTGCGGGCTCCGGGCTCTCGAGGGAGCCTTATCAGGGCGTAGGACCCGCCGCCTTTCAGAGCCAGCGAACGGGCGCCCGAGATGGCCGGCAGACCCTCAGCGACCTGCAAGTCCACCGATGAAGCGAGCTGAGCCGAGAGCCCATCGCGCCAGGGCCCGTCGGCCTCGGCATCCTCGAAGCCGCCGTCCTCGAGGGTGAGCCAATCCTCGACCTCCAAGGTGAGCGAGGTTTCGACCGGAGCTGTTCCGAGGAACTGCGCGTCCTCGAGCGTCCAGGTCACCATCGAGCCGGGCGGGAGGGTAGAAGCGGCCTCGAAGCCGTAGATGAGCCCGCCGGCTGCGAGCGGCTTGGCGTTCACCGCGCTGGGCTGCTCCAGGATGGCGCTTCCTTCGAGCAAAAATCCGCCTTCGAGGGCGAGGCGGGGGTGAAGCGCGTCGCCGTATGAGCGCAGCTCGCTAGGCTCGGCGAGCGTTCGTCCTACCGCCGCGAGCGGACGTGCGGCGTCCTGCGTGCCGTCGCAGTAATCGTCGTAGAAGCCCCCGCGCTCGCCTTGCGAAGAGTACTTACCGCTCAGCTCGACGCGGTCTGCGACGCCGTCCTCGTCGTCGTCCATGAGGGTGAGCTTGCTTGCCGGGGTGAGGCAGGCCGTGGGGTAGCTGTCCGCGTCCGGACTGTACCGCTTGATGACGACGCTGGCGCGGCTGGCGCCGCTCGATGCTGGCGCGAACGTGTCGCCATCTTCACGGACGAGGCGCACCGGCGAGGCCTCGGGCTGGTGACGCGACGACGGGTCGAGCGACACGAGGGCTCCTTCCAGCACGCCGTCTTCGGTTTGACGGAGCCCAAGGACCCAGGGACCCATCGTGCAGGCCGGGGAGCCGTCACAGCCGTCCCAGTCGTCGAAGCCGTCGATCGCGAACGGCGCGTTCGGCAGCGAGAGCTTGGCGCCACCGCCGCCATCGTTCCCGCCGCCGCCATCGTTGCCTCGGCCGGCGCTCGGCGTCTCGCTTCCGCCCGTGCCGGCGTTGGCGGTACCGCCCGGCCCGCCGCCCGATTCGCCAGCCACGCCATCGGGCCCGTTCGACCCATCGGCATCCGCGGCATCCGAACAACCTGAGGCCGAAACTCCCGTTACCAGCAGCAAGGCAGATCCGGCCAGCGCCCCAAACCCTGAGATCCTCATGGTTGAGGCTTCAGCAGGTCTTATGCCAGCGGCCGCGTTCGCCGAGCCGCATGAAAGTCCGAGAGCTCGCTCACGGCGCTGTGCCAGCCCGTGTCATACTCCTTACCGCCAGTGACGGGCGCGGCACCGCTGTCGCGCGGCGGCCTTGCTCGAGGTAACGCTGCGGCGCAGTCGCGGGGGCACATGGAAAAGCCGTAAGTAGGCGCCCTCCCGACCTACTCGGAGCGCGCATAAGATACATTATGTTAACTCGGAGTGCGGGGGGGCGGCGGAGGGGGCTTCGGCCAGCCAGGCTTCGGCCGGCCACAGACGCACGCGCGCAGCTCCGCGCAGCGCAGCTCCCGACCGAGACGGCGCACGCACGACGGTCCGACACTGCCCCTCGCGCCGGCCTCGCTGCTGGCGCTACCGGAGCTCAGCTCGGCGGCGCGACGTGCAGGCCGAGGAGCTGGCCGCCGTTGGTCATGACGTAGGCGCGAGAACCGTAGGCCGCGGGCGTCAAGCTGGACCCGTCAGCCAGGTGGATGCCGTCGATCAGCTCCCCGCCCAGCGGGTTCACCAGAAACACGCCGAGCCGAGAGGCCGAGACCAGCAGCACTCCGGAGACGACGACTGGGTGCGAGATGGCGGTTCCAGGCAACGAACGGCGCCAGAGCTCCGCTCCCGTTTCCGGGTCCAAGCCCCAGAGGCCGGTCGTGCCGCTCGCGGCCAGCAGCACGCGGCGCTGCGGTTCCGGCCGGCCGTCCCGGCGCTGGTGCGCCGGCTGGTCGAAGAGCGCGATATCCGTGACCCCGAACACGCCCGGATTGCTCCAGACCTGGGTGCCCGTCTCCGCATCCAGGGCGTAAACGCCGGCGGCGTAGTTGCCGGCGTAGACGACGGGACCGGAAGGCAGCGTGTCCGGAATGGGCGTGGAGTCCACGTCCAGCTGGTCCGGAACCTGACCGAGGGTTTGCTCGGCTTCGGCGGCGAGATCGACGGGCTGCCAGCGCTCGGCGCCCGTCTTCTCGTCGAAGGCGGCGACCACGCCGTCACTGAAGCCCATGTACACCTTGCCGTGCGAGACAGCGACGCCGGAGTGGCCCGCGACTTCCATGCCCGCGGCTGGGGTTCGGTGTTGGTGCCAAAGCAGCTTGCCGGTGGCCGGCTCGATGGCGAGCACGGTGTCGTTGGCGTTCGTCGCGAAGAGGATCCCGCCGTCCAACACCGGTCGGCGCGATACCTCCGCGTTGGTCATGAAGCGCCAGAGCAGCTGCCCGTTCTTGGCGTTGACCTTGTAGAGCGCCCCGTCATTGGAGCCGAAGTACACGACGTCTTCGCCCGCATCGTACAGCGGCGCGCACTGCACGAAGCCGAGGGTCTCGAAGCGCCAGAGCTTTTGCCCGTCGTCGGCGCGGAGGGCGTAAAGCCCTTGGTCCGATGACCCGACGAAGATTCGACCGTGGGTCGGGTCTATCTCGACTTGGCCGCGCTCGTACGGCTCGCCCACGCGCCGCGACTCGGCCACGACCGGGCGCCGAAACGTGACCTCCATCGACCCGCTCGCGCGGTGGACCCAGAGCGGAAGCTCCGGATCTGCGCCGGAGCGCAGCGCGGTGCAGGCAAACCCGCCCAGCGCGACGAGGACGAGCGCCGCGCCGGCTCGCGCCTTCAAGGAGCCTCCGAAGGAGCGGGCGCGTCTTGCACGGGGCCGGGTAAAACGGGACCTGGCGCGGGAGCGGAGTCGCCCGTGGGCGCGGGCGGCGCTTCCTTTTGCATCTTGTCCATCATCTCTTGCAGCTTGCGCTGCATGTCCGGCGAGAGGTTCTGCATGCCCGGCATCTTGGCGGCTGCTTCTTGCTGCTTCTTCGCCTCCGCCGAGATGAGCTTGTCGGAAAGCTCCTTTGCCTTCTTCGCGTCGAGCGACTCCAGGAGCTCGAGCACGTTGCGGCCCACGTAGCGGATCACGGCCGGTGTCTCCTTGAGGGTCGCGAGCTTGTCGCCAGCTTTCTCCAGCAGCTTCAGCGCGTCGTCGTTCTTGCCCTGCTGCTTGAGGATCCGAGCCTGATGGTAAAGGCCGAGCGCCGCGAAATTCGCGCTGTCCATGTTGGAGAGCTCGCGGAACGCCTTGAGCGCGCCGTCGTCGTTCTTCTGCGCCTCGAGCGACATCGCGAGGCCCTCCAGGGTGCGACCTTTGACGTCGTTGTCCTTCGCGTACAGGGCGCTTTGCTGCACCTTTTCGTACGACGTTTGCGCCTCCTTGTACTGACCGAGGTCGTAGGCGGTCCCGGCGACGCCGAGGTCCGCGATCACCGAGCCGGTGCTGCTGCTCGCCAGAACGTACGCGCTCTTGGCCGCCTTGAGTCGCTCTTCATCGGTCGCGAACGTGCTGCGCCCGTCTTCGGGCAGACCGCCTTCGTCCGCCGGGTCCGGCGTCGCAGTGCCGACTTTGCCTGTCTCGGCGGCGAGCGCGGTGAACAGCGCCTCGGTATTCTTCTGCGTGTTCTTCTCGTGACGCCAGGCGTAGACCTCGTAGCCGATCCAACCGGCAAGACCGGCCATGATCACCCACTGCACTTTATTGAAGTGCTTGCTGAGGAAGCCGGCCGCCGCATGGGTGGAGCGCGCCAGCGCGTCGTCCATCACCTCGCTCGCGTCCAGGTTTCGCCTCGGCGCCGTGCCCTGCTCGCGATCGCGCTTGCTGCGACGCTTCTCCGCCGCCTCCGCGCGCACGCGGGCGTTGCGATCCTTGATCGTCTCCGGCTCCTGCTCGCGCGCCCTCTTCTTTTTCTTCTTGGGCGCCTCCGCGGGCTCGGCGGCAGCGCCTTCCGCGGCGTCGGTCGCCTCGTCGGCCTCGGCCACCTTCGCGCCCGCGCTGCTCTCTGCGTCGTCGCTGGACGCATCGGCCTCACGCGGTTCGCTCAGTCCTTCGGCTTGGGCTTCGGTGCCCGACTCGGTTTCCTTCGGTTCGCTCACGGCGCCGCTCTATACCACCGACCGGCTCCAGGCCAATCACGGCGTCGTGGGGGGCCGCCAGGGCTTGGGCGGCGGCGGCGGTAGCTCGTCCGAAAGCGGCACCAAAGCCACCGTCTCGACCTCGATGCCGCGCTCCGCATAGAGCAAAAAGCTCGCCCGAAGCGCGGCTTTGGCTCCAAAGCTGTCCGGAAGCCGAGCCGAGAGCTCCTGGGCCTCCGCTGAGGGCGGCACGCTGAGCCGAAGGGCTCGAGATTCGTCAATCACCGGCAGCTTGGGGAGCGTCAGGCTCACCCCGCTCTTCGGCTCGGCGGCGCCTTCCACGGACCGGGCAAACAACAGCGACCCCGCGGCCGTGCCGGTGTTTCGCACCCGCGCCAGCAGCCGAACCCCTTTGCCGTTGCCGCCTGGGGGAATGGTGACCGTGAGCTTCACCCCGAGGTTCTCGTCGCGCTTGAGCCGCACCGCGTCACGCCCGGTGGGACCGCCCACGTGCTCCAGGATCTTGGCGCGCTCCGCCAGCTGCAAGCCGCCCGGCAGCGGATCCGGCACGCCGAGGAACCGCACCAGAGGCGCGGCCAGCGCCGGACCTGCGTCCAAGTCCGCGAGAGCGCTCGCGAGGGCGACCCGGGTGCTCTGCATTCGCTCGTCGTTGAGGGCCGTGAGCAGCGCCCCCGCCGCGGCCTCGTCGCGGATCTTACCGAGCGTCTGCGCGATGTACGGGCGGAGCCGCACGTCCGAAAGCGACTGCATCAGCGGCACTACCGCGTCCTTGCTGCGAAGCCCTCCCAGCACGTCCAGCAGCTCGCGCGAGCGCTGAAAGTCACGCGCCGGTGCGTCCCGCCACCACGCGACGAGCAGCTCTTCGCCGCGTTTGTCGCCGCTCTCGCCGAGGGCCAGCGCCGCCAGACGCCGGAACTCCAGGCTCGGGCTCTTCAGGAGCTCCACCGTGAGCGGCGCGCCTTCACCGAGGCGGGTCAGCGCCAGCGCCGCGTACCGGCGTACGTCCTCATCCTCCGCCCGCCCGAGCGCGAGCCGTAGCGCCGGGACCGTCTCTTTTCGACGCAGCTCGAACAGGAGCTCCGCCGCCTTGCGCCGGATCGCCGCGTCGGCGTCCTCCAGCATGCTGGCGATCTCTTCTGCCGCGTCCCCGTCCCCGCCCTGGCCGCGCAAGATCGCAGCCGGCCAGCCCTTGCCCTCCGCGCGGAGACCGGACTGCTCGTAGCGACCATGGGAGGCCGCCAGCTCACGCTGTTTGGAGCGAAGACGAGCCAGCGCTTCGGGGTGGTCGGCGCTGGCATCGCGCGTCTGCTTCGGGTCCTTCTCCAAGTCGAACAGCTTGCAGGCGCCCACGCGCCTCGCGCAGAGGAGCCGAAGCGAGCCCTCGGCGTAGAGCGCTTGCTCGTCCGTCTCCGCGAAGGCCATACCGGGGCCCGGCGGCCGAGCCCCCGACAGCAGCGGGCCGAGATCGCGACCGCGGATGCGCGGCGGTCGCGGGACGGCCAGGGCCGACAGCACCGTCGGCAGCAGGTCGATGGTCTGTACGACCTCCGGCACGCGCTGCGTTTTCACGCCCGGCCCCGCGATGATCAGCGGTACCCGCACCTGCTCTTCGTACACGGAGCTGCCGTGGTACCGGCCCCCGTGATCGCCGAACTCCTCGCCATGGTCGGCGCTCAAGATGGTCACGGCGCCGGGCCGGCGTTGGTTCATGAGCTTCGTCAGCTCCCCGAACGTCGCGTCCGCGGCCGCGATCTCGGCGTCGTAGCGATCCACGTCGCGATCGCCCAGTGAAAGCCCCAGCTCCGGGTGCGCTTCGTAAGGCTCGTGCGGACCAAAGAGGTGCACCCAGACGAACAGAGGTTGCTCGCGCGGCGCCGCGGCCAGGTAGTCCCGCACTTGGGTGAGGCGCTTCTCGCCCTCCGCAAACTCCACCCACCGGTACTCGAAATCGAGCGAGCGCTGCTCGAAGGCAGCAAAACGGCTTTGATCGATGAAGAAGACAGCCGGCGGGTAGAAGGCCGCGGTGCGGTAGCCGTACGTGCGTAGGAGCTTGGCCCAGGTGTCCGAGTCCTCCCCCGCCCCCTGCTGGAGCAAGGGCCGGAGGTACTTGCCGGTGAGCAGCGAAGTCACCGAGTACGACGTGTGCGGAGTCGGGCAATACGCGTATTCGAAGGTCGTGCCGCGCGCCGCGAGCGCGTCGAAATGCGGGGTCAGCTTGCGCGCGTAGCCGTAAGCGCCCACGTGGTCCGCCCGTAGCGCGTCCACCGTCACGAGCAGCACGTCGTGACCTTGAAAGTCCAGCCCACCAGCGCTCCCGCTCTCCGCCGCGCTCTCGGGAGCCGCGCCCTCCGCGTCCGTCAGCGGCTCAGGGGGGGCGAAGACCGCGCTCAGTGCGACCACCTCGCCGGAGAGCGGCGCCGATTCGACCAGGATGAGCCGGAAGTTGTCGAAGCGGGCCAGCCGCTCCGCGGCTGAGCGCAGCGCGGCCGCGCCGAGCGCTGCGACCAGCGCCAAGCCGAGCGCGACCGCGGCGGCGACGCGCGGCTCTCGCCAGCGCGGGCTCCTCGCGCCGGCCAGGAGGGGCAGCAGCACCGCCGGTGCCAGCACGAGCGCGCCGCCGGCCAGCGCGCTGTGGAAGGCCGGGTACAGCCGCACCAGGACGAAATGATTGGCGAGTTCCAGAGCCAGCACCACGAGGGCGGCGCCGAGCGCGAAGCGGCGCGGGGTTCGTTCCAGCCGGGCCGACAGCGTAGGAGCCAGAAGGAGCGCCGCCGCGCAGGCACCGCCCGCGACCGCGAGGGCGAAGCCGAGCCGCACCCCTGGAGCCGAGAGATGCCGCCCGCCGCCCACCCCGAAGGCGGCCAGCGCTACCGCGGTCGCCACCAGCAGCCCGAGCATCACCCGGTGGGGTCGCGATCGCCCGGCGAGCAGCAGCAAATGCAGCGACAGGCCGCCGGACGCGCCGCCCAACACCGCAAACGTCGCGAACGCAGGCAGTAGCAGCAGCGCGCCGCTCTGCGCCTCCCACACGCTCGAGACCTCCGCGCTGCGTACGGTGAGCACCAAGATGAGCTCCAGCCCGAGCAGCCCGAGGCTCGAAAGCGCGCCGAACGCGGCCGCGAACGGCTTGCTGAGCGTGGTCAGCCTCGCCGCGGCGGCTGGAGAAATGCTCGGACGCGAGACGCCGTCGGCGCGCACGCTCATTTAAACGCGATTTCGGCGATCTCGTAGCGGCGCTTGCCCGCGGGCAAATTCACGACCACTTCGTCCCCTACCGATTTGCCGATCAGCGCGCGAGCGAGGGGCGCCGAGACGGAGATCTTACCTTCGTTGATGTCCGCTTCGTCCGCGCCGACGATTTGGTAGACGATGTCTTCGTCCGTATCCAAGTTGGTCACGCTGACGGTGGCGCCGAACCGCACGCGGTCCCCACTCAGCTTGGTGGGGTCGATCACCTCGGCGCGAGCCAGCTTGTCCTCGATGTCCTTGATTTGCGCCTCGACCATGCCCTGGCGATCCTTGGCGGCGTGGTACTCGGCGTTCTCCTTCAAGTCGCCATGCTCACGCGCGACGCCGATTTCTCGCGAGATTTTGGGGCGCTCCTCTTTGAGACGCGCAAGCTCCTCGCGGAGCTTTTGGGCACCAAAGGGGGTCATCGGAACGGGCTCGGCCATGGGGCGGCAATCATTACCCCGGTCTCCGCGTCAGGCTAGAAAGTTCGTTCAAAAAGGGCTCTCGGCCGGACCCCGCGTTCGGCGCGCTTGCCGCCGCTGGCATAGAACGCTACCCAGCGGTGGAAAAATGAAGCCGCCGACTGCGCGCCGTCGATTCAGGGTCCCGAGCGGCCTTTCCTCAGGTCTTTCCCGCGCGGTGTGCGCGCTGGGCCTCGCGCTTCCCGTGCTGGGTTTCGGCTGCGCTTCCCTAGAGGGCGACGCGGAAACCGCTCTGGACTACACCGACAACGCCAAGCGCGACTACGACGCCGCGCTGGCCGCGGTGGAGGACAAGAACTGGCAGCTTGCCACCGAGCTCCTCAACGAGGTGAAGCGTAAATATGCCTACAGCCGCTACGCGCGGCTCGCAGAGCTACGCCTCGCGGACGCCGCGTTCCAGCAAGACAAGTTCGCGGAGGCGATCAGCGGCTACAAGGAATTCGTTCACGACCACCCGAACGACCCAGAGGTGCCGTACGCGCGCTACCGCGTCGCCAAGGGTGAGTACGAGTCGGTGAGCCAGTCGATCATGCTGCCCCCTCTAGAGGAGCGTGACCTCGCGTCCGTCAACGATGCGCTCACCACCCTTCGCAACTATCTCTCGGACTATCCGCGGTCCGAGCACGCGGAAGAGCTCCGCTACATGTTGGACGTCGTGCTGGGGCTGCTCGCCCGGCACGAGCTCTACGTAGCGCGTTTTTACTTGGGGCAAGGCCGCTTCGACGCGGCGGTGATGCGCTGCGAGTATGCGCTCAAGAACCTGAAGAGCTCCGGGCTGGAGCCCGAGGCACTGGTGCTGCTCGGCGAGATCTACATGAAGCAGAAGCGCCGCAAAGACGCGCGTGAGGTGCTCCATCGCCTCCTCTCCGACTACCCGGAGAGCGCTTTCGCGGTGCCGGCCAAGAACTTCCTCGCTCAGCTCGACAAAACATGACCGAGGCGTCCGCGCTCACCGAAGCGGTACCGTCGGTGCTGGTCGTCGACGACGAGAAGAACATCCGCCGCACCTTGTCGATGGTGCTCACCGGTGAGGGCTTCAAGGTGCTGGAAGCCGATAGCGCGGAGCGAGCGCTCGAGGTGTTGTCGGACCCGGAGCAGCCCGTCGACGTCGCGATCTTCGACCTGAAGCTGCCCGGCATGTCCGGCTTACAAGCGCTCGAGAAGGTGCGCGCGGACGAAGCGACCAAGCACATTCCGGTCGTGGTCGTGAGCGGCCACGCGACGGTGCACGACGCGGTTCTGGCCATCAAGCTGGGCGCCAGCGATTTCTTCGAGAAGCCGCTGTCGCGCGAGCGCGTCTTGGTCAGCGTGCAGAACGCGATTCGCACCGCGCGGCTCTCACGCACCGTGGAGCGGATGCGCGCGGAGCTCGAGGCTCGGTACGAGATGATCGGCACCAGCGCGCCGATTCAAAAGCTGTTCGCGGAGATCGACAAGGTCGCTCCGACGAAGGCGAGCGTGCTCATCACCGGTGAATCCGGCACCGGCAAGGAGCTGGTAAGCCGCGCCATCCACCGCCTCAGCCCGCGCAAGGACGCGCCCTTCATCAAGGTCAACTGCGCCGCCATCCCGCGCGAGCTGATCGAGAGCGAGCTGTTCGGCCACGAGCGAGGTTCCTTCACCGGCGCTCAGGGCCGCAAGCGCGGCTTCTTCGAGCAAGCGCACGGCGGCACGCTGTTCTTGGACGAGATCGGCGACATGGACCTGACCGCGCAGGCCAAGGTGCTCCGCGCGCTGCAAAACGGCGAGGTAGTGCGAGTCGGCTCCGAGCATGTCATCCACGTGGACGTACGGGTGCTCGCGGCGACCAACAAGGACCTGAGCAAAGAGGTTCAGAGCGGCACTTTTCGCGAAGACTTGTTCTTCCGCCTGGATGTATTTCCGATGCGGGTGCCCGCCTTGCGCGAGCGCCGGCTGGACGTGCCCCTGCTCGCCGCCGCGTTCGTCTCTTCCTTCTGCCAAGAAAACGGGCTCCGCGAAAAGAAGATCGACCCCGGCGTGTTCGAGGCGCTCCAGCGCCGCAAGTTTCCCGGCAACGTGCGCGAGCTCAAGAACGTGGTGGAGCGCGCCGCCATCCTCTCCAGTGACGTCATCACGGTCGCGGATCTGCCGGAAGATCCTCATCTGAGCCCTTTCGAGGACGAGCACGAGTCGGAGGCCGAGGACTCGATGCATCCCTCGCTCACGACTCCGCTGCCCAAGGTCCCCGGCGCGCAGCTCACACTTCGCGAGTTCCGCGAAGGCGCGGAGCGCACGTACATCGTGGATACCCTCAAAGCGCTGGACTGGAACATCTCCAAGGCGGCGGTGGTGCTCGGCGTGGAGCGCACGAACCTGCACAAGAAGATCCGCGCTTACGGCATCAAGCGCGGCGACGCATGACCTCCGCCAACCGTCCGCGCGGCTCGCTCATGGGCGAAGGCGTCGCGGACGCCCTGGTGGTCCCGGGCCGAGCGCCGACCGTCCTCGCGTTTCACGGCTTCACCGGCACCCCGCAAGAGGTCGCGCTGGTGGTGGAAGTCGCCCGCGAGCTAGGGCTGGCCGCGGAGGCGCCCCTGCTGCCGGGTCATGGATTGCGCGTCGCGGACCTCGCCGCCACGACGTTTGCGGACTGGCTGTCGGCGGCGGAAGAGCACTACGCGCGAGCGGCGACGCGTGGGCCGGTGATCGCGTGCGGCTTGTCGATGGGGGCCCTGCTCGCCTTCCACCTGGCCAAGAATCACCCGCAGTCCACGGCGGGAGTGATCGCCATCGCGAACGCGGTGTGGCTCCGGAGCCCATGGCCCGCCTTGCCGCTGCGCCTGCTGGGGCGACTGCGGCTGCCGGATTTTTGGCTGAGCAAAACCGCGCCGGATCTCGGCGACAGCGAGCAGCGCGCCGTCCACCTCACGTACAACGCACAGCCGATTCACGCCGCCATTTCCTTGCTGAAGGCGGGGCAAGAGCTGGCCGACCAGCTCCACCTGGTCCACGCCCCCACCCTGCTCTTGCACGGCGCGCTGGACGCAGTGGCGCCCGTGGAAAATGCGTTCCGCGTCGCGGTACGGCTGGGCACCCTTGACAAGCGAACGGTGGTGTTTGCACGGTCGCGCCATATCCTCACGCGGGACGTAGAGCGAGCCGCGGTGCGTCTGGAGCTGCACGCCTTCCTGAAGCGCCTGGCGGCGCTTTAGAAGAAGACCACGTCGTCGAGCCACAGCTGGACGGGCCCGTTGGGCTCGTCCACGATGAAAGCGAGCGTAAAGCCAGGCGGAGACTTCGGATCGATGACCTCTGGCGGGCGCAGATCTTCGAGCCGGACCTCGAACGCCGCCCACTCCGTCGTGAGCATGGCCGGCGCGACCGGCCAATCATTGCCGGCGTCACGTGCCCCGAAGTAGTCGGAATCCAGCGTGGACTTCACGCTCACGAGCAGCCGCAGCGGGCGGCTAGCTTTGCCGCGGAATGTCACTCCTTTCGACCCCTGCACCGCGTCCAAGTGATTGTGGGTCGAGAGCGTCGCCTCGAGGGGGGCGCCCTCGAGCTCGAAGTCGAGCACGCCGTCCTTCGCCCACAGAAGCCCGCTCGATGGGCCGTCGTGAGTTTCCATGAACCACGGGAACGTTTCATCCAGCGGAACACCGGCGAGCGGTGACACACGCCCTGGCTCCCCGCCGCCCCCGCCACCCATCGTAGCGCCGCCGCCGACCGCAGCGCCGCCGACCGCAGTGCCGCCGATCGCAGTGGTCCCGGCCGTACCGCCGCTCGTCGTAGGCCCGGAGGCGCCACCGACCGCGCCCGACCCCGCTTCTTCATTGGGGTTGTGGGTCGAGGCTCCGCCGCAACCGACGGCTAGCCACAGCGCAACGAACCCCGCCCCCCAACTACCGCCCCGTGCTTCCATACCCTCCAGCTCCTCTCGTCGTTTCGGTCAATGCTTCGGCAACTTCGATGTGCACCTGGGTGACCGGCGCGACCACGATCTGCGCGATGCGTGACAGCGGCTCGACCACGAAGGGCTCCTGACCATGGTTGATGAGCACCACTCCGACTTCCCCGCGGTAGTCCGAGTCGATCGTTCCCGGCGCGTTCACGATGGTGACGCCATGCTTGAGCGCCAAGCCGGAGCGGGGGCGAACCTGCGCTTCGTAGCCGCCCGGCAGCTCGAAGACGAGCCCGGAGGGAATCAGGCGTCGCTCACCAGGGCCGATCCGAACTGGCTCGGCGAGGGCGGCGCAGAGGTCCAGGCCAGCGGAGCCGGGCGTTTGATAGGCGGGAAGCGGCACCTCGACGGTGCCGGTGCGGCGGAGCTTGAGCGTGGCGGTCATGGCGGCGGGCTGATGGTTGGGGGGCTAGTGCTAGCGGTACGGATGCGATGCCGTTCGAAGATTTCGTCGGCCATTTGCGAGAGCTTCTGCGCCTCGCGCTGGATCTCTGGGATGCTCTGGTAGTGGGCCGAGCCGGAGACGTACCCGGAGAAAGCGCGGTAGCTTTTGGCGACCTCCAGCTCGTTGCCAATCTCTTTGCAGATCGCGATGGACCGCATGAAGTAGTCGACCGCCTTCACCTCGTGCCCGTCCCCCCACGCCCCGGCGCCCGTCACCTCTCCGAGCGTCCGCAGCGCCACCGCCAGGTGCGGCTTGCTGCGCACTTGGCCGAACAGGTCCACCGAGCGCTTGATGCTGTCGCGAGCGGCTCGCAGATCGCCGCGATCCAGGTGGGCCTTGGCGAGAGCTCGCTTCACGTCCGCCAAGTGTAGCTTGTCGCCGAGATCGTCGCAGAGCTGCTCGGCGCGGAGGAGCACTTCGATGGCCTTCTCGGTGGCGTGGGTTCGGAGGTGGGCCTCGCCCATGTTGGCGAGGACGACGGCGATGCGGTTGCTGTCGCCCAAATCTTGAGCGAGCTCCTGGGCTTCCTCCAGCAGTTGCAGGGCCTTTTCGTGCTCACCCTGGTCGAGGGCGAGCTGCCCGAGCTCGTTGAGGCTCTCCACGATGCCGAGCGGGTCGGACAGCTCGCGGCGTATCTTCAGCGCGGCCTCCAGCGCCTCGCGCGCCTTCGCCTCCTGCCCATGATCGCGCCACACGAGGCCGATGTTGTTCAAGCTGAGCGCGATGGAGCGGCCGTCGCTCAGAGACTTACGCATCTCGAGCCCTCGGCGCAGCTCCTCCAGCGCCATCTCGTACTCACCCCGCATCCACAAGAGCTTACCGATGTCGTCGTGACAGCTCGCGATGCCGCGGGTGTCCCCCGCGCGCTCGAACAGCGTGAGCGAGGTCTCCAGGTGCTCCTGCGCCAGCGCCAGCGATCCGGTGTCGCGGTGAACGCGCCCCATGCGATTGTGCGCCGCTCCCCCTTTGCCGTGCAGCGCGAGGCGGAACGAGAGCTCGAGCATTTCGCGGAACGCCGCGAGCGCCTCGTCCGTACGCCCCAGCAGGAGCAAGACGTCGCCCAGGTTGTGCAGGGCGTCGATGCGACGGCGCGCGTCGTCACGCCCCAGGAGCGAAAGGCCCTTTTGGTAGTATTCGTGGGCCTTCTTCGCGGCAAAGTGCTCCCGAGCGACGTTGCCTGCCTCGAGGTACGTGAACGCCGCGCGGGTCAGCGAGCCTGCGCTCTCCAGGTGCCGCGCGAGCACCGCGAGGTACTCCTCTTGGCTGCGCACGGCGTCTTTCTGCGACAGAAAATCGGCGATGGTTTGGTGGTAGCGCCGGAGCGCGCCCGTCGTCGTCAGCTCCGCGATCTTTTCGCGCTCGCGGTTGTGCTTGAAGATGTACTCCTCGTCATCCGCAAACGCGGAGTCCGGCAAGCGCAGCAAGTAGTCGCGCTCCACCAAGCCGGCCAGCAAGCGACGAATGCGCGCCACGTCCTCCGCGGGTGAATCCGTCCAGTACGCGGGCGCCTTGGCGTCGATGCGGCCGAGCGCGACCAGAGCGCCCAGCCAAAAGACGCTGCCGACGGCGGCGGCGTGCTCCAGCACGCGCCGCTCTTGCGCCGACAGCGCGGAGAGCCTCGCCAGCACCGCGTCCTCGACCGTGAGCGGCAGCCGCGCGCTTTGCAGGCGATCCAGGTCTACGCGCCAGGGCCCCCGCGCGCCGTCGCTCAGGTGGGTCTCCGAGAGCACCCCGGACTCGAAGAACACACGCACCATCGCTTCCATCAGCCCCGGCGTGCCGCCGGACATGCCCAGGGCGGCATCCACCAGCCGCTGAGGCACCCCGCCTTCGCACGGCGCCAGCAGCTCGTGCAGGATGCGACCCGCGCTATCCGCCGGCACCGGGCCGAGCTCGACCACTTCGTGCCGGGAAGCGCCGAGCTCCCGAAAGCCTTCGTACCGGCTCAGCAACTCGGCGCGCGTCAGGCAGACGAGCAAGATGGGGCCGCGGCCGTGCTCCAGAATGTGACCGATGAGCTCCAGCGAGTCTCCGTCCGAAGCGTGCAGATCTTCCAGCACCAGGCAAAGCGGGAGGCGCTGCGCGTCCGTCTCGAAGAAATTTCGCACCACGGAGCGACGAAGCACGCGAGCTTGCACCGCGTCTTCCGCCAGCACCCGCGTGAGCGGCGTCTCCGGGAAGGCGATGCCCATCAGCGAGCCGAGCAGAAAGCAGACGTCACCGACTCGGCGGTCGTCCAGCACGGTCGACACCTCGCTGCGGACGCGCTCCAGCGACGTGTCGCGATCTTCGCCGTCTTGCACGCCGAACCGCGCTCGCAGCAGGCGCTCGATCAGCCCGTGGCTGAGCGCGGGTGGCCGCACGCGCGCTTGGTACACGTGAAGCGCGCCCGGCGTCTCCTCCAAGAAGCTGCCCAAAAACTCCTCGACGATGCGGGCCTTGCCGATACCGGGGCCGCCCACGAGCGTGACTGCCCGCACCTCGCGCTTTTCGAGGGTGGTTCGAGCCGCGCTTCGCAGCACCGCCAGCTCCGCATCGCGTCCGATCAGCGGGGCGCGAAGCTCGGGCGGCGTCGGCTGACTCATGGTCGCGATGTTGGCTCGAAGGATCCCCGAGCCTCAAGCAATAGCTGACCCGACCCCGCGGCCCGCCGCCGCTTCAGGTCGGCGGTGCTGCTTGGCCAGGAATGGCGCACCGCAGCACGCGTCAAATGCGGCTCGTCGCGCGGTCGCGAGCACCCCACGCGAAAAAAGGAAGGGCTTTCCCTTGCGCTGAGCGCGCGCTTGATCGAGTCTCCGCCGATCTTTGCTAGAGTCGCGATTTCCAGTGGCACTGCCCGAACGCACCCCAACCCAAACCGATAGTGCGGAGAAGCGCTCCGTTGGCCGTGGCATTTTTAAAAAATGCGCAGGCTGCGGACACGTGCTGACCGCGCCCGAATTCGCGGCACGCTTTCACGTGTGCCCCGTTTGCGGTCACCACCACCGCATGAGCGTCGCCGAGTGGAAGGCGCTCCTGCTCGACGACGGCGCCTTCGAGCAGTGGGACGAGCACATCGCTCCCGCTGATCCGCTGCGCTTCGTCGACGACAAGCCTTACCCGGAGCGCGTGGCGCGCGCGCAGAAGCAGACGGGCACGAGCGAGGCCATTCAAGTTGGTCGCGGTAGGCTCGACCAGCTCGCGGTCGCGATGGGCTTCTTCGACTTCTCGTTCATGGGCGGGAGCATGGGCTCGGTGGTCGGCGAGCGCATGACGCGCATGTTCGAGCGGGCCGCGGATATGAACCTACCCGTCATCTTGCTCCACGCATCTGGCGGCGCGCGCATGCAGGAGGGAATTTTGAGCCTCATGCAGATGGCCAAGTCGGTAGCGGCTTTGGCGCGCTTTCGGGACCGCGGTACCAAGCCGTACATCAGCGTGCTGCTGGACCCGACGACCGGCGGCGTGGCCGCGAGCACCGCATTCCTGGGTGATATCAACATCGTGGAATCGAACGCCCAGGTTGGGTTCGCGGGCCGGCGCGTGATCGAGGCCACGATCCGGCAGACTCTGCCGGAGGGTTTTCAGCAGTCTGAATTCCTCTTGAGTCACGGTATGGTGGACGCCATCGTGCCGCGCACGGAGATGAAGCAAAAGCTCAGCCGCTTGCTCAAGCATTTGGGTGTCGAGGCCTCTTGAGTGACTTGAAGGCTACGCTCGAGCGGCTCTACGCCCTCGCCTTGCATGGGCGCAAGCTGGGGCTCGAGCGCGTGCAAGCCGCGTGCGACAAGCTCGGTAATCCGGAGCGCAGCTTTCAAGCGGTGCACGTCGCGGGCACCAACGGCAAAGGTACGGTCACCGCGTTCGTCGGGTCGATGGCGCGTGCTGCCGGCAAGAACGTCGGGGTCTACACCTCGCCTCACCTGTGTCGCTTCGCAGAGCGCATCAACATCGGCGGCGCCCCGATCGAAGACGACAAGCTCGCTCATTATTTGAACCAGGCCATGAACGCCGGCCCGGAGCTGACCTTCTTCGAGGTCGCTACCGTCGCCGCCTTCCTCGCCTTTCGGGACGCGCGCGTGGAGCTGGCCGTGCTCGAGGTCGGCCTCGGCGGCCGCTTGGACGCGACGAACGTGATCCCCCCTCCGCGCGTCGCCGCCATCACCCGGGTGTCGTACGACCACATGGAGGAGCTGGGCGACTCGATCACGAAGATCGCCACGGAAAAGGCCGGCATCATCAAGAGCGGCTCGGCCGTCGTGCTCGGTAAGCTCCACCCGGACGCGCGAGCGGTGGCGGAGCAGCGCATGGCGGAGGTCGGCGCGCGCGAGGTGCCGCTCGGGAGCCCGGAGCCGGTACCGGGGGCTCCCCTCGCCTACCCGCGCGTGGCGCTCGTTGGCTCCAACCTCGCCGTCGCGGTGACGATCGGCCGTGAGCTCGGCTTTCCGCCGGAGGTATTGGCCAAGGGGGTGGAGCAGACAGTGTGGCCCGGTCGCAACGAGCTCCTGCACCGCAACGGCCAGGAGCTGACGCTGCTGGATTGCGCGCACAATCCGGACGGCGCGGTCGCGCTCTCCCACGCGCTGGACCCGAGCGTGCTCGGCGACATCGAGTCGCGCAAAGAGATCGCGCTCGTATTCGGGGCGATCAACACGAAGAACTGGCGCGCGATGCTCAAGCGCCTGGAATCGGTCGCGGGGCATCGGGTGTTCGTCGCGCCGCCAGTCCGAAAAGCCGTCGATCCTTACGAAATGTCGGCCGCCTACGCGGGCGAGGTCGCCGAGGGCGTGCCGGACGCGCTGGCGCGGGCGCGGCAGCTCGTGGGGCAGCGTGGTCTGGTGGTGGTAACGGGCTCGATCTTCCTGGTCGGCGCGGCGCGAGCATCCTTGCTCAACCTCCCGACCGACCCGGCAATCGACCTGTAACGGTATGCCGTCCTTCGACGTGGTCTCCAAGGTCGACTGGGCGGAGTTCGGGAACGCGCTGCTCCAAGCGCAAAAAGAGATCGGTCAACGGTTCGACTTCCGGAACACCGAGACGAGCCTGGAAAAGAACGAAGACGGCGTGGTCATCCTCGCGAGCGCCGTCGACCGCGCCAAAGCCGCGCTGGTCGTGCTCGAGGAGAAGCTGGTGAAGCGCAAAGTGAGCCTGAAGCACCTGGATCGTCAGGATCCGGGCAAAGGTCCGCGCGGCACCGTGCGCCTACTCGTGAAGCTCAAAGAGGGCATCGAAACCGAGAAGGCCAAGCAGATCGTGAAGCTCGTCAAAGACTCGAAGCTCAAAGTGCAGGCTGCCATCCACGAGGACTCGGTGCGCATCAGCGGCAAGAAGAAAGACGAGCTGCAAGAGACGATGCGGCTGCTCCGCGCGGCGGAGTCGCTGGGCCTCGATCTGCAATTCACGAATTTCCGCGACTAGCCGCGGTCCAGGAGACGATCATGAGCGAACGGAAGCTATTCGGTACGGACGGGATCCGTGGCCGCGCCAACGTGGAACCGATGACGCCGGAGCTGGCGATGCGGCTCGGTCGCGCCATCACCCACGTCGCGCGGCGCGGGAAATCACGGGCGCCGCGAATCGTGATCGGCAAGGACACGCGGGTCTCCGGCTACATGCTCGAAACCGCTATTTCCGCCGGAATCTGCGCGGCAGGGGGCCGAGTGCTGCTCTCTGGCCCGATCCCCACCCCCGCGGTGGCGAACCTCACGCAGAGCATGCGCGCGGACGCCGGCGTCGTCATCAGCGCGAGCCACAACCCCTTCGCCGACAACGGCATCAAGCTGTTCGGTCCGGACGGCTTCAAGCTGCCGGACCGCGAGGAGGCCGCGATCGAAGCGCTCCTCAGCGACCCTCGGCTGGACACTCAAGGAAAATCCGGAGCATCCATCGGCCGCGCAGAGCGCTTCGACAGCGCGGTCGGCCGCTACATCGTCTTCGCCAAGAGCTGTTTTCCTCGCGAGCTCACCTTGGACGGCTTGAAGATCGTGGTCGACGCCGCGCACGGCGCTGCTTATCGCGTCGCCCCCGCCGTCTTCTCCGAGCTCGGGGCGGAGGTGATCGCGCTCGGCTGCAAGCCCAACGGCGTGAACATCAACCGCAACTGCGGCGCCATGCACCCCGAGCACGTCGCGCTCGAGGTGAAGAAGAAGAAGGCCCACCTCGGCGTGGCTCTGGACGGCGACGCCGACCGCGTGATCTTCGTGGACGAGCACGGAGCGATCGTAGACGGCGACGCGATCATGGCCCTGTGCGGCACGCGCATGCACAAGGCGAGGAAGCTCGCCAAGGGCAAGCTCGTGACGACCGTCATGAGCAACATGGGCCTGGAACGCGCCCTGCAGGCCGTGGGCGGGCGCGTGCTGCGGACCGCCGTCGGCGATCGCTACGTGGTGGAGGCGCTGCGCAAAGAGTCGCTCAGCTTCGGCGGCGAGCAGTCCGGGCACCTGATCTTCATGGATCACGCCACCACCGGCGATGGGCTCGTGGCCGCGCTGCAGGTGATCGCGATCATGGTCGCCGAGCAAAAGAGCCTCAGCGAGCTGTCTCACGTCATGGAGCGGGTGCCGCAAGTCTTGGAGAGCATCAAGTTACCGGCGCGCCGGCCCCTGGAGCAGATGCCGCAGCTCACCTCGCGCATCGGGGCCGCCGAAAAGAAGCTGGGGCGCGACGGCCGCGTGCTCGTGCGCTGGAGCGGCACGGAGGCCAAGCTGCGCCTCATGGTGGAAGGCCCGGATCCGAAGGTGCTCAAGGCGCTCGTCGCCGACATGGCCGCCGCCGCGCGCAAAGACACCGCGACCGCGAGTTAGCCCAAGCCGGGCGGCGGCTCCGAGTCGCTCAGCTCCAGCTGTTTGAGCAGCTCCTGAGCGGCTTTCAGGCGCTGGCACGCGTCGTTCACCGTATCCGTCACGATCACCTTCTCCGAACGCGGCAGCGCGCTCATCTTCGTGAACAGCGACTCGAGCGCGATCCGAGCCGCCTCTATGCTCAGCTTCGCGACCGCGATCTCGTCCGGAATCTTCGTCATGCGGCTCTTTCGTTTGCCTCCGCAAAGCGACGAGTCGCCTGCGCTACCGCTCCCAGGAGCGCACGGAGGCCGCGCGATTGCAAGCCGACCGCGCGAATGGGCGAATCGCCCCGGTCTATGACCGACGCGAGGCGGCCGAGCTTGCTGCGCTCATTGCGTCCGCGCCGTTTCATTTCGGCGGGCGATGAGATGCGGGTGGGGCTGGACATAGAGCCGGCGTATGAGTCGTCGTGAGGTCTTCATTTGCATATCCAAGTTGGTTACGAGCTCGTCTACAACTTTCCTCAGCCGACGCCGCTCATCCTCGCGCTGAACGTTCACTACAGCCGCGCGTCGGATATGGTGCGCCCCGACCACATGCGCTGTGATCCGGTAGCGCCGATTTACGGCTACCGCGACGGCTTCGGCAACTGGTGCAATCGGCTCGTCGCTCCCCCCGGCCGAGTCACCATCTCGGCGCTCGGAGTCGTCAACGACAGTGGCGAGCTGGACCCCACCTGTCACGAGGAGCAGCAGCATCAACTGCAGCTCTTGCCCGAGCAGGTGCTCGTTTTCCTGCTCGGCAGCCGTTACTGCGAGACGGACCGCCTCACCGAGATCGCCTGGAAGATGTTCGGGGGTACGGCGCCAGGAGCGGCGCGGGTGCAAGCGGTGTGCGACTTCGTTCATCGGCACATCCAGTTCGGCTACGAGCACGCCAGCGCAACCAAGACCGCGTGGGAGGTCTTCAACGAGCCGCGCGGCGTGTGCCGCGACTTCACGCATTTGGCGATCACGCTCCTCCGCGCGCTCAACATTCCTACTCGCTACTGCACGGGCTACTTGGGCGACATCGGCTTGCCGCCGCCCTACGCGCCCATGGACTTCGCGGCTTGGCTGGAAGTGTACTTGGGCGGCGCGTGGCACACCTTCGATCCACGAAACAACGTCCCGCGCCGTGGTCGCATCCTCATCGCGCGCGGTAGGGACGCCGCGGACGTCGCCATCGCCACCACTTTCGGTCCGTGCGAGCTCGTCGGCTTCAAGGTGTACACGGACGAAATACCCGTAACGATTTGACTTTCGGAGCTCGAGCGCGTACTGAGCACAGAGCTGCGCGTTTTTCCGTGCGCTGCCGGCACGCTGGAGTGTCAGGCGGCGCGCGTTGGTGGCTAGCCAGGTAGGCTTCACCTCCGAGCTTCTCGTAGCCAAAACAAGGACTTTCATGAGTACGTCACGGACGGCCGCGCTGAGCGGACCGGAGCTTCCCGCGTTTCGGCGCATCCTTTGCGCGTTGGACGTGCAGCGCCCGGCCCCGGGAGCCACGGCTCTCGCCTCGCTGATTGCGCGCCAGTTCGAGGCCGAGCTGGAGGCCCTCTACGTCAGCCCCGGCCCCTTCGATCCGGAGGCGGAAGCGCGGCTCGAACGGCTCGTGGCTTCACTGGAACCCAGCGTCGCGGGTAACGCTCGGGTGGCATTCGGAGCGCCGGCCGCGTCCATTTGCGAGCGCGCCACGGAGCGAGGCTGCGATCTCATCGTGCTCGGCTCGCGCTTCCGCTCGGATCTGGGCTGGCAGTTTCGTGACGACGTCGTGCGGGACGTATCGGCAACCACGAGCAGCGCCACCCTCAGCGTGCACGATCGCGATCGAGCCGCCGCGGTGGAGCGAATCTTGGTTCCGGTGGACTTCGGGCCCGCCACGAGCCGAATGGTAGATTGGGCGTCGTCGTTCGCGCTGCGCTTCGGCGCGGAGGTCCAGTTGCTCCACGTCGTTTCCCGCGAGCGCTCCGCGCCGCGCAAGGGCGATCGGGCCGCGCTGGAGGAGCTGGAGGCGCGGGTCGCCGCCCTCGGCGTGAAGGTCGGCAGCCAGGTGCTCGTGGCCGGCAACATCGCCGGCGGCATCGAGGGCTACAACGAGTCCTGCGAGTTCGATCTCGTCGTCATGGGCATGGGCCAAAACGACGACGCTCGGGCCCGCGTCACGCGTGGCGTCGTCGCGACGTTGCGCAACCGGCTCTCCGTGCCGCTGCTCTCGGTACACGCATCCCCGTTCGACGCCACGCGCCCGCGAGTCCGCAGCGCAAGCCTGCAGCGCGAAGAGTCGCGGTCCCCGAGGGTAAGCCTCGCGGACCGTCGATGAAGACGTACGAGTACGACGGCGCGCCTTTCAGCGAGCCGCGTTCTCACCCCTGGGTCGGAAGCGCTAGTGACCCTTCTGCGCGCCACTACGACTTCACCGCGTCTCCCGAGCTCATCCGCTCCGCCCTCGAAGACTTCGTCCCCTTTCGTCGCTACGCGGCGGTGGAGGACTTCTACGCCCTCCTCGAACGGGTCAACCATCCGAAGTCTTCGCTGGAGTCGGCGGACTGCGCGTTCAACGCCCCCGGGCCGAACGAGACGCGGCTGGTCAAGGCGGAGCTCGAGTGCTCCGGGCGCCTGATGCTGCTCTACCGCGACCTGGTGTTGAACACGCGCCGTGATCGGCTCGCTTGGCTCAAGAGTGCGTTCCACCAACAGCTGGCGCGGCTCGACCCTAAATTCGCGCTGGGCATGGTGGGCACGACCCTCGTGCCGGTGCGCTACCTGGCCTTGCCGGAAGAGAGCCAGGCCGGCCAGCAACTGCTGCTCGCGTTCTGGGCATATGGCAGCACCGAGGACGACGTGATGCAGAACGTAGGCCGCCTCTTCAGAAATCTGACCCAAGCGATGCGTGGCGTATCGGCGCGCATCGTCGTGGGCGACTGAGCCAAGAGCATGGTCCATCCCGAGATCCCGAGCGTCGCTCGCAAGCTGGCTTTTGTCGGCAATCACCTGCCGAGGCAGTGCGGAATCGCCACTTTTACGACTGACTTGCGCGCTTTCGTAGCAAGCGTGGCCCCGGACATCGAAAGCTGGGTAGTCGCAATGAACGACGCGGGGCGGCTTCACCGCTACCCGGCGCACGTTCGCTTCGAGATCGCCGAAGACGAGATCGCGGCGTACCGGCGAGCAGCGCAGTTCCTCAACGCGAGCGGCGTGGACGTCATCTCGCTTCAGCACGAGTACGGCATCTTTGGCGGCAAGTGCGGTGGCCACGTACTGACCCTGCTCGAGGAGCTACGTATGCCCGTGGTAACCACGCTGCATACGATTTTGACGAATCCGTCGAGCTTGCAGCGCGCGACCCTGGATCGCGTCATCGCCCTCTCCGCTCGCGTCGTGGTGATGAGCCAGCACGGTGCGGAGACCTTGCAGGACGTTCACGGCGTGTCGGCCGAGCAGATTGACGTCATCCCGCACGGCATCCCGCTCGCCACGTCGGGGACGCACGGAAAAGCGCAGCTCGGGTTGGCCGACCAGAACGTGATTTTGACCTTCGGCCTGCTCTCGCCAGACAAGGGCGTCGAATACGTGCTGGAGGCGATGCCCGCGATCTTGGCGCAACACCCCGCCACCGTGTTCGTCGTGCTGGGAGCCACTCACCCCCACGTCAAGGAGCGTCATGGCGAGGCCTACCGGTTGGAGCTGCAGAGCCGGGCGCGTCGCCTCGGCATCGAGCAGGCGGTCGTCTTCCACGATCGCTTCGTGGAAGACGGCGAGTTGGCCGAGTTCCTGTCCGCGGCCGATATTTACATCACTCCCTACCTGAATCCCCAGCAGAGCACGTCGGGTACTTTGGCCAGAGCCGTCGCGGCGGGTCGCGCCGTGGTATCGACGCCTTATTGGCACGCACGCGAGCTCCTCGCGGAAGGCCGCGGAGTGCTCGTCCCCGTGCGCGACGCGTCGGCCATCGCCCTCGCCGTAGGCGGCTTGCTCGCTGACGAGCCCGCGCGTCTGGAGTTGGGTCGCCGCGCGGCCGAACATGCGCTCAGCAGCTCCTGGCCCGTCGTCGCGCGGAGTTACCTGCAGAGCTTCGATCGGGCGCTAGACGGGCGACGTCGTAGTCGCGTGGTGCCGTCCAGCTGGCTGCTCGTTCCTCCCGCGGATCTTCCGGAGCTGAACCTGGATCACCTCCGCGCCATGACGGACGACACCGGGATGGTGCAACACGCCACCTTCGACGTGCCTCGCTACGAAGAGGGTTACTGTTTGGACGACAACGCGCGCGCGTTGCTCCTGATGACGCTGATGGAAGAGGCCAGCACCACTTGGCCGCGGCATTCCCGTGCGGTGGCGGCACGCTACCTTGCCTTCGTTGCCTACGCGTTCAATCACGGCACCGGCCGCTTCCGGAATTTCATGTCCTATTCGCGCCGCTGGCTGGAGGACGTGGGCTCCGAGGACAGCCATGGCCGCGCGGTGTGGGCCCTCGGCGGCGTCGTGGGGCGCTCGGCCGAGCCGAGCCGTCGCGGCCTGGCGAGAGAGCTGTTCCTGGCCGCCCTCCCCGTCCTTTCGCAGTTCTCCAGCCCGCGCGCCTGGGCCTACGGGCTGCTCGGAATCGACGAGTACCTACGAGCGTTCCGCGGCGATAGCGTCGCGGAGTCGTTGCGCGCAGCATTGGTGGAGAAGCTGTGCGACCTGCACCGAAGGTCCGCTAGCCGCGATTGGCCTTGGTTCGAGGAGTCGCTGACCTACTCGAACGCGCGCCTGCCGCAAGCGCTGATAGTCTCAGGCGAAGCCATGGGCTCGCCCGAGGTTACGCAGCTCGGTCTAGCGACCCTAGCTTGGCTCTCCGATTCGCAGATATCCGAAGACGACCACTTTGCGCCGGTGGGCTCGAACGGCTTCCACCACCGGGGGGGCGTCAAGGCGGACTTCGACCAGCAACCGGTCGAGGCCGGTGCGATGGTGTCCGCCTGCTTGGCCGCGCTCAGAGTGAGCGCCGACCCCCGCTGGGCGCGCGACGGGCGCCGCGCGTTCGACTGGTTTTTCGGCCACAATCACCTGCGGCTGCCCCTGTACGACGCCGCCACTGGCGGCTGCCGCGACGGGCTGCATCGCGAGCGTCGCAACGAGAACCAAGGCGCGGAGTCGACGCTCTCTTTCCTGCTGGCGCTGCTCGAGGTGCGCAGTCAGGACACGGCGGCGGTGGTCACCACGGCGCCGTCATGAAGGTGGCCCTGCTGGGCGCGATTGCCTGGCGTACGCCGCCGCGCCACTACGGCCCTTGGGAGTCCATCGCAGGCGCGCTCGCGGAGGGCCTCGTCGCGCGCGGCGTGGACGTGACCCTATTCGCGACCCTGGACTCCGTGACTAGCGCGAAGCTGGACGGCGTTTGCGCTCGGGGCTACGCGGAAGACCAGACCCTCGATGGCCGCGTGTGCGAGGCGCTGCACGTCGCTCATGCGCTGAGCCGCTCCGGGGAGTTCGACCTGGTCCATAGCCACCTGGACTGGCTACCCTTGGCCTTCATCGCTCACTGCCGCGCGCCGCTGCTGACCACGATTCACGGCTTCTCCGGGCCCGCAATTCTGCCGGCGTACGTGAACGCGCGGGGCGCACACTTCGTTTCCATCTCCGACGCAGATCGCGCGCCCGAGCTGAGCTACGCGGCTACTATCCACCACGGCGTCGACTTGCAGTCTTTGCCGTTTTCGGACGCGCCCGGCCAAGAGCTGGTCTCTTTCGGCCGCATCCACCCCGACAAGGGCACCGCCGACGCGATTGAGATCGCGCGCCGCGCTGGCCGCCGCCTCGTCATCGCTGGCATCGTCCAGGACGAGCGCTATTTCCAGGAGCAAGTGCGACCCCACGTCGACGGCGAGCGCGTGACCTACCTCGGCTCGGTTGGACCGCTGGAGCGCGCCCGAGTCTTGGGCTCCGCCGCGGCTTTGATCCATCCGATCGCGTTCGCGGAGCCGTTCGGATTGTCAGTCGTAGAAGCGATGGCCTGCGGCACGCCGGTCGTCGCGTACCCCCGCGGATCGATGCCGGAGATCATCGATCCGGGAGTGTCCGGATTCTTGGTCGACGACATCGCGAGCGCGACCCTCGCGGTGGAGCGAGCCGCAAAGCTAGATCGCCGCGAGGTGAGGCGCACGGCGGAGCGACGCTTCGGTGCGGCACGGATGGTGGACGACTACCTCAAGCTGTACCAGCGCTTGTCAGCGCGTTGAGCACGTCCTCCAGGCGCCACGTTGCGATGCGCGTACCGACGTCCGAAAAGCCGTAAGGGAGCACCAACCACCCTGCGTGCACCACTCCGCCGCAGGAATAGACGACGTTCGGAACGTAGCCGTTGCGCTCGTCTTCCGCCGGCTCCAGAAGCGGCGCGCGCAGGCGGCCAATGACTCGCGAGGGGTCCTCCAGATCGAGCAGCAGCGCGCCCAGGCAGTAGCGGCGCATCGGGCCGACCCCGTGAGTCAGCACGAGCCAGCCCGCGTCCGTCTCGATTGGTGAGCCGCAATTACCCAGCTGGATCAGCTCCCACGGCTCACACGGCCCCTGCAGCGGCTGCCGCTCGTGCCAGAAGCGAACGTTGTCGGAGCGGATCAGCTGGTTGCTTTCGTTGTCGAGTCGCCCTAGCGCGACGAAGCAGCCGCGAACCTTGCGAGGAAACAGCGCGATGCCCTTGTTGACGGCCGCGCTGCCGTTGAGCGTGGACACGCGAAATGAGAGAAAATCGCGCGTCTCTATCAACTGCGGCAGGATGCGGTAGCCATCGTAGGCGGTGTAAGTGGCGAAGTAGGTGGCGCTGCCGTCCTCGTAGCTGAACCGTACGAAGCGCGCGTCCTCCATGCCCTGACTCTCGGTCGGGCTCGACGGAAAGATCACACGCTCGGATACCGAGGAGTCCGCGTGGAACGTGCACTCATAGTTGGAGGACGCGAGCCAGTGAATGGTCCGTATCACTTGAGCGGCGCCCTGGTCGTGCGCCGTAGACTGCTCCACCTCTTGAATCGCAGCATGAAGCTGCTCGGTCCGGAAATACTCGGGCAGTCGATCCAAGACGCGCTCGGCCGTGTCCGCGTAGGAGTCCAGCTCCGTCAACTTCAGTCGGAACAGCAGCTTCTCGTACATCGGCGGGCGATGGGTGGCGGTTCGGGCGTGGCCGGTCGTCTCGTCGAGGTGCAGCTGACCATCCGCGCGGATCACTCCGGAGCGGAGCTGGATGGAAGAGAGATGCCCTTCCCCAATGGAGCGCAGGCTCATGATCACCCGCAGCGCGCCATCCTCGGCGCCGTCCTGGTTTGGCGCTCTCACCAATGACGGATTGCTCAGCGCGGCCGCGTCGATGGCGTATTCCTGCGTGAAGTACGCACCGATCAAGCGCCGGCGCTCCACCGAGAGAGACTCGGGATCGGGCAAGTGCCGCTGCACCCTGGAGTATGCTTGCTCCAGGACGGTCGTGAAGTCCCAGTGACGGCTCGCAAAGGCCTCGATCGTCTGCCCCAGTTGCTCGCGGACGGTCACCTCCGGCAACGCTAGGACACGCGCCAGGATACGTTCGACTCGTGTTCGCCCGTCGGGAAAGGACTCGCCTCCCGGGAGAAAAGGCCTCGAGATCACCCGCTTCGGGTCGGGCAGCAGGCGCATTTCCGAGCGTCTGACGGGTATTGGAGATGACAATTGGCTGTCACGAATAGCACCTCCACCCGGCGCGCGCCGATAAGGTGCAGCCGGCCTTCGCGAGGCGCCTCCTTTCGAACCGCGCCTTACCCGTAAACCTGCACGGGGCGAGGCTGAAGGGGCGCCAGGGAGCCGGCAACGACGCCGTGCTCCCTCGCGCGCCCGCCACCGCTCAGCTCAGGCTCTTCGCGGCCTTCACGACGTTCTCGGCGGTCATGCCGAGCTCTTTCATCACGGTGCCGCCCGGCGCGGACATGCCGAAGCGGTCGATGCCGACGACCGCGCCGTCTAGCCCGACGTACTTGGCCCACGTGCTGCTCACCGTCGCCTCGATGGCGACGCGCTTGCGGCACGAACGCGGCAGCACTTCCTCACGGTACGCAGCCGGCTGCTTGTCGAAGCGTGAGAAGCTAGGAAGGCTGACGACACGCGTGCCGGCGCCGAGCTGCTCCGCCGCCTTGAGCGCGTGCTGCAGCTCGCTGCCGGCGGAGAGCAGGATCAGGTCGAGGGCGGCCGTCTCCTTCTTGGCGATGTAGCCGCCCTTCTGGACTCCTTCACGGCGCGTCTTCACCGGAATCTCCGTGAGCAGCGGCACCGCTTGACGCGTGAGCGCGAGCAAGGTCGGGCCGTCCGTGCGATCCAGCGCGGCCGCGAAGGCGCCCGCGGTCTCTTCCGGATCGGCGGGGCGGATCACGTCCAAGTTCGGGATCACGCGTAGCCCGGGGATGGTCTCCACCGGCTCGTGCGTCGGGCCGTCTTCTCCCACGCCGACGCTGTCGTGCGTGAACACGTAGATGACCGGTAGGTGGCTGAGCGCGGCCAACCGGATCGCGGCGCGGCAGTAATCGGCAAAGACGAGGAACGTGGCGCCGCTGGGACGAAAGACTCCGTGGGCGGCGATGCCGTTGAGGATCGAGCACATGCCGTGCTCGCGGATGCCGAAGCGAATGTTGCGGCCGGTGCGGTTACCCGGCTTGAAGTCGTCGTTACCGGTCTTCAGGTCGCCGATGTAGTTCAGCGTGGAGCCGTAAAGATCGGCGCTGCCGCCGATGAGCAGCGGGTTCTGCGCCGCGAGGGGCTGCAGGACGTCCTGACCGGCCTTGCGCGTGGCGATCTTCGTGTCGGCCGGGAACTCCGGGATCGCCGCCAGCAAGCTGGCGAGGTCCGCCGTCTTTTTCTTCGTGTCGGCGGGGAGCGTGTGGGCCGAAGCTCGCGTGGTGCCGAGCTCCTCCGCGAGCTTCGGGTTCTTGGCTTGCCACTCCGTGAACTTCTTGCCCCAGGCGGTGTACGTCGCTTCGAGCTCTTTCTCACGTGCAGCGAAGAAGGCTTTCACCTCGTCCGAGACGTAGAAGTGCTCCGCGGGCAAGCCGAGGCCCTTGCGCGCTTCGTCCGCGAACTTGGCGCCGCCTTCGCCGTGCGCCTTCTGCGTGCCCTGCACCTCCGGGATGCCCTTGCCGATGAGCGTCTTGGCGATGATGAGCTGGGGTTTGCCGGAGCCGGCTGCCTTGGCCCGCGCGAACGCGGCCGCGAACGCGTCCAGCTCGTGGCCGTCCACCGTTTGCACGTCCCAGCCGAGCGCCTCGAAGTGCTTGGCCGCGTCCTGGCTCTGAGTCTCCTTGGCCATCGCGTCGAGCGTGACGGCGTTGGAGTCGTAAATGAGGATCAGGTTGTCGAGCTGCTGATGGCCGGCAAACTCTACCGCCTCCAGCGCGACGCCCTCTTGCAAGCAGCCGTCGCCAGCGAGGCACACGATGTGATGGTCGAAGATGGTGTGCTCGGCGGTGTTGAAGCGCGCCTCCGCCATCTTCGCCGCGACGGCCATGCCGACGGAATTCGCCACGCCTTGGCCGAGCGGACCGGTCGTGGTCTCCACGCCGTCAGGCGCGTGCATCAGCTCGGGGTGGCCGGGCGTCTTGGAGCCGAGCTGGCGAAACTTCTTGATCTCGTCCAGCGGGAAGTTCGGGTAGCCGCTCAAGTGCAGCCAGCCGTAAAGGAACATCGACCCGTGGCCTGCGGACAGCACGAACCGGTCGCGGTTCAGCCACTCCGGGTGTTTGGGGTGATGGGTAAGCGCGCTGCCGAACAGCACCGCGCCGATCTCGGCGCAGCCCAGGGGCAGTCCCAAGTGGCCGCTTTGACACGCGTGGACAGCATCAATCGCAAGGCCCCGCGCCTCGGTCGCTGCCTTGGACAGTACGGTTTTATTCAGCTCGCTCGTCATTTTTGTGGCGTGGGTTATCGGTCTTTCCGTTCCCGGACGCAACAGTCAGCGTCTTGCCACCGCGCGACTCGAACGCCGGCTTTCGATGCATGAGCTTGCAGTTTCCGCGCGAGCTTGCAGTTTCCGCGCGAGCTTGCACGAAAGGGTGGGAGTTTGCCGACGCCGCAAAAGAAAACGGCCGTGACGACCAAGCCCGGAGCGTTGCCGCACCGAGCCGGTCACCACGGCCGTTCACGCTGGCGTCAGCGAGCGGGGCCGCGACGGCGTTGCCCGCCGCTGCTACCACCACGCCTTGGCCCCCCACCCTGACCTGCAGGGCGGAACGAGCGGCCACCGGTGCTGTTGGGCCGGCCTCCGTCGCGCTGGGGACCACCACGACCATCCGTTCGGCCACCGCCGCCTTGCGCTTGCTGCTGCGGAGGACGCGGTGCCTCCGGTGGCAGCGGCGGCAAGTCCGCTTGAAGCTGCGGGATGCGATGGCCGAGCAAGCGCTCGATCGCGTGCAGCTCCGAGCGTTCGTCCGGCTCGCAGAAGGAGATGGCGTGTCCACTCGCTCCGGCTCGCCCCGTGCGACCGATGCGGTGCACGTAGCTCTCCGGAACGTTGGGCAAGTCGTAGTTGATGACGTGGCTCACCTCGTCCACGTCGATCCCGCGGGCTGCGATGTCCGTCGCCACCAAGACCGGCAAGGTGCCGCGCTTGAAGGCGTCCAGCGCTCGCACTCGCGCGCTTTGCGACTTGTTACCGTGAATCGCCGCCGCGCCGATGCCTCGACGTTGCAGTTGATCCGACACCCGGTTCGCGCCGTGCTTGGTGCGCGTGAACACGATGGTGCGGGTCACGTCCTGGCCCGACAGCACATGTTGCAGAAGCTGCCCCTTTTGCTGTTTGGCGACCAGGTACAGAGCCTGGCTCACGGTGCGCGCGCTGGTGGTTTGAGGCTCCACCGCCACGCGGCGCGGGTTGTTCAAGATGCTGCGCGACAGCTCGACCACGTCTTTCGGCATGGTGGCGCTGAAGAGGAGCGTTTGCCGTTGCTTGGGCAGGGCCGCGACGACGCGACGCACGTCGTTGATGAAGCCCATGTCGAACATGCGATCGGCTTCGTCGAGCACGAAATGCTCCACGCTGCCGAGCTTGAGGATGCCCTGGTTCATCAGGTCCAGCAGGCGCCCTGGTGTTGCCACCAGCACGTCTACCCCGCGCCGGAGCATTTGCTCTTGCGCGTTTTGCCCGACGCCACCGAAGATAACGGCGTTGCGTAGCCCCACGTGACGCCCGTAGGCGTCCGCGCGCTCGGCGATCTGTGCCGCGAGCTCACGCGTTGGGGACAAGATCAGCGCTCGAATCCCACCGGATTTCTTGCCGGAGAGTCGCTGAAGGATCGGCAGCAAGAATGCCGCGGTCTTGCCCGTACCGGTTTGCGCGGTAGCGAGCAAGTCGTGTCCACCGAGTACCTCGGGGACGGCCTGGACCTGGATGGGCGTGGGTTTCTCGTAACCCTCTTGGGTTACGGCACGCACCAAGGCAGGCGAAAGGCCAAGGGCCGCAAAAGCGGCCCCCTGCATCGGGGCATGCGCAGGCACGCCCACAATTTGTGGTGAAGTCACTGGTTCGGAACCGGAGCCTTATTTCACCAGCGATCGCCGCGGTCGCCGCGGTCGCCGCCGCCACGACGGCCACCGCCGCCGCCGCCGCCGCCGCGCTGGGGACGCTCCTCGGCCTCGTTGACGCGAAGGGGGCGACCGTCGAGGTCAGCACCGTTCATGGCCTGAATCGCGGCTTGCGCCTGCGACTCGTCAGCCATCGTGATGAAACCGAAGCCGCGCGAACGGCCGGTCTCGCGATCGGTCACGACGTGAGCGTCCGTGACCTCACCGGAGCCTGAGAACGCCTGGCGCAGGACGTCCGTGGTGGTGTGAAAAGAGAGGTTGCCGACGTAGAGGCGATTGCCCATTTGCTTTTATCTCGTTCTTAGAGGCTCTCGTAACTTCCGCCTTAGCGGACTGCCTGCCATCCAATGAGCCTTCGGGATCGGAAAGGAGGTCGCGGTGAATGAATCTCAACGCTTTCCACACCGTGGTCTTCTGACTAGTTGACGCGGTCCCGAACAGAACGAGAGAGCGGCGAATCGTCTCGAGTAACGTGGCGTGGCAGCGTCCCTTCTAACTCAACTGGATCTCGAGCGCAAATCCCTCCAGATTCGACGAGGTGCGTTTCTGACGGTCCCCAGAGCATTTTTGTGGGACAAAGGCCCACCAACGCCCACACGGAGCTACTTTTACTTACCGCTTTCGAACCGGAGCCTGGGCTGCAATGGGGTCCGCGAAGGGCAGCTCAATCTGCGCTGAGGAGCCGCGACGCGCCGGCTCGCGGGCCGCCAGGAGGGATTCCTCCTGAGCCAGGTCAGCGTCCACCACCTCTTGATTGTCCAGCGCGAACGCGAGGGCGTCGAAGACCTTGGCCGGGCCGAGCTGCGGGTAGCGCTTCAATATGCGCTCGATGCTCGTGCCGCCTCGGTAAAAGGCCCAGAGCCGCCGCACCGGAACCCGAGACCCGACGACGTAGGGGCTCCCGCCCAGCACGTTCTTGTCGACGCGGACGTGCGGATGCGGAGTCAAAATGACTGGAAGCGCCACGTCTTGGTGCCTACCGCCGCTTGCGACGGGGCTCAAGGAGACTGCTCGATCGCCCCGCGATGCTCGGAGAATGTTCGACTGAAGCGGTGCCGCCCGCCGCCCTGGGCGACGAAGTAGAGGTAGTCGGTCTGCGCGGGGCTCAGCACGGCGAGGATCGCCGCGAGCCCTGGGCTCGAGATCGGCCCCGGAGGCAACCCCGCGTGGCGGTAGGTGTTGTAGCGGTTGCTCGCGTCCCTCAGCATCGCCGGCGTCGGGCGACCAGCCGTGCAGCTCGGCGGCGCCGGAGATTGGACGAGGCAGCCATAGGCCGCGGTCGGATCCGACTGCAGCATGTGGAGGGGACGGAACGTCGGATCCGCGAGCCGATTGAGGAATACGCTCGCTATGAGCGGCTTCTCGTCGGCTTTCGCAGCTTCCTTCTCGATGATCGAGGCGAGCGTGATCACGTCGTGGGTGTCGAGGCCGTGCTCCGCTCGCCGCCGCGCGAGCTCTGCGCTTCGCTCCGCAACGAGCGAGGCGAGCCGCCGCTGGGCCTCGCCCACGAGCACGCCCACCACCGCGCTCGGCGCGCTATCCGCGATGAGCTCGTAGGTGGCCGGGTACAAGTAGCCCTCCGCGCTATCGGCGGGGAGCCCGAGCTTCCGGATTTCGGGCGCGTCGCGCGTCGCGCTCCGAAAGCCCTCCGCGTCGCACACCCCCAGCTGATGCAGCCGCTCCGAAAGCTGCACGTGATTGAAACCCTCGGGGATGACGACGTGGGCCGTGCCTCGCCCGGGAGCGCGCGCCAGGCGCCTCACCAGCTCCCGGCTGGACAGATCGCCGGGGAGCACGTGCCGGCCCGGCGAAAGCTCTGCGGAAGGAGCGAGCACGCGAAGGTAGGTAGCGAGCAAGCGCGGACTGTGAGTGAGCCCCGCCTCCGTGAGCCGCGCCACGAGTGAGCCCGTGCTCTCACCCGCAAGCACCTCGAAGCGCTGCGCTTTGCTGTCACCGGGGCCGCGCAAGAAGCTCCAGCCGAACAAGAGCAGCGAAAGGCTTGCCAGCGCCGCCGCCAACCCCAGACCAGCGGCCGCGACCCGCAGACGGCCCTGAGTCTTCTTCACACTGGGACGGGCCGGCCGCGCGCTGGGCGGCCGTGAAGCAGAGCGGGAGGGGCGACGCCGTTTGCGTCCGCTCACTCGGTCTTTCTCCCCTGCGCCGCCTGCGCCGCCTGCCTGTCGAGCCAGCTCTGCAGCAAGATGGCGGCCGCGGCGCTGTCGATCCGACCCCTTTGCTCCTTGGCCGAGAGCCCTTGCGCCCGTAGTCGCCCGGCGGCCTCCCGCGTCGAGAGCCATTCGTCCCACAGCTCGACCCGAGCCGGGGTTGTTTGCTCCAGCTTCTGCGCGAAGACGCGCACGCGCTTGGCCGCCGGCCCCTCTCGACCATTCAGCTCACGCGGCAGGCCGAGCACGAAGACCTGCAGCTCCTCCGACTCCTGCAGCTCCTTCAAACGACGCAGCAGCGCATGCTGGTTCTTGCCGTCCAAGAACGGGCGGGGGTGGGCCAGCAGGCCGAGATCGTCGGCAACGGCGAGGCCGACTCGAACGGCTCCCAGGTCAATAGCGGCCGCGCGCACGAGCTGCTCTCTAGCACCTTTGGCGCCGAGCTTGACCCAATCGCCAGCCCCGAGCATAAGCCCGGGGCCGTTTCGGCTAACCCGGCCCCGTGGGCCCCGCCACCTCTCCGAAAACTCATGGAATTTCGCGCCATCAAGGGGATGAACGACATCCTCCCCGACGAAGCCCGGCGCTTCGCATTGGTCGAGGCTGCCTTTCGTCGCGTGGTGGAGCTGCACGGTTTCTCCGAGGTGCGGACGCCCGTGCTCGAGCCGACCGAGCTGTTCGTTCGTTCGACCGGTGAGACGAGTGAAATCGTCGAGAAGCAGATGTTCACGCTCGCGCGCGATACGGAGTCGTACACGCTGCGCCCGGAAGGAACGCCGGGCGTCGCACGGGCTTTCCTGAACGGCTCCGTCCACGCGAAAGAGCCGGTCACGCGCTGGTACTACCTGGGGCCCATGTTCCGCGCGGAGCGCCCGCAGCGCGGCCGTCTGCGCCAGTTTCATCAAGCTGGCTGCGAGGTGTACGGCGACGCGGGCCCGGTCGTGGACGCAGAGATCATCGACATGCTGGTCGGCTTGCTGAAGGAGCTGGGCATCTCGGACGTCGAGGTGCGCGTCAATTCCATCGGCGGCCCCGGCACCCGGCAAAAGTACCGTGAGGCGCTGGTTGCGCACCTCACGCCCAAGAAAGACTCGCTCAGCGAGCACGCGCAGAAGCGCCTGCTCGACAACCCGCTTCGCATCTTGGACTCGAAAGACCCGCGGGACCGTGAGGCGGTGGCAGACGCGCCTTCCATCTTGGACTGCTTGGAGCCGGAAGATCGCACCCACTGGGAAGGCTTTTTGGCCGCGCTGGACGCGCTGGGCACGAGCTACGTGGTCACGAAGGGCCTCGTGCGTGGGCTGGACTACTACACGCGCACCTTGTTCGAATTGGTCAGTAATCAAGGCGAGCTCGGGTCGCAGAACACGCTGCTCGGCGGAGGCCGTTACGACGGCATGGTCCACGAGCTGGGCGGCCCGAAGCTGCCCGCGGTGGGCTTCGCGATTGGCCTCGAGCGGTTGCTGCTCGCTTCCCCCCTCCCCGCCCCCGCCAAGGCGTCGCGTTGCTTCGTGGCGCCGCTCGGCGCGGCCGGGTTGAAGGCGTCTCTCGCGGTCGCGCGGGAGCTGCGCGCGGCCGGGATTGGGACGGACTTGGACGGGCGAGGCGGATCCATGAAGAGCATGCTGCGTCGCGCGGACTCGCTCGGCGCGCGCGCGTGCCTGGTGATTGGCGACGCGGAGGTGGAGAGCGGGCAGTTGCAGCTCAAAGATCTCGCTTCGCACTCGCAGGCGCTCTGCCCGCGAGCGGACGTCGTGCGCACGGTAGCGGAGCTGCTCGCCAGCGCTCCGAAAGCGAACGAGGCTGCGCGTTGAAGCTCAATCATCGGCTCTTCGCCCTCGCCGGCATCTCCGCTTCGCTCTGCTTCGGCGGCAGCGCGCTCGCTCAAGATCCGTATGGTCCCGGGCTATCTCCAGGCTTCGGTCCATCGCCCGGCGGCGGCGCGCGGCAGCAGCAGAAAAAGGCGGCCCCCAAGGCTCCCCCGGGGACGCCAGAGACGCACGCTGCCTCCGGCGCCGACGACTCCGTGAGCGCGCCCGGCAACGAGCCATCACTTCCGCAAGACCCGCTCGCGGTCAAAAAGTCCGTGTACTCGCGCATCGGTACGGACCTGAGCCCGGAGCTCGAGGAGCGTGGCCAAAACCCGCGCTTCGATCGGCGCTTTTACGGCCCGTACTACTCGGAGCGCAGCGGCGACTACACCTTCAAGCTGGCGTTCCCGGTTTGGGCGGAGCGCAAGCAGCCTTCTCGTACCGACAAGCTGAAGGTCGACCGCGCGTCGCTGTTCGGCGGCCTTTACTACAACCGCCGCAGCGCCGAGCGCGCGGACGACGTGCTCTTCCCCCTCGTGTGGAACCTGCGGGACCTGCAAGCCAAGAGCCGCACGACCATCGTCGGCCCGCTCGTGAATCGTTCGACCGCAGACGGCCATGACAACTGGCTCGCGCCGCTCTATTTTACCGGCAAGCACGGCCCCGGCGGCTACACCATCATCCCCCCGCTACTCACGTACACGAAGACGGACGGCCGAAGCGGATTGAACATCGTCGGCCCCCTCTTCTGCACTTGGGAGGGCTCCAGCAGCTGCGACGCGCGCACCGCGGAGACGCTGGATATGGGGCTCGCGCCGCTGTACTTCTACGGCCAAAATTCCGAGCGCAAGTACGAGGTCATCCCGCCGCTCCTTCATTACTACCGCTACAGCGACCGGGACCTCTCTTGGTTCAACGTGTGGGGTCCTTATTACCGGGAGCACACGCAGACGCGCGAGATGCTCCACTTGCTGCCGATTTACTACAGCATCTGGGGCAAGAACGAGCGCCACACGACCGTGTTTCCGCTCTTCCACTACGGCTACAAGGACAAGGAGTGGTTGCTGGCCAACCCGCTGTTCCTCGCGAGCCGAGGTGAAAAGGGTGAGTCCACCTTCGCTACGTGGGGCTACGCGCGTTACCGCGGGCGCACCGAGCTGGACATGGTCACCCCGCTGTACTGGGCCTTCCGTGACCCGGACATCGGTCTCGATCAAAAGCTCCTGTTCCCGTTCTTCTACAAGCGCACGAGCCCCCGCGAGTCCAGCTGGGCGTTCTTCCCGTTTTACGGCAAGTTCGAGCGCTTCGGGATCAGCAAGAGCACGTGGATCACGCCGCTCTTCAACCACAGCCACGACCTTCGCGGCTGGTCCACGAACATCCACCCCATCGTTTACATCGGCCGCGACGCGCAATCGACCCACACCGTGGTCGCGCCGTTCTTCTGGGACTTTGCAGACCCGGCCTCGCGCGCGACGGTGGCGTTCCCGCTCTACTGGCGCTTCAGCGATCGCAAGAGCGTGTCGCAGCTCGTTGGTAACGTTTATTACCACGAGGAAACGAAGAGCACGGGCCACGAGTGGGAGGTGCACATCTTCCCCGCGTTCTCCTACGGTGAGACCAAGAACGGGCATTGGTGGAACCTGTTCTACGGCCTCGCCGGCTACTCCCGGAACGGGGCGAGCTCGAAGATGCGCGCGCTCTGGCTGCCGATTCAGCTGAGCGGTCGCCCCGACTGATTTCGCAAGCGGCGGCTAGAGCTCGAGCTGCTCGCCGACCAAGCCGTCGGGGCCAGCTTGGCCGTCGTTTCCGTCGGCTTCGAGCTCGGCTGCGTCCGGCGCGCTCAAGCCTTCGGCGCCTCCCCTGCCGAAGGCTCCGCCAGAGATGCTGAGGGTGCCCGCCAGGGCGCTGCCTTGGCCGAGGACCACGGCATAGCTCGACCCGCCGCCGCCGCCGGCCCCGCCGCCGCCGTGACCGCCGTGCGCGCCGCTACCGCCTGCGCCTGGCTCGGCCGTGCCTGGATGTATGCCGCCTGCATGCCCGAGCCCGCCAGATTGGCCTTGGCCGCCCTTTCCGCCACTGCCACCGTCGGCTGCCGCGCCGCGCACGACGCTGACTCCGCTCACTTCCAGCGTCGAGCCGAGCCCGAAAACGGCAAAGCTGCCGCCGCCTGCGCCTCCGCCTTTGCCGCCGCCGCGCGCCGCGCACCCGCCGGCGCCGCCGCCGCCGCCGCCTGCGCCGCGCGAGTCGTTCGCCTTGTTGGTGGCGTCACACCCGCCGCCGCCGCCGCCACCGCCGCCGCCGCCGCCGTTTTGCCCGGTGGCGCCGGCGCCGCCCGCAACGCCGTACCAAAACTCGCCCTCGAGCTTTCCGCCACTCGCCGCTTTGCCACCTTCACCGTTGCTGACCGCGCCTGGCGTTCCCGCGCCGGTGCCGCCGCAAGCGCTCATGCCCGGGAGGGTCATCGGGCCGCCGCCGCTACCGTGCGCGCCGCCCTTGCCCGCGTTGCCGGCCGCGGCCGCGGCGCTCGCGCCGTCTCCACCCGCCTGAGCGGTGTAGTTCCAGCTCATGGGGGGTCCGCTGCACAGCGTGTCTCGGGCGCCGCCGACTCCGCCCTTGCCTCCGGTGGGGTCCACCTCCGACGGGCTCTCGGCGCACGTGTTGCTGCCAGCCGTGCCGCCGGGGCTCGTCGTTTCGTCGTCGCACGTCACCTGCGCGCTGTTGGCGGCGCCGTCTCCGCCGACCCCGCCGCTCATGGCCACCGTCGCGGTCACGCTCACCGCATCCGAGCCGTCTTCGCCCGCGGCGCCTGGTGCGCCTTCACCAGCCTGAATGTCCACGTCCTTCAGCGAAAGCTCGGCCGAAACCGCGTGCACCGCGTAGCTCGAGCGACCGTTCTTCGTGCCGGCTTTTTGCCCCTGCGCATGCGGCCCGACGATGACCAAGTTTTGAAGCGCGGCCGACATGTCCAAGTCGTGGGCCCACACCGTGACGTACTCCTTCGAGGTGGCTTCTTGGCCGCCTTGTACGATCACCCGGTGTGCCTCTTCCGTGCGCGAGCCGGTCTGCCACTCGCTGTCGAAGCCGCCGAGCACGAGGATGCCGGGCTTCAGCACGAGAACCTCCGCATAGGTGCCCGCTTGCACGTACACGGTGGTGGCGCTCGCTTCTGCGGCGCGCGCCACCCCGCGTGAGATCGTCCCGCACGGTGCATCGGATGCGAGACCGCACTTCGCCGAGTCCTTCCCGCTCGTCGCCACGAAGACGACGGGGGGCGTGACCGGGCCGGGGCCGTCGCCCGCTTCTCCGCCCTCGCCGCCGCCCGCAGCACCGGACATGCCTCCGCCGCCGCTGCCGCTACCGCCCGCATTCGCTCCTGCTTCGGCTCCGCCTTGGCCGCCGGCGTTGTTGCCGCTCCCGCTGCCGCCAACGCCACTGCCGCCGCTGGAGGAGCCGGCGTTGTTGCCGCTCCCGCTTTGCCCGCCCCCGGGTACCTGGCTGTCATCGAACTGAGCCGCGGTCGAGCCTCCGCACGCCACGGTGAGGACAGCGAGCCCGAATAGCCCAAGCGAGAATCTCATGGATCTACTGCTATGAAAGACCGCACTTGGGGTGTCAAGGCGCGCCGATTTGGGTTTGGGCGTCGCCTGCGCTTGCGTCCGAGGCGCCGGAAAGCTTTGGTGCTGAGCTTGCCGTACAGCGGGGCGTCGGCGCTTGCAGAAAACGAGCGCACGTAGGGAAACTTCCGACGCTGCCAGACGTCCAAGGTCGAGCCAGCATGTTCAACACCAGGGGTTTCGTGGGTTTGCGATCGCTACCGTTGGCCTCGTTCGCAGTTTTGGCGCTCGCTTGGATTGCGCTCCTGAGTGGCTGCCACAAGAAGGACGAACGGCTCGAGCCACGCTTTTTGACCTGGGCCGAGATCCGCGCGGTCCGGAGCCCCGTTCGGATCACTCCGCCGGGTGAAGGTGAGCGAGACACCTACCCGCGCGAGCGGCTGGCGGACGGCGCTCGGGTGAAGGTGGAGGCCGGGGGGCTGGCGTGGCTGCGTCGCGACGGCGGGGCCACGCTTCTGGTCAGGGGCCCGGCTCGGCTCACGCTGCGGGCTCGCTCGCTCGTGGTGGACGAAGGGCGCGTCTTCGTCGACACCCCGCCCGGCTCCACGAGCGAGCTCGTCACCCCTGCCGGTAGCCTCACCTTGGCGGCGGTACGCGCCAGCCTCTCGGTGCCCGCTGAAGGCCCGCCGCAAGCCTACGTGCTGTCCGGCGAGGTGCGCTCGCAGGGCGGCCGCGCCCGCGCCGGTGAGCTGCTCTCGTTGGAGAAAGGCGGCGCGGTCAAGGTCACGCCTGTCCTCGGCTGGGAGGACTGGACCGGCGGCCTCGCGACGACGGATCGCGTCGCAGCCCCCGCTCCTTTCGGAGTGGGCACCGTCGGCGCACGCCGCGCCGGTGAACAGGGCTCCCCGCGCTTTCCCCTCTCCATTCAGCGCATGGAAGTGCGAGTGCGCGTCGACGGCGATTTCGCGCTCACGGAGGTCGACCAGTCGTTCTTCAACCCGAGCTCGGAGACGGTCGAGGGTCTGTACGGATTTCGCACCCCCGAGCGCGCCATCTTGCAGCGCTTCGGTGTCGATCGTGAAGGCGTCGTCGTCTGGGGTCGGGTCAAGGAAAAGGGCGCCGCGGCCGCGCAATACCAGGCCAACGTGTATCAAGGCAGCACGGAGGATCCGGCCCTGCTCGAGTGGGATGCCCCGGGGGCGTACAAGGCGCGGCTCTACCCGATCGGGCCTGGGGAGACGCGGCGGGTCGTCGTTCGTTACGCGGAGTGGCTGGACCGCACGGGCGAGAACGGGCGACGCCGCCTGTACACGTACCCGATGGCGGCGGAGGGCTCCGAAGAAAGCTTGCCGCACGTCGAAGAGCTGAAGGTGGTCTTCGACCTCTCGCGCGCCGGCGCTCGCGACGCGCGCATCGGCATGGCCGGGGTGAAGAGCGGTGAGACGATCGTAGTCAGGGCTCACGACTTCGTGCCGCGCGCAGATCTTTCGCTCGAGCTGTTCGACGAGGGCGCGCCGCCGCCGCGCGCTTACCGCGCGCCGCACGTCGTGGATCTGGAGCCCATCGCTCCGGAAGCGCGCGCCGCCGCGGCCGACAAAGCGCGCGGCGAAGCCGACTACCTGCTCGTCCCGGTGCGGCCGACCGAAGCGAAGCTGCCGGCGGGTGGACTCGACCTCGCGATCGTGATCGACGCCTCCGCCGCGACCGACACGGCGACGCTCTCGATGGCTCGCGCCGCCACCACCGCCCTCCTAGCGCACCTCTCCGACCAGGATCGCGCAGTGGTGCTCGCGGGCGACGATGGCTTGCGACCGGTCGTGCCCGGTTGGGACAAGCTGGCCAAGGTGGACGAAGCAAGCCGACTTCGCGTTCAGGACGCGCTGTCGCAAGTGGCCCGGGGCGGAGCCACGGATCTTGGCGCGATGCTCGGCGCCGCCGCGCGTGAGCTGGATCCTGCTCGCCGGAGCGCGGTCGTGTACATCGGAGACGCCGCGCCTACCGTGGGTGAGCTGAGCCTGGCCTCGCTGCGCGAGCGTTTGAGCAAGCTGCCGGCGCCGGTGCGGGTCTTCGGCCTGGGCGTGGGTGATGACGCGCGGCTCGACATCCTCGCCGGGCTCTCCAGCGGCGCGTTCGCGGTCCGAGTGACGGACGGCTACGGCGCGGCGCGAGCGGCCCTGCGCGTACTGGAGGAGACGGAGCGCCCGGTGTGGCTCGGCACCAAGGTGGACCTGGGCCCGGGCGTGGAGCGCGTCTATCCGAGCCAAGTGAGCGCGCTCGTGTCCGGCGAGACGCTCTGGGTGGTGGGTCGACTGAGCGGAAAGGAGCCGGACTCGGTGAAGACTTCGGGGCCCGCCGGAAAGCACGAAGCCAAGCTCGAGGTCGTGCGCTTCGACGACCAGGGCGATATCGGCCGTCGCTGGGCCGGGGAGCGCCTCGCCCAGATGCTGGAAGACGGCGAGGGGCGCGCGTCTCTGGTCGACCTCGGGATGAAGAGCGGGATCATCACGCCCGTCACTTCGTTCTACGTGCCGACGAAGAACGAGATGTCCACGCCGGAGCGCGCGGAGCTGGAGGCGCGGAGCGCGGCCGCTCGCCGCCAAGTGCTCGGCGGTCGCGGCGGTGAGGCTGAGGCAGACGGCGGCCGCTACGACGTGCAGTCGCAGGCCGTCAGCGCCGCGGACAACAAGGAAGGCGGCACCGGTACGCGCGCCCAGGGCGACGAAGGCAGCATGGGTAACCCCTCGCCCAAACGGGGCAGCAGCGGTGGAGGCCTGATGGGGTCGCTCTTCGGCTCCAAACAAGAAGAGGCGTCCGCCGCCGCCGCACCGATGCCCGCGGCTTCCGCTGCGCCATCGCCGCAGCCGTTGGAGCTTGCCCCCGAGCCCGCCCCGACCGCGATGGCCGATGCGGCGCCGCAGGCCAGTAAAGTGTCAGGGCCTTCGAAGCCGCTTTCGCGAAATGCGGTCGAGCAATCCGAATCACCGGCTCCGCCTGGAGACACGTTCGGTAGTGGTGGGCTGCGCCTGAGCGGCGTGGGAGCTGGCGGTGGTGGCAAGTCCCCCGGTATGGGGCTGAGCGACGACCGGTTCCTCAAGAAGGGAGCCGGCGCAGCCGTGCAACCCGGGTTCGGGGCCGGGCAGGGGCGGCTCGGCGGAGCGCACGCTGCGGACTCGCCGAAGGTGAGGATGGGCGCGACCACCGTGACCGGTCGGCTTCCCCCCGAGGTGATTGCGCGCATCGTGCGGCAGAGCTTTGGTCACTTCCGGCTCTGCTACGAAAGCGGGCTGCGACAGAATCCCAAGCTCGAGGGCCGCATCAGCACGCGCTTCATGATCGAGCCGGACGGCAGCGTGTCCGGCATCGGTAGTGCCGGCTCGGATCTGTCCGACCCCGCGGTGGTCAGCTGCGTGACGAACGCCTTTAGAAGCTTGAGCTTTCCGCAGCCGGAGGGCGGCGCGGTTACCGTGGTGCAGCCCATTCTGTTCCAACCTGGCGCCGTGGCGCCGGAAGCGCCGGCCCCCTCGCCTCGCACTCCCGTTCATATCAACGTCTTCATCGGTGACCTGCCGCGCCAGCTTCTGGGCTGCAGCGTGGCCGCCTCCGCTCCGTTCGAGGAGCGCGTGGGACTATGGCGAGAGCGCCTGAGCCAACGCAGGGGTGACGCTGACGCCGTCGTGCAGGTGTACCGCAGCGCGCTCGGCGACTGCGAGGCGCCCACCTACCGCGAGCGCGCGCGCCTGCTCGGCCTGATGCTGGACGCGATGCCCGGGGTGGCGAGCAAGGTCGGGCTGTACCGGGTGATGACGCGCGAGCTCGGGGCCGCCGACACGCTCTATCGAGGGATCTTGGCGAGAATTCGCACTCCTGAGGAGATGCGCGAGCTGCACAGCGCTCTCGGCCTCAAAAACGTAGACCCGGGCATCCTCGCGAAGCTCGTTTCCACGACGACGGACGCGGCGTCGCTCGCCAAGCAGCTGCGCGCGCTCGTGGCCGTCTTCCCCGACGATCTCGCCCTCGCGCTGGAGCTCCTGTACGCCTACGAAGACGCCTCCGCGCCAGCGCTCGCGCGCGACCTCGCACGAGCGCTGCGCGAGCGGCCGGATGCCGACGCCAGCGTGCGCACCGCCCTGGGCGAGCTGTACCTGCGCCATGCGGAGCGAGCGGGCACCCCGGAGGCGAAGGCGAGCCTCCAGGCCGAAGGGCGCCGCGCTTTCGGGGAGATCGTCGAGTTTGCGCCGGAGGACCCCGTTGCGCGGCGCCGCCTCGGCGACTTACTGCTCTCGCACGGCTTCTATGCGGATGCGGCGCGGCAGTACGAAACGCTGGCCCGCCTCACCCCGGACGACGCGCAGGTGCTGCTCTTGCGCGCCCGCGCCGCCGAAGGCCAAGGCCTGTTGGAAGAAGCGCTCAAATGGTCGGAAAAAGGCGGCGCTAGCGGCCCGCCGGACGGCACCTCCGGCCCAGCTGCCACCTCCCGCGCGCTCGCGGCTACCCACCTCGCGTGGGCGCGCCTCACCGCGGCGGAGGCGAAACGGACCGAAGAGCTCACCGCGCTGCGAGCCCGCGCGACGCGCGTGCTCTCGGGCGCCGGGCTGGCGGCGGATTCGGCACGCGGGGCTCGAGTCAGCCTCACGTGGTCCCATCCCGAGCTCCACCCCTCTCTGTGGAGTAACGCGCTCGGCACCGCCATGCCCGCGCCGGACGGCGACGTCACCGTCGGCGTCGTTCAGGCCATCGTACCCGGGCGACCGGACGCCTTCGTGGAGGTGCGGCTGGAGCCGGCGGACCTCGCTCACGCCGCGCGGCTAGGCGCCAGCGCGGAGCTGACCGTGGTGTTCGACGAGCTGAGCGAGGGCGAGGTCATCGTCAGAAAGCGGATCACCTTCGCGCGCGGTGGCCCCGCGACGCAGCGCTACCGGCTGGTTGGCAAGGAGGTGCAAGGTGGCTGAATCACGCTTTCAGCGCGCTTGGATTTCGGCGGGTCCGCTGCCCATCGTCGCGCTCCTCTTCGCCATCGCGGGCGCGCTCCTGCTCGTCGGTCGCGGCTTTCACCGCGAAGAAGGGGCGGCGTCGGCGACGCTCGGTGACCTCAAGCCGGTGCACGCCGGCGTCTCCGTGGGGAGCGAGCGAGTGCAGTGGCTGCGTCGACTCACGCTGGGCGAGCGCGTCACGACCGACGCGGACGGTCGCGCCCGACTACGGCTGGACGACGGAACCAGCGCGGTGCTCGATCGCAGCACCGTGCTCGTTCTCACTCAGAAGGGTTTCCGCTTGGAGCAGGGTCGCGCCCACGTGACCACCCCCAGCGGCGCGCACCCGCTCATCGAGCTCGGCACGCTGAGCGTACTCCCCTCGGGCGGCAGCGTAGGGCTCACCCGCCAGGGCGAAAAAACCAGCGCCTTCTCCGTGGACAGCGAGCTCACCGTGAAGGCCGCGGACGGCAAAGAACAGCGCGTGACCGCGGGCCAAACTGCAAACGTCGTGGCCGGCGTGGTGCAAGTGGCGCCGGAGCGCGCCTACGACGACTGGACTCACGGCCTCGCTCGGCCCTGGGCGGCGCGCGGCGCGTTGCGGCGTTCGATCGGCGAGCTTTGGGGCAGCGTGGAAAACGGCGGCGAGCCGGCTGGCAGCGCCGGTTCGCCGCTCACGATCCGCTCGCACACAGTGAACGCGCGCATCGACCGCGAGCTCGCTCACACCAGCTGCGATACCGTATTTTTCAACGCCGGCAGCACCGCCGTGAGCGGAGACTTCCGCATCGCGCTGCCGCCAGGCGCGCTCGTCGCCGGCTTCGCGGTGGAGCGCAACGGCTCGCGGCAGGAGGCGCAAATTGCGCTCGCGGCGCGGGGCAAGGAAGAGCTGGCGTCTTCCGGCGGCGTGCTCGAGTGGGCCGGTGACGGCTGGCTCCGCGCAACGCTGCCCGGCATCAGCTCGGGCGAAGAGCTGAAGGTCCAGGTGCGATACGTGGAATGGCTCTCGCCGCGCCCTCAAGGTGAAGGTCAGCTCGTACAGTACCGTTACCCGCTCGTTGGCGACGGTGAAGCGCCGCTCATTGGCGACTTCGTCGCGCGCATCGATGCGAGCGCTTCGGCGCCGACCGCGGTAGCCGCTGGCTACGGCGCGACCTCGGAGCGGGGCGTTGTCACCGTGCACCGCTCGGACTTCCGCCCGTCGGCGGATCTGGTGGTGGACGTGCAGTCGCGGCGGGGCCAAAACCGCGCGCGGCTTTACGTCGCGCCTGCGGATTTTCAAGATCCGGAGGCCGGGCGAGCGGTGCTGTTCCGCGCCGAATTGCCCCCCGTCACTGCCAAAGACGGCGTCACCTTGGCCATCGTGGTCGACACCTCGGGCAGCATCGAGCCTGCGCTGTTGGACGCGGAGCGGGCGGTCGTCGAGGGGCTGCTCGCGGGGCTCGGAGCGCGCGACTCCGTGGTCGTGCTCTCGGCCGATCAAGGAGCCCGGCCGGTCGGACCCGAGCGGCTCGGGCCGGTGGACGACGCGCGCCGAAGGGCGACTTCGGAAGCGCTCGCTCGGCTTTCCACTGGCGGCGCCACCGATTTGGGGCGCGCGCTGGAAGCGGCCGCGGATCTCTTGCCCACCGACGCGCCCGCCGGCTTGGTCGTCTACGTGGGCGACGGCTGGCCGACCCTGGGCGACGCCACCCCGGAGGCGATCGCGGCGCGGCTCTCCCGTCGCGCGGCCGGCTCGCCGCGCCTCGGCGCGGTCGCGGTCGGTCCGCTCGCCAATCGCCGCCTGCTCTCCGCAATGACGCGGGGCGTGGGGCCGCTCTACGAAATCGCGGACACGGAGGATGCCGCGCGCGTCGCGGTGGAGCTGATGTCGGACGCGCTCCGCCCCGCCCTCGCCTCGGTCGAGGTCGATCTCGGGCCCGAGGTGGACCAAGTCTACCCACGCACGGCGCGCGCCATCGCCGCGGGCGAGACGCTCACCGCGGTCGGGCGAATTCGCGGTGAGCCGCCCCAGTCGGTCACCCTGCGTTACCGCGACTCCCGAGGCTTGCACGAAGAAAAGCGCCCGGTGGACGTGCTGCGCGCGGACGACGCGGAGGAGCTGCGACGGCGCTGGGCGAGCGAGCGCGTGGAGGAGATCGTCCTGGCCGGGAAGGGTCGCGAGGCCGCGACGGACGTTGCGCTCCGGGCGGGGCTGGTCACGCCGTGGACGGCCCTGCGCGTTGGCGGCTCGGGCGAGTACGTCGCGCGAGCCCTCCAGACGCGCGTGCTGGACTTGGCGCCTTCCGGCGCCAGCCTCATCGGGCCCGTGCTCGCTACCGCTGGCGATCTGAGCGGAACCCTCGCTGCTTTCGACGACGAGAGCGCGAGCGCTACCTCGCTACCGGAGGCGCTCGAGCAAGCCGCCGGTCGGATTCTGGACGGCGCCGCGCTCTCCGTGCGCGCCTGCCGCGATTCCCGGGCAGCGCTCCGCCCAGAGCTCACCGGCGCGCTGGAGGTAAGCTTCACGATCGACGGAGATGGGTTGCCTCACGACGTCGCGGTCAAAGGCGACTCGGTCGCTTCCGAGGACGCGGCGCTGAACCGGTGCGTGGCGCTGGTGGTGGAAGGCCTCCGGTTCCCGGCCGGCGCGACTGGGCGCGTGAAAATCACGCGACTCGTGCCGCTCCCGCCCGCACCCAAGTCGCTCGGAGCGCGGCGCTGCTCGGACGTCTCTCGGCTGCCGATGCCCCTGCGCCGCGGCGCCTGGTGGACGCGCCTCAGTCAAGGTGACGCCGCCGCGGTGTACGTGGACGCCAAGCGCCAGTGCGAGCTCGCGACCTGGACGGACCGGCGGGCCTTGCTCGAGCTGATGCTGGACTCCACCACGGACGGCCAGCAGCGGGTGGGCTTGGCGACCAGCCTCGCGCTGCTGGGCGAAGCGGACGCGGCGGCCCTGTTGCGGCGCGAAGCGGTGCGGCGCGTCCGCACGCCGGAAGAGCTGGCTCGCGTTCGGCGCGCCCTGCTCGGCAGTGAGCGCTACCCCGGAGCGCTGTTCGAGCAGCGCTACAAGGCCGCGCCGAACGACACGGAACGACTCAACGTGGTGCGGCGCTTCCTCGAGCTCGCTCCGCACGACTCGCGGCTCCGGCGACGGCAACTGGCGCTCTTGGAGGCGCTGAACCGCCCGGCGGAGGTGAGCGAGCTCGCCCGCCAGCTCCGCGCGGATCCGTTCGCGGACGCGCGTCTACTGGCGGACGCGGCTTCGGCTTTGCACCGCGTCGGGGCAGATGCGGAAGCGCGACGGAGCTTCGGTGAGCTGTCCGAGCGCGCTCCTGGGGACCCTTGGGTACGCGGGCTGCTCGGTGACCGGCTGCGCAGCGAAGGCTGGTTCGATGACGCAACGGAGGCCTACGCCGCCCTCGAAGCGTTGGTGCCCGGCGACGCGAGGGCGGCGTTACGCTCGGCCCTGGCTCACGTCGGTGCCGGGCGCGTGGACATCGCCGAGCGGCTCCTGCTGCGCGTCGCGCAGAGCGGCGGTCGCGCCGGCAGCGGGGAGCTCGGAGAGCTGGCGCGCCAGCTCGGTCGGATTTCTGCAGAAGCCGCGCTCGTGGACCCGCGTCGTCCTTCCGCGGAAGAGGCAACGCACCTGCGCCGCATCGCCCGCGAGCTGTCGCAATCGGACTCGGCCGCGACGTTGCTCGTGCGTTCGGAAGCGGGCGCCCCGGAGCTGGAGGTTCGGTTCGTGACCGACGACAAGAGCCGCCGCGAGCCGGACCTCGCCTCGCCTAGCCTCGGCCTCTACCTGTTTCGTACCGATTCGAGCGAGCCGGCGCAAAAGCTGCTCGAGCGACTCAGCCTGACCGGTCCGAGCGAGCTTGCGCCATCACGCCCGCGAAGGGCACGCGTGGACGTGCTCGTACCCGGCCAGCCCCTGCTCACACGGGAGCTCACTCTGCCGAACGACGGGAAACCCCTGGCCCTCTCTCAGGGAAACTGACCGAAATCCTCGAGAGTCGTGGTCTCGTCCACGCCGAGCATCAAGTTGAGGTTCTGCACGGCTTGGCCGGCGCCGCCCTTGATCAAGTTGTCTAGCGCTGAAAACACCGTGACGAGCCGGCTCTCGCCTTCCACTGGCCCCACCGCGAGCCCCACCTCGGCGCGCGGCGAGCCGCTCACCGCGACGACCTCGGGCAGCCGCCCGCGGGGAACGCGGACGAGCGGCTCCTTCTGGTAGCGAACCTGGTACAAGCTCGAAAGCTCCTGCTCGCTGATGGCGGCGGGCACGCGCACGAAGCTGGTCGCGAAGATGCCGCGCGACAAAGGCGCGGAGACCGGAACGAAGTGCAAGCCGCTGAGCCGGCCCCCAGCCGCCGCGAGCGCGGCGACGATCTCTGGCGTGTGCGCGTGCTCCAGCGGCTTGTACGTGCGCAAATTGCCGGCTCGCACGGGGTGGTGCGTCGTGGGGGACGCCGCCGCGCCCGCTCCGCTCGACCCGGTGATCCCCACCACCTCGGCCGTGCCTTCCAGAATGCCCGCCTCCGCCAAGGGCAGCAATCCGAGCTCCACCGTGGTCGCGAAGCACCCCGGCGAAGCGACCCAGCGGGCGCGCCGGATCTGCGCCCGGTTCAGCTCCGGCAAGCCGTAAACGAACTGCCCGAGGAGCTCCGGACGAGGGTGGGGCGAGCCGTAGTAACGCTCGAAGGCCTGCGCGTCTGGCAGGCGGAATGCCCCCGACATGTCGATGATCCGGGCGCCGCTCTGCTCGGCTGCCGACACCACCTCCAGGCTGGCGGCGACGGGCAGCCCCATCATCACGATGTCCGCACCGGCGATGGCCTCCGCCGCGGGCAAATCCTGAAAGACGAGGTCGGTGGCGCCCTCCAAGTTGGGGTGGGCCGCGGCCACGTTTTGCCCGACGTGATCTTTGGCGCCGATCCGGATCACCTCCGCGTGGGGGTGACGTAACAGCCGCCGGAGCAGCTCCGCCCCAGCAAAACCAGAAGCTCCGAGCAGCACGACCTTGGCGCGGGTCATAGCGAGTAGCTTAGCGCGTCTATTTGTCGGCCCAATCGGTCGGCATGATCACCCGCTGAATACCGGCGATGGTGAGCCCCCTCGCCCGCCGACGCTGGGCCAGCTCCACCTCCACGCTATCGAACCGGCTCCACATGGAAGACCGGCGGATCGCCGCGACCAGGTAGTCCGTGGCGCGCGGCCCCAGCTCCCGGATGTGCCCCGTGAGCACCACCCGCTTGAGCCCGCACACGTTCAAGATCCCGGCGATGCAGCCCGCCGCCGCCTCCAACGCGGTCATCAAAAATTGTGGCAAGTCCGGGCCGAGCGCTGCCCGGCACACGTCCGCGAAGGTCTTGCTGTCGTCCCCGGTCGCCTCTGCCAAGCTCCGCACCAGCCACGGTTCCGCGACCAGAGTCTCCAAGCAGCCCTGGTTGCCGCAGCCGCACTTTCGCAGGTTGCCGGAGATCGGCGTGTGGCCGATCTCACCCGCCGCGGGCACGCTGCCCTCCTGCGGTCGCTGGTTGACCACGATCGAGCCGCCCACGCCCTCCCCGAAATCCACGAGCAAGAAGTCGCTGGCGCTCGCCCGCGTTCCGACCTCCGCCAGCGCCAGGGCGCGATTTTCCTGGATCAGCCGTACCGGGGCGCGAAACAGGTCGTTGAAGACGCTCACCAGATCGGCGCGCTCGCACCAATGAAGGTTCGGGCAGAGCAGGATCTTGCCGTTCGTCTCGTCCACCAGCCCGGGCACACTGACCATGACCCCCCAGGGGCGGCGGATGGAAAGGGAGGCCGCGTGCTGGCGCAGCCGCTGTCGCCACGCCGACTCGCTGCTCGGCGTGCGAAATTCGACGTCCCAGCGCTCGTCTTCCGGCAGCGCTGCCGGCACCGCGGAGAGCCGCGTGCGCTCCACCCCAATCTCGACGATCACGAGCCGCGCCGGACTCTGTGAAAGCCGCAGCTGCTTGCCGGGTCGCCCTACTGTCGGGCGCCCGCGGCTCACCTCATTGCTGCCCGTCAGCTCCTCCACGACCCCGGCGGTGGAGAGCTCGTCGATGATCTTGCCGGCGGTGGGCTGGCTCATTCCCCCCGCCTTCGCCAGCTCTGCGCGCGTGGCGACGCCTCGCCGCAGCAGCTGCTCCACCAAGCGCGCTTGATTCGTTAAGCGCAGCGACTTGGGGACAGCACGCATTTCCGTAACATAGTTACGTAAGGCGGCTCCGCCTAGTCAGTTCGAGACGCTAGCCGCCAATCGGGTCCGCAGCGTCGCTGCAGCAACGAAAGCCGGTTTCGGTTCCGTTGTAGTAACGGTCGTGCGCGGTTTGCGCCGCGCGGCAGAAGTTGCGGCTCGGCTGCCAGTACGCGCCCTTCATCGCCGGCGTGGGCGGCCCCGCGACGTCCATGGCCACGAACTCTTCCAAGTTGCCGGCCATGTCCATGACGCCGAACGGGCTCTTGCAGCGCGAGAAGGAGCCGCTCGGCGCCCGCAGGTCTCGCAGTTTGCCCTCAGGGCTCACGACGTCCATGCGGTCCGCGTTGCACGCGCTTGCATCGCGCGCGAAGCCATACGGGTACGGCCGCATTTCCTCCCCCTCGCAGGCGAAGTTCCACTCGCTCTCGCGGCACATGCGCTTGCCCTGAGCCGCGCAGGACTTCTCCCCATGGGTGAAGCTGCGGTGGTTGGCGGGCAGCGACTCCCCCGGCTCCGCGAACTCGGTGCGGTCGATGCAGAAGCGCAGGTGTTTGCGCTCCTTCGATAAGCACTCGCTCGGCCCGTACTCGGCGCACCGAAACTGCTCGTACCGACCCTTGGGGTCCAAGTACCGTTTGCAGTTGAGCTGGACTTTGGGGCAGTAGTCCCCCTCGACGAGCACCATGTTGTCGCCGCACCCAGACGGTTCTGCTTCGACCTCCGTCACTGGCTGCCCGAGCGACGCGAGCGCGACGCGTGGGTCCGGCGGAGAGACGGCGGGAGCGCTGACCGCGCCGGCGGGGGCGGCCTGTTGCGCCGCGGACGGCTGCTCGGCCGCTTCCACGCGCTGACAGCTACTCAGCAGGCCCCAGCCTCCGAAAAGCAGCAGGGCACTGCTGACGAAGCTCGCCTGCCGCTTCAAGGCGGCTCCCATGCGTTCGGCAAACGGCAAGCTCCGGACTTTTCTTAAAAGTGTCCGAGCCGTCAACCCTATTACGCATCGGCTAGCCGGTTAGCTCAAACCGTGCCAACGGGAAATACGTCATGATCGTGGACGCTTACGCGATTGCATTTAAAGCTGCTTCTCAACCGAATTTGGCGACATCGGCTCACCGGTCGGTACACCGCCAGACGCCGGGCCGCAGCACCTCACGCCGATCTGAATGTCCTTGAAGAAGTCGTCATGCGCCGTCGTGGCTGGGCGACAGCGGTTGCGCGCGGGCATCCACCAGCCGCCTTTGAGCGCGTTGCGGAAGGGCGCGTTGTTCTCGAAGCCCTCGCGCGCGACGGGCTCGTCCATGTTGCCGACCATGTTCTCTACCCCGAACGGGCTCTTGCAATCCGGCCGCGCATCCGCCGGTTCGCGGAGGTCCTTGAGTACCTGCATGCGCGGGTTCTTGTCGTACAGGTCCTTCTGATCCTGGTTGCAGACGGGTCGCCGCTCGTAGCCGTACGGGTACGGCAGCATCTCCGGCCCCTCACAGGCGAAGTTCCACTCGCTATCGGTGCACAGCCGCTTGCCGACCCCCGCGCACGTCTTGCTCGCGATGTCGTAGCTGGCCCAGTTGAGCGGCAGCTTCTCGCCCGGCGGCGTGTATTCGCGCCTGTCGATACAGAACCGCATCGCCACGCGCTTACCCACGCAGCGGGACACCGTGCTGTACTCGCCGCAGCGGGCAAACGGCAGCGCCGCGTCGTCTAGCCAGTGGTTACAGTCCTGGCGCACGTCCGTGCAGTACTCGCCCTCCACCAGGACCATGTCTGGGCCGCAAGCGGGCGCAGCGGTGCTCGCCGTGACGGTGGGCTCTGGCGGCGGCGGTGGCGGCTTATCGAAGCTCGCACTCGGCGGAGCGAGGGTCGCCGCTTCGCCTCCGCCGGAGGTCGCGCCGTGAAGCACGACTCCCAGCCCACCCAGGATCAAGATCGCGAGGCCGGCGTGCTTACGGTTCCCGCCCCTCGCTCCCCCGCCCGCAGAAGTCGCTGCGCTTTCGGAGCGAGGCGGGGCTTGGTCGGCGGACACTCTCGCAATCTAAGCATCCCGCGGCACTATTCGCGAATTTCGACCGCCGTTCCCTCGCCCATGTCGCTGCCTACATTGATCCCATGCCAGCCGGCCGGCACCGGGGGATCCGTCCACAAGAACACGTAGCGCGCGTCGATGGGCGCCAGGTTGACGCAGCCGTGACTACGCGCCGTGCCGAACACGTCGTGCCAGTAAGCGCCGTGCAGCGCATAACCGGCCGCGAAATATTGAATCCAGGGCACGTCGCGCAGCTCGAAGTCCGAGGCGCCGCGGCGCGTCGTGATGCCGTACTCGGGGTCGCGCCCTTTTTTGATGTTGGCTAGGCGCCGGGCGTCGTCGGCAGAGAGCTTCTCGCCTTTGGCGTCCGCGCTCTTGAGCCGCTCGACGGTCGCGGCACTGGCGGTGGCGGTGGGACCGGAGTGGCTGCGGCTACCGCCGGAGACGCTCGAGTTCTCCTCGGAGTCCATGGCGGCGGCGATGTGCTTGCTGGTCAGTCGGAACGAGCCGCGCGGCGTGGAGAGCGTCGTCTTCGGATCGCCGAGGCGGTCGCGCCCAGAAGAGATGAGCGTCGCGTACACGGGCTTTTTGCCCTCGTAAAGGACCAGCGCCTGCTGCTTGATCGAGATATCGATCCATTTGTCGCCCTTATCCGCGACCGGGGGCAGCGTGGGCGGCGCCTCCGCAACCGCCAGATCCGCCGCGCGGATCCACACCGTTTTGTCCTTGGCGGTTTGATAAAAGCGGTCCCCGCCCTTGATGCGCGCCTTGCCGGAGAGCGGAATCACCGCGCGCATCGGAAGCGGTTCGTCCGGCCTCGCCTCGTCTTTGCCCTTGATGAGCTTGAAGGTACGCGCGGTCTGCGTGTTGACCCAGCCGAGCGGTAACGAAAGCTTGTCGCTGAGCGTGACGCCATGAAACGGTGAACCGGTGTCTGGCTTGAGCTTGGTGGTCGGCACCAAGCGCATGTCCACCGTGACCGCGAAGCGCCGGCTCAGCCCTTCGCTCTCCGTCTCGAAGGCTCCCACCAAGCTGAGCCCCGTCTTCCGGCGCACGCGATCCGCGAACACCGCGTACTCGGGCACGTTATAGCCGGACACGTTCGGGATCTTGCGGCCTCCTTGTAGCCACCAAGGCACCGGGTCATTGGCGCTCTGCCCACCGAACAACTCGTTTTCGCTAAGGACGGTCGACGGTCTGAAGCCGGGAGGCAATTTCCCGCCCGGGAGCGCCGCGCCCTTGGCGTCCAGCGGGACGTCGTTCGCGCCCATGACGACCTTCTGCACCTCGCCTCGGTTCTGCTGAAACCAATCGAGGTGCTCGGCGAGCTTGAATTCGCTCTTCTCTTGCTCGCTCTTGGTTGGCGCGCGCAAATACTGCGGAGAAGTGGCGCGCACGAAGCCGTACCTGTACGGCATGGGCTTTTCTAGCTCCGGGCGGCGGCTGGCGGCGCGGAGCAGCGCGTGATTCATGTCGATGCTCGCCTCGTCCGTGCACACGTGGCCCATCGGGTAAACGCGGTACCACTCCCCCTTGCAGCCGCGGCCCTTCACTGGCTCCGAATCGCGCGGCACCGTGCCACCGAGTCGGATGTAGCCCAGCTTACGCGACCCCGTGTCCGGCAGCTTGTACACCGTCGCTGCGATCACGAGAGCTCCGATCTTCGGCGAATCCTTGGGCGCCAGCGTATCCAGCTCGCCATGATCCACCGTGCTCGTCGCCACCGCCGCCGCCGGTCCCCCCGCCGCGCCGGACGCCGAGCTGCCCGGCGCAACACCGCCCGCGCCCTTGCCTTTGCACGCCGCCTGGCTCGCGAAAGCGAGCAGCGAACCGATGGTCAGCGAATACCAGAACCGCAAAGCCCGCGTGTCTTAGCAGACAGAATTCAAGCTGGGCAGCCCGCCGCACCATCGCCTCTACGGCCCCTCTTGCCGGTTCTCTCCGGTCCCACTCTCCAGTCCACTCCCCGGTTCTATTTCCGCCCTCTCCGGTCCTCGGCCGGTTCACTCCGGTCCACTCTCCGTCCACTCTCCGGTTCTACTTCGGCCCTCTCCGGTCCTCTCTTCGGCCCTCTCCGGTCCTCTCCGGTCCTCCCTTCGGCCCTCTCCGGTCCTCTCTTCGGCCCTCTCCGGTCCCTCTGTCGACGACCCCCGACGGCGCCCTCGTCGGCGTTAGATTTTTTTACACGAACATCGCGAGGCCATGGGTTTGCCCAGCCCGGGTTCCGCGGAACCGATCCCCGCGCCAGCCGCAGATCACCGTGTCGCCCCCGGGGCCACCGTGTCGCCGCTGGATTGCTCGGCCGACGCTCGGCGGTACCCCTACGCGTTAGTTCTTTCTTGTTAGGCGCAACTGCCTCGGCTCTCTCAGCTGTGTCGCCCCTGGCCGCACTGCCGCCCGCCCCCCCGACGATCTTGCTAAAAGCGACGGCGCTCGGCTCACCCAGCCGTGTCATCGTCCGACACCCGCCACTGATGTCCCGCGCAACGCGCGCCGGTTCGCCGAGCACGTAGCCATTTCCGCGAGCGAACCTCGCCGCGAGGCACGTTCCCCGGCTCGAACCGCTCTTCGGATCCGTGCAGGGTCTCGTTCTTCGGATCCGTGCAGGGTGCCGTTCTCAGATCCGCGGAGGGTCTCGTTCTTCGGATCCGCGGAGGGGTCCGTTCTTCGGATCCGCGGAGGGGTCCGTTCTTCGGATCCGCGGAGGGGTCCGTTCTTCGGATCCGCGGCCTCTTGCCTTCCGCGGCTTCGCCGGTTCACGGCTTCGCCGGTTCACGGCTTCGCCGGTTCACGGCTCGGCCGCTCACGACTCGGCCGCTCACGACTTCGCGGTGCGCAAGGCGCCTCGGCAGAAGGGCGATCTTGCTCCTGTCGCCAACTTACGATTCCGCGCTAAAAAAGCTGATTCGTGGCGCGGGCGGTCTCGAGGGAAGATGTACCGTTCGGTACATCTTCCGGATGACGCGTGGGCGCCGCGAAAGCATTCAACAATTTTAGTACCGATCCATACGTCGGCGAGCGACGACGATGGGCCCTGCCGAGCCGACCGTGAGGCGGTGGCCGACGCGCCTTCCACCTCGCCGCAACCTTCGTCTCGGGGCCCGCGTCCTTGCGGCGGCGGGTTAGCCTAGCTGGACGCCTTCGAGCTTGCCTTCGATCAGGGCGTAGAGGATGCCGACCGCGGAGTGCAGGCGGTTTTCGGCCTGATCGAAGATGACCGAGCGCGGTCCGTCCGCCACCTCGGCAGTTACCTCTTCACCGCGGTGCGCGGGCAGGCAATGCATGAAGATGGCGTCGCTCTTCGCCTTGTCTAGCAAGGCTTGGTCGATGCGGTACGGGCCGAGCGCGGCGTGGCGCGCCGCCTTGGTGTCGTCCGAGTCGCCCATCGAGAGCCACACGTCCGCATAGAGGGCGTCCGCGTCGCGCACCGCCTCTTCCGGGTCCACGGTTTGGAGCACCTCGGAGCCGGACTTCTTGGCGACTGCGCGCGCCTGCTCCACCAGATCCTCAGCGATTTGATAGCCGGGCGGCGCCGCGATCGCGAAATCAGTCCCGGCGAGGGCGGCCGCTTGCATCAAGCTGATAGCGACATTGTTGCCGTCGCCCACGTAGGCGATCTTGCAGCGATCCAGCGGACCGCGATGCTCGGCGAGAGTCAGCAGATCCGCGATGCTCTGGCACGGGTGGTGGCCGTCCGTGAGCGCGTTGATGACGGGGATGCTGGCGGCGGCGGCCAGGCGCTCCACGTCCTCGTCTTTGAAGGTGCGGATCACGAACGCGCGCGCGAAGCGGCTCGCCACCCGCGCCGTGTCTTCGATCGTTTCGCCGCGGCCCAGCTGCATGTCGGTCGGGCTCAGCGAGATGGGCTTGCCCCCCAGGCGAGCCACCGCTGTCTCGAAGGAGATGCGCGTGCGAGTGGACGGTTTGGCAAAGTACAGGCAGACGGTCTCACCCGCGAGCGCGGTGCGGCGAGCGTGCGGTTTGGCCTTGAACTTGGCCGAACGGGCCAAGAGGTACTTCAAATCCGCTCGACTCAAATCGCTGGTCCTGAGAAAATCCTTCATCCTGTTCCTCGAGCCGCGGAACCTTGCCCATGGCCCTGATCGATTGCAAGTTCTTCTCCGAAACGCTCGGAATGTGTAGCTCGCTACGCGTCATCCTCCCGGAGAAGACCGAGCGACGCATCGGTGACAGCGGCGTGAGCCGCGCGGGACAGCCGGGCTTTCTCGGTCACCCCACACTTTGGCTGCTGCACGGCATGTCGGACGACGAGACCATCTGGACTCGGTCCACCTCGCTGGAGCGCTACGTGGCCCCGCTCGGCCTGGCGGTGGTCATGCCGAACGTGCATCGCAGTTTTTACACGAACATGCTGCACGGCTACCGCTACTGGGACTTCGTGAGCGAGGAGCTGCTCGCCAAAGCGCGGAGCTTCTTTCCTCTCTCACTTCGACGCGAAGACAACTTCGTCGGCGGGCTGTCGATGGGCGGTCACGGCGCTCTCAAGCTCGCGCTCCGCAAGCCGGAGCTGTTCAGCGCGGCCGCGAGCCTATCGGGCGTGGCCGACGTCACGGAGTTTCGGCAGTCCCGCGCGCTGGACTACGAGCTCGTATTCGGGGGTACGGGGCCGGAGCGCGGCTCCGAGCACGACCTCTTCCATCTCGCCACGACGCTGTCTGCCTCGGAGTCGCCGCTTCCTCGCCTGTACCAGTGCTGCGGCACCGAAGACTTCCTACTCGCCCAAAACCGCAGCCTGCGGGACTGCTTGGCGACACTGCGCTTCGACTACCATTACGTGGAGAGCCCCGGCGCGCACGACTGGGCCTACTGGGACAAGGCGATCGCTCAAGTCGTCGACTGGCTGCCTCTCGCGCCCTAGGCTCGTTGCGGGGCCGTCGCGCATTTGCGTCGCACCTGACGGAGCGAAGCAGAGCCTGACGTCGTTCGTGCCGCCGTGGGAACGCGTTCGTTGGCCCCAAGCCTTGACCGGGCCGGATCTGGCTCCTAGCCTCCGCGGTCCCATGGCAAACCCCACCGCAACCCTCAGCACCTCACTCGGCGACGTGGAGATCGAGCTCTTTTCGGACAAGATGCCGATCACCGCTGGCAATTTCATCAAGCTCGCCAAGGCGGGGTTTTACGATGGCTTGCATTTTCACCGCGTCATCAACAGCTTCATGATTCAGTTCGGGTGTCCCCACAGCCGTGACCCGAACAGCCCGCGCGCCGGCACCGGAAATGCGCCGGACGGCACGATTCAAGACGAGCACCCTGCGGACGCGAAGATCTCGAACGAGCCGGGCACGCTATCGATGGCCAACACGGGCCGCCCGAACAGCGGCAGCTGCCAGTTTTTCATCAACACCGTGCACAACCACTATTTGGACTGGTTCACCCCCGGTCAGTCCAAGCACCCGGTGTTCGGCAAGGTCGTCAAGGGTATGGACGTGATCAAGAAGATCGAGACGACCAAAACTGGCAGCGGCGATCGCCCCGTCGTCCCCGTGCAGATGGTGAAGGTCACCGTTCACGACTGAGGTGACAGTGTAGGTAGGCGCGCAGCCGGTTTGAAATGCAGCATTACCAACCGGCTGCGCCCGATCCATTCTTTCGGAGTGGGTGAAATCTCGCGGCGCGCCCTTTGAGGTCCCCTGCTGAGGCAGTACCATTGAAGGGCAGCGTGAACCCAGCTTCGATCGCTCCGTCCGCTACTAACCAGCACGAGATTGGCCCCGGCCACGTGCTGGGCCGGTACGAGCTCCTGCTGCCGATCGCCGCCGGCGGCATGGCGATGGTGTGGGCGGCGCGGCTCAAGGGCACGCGCGGCTTCCAGAAGATCGTCGCGGTCAAGACGATGCTGCCCAAGCTGAGTGAGGACGACCAGTTCGAGAAGATGTTTCTCGATGAGGCCTCGCTCGCGTCCAAGGTTCGTCACCCCAACGCGGTCGAGATCTTGGATCTCGGCGAGCAAGACGGCGTGCTGTTCCTGGCGATGGAGTGGATCGACGGTGTTCCACTGAACACTTTGATGAAGGTCGCCAAAAGGAGCGGCGGAGCGCCGCCAACGGTCGCGATCCGCATCGTGATGCAAGCCTCTGCGGGCCTGCACGCCGCGCACGAGCTGACGGACGGTAAGGGCAAGCTCCTGGGCTTGGTGCATCGCGACATCTCGCCGCAGAACGTGCTCGTGACGTACGACGGCGTGGCCAAGGTCGTGGATTTCGGGGTGGCGAAGGCGACCGCGCTGGGAGACGGCGCGACTCAAGCCGGGCAGCTCAAGGGCAAGGTCAGCTACATGGCGCCCGAGCAGGTGCGCGGTGACGGCATCGATCGCCGCGCGGACGTGTTTGCGATGGGCATCGTGCTCTACGCGCTCACGACCGGAAAGCACCCGTTCCGCAAGGAATCAGAAGGCGCAACGCTGTTCGCGATCACCGCGCCCGAGCCGGTGGTGGCGCCGCGCAAGTTCATGCCGGACTACCCCGAAGCACTGCAAGAAGTGGTGCTGAAGGCGCTGGAAAAGGACCGCTCGCTTCGCTACCAGAGCGCGAGCGAGCTGCTTCGCGCCCTGGACAAAGCGCTGCCGGCGGCGGCGCGGGGCTCCGAAGAAGAGGTTGGCGCGTTCGTACAGAGCCTGTTCGGCGAGCAGCGGCGCAAGTCGCAAGAAGCCCTGGCGGACGCGCTCGATAGGGCGGACAAGCATCAGCTCTCGAAGACCGCGAAGTTCGTGGATGCGACGCTCAGCGGGCAGTCCGGGGTGAGCGGCATGTCGACGGTAGGCGTCGCCGCGAGCCTAGCTCCGCCCCACCCTCCTCCGTCGGAGCTGGACGTCGCGCTGGCGGGCGGCGGCAAGCGCTTCATCAAGGTGGCGTTCGTCGGCGGGCTCGGCATCGCGGGCGCTCTCGTGGCTTTGCTGTGGTCGCTCAGCGGCAAGCCGGCGGATCCGGCGGCCGAAGGCAAGCCCGCGGAGTCAAAGCCCGCGGCCGCTCCGCCCGTGGAGGCGAGGTCGCCCGCCGCGGTGGACCCGAATGCCTTGCCGGTAGAGCCCAGCGCGAGCAGCGCAACCGGCACCGGCCCGCCCCGTAGCGAACCTCCTCGCAAGGCGGCGCCTCCAGCCGCTAAGTCGCCGCCTCCGCCGCCGGCCAAGACCGTCGCACCGGCGGCAAGCGCTCCCGCGACCGTAAAACCGTCGTGGAAGCACGACCCGGGGTTCTGAGCCTAAAACGCGCCGCGCAGCGCTGCGCCGAATGGCTCACTCGCCTGTACCGGAATGGTGGGTAGCACCATCAGCCGGGCGCTCGTCTGCGGCTGGGGCTCCTTCTTTCGGCTTTGAAAGAAGAGCAAGGCGCCAGCGGTGCCGAGCGCCACCACTCCGGCGCCGAGCGCGACCTGCGAGCCGTAGTGGTAAAACTTGAGATCGTCGTAGCGCGACTGCTTGCTAGTCGGGCAGTCCGTGCGGGTCGGACACGACTTTTCCAGATCCGAGAGCGCGCCTTGCCGGAGGCCGAACAGCACCCCCGCGCCCACCAGGCTGGCTACGCCAACGCCGCCGATCACGTAGGGGACGACTTTGCTCGGCGGCTTGTCTGCGGCAGTCGTGGCGCTCGTACGCAAAAGCTCGGGCGGAAGCGCCTCCAGCTTCACCTCCAGCCGCGTCGTCTCTTCCTCCTTGAGGGTGACGCTCGCTTCGAAAGGCTTGCGATTGGGCGCCTTGGCGGTCACGGCGTGCGGACCAGGGTCCAGCGGCACCTCCACGCCCACCGAGCTGTTTCCGAGCGCCACGCCGTCCAGCTCGATGGCGGCGGCGTTCGCACCCGCGCCGCGATCGATGACGAGCTTGGGAATGCGGGCCCGCAGCTTGCTGATGTTCGCCTCTACCTCGCCCTTGAAGTCTGGGTTCACTTGGTCCGCGTCGGCGAGGGCGAGCTCGTAACCACCGAGGGCGGCCACGAGGCGCCCCAAATTCTCTTCACAGACCGCGATGTGAAAGCGCACCTGCGGGGTCATGCGCACCTGGCCGACCTCCCGAAAGGCTTGCAGCGCCGCGGTCCAATTCCCGGCCTGCTCCAGCTCGGTAGCTTGTTGAAACTGCGCGCGAGCCTGCTTCAGCTCCTGCGCGTCTTGGGCGTGGACTGGGAAAGCCGCACCGAACAGCGCGCAGACGACCGCAGTACTCGAGAGGAAGCGACGCGGGCTCAAGCTCGCGAGCATATCACTCTGCAGAGCGGAATCGCTCTTTACGTATTGCGCCCGTCGGCGTGGAGCGAGAGCGAGAGCGAGACGCCACCACATGCGACCACCTCGAGCGCCGTGGTAGGTGGGCGCAATTGCCGCGGACCTCTGGAAACACTAATGATACCTTTCAGCGTGGCTTTCAACACTGGGCCTCGAGCGCGGCTCGCTCGCCTGCTCGCTCCAATCTGTCTGGCCTCGGCCTTCCTCGGGCTCACCGTCGCCGCCTGTAGCGTACCCGAATTCGACTTCGATTCGCCCCCGCCCACCGCGGTGGGCGGCGACGGCAATGTGGTGGTCGTCCCCCACTGCCGCAACGGCGAGCTGGACGCGGACCTCGGCGAGTCGGACTTCGATTGCGGCCGTGGCTGCAGCCCGTGCGGAGTCGCCCAGCACTGTAGCGACGTCGCAGATTGTGAAGAAGGCCTGCTCTGCCACGAGGGCAGCTGTTTGGAGAGCGGTTGCACGAACGAAGTTCAAGACGGCGCCGAGACGGAAGTGGACTGCGGTGGAGGCGGCTGTAAGCCTTGCCGGACCGATGAGGCTTGCGCGCTGGGCTCGGACTGCGAAAGCGGCGTGTGCGAAGACGGCCAATGCCGCGCCGCCGCTTGCGGCGACCAGGTGCAGAACGGACGCGAGACAGGCGTGGACTGCGGCGGCGACTGCGACCCTTGCGCGGCCGACGAGCCCTGCGTAGTCGGCAAAGACTGCATCAGCGGTGAATGTAACGGCAAGGTTTGCGGCTCCGTTTGCCAGGACGGCTTCGCCAACTGCGACCTCAGCAACGAAAACGCGTGCGAGGTCAACACGCGGACCGATCTCGAAAACTGCGGCGTGTGTGAAAACGCGTGCGATCTGCCTCACGCAGCCGCGGAGTGCAGCGCCGGCGAGTGTCGCATTCAGACCGACGGCTGCGAGGTCGGCTACATGGATTGCGACGGCGACCCGAAGAACGGCTGCGAGGTGGACCTCAAGACGAACAAGCTGAACTGCGGCGCTTGTCACAAGGTTTGCCCGGATCTGAACGGCGCTCCGAGCTGCGTCGCGGGTATGTGCGAAATCACGTGCAACGACGGCTACGAGGACTGCGACGACAAGCGCGACAACGGCTGCGAGGTGAACCTCGAAAGCAGCAGTCAGAACTGCGACGAGTGCGGCAAGAAGTGCGCCGCCGATCCCGGTTACAGCGCTTACTGCAAGGCCGGCACCTGCGGGCAGACCCTGTGCGCGGCCGGCAAGGGTGACTGCAACGGCGACCCCGCCGACGCTTGCGAGACGACACTGACCAACGACGTCGACAACTGCGGCGGATGCGGCATCAAGTGCGAGGCCGTGAACGCCAACGTTGCCTGCGTCAACAGCAAGTGCGTGGTCTCCAGCTGCGTCGGCAAGTTTGCGGACTGCGGAGGCGGCTACGCCGACGGCTGCGAAACCAACACCGACACCAGCACCACCCACTGCGGCGGCTGCGGCAAAGGCTGCACCATCAGCAACGGTAGCCCCAAGTGCGACGCGGGCTCGTGCGAGGTGAACAGCTGCAGCGGCACCTTCCGCGATTGCGATGGGGACCCTAAAACCGGCTGCGAAGTGAACATCGCGACCAGCACCAAGAGCTGCGGCGGCTGCGGCGCCGAAGGTACGGACTGCAGCGCCAAGTACCCCAACGCTACCGCCACTTGCCTGGCCAGCGCCTGCACCGCCCCAACCTGCAACGCCGGTTATGGCAACTGCGACGGGGACCCGAGCGACGGCTGCGAGACCAACATCACGAGTGACGAGGGCCACTGCGGCGGCTGCGGCAAGGCTTGCGCGTTCACCGGCGCGCACGTCACCTCCAACGAGTGCATCAGCGGCCAGTGTGACCCGCAATGCTCGACGAACTACCTCACCTGCGACGGCAACAAGCAAAACGGCTGCGAAGCCGATAAGCTCTCGGACGAATCGAACTGCGGCGCGTGCGGGACGACGTGCAGCAGCAGCGGAGCCGCCCACGTCGTCAGCAACGACTGCCAGAGCGGTGCCTGCGACCCGGTTTGCGCCGGCACTTACCGGGACTGCGACGCGAGCCGAACCAACGGCTGCGAGGTCGACAGCGGGACCAGCGCCAGTCACTGTGGCGGTTGCGGCAACGTTTGCCAAACCGGGGCCGCAGCCCACGTTTCCTCCAACCCGTGCAGCGGCAGCGCTTGCCGGCCGCAGTGCAGCGGCCTGTACGACGACTGCGACGGCGACGGCGACAACGGGTGCGAGAAGGACGTATCCGCTGACAAGACCAACTGCGGCTCCTGCGGGACCGTGTGCGGCACCACGAACGCCTCCGCCACCAGCTGCACCAGCGGCAACTGCAACCCAACCTGCACCGCCGGCTGGGGTAAGTGCCAAAGTCCGGAGGAGGGCTGCATCACGCGGCTCGGCACGACGACGAACTGCACGCAGTGCGGCCAATCCTGCAGCGGCACCACCCCCTTCTGCAATGCGGCCAGCGGCTGCGTCGCCTTCCGCGACATTGCGGTCGTGGGTCCCGCCTTGAACGCAACGAGCGGCTGGATCGGCAACAACGGCACGCCCGCCGAGATCCGCGTCAACCACAACCTACAAACCTCCCGGCAGGACGCGGCCGGCAACGCCAACAGCCGCATGGTTCTCGTCGGCGTCACCGCGACCGACAACTACACCGCCATGGAGAAAATCAGCGTGACCTACGCGGGCACGCCGATGCTCCTCGCCTTCGAGCAGTTGGACTCGGGCAAGCACTCCTATGCGGGCATCTATTACCTGCTGGAGAGCGGCCTCCCGGAGGCGGGAACGAACAAGCAGGTCATCGCCAGCATTGGCGGTCCGAGCACGTGGGGCCACGCGGGGGTGGACGTGGTGGAGCTTCGCAACGTGATGCAGGCCGCGCCCCTCGCCACCGCGGGCGCGGGGGTGGACCTCGCTTGCAGCCCGGTGGCGACGCGCAGCGCCTCCGTTAGCTTCAGCCAGCCCGGCTCGCTGCTTTATGGCGTGCTCGGCGCTCGCAACGCCACCGCCGCCGCCCTCAGCACCAACGACGTGACCCAGATCGCCAACCGCCAGCAAACCTCGCCGGAGCGCATGATGCTCGCCACCGCCTACGTGGTCGCGGGCTCCACCCGGAGCATCGGATGGGACGTCACGAACTGCTACAACACCGCGATCTCCGTCGTGGCCATCAAACGCCTGAGCGCCAACTGACTAGTCTTCACGCTTCGGCGGGATGACGCTGCCGGTAAGCGGAGTCTTGAACAGCTCGGCGGGAGTGTCGGTGGCGCTCGGGGCAGCCGGCGCAGCAGCGGTTGCGGTGGCGCTAGGCGCGAGGGTGGGCCGCGAAGGCGGCCCCGCGCTGGCCGCGGGAGCGCTGGGGGCGACGGGAGCCGGCGTCATGGTCCACGGCGCGGGCGGAGGCTGCGAGGGGGGGATGGACGACGAGTGCGCCGGCGGCGGGGGCACGATCGACCGCAGGGACGCGGGGCCGTCCAGATACAGCTCGCTCTCGTGGTAGAGGTCCACGGCGCGGGCGAGGAAGATCTTGATCACCGCGGCGGCGGGGACGGCGAGCAGAATCCCCAAAAAACCGAAGATCTCGCCGCCGACGAACAGGGCGATCAGGATCCACATATCGGCAATGCCGACCGTCTTGCCCATGACGCGCGGGGCAATGACGAAGCCCTCCAGGGTTTGGACGATGGCATAAGCGATGACGACGCCCACCAGCTGACCCGGATTGAAGCCGCCCAGGAGCGACATCAGCACGCCGGAGATGAGCGCGAAGGCGCTGCCGAGGTACGGAATGAAGCTCAGCGTGCCGGAAATGATGCCGATCGGTAGTGCCAGGCGCACGCCGAGAATGGAGTAAGCGGTGCCGTAGAGCACCGCCATGATGGCCATGACCGTGAGCTGCCCGCGCACGAAGTGGCTGAGGGCTCGGTCTATCTCGCGAGCATATTCGGTGACGACCGCGCGGTAACGCCGCGGCAGGTGCTTGCGGATGCTCTCCGTGATGCGGTCGAAGTCGTTCAGGAAGTAGACGGACAGCACGGGCACGACCAGCGCCGCCACGACCGAACCGGCCATCGAAAAACCGCCCGCCAGCACCGCGCTCAGGATGCCGCCGGCCGGTGCCAGCACGGAGGTGGCTAGCTGGTTGGCGTTCGCTCCGAGACGCTCCATCCACTCCGTCGTGGTGTGCGGCACCTTGACGCCGTGCGCGGTGAGCCACGGGTCCGCCGAAGCTATCAGCGCCTGGATCTTGGTGGGTAGCTCGCGCGCCACCGACATGACGTCACTGGCGACGACCGGGAGGACGAGCGCCACGAACGCCGCCACGAACCCGAGCAAGCCCACGAGCACCACCGCGATGCCGGCCGGGCGCGGAAACTTCCAGGCCTCGAATCGGTCGATGACCGGGTCCAGGACGTACGCGATCGCGAACGCCAAGAAGAGCGGCGTGAGCACGGACCGGAGCCAGTAGAGCACGTAGCCCGTGGCCAGCACCCCGAGCACCACGTAAAAGGCCTTCGGGAGCGCGATCTCTCGGCGCGGGGTTTCGTCCACGTCCGCGCTATACCGGCCCGCCGCTGGCGCCGCAACCCGCCGGCCGCGCGGGCTTGGGCGGGCTCAATCGCAGGAGCCGGGCTCGGAGATGGTCGTGCGAATCGTGAACGTGGAAGCGCTGGTGTGACGCTCGGCGAAGAAGAAATGCAGCGGGTATTCGAGCCCGCGCTCGAGCCCCAGCCGCGACGCCACGTCGTCCAGGCGGATTTCGGCCGAGAGCCTCGGATGTAGACCGCCGAGATCGATCGCGAGCCGACGGTTCACGAAGACCCACATATCGTCGTCTCCCAAGAAGGAGAAGACCTCCCCGCCCCGGTACTGGAAACGCGTGCTGGCCTCGAGCGTGAAGTGGAAGTTGTGCCCGCGGGTTTCGTTACCCAAGAGCTCGTCATCGATGGGAAAGAACTCCTGGTCGTCGTACTCGAACAACCCGGGCACGGTGCTGGAAGCGACGAGCGGCAGTGGCTGGGCCTTGGAACGGTTGACCGGGTCGTCACGGAACCACTTGTCGAAGGCCGTTTTGCCCGAGGTGCTCTGCGTCCGAGTCAGGCTGGCGTACACGGGCTTGTCGTCAGCTCCGAGGATGCTCTCGACGATGCCTCTGTCCAACCCCGTTTTGTACGTCGCCTCGAAGTCCGGGTGATCGATCGGAGAAAAGTCGCGCACCACCGCGGCGAGCTGGGGAGGCCTGGGCTGCGGAGCGTCGCACGCGCCCCACTCGCCGGCGCGACATGTCTCGTGCCCGGCGCCGCACACGCTGCTGCAGTCGCGCTGCACGAGCGGCGCGACGCACGGTTGCCAAGCCCCGCCTTCGCAGCGCTCCTCCCCGTCGGCGCAGCCGTCCGAACAGCTGCGCGTCACGACCGGCACCGCGCATTCGCTCCATAACCCGCCCGCGCACGTCTGGGCACCGCTACCGCAGCCGTCGGCGCAAGACCGGAGAGCGCCCTCGGTCTCGCAGGTGACGTCCGGTATCGAGAGCCCGCTGCGTGCCCCGCACGAAGTCCCCATCAACACGAGGCCCAGCGAAACCAGGCTCGTGAAGCTTATGGGACGCGGCACCCCGCTACTTTTGCTACACCTGACCATATGAGCAAGCTGGATCGGCTGATCGAAGCGAGGTTGGCGCTCAAAGCGCGCTTCGAGGCCGAGATGAGCAAGACCCCTTCCTTGGCGGATGAGCGTCCGCAGGGCACCGGGCCCCTCAACCGCCATGGCATGCCCAAGCTGCCAATCGGGCAAGTAGCCAGCAAGAAGTGGCCAGTGTTGGACCTGGGAGTGCACCCGGAAGTGCCGCTCGCAAAGTGGCGGTTGGTGATCGACGGCGCCTGCCGCTCTCCGCTATCGCTCAGCTATGAAGACTTTCTAGCCATGCCGCAGACGGAGGACACCAGTGACTTTCACTGCGTCACGACGTGGTCGCGCATGGACTTGCGGTGGAAAGGGGTGCGTTTCGCGGACCTTGCCGCTACCGCCGGCGTGGACGAGGCCGCTACCCACGTGATGTGCCACGGCTACGATGGCTACAGCACGAACCTGCCGCTCGTGGAGGCGGTGAAGCCCGACGTGCTCTTGGTTCACACGGTAGATGGCCAGCCGTTGCCGCGCGAGCACGGCGGCCCCGTGCGCATGATCACGCCCCAGCTCTATGCCTGGAAGGGCTCGAAGTGGATCAACCGCATCGAGCTCATGGTCGGCGACCGACCCGGCTTTTGGGAGCAGCGCGGCTACTCGGACACCGGTTACCCGTGGCGAAACGATCGCTACGGCTGAAACAGCTCGCCGCGCGGCTCGCTCCAGCCCGGCACCAGCTTCGGGCACGTCCCCTCACCCGAGCGCGTCGGCAGCGGTACGTCCGAAAAATCGAGGCCAGGCTGGCGGTCGTAACGTAGGTCCCCGGCAACGCGGCCGTCCGCCGAAACGTACGGGAGCCTCGCGAAGTGGAGCAGCGCCGCGAAGCGGCAGTCGCTCCGGCGCAGGCGCGATAGCGCGCTCACGTCCGCCGAGTATTCGGAGATCCAGCGCACGCCGCCGCGCTCGGCGCGAGAGAGTCGGGCAACCGGCGCGGTCGGTGACACGTCCGTGCCCGCGCCGCACGAGCTGGCAGGTCCTCCACCGAGCGACACCGTCGCGCGGAGGACGCGAAATACTCCGCTCTGTTCGCCGGCCAGCAAACCCTCCCAGCAGCGCGGGTTGGCCGGCAAGGGCGCGGCCGAGATGTCGTGCACCGCGAGCGCCGGAAACGCGGCTCGGGCGGCTTCGCGCAGGTCGACCTTGGCGCGCTGAGAGGCGACCGCGAACACCAGAGCAACCGTGAGCGCGCCGCCCAGGCCGTACCAAGCCCGCGCGGCGGTACCCGCTTGGCGCGAGACGAGCAGCGACAGGCCAGAGACGGCCAGCAGGCACAGCCGTGTGGTCCAAGAGAAAAACGGCAAAAACCAAGAGGCGGTCAAGACCGCTATCAGGACCACCCACAAGAGGACTCGGAGCCAGCGCCGGGCGATGGCTCTCGCCAAAATCGGAACGAGCACGGCCAGCCACAGCGGCTCCACGATGAAGATGCTGTCACCGTAGAACCACCGCCCGGTGATGGGCCAGAACGGGTGGACGCCGTAGTTGTTGCCGAAGTCCATCAGCAGGTGAAGCGCGGGACCTGCCAGGGCGAGGCCGAATATCCAGCGCTTTTCCGTCTCCCCGGCGTCTGCATGGCGGCGCTGGAACCAGCGCCAGAGCGCGAGGCCGAGCAGCCACGCCATCGGCAGCGCGATGATCAGGGTATGGGTGTGCCCGCGGTGGTGCAGCAAGCTGCCGAGCGGCTTCGGCCCGTCCAACCAGCTGTAGACGATGTCGCTGTCCGGCAGATTGTTGCCGAGGGCGCTGACCAAGTAGAGCGCGGCGCGCACGTGCTGACGCTGCTCGCGCCGCGCCGCGCACACGACCTCCGCCACCAGCATCCCGGCCAGACTGTGCGTGAAGTTGTCCAAAGACCGTTACGTCGCCTCCAACCGAAAGCGGCCGGCGTAAACGGTGCAGCCGCGGCCCCGCGCGAACCCGATGAGCAGGACGCCGAAGCGCTCCGCAAGCTCGACCGCGAGCGAGCTCGGCGCCGAGATGGCCGCGAGCGCCGGCACGCCTGCGGCGACCGCTTTTTGCACGATTTCGAAGCTGGTTCGCCCGCTCACGGCCAAGAAATGGGTCGAGAGTGGCAGCAAGCCGTCCAGCGCCGCGCGACCGAGCACCTTGTCTACGGCGTTGTGGCGCCCCACGTCCTCGCGCGCCACCGTGAGCTTACCCTGCTGGGTGAAGAGCGCGGCCGCGTGCAGCCCGCCGGTGCGCGCGAACACCGGCTGATGCGCGGGCAGGCCGCGCATCGCCTCCAGGATGACTTGCACGTCGAATCGCGTCGGGGCGGCTACTGGCGCGAGCCTGGACACCAAGTCCTCGACGTCGTCGCGGCCGCACACGCCGCACGCCGCGCTGCTCAGCGTGCCGCGCTTCACGACGCGCCCTGAGGCGACGCCGCGCGGATCGTGGCCTTCAGCGAGCAAGAAGCCGGCCGTGAGCTCTTCGTCATGGCCCGGAGTGCGCATGGTGACTGCGAGCGTCTCCCCCGCGAGCTGGACGTGGAACGGCTCTTCGACCGCGACCTCTTCGAGCCCGTCTCGAGGTTCCTCCGCCCCGAGCTTCAGCGCCGCTACCGAGGCGATGGCCTCACTCACGATGCACGCTCGATGCGCACGGTGGTGTTGTAGTCCGGCTCGCCCGAAGCAGGGTCGTACTTGCGCGACAGCAGCGCGTTGCACTCCGGCCAGAAGGCTTGCGCATGACCGCGCCGGCAAGGCCCCGCGGTCGCGGTCCCCTCCAGAGCCCCATCCGGGCTACTGACGCGAACGCGCTCACCCTCCCGAATCCCCAGGTCGGCCCAGTCCCGGGCGTCCATCAAGATGGCGTCGCGCGGTGCGCCGCGGGTGAGCGGGTCACTCTTTCCGTAGGTCATGGAGTTGAATTGCTTGCCGCGGCGCGAGGTCAGCAAGAACCGACCGAGCGGCACGTCCACGCGCGGCACGCGCACGGTGCTGAAGTGGGCCTTGCCGTCTGCAGTCGGAAAGCCGCTCGCGCCGAGCTGAGGGCCGCCCCACTGCACCCAGTCACCTTCCCGCTCGAGCTTCTCGATCCCGCGGTAGAGCGGCATCACCTCGGCCATCTCCCGCCGGATCTGGGCGGTGTCCTCGTAGCCGAACAAGTCAGTCCGCTCCGGGAGCAGGGCGAGGCCAATGAGGCATGGGATCTCCCACTCCGGCCTCGCCTCTGCGATGCGCGGGCCTCGGATCTCCGGGGTGAAGCGGATGCGTCGCTCGGTGGAGGTGCTGGTTCCGCCAGAGCGTTGCTCATAACGGGTCTGCGCGGGCAAAACCAGCACCGCCTCCTCGGCCTCCAGGAGCGTGGAGGTATTGAGCACGATGTCCTGATGCACCCGCAGCTTGACCTGGGAGAGGGCGCGCCGAGCGTGCCGACGATCCGGCATCGTCTCCAAGTGATTGCCCCCGATCAGGTAGAGGACGTCCAGCCCCGAATCGCCGGCGCGGTCCAGCAGCTCCGCGGCGCGCAGGCCCTTCTCAGCGGGGATTGAGTGCTGCCACGCTCGCTCGATGCGGGCGACGTTCTCCGCGTCGAGCGGGACCGCCCCCGGCAGCTTCTCGGGGTCGGCACCGCACTCCGCCGAGCCTTGCACGCCCGAGTGACCGCGGATCGGCATCACTCCCGTACCCGGGCGGCCGATCATCCCTCGAGCCAGCGCGAGGCTGACGACCATGCGCACGTTGTCCACTCCGAACTCGTACTGGGTGAGGCCCATCGAGTAGACGAACACGGCCCGGCTCACGCCGGCGTACAGCTGCGCGAAGCGGCGCATCTCCGCCTCGGAAATGCCAGAGTCCGCGCACAGCTCGGCGAAGGATTGTGAGCGCAGCTGCGAGCGTAGCTCGCCGGCGCCGCTGGTTTGCCGAGCCACGAAGCTTTCGTCCCAGCCGCCCACCTCGTCCAGCGCCTTGAGCACGCCGCTCATGAACGCGATGTCCCCTCCCGGTCGAACCGGAAAGTAGTCGTCCATGAGCTTCGTGCCGAAGAGCGCGGAGGTCGGCACGCTGGGGATCCAGTAGCGCTCCAGCGCTGGCTCGCGGAAGGGATTGACCACGACCACGCGCGCGCCACGGCGCCGCGCCGCGCGCAAGTACTTGGTGGATACTGGCTGATTGTTGGGCAGATTGGAGCCGATGATCACGATCAGCTCGGCCTCCAGCCAGTCGCTCAGGCTCAGGGTTGGCGCCGCGAAGCCGAGCGTCTCTTTCAGGCCGACGGAGGAGGCGGCGTGGCAGAGCCGCGCGCAGGTGTCCACGTGCGGGGTGCCGCCGATGCGCGAAAGCTTTTGCGCCGTGTAGTAGGTTTCGTTCGTGAGCCCGCGGCTGGTCAAGAACACCCCGATGCGGTCCGGCGCAGCGGCGCGCCAGGACCGCGCCACGAGGTGCAGGGCGTCGTCCCAAGACACGCGAGAAAACCCGCGCTCCCCGCGGCGACGCAGCAGCGGATACGGCACCCGCCCGAGGTGATGCAGCTCCTCGTTGGAGAGCGCCTCCAGACGCGAGACGTCCCCCAGCACGTCGTCCGGAATCGGCCCCATGGTGTTGAGCCGCAGCAGCTTCAGGCGTGACAGGCACAGGTGCGTTCCGGGAAGCACGTCGTCCTTCAAGCCTCGCGGGCCGAGCGAGCAGCCGTCGCACACGCCGTGGCGCAGAATGCGGAGGGCGTACAGCCAGCGGCCTCGGTTCTCCCAGAGAACCCGCAGCATCTCCCGGTAGTGGCGCGGCTTGTGCTGCGAGAGCAGGCCGAAGGGCACGATCACGACGAGCACGCGCCGGAGCCAAGCCAAGAAACGCATTCGGACGGCGGAAAGCCTACCGAAAGAGCGTGAGGTCTGGCACTACAATCGGCTCATGGCGGCCCCGCTGTCGGAAGTGCTCTCGGCGCTCGAGCGCCTCGCTCCGCTCTCGTTCGCGGAGTCCTGGGACAACGTCGGCTTGTTGGTGGAGCCCGCGCCGTCGTCGGCCGCCCAAGTCAGCCGGGCTCTTTTGACCATCGACCTCGAGCCGCAGGTCCTGCAAGAAGCGCTGGCTCTGGGCGCCCAGTTGATCGTGGCCTACCATCCGCCCCTCTTTCAAGGACTGAAGCGGCTCCGCTGCAGCGCTCCCAGCGAGCGTGTGGCGGTGCAGGCGGTCGCGGCGGGCCTCTTCGTTTTCTCGCCTCATACCGCGCTGGACGCCGCGCCGGGTGGCGTGAACGACTGGCTGTTGGATGCTTTCGGCGGCGCAGAGCTGAAGCGCGAGCCGTGCTTGCCTCACCCGGCGGACTCGCGCTTCGGAGCGGGGCGCTTCTTGCGGTTGCCGCAGCCGATGACCCTCGCGGAGGCGGCTTCGCGGCTGAAGGGGCAGCTCGGAGTACCGCAGCTGCGAGTCGCGGCGGCGGCTGAGCACGCGGGCGGAGCCGCGCTCATCCGCAACGTCGCGGTGTGCGCCGGCGCAGGCGGCTCCGTGTTCGAAAAGCTGTCCGGCTTCGACCTGTTCGTCACGGGGGAGATGCGCCACCACGACGTCCGAGCGCGGGTGCAGAGCGGCAGCAGCGTCGTGCTCTCCGAGCACACTCACACCGAGCGCGGCTACTTGCGCACCTTCGCGGAGCGGCTCACCGCGGAGACCGCGCGGGAGGTCACGTTCCACGTTTCCGAGTCCGATCGCGAGCCGTTGAGCTGGCAATGAAAGGCTGGCCGTTCGCACTGCTGCTCGTGAGCTGCGCGGGCTCCGAGCTGCCACTTCCTCCGCACCCCGACCGTCCTCTGTTCGTCGCTCCGCGCGGCCCGGAGCCGCTAGCGTCGAGCGCGCCGGCTCCGGCGGAGGTCGCACCGAGCGCGGAGCTGCCGCCACCGGCTTCGGCTCCTGCACCTGCCCCCGAGGAGTCGGAGGCGCCAGCTCCCGTTGCCCGGTGTGCGTCGGTTCCGCCCCTGCTCCCGAACGGCGCCGCTCCGCCGGCCCCGCCGCACGAGCCGCTGGGGCAAGACATTCCGGTACCGGGCGATCGCGCCGTCTACGTGCTGCCGGGCGAAACCGAAGATCCGCGCGTCATCATCTACCTCCCGGGCATGTGCGGTGATCCGACCGCGGCCGACCACTTCCGCAGCGCTGCGAAGGCCCACGGTACCCTCATTTCCGTGCGTGGTGACACGGAATGCCCGAACGGTCGCTTCAAGTGGCGAGACGACCCGGCCAAGATTCAGAGCCGAATCTTGGCTGCGTTCGAGGAAGTGAACGCGCAGCGGGGCGGCACCCTGCGGCTCGAAGGCGCGCTCCTGTTCGGCTACTCGCAAGGGGCGGAGCGAGCCGAGCGCGTCGCCGCGCTCTATCCCAAGCAGTACCCGCGCCTGGTGCTCGGCGGGCCGCCTCAAAAGGCATCGCCGGCCCGGCTCGCCCGGGCGGCAAGGGTCGCCTTCTTGGGCGGCGAGCTAGAGACGACCGAAAACATGCGCGTCGGTTTCGACGCGCTGCGCGCCGCCGGCATCGCCGCGCGCTTCTTCACCCTGGAGTGCGCGTACCACGGCTGGTTCGGTACCAACGCCGAAGCGCAGCTTGCGGAGGTGCTGGACTGGGTGACCGCGCCTTGAATCGACGCCCGGCGACTTGCAAGTCATTTTTCCGGGCACGCACCCCGCGGCGTTAGAGCGCTGGAGGTGGGCGGCAGCGCTAGTTTTTCCGCGGCAGCGCGGCTCCACGTTGCCAATGGCACCACCTTCCGGACAGGATTGGTGCACATGTCGCGTCCCAATCGCCGCCCGCAGTCGTCGCCGGACCTCGAAGGCTCGGAGCTGGAAGGATTGCTCAGCGAGCTCCGCTCTCGCCTGCAGCTCGCGAGCAAAGAGGCACAGCGTCAATGGGAGCTCATGGAGGAGCGCTTGCTGGACTTGGAGCGCAGCGACGCGCAACGAGGTGGTGTGCGTGAAGCCGCGAGTGACGTGGCGGTGTCGGTGGCGCGCGTCTTTCGCGATCTGGTGCAGCGCCACGCGCCGGACACCGGCTTCTTCAGGGCTCCGGTTCACGACGCCATGCGCACACGCGTGTACGTCTGTTCGCCGGAAGACACCTTGGCTCGCGCCGCTCAAGTGATGTGGGAAAAAGATCTGGGCTGCTTGCCCGTATGCGGCCCTGGCCGCCGCCCCATCGCCATGCTCACGGATCGAGACATCTCGATGGCGGCGTTCATGCAGTGGAAGCATCTGGCGGAGGCCAGCGTCGAGAGCGCCATGTCACACTCGATTTTCACTTGCTCGCCGGACGACGAGCTCGCTCAAGCCGAGGAGATCATGCGCCGCCAGCAAGTGCGGCGTTTGCCAGTCGTGGACGAGCAGGGCGTGCTCGTCGGCTTGCTCTCGCTCGGAGACGTGGCGCGCTACGTGCACCAGCGCTCTTCATACTCCAACGGCACCCCGGCCCAGCAACGCTTGGCGGAGACCCTCGCCGCGATCTGTGAGCCGCGCTTCCACTCCATCCCCCCGCCGCCACCGCCGGCGCCCTGACCGTTAACCGGACGCAGGCGTCCGCGCGTTGTAGCGAAAGCCGCCCTCGGCCGCGTAGGCCCGGAGCACCTCGCCTGCAGCGGCGGCGTTCACCCCGGTGACGACGGGCGTACCGCGGGCCGCGAGCTGCGCCTTCCAATCATCACTGCGCGGCCCTTCGTCGAAGCCGGCGGATTCGGCCAGCGCCACCGGCGCGCCGCATACCAAGCGGGAAAGCCCGGCCCAGTGGCACGCGCCCAGGCACTGCACGCAGGGTTCCGAGCTCGTCACCAGCTCGTAGTTGCCGCTCGCGAGCGTGTACGTCTGCAGCCGCGACTGCGCGAACATCAGCGCGACGATCTCGGCGTGAAGGAGCGACGAATTCTGAGGCATGACGAGGTTCATGCCGGGAGCGATCACTTCGCCGGTTTGGCGTTCGAAGACCACCGCCCCGAACGGCCCCCCTCCGTGCGCGACGTTGCGGCGAGAAAGCTCGATCGCAAGCTCCATCTTTGCGGCGTCGTCCGCCCGTGGGGACTGCAGGTCACACTCCGCGAAGAGCCACTCCGGCAGCTCGAACCGAACCTGTTTCGGGATATCCATGGGTGATGCTCGTCAGCTTAGCGGCCCCGCGTTTCGCGGCGTTTTCTGGCAGGTGCTAGAGCGCCCATCGCAGCCGCACTCCGCCGGACTGCGCGTTCGCCCAGGGCGAGACGGAGATGGCCGCTGCTTTCGGCCCCGGAACGCGCGGAGCCCCATAGATGATGAGGGGAATACCGGCGACCGCCAGGACCGCGCCGCCGATGCCCAGCACGTACAGGGGCGCCGAGTACCCATCGCAACGCTCGGCGCGGTAGCGCTCGCTCGTAGGCAAAACGTGGCCCGGATACCGGTTCTGGAGCTCGTCGTCGCATTGCTCCTGAGCGTTCTTGGCGGCCAGCGCTCCGAGCAAAGCGATCGGCGCGATCGACAACAGCACGATTCCCGTCGTCATCGCGGCCTTGCTTCGGCGGCGCATGGCGGGCTCATCCTCGCCCAGCGGCGCGGTCGCCGCGACCGGCGCAGGCTCGGGCGGGACGACCTCGGCCGGCAGCGGCGCCTCGGGGGTCCCCGGAACGGGAGCCGGAGCTTCCGCCGCAGCCGGAGCTTCCGCCGGGACGGGCCGCGCGGCGGCGCCAGCGGGCGCGGGCGGAGAGGTGCACTTTCCCTCCTCGCAAACGCGGTCCCCCTTGCAGTCCGTGTCTTTCGTGCACTGAGCCTGCGCCACGCTCGGCGCTAGCCACAGCCCTCCAGCCACTAGCACCCAGCTCGCTCGCCCTCGCATCGCCAGCGAAATTAGCGGCTGAGCGTGAGAGCCGCAAGGAAACTCCCATCGCGCCGGGTTAACGCAGCGTCCGCGACGGCCGTTCTAGCGTCGACGATGGCTCTCGAGCGGATCTTCGGGCAAACGCCCGCCACCGTCACCGTGGCGCTGGTGGACGGGCAGACCCACGTCGGTTTGCTCTCCAAGTTCTCACCCGCGGTCGCCGATCTGGCCCTCACCGCGCCCAAGGGGGCCAAGCCGCTCGTGCCCTTCCCCACCGAGCGGATCGCGTACATCGGCTTTCATCGGACGGCCGGCGACCCGCCCCAGGTCCCGAGCGCGCGCCGGGGCGGCCTGAGAGTGCACGTGTCGCAGACGAGCTCGTTTCTCGTCGACCCCGAACCCAGCCCGCCGGGCAATCTCGGCTTTTACGCGCGCCCCTCCGAGGCCACTAGCCCGTACCGGGAGATCTTCTTTTACAACCACGGCGTCCGCCTGCGCGAGATCAACGAGCCCCTCGGCTCCATGCTCGTGAAGGAAGGCCGGGTCGGTCAGACCGCGGTAGAAGAGGGCCTCAAAGCCCAGAAGGACACGCCCCGCACTCCCATCGGGCAGATTCTGGTCGAGCACAAGCGCGTCGAGCAAGGCGCGATCGAGCAAGCGGCGGCCCTGCAAAAGCGCAAGGGAACCCGGCTCGGTGAGGTGCTCATCGAAGCCGGTCTGGCGGACGCGGCGGACATCGAGTTCGCGCTGCAAGAGCAGCGCAAGCGCGGCGGCAAGCGCATCGGACAGATCCTAGTGGAGATGAACCTGGTGACGGAGGTGGACCTCTCCACCACCCTGGCCAAGAAGTTCCAACTCCCATTCGTCGATCTGGACACGTGCGTCATCAACCTCGCCGCGGTGGAAGAGCTACCGCGCGACTTCATCCAAAAGCACAAGATTTTGCCGCTGGATGTGGACGCGAAGATGCTCACGGTCGCGCTAGCGGATCCGCTCGCGATCGACGCGCTCGACCAAGTGCGCCAGATCGGCAAGCGGCAGGTCTGCGAGGTCGTGGCGACCCCCAGCCAGCTCGAGCGCTACATCCCCACGTATTTGGACCAACTGGACCAGCGCCGTCTCGCCAGCGAGATGGACGTTATCCTGAAAGGCCTCGCGTCCGACGACGTGCAGGCCATTGGCGAAAACGAAGCGGCCGAGGTCTCCGCGGTCAAAGAGTCCGACAACTCGATCATCAAGCTGGCCAACCAGATCGTGATCGACGCCTACCGACGGGGGGCCTCCGACATTCACATCGAACCGAACGGGAAGGAGCGCACGGTCAGCGTGCGCTTCCGCGTGGATGGCGACTGCATCGCCTACCAAGAAATCCCGTCGACTTACCGTCTGCCGCTCGTCGCCCGCTTCAAGATCATGGCGCTGCTGGACATCGCCGAGCGCCGAAAGCCCCAAGACGGAAAGATTCGGTTTCGGGTCGGGGAAAAGCAGATCGAGCTCCGCGTGGCCACGATTCCCACCGTCAACAACAACGAGGACATCGTGCTGCGCATCCTGGCTGCGTCCAAGCCGATGCCGCTCGAGCAGATGGGCATGAGCTCGAGCGTGCTCGAGAGCCTGAAGAAGGTCGTCAGCAAACCGTACGGTCTCGTGCTGTGCGTGGGGCCGACCGGCTCCGGTAAGACGACCACGCTGCACTCTGCGCTCGGCTTCATCAACACCGTAGACATGAAGATTTGGACCGCCGAGGATCCGGTCGAAATCACTCAAGCCGGGCTGCGCCAAGTGCAGGTCAACCCCAAGATCGGCTTCACCTTCGCACACGCCATGCGCGCCTTCCTGCGCGCGGATCCGGACGTCATCATGGTCGGCGAAATGCGCGACCTGGAAACTGCGGGCACGGCCGTGGAGGCGTCGCTCACCGGTCACCTCGTGCTCTCCACCCTGCACACGAACAGCGCGCCCGAGACCGTCACCCGCCTGATCGACATGGGGCTCGACCCCTTCAGCTTCGCGGACGCGCTGCTCGGCGTGCTAGCTCAGCGCCTAGCGCGGGGTCTGTGCAAGCAATGCCGAGAGCAATACACCCCGGCCCAAGACGAGCTGGACGAGCTGGGCGCGGCTTACGGTCCGGAGGCCTTCCAAGCCCTGCTCAAGGAGGAGCACTCGTTCGGGCTCAAGCTGTGGCGCGCGCCGGGCTGCGCCTCGTGCGGCAAGTCCGGCTACAAGGGCCGCGTCGCGCTGCACGAGCTGCTCGTCGCCAGCGACGAGCTCAAGCGCTGCATCCAGCGCAAAGCCCCCATCGACGACCTGCGCCAGGTCGCGGCCCAGGGCGGCATGGTCACGCTCCTCCAAGACGGCGTGCGCAAGGTGATCGCCGGCCTCACCGACTTGAAGCAAGTGCTCGCCGTCTGCAGCCGCTAAGCTCGCTCAACCCGGCGCCGGCTTCGAATCCCGCCGCACGCGCTCGACCGCTTGAGCCGCCGCGCGGTGCGACTGCTCGCTCACCTCGTTCGCGCCCGCGAGCGCCTTCTCGAACGCCGCGTACGCGTGCTCACGCTGACCTGGCTCGAAGCGCAACAGCGCGCACTTGCGCGAGCCCTTCTCGAACAAGCTGACTCGGACGCCCGCCGGCAGCAGCCCTTGCAGCTCCATCTGCCAAACCGCGCCGGGGATCGCGTCCAGCTCTACCGGTAACGTCTGCTGCCCCTCGGGCTCCAGCTCTTCTCGATCTTCGATCTCGAGCACCGACACGATCGTCGCCTGCGTCGCCATGGCAGTGAAGCATGGCGGGAATTCGCGGGCTGCGCAACCGTTCAGGCGTCGCCTACCGCGGCCTGAAAATGCCGGGTTCGTGAAGGTTGAGCGATCTGCAGAGCTCTCTGCCACTGGCCGGCCGGCGTCTACGAGTGACGTCTGGCGCTCGCGCCGTTGGGGACCACCTCTTGGATCTAACCCTCGTCAATGTCCTGCCGGGTAGACTCGACGGGGACGACACGTAGGGTGTCTCGATGCGAACGGTGAGGCTGGGTTGGTGCGCGTGCGCATTGGCGGGGCTGCTCGGCGCGTGCGGAGGGACGGGCGGCGAAGCGAGCACCGTGACCCCCGGCAGCGGCGCGGGCAGCGGCGGGAGCAGTGGCGCGGGCAGCTCGCTCGCCGGCTCAGGTGGCGGCAGCGGGACTGGATCTGTAGCAGGTGGCGGAGGCGGACCCGGGCGTGCGGAGGGCCCGGCTCAGTGGCTCGTATTCACGACGCCGGACGGCTTCTTTGCGTATGACACGCACAACTACCCCAATGCGGCGCCGCCATCCGCCTGGGTGATCCTCCTGCCAACAGTTTGACCGGTACGAGCGGACCCGACTAGTCCAGCGACGGGAAGCACATGTCGGGCGTCGCGGGTGACAGCTTGATGGTGTGGGATATGGACGGGCTCGCGCCCTCGGAGGGGAGAGTCTTGGTAAGCGGCCTCAAGTGGGGTGGGGACGCCATCGGCACGCAGTGGGCCGCCGACAACAAGACGGTTTTCCTCAAAAACGACAAGACCCTGATCGCCCTCGATTCCACGACGGCCATGCCCGAGCAAAGGGTGATCACGACCAGCGCCTTGCTCTATTCGCGGGCGCCCAAGGGCGACGGCCTGATCTTCGACGACGACACCGGCATGAACTTCGTGAGCGTGCCAGGAGGGCTGCCCGGGCAACCGCAGCATGCGGAGGCAATCAACGCCCAGTGGACTTGGTCCCCCGACGGGGTGCATTTCGGCACCGAGGGCGTGAACGTCAAGCTCTTCGACACCAGTGGTCCCCAGCTCGCGAGCACGGACGTGTATCCGCTGATGCGCACGTACGCATCTTCGCCGAGCTTCAGCCACGATGGCACCTACTTCGCGTTCAACGCGGGCAACGGGACGCAAGCGTTGATGTACGGCAGCGTTGCCGCTCCCGCCGACGTCAAGCCGCTGAACGGTGTCATGCAAGGTTCGGAAGGCCGAGCGGCGCGCTGGCACCCGAAGAAGGCGTTGATCGCATACAACGTGGCCTATCCGCCGAATTTCGAGGCCACCCAAGAATGGGTGGTCGCCGACGTCTCCGGGGCGGAACCATCTCTACCCGTCGTGATTCCCGTTACTGGGGACTTCCTTCGTTGGTTGCCTGACGGGACCACGCTGCTCATGCTCGACGCCGAGCACAAACAGCTCACGTTGGTCGACATGGAGGCCAAGCCGCCAACCCTTGCGCCGTTCGTTCCCGCTCCAATGGCCGGCATTGCTTACGAAACGGTGAGCCCCGACGGCAAGGTTCTGGGCTACTCGACGGAGGGCAAGCTCCTCTTGGCCGATCTCAACATGCCCGCGACTCCGCCGCTGAGCGTAAATCCGGGCGGGCAAGAGGATGCGACCCCGTATTTCGCGTGGACCGGTGATGGGCAATACCTGGTCATCGACGTTTCATCGGAGACGTTCGAGAAGGCGAGCATCAAGGTAGCCAAGGTGGACGGACGCAAGCTGTCCGAGCTCGTCACGATCATGGCTCCCCGAAGCGTCCAAGGCTTCGGCTGGTCGCTCCAACCCCCGCTCACCCCCTAAAACGCTGCGTGCCGCGTAGCCCCACCCTCACAAAAGCCAACGACCGCCGGCCCGTTTCAAGGGGTGGCGGTCGTTCACTCGAATCTGGACGTTTGTAGCGTCCCCAAGGGGATTCGAACCCCTGTTACAGCCTTGAAAGGGCCGTGTCCTGGGCCGGGCTAGACGATGGGGACTTCCTAGCGAAGGCGCGGGAAGATAGTTCGCGAATCAGGATCCTACAACGATAAAAACCAAATCTTTTCAGGCCGGACGGCTAGGAGGAGCCAGGAGCTTTGGCTATGGTGCGCGGCAGTGCAAAGCGCGCAAGTAGAGCCAGTTTATGGCGGTTCGGGGTCGAAAGTGGCCGCGTCACTCGGGAAAGAGCCGCCTTTTGGCCTGATTTTGACGCTGTTCGTGCTCTCCGGCGCGACCGGGCTCATCGATCAGCTCTGTTTTTCTCGGTACTTGTCGTACGTGGTGGGCGCGACCGCGCACGCGGTGAGCGCGGTGCTGTCCGCGTTCATGACCGGCCTGGCGCTCGGAGCGCTGCTGGGCGGGCGCTATTCGCGGCGGGTGAAGCGGCCGCTGGTCGCGTACGGCGTGCTGGAGCTGGTCGTCGCGGTCACGGTGGCGGCTTCTCCGCTCGCTTTTCAGGCGCTGGCTCCCCTGTACGCGGCGATTGCGCGCGCGTTCCCGGAATCCTTGGCGGCGCTGAGCGCGGCGCGCTGGCTGGGGGCGCTGCTCATCGTGGTGGTGCCGACGACCGCGATGGGGGCCACGTTGCCGCTGCTCTCGCGGCTGCTGCCCGCTTCTGCGGACGCACTGGTGGCTGCGGTCCGGGAAAAGCGGCTCGGGGCGCTCTATGCCTCGAACACGGCTGGCGGCGCGCTGGGCGCCCTGCTCGCCGCGTACCTCATCTTGCCCGCGCTCGGGCTTTCCTCGACCGTGTTGCTGTCCGCAGCCGGAAGCGCGGTCATCGGGGCGCTCGCGATTGCCTTCGGGCGCCGCGCACCCGCGCAAGAGCCGCTGGCGGACGCGTCCGTTTCCGGCGTGCACGACGGGCGCGGCGTGGTGAAGGACGCGTGGGTTGCCTACGTGGTGGCAGCTCTCTCGGGCGCCTTGGTGTTCGCGGCGGAGGTGATCTTCACGCACCTGCTCGCGCTGATCATCGGCAGCAGCGCGTACGCCTTCGGCCTCATCTTGGCCGCGTTCTTGTCGTGCCTGTTCTTGGGTGCGTCGCGCGCGGAGGCGGTGCGGCGGCGCTTCGGGGAGGCGGCGTTGCCGTTCGGGTTGGTGCTCTCCGGCCTCGCCCTCGCGATCACCCTGCCCCTTTGGGACAAGCTGCCGATGGTCTTCAATGGGAGCGGCGGGTTCTTCTCGTCGTTCGCTGCTCGCGAGGCCATGCGCGGCAGCATTGCCTTCGTGGTCCTGGCGATCCCGACCGTCTTCATGGGGCTCACCTTTCCCCTCCTTTTGCAGCGGGTCGCGGCTTCGGACGACCTCGGCTGGTGGGTGGGGCGCCTCACGACCGTGAACACGCTGGGCGCGGTGCTCGGCTCGCTGCTCACCGGCTACGTCGTGCTACCGGCGCTCGGCTCGGAAGGCTCGCTGTTCGCGGTGGCGCTCGTCTTTGCGCTCACCGGGCTGCTCACGACGCGCTTCGTCACCGGCAAGAAGCGCCTCTGGGCGTTGGGCCTCGCGTGGGCGACCGCGGCGGTATGGCTCTTCACGCCGCGGTGGGATCTGGCGCGGCTCACCGCCGGGACGAACGTGTACTTCGAAAAGTGGAACGAGCCGGACGAGATCTTGTTCGTGCGCGACGACGTTCACGGCGGCGTGACCACGGTCACTCGCGTGGGCGACGTGCGCACCCTGTACACGAACGGCAAATTCCAAGGTAACACCGGCTGGGAAATGAGCGCGCAGCGCTTCTTTGCGCACTACCCCTCCATCTTCGTCAGCGAGTTCGAGCGCTCGCTGGTCATCGGCTTGGGGACGGGGACGACGCTGGGGACGATCGCCGCCTACCCGTGGAAGAAGCTGGATTTGGTCGAGATCTCGCCGGCCATCGTGGAGGCGGCCGGCGCGTACTTCGAGTCCGTGAACGGCGGCGCGCTGCGCGACCCGCGGCTCTCCATTCACCTGGGGGACGGGCGTAACTTCTTGCTCGTGGAGCAGCACCGCTACGACCTCATCTCCATGGAGCTCTCGAGCGTGTGGTTCGCGGGCGCCTCCAGCCTGTACAGCCAGGAGTTTTACCGCCTCGTAGAGCAGCACATGAAGCCGCGAGGAATCTTTCAGCAGTGGGTGCAGATGCACCACATCCGCCGCAAAGACTTCGCGACCCTCGTGCACACGCTGCGCACCGTCTTCCCCCACGTGGCCCTTTTTTACGGGGGTCAACAAGGCATCTTGGTCGCTTCGATGCAGCCGCTCGTCGCCTCGGAGTCGCGCGTCCACGCGCTGCAGCTCACGCCGGAGGTCATCGCGAAGACTCCCGGTAACCGCCCGCTCATGAGCTTGCTGGACGACGTGCTCCTCGCCGACGCGGACCTCGACCATTTCCTCGAGGCGAGCGCGCGCGAGGAGGGCGAGCCGCTTTCGGAGCTGGTTTCGACGGACCAGAATCTCTACCTGGAGTACGCGACACCGCGCGGCAACACGCTGCCGTGGAGCGCTCGAGAAGAGCTCGTGAGCAAGATCCTCGAGTTCAAGAGCGAGGTTTCGAGCGCCGGGCTCCGCGGCCCTTGAGCGGGCGTCGCGCGGCCGCGAGTGACTCCGGCAACCCGGCATGGTACCGGCTTGCCCCATGCGTGGCGTTTGCGGCCTTGTCTTGCTCACTTTAGTCAGCGGCTGTGCAACCACCGTTCACCGGTTGGACGGCGACTTCCCCACCCCGGCTGGCGTCGCTCGCACGTCCTGCGAGAAGCAAGACTGGCTGGTCGTCGGGCCCACGCGCGCGGAGTTCGTGGACAAATACGGGGTAAAGTCCCAAACGCGGGACGACGGCGTGGGGCTCTACCAGGTCGGTGACTCGCGTCCGGTCTCCATTCCGAGCCTGAGCGACGACATGGGCGGCGGGCCCATGTTTCTTCGCCATTCGGACGCCGTGAAGAGCCACGACACCAAGCAGGTGGTCGCCGGTAGCCTCGGCGTCGCGGGCGCGATCGCGGTCGCGGTTGGAACGATCTTGTTCGTCTCCGCCTTCAGCACCGAGCGTGGCTCGAGCGGTGAAGAGAGCCAGAAGATCTCTGGCGCGCGCCTCGCCGCGGGCGGTATCACGGTCGGAGCTGGCTTCGGCTTGGGCATCGCCGGCATCTCGGTCAACCCCGGCCAAGCGGAGCGGTCGCGCGCCGAAGCCGCTCGCTACGTCTTCTTCCCCCCGCAGGAACCGAAGGAAGACGTCGTGGAGATGACCGGCCGCTACAATCAGGCCGTGCGTGACCGCTGCGAACGCCGCGCGGCGCCGTAACGCCGCACGACGACGCTCGCTTCTTCCGCCAATTCGAAGGCAGCGGGAGTGGCGGGCAGCGTGAGCGCCTCCGCGGTAGCGCGGCGTTCGGGCTTGCGGGCGTGCAGCTTGGCGCCGTTCAAGATCGCGAGGCATAGCTCGCCGAACTCGTAGCCGGCGGCGCCGGCGATCTTCGGGAGGAGGCTGGTCGGAGTCATTCCGGGCAGCGTGTTCACCTCGAGCACGTACTCGTTCTGGCTCTCGGTCACGAGCAGGTCGACGCGCACGGCGCCGCTCGTATCCAGCGCTTCTGCCGCGCGCTCGGCCAGGTTCAGCACGTTGCGGTAGCGCGCGGCCGGCAAGCGCGCGGGCATGTAGTAGTCGGTCATCCCCGGGGTGTACTTGGCGGCGAAGTCGTACATGCCGCTCTTCGGCGCAATTTCGATGGCGCCCAACACGCGGCCGTCCAAAATCGCCACCGCCACCTCGCGCGCTTGCACGAAGCGCTCGACGAGCACGGACGAATCGAACGCCAGCGCGAGCTCGACCGCCTCCGTGAGCTGGGCGAGGTCGTTGGCGCGGCTCACGCCGATGCTGGAGCCCTCGCGGCGCGGCTTCACGACGACCGGGAACCCGAAGGAGCCGTGAATGTCCGCCAGCTGCTCCGCGCTGTCCTGGTCCACCACGTAGTAGGCCGGAGTCGGCACGTTGTGCAGGCGGAAGAGCTCCTTGCTCTTCAGCTTGTCCATCGCGAGCGCGCTCGAGAGCACGCTGGAGCCCGTGTACGGAATCCCGAGCAGCTCCAGCAGACCTTGCACGCAGCCGTCTTCGCCGAGCTTGCCGTGCAGCGCCAGGAAGGCGGCGTCCATGTCCGCGCCGGCCAGCATCGAGAGCGCGTCGTCGCCCGGTCCGAGCACGATGGCGCGCGCATCCACGCCCTGCTCCGTGAGCGCGGCGAGCACGGCTTCACCGGATGCCAGCGACACCTGTCGCTCCGACGACGTCCCGCCCATGATCACGGACACTTTGCGATGGCTCATGTCGCTCTTCGGTATCCAAAACGCTCGTCCGGGGCCAAGTAATCCGTCAGGCGGCGCCCGTGCCGGCCCGGCTCAGCCTGCGCCCCCAGCACCGCCGCAAGGCGCCGGAAAGGCTTCTTGCCGCTGCCACTCGCCGCCCTGACAAATGATCGAGTTACCGAACTGACAAGGGTCCGTGCCGCCGTCCGAGCAAAAGTAACCTTCGCCGTAGGCGTCGCAGGCCTCTCCGTCGGCAGCCGCGATGTCCTCCGGGCACTCCGGAGCGCCGCCGCTTCCGCCCGCGCCGCCCGCGCCGCCGCAGCCGGCCGCCTCCAGCCAGCGCCACGTGCCGCTCTCGCAACGGATGTAGGCTTCGGTGCCGCAGGGCGTATCGTGGTCTTCGTCTTGGCATTGGTTGCCCTCGGCAAAGCCACGGCACGAAGCGCCGACCGCTGCAGGGACATCGCTCGGGCAGTCACCCCGCGCGCCACCAGCGCCGCCCTCCGGCCTGGAGCCCCCGGAGCCGCCCTCCGACCCCGAGCCGCCGGCGTGATCCCCGGG
>SECP01000033.1 GCA_004193285.1 Myxococcales bacterium | reverse complement strand
GTGTACGAGGTGAGCAAGTAGGAGCCGCTCACCAGCTGCCCGCCGCTCGGTAGCGGGGCGGCGACGGTGGCGTCGGAGGAGGTGCGGGGCAAGGCGGTTCTGGTGGCAGCGGTCCGGTAGGGAACTGCTCGCTCGCTGATACGGCCAGCCCGGTCACCGTCCAGACGTCCACCGTCGCCGCCCCGCTACCGAGCGGCGGGCAGCTGGTGAGCGGCTCCTACTTGCTCACCTCGTACACCGTATATGCCGCCTCGAGTGCCTGCGCAGGCGCCGGGGTTCGCGAGCGCGTGGAGATTGCGGCGAGCTCCAGCACGACGGGCGTGCTGTCCACGGTCGTAGGCGTGACGGGCTCAGAAGCCGCGCGCTTCAGTGTCTCGTACGCGACTGGTGGGCATGTGATGTCGCGCTCCAAGCTCTGCGGCGACGCAAGCTCGGCGCCCTTCGACTACTCGGCCACTGCGAGCAGCTTTTCGCTTTTCGCCGCCGGTGCCTGCGGGCCGGTAGTGCTGCAGTACACGAAGCAGCCCTAGCCCTCGCTCGGAGGACTTCTGCTACGAGCCGCGCCTAGCCCTAAGGCGCGGGCTCCGGCGCGCCCAAGGCCTGCTCGCGCACCACGGCGAGCCAGAACGCCTCGCCCTTGAACTCGCTCATTTTTCCGAGCTTCTTGCCGTTTTTGAAGAGCAGGAAGTGCGGGATGCCGTACACGGCGTAGCGGCGCGCGATCTCCGGGTGCTGGTAGGCGTCCAGCGCCACGAAATCCACCGGCAGCGCCGCTAGCTCCGGCTCGAGCTTGGGCAAGCTCCGCTTGAAGATCTCGCAATTGGGGCAGTTGGGGCCCCAAAGGTAGAGCAGCAAAAGCCGCTCGCTCGGGCTCGCCAGGAGCGCGTCGAGCTCCGCGGGGGTCACGTCGCGCGCTGTCGCCATGCTAGCTATTTAGGGCGGCCGGGACCCGACCGGGAGCGGGGTCAGCCGCGCGTGTGCGGCAGCTCGTCGTATTCCTTGCCCCGGAATTGAAGCAGGCAAAATCCGTGGCCGAATGGATCCGCGAGGAGGGCCAGTCGACCGTAGGGGTGCTCGCCAGGGGGGCTCTCGAGGGTGGCGCCGGCCGCGAGCGCGCGAGACAGCGCCGAGTCCAGATCTGGCACCACGAAGTCCAGGTGGATGGGAGTCCAATGGCGCGCGTAGCGGCGCCCCTCGTCCGCACCCGGAAAGGGCGGCGTTGCCGGGCTTTTGCTCAGCAAGTAGATGGCCGCTTCCGCCCCCAGTAGCTCGACGAAGCCGCCGTCGAAGCGGCGCCCGACCTCGAGCTCGAAAGCGGCCGTGTAGAACGCGATCGCGCGCTCCATTTCATCCACGTCGATGTTGATCAGCAGGCGAGCCATGCTCGGAATCGAGCACGCTCCGTCGTACATGCCAAGCGCCGGCCTCAGCTGAAGCGAACTTGGTGCAGCTGTGGCGCGAGCTGACTCAGATCGCCGTTACTGCGGCGCTGCATCCAGTGAGCGGCGCCGTCGACATTTTCGAAGAACGTGACCGGCGAAGGCGTGCGGGTGAACAGCACTATCCCGGTGAGCACGGTGCGGGTGATCGCGGCGCGGAAGCCGCTGCCCTCGACCACGCAGGCGGTGCCGAGCAGCCTGGCGCCGTGGGAGGCGATCATGCGCGAAGACGCGTCGCGCTCGGCCTGGTCGGGCGGGTCCGCGTGGGGCGACACCACACAGAGGAAGAGCGCGCGTCCGGGCGAGGCGTGCACCGCGGACGCCAAGCCCGAGCGCTGCAGCTCGAAGAGCTCCGGCACCGGCTTCGTTGACCAGGCGGCGAAGAAGACGTCGCCGAAGGTGCCGAGCAGGAGGCCTCGCGCTCGGTGGGTGACGTGTAGGACGGCCCCTGGCCCTCCGTGGCTCGATGTCGTGGTGCTCATGGAGCTCGCGTCGAAGAGAAGAACGACGCTCCGGGGTCCAATTTAAGCGTCTGGATTCTAACGTAGCGTGAGAATCGTGATTTCGGGCGGGACGAGGAACCGAACCGGCAAAATGCTCGTCCCGACGCCGCTCGTCACGAAGAGGTTGCGCCCATTTTCCACGACGTGGCCATAAGCGTAGCGGCGCCCGAACTCCGAAGGCACCACCGCCCGACCCACGAGTGGCAACCACACCTGGCCGCCGTGCGTGTGCCCCGCCAAGGTGAGGGCAGGCGCGAGGCCGAGCCGGCCGAAAGACTCGAAAATGTCCGGCTCGTGCACGAGGAGCAAATAGGGAGAGCTCTTGGGGACCTTGCTCGCGGCCTTGCGTGGCTCCGACCGCTGAGTGATCTGGTCGGCGAGGCCGACGATCCAGAACTCCTGGTGCGCGCGCTGAAGCCGCAGCGCCTCGTCTTCCAGGACACGGATGCCGCGGCGCTCGAAGGCGCGTCGCACGTCGCCGTCGTCCCAATCGTGGTTGCCGAGCACGGCCACGACGCCCAGCGGCGCATGCAGGGCGCCAAGCCGCTCGGCGATTGCGTCGGGCGGCACCCGAGTACCGCCCGGCTCGCTGCCGACCAGGTAGTCTCCACCGAGCAGGATGAGCTCGGGCTGCTCCGCGTTGGTGCGTTCGACCAGCGTCGACAGCTGTTCGACGCCCCAGAAGGGGGCACCGACATGCAGATCAGAGAGAAACGCGACCTTCATACCCGAGAGTGGGCGAGGCCAGCGCGGCAGCGGCAGCTCCTCGTAGCGCACCACCAAGCGCCCCGGCTCGATCAGGAAGCCCCAGCTGAGCGCCGCCACGCAAGCCACGAATGTCGCCCATTTCAGGCGGCTGAAAAGCGAGGGACGTGGAGGAGGGCTCAAACGCCGGGAACGTAGCCTAGAAGCCCGCGGTTCAGCGCGTCTTTCGCGCGCCCACGCGCGGGGGCTTCAGCGTCTTGCTCGGCTTGGCGCGCACCACACCGGAGCCCAGATCGTCTACCTCCTCCAGCTCGGGGGCCAGACCGTAACCGGCGGCCTCGTGCAGCGCCCATCGCCCGTCCCCGAGGAGCTCGAGCACTTGCGCGTGGTATTCCAGCAGGCCCGGATGGTGCGTCACGCTGATCAGCGTGGCCTTGGTGCGCTTCAGCTCGGCGTAGAGCATGGCCTCGTTCTCGGCGTCGAGCGCGCTCGTCGCTTCGTCCAAGATCGCGTAGCGCGGCGACGAGAGCAGCACACGCGCGACCGCGAGCCGCTGCTGCTCGCCGATGGACAGCATCTTGGCGAAGTCTTGCACCGAGTCCAGCCCTCCGCAGCGCTGTACCAGGGTGCCGAGATTCACTCGCGCCAGCACGGCCTGAAGCTCGGCTTCGTCTACCTCGCGGTCCACGCTGGGATACAGGAGCTGCTCCCGGAGCGAGCCCCAAATCATGTACGGCCGTTGCGGCAGAAACAACATGTCGGAAATGGGCCGACGGATGGTGCCAGAGCCGCGTCGCCAGAGCCCGGCGATCGCGCGCAGCAACGAGCTTTTGCCGCCTCCGCTCTGCCCCACGATGACGAGGTCTCGCTGAGGCGCGACGCCGAGCGTGACGCCCTCCACCAGGCGCCGCCCCGTGCCAGGCGTCTCCAGGGTGACGTTCTCCAGGTCCAGATCCGCGCCCTCCACCGATTCGATCCAAGACTGGTCGGGGGCGGCGGGCGAGCCCTTGTCCAGCAAGCGGTCGAGCTGGTGCAGGCGCTCGATACCGGCCGCGAACGCGCTCAGGGTCTCGAAGCGGTCGACGAAGACGGTGAGGGCGCTCAGCATCGCGGCGAACGCGCCGCCCGCCTGAATCGCGCGGCCCACCTCCAGCTCGCCCGAGATGATCCGTGAAGCGATGACCACGCTGGGCAAAGCGTACGGAATGAAGGTGTACGCGTAGCGGAACAAGTCCAAACCCAGCGTGCGCCGCAAGAGGCGCTTGTAGTTTTCGTACACCGCGCCGAAGCGCTCCGCGACGTGGGCCGACTCGCGCGCCTCGCCACGGTAGAAGGCGATCGCTTCTGCATTTTCGCGCACGCGGATCAGCCCGAAGCGAAAATCCGCTTCGCGCCGGAGCTGCTGGAAATTCAGCCCGATCATCGGCTTGCCGAAGACCCCGAAGGTCATCACCGTACCGAACGCGGCGTACACGACGAGAATCCCGACCAGCACCTTGGAGATGGACCAAAGCACGCTGCTGAAGGCGATGAGCGTGAGCACCGCGCTCAGCATCTCCAGCAGGAACAGCATCGATTTTTGCGTGAACGCCTGGATGTCGTCGGCGATGCGCTGGTCCGGGTTGTCCAGCGCCTCCTCTCCCGCGAGCTCGTAGAACTGGCGCTGTGAGAAGTAGCGCCGCAAAAAATCCTGGGTGAGCCAGCGGCGCCAGGAGAGCCCCAGTCGGTCGCGCACGAAGAAGTAGACGGCGTAGAGCGGCACCGCCGCGAGCAGCGCCAGGCCGAAGACCTGCATGGCGCGCCAAAAGCGGCCCGAATCTTTGGCCGCGAGCGCGGACGTGAACTCGCCCGTCTGCTGATTGAACAGCACGTTGAACTCGGTGCGGCCGAGCAGTAGCAGCACGAGCAGGGCCAGGAGACCGGCTGCGGCCCAGCGCTGCTCACCGAACCAAAAGGGGCGAGCTATCCTCCAGAAGCGGTGCCACAGTCGTCGGTCGAAGCTTCGGACGCGCTTGGGATGTTTTCGTCGCACGCGGATGACGCCCAGGTTGCGAAACGCATGCCGGCGTCACGTTGCCGGGAAAAACGCGTCGAATCGGCGCAGGTGGGTCTCCTCGACTCGGGGCGCTAAGTCTCGACTGAGGGCGGCCGCCTCGCTCAGCTCAGCGCGCGCACCATTGCCCAAAGGGCGAGCACGACCAGCGCGAGCAGCGCGACCGCCAAGCCCACCGCAATTTTCACACCTTTGGCCGGCTTGGGATCCGGCGCGTTCGCGTGATCCGTCGTCGCGCGCGCTGGATCGACGCTTGGCATGAAGATTTTGGGTTGCAAGTCACATGCCCGGCAAGCCGGGCGAAGCCGTCAGGCCTGCTGGCTGGGGCGAGTGACGAGCACCGAGCAGGGCGCCTTCTCCAGGATGCGCGAGCTGCGGCTGCCGAGCACCACCCGCGCCAGCCCCGTGCGGCCATGCGTGCCGACGACGACGAGCCGAGCCGGCAGCGAGCTGGCGAGTTGCAGCGTTTCCTCCACCGCGTCGTCCTCCGCGATCACGATTTCACCCTTGGCGCCGAGCTGCGAGAGCGCGCTGTTCACGATCTGGCTCGCTAGTGCCCGCTTTTGGCTGCGCACGTCCGGTGGATCCAGAGCCGGCAGAGCGCCGAGCAGACCCATCGCCGCGTCGCCCTCGCGCGGCAGCTCCATTGCGTGCATCACGACCAATTTTCCGTGCAGGCGCGCGGCCTGCCGAGCGGCGGCCTCGATCGCCGGCAAGCCCGGCTCCGACAGATCCGTCGCCGCCAGCACCGCACCGGGCGGCGAGGGGCGAGCGACCAGAACCTGACAGTGCGCCGCGCGCACGACCTGATCGGCGACGCTGCCCAGCAGCCACCGCTTCAGCCCGGCGCGGCCGTGGGTTCCGAGCGCGATCAGCTCCGCGCCCCACGCCTCTGCGCGGTGCAGAATTTGGTCGTAGGCCGAGCCGGTCTCGATGAAAACCTCGGGCTCTGGCGCGTCCGGGTGTAGCCGCGCTAGCTGCCCGCGCAGCGCCTCCACCACGCGCGGCTGGAGCGAAACTTGGCGAGTCACATCCGCTTCGTAGTCTTGGGCGAGGAACGCGTGAGTCCCTAGGTCCGGCATGACGTGGCAGAGGGCGACCGGGCCTCCTGCCGCCATCTCGAACCCTTGCTTCAAGGCTTCGTCCGACGCCTCGCTCAAATCAGACGCAATCAATACACGCATCGGTTCTCCTTGAAACTGCGAGGGGGCTGCCAATTTGCAGCCCACCTCGCAGAAGCTCACGCTAGGTCTTCGGTCTCACTGGGCCTATTGGATACAGACCATCCCCGGCTTCGTACAAATGCCGCGGAGTGGGTTACAGCATACAGTACCGGGACCGCAGGTCACGTCACCGCACGCCTCGCCTTCGTTCGAACAAATTCCGCCGCAGTCGGCGCCGCCGCTCGCGGGGTCGCAATCGTCGCTGGGGTCGTCCACGCACGTCTGGCCCTTCGGACAAGGAATGCCCGCGATGCCGCCACAGAATGCGGGAGGCTCCTCCGGAGCCGCCACGCAGATGCCTCCGCAATCAGCGCCGCCATTCTTCGGGTCGCAGTCGTCGCTCGGGTCGTCCACGCACGTCTCGCCCTCTGCGCAGGGAATCCCAGCGATGCCGCCACAGAAGGCGGGCGCCTCTTCGCACGCGCCGTTGCTCGCGACGCTCACCCCCGCCGCCGCGGCCGTGCACGCGTTGCCATAGGTTACGCCGTCGCAGCCGCACACCGGAGCGTAGATCTTGGTGCACGCTTCCGGCCTATCGACGCAGCGCCCGGTATGGCGGTCATCAGGACAGTGCCCCACACGGCCGCTGCAGTAGTCACCTTCGCTGCAGGACAAGCCTTTGGGCCCTCCGCAGCGCCGTCCTCGTAGCTCTTCGGATCGCGTCCCGAGCGTCTCCTGAGAGTCAGCGTCGCCGGGCACGTCTGCCCCGCTGCAAGCAGCGACACCGCTACCAATCAGCGCCACGAGCGCTGACCACCCGAACAGATTTTTTGCGAGCATGTATCCTCCTCGTTCTCTATCTTCCCGATGCCCCGCCCGGCGCCGCGGCGCGCCGGGCGGGGCACACAGGGCTCTGCAGCAAATGCGCCAGAAAGGAGGCGGCAGGTGCGAGGCCCGCGCTGGCTAGCGTCAGCTCGCCCTCAGGCCGCCTTGCGGGGTGCTCGCTTCGAGGAGGGCTTGGCGCGCGCGCGCGGTGACGCGCTCTTCTTCCGAGTCTTTGCGGCACGTTGAGCGACCGCGCGGGGTGAGGTGGGGCCGCCCCGCTTGCGACGACTCTCCGCCGACGCCTTGGCATGCCGTGACAGCGCGGCCGGGGACGCCGCTGCCTGCGGCTCCTTTTCGAGCGCGCGCTCTGCGGCGCGCGCCCGCCGCGGGTTCGGCTTCCGGTTCGCGTGCTCGCTCTCCTGGTTCGCTTTGCGGCGCACGGCTTTGCTGGCGGTGGGGCTCGGCTTCGCATCGAAGCCCGCGCGCCGCGCTTTGGAGAGCCCGATCGCGATCGCTTGCTTGGCGTTGCGAGCGCCGTGCTTGCCTTCGCGAATGTGATGCATCTCCTCGCGGATGAACTCACCGGCCTGTGTGGACGCGGCCTTGCCTTCGGCGCGGTCGCGCTTGGCCCGATCGACAGTGGTTTTTTCCGGCATGCCCAGGGCCCCTAGCAACATGCTTGCCAATCCGCCGAGGCGCGGTGGTAACGAAGCCCGATGCTTCGCCCTCGATGCCGCGCCTCGCTCCGCGCGCTGGCTGCGCTGCTGATTCCTGTCGTTTTCGCGGTCGCGGCGACCGCGCAAGCCGCACCCGGATCTCCAACCGCGAGCGCTCCCGCCGCCGCCCCCGGCAGCGCAGAGGAGCCACTGGAAGCCGAGCCGCCGCCCGGCTCGCCGCGCGCTGCGCTGCAAAAGTTCATCGAGTTGACTCGCCTCGGGCGGTACGCGGATGCGGGGGCCTTCGTGGAGGTGCCGCGCGCCCGTGAGGAGGAGCGCGCCGCGCTCGCGCAGCGCCTTCGCGCCGTCTTGGACCGCCACGTCGTCCTGGATCTCGACAAGGTGTCCGACCAGGACGCGGGCACGTTGAACGACGGGCTGCCCGCGCGCTACGAGCAGATCGGGACGGTGCGCGTCGCAGGCGACGTCAGTGAGCCCGTGCGGCTCGCGCGGCGCTCGGGCAGCTCGGGCTGGGTCTTCTCCCTCTCGACGGTGGCGCGCATCGACGATTGGTACCAGGCGCTGCCGGATCGCTGGCTGCGGCAGCACCTGCCGGGGCCGCTACTGCAAACCGGTCCGCGCGACTTGCTGTGGTGGCAGTGGGCGGGCCTCGCGCTGCTGGCCGTCGTCGGCAGCGCCCTCGGCATGCTCACCGGCGCGCTCGTGCGCAGCGTGCTCGGCCGCGCCGCCAAGCGCACGGTGACGATCTGGGACGACCGCATCCTGGCCCGGAGCCGCGGCCCCGTGGCGCTCGCGTTCACGGTCGGCTTCATGCGCGCCTTGCTGCCGCAACTGCTGCTGTACGAGCCCGCGGAGCGTTTCGTGCACCAGGTGCTGCGGGCCCTGCTGCTCGCGAACGTGCTCTGGGCCTTCTGGCGTCTGGTCGATGTCGTGGCGGAGCTCTCGTGGAGCTCCGAGTTCTCGTTCGAGCACCCGAGCTCGCGGGCGCTCATCCCGCTCGCGCGCCGCATGGGTAAGGCCGTGGTCGCGGTGGCGGCAATCCTGCTGCTCATCTCGGCGCTCGGGTATCCGGTGACGAGCCTGATCGCGGGCCTCGGAATCGGCGGCCTGGCGCTCGCGCTCGCTTCTCAGAAGACGGTCGAGAACTTGTTCGGCGCGTTCTCGCTGGGCATCGACCAACCCTTCCGCGAAGGGGACTTCGTACGGGTGGAGGACTTGACCGGTACCGTCGAGTCGCTCGGGCTCCGCTCGACGCGCATCCGCACGCCGGACCGCACCGTCGTCTCCATTCCCAACGGCAAGCTGGCGGAGATGCGGCTGGAGACGTTCGCGGCGCGGGACCGCCTGCGCCTGGCGTGCATCCTCGGGCTGGAGTACGCGACGACCGCCGACCAGATGCGGCAGGTGCTAGCCGAAATCGAGCGGTCGCTGCGCGAGCACCCCAAAATCCACCCGGAGGGTACGAGCGTGCGCTTCATCGAGCTGGCGCCGTACTCTTTGAACGTGGAAATCGTGTGCTTCTTCGCGACCCGGGACGCGGAGGAGTTCACCCTCATTCGCCAGGACGTCTTGCTGGAGTTTCTGCAAATCGTGGAGAAATCGGGCACCCGCATCGCGTTCCCGACTCGGACGCTCCACGTGCAAACTGACGCTTCCAGCGCCGCGGCTTAGCCGCCGCGCCAGGCTCGAGCGACGGACCGGAGGGCCCGCGGACCGGGGCCTTCTCGCGGACGGTGCAGCATTTGCTAGACCGCTGGGGTGCGCACTCCCCCGACCTGGTCCGGCCCGCTGTTGCGCTTCGCTTCACGGCACCGCTGGAGCTTGCCGCTGGCGCTCGGCTCGTCGTTCTTTTTCGCTCATTGGGCGGACGAGATGCGAGAGCTCCAGCTGGGACCGTTCGACACGGCGGTCGCGCAGGCGGTGGCCGGGCTGCGAGGCCATTGGGACGCGCTCATGCTCACGCTCACGCGCTTCGGGGAGGGGGAGTCGCTCTTGGTGCTGGTCGTGCTCAGCGCCGCGCTGCTCCTCGCCCTCCGGCGCCCTCGTGAGGCCGTGTTCTTGTGCACGGTCGGCATGGGGACGCTGGCCTTGAACGCGCTGCTCAAGCTGGGGTTCGCGCGCGCTCGACCTGGCGCAGCCGAGCTGTACCTCATCCACACTCCGTCCTCGTTCTCGTTTCCGAGCGGGCACGCCCTCGCGTCCACCACCGTGCTGTTCGCGCTGGTAGTGATTGCCAAAGTCGCGGGCGCCCGCGGCATTGGGCTGGCTTTCCTTGCCTGTTTCGCGGCCGCGGTGGTCTTGGGCGTCTCCGCGTCTCGCGTCTACTTCGGCGTGCACTTTCCGTCGGACGTCATTGGCGGCATGTTGGCCGGAGCGGGATGGGTGAGCGCGGTTTCCGGCTGGTTCTACCCGCGGGTGCTACCAGGTGAGGAAGTTCCGCCCGCTGAGGCATCCTGACTCGGCTCGCGCGCGGGCCAAACACCTTCGCTGCGTATTTCCGGCTATAAAAAGCGCTGGCGCGTGGTTTGCACCAACCGGGGCATGACTATCACCCTCACTGGCCTGCTCATCCTCCTGGTGATCGCGGGCATTTGCGGCGCGATCGGCCGAGCCATCGGTGGTGGCACCGGCGGAGGCTTCTTCGTCTCCATCGCGGTCGGCTTCGTGGGCGCGCTGCTAGGTACCTTCATCGCCGGCTACCTGCACCTGCCGGAGCTCCTCATGGTATCCGTGGAGGGCCGCGCGTTCCCGATCCTGTGGTCCATCATCGGCGCGTCGCTCTTCGTTGCGCTGGTGCATCTCGTTTCGGGCGGGACACGCCGCCGCTGGCGCTACCAATGAGGCGAGCGGTTCACTTCTCCTCCAGCGCGGTCTTGAACGTACGGCTGGCGTCCGGCCAATCTCGTTTCGGCAAAGAGAGGCACTGAAGCGCCTGATTCTCCGGAGCGCCCTGGGCGAAGAGCGCCGCCACGCGCTCCGCGAGGTCCAATCGGAACGCGCGACGGCCGAGGACCACGTAGCCGAGAGCGAGCCACGTCTGCTCGGAGAGGTGCTGGGGGTCGAACGTGGCGCGTCCGACGGGGGGCAGCTTGGTTGACTGCTCGAAGGCGCGCACGAGGATCAATCTGAGGCCCAGAGCGCTGGGCGTGAGCAGCTCCGGCAAGTACACCGCCAAGCGCCCCGGCTCGAGGGCAGTGGCGTTGAGAGCGCGGCGGTCCTCGTCCGTCAGGGCGCTCAGGCTGGACGCGAGCGCATGCCGGCGTGCGCTTCCGAGCCCTTGCTCCAGCTGGTAAGCGATGGCGCGCAGCGGAGCCCGGCCCGGCTGGCGCAGGGGCTCCAGGGCGTGGAGGAGCCGGCCGGCAACGTCACGCGCGAAGGCGAGGAGGCGCCGCTGCAGTTGGCTCCGGACGCCGGCCGGCAGGTCTCCCAAATCCAGGAGGCGAATCTCCGGCTGGGTGAGCGATGGCCCGCGCGAGAGTCGAGCGAGCTCGAGCGAGCCGACGCAGATGATGCCGGTGTCCTTGAGCGTGAAGCGCTCGTGAGGGGCGTCTACCAGCTCCTCCCAGGTGGAGGGAGCTTCGGGCTCGGGGACGGGCTCATGAGCGCGAGCGCGCAGGTGCACGAGTCGGGCGAACGGGTGGTGCGGATCGATGCTCGGCTCGGCCTCGGCGCGCGCCGGCGGCTGCAGCTTGTGCTTGGGCGAAGGCCGGGCCCGCGAGCGGCGCTCGACGAAGCTCTCGACCAGCCCGGTGTGGAGGGCGTCGCTCAGGCCGTCCTCCAGCTCGGCGAGCTTTTCGCGCCAGTGCTCGGCGTTCTTCACCCAGCCGGCGCGATGCGCCACGAACGCCCACGTGCGAAGGCGCGCCGTCCTGGCGAGCAAAGCGTCTACGTCGCCGGCGTGGTCGTGAAAGTCCCGCGTTTGGCGGGCCATGAAGTCGTCCGTCAGCGGACCCTCGCTCAGCGCCAAGTACAGCTCGTGGAGCAGCTGCACGTGTACCTCGAACAAGATGTGCCGAAAATCCGGCACCTCGCAGACGCGCCACAACAGCTCGAGCGCGTCGCCTCGTCGCGCCAGCGGGGCGATCTGTGGGTCCGCGAGCAGTGCGCGCAACGACGCCAGATCCAAAGCGCTCGCGACGGGGGCGAGGTGGGAGGCGGGCGGCGGCGCTTCCAGCGCGCTGAGCAGGGCTTCCGTGGAAGCGAAGTCCAGGGTGCTATTGCGGTAGCGAACCCGCTTGATCGGCTCGATGTAATGCTGCTCGATGCGCTCGGCCACCTCGTGCGGCAGCTCGATCGGGGCGAGCGTGCCGAAGCTGCCATCGCGCAGGTAACGACCGGCGCGCCCAGCGATTTGCGACAGCTCGGGATCCGTGAGCGCGCGCGCGTGCTGGCCATCGAACTTGCGCAGGGACGCGAACGCGACGTGGGAGACGTCCAAATTGAGGCCCATGCCGATGGCGTCCGTCGCTACCAGGTAGTCCACCTCTCCGGCTTGGAACATGGCCACTTGCGCGTTCCGAGCGCGAGGGGAGAGCGCGCCGAGCACCACCGCCGCGCCCCCGCGCAGGGCCCGCAGCCTGCCTGCCAGCTGGTACAGCTCCGGGACGGAGAACGCGACGACCGCGCTTCGTGGCGGTAGCTTCTGCAGCTTGCTGCTGCCCGCGAACGAGAGGCGTGACAGCCGCGGGTGCTCCTGGTGCTTGGCGGCGGGTACCAAGCGCTCCATCAAGGGTCGCATCGCCCCCGAGCCCATGAACCAGCTCTCCACCTTGCCCCGCGCATGCAGGAGGCGGTCCGTGAACACGTGGCCGCGCTCCTCGTGGGTGGCGAGCTGGACCTCGTCGACCGCAACGAAGTCCACCTCTTGGGTGAGCGGCATCGCCTCCGTCGTGCAAACCCAATAGCTCGGCCGGCGCGGGACGCGCTTCTCCTCGCCGGTGACGAGTGCGACTCGGTCCTCCCCCAGCCGCGCGCTGATGCGGTCGTAGACCTCCCGCGCCAGGAGGCGCAGGGGGAGGCCAATCATCCCGGTCTCGTGCTCGAGCATGCGCTCCACGGCGCGGTGGGTCTTGCCGGTATTGGTAGGCCCGAGCAGCGCTACGCTCTGGGTAGCGTCCGAAAGCGGCACGAAACCCAGCATGCCCCGGCCTCGGCGGTCAGGCTAGTGGGGGCCGCGCTTCTGCGCTATGTAAGGTCCGCCATGGCGCTCAGCGAACCGCTACGACAGAAGATCGAAGGCTACGTCACGAGTGATCGCGTCGTGCTGTTCATGAAAGGGACGCGCCGCGCCCCGCAGTGCGGCTTCTCCGCGCAAGTCGTGCAGATTTTGGACGAGCTCGTCCCCGAGTACCAAACGTTGGACGTGCTGTCGTCCGCGGAGCTGCGCGACGCCATCAAAGAGTACTCGCAGTGGCCGACCATTCCCCAGCTCTACATCGACGGTAAATTCGTCGGCGGCTGCGACATCGTGCGCGACATGAAGCAAAGCGGCGAGCTCGAGCAGCTGCTGGGCGCGGCCGCGCCGCCGCTCGCCGCTCCGCGCGTCACCGCGAGCGCCGAGGCCATCGCCGCGTTCCAAGCCGCCCTCACGCCCGGCGACCCGGACGCTTTGCACCTGCAGGTCAGCCAAAGCTTCGAGCATGACCTGTACTTCGGGCCGGTGGAACGAGGGGACGTCGAGACCGATTTGGGCGGGCTCAAGCTTTACGTGCCTCGCTCCAGCGTGGCGCGCGCGCAAGGCGTGCACATCGGCTACTTGGACGGGCCGAACGCCGGCTTCAAGATCGAGAACCCCAACCAACCCGCGCAGGTCGTGGAGCTGTCCGTCCAGGACGCGAAGGCCATGCTCGAGCGCGGAGAGCTGCAGCTGTTCGACGTGCGGCCGGAGAGCGAGGCGAGCATCGCCAGCATCCCGGGCGGAAAGCTGTTGAACGACGAGGCGGTGGACCACATCAAGGGCCTCGACAAGAGCACGCCGATCGCCTTCTACTGCCATCACGGCATGCGCAGCCGAGGCGTCGCGCAGTCCGTCGTTCAAGAGGGCTTTCGCAAGGTTTACAACTTGAAGGGCGGGGTAGACGCTTGGTCCCTCGCCATCGATCCCTCCGTTCCCCGATACTGACCCATGTCTTCACATCCCACGAGTTTCCAGGGCGACGTCGTTCAAGCGCTGCGCGAGGCCATTGAGTCCAGCATCGAGAGCAGCAAAGCCGAGGTAAGCGGCAGCGGCGGCCACTACACCATCGAGGTGGTGTCCCCCAAGTTCGCCGGCCTCGGCATGCTCGAGAGTCAGCGCCTCGTCTACGCGGCCATCGCCCACCTCATGAAGGGGGACCTGGCGCCCGTGCACGCGGTAGACAAGCTGAAGACGCGCGCCTCTTAGAGGACCAGGTCGCTCGTCGGCCGCGGAAAGCCGGTGCTGAAGCTCAACGTGTAGCGCGCGTTGAGCTCACCGAGCGCGCAAAAACCGTCTTCGTAGCGGTACGCGTCGATGCCGAACGGCCCGAAATAGCCGGCTTCGTGCAGGGCGGCCGCGGTCGTCACCGCGCGCTCGTGCAGCGCCTCTGCCTCCGCGCGCGTTAGCTCGTTCGGCTCGGCCAAGCGCACGCCCCGGAAGGCGCCGCGCGCCGTCACGTCTTGCGCGCACACGCGGCCCAGCTCGTGCCGGCCGTCACGCCACACGAAGCCGTGCAGGCTCACCTCGAAGCTGGGCCGAACCAGCGGCTCGACCAGGAGCCCGTCGCGCTCGAACGAAGCGTCCACCCACGACCATTGCTTTTCGGTGAGGGGACCGATGGCGCGGAGCTGCCCGCGTCCGGCGAAGCCGAGCGGGCGCTTGAGCAGCCAATGCCGGCGGCCGTCCCCGAGCAGCGCGCGCAGCTCCGAGGTCGTGGTCGAGTAGGCTTGCTCCGGCAGCCCGCCCCCGAGGCGGTGGGCAAACTCGCGATGGTTGACGCGGCGCAGCGTCGCTGCGTCCGGGTGCGGCTCCGGCTCGATGCCGGCGCGACGGAGCGCCGCGAGCGCGAGCGGCGTCGGGCACCAAGCGCGCCCGACGAGCGTGCTCGGTAGGGGCGCGGGACCGAGCTCCACGTCGCTCGGTCCCAGCAAGCGTCGCGAGCTTCGTCCGTGCTCGGCGAGCTGGGCCACGAGCTTGCGTTGCGGCACGTACCCGGGGCGTCCCCGCGACAGCTCGAGCTCTGCGTCCAGGTTGAAGACCCAGGCGTAGCGCGGCATCACGCAGGCTCGGAGCGCGGCAGCGGGCGACCTTTCGGCTCCGGCACGTAGCCGCGGAGGGCGGTCAAGAACTCGTCCGTCATCCCGGCGCGGCGACGCGCGTCCACGGCGAGAGGCTCGCCATGCATCACCCAGGGCGAGAGCGGCGCCGGCAGCTGCGCGGCCCAGGCCGCGAAGTCGCAGCCGCCCGTCCAGCGCGCGAACCAGCGCGTGGCGAACCCGACGTGCGCGACCTCTTCGGCCGCGATGCGCTCCTGGATGCGCGCCCCCGCTTCGTCACCGGCGAGCCGAAAGCGAGCCGCGAAATCCGGAGCGTATTCGAGGTTCGCGGCCTCCAGCCCCATGCCCATCACCGCCACGAACTCCAGCTTGGTGCGGCAGCTGGGCACGCGCTTCCAGAACCAGTCTCGCACCCCGAAATCCCCGACCTCGCAGCCCAGCTCACGAATGTGCGCCGCGTACAGGCCCATGTGGCGGATCTCGTCTTGGCAAATAGCCAGCAAACCACGTCGGAACTCGAGCTCGGCGTCGCTGAAGGCGAGCAGCGCCCAGCACATCAGCTCCGCTGCTTGCAGCTCGTGGTGCAAGAAAGCGTGAAGGGCGCGCGCACGGTAGCGCGGGCTCTCCAGCGCCTCTTGCTTCGGCGTGCGCTCCCCGCGGCGCGCCGGGCGAAGCTCGGGAGGGCGACCTGGAGCGGTGAGCCGCAGCGGCGCCGCCTCTGGCCGGAATTGCTTGGGAGGAGGCGGAGGTGCGAGCTTCAACTGCAGCTCCTCACTAAGGACGTAGTGCTCGGCCCAGGTCTCGACGTCGTCGGTGGTTTGAGGAGCGCTAGCCACGGGGCGCGCGAGCATAGCGCGCGCCAGCGTCCCGACATCAGGCTCTGAGTGGGCGTTAGCGATACACATCGAACCCGCTGGCGAGCCGGGACAATTGGCCCCGCGGGGGTTTGCTTGACCTCCCTACCTACGGCCTATAGCTTTCAAGCCGAACGTCGCGCGCGCCTCCGGGGCGCCACCAGCCTTGGGGGGGCGCGCCACCGAAGGACTTGCATGGACGGCGGGGCATCCAAAGAGCGCATTTTAGTAGTCGATGACGAGCCGCAGATCCTCGTGGCTCTCGAAGACTTGCTCAGCGACGATTTCACCGTCGTCAAATCGTCGTCGCCCGAAAACGCGCTCAAGGCGATGGAGGACGACCCGAACATAGCGGTAGTCGTGACGGATCAGCGCATGCCCCGCATGACGGGAGACGAGCTGCTGTCGCGGATGACGGGCGCGAATGCGGTTGGGATCATGGTCTCCGGCTTCTCGGACTTGCCAGCCGTCATCCGCGCCATCAACGAGGGCAAGGTCTTTGCCTACGTGACGAAGCCTTGGAACGCGGAGGACCTGCGCTTCAAGGTGGCCAAGGGGGTAGAGCACTTCCGGCTCGCCCGGCAAATCGCTCACGAGCGCCAGCTGCTGTCGGACCTGATGAACAGCAGCCCGGACGGCATCTTCTTCAAGGACCGGGACCTGCGCATTCAGCGCGCGAACCGCTCTTTTGCTCAGAGCCTCGGCGTGGGCATGCCGGACGAGCTGATCGGTCGCCGCCTCGCGGATGGCCTGTTACCGGTGGAGCTCGCGGCGCGCATCGAGTCCGAGGAACAGCAGCTTTTGGACGCGGGGGAGCCTTCGCTGGACGTCGTGCGAGAGTACCGCGCCAAGGCCGGCTCGGAGTGGTACTCGGAGTCCAAGGCGCCCATCCGCTCTCCCGGCGGCGGCATCGAGGGCTTGGTCGCGATTTCGCGCAACGTGACCGAGCGGCTTCGCACGCAAGAGGCGCTGCGTAAGAGCGAAGAGCGGCTGCGACAGCAGACGCGCATCTTGAACTCGATTCTGGACGGCATCGGGGAGGGCGTCATCGTGGTCGACTCGACCGGCCGCACCCTCCTGTTCAACACGGAGGCCCAGCGGGTCCTCGGCGCTCAGGCGCGCGACGTACCGCCGGAGCAATGGGCAAGCGCCTACGGCGTGTACCTGGCGGACGGCCGCACCCTGATACCGGCCGCGGAAAACCCGCTCGTGCGCGCCATGCACGGCGCGCGCAAGGTCGAGATGGAAGCCATCATCAAAAACGGTGGCGCTTCGGAAGCGCGCGTCGCGATCGTCGCGACCCCGCTTCGCAACGACCAAGGCGAGGTGACGGGCGCCATCGCGCTGCTTCGAGACGTGACCCAAAAGCGCAGCCTGGAGCAGCTGCTGGTCCACTCGCAAAAGATGGAGGCCGTCGGCCAGCTCGCCGGCGGCGTCGCGCACGACTTCAACAACTTGCTCGCCGTCATCGAGGGAAGCGGCGAAATGGCGCTGGAAGAGCTGACCGGGCACGTCGCTCGCGAGGACGTGGTGGATATGGTCACCGCCGCCAAGCGCGCCGCCTCGCTCACGCGCCAGCTCCTCGCGTTCAGCCGGAGAGAAGCCGCGCGCCCCGAGGCGCTTCAGCTCGGGGTCGTCGTGCGCAGCGTGGAGAAGATGCTGCGTCGCCTCATCGGTGAGCACATCACGCTCATCACCCGGCTGGGGGACGTGAGCCCGGTCATGGCCGACAGCAATCAGCTGGAGCAGGTCCTGATCAACTTGTGCGTCAACGCGCGTGACGCCATGCCGGAGGGCGGCACGCTGTCCATCGAGCTGCGCGAGCTGGACCCTCGGGACCCCGCCGCGCTTCCGGATACCGAGTCCGTGGTGCTGACCGTCTCCGACACCGGCACCGGCATGGACGCGGAGACCATGAAGCGGATCTTCGAGCCGTTCTTCACCACGAAAGAGGTCGGCAAAGGGACTGGCCTCGGCCTCTCGATGGTGTACGGCATCGTCACGCAGAACGGCGGACAAATCGCGGTGGAGAGCTCGGTCGGGCGCGGCACCGTGTTCACGATCGTATTCCCCGTGACGAGCCTGGATCACATCGGTCACACGACCTCGCGTCACCCGCGCGACAGCTCCCCGGTCAGCGGAACCATCTTGCTGGTGGAGGACGACCCGTCGGTTCGGCACATCACCGCGCGTATTTTGCGTCGGCACGGCTATGTAGTCGTGGAAGCCTCTCGCCCGAGCGAGGCGCGGGCCGTCAGCGAGACCGGCGATCACCTGGACCTCTTGCTGACGGATTTGGTGATGCCAGAGATGACGGGAGTCAAGCTGGCGGACGAGCTCACGTTGCGCCGGCCTGGTCTGCGCGTGCTCTACATGACCGGCTACGCGGGCGCCGCGCTCAACCAAGCGCAGAGCGAGCTGTTGGACCCGGAAGAGCGCGTCATTCAAAAGCCGTTCACGTCCGACGCCTTGCTGGACCGCGTGCGCGCGGCGCTGCTGAGCGGCGCTACGGCGCCGAGCTGACCTCCGGGGGCGGGCCCTCCAGCGGGAGGCGGACCTCCGCGAAGGTGCCGCCGCCCGGCGCGGGCAGCAGGTCCAGCGTGCCGCCGTGCTTTTTGATGATCGAGTACGTGATCGAGAGCCCGAGCCCCGTACCTTTGCCGATGTCTTTGGTCGTGAAGAACGGATCGAACACGCGCTCGCGCAAGGCCTCGGGGATGCCGCAGCCGTTGTCGGCGATGCTCAGCACGTAGCTGCCCCCCTCCGCGCCGCCGCGGATCGTGAGCTTGCCGTCCTCCCGCTCTTCGGCGATCGCGTCGGCGGCGTTGGCGATCAAGTTCATGATCGCTTGGTTGAGCAGGCTCGGGTAGCAATCGAGCATCGTAGGGGCGACTAGCTGCACGTCCACGTGGATGCGATGGCGCAGTCGGTGACCCAGAATCGTGAGCACCGAGTCCAAGCACTCCTGGACGCTGACCTCCTTGCGCTCGCCCTCATCCAATCGGGAAAAGGTGCGCAGCTTGAGCACCAGCTCACGGATGCGGTCCAGGCCCCCCGCCATCTCGTCCATGCGGTCGCGCGCTTTCGTCCAGTGCTTGGAGTCCCCCAGCGCTGGCGCTTCTTTCGGCAGAGCCGCCAAGCTGGTGCGCGCGGTTTGGAGGTGACTGATCGCGAAGGCGAGCGGGTTGTTGATCTCGTGCGCCACGCCCGCCACGAGCTCGCCGAGCGACGCGAGCTTGGCCGACTGCACCAGCCGCGACTGCGTCTGCTTGAGCTCCTGGTAGGCCGACGAGAGCTCCAGATTCTTCGCCTCTAGCGCCTCCACCATGCGGGCGCGGGCCTCCGCGAGCTCCCGCGCTGCGCGGGCCTCCGTGGCCTCGAGCTCCGAGCGCAGCAGCTGCTCGCGGATACTGCGGTGCTCGTCCTCGAACTGCTTGCGTCGCAATTGGGCCCGCACCCGCGCGGTCAAGACCTCGAACTCGTTGGACTTGGCGATGAAGTCGTCCGCCCCCGTGCTCAGGCCTTCGATCATGGCGGCGCGGTCCTCGCGGGCCGTGAGCATGATCAGAGGAACGTCGCGAAAGAGGGGGGAGGCCTTGATTCGGCGGCAAGTCTCGATGCCGTCCATGTCCGGCATCACCAGGTCCAGCAAGATGCAATCCACGGACTGGGCCGCGAGCATCTCCAGCGCGGCGGAGCCGGAGCGAGCGGCCACGACCTCGTAGCCTTCCGCGCGAAGCACGGAAGAGAGCTCGTTCAGGTAGGTGTTGCTGTCGTCGACGGCTAGAATTCGCTTGGGATCCAGCAGGCTGGCGGCTTGAGCCCGGTCCGCGCTGGTGCTTCGTAGCACCGCCTGCAGGCGCGCCAGGATGACCTCCGCGTCCTCTTTGCGAACGAAGGCGTCTGCGCCCGCGTCCAGCGCGCGTAGCTCCGCCCCGTGCCCTTCACTGGCCGTGAGCAGCACGCACGGCGTGCCGCGCAGCGCCGCGTCCAGGCGGACGCGACGGATTAAGGTCGCGCCGTCGATGCCGGGCATCACGCTGTCCACCAAGATGGCGGCTGGCCGGAGCCCCGCCGCGAGCTTCAATCCCTCTTCTCCGCTGGTAGCGGTAGCGACGACGTAGTCCGCGGCTTCGAGGGAGCGCTTCAGCTCCTCCCGAAAGGTCACGCTGTCGTCGACGACCAGGATGGTGCTCCGCGCCGGACCGGCAGTATCGCCGAGGAGCGAGCGGGCGCGCGCGATGACGTAGCCGGCGTCGTACGGCTTGCCGACGTAGTCGTCCGCGCCCGTCTCTAGCCCGCGGATCCGATCCGCGACCTCCGCCTCGGTGGAGAGCAGCAAGATGTGCGGCGACTGAGGGCGCTCGCGCAGCTCGCGCAGCAGATCGATGCCGTCCGCATCCGGCAACACCACGTCCAAGATTACCAGCGCCACGTCGGGCTCGCGCTCGAGCACTCGGCGCATCTCCGCGGCGTCGGCCGCCAAGACCGTGGCCAAGCCCGCGTGCCGAAACGCTTCGTCCAGGTCCATCCGGACGGTGAGGCTGTCGTCGACGATGAGCGTCTTGGGGCTCATGCTCCCCGGGTTTTGCGCGCGGCAATTCCTGCGCTCAAGAAGCGGCCGATTTCGCCGAGCGGGAGCACGTGCTGCGCCGCGCCGAGCAGCGCGGCTTCGCGCGGCATGCCGTAAACCACGCTGCTCTCTTCGTCCTGAGCGACGGTGAGGGAGCCGGCTGCTCGTAGCGCGAGGAGCCCCGTAGCGCCGTCGCGGCCCATGCCCGTCAGGAGCGCGGCCGCGCTCCGAGGCCCCCCGCTGCGCGCCAACGACTCGAACAGCACGTCGATGGAAGGTCGGCACGAATGGCGTTCGGCCTCGTCCGTCAATAGGAGACGCTGGCCGTCGACGACGAGGTGGCGGCCCGGCTGCGCCATCAACACGCGCGAAGTCTTGCTCTCCAGCGGCTCACCACCCACCGCGAAGCGCACCGCGTGCGGCGTCTGATCGCTGAGCCACTCCGCGAACGCCGAGCCGAACGGCTCGTCGATGTGCAGGACCATCAGCACGGTGAGTGGCAGCGTGTGAGGTAGGTCGCGCAGCACGCTCACCAGCGCGCTCGGGCCGCCGGTGGAAGCGCCGAGGGCCACGATCGAGATGGGCGAATCGCTCGGGAACGGCGCTGGCGAAGGGACGGAAGAGGACCGCAATGCGGGGGCAATTGCGGGGCCATGCCCGCCGCGAGACAAGCCGAGCCGGGCTCTGGGGTGAGTGATGACTTTGATGCGGGATACGAGGCGCACTGCGGCCAGGAAGCGCTGATCCCAGCCCTCGTCGCTATCATCCCCGCGTGGCTTCTCCAGGACGTCTACCGCCCCGGCGGCGAGCGCGTCGTAGGTCTTGAACAGCTCTCCGCGATTCGTCGACGCCGACACGATGAGGATGGGCGTCGGGCAGTGCGCCATGATGTACTCGGTCGCAGAGAGGCCGGTCATGATCGGCAGGATCATGTCCAGCGTCACCACGTCCGGTCGGCGCGATTGGCAGAGCTCGATGGCGCGCTGGCCGTCCGCGGCCTCGCCAATGATTTCGATCCCCGGGTCGCTGCTGAGCGCCTCACATAGCCGACGCCGCACGGTGACCGAGTCCTCCACGACGAGCACGCGCAGTCGTTTGGCGGTCATTGCATCAGCCCACGGATGCGCTCCAGGAAGTCGACTTGGTCGAACTCGCCCTTCGCGATGTGCCCCGCGGCGCCGGCGGCGCGGCCTCGCGCGAGGTCTTCGGGGGATACCCGCGAAGTGACGAGCACCGCGGGAGTCGTCGACAGCCGCTGATCCGCCCGGGTCCGCTCGACGAAGGCGAAACCATCCATTCCAGGCATTTCAACGTCCACCAGGAACAAGTCGTAACGGCGCAGAGCGGCTTTTTCCAGGCCTTCTTCCGCGGAAGTGGCCAGCTCGACCTCGTAGCCCGCGGACTCCAAGATGCTCTGCTCGAGCATGCGGGTGGTGAGGGAGTCGTCGATGACCAAGATGGCGTGGCGCTTTGGCGCCTCGCTCGGGTTGCTCGCGCGAAGGGTCCTGGCCGCCGCAATCAAGCCCTCCGGGTCCAGGAGCAGCCGAGGGTTGCCGTCCGCGTCCAGGCTGACGCCTGCCACCGTCGCCTCCACGTCAGCCGAGTCGGGCAGCGCGTGAGCGACGAGGCCGTCACTGCCGAGCAGGCGGTCCACCCCCAGTGCCAGGCGGTCTTGCCCGTGGGTTATCACCACGACCGACCAAACTTTGCGCTCCGGCTGCGAATTTTGTGACTTCAGTAAACGTGCCACCGGCGCGAAAGGGATGACCTCCGCGCCGAAGAGCAGCGACGCTCCCTCGGCGCCGCGCGCTATCTCGGAGTCCTCCACGCGCAAGGCGCGGACCACGGCGTCCAGTGGGATGCAGTGCACGCCGCCGGCGGCCTCCACCGATAGCGCCTCCAGCGCGGTCAACGAAGCCGGCACGCTCAGGGTGAGGTCGGCGCCGGCGCCGGGGTGATTGCGCAGCGAAACCGTGCCGCCGACCCCCGCCAGAGACTCGCGGATGAGATCCAGCCCCACGCCCCGGCCGGAAACCTCGCTGACCTGCGCGCTCGTGCTGATACCTCCTCGCAGCAGCAGCCCGAGCAAGTCCTCCTCGGTCGTAGCCTCCGCGGGGAGACGGCCGAGGCGCTCTGCCTGGCGTCGGACCTCGCGCAGGTTCACCCCCCGCCCGTCATCCCGACAAGTGAAGGCGATGTGTCGCCCGCGCCGCCGGACCTCCACCGTCACGCGGCCGGTGGGAGGCTTGCCGCGCTGCTGTCTTTCCGAGACCGGCTCGATGCCGTGAGCGACTGCGTTGCGAACTGCCTGCACCAGCGCGCGCTGCACGGCTCCGAGCACTTCCGCGTCCAGGCGCACGTCGCCGCCGTGAGTCTCGAGAGTCGCCTGCTTGCCGAGGCTCACCGCCGCGTCCCGCGCGGTTCGCGCCAGCGCGCTGAAAATGCTGCTCGCGGCCACCAGCCGCAGCTGATCGACCTGGTCTCGAACCTGAGCCAGCTCTCGCGTAGCGCGCGAAAGACCGAGCCCCACCTCTCGCTCGAGCCGCTCCAGGCGCTGACTGAGGTCCGCGGTGAGCACACGCAGGCTAGCGGCCTGGCTCGCGCTCATCTCGGCGAAGCGGCGGGGGGCAAGCCGCTCCGCAACCTGCGCGGCCAGGCGCTGGCTGTCTGATAGCTCCGGCAGCGCCCGCCGCAAGCTGCCGAGCTGGAAACCCAGCTCCGCGACCCCGCTTATCACCGCGTCCACTTGCTCGAGCGGCGCCACGATCGGTCGAGATGGCTCCTCCGGCGCGCTGGGCGAGGGAGGGCGCTCGGAAAAGCGCTGCCCCTCGACCGCCTGGGGCGTCGTCGCGGGCTCGTCGGGCGCGCGGACCGGCGCCAGCCCCGCCACCTTCTCGCCAATCGCGTCCACCACGCCGAGCAGCGCCTCGATCTGCGCGGGCTCCAGCGTGCGCTCCGCGTCGCGCAGCGGCACGAGCAGGTCCTCGAAGCGATGGGCGAGGTTCGCGATCTCCAGCTGCTTGACGACGCGGGCCGCGCCTTTGAGTGTGTGGGCGAAGCGCAGGAGGCTCTGGGTTCGCGAGGGGTGGGCGCCGCTGCGCTCCAGCTCGAGCAACCCTCCCTGGAGCTGCTCGACGATGTCTCTCGCTTCCACGCGAAAGTATTTGAGCGGGTCCTGCATGCGCGGGCCTCAGTTGGCGTGACGCGGCGTCGCGACTTGCTGAGCCTCTACGATCTTCAGAAGATCCCGAGACAGCGTCGCCAGCTCCACCGCGGTCCGCAAGGTCTGCCCGGTGCTGACCTCGGTTTCCTTGGAGGCTTGCGCGACGTTGGTGATCGCCAGGTTCACTTGCTCGACCGCGGTGGCTTGTTGCTTCGTGGAGAGCTCGATCTCCTTGGACGCCTCCGTCGTGGTCGCGACCTGGCCGGTGATGAGGCGGAAGCTACTGGCTACTTGAGAGAACTGATCGGCGCCGGCTTCCACGGCTTTGGAGCCGGTTTCGGTGGTCATGACGGTGGTGTTGACCGCCGCCCGCACGTCGTCGATCAGCCCGCGAATCTCTTTCGTCGAGCCGCCCACTCGATCGGCCAGCTTGCGGATCTCGTCGGCGACCACGCCGAAGCGCCGCCCGGACTCGCCCGCGCCAGCGGCCTCGATGGTGGCGTTGATGGCGAGGATGTTCGTCTGCTCCGCCAGCTCCGAGACGATGTCCAGCACCGCGCCGATCTGCTGGGACTTCTTGCCCAGCTCCAGCATGTGAGTGACGATCGCGTCGACTTGGCGCTTGATCGCGCCGACCGCCTCCGCCCCTCGCGCCACCGTGATGTCACCGGAGCGAGCCTGGCTCGCGGTTTGCCCGGCGATGTCCGAGACGCGCCGCGCGCTCTCCGCGATTTGCCGCGAAGTGGCCAGCAGCTCGCTGATGGTGGTCGTGATCTCGGTCATGGCGGTTGCCTGTTGCTTGGCGCCCGTCGCCTGCTGGTTCGCCGCGGCCTGCAGCTCGGCGGCGGAGGTCTGAATGTGACGAACTGCGACGCCAATCTGCGAAGCGAGTGAGCGCGAGATGACGACCCCCGCGGCGCAAATCAGGGCCATGCCGATGAGGCTCCCCCAAATGATCGTGGCCTGCGCGGCCGACGCGCTGTCTTTGGCCTGCTCCTGGCGAGTGCGGAGGAGCCGAACCTCCGCTTCGTCCATCTCGGCCACCATCAGCCGGATTTCATCCATTTGCTGCTTGCCGTCTTTGAGCGCATTGCCCTTCAGCACCGCCTCGAGCCCGCTCGCGCGGCGCAAGTCGATGACCTTCAGCAGCACCGCGATCCGGCTGGCGACGATGGGCAACAGCTTGTCCAGGCGCCGCTGTTGCGACTCGTTGTCGGCGGTGAGGCGACGTAGCTCGGCCTGGGCCTTGGTTGCGCGGGCCAGACCCGCCTCGTACGGCTGCAAAAAGCTCTCGTCACCCGTGAGCACGAAGCCGCGCTGCCCGGTCTCCATGTCCGCTAGTGAGGCGAGGAGCAGGCCGAGGTCTTGACGCACCTCTTGCGTGTGCGCGACCCAGCGATCGGTCTCGATGAGAGCGGTGGTCGCGCGATGACCGGCCAGCCCGGTCACCATCAGGGTTAGGGCCGCGATCGCGAAGCCGATCGCCAGCTTCCTTCCGAAAGTCCAAGTCATCTCCGCTCCTCTGGTCGTTCCGGCGCCGCGCGACGCCGCGCCACGCTCTCGAAAATTGCCGGCAAATCGAGCACCGGCAGGGGATACTGCTCGAGCCGCACGCTGGCCCGGCTGAAGGGAGTGCCGAGCGCGCCGTCGCGCGCCGGGGCGAGGTCGCTCGAGGGCACGCGCAGGTGCCGGTCGAAGCGCTCGAAGGCGAGCGCGAAGGCGGCCGCTGCGCGCACCTGTACGAGCCACCGTGGCTCGGCCGGCGCCGCGTGCCCGAGCTGCAAGGCCAGGTCGTAGACCGGCGTGACCACGCCGCGCAGCCCGGCCAAGCCCAGCAGGTCTCGCCGCGGGCTCGGCACCGGCACGAGCCTGCGATCGGCGAGCAGCTCCGTCACTTCGGATAAGCGAAGGGCGTAGCTGCGCTCCGCCACGCCGATCAGCAAAAGGTCGACATGAGGCGGCGCTTCCGCGGCGTGCGCCTGCGCGAAGGCGCCGTCGAAATCGGCGCGGAGCTGGGCCGCCATGCCGGCGAGCTTGCCCTCGCCCCCACTCACGGCGACCCCCGGAGGTTGTGCAGCTCCGACCGACACAGGCTGACGAGCGCGCCTCGACTGAAGCCGCCGCCGAACAGGAGGAGCCGCGCGGCCTCCTCTCGCTCGAGCAGTGAGAGCGCCAGCGTGAGCTCCGCGCGCGCGCCAGCGGCGTCCCTTCGACGCCTGGCCATGAGCCCCAGATGCAGGTGTGGCATCGCAAAGCTCGGATCCAGGTAGACAGCCGTCAAGTCGTGCTCGGCCGCGGTCGACATTTGGCCCCGCCGCTCGTGGCAGAGCGCCAGCAAGTAGTGAGCGCCCGCGTTGAGGTCGTCTTGCCTCAAGAGCTCGTGGCACACGCGCTCGGCTTCCGCGACGTCACCCTGATGGGTGAGTAGCGCCGCGCGAAGGAGCAGCGCGGCCGGATCCGCCCGCTCGGAAGGAGACAGCCCATGCATGGCTTGCAGCGCGTCTGCGAAGCGATCGTCTCCGAGCAGGGACAAGGACTGCCGCAAGCCGCCCTCCGACCGACGCTCGGTGATCGGCTCTTCGGACGCGGGGGGAGTCGTGGCCCCCTCGTCCCGACCGAGCTCGCGGATGCGCTGGCTGGAGCGCTCGACTGTCTCCAGCCACGGCGCGACCCAATCGGCAGCCGCTGCGGGGCTCGGCAGCACGGGCCTAGGCGCGGCGAAGGACGGCAGCAGGTCCACGTCCCCTGGAGCGTCGTCGACACTTCTTCGTTGATAGTAGAAGCTGTTGTGGGTGTGACGCAGGTGGAAGGCCTGGGAGAGCCCGCGCAGAGTCTCGGCGTGCCCTACGAACAGAAATCCGCCCGGGGCCAAGGCGCGCGCGAAGCGCGCCACGATGCCGGACGCCTGCTCCGGCGTGAAATACATCAAAACGTTGCGGCAAAAGACGACGTCCAGGCTACCCGGCGGCAGCAAGTGCGGCGCCTCCAAGATCAGGTTGTGCTGTTCGAAGCGCACGCTGTCGCGAAGCGAGCGCACGAGCCGAAAGTCGCGCCCCTCGGGCTGAAACCAGCGGGCGCGAAGCGCCGCCGGCGTTTCGCGAAGCGACCAAGGTGAGTACAGGCCCGCCTTGGCCTTGGCGAGCGAGTCCGGGTTCAGGTCCACACCCATGACGCTCGCCTCGTACCCCGCCTCCAGGCCCCGCTCCCGCAGTAAAATGGCCAGCGAGTAGGGCTCCTCGCCGGAAGCGCAGCCCGCGGAAAGAATCCGTAGCGAGCGCGACACCGCCCGCGCGGCCAGGCGCTCCAGCAGCGCCACCTCACGAAAAGCGTCGAACTGCTCGACGTGCCTGAAGAAGTAGGTCTCACCCACGGTGAGCTCGCGCGCCAGCGCCGCAAGCTCGTCCGACGCTTCTAGCTCGGTCAGCAGCGCGGCCAGGTACGCGCCTGGGCTCAACCGCCGTGATGCCACCCGGCGGGTCAGGACCTCGGCCAAGAACGTGAGTCGCCCGTCATCGAAGCGGAGGCCGAGCCGTTGCTGGATCGCGTCCTGAAAGAGGTCGAGCTCGGCGCTACCGATCGCGCCGTTCATGCGGAGGCCCGCTCTGCTTCGAGCTCGTGCCACAGCGTTTCCGGGAGCAGCCGGGCGTGCTCCAGGAGCAGGAGCAACTCACGGTCCAAGGTGCCGAGCGCCTGGAGCAGCGGCTGCTCCGCGCTCAGCACGCCCGCCAGCGCCTCCAGCTGCGCGCTCGCAACCTCACGGATGCCGACCACCGAGTCCACCGCTAGCGCGAGCACGCGTCCGCCGTCCGACCCGAGGCGCAGCGTGACGTAGCGCCCGGGCGCTTCTAGGCTTGCATGACCGAGCAGACGCCGCGCGTCCACGACCGGCGTTGGGCGAGCGCGTATCAGCGCCACCCCCAAGACGAGCTCCGGTGCGTTCGGGAGCGGCCTCGTCGGCAGGGGCCGGCACGTCTCCAAGACGTGCGAGATCGGCACGGCGCAGAGCTGCGATTGCACGCGCAGCACGAGCAGCCGTGAAGACGCGCGCGTTTCCCCCGAAGCAACCATGGTTCTACGGCACTCCCGCTCCTGCTGCTCCCGCATCGCGCGCAGACATTGCCGAGAAAGATAACACGACGGGCCTAGGTGAAAGCTAGCCCTCGCCAGCAGTTATCGAAGTCAGCGCTCCGCCCCGCTCCGCTCCGCTCGCAGTGTGTCGGAATTTGTCTCGAATGGCAGATGGCGCAGCCGCGGAAACGGGCGCTGCCGCGAGACGCCCACGCGGCTGTCGGTTATCGGGCGTCGGGCGTCTCGGCGTGAGAATTCGAGGCGGCCGGTTGCCGCCGCCAGTTTTGCTAGGTTCCCCCCGCCATGCTCAAGATTCACGAGCTCGTTTTGCCGAGTGGAGAGCTCGCGGCGGTGTTCCTACGTGCCGACGAGGCTGCGCTCGAGCTCACGTTGGTCAGCGACGACTCCGAGCTTCAGCTGCCCGAGGGGGCGCTCCGCGCGGTGATGCTCCGCTACGGTTCGCCCTTCGACCCGGAGGCAAGGAGCACGAGCCACGGCACGCTGGAGCTCGCGAATGGCGCGAGCCTGCGGCACGTGCGCCACTTGGCGGGCTACGACGTCATTGCGCGCGACTACCTGGTCTATGCGGAGCCAGGCCTAGAGCCCGTCTGCGCGATGGCGACGACGGTTGCCGGCGCTCTTCGTCACCTGGGACTTGCAGCACGACTCAGGTGAAGAGCGCGGAGACCGAGCTGCCGTCGTGGATGTGGAGGATGGCCGTCGCCAGCTGCGGCGCGAGGGAGAGCACTTCGATCTTCGGCGACATCGCCCCCGCCGGAATCGGCAGCGTGTTGGTGACCAGCAGCCGCTGCAAGCGTGAGGCTCTGAGCTTTTCCGGCGCCTTGCCGGACAGCACCGGGTGCACGACCGCGGCGGAGACCGAGCGCGCTCCGCGCTCGAGCAGGAAATCGGTGGCGCTGTACAGGGTGCCACCGGTCGCGATCTCGTCGTCTACCAGCAAGCAGTCCTTGCCGGCGATGTCGCCGATGACGTGCGCGGGCTTCGCGTTCTCGTCGTCGCCGTAGCGGCGCTTGTCGATGAGGGCCAGCGGCAATTCTAGACGCTTGGCAAAGCGACCGGCGTCCTTGGCTTCGCCCACGTCCGCCGCGACGATGACCGTCTGCGACAGGTCGTCCTTCTTCAGGCGCTCGCACAAAGCGGGCACGCCCGTCAGCTGGTCGGCAGGGATGGAGAAAAAGCCCTGAATCTGCGGCGAATGCAGGTCCATGGTCAGCACGCGATCTGCGCCGGACGTGGCGAGCAGGTCGGCCATGAGCCGAGCGGAGATGGAAATGCGCGGCTCGTCCTTCTTGTCGCTGCGCGCGTACGGAAAGTACGGAATGACCGCGGTGACGCGCTTGGCGGACGCATGCTTCAGCGCGTCCAACATGATGAGCAGCTCCACGATGTGCTCGGAGAGCGGCGGGCATGCGGTCTGCACCACGAACACGTCGTGCTCACGCACGTTCTCTTCGATGCGAATCTTCAGATTCTCGTTCGAAAAGCGCTTCGTCGTCGCGCGGCCGAGCGGGATGCCGATGCTGTCGCATATCTCCTGCGCGAGCGCCGGGTGCGAGCTGCCGGCGAACACCTTCAAGTTTTCCGGAGCAGAGGTCATACCGGCGCGACCCTACCACGGGTGCGGCAGGGCTCAGCGAAACGGATTGAACAGGTAGCTCTGCGAAACCTGCTCTCGGGAGCCGAAGTAGCCTCTCACGAGAGCCGCTGGATCACTGGCCATCGCGCCGGTCGGGTTCTGGTCGTCGTGGTCGTTCCAGCCCCAAGATACGCGCGCGGCGTTCCTCGAGCACCAGAACGCGCTCTGCCCGCAGCCGCCCGAGCGGTTTCCGGCGAATACGCCGAACCGCGCAAACAGCTTGGAGCTCTCCCGGCGGGCCCACAGGCCCGAGGGCTCCAACATATCGTGTAGTCGATACATTACCTGTCGGTCGTCCGGGCTCGCCGGCACCTCCGCCTCCGTCAACGACGGGTAGTACACGACCCCTTGGCGGCGAATTCGGTAATAGGGCCATGCCTTGAGCGCGTGGGTCTCCGCCTGCTGGGCCGTGACGGGATGCAGGTCACCCATGAAAGGGGACAAAGTCAGAGCTCCGTCCACGCTCTCGCGGCCCGAGCTCCAGCGGCTCCCGGTCGGCAGGAACGAATAGAAGTCCGAGTGCACGACCGTAACCGCCGCGCGTAGGGAGCCGAACTGCGAGCCGTCGCGCGCCACCGTGATGAGGACGCCCTCCGAGTCGTTCTCGTGCTCGGTCTCGAAGAAGGAGCTCGACCAATCTCGCGGGTGAAAGAACAAGTACGTGATGAACCAGTGAGTCGCGCTCTCTACGACCGAAAAGTAGGCGTGCGCCGCGAGTGGGAAGCGCGCATCGCCCGCGTTGTCCCAGTTGTTGCTGGCGTCGTCGTCGCCGTCGAAGTCCACCGCGGTGATGTAGTCCGCGGCGCCGCCGAGCGAATGAGCTCCGCGGGTGTGCACGTCTTGGTGGTGGATGGGCCCATAGCGGAGCGCAAGCCCCGCGCGGAAGCTCGCGTCCGCCGCGCTTTGGGCGTGCGCGTGGCGGGCGCAAAACGCCAGCCCCATGGCGAGACAGGTAAAAGCCGTAAGTAGCGAGCGCATCCGTAGCTTGGGAGAAGCAACGGGCAGCATATCAAACTCGTTAGACCTCTAAGTGACTGAAATAGCAGCGAGCGTTAAACGACATGCGCGCACCGTGTGAGACTTTCGTTGCGCTCCGGGGTGAGAGGCGTAGCTTTCGAGAGCTTCACGCTTTCGGAGCTTGGGTGAGGGCTGCTTCGGCCTTTGCCAACTGGTTCAACGTGTTTGACGAGCTCGAGAAAGAGAGGATTCCGAGATGGTCGACCGAAAGAAGGCAACCAAGCGCCGAGACGCTACTGGGCACGTGGACGCGGAGTACGAGCGCCGAATATCGGCGGAGGCGCGGAGTCAGCGGACCGATGACTCGGCGTTCCTAAGCGGGTTTCGCACCGGGGAGCCCCTCGCCGAGGAGCTGGGGGAAGCGTTTTTGGAGTCCGCTACCTCCGGAGAGGAGAGCGAGCCCGAGCGGCGCGACCGCATTTTCCCCGAGGAGTCGGGCGGCCCCTTCGTGAGCACCCGGGCAAGCCAGGAGTTCGCCTACGACGTCGACGAGTCCAACATCGCGGAGGCGACGCGGGAACCGCTGCCAAAGACATCGGTCGCGGACCCCTGAAGCCTTCGGGCGGCAGCGGGGAATGCCGCCCGAAGGCTCTCATGCTAGGGCGGCCAGCGAAATGCCGCTGACCGAGAAGGAAATCGACGACTGCCTGCGCGTTCTGGAGGGGTTGGCCGAAAGTCGCGCAGAGTTGCTGAACGTTTCCGTGGACAAGCGGCATCGCTTGCTGACCGCGGCGGGCCGCGTGTCTCGTCCGGACCGGAACGAACAGCGGCAGTTGCTGCGCGCCGCCCGTCGCAAGGACAAGCGCGAGGTCAAGGAGCACGATCGAGCGCTGCTGGAGCGCGCGCAGATTCGCCAAAAGCGTCTCGAACCGGTGTTCGTGACGCCCGAGCCGGAGCTGCTGCTGGCCGCTGGCGGCGGCGTCTTTGGCGCGGAGACCGAGCGCGAGGAAGCCCCGCCGACGCCGGACCTGCGAGAGCCGCGAGCCTGCTACGTGTGTAAGACCCGCGTCACGCGCGTGCACTCCTTTTACGACCAGATGTGCCGTGAGTGCGGGGATTTCAATTTCGACAAGCGCTCGCAGACCGCCGATCTGCGCGGGCGCGTCGCGCTGATCAGCGGGGCGCGCGTGAAGATCGGCTATCAGGCGGCCATCCTCCTCCTGCGCGCGGGGGCGCGGGTGGTCGTCACTACGCGCTTCCCGCGTGACGCCGCGCAGCGCTACGCCCGCGAGAAGGACTACGAGAGCTGGGGCGACCGGCTCCAGGTGTACGGGCTGGACTTGCGCCACACGCCCAGCGTGGAGGCCTTCGCCAAGCACCTCGGTGAGACGGAGAGCCAGCTGGACTTCGTGCTCCACAACGCTTGCCAAACCGTGCGGCGCCCGACCGGATTCTATCGACACCTCATGGACGCCGAGCTCCTGCCCGACTCACAATTGCCGGAGCCTGCGCGGCGGCTACTCCTGGGCTACGAAGAGCTGCGTGCTCGTGATTCCCGGGGGCTAACGGAGGGCCCCGATCGCGGTCCGCTCTTCCCGGTGGGGTTGCACGCCGCGCCCGCGCTGTCTCAGGTCGCGCTCGCGGAGGAAGATCGCCTCGCGGGCCAGCAGCTGTTCCCCGCCGGGCAGCTCGATGCAGATTTGCAGCAGGTGGATCTGCGGGACATCAACAGCTGGCGGCTGCCTCTGGACCAGGTGGGCACGGTGGAGCTCCTCGAGGTGCAGCTCGTCAACGCGATCGCCCCGTTCGTGCTCAACGCTCGGCTCAAGGAGCTGATGCTGAAAACCCGCACCTTCGACAAGCACATCGTCAACGTGTCGGCCATGGAGGGGCAGTTTTATCGCCGCTTCAAGACGGACAAGCACCCGCACACCAACATGGCCAAGGCGGCGCTCAACATGATGACCCGCACCTCCGCGGTGGACTACGCCAAGGACGGCATCTTCATGAACAGCGTAGATACGGGCTGGGTGACGGACGAAGATCCGCACCACATCGCTCGCCGGAAGACCGAAGAGTGCGGCTTCCATCCACCCCTGGACATCGTGGACGGCGCCGCCCGCATCGTGGATCCCATCTTCGACGGCATGAATACCGGGAAACACGTGTGGGGTCAGTTCCTGAAGGACTACCGACCCACCGCCTGGTAGCTTCCGTCGCAACGTCGTGCTCAAGACCGTCCGAGTGCCGGAACCGCTAGCGCCCCTGTTCGAACAGGCGCAGTCCTACGTCTCGGCCTACTTCGCCGACCGGAGCTTCGAGCCGGAGCGAGCGCGCATCGAGATCGCCGGGCAGCGGTACGTGCTGGTCCGCGCTGGCGCTCTCTCCGTAGAGTTTCACGAGCTGATGCAGCGTCTCTACGGGAGCGTGGACGAGTCCCACGCGGTGGCGCACGGGTTGCTCTTCGATCTAGCGCACGCGATGGGCATGGCAGACGCGGGCACGTTCGCGGGGCGCATGGAGGTGACCGACCCCATCGCCCGCATGTCCGCAGGCCCGGTTCACTTCGCTTACGCAGGCTGGGCCTTCGTGGACATCTCGGCAGAGAGCAAGCCGAGCCCGAACGACGACTTTTACCTGCTCTACGATCACCCGTACTCCTTCGAGTCCGATTCCTGGCTCGCGGCCGGTAAGTCGTCCCCCCACGCGGTGTGCGTCATGAACTCGGGCTATTCGTCGGGCTGGTGCGAGCACGCCTTCGGGGTGCCGCTCGTCGCCGCGGAGATTCTGTGTCGGGCCAAGGGCGACGACACGTGCCGCTTCATCATGGCTTCGCCGTCGCGCATTGAAGAGCGGATCCGGGCCTACGTCAGCGATCATCCGGAGCACGCCGGGCGCGTCGCCGGCTACGAGGTGGAGAGCTTCCTCACCAAGCGCACGGACGCGCAGCTCCTGCGCTCCAACTTGGAGCTGCAGCGCCGCGAGCAGCTCGGCCGTGAGCTCAACGCTCGTTTGGTGGAAGCGCTGCCGGGCGGCGTCGTGGAGGTAGGGAGAGACGGCGCGATCCGCAGCGCCAACGCCGAGGCCATGCGTATCCTCGGCCTCAGCTATGACGTGCTCACCCAGCGCGTCATCTCGGACTTCGAGAGCGAGACCATCTTCGAGGACGGTCGGCCGGCGACGGTGGAGGACTACCCGGTGGCAAAAGCGCTCGCCACGGGTGAGGCGCAGGCGGCGGTGACCCTCGGGGTGCGCCGGCCTGGCAAGCCAGAGGTGTCGTGGGCCGTGTACCGCGCCGTCGCCATGCGGGACCCCGCGACTCAAGAGGTGACGGGAGCGGTCGTCACCCTGCTGGACATCACGGACCGTAAGCGCTTCGAGGACAAGCTCCGCCAAACCCAGAAGCTGGAGAGCCTGGGAGTCCTGGCCGGCGGCATCGCGCACGACTTCAACAACCTGCTCGTCACCATCCTCGGCAACGCCACCTTCGCCAAGAGCATCTGCGGGGATGACCCCCGGCTCACGCCGCTGCTGGAAGAGATAGAGATTGGCGCTCAGCGCGCCGCCGAGCTCACCCGCCAGATGCTGGACTACTCGGGGGAGGGCAAGATGAAAGTCTCGCCGCTGGATCTGCCCGGGGCGGTGCGGGAGATGGCGCGGCTGCTCGCGGCGCTCATCCCGAAGCAGGTGGAGCTCCATTACCAATTCCAAGAGGGCCTCCCGCCGGTAGACGTGGACGCGACTCAGATCCGCCAGGTGCTCATGAACCTGATCACCAACGCGGCGGAGTCACTCGGGGAGCGCGCTGGGCGGGTCGTCATCGGCATCGAGCAGCGCTTCGTGACCGAAAGCGAGCTGTTCGGCTGCCAGCACGACGGCTGCAAGCCCGGCAACTTCGTCGTTCTATCCGTCAAGGACGACGGGGACGGCATGTCGGAGCAGACGCGCGGCAAGGTCTTCGACCCGTTCTTCACGACCAAGTTCCAGGGCCGCGGGCTCGGTATGGCGGCGGTCCTCGGCATCGTACGCGGCCACCACGGCGCGATCCGCATCGATTCGGCGTTGGGGGTCGGGACCGAGGTACGGCTCTTTTTACCCGCGCGTGAGGCGGCGGTGACCCCGCCGACGTCGAGCGTGCGCGGCACCGTGCTCGTCGTGGACGACGACGTGGGAGTGCTGGGCGTCGCGCGTCGTGTGCTGTCGGCGCATGGCTATCGCGTGCTCACGGCCGGAAACGGGGTCGAGGGCGTCGCGTGCTTCGAGCGCAATCGAGCCGAGGTCCGGCTGGTGCTGATGGACATGACCATGCCGCAGATGAACGGCGTCGACGCCCTGCATCGCATCCGGCAGCTGGACCCGGCCGTGCCGGTGTTGCTCTCGAGCGGCTACGGGGCGAGCGCGGCCGTGCACAGCAGCCAATTCACCGGCATTCTGGTCAAGCCGTACGGCTTCGCGGAGCTGCTGGCGGCCGTGCAACGTAGCCTGGGCGAAGCGCCCTTCGAGCGCTAGGCTGCGCCCGCTTCGTCATGATCGGCATCACCGACCTCTCCAAATCCTTCGGCGCGCGCACCCTGTTCGAGGGCGTCACTCACAAGCTCGTCAAGGGCTCTCGCTACGGCTTGGTCGGCGCCAACGGGTCCGGCAAGACGACCTTCCTCAAGATATTGTGCGGGGACGAAGCCGCGAGCGGAGGGCAAGTCGTCTGGCCGAAGGACGCCCGAGTTGGCGTGCTGCGGCAGGACCGCTTCCTCAGCGACTCGGAAGAGATCTTGAGCGTTGCCATGGCCGGGGACGAGCTCGTCACGAGCGCGCTGGCCGAGCAGCGCCGTTTGACGGAAGCTCCGGTGCCGGACGCGGCGCGCCTGGCGGAGCTGGAAGATCGCATCGCGGCGCACGATGGCTACACTCTGGAAGCGCGCGCCAGTCACGTTCTGGAGGGCCTCGGCATACCGGTGGCCGTGCACCGCCAGCCGCTCGCGACGCTCTCCGGTGGATTCAAACTTCGCGTCCTCCTCGCGCAGGTGCTCATAGGCGGGCCCGACGTCGTGCTGCTGGACGAGCCCACCAACCACTTGGACATCCTGTCCATCCGCTGGTTGGAGAAGTTCCTCGCTGCCTACCGCGGCTGCGCGCTGGTCATCTCCCACGACCAGCGTTTCCTCGACAACGTCGCCACTCACGTCCTCGACGTGGACTACGGCACCATCGAGCTCTACCCCGGCAACTATAGCCACTTCGTGCGCGAGAAGGCGGAGGTGCGAGCCCGCAAAGAGGCCGAGATCGAGCGCGCGGAGGCGACGATCGCCGAGAAGCGCGCGTGGATCGAGCGCTTCGGGGCGAAGGCCACGAAGGCGCGCCAGGCCCAGAGCAAGCTGAAGCAGCTCGAAAAAATCGAGGTGGACGAGCTGGAGAGCAGCTCGCGGCGTTCCCCGCTGTTCAAGTTCGAGCCGGAGCGCCCGAGCGGCAAAGAGGTGCTCACCTTGGAGGAAGTCTCCAAGGCGTACGGCGCGAAGCACGTGCTGGTCGGAGTGTCGCTCACGGTTCGCCGCGGCGAGCGCGTGGCGATCATCGGCCCCAACGGCCTCGGCAAGTCGACGCTCCTCAAGATCGCCACCGAGAACCTGAAGCCGGACTCGGGCAAGGTGGCGTGGGGCTACGAGACGCGCGTCGGGTACTTTGCCCAGGACCACCACGATCTCTTGGCCGACGGCGCCGCGAAGCCGCTGAACGTGATCTGGGACGTCATTCCTCAAGAAGGCACCGCCACCGTGCGGGGGCACCTGGGGCGCATGCTGTTTTCGGGCGAGGACGTGAACAAGCCGGTCGCCGCGCTCTCGGGCGGGGAAGCGGCGCGCCTGGTTTTCTGCCGAATCATGGTGCAAAAGCCGAACGTGCTCGTGCTGGACGAGCCCACCAATCACCTGGACCTGGAGGCGATCGGCGCCCTCGTGGATGCCCTGCGAGCCTTCGAGGGGACGGTGCTGTTCGTGTCGCACGATCGCGCGTTCGTGTCCGCGCTGGCCACGCGGGTGCTGGAGGTCACGCCCCAGGGATTCCGGGATTTCCCGGGAACGTACGAAGAGTACCTGGCTCGCTGCGGTGACGACCATTTGGATTCGGAAGCGGTGGCGCTCAAGGACAAGCGCGAAAAAGCTGCCGCGGCCCAGGCTGGCGAGCGCCCGGTGCTGTCCTGGGAAGAACAAAAGCGCCGCAAGAACCGCAAGAAGCAGCTGCCCGGCCAGCGTGACGAAGTGCTCGCCGCGATCGAGCGGGCGGAGTCGCGCAAAGCGGTCATCGCCGCGCAGTGGTGCGAAGCGGGCTTCTACGAGCGCACGGCCAAGCCCGAGGTCGCCGCGCTCGAGCGCGAGGAGCAAGCGCTGGTCGTGCAAATCACCGAGCTGATGGCCAAGTGGGAGTCTATCGAGGCCGAAATCGAGAGCCTTGCCGCAGAATGACGAGCCGAATGGCCTTGTCAAAAGCGCGCTTGGTTGGCAATTCTTAGAGAGCCGGTATGCCTGGTAGCTGGATTTTCGTCACCTCCAACATCAACAAATGGCGCGAGGCGCAGCGCATCCTCGGCTACGCCGTCGAGCGCGTGGAGCTGGAGCTGGACGAGCTCCAAGGCGAGAGCGTCAGCGTGATCGCGCTCGCCAAAGCCCGCCTCGCTTATCAACGCTTGCAGCGCCCGGTCATCGTCGAAGACGCCGGCTTCGAGCTCGTGGGGCTCGGTGGGTTTCCCGGTCCCTACATCAAGTTTTGGGAAAAGTTGGGCGGCCTGGAATCCATCTGTCGCGCCGCGGACGGTTTGGGGGACAGGCGGGTGCGGGCCGTCTGCGCCCTGGGCATCTGCTCGGAGGCGGGGAGCGAGGTCGTGGAGGGCTCGGTAGACGGCCTGCTCGCCTTGCACCCGCGCGGCCAGTCCGGCTTCGGTTGGGACGCGGTGTTCGTGCCGAAGGGGGAAGGGCGAACCTTCGGGGAGATGGCGCCGGAGGAAAAGGACGCGCGCTCCCACCGTCGGCGAGCCTGGGAGCTCCTGCGCGACCGCCTTTGACCTGCCCCGGCGCGAAAGTGCGATGAAAACCGGGTAGGGGGCGGGGGGCTTGCGAGCCCTCGGCGCGGGGTCACGCTACTAGGTATGAAAGTCGGCGTTCCGCGTGAGACGAAGACTCGCGAGTACCGGGTGGGCATGACGCCGGCAGGCGTCCGCGAGCTATCGCGGCGCGGCCACGACGTGCTGGTCGAAAAAGGCGCCGGGGAAGGCAGCGGCATTCAAGACGACCAGTACGTGGACGCGGGCGCGCGCATCGTCACGACGGCCGCGGAGGCGTGGAGCGCGGACTTGGTCGTGAAAGTGAAGGAGCCTCAAAAAGCGGAGTACCCGTTCTTGCGCGAGGGGCTGACGCTGTACACCTACTTGCACTTGGCGGCGGAGCCGGAGCTCACGCAGCAGCTACTCACGAAGCGCGTGACCGGCCTCGCTTACGAGACGATCCAGACGCCCGACGGAGGGCTACCGCTGCTGCGCCCCATGAGCGAGGTCGCCGGGCGCATGGCCACGCAAGTCGGCGCCGGCTGCCTCGTCAAAGAACGCGGCGGCAAGGGCGTGCTCCTCGGGGGCGTGCCCGGAACGCGTCGCGGGCGGGTCGTCATCCTCGGGGGAGGGGTGGTCGGCCGCAACGCCGCGACGATAGCGATCGGCATGGGCGCCCAAGTCACGCTCTTCGACGTGCGCGCCAAAACCATGGAGTACTTGGAGGACGTGTTCGGGGGCTCGATTGAGACGCTCTATTCCAACGCGCACAACATCGCCGAGGCGGTGCGTCGCGCAGACCTCGTCATCGGTGCGGTGCTGGTGCCCGGCGCGGTGGCGCCCCGTCTGGTCACCGAGGCCATGGTCAAGACGATGGAGCCCGGCAGCGTGATCGTAGACGTGGCCGTCGATCAAGGTGGCTGCATCGAAACGTGCCGCCCCACGAATCACGACGTCCCCACCTACGAGCTCCACGGCGTCGTTCACTACTGCGTGCCGAACATGCCCGGTGCCGTCTCCCAGACGAGCACGTGGGCGCTCACCAACGTCACCGCGGACTACGCGATCAAGATCGCGACCCAAGGTCCTGTCGCAGCGCTGCGCCAAGACGCCGCGCTCGCGCTCGGGGTGAACACTTTCGGCGGCCACGTCACCTGTCAGCCCGTCGCCGAGGCTCATGGGCTGGAGTACCGGCCCCTGCGTGAGCTGCTCGGCTGACTGTCAGAGCTCGAAGGCGAGGGACGAGCCGCTCGGCTGGCCCCCGCCGTACGCGGTCGGGGTGAGAGCCACCGCCGCGTCCGTCAGCAGGCGTGAGCGCGCGCCTTGCGCCAGCACCGCGCGATGACCCAGGCACACGAAATGATGCTGGGCGCGGGAGACCGCGACGTTGAGCAGGTTGGGCCGCGCGTTGAGGAAGCCGAGGGAGCTCGGGCGACTGACGACCGCGCTGAACAAGACGATGCTGCGTTCGCCGCCCTGGAAGCGGTGCACGGTGCCGAGCGCCACGCCCGCGCGCGGCAGTCCCGGCGCACCGCCCTCCGCCAGCTCCGCGCTGCTTTCGACGGGAATTCGGCGTTCGAGGAGACCGCGGCGCAGGCGCTCGAGCTGTCCCCGGTACGGAGTGATGACGGCCAGCTCGTCGAGCTGCACCCCGCCGTGCAGCAAGCTCTCCACGAGCGTGAGGGTCTCCTGCAGCTCCAGCTCGTTGCACCAACTGCCGGCGAGCGGTACCTGCTCACCGCGTAGGTCCACGTGGAGCACCGGGTGCGCGAGAAACGGCGCCTGCCGGCGTCGGTCGGCGCGCAGGGTGTGAACCGCGAGCCCATAACCGCAGAGCGCGTCCGAGACCGCGATGATCTCCGGCTGACAGCGGAAGTGATCGGTGAGGCTGCCGCGCTTGCGCACGGCGCGATCGGCGACCGACTGGCTCGAGACCTCCGCGTCGGCATGCACCCGGTAGGGCCGCAGCAACGGCGCGGGGGTGGCGAGCCGGCACGCTCGTAGCAACCGCGCGTCGTCGTCCGCCCCCAGCTCGATCACCGGGCTCAGCTGGTGTACGTCGCCGATCACGAGCGCGGATTCGGCCCGCAACAGGGCCGAGACCGCGTGGGCAGGGTGGCATTGGCCAGCTTCGTCGATCACCACGCGCGCCAAGCTGCCGAGCTCGTTCGGGAAGCAATTGCCTAGAGACAGCAGGGTGGAGCCCCAGATGCGAAAGAGGCGGCAGAGCAGGCGGGCCGCGTCGGGCTCGTTTCTGAACAGCGGTCGCAACGAGCGCTCTTGCTCGACGGTGCGCAGAGCCACCGCAACCGCTGCGCTCAGCTCGGCTGCCCGGTCACTCGCCCAGGCTTCGCGCGCCGCCACCGCGGCCTCGAGCAGCTCTCGTGACAGTTGCTCGTGATCGCCGACCTCCGGCGTCGACGTAGGCTCCGGGCCTAGCGCCTCGAGCTGCGCGCCGAGCTGCCGCGCGCGCTCCGCTCGAGTGGTTTGATTCGCCGCCTGATGGAGCGCGACGCGCAGCTCGGTCACTCGTGAAATCGCCACCTCGGCGGCCTCTTCCCAAGCTTCCATGGCCTGTTCGGGCGTCCGGCGGGACGCCTCGGCGGGAGGTAGCGGCAGCTCGAGAGAGAGGCTTTCGCTCTGCAGCGCCTCTTGGACCGCGCGCAGCTGGCGTTTCGAAGTTCGCTGGTAGTGCTGCTCGACGCTCCGCAGTGAGCTGGGCGCGGCCTCCGCCTCGCACAGCTGACTGAGCGCGCGCAGCCGTTTTTCCAAGGGCTCCAGCGCTAGCACGAGGGCTCGGGTCGCCGCGGGGCTCACCTTCACGGCATCGCCATCGGGCGGGGCGCACTCAGCCAGCTCTTGAACGAGCCGAGCGCGTTCGGCCGCGCGCTCGAGCGCAGCGCGCCGAGGCTCCAGCACCTGGTTCAGAGCCTCGGCGTGGACTCGAAATCCCGAGCTCGCGCGCTCGAGCCGAGCGCGGCGCTCGAGGGCTGGCTCGGCTTCGGCTCGCTTCAACCAGCCGAGAGTGCGACGCAGCTGAGCCGCCAGCTGGTGCTCACACACTTGCCGGCTCCCGGCGCGCAGCGCGAGCGGCAAGCCGCTGCCCGCCGTGAGCGGCTCGATCACGTTGTCGACCGCGCGGTTGTTGCTACTCGTGATGAGCAACATGCCCGCGCTCTCGCGGGCCAGGCCGAGCAGCGCTTCCGTTTGCCGCAGCACCTGCTCGGCGCACAGCTGGAGGATCAAGCGCGTCTTTCCGGTACCGGGCGGACCCTGCACGGCGCAGAAGCTGGAGCCCCAAAAGGCTTCTGCCGCCGCCCGCTGACTGGTCGTCAGCGCCGGCCCTGGGAGAAGAGCCCGCTGCGGCCCTTCCCCGGCTGACAAAGGCTTTCCGGTCAGGTAGGCGCCGAGTGGCGAATCTACTTTCCACCGGCCTCGCTCGGTCTCCACCAGCGCCTCGAGCTCGCGCTGGAGATGCCAGGTCGTCTTGGCTTGCGTCCCATCCACCACGATCGCGACCGGATAGACGCGGGCGCGCGACCCGCTTCGCTGCAGCAAACGCTGCACCGCGGCCGTCAACCGCGAAAGCCATGCTTCGGCGTCCAAGGGCTCCTTCGCCGCTAGCTCGGTCAGCCGAGACGCTCGTGACGCGACGCTCTCCGGCTCGTCCCCGCTCGAGCCCATCGCGCTTTCGAGCATCACCGTCGAGAGCGCGAGCATCTGCGGTTCGGTGACTTCCTTCAGGGTGCGCAGCGCCTCGAAGAACGCGTCGATCGTCTCCGTCGGCACTCCCAACGGCTGTCGGAGCAGGCGCGTGTCGATGAAGCAAGGCCAAGTGCCTTCGGCCCTGGGCGCGCGCGTCAGCCGGCCTTCTGTCGGCGCGGCCGGAAAGGTTCCGCGCTGCCGCTCGGCCCGCGTTGGAGCTCGAAATACCGACGAGCCGCTGCCGAAGCGGAGCCGCACCCCGCAGCGAACGAGCCCGGCCAGCTCTCCCTTGGGCAAGTGCACGACGGGAAAACAGAGCAAGTGCGACAGCTCGCTCTCGTCTTCGCTCCGGCGATACTGTCGGTGTAGCCACGTTTCGAAGAACGCGCTCAGCTCCGGGTCGAAGCTTCGCGTCACCTGACCTTGCTTCGCCAAGAGAGAGGCGAGCGCCGCGTCCAGCGGCAGCTTGAAGTACTCTTGCCCCGGTGTCGGCTGGTCCACACGAGGTACCGCGGCGCCGCCTCCCGACTGACGCGCAGCGGGCCGGACCTGCAGCGCCTCTTCCAGCCGGAGCGAAGCGAGCCAGTACCGCAGGACGTCGTCACCTTGCGCGCGAGTCAACGCCATGGAGGCTCGTGGGGGCGGGGGGAGCGGAGCATGACCAGGCGAGCGGCCGCTCCTAGCACGAAAGGCTCGGTCCAACGCTGGACCCGCTCTTGATAGCGGGATCACCGGGGCACAATTGCGAGCCCGCCGACCTCATGCACGGCGCGCCGCAGCGGTAGCGAAAGACGCGCGCAAATAGCGAAGGTTTCGTGAGCACGCAGCTCTAACTCTCCACCAACCGCCGCGGCGAGCGTCGCGGACTTCACGATCTCACTTGGAGGACCGATGCGCGTACCCTTTCTCGCGGCTGTCTCGAATCATCGTTCGTCGTACGGGGCGGCTGCTTGCCTGCTCGCGAGCCTGCTGCCACTCGCCTGTAGCGCGGGAGACGAATCTGGAGAAGCGAAGCTGAGCGGCGAGCTCGCGATCTACGAATCCTCGTTCAAGGACGGCGCCAGCAGCCTTCATTATGGGCTCCGGCGCCCGGGGCTGCCGGAGGTCACGGTGGAGCTCGCGGAGCCAGTTGCGTACGCTCCGGGTGCTTCGGTAGAGCTCGCGGGGCGCTTCGACGAAAAGGGGCATTTCGTCGCCAGCTCGGTCGTGCGTGCGACGGGCGAGCCAGGGCTCGGCACCTCCACTCAAGCGCTGGCTCAGCCGACCCAGACCAGAAATGTCGCCATCTTGCTGCTGCGTCCGAGTGATCAGGCGACTCCTGCGCCCTGGGTCGTCGGTAAAGAGCTGGTCGCGAACAACCTGTTCGGGACCGCGAGCTTGCCTGACTTCCCCGCCAAGCCGCAAAACACCGATGCTTACTACCGCGAGGCCAGCTATGGCGCGCGCGCGCTGTCCGGCAACGTATTCGACTGGCTCACGATCGATCCGCTCGTCGACTACTGCGACACGAACGCGCTACGGACGGCGGGGCTCGCCAAAGCCGCCGAGAGTGGCATCGATTTGAGCGCTTACCAGCACGTCGGCTTCGTGGTGGCCGCCGGCTGCGGCAACATCGCAGGACGCGCCGAGCTCGGGACCCCGAGCAACCCCGGGCGGTACTCTTGGTACTACTACGAGGGCGGCTCGGAGCTGTTCATCCACGAGCTGGGGCACAACTTCGGCCTGCAGCACGCGCTCGTCTACTCTTGCAGCTCCGGCGGTGAGGCGGTGACGATTGCGCCCGTGGCCCAGTGCACGGAAAACCCTGACTTCCCGCAAGACGTCTGGGACCCGATGGGCATCCGCTCGTTTGCGCACTTCGGCGGCTACAACAAGATGCTGCAAGGCTGGCTCGCGGGGAGCAACGTGGTCACGGCCGGACCCGCCGGCGGCGACTTCACGCTGGAGCCACTGGAGCTCGCTTCCAGCGCGCCGCAGCTCTTGCGCGTCCCCGCCGACTCGAGCCTTTGCCCTGCTGACATCAACCCGTGCTTCTATTACGTCGAGTACCGTCAACCGATCGGGTTCGACGGAACACCTCAGTTCACGAACACGTCGATGCACGATGGCGCCCTGCTGCGCCTCGGCGGCGACATCGACACCACCGGCAACAGCCTCGGAGCCCTCACTCGCTTGCCGTCGGTCCATCCTCCCATTCAGGCAGACACCCTGCGGGTGGGGGAGACGTTCCAGGACCCGACCGGGCTCCGCATCACGACTGTCGCCACGCCCAGCGCAGGCGGTCACCAGAACTTGGTCATTCGGGTGAGCCGCGCGTCACGCATCAGCGCCACCGTCGCCCTGAGCAGCGGCCAGTCCGGAGCCACCGGCAGCTACTGCGCCGACGTGAAGATCACCAACATCAGCACCACCGCCGTCAACGGCGGCTGGCTCGTTCGCCTGAACCTCAATCAGTCCACCCTCAGCAGCGGGTGGAATGGGACGTTCACCTCGGCGGGCGGGTCGCTGTACGACGTCACCGCTGCGGCTTGGAACGCGACCATCCTTCCCGGTCAGTTCACTACCGCCAGCTTCTGCGCGAACAAGACCGGCGCAAGCTTCACGCCACAAGTAGCCTTCACGACTTCCAACTAACGAACGCGCCGGGAGCGCTCGCGTGAGTCGCCGAGGCTGGGTGCGCTGCACCCAGCCTCAAGGTGCCTTCTCGAAGCGCGACTCGACGGAGGTCGTGTAGCTCCCACTCGTTTGGCGAGGGCCCACGGGCGTGCCGGAGCTGTAGCCGAAGGCGTCCAAAAAACCGTTGGGGCCGAGCATGGCGTCCACGCTCGCGTAGTCGCCATGGGTAGTGATTGCCCACGTGTAGTAGGAGTCAGCCGAAAGGTTCTTATCCAGGTCGAACGCGCCCCCGGCTACCTCCGGCATCTGGAGCTTGGTCTCCTGCGTGACGACGAACAGCGCATAGTTGGCGCGATCTCCCCTGCGGAAGACGACCACGAAGGGGCCGTCGTTGCCGGTCCCAGGTTGGAGCTCGAACACTTGGTCGTCGCCCACGACGGCGGAGGAGCTCGTTGGCTTCAACGGACGTGCGGGCGCAGGGATGGTGAGCTTGACGTCGGTGTCGCCGCCATTGAGGCCGTCCGCATGGGCGATGGCGAAGGGGCCGTCGTAGTCGTTGCCCTCGGAGGCAGCGAGCATGATGCTGGCCTGCGGAAGCGCGGGCACTAGGTAACTGAACGTATTCGGCGCGTCGTCCTGCTCCATCAGCCGGATGGTGCCGTGGCTTTCGAAACGCACGAACAGCTGATTGACGCGGTCTCCCTGGCCAACCGGGGTGATCGCGCCTTCAATCGTTTTGGCGGTGATGGTCTGAGGCGCGAAGTCGAACGTGATGGGGTCGCCGGGCATATCATCTTCGAGCGCGATGAGCTTGCTGCCGTAAGCGCTGTACTTCGTGGGCGCCTGCGTGGCCACGTTGAAGGACCAGGAGAGGCCGTGCGCGGTGCCGATGGTGCTGGCCGGACCGAACCACTCCGGGCGTACCTCGACGCCGGGCATGGTACCGAGCGTTCCGCTGAGGACGCCGTCCGTCAGGGCAATGCTGTACGCGACCGCGTCCGTCGCGCCGAGCGGGTAGGGGCCGTTGACCGAGCTCACGGAGACGGGCGTTTCCCGACCCTCACGCGCGTCGTACACTTCGAACGTGGGGTCCCGCCGCGTGACGCCCTGGTAGACCCAGCCATAATCCGAGGAAGGGTTGGGGATCGTGATGTACAGACTCGCGTCGTACTCCGCCGGTACGTCTTCGAAGGTGAACTCCCCCTTGGTGTCCGTCGTGCCGGTCTCATCACCGACTTGAATGAGGACGTTGGGCAGCGTTTGGCCCCAGAGATCCACCACTCGGCCGTGAACCGTACCGCTCGTGGCAACCGTGCCACCGGTGCCGCCCGATGCGTCGCCCGCAGTGCCGCCGGCGGCGCTGGAGCTGCCGCCCGAGCCTCCGCTGTTGCTGGTGCCGGCCGCAGCGGAGCTGCCGGACGCGCCGTTGCCGTTGGCCCCGCCCGCGTCGGAGCCCCCGTTGCTGGCGCTACCTCCGCTGGTCGCTTGCCCACCGCCCCGCCCGCCTTCGTGTAGCTCCTCGATGCCCAGCACGCTGGTGCAGCCGCCTACGCCCACGACCGAAGCCAGCAGCCAAAGCCGCGGTGCGCCCATCTTTTCCCGATTTCCCACCATTTCGTCCTCCTCGCGTGACTCTGGTCCGGCTGCGGCTACGGCGCCGTCGAGAACTCCAGCACGTCGGAGTCCGTGAACTGACCCGCGTCGCGAAGGGGTCCCTGAGGGGTCTCCTCGTCCCAGCTGAAACTATCCAGGAAGCCGCCTTCCTTGGCGAGCGCGTCCACCGATGCGTAGGGACCATGCGTCGCCACCGTCCAGACGTACCGGCGATTGGGGTAGAGAGCGAACCCTCCGCCTAGAATGGTCGGCAGGGTGAACTGCTTCTTCGCGGTGACGACGTAGATGGTTTGGTAGCGCGATGCCGGCGCGCTCGGGTCGTCCGGATCCTGGCTGAAGAACTGCGCTACGTAGGGCCCGGCCGTATCGCCAGCGAAGGTGAACTTGGTCGCAGCGGTCACGTTCTTCGTGCCGGACGCTGGCGTCTGCGGCGTGAGCGGCGTCGGGATCGTTAGCGCAGGCTTCGCCCCGACGGCCAGGCCGCCTAGGTACGCGACCGCAAACCCCGAGTAGGAGGAGCCTTCCGACGCCGCGACGGTGAGCGAGGCGCCCGGGAGGCTTGGCGCCACGTAGCTGAACTCGTCCGCTCCCGCGTCGCGCACGAGCTCCAGCCTGGCGTTGCTCGAAAAGGTCAAGAAAACGAGGTTGCGACGGACTCCGACGCCGGCCGGAGTCACGCTGCCTTGGATGCTACCGGTCGTGATGGTCGAAGGCGTCAGGTCCAAGGTGAGGTTGGCGGTGGTCGTCTCGTTCAACGGCAGTGATTTGCTATCGTAGGCGAGGTATTTGACCGGCAGCTTCTGCGCGTCCGTTTGCCAGAGGAGGCCGTGCGCGGTCTCGGCGGTTTGAGCGGGGCCGTACCAGTCGGGAAATTCCGTGGTGCCGCTTGCCGAGACGGCATCATAAGTTTCGGCGCCGTCCGGGCCTCCTATCGCAACGTCGATCCTCTGATTCGCGGCGAGCGTTGGCTTGGGGACGAACGTGACGTACAACTCGCCGTCACGTCGCGCGCTGCCCACGTACATCTGCAACGTGGGATCCCGGCGCGTGAGCCCGAGGTAGGCCCAAGCCGCGACCTGGAACTCGGACGTGAACGTGTACGCCAAGGTCGCGTCGTACACCGCCGGCGCGTCTTCCACGGTGAAGGCGCCGGATTTGTCGGTGCTCACGAGCGTGTCCCCGATTTGAACCGGAATATTGGGCAAAGGGTGGCCCCAGAAATCGATCACGTGCCCGCGCACGGCGCCGCCGGTCGGACTGGGGGCGCCGCCGGCGTTGTCCCCGCTGGAACCGGCTCCGCCCATCGGCTCGGCAAAAGCTCCGCCGAGCGGCTCCGTCCCTGTCCCTCCTTCGGCGTCCCGGCCGCCTTCGGCGGCTCCTGCCTCGGAGCTATTGCCGCTCTTACCCGCGGAGGACGTGGAGCCGCCCTTACCGGCGCCGCTGTCGCCGCCGGCTCCGGGGCGGTTGCCTTCGTAGATGTCGTCGATACCGACGATGCCGTTGCACGCGACTAGACCGGTGACGACCCACGCGACCGGGGAGAGACGCCAAGCGCGCCCCATCAGAAGCTCCCCTGGACGAACAGGGATTGCGGGCCGACGCTGAGGGCGACGCTCTCCTTCTTCGAAGGAGCGGTGAGGTACAACACGACGCCGGTGGCGATGAGCGCGCCGCCGGCCACGAAAGCGATCGTCGAAACGTTGCCGGCCGAGCGCGCGCTCGAGCGCAAATCCGTGCCCTCCGTGCCGCAGCCGTAAGGGTAATCCGTGCACTTTGCTTTTGCGTCCGACCACTTGCTGGACGCGCGGAGCCCGAAAAACGTGCCGAGGCCGACGCCGACGATGCCGGCGCCACCGAGCACCAAACCGGTGACGCGCTGAGCGCTACCGTCCGAAGCGGGTTGATCTGAAGGCGGCGCGCTGGTGGTGGCCGTCGTCGTCACGATCGGCGCTTGAGTGGCCGGAGCGGCTTCGCCCGTCGGCTTCAGCCGAGGTATCTCCACCGAGACCTTGGAGGCGTTGGGCCCGACTTGCACCTTGGAGGACCACGGCTCGTGACCGGGCGCTTGGGCCTCGATGAGGTGCTCGCCCGGATCCACGGGGATGGGCGCACCGAGCTCTGCGGAGCGCACGGCCACGCCATCCCGACGGACCTCCAGCTGCGCGTCCGCGGATTGTTCGCTCATGGCGCGGATGGTCAGTGTGCTCAGCCGCTCTTCCAACGCTTGCGCGCGCTCGACCGCCAAGTCTTGCCGAGCCTTGGACCCCGCGGCGCGGGCGAGAGGAATCGCTTCTCGGTATTCGGCCCAAGCGCTCGCGGTGCGACCCGTCTTCTCGTAGCACTCGGCGAGGTTGAGCATCGTGCCGAGCCCGGGATCGAGCTCTTGGCTCGCTTCGAACTTGGGGCAGGCCTCCGCGAACTTGCCCGCGGTCATCAAGCTGCGGCCTTGGTTGAACAGCGCCTCCGCGGCCGCGCGATTTCCTCCGGACTTGGTTTGCGCCGAGCCCTGCAGGGAAAGAGAAAATACAGCAACGCCTAGAAGGAAAGTTACCCGCCTCACGACTCCGGGATATCGCAGCTTTCGACGGCGTACAAGCGTCCCCGGCCCGAGGCGCGGAGCGCGGCTGGTGTGGGCGCGCTTCTCGGCATACAATCCGGCCTCTCCTGCGGATCCCAGCCGCTGCTCGAGCCTCCGCTAGTTGCAAGCTGACGACATGAACCAACCGAGAGAAGGCGACGTCCTCGCGGGGAAATTCCGGATCGAGCGCGTGCTCGGCGTCGGCGGTATGGGCATGGTGGTCTCGGCGATGCACGTCCATTTGGACGAGCGCGTCGCGATCAAGTTCCTGCTCCCGGAGGCGCTCGGTAACGCGGAAGCAGTCGCCCGCTTCGGTCGCGAAGCGCGCGCCGCGGTCAAGATCAAGAGTGAGCATGTCGCGCGAGTGATCGACGTGGGCGCGCTCGAGAGCGGCGCCCCGTACATGGTCATGGAGCTGCTCCGTGGTCAGGATCTTTCCAACCTCTTGCGGGACCGCGGCGCGCTGCCAGTGGCTACGGCCGTCCAGTACGTCCTGCAAGCCTGCGAAGCGCTGGCGGAAGCGCACGCGATCGGCATCGTGCATCGTGACCTCAAGCCCGCGAACCTGTTCGTGACGGCGCGGGCGGACGGCACCCCGTGCGTCAAGGTGTTGGACTTCGGCATCTCCAAAGTCACGAGCCCCAGCGGCTCCGGTTCGGACATGGGCATGACGCGCACGCAGGCGATCATGGGCTCGCCCCTGTACATGTCGCCCGAGCAGCTGGCGAGCGCAAGGGACGTCGACCCTCGCACGGACATCTGGGCCATCGGCACCGTGCTTTACGAGCTGCTCAGCGGTCGCGTGCCATTCGAGGCGGACACCATGCCTCAGCTTTGCACGCTCATCTTGCACACGGAGCCGCCGCCACTCCGCAGCCTTCGGGCGGAGGTGCCGGAGGCGCTTTCTCAGTCGATTCAGCGCTGTTTGCGCAAAGATCGCAAGCAGCGCTACGCCAACGTGGCGGAGCTCGCCGCGGATCTGGCGCCGTTCGCGCCCGACGCCGGGCCCCGCAGCGCCGAGCGCATCTCGCGCGTGCTGAGCTCCAGCGGCATGTCGTCCACGGAGCTCGTGTCGTCCAATTTTCCCCTGCCCACCGCCGGGGCCAGCACCGGCTCCGCGCAAGCGTGGGGCACGACGCAAGCGGCTCGAAAGAGCCGCGCGGTTTGGCTTGGGCTCGGCGGCGCGGCCGTCGTCGCGGCCATTGCGGCGCTGGGTTGGAACGCGCTCGGCAGCTCTGGCTCCAAGCCTGCCGAGGCGCCTTCCGCAGCCGCGGCCAAGCCGCCGGCACTCCCGCTGCCTACCAGTACTTCGCCCGAAGCTCCCGTCAGCGCCGCGCTCACGCCTCCGCCGCCCACCGCGGAGGCCTTCCCCTCCGCAGCTCCTCCTGTCGTCTTGCCCGCCGCTGCGCCCCCGACCATCAAGCCTGCGGCCTCCAAGCCAGTCGGCACGAAGCCGAGGCCCGCGCCGACGAAGCCCGGCAGCGATTCGGTCGATCCGTTGTCCGAGCGCAACTAGGGCTGCGGCGCGCTCGTTCTCCGCCGCGCGGTGAGCAGCGCCAGCGGCAGCCAGAGCGGAAACAGTGGAGGCATGGCCCGCGCGAGCTCTCGCCAGGCGGCGAGACCCCGGTGCTCATGGCCATCCCGGTCGCGAGCCACGAGTAGCGCGCCTGCGCAGGCGCCGTGGTCGAATCGGGCCAAGACATCCAGCCGTGAAAAGAGCTGGAAAAGGCGCCGCCCGAGCGGACGCGCGGTGTCCCAACCCAACGTGCGCTCGCGCACCTCCGGCCGGACGAAAGCCACGTACCCGACCAGCATCGTGGCGCTGAAGAGCTCGACACGCGCGCCGACCTCGATGAAGAAGTGAAACATCACGCCGAGCCACAACGCGACCACGCGCGTGCGTGGGAACCAGAGGCCGAGCGCTAGAAATAGCTCGGTCGAAATAGCCGCCGCTGAAGCGGCGGTGGCAAACCAGGGCGCGCTCAGGAGCTCCACGACCGCCGCCGGCGCGAAGGCGGCCACGCGCTCTCGCCCCATCGCGAAGCGCAGCAGCAGGACCGTGCCGCCCCGCCAGTCCGGGTCGAGGAGCTTGCCCAGACCGGAGGCGAGGTACACGAGCGACACTTGCGCGGCCACGAGTCGCAGTGCCCAGCGCGGGCCGGGGCCTACGCGCGCAGCGCGCCCCACCAGAAATGACCGATCGCAGGGCGTCATCGCCACCAGCGCAGAGAGGAGGAGGAGCTGGTAGCGGTTGTTGTGGTACTGCACCCGGTCGCAGAAGAAGCAATAAAGCCCGATTGCGGCGGCGCCGAGTAGCGCCGGTCGCGCGAGCACGCCGAGCGCGGAGAGCACGCAGCCCAGCATCGCAAAACCGAGCAGCACGCCGTACGTGGTGGCGCTCGGCACGAGGCTCTCCGGCAAAAGCGGCACGTGAAACACGTCCCCGAAGTACCCGGCGCGCGTTAGCTCCAGAGCGCGCTTCGCGGTTTGGCCGAGCAACAGCAGCGCGAAGCCAACGCGCAGAGCTCCGAGCACGTAGGTCTCGCGCTCCTCCGCCAAAAATCCGGATTTCACGGCTTTTCAGCTCGCAGAGTCACGGTGGGGCCCGGTCTGCCGTTCTTGATCGTCTCGACCTCGGCGATCAGCGCTCGCGTCGTCGTGTCCTCCGGAATGTGGCGAACGAAGTCGTCCAGCGCTGCTTGCAGACGAAAGAGCTGTGCGTCGAGGCCATAGGCCGCGTGCCTGCTCTCACCGAGCACGTACAGCGGCGATGCTTTGACGCGGTCGGCCCAGGCGTACGTGCGCAGCTTTCCCGAGGCGTCCGGCGCCCGCCAGGTGCCGTTCGGGAGCGCGACGCGCACGACCTTGCCCTTCTTTTTTACCTCGCGTAATAGGTGAATGCTGAGCCGCGAGGACTCGTTGAACATCTGAAAGCCGAGCGCGTGATCCGGCGCGCGCTGCCCCCACGCAATACCGGCGAGCTCCAACCCGAAGAACACCACCGCGAAGGAGGCGCGACCAAGGAGCACGAGGCGAGGGGGAGCGGAGGCTGGCAGTGACGGCTACTCCACTTTTTCGACGCGGCCGTCGATGTGACGAGCGAAGCGGCCGGCATCGCGCGCATGCACCGGGTCGTCCGCCGGCCAGGGCCAGCCGCCGAAGCGCGTGCGCTGGTAGTCTTCGAACGCCTTCTGCAGCTCGGCGCGACTGTTCATGACGAAAGGACCGTGCTGAGCGACCGGCTCTCCGATCGGGCGGCCTTGCAGCATGAGCACCTCGCACGCCTCCGAGCCGGCTCGAAGCACCAGGTCCACGTCCGAGCGGACGACCGCGACCGAGTGCGAGTCCAGGCTGCGGTCGTCGATTTGCAAGGTCTTGCCGACGAAGAAATAGAGCGTGCGGAGAGCTTCCGGATGCTGCGCGCGCGGGATGGTGAACGTGGCCCCGGCCTCGAGCTCCAGCGTCCAGATCGCGACGTCCGTGTCGGGCCGCGCGGCCCAGGACTTGGGCGGAGGCGGGGGCGGCGCTTTGCCGGCGAAAGCTCCTGCCACCGTGGTCAGCTTGACCTTTTTACCGGCGGAGTCCTCGACGACATGGCGCGGGATTTCATGCTCCCAGAGCATGGCGAAGTGCGGCTGAGCGAGCTTGTCCTCACCGGGCAAGTTGAGCCAGATCTGAAAGAGCTCGACGGGGTTCGGCTCCTCCCGCGAAAGAAGCGGGAACATCTCCGAGTGCACGATACCGCCGCCGGTGGTGAGCCACTGCGCGTCGCCTCGGCCGAAGCGTGCGGCCGCACCCAGGGAGTCCGAATGGTCGATGTAGCCGCGCCGAGCGAGGGTGACGGTCTCGAAGCCCCGGTGGGGGTGCTGGGGAAACCCGGGCACCACCTCCCCGTGGTACATCCGAAAACCGTCCTTCACGACGAAGTCGTTGCCCAGGTTGCGGCCGGCGAGCGATCCCAGGGGGCCGAACTGTTCGTTGCCGGCCGGGTAGGCGTCGTCGTGGTGCACGCAAAAGAGGAACGGGTCGATGGTCGGCCAGGGAAAGCCGAGGGGGGCGGTCTCGAGAACGGCGCTCATGGTGAGGAGTGTAATGCCGAGTCCGGCGCTTGGCTCTTCTTGCCAGCCCCGCCATTCGGCGAGGTTGACGGAGGGGACGTTGACGGAGATGCGACCCCCGCCGTGAGCACGCGCGTGCCAGCCGGGCCTATCTCCAGAACCTGCGCGGGGTGGTCGCCGTAGTAGGCGGAAAGGCCCACGTCGATGCGAAAAAGGCGATCTTGGCAGGCTCCGTTGATGCCGCGGCTTTGGACGGTGTGACCGACGACCAGGCGTTTGGCGCCGGTGTCCTTGAGGACGCGCGTCAGGACCTCGCAGCCGGCCGCGTCCATGTCTCCCCCGTAGAAGCGCGTCCACACCGGTGAATCTTCCGAGGCCAACGCCTTGGAGAGCGTGGGGCGCTGACCAGACAAGAAGCTTTGGGCCTCCGCGTTGATTCGATCCAAGCCGTAGTCGAAGTGAGCGGGCAGCACGCCCGCGTGCGCAAACAAGCTGTCACCCACGAGCGCCACCGTGAGCCGCTGAGCCAGCTTGAGCGCGTACGGAGCGCCCGGCGCGAAGGCGGCGGCTCGGCCCCGCTCGTTCTGCGCCGCTCGCTCCGCGGCGCCAGTGGCCCGCGCGGAGAACTCGTCGAAGCTCGCGAAGCTCTTGCGGGTGACGTAGCGAAAGTCGAAGCTCGCGTTCATGAGCTCGTGATTGCCGTTGAGCACGACGAGCGCGCCGCCCTTTGCCTTCGCCGCCGGCTCGAGCTTCTCCAGCACGTCCAGCACTTCGCGATCTTGGTCACCGCGATCCAGCTGATCGCCGGTTTGCACGACGGTGAGGCCCCGGCCGATCCATTCGTCTTCCGAGTCGATGGCGCCCGCGAGCCGGAGCGCGCCTCGGAGCGCTCGCAGGTCTCCGTGCACGTCGCCGATGGCCACGACGCGCTCACTCCCCGGCAGCTTGAACGGGCGCGTGGCGGCCGGCGGAGCCGGGGCGCGCAATGTGCTGACGACGGGCTGGGTGACCTCGGCAGGTGCCCCTTCGGGCCTTGCCTCGGGGGTGCGGTTACATGCACTGGCAACGCTCAGCGTCAGAATCACGGCTGACGAACGCATGTTTCTGCTCATAGCAGCGTTTTTCAGAGAGCGTCCAAAATCACGTCCGCGCTGTCGCGCTGGTAGGGCTGGTGTACGAATCGGACCAGCGAACCGAGTCGCCCCGCCTTGTCGACCCAGAAAGGCTGCGCTACTCGGAGACCCTGCGAGCCATGCGTACGTTCATCGGTTTTCTGTTGTTCGGCCTCGTTTCGGCGTGCGGCTCCTCCGTTTCCCAGGGTGAGCCGAGCACTCCCTCGGAAGAAGCGACCGCCAAAGAGGATTTGGGCAAGGACACGAAGCCGCGGATCCCGAGTCGCTGCGCGAAAGGCAAGAAGCACCGAAACGAGTGCGTGCCGCCGCAGGGTTGGGTCAAGCGCCTGTGCGACGACGTCTACCCGGACGTGGCGCTGCACATGTTCGCGCCCGGCACCCCGTGGAAGCGCCTGTACATGCTCTCGCGGGCGGAGCCGGTGAACGCCTCGGGCGGCGCGTCGCTGCTCGGCGAGCGCATGGAGCGGGGCGAGGAGGTAATCGCCCTCAAGCGCCGCAGCGAGGATGACGGTCAGATCCAAGTCGGCGACAACAACGCCGGCTACGACGTGCTGCGTTGGAATGGCGCTTGCGCTACCATTCACGACGGGGATTTTGCGGAAGATAGGCCGAGCCGCATCGTTCAATCCAAGGTGGAATGGCGTCGCTTGGGCTTGCCGCTGCGTCAGCATCTGGAGGCGCAGCCGGCCATCGCCGCCGCGTACTCCGCGCGCAGCAAATCTTGCCACGGCTTCAGCATGGGCAAGGTCTCCGGCGATTGCGAGAGCAACGACAAGCTGCTTTGGGAAGAGGTCGTGCGCTACGTGCAAACCGGCGCGGAGCTGCCGCCCGCCTCGCGCATGCCCTGACCGCCCGTGCGACCATTTGTCGCAGCCCGGAGCGCGGCCGGCAAGGCTACGGTGCGCCCCATGATTTCGCTTGGTCGCGCGTGTCTTGGTTTGTGGATGATTGGTTCCGCGCTCTCGTTTGCCGCGTGCGGTGACGACGATGACGAGTCGCCGCTCGGGGCCGCCGGTGCGCCGGGCCAAGGTGGTGAGTCGGGCGGCGCCGCGGGGGCTCCTTCCGCGGCAAGCGGGGACGCGCAATGCCGAGTCATCGGCGAGCTGTGCCACGCTGCGGATGCGGGCGAAGGCGCCGCGCACGAGTGTCACGAGCTAGGTCACGAGGGCGACGGCGAGGCCTGTACCGCCGGCTTTGCGGGCTGCGTGGAGACCTGCGTGGACGAGAGCACGGGTGAGGAGCCGCTGTGCGCTGCCCTCGGCGAGCTGTGCCACGCCGTGGATGACGAGACCGGCCCGCTCCACGAGTGCCATGAGCTCGGTCACGTGAACGACGAGGCGGTGTGCGCGGGGCAGTTCGATCACTGCGCCGAGATCTGCCTCGCGGCGCGTGAGGAGCTGGAGGAGAGCGAAGCCGGCTCCGGCGGTGCCGGCGGCCACGGCCACGCCGAAGGCGGCGCGCCTCACGCCGGGGGCGGCGGCGGCGCTGGCGGCGCGCCCTAAGGCGCGACGCACTCTTTGTAGTGGGTGGCGAAGCGCAGGAAGCTCGCGTACGCGGGGTCGCTCAAGGTGAACTTGGAGCCCCCGCCGTGAGTCACGCCGCCGCCCGCTACGTCCAGCGGCTTCAACACGAGCAGGCTCTGACTCGGGTCCTCCGTGTCGATGAGCCCGAGGCCGATGGCGCGCTTGAGGGACGCCGCGGAGCCAGTCGCGCAGTTGCCCACGACGGAGAGCCAGCGAGGCGCCGTCGGGTCCGCCTTCTTCTCCGTGTCGTAGTGGCAGGGAAAGCAGCGGCCGCGCCAAGAGTAAACGTCGTCGTAGAAAGCTTGTTCGAGCTCCTTGTCCGAGCAGCCGAGCTCCACGTCGCCCTCGGGCGCCTGGGGAGGCTCGTGCTCCGGGTTGAGGCAGGTCGGACCCGCGTCTAGCTCCCCGCACGTGACGCCCGCGCACGCGCTAGGGCACTGCGCGTTGGCTTCTATCCACGCCTTGAACGCGTCTCGCTCGGCCGCGATGACTTCCGTCGTGATGAGCTCGCTGTCGGGCTGCGCTCGCTCGATCCAGGACAGAATCCTGCTCGAGTCCGGCGCGGCCGGATTGACCAGATCTTGCTCCACGAGGCACGCCCAAGTTTTGCACGGCGTCTCTCGCGCGAAGACGGACAAGTCCACCCCCGAGAGGTGACACTGGTTGCACGTGGACGAGCGCGTGTCCGTGAGTAAGGGCTCGATGCGTTCGTGGAAGGCTTGGGTCGGCTCGACCTCGCACTCTACCGCGGCCACCGCTTGCGCGGGCGCGTCGCCGTCCCCGCACGAAGCGGAGCCGGCCGCGGCCAGGCTCGCGAGGAGGAGGACCCACGAAGAGTGCCGCGCCTTCAAAGTACTGCGAAGCTTAGTTCTCGACCGCGCACAAATCGAGGCAGGTCACGGGGGTGCGACAATCTGTCCACACTGGCCGAGGTGGATGGTCGGCTTGTCTTCCGCGTGCTCCACGCGCAGCGCGAGCTCCCCCCGACCTGAACGCACGGGGGCGTTCAGCTTCAACTTTTCGGGGGGCGTGCCGGTGAGGCGAGCGGTCACTTCCTGCCAGCTCATCCCGGGCGCAGCGTAGGCGGTGATGCAGCGAGGCGCCGCGTCCCCCGCCTTGTCGAAGGTAAACACGTAGAGCTCGGAGCCCAGCTCGGCTCGTAGCTCCGGCGGCGCCTCTTGCGTCGTGAGCTTGTAGCGGCGGTCCGCGTAATAATCTTTCAAGGCGCTCTGGCTCAGGTCCGCGAGCTGGGCGCCCGTGCAGCGAACCTCGGCGGCCGCGCCCTTGGGTTTGTAGGCTTGCCCCTTGGGACAATTCGGGTCGCCTCTTTTTAGCAGCGTGGCCAGCTCCTCCGGGCTCGGCGCCTTGACCTTGCGGCGGAGCTCGCGCGCTTTGAGGTGCTCGAGCTGCGCCGAAAGCTCGTTCTTCGCTTTGAGCAGCTGCTCGCGCTCCGTGCCAAGCTTTGCCTTTTCGCAGGCGGCGTGCGCCTGCGTGACGAGCGCAAGGCTCCGCTCCACGCTTTCAATCGACTTGCCGTCCACCTGCGCGACGACGGGTTGCGCGCTGGTCATGCGCTCGTGGCAGAGCTTGGCTTCCGGGTCACACCCCACCGAAAACGAGCCGCACGCGACGACACTCAGCCAACCGACCCGCATCGGCCGACGATAGCAGCCGCTCAGCGGACTTTCACGACTTCGTACACGCGGGCTCGCTCACCGGCCTGCCGCGGCGGCAGCTCGCAGTCATCGCCTTCGTGCAGGCCCAGCAGCGCGCGACCAAGAGGGCTCTGGGTCGTCAGCGTTTGCACCTCCAGCCCAGCTTGCTGCAGCTTTTCGCCCCCTCCGGCCGGGACCAAGAAGTAGCAGAGCCGCTTACCATCCAGGTCGAGCTCCACGACCGCCGACATCGCGATGCGAGCCCCGGCTTCGAAATCCAGCAGCTCCAGGGCGCCCACGCGCACGACCGCCTCCTGCATCTCGCTCGCTCGGCCTGCCTGGCCGCGTGCAACGTACGAGGCCTCCGTAGCGCGCATGTCCTTGTCTCCTTCGGCGCGGTTTTCCTCGTGAGTGGCGCCCTCGGCGGCGTCGCGGGCGCGCTTTTGCGCTTTGGCGAGCTCACTCTCCAAACGGCTTTTGAGCGCCTCCCACAGGGCTTTCTTGTCGAGGTCGGGCATGGCGGGCGGGGTGAGGGACCTTTCCACAAACTAGCTCGGGGCGGCGAGGAGGTCACCAGGCGCGAGGCCCGGGCGCCGCGCGGCCGGGAGCGCCAGAAAGAAACGCCAGAAAGGAGATTCCTCGTTCTGACGCGCTGCGGCTTAGCGGATTTCGATGAGTCGGCCCGTACGCTTCAGGATCGGCTTGCGTTCCGCGCGGCTTCGCGTACTTCTCCGCTCGCCGCCTGTCGCCTCCACGTTACGGAAGGCCGCGCGGACCCCCCTACCTGGAGAAGATGAGCGTGAGCCAGAAGCCGAAGGTTGCAATCCTGACTGCGGGCGGACTTGCCCCGTGCCTTTCGTCGGCCGTGGGCGGCCTGATCGAGCGCTACTCGGAGCTCGCGCCCGAGCTGGAGATCATCGGTTATATCGGCGGTTACAAGGGCCTGCTGCTCGGGCAGAGCGTGGCCGTGACGCCGGAAGTGCGCGCCAACGCGGCCGTCTTGCACAAGCACGGCGGCAGCCCGATCAAGAACAGCCGCGTGAAGCTCACCAACGTGGCGGACTGCGTGAAGCGCGGCCTGGTCAAAGAAGGGCAAGACCCACTGCAAGTCGCGGCCGAGCGGCTGACGCAGGACGGCATCACGATCTTGCACACCGTCGGCGGCGACGACACCAACACGACCGCCGCGGACCTGGCCGCTTACCTCGCCAAACACAACTACAAGCTCACGGTCGTCGGGCTGCCGAAGACCATCGACAACGACGTGTATCCGATCCGTCAGTCGCTGGGCGCGTGGACGGCGGCGGAGCAGAGCGCGATCTACTTCGAGAACATCGTCAACGAGCACTCCGCCAACCCGCGCATGCTCATCGTGCACGAGGTCATGGGGCGCAACTGCGGCTGGCTCACCGCCTACACCGCCAAGGTGTACCGCGACCGCCTGCGTCACCCGGCGTTCTTGCCGGGCTTCAACCTCGCCCGCGATCACAAAGACATCGACGCGGTGTACGTGCCGGAGATGGAGTTCGACCTGCAGGCGGAGGCCAAGCGCCTGCGAGCGGTGATGGACGAGCAAGACTGCGTCAACGTGTTCGTCTCGGAAGGCGCGTGCGTCGGCCAGATCGTCAAGGAGATGGAGTCCAAGGGCGAGTCGATCCCCAAGGACGCGTTCGGCCACTACAAGCTCGACAGCGTGAATGTTGGCCAGTGGTTCAGTAAGCAGTTCGCCAAGCTGCTCGGCGCCGAAAAGGCGCTCGTGCAAAAGTCGGGGTACTTCGCGCGGTCCGCCGCCGCGAACGTGGACGACCTGCGCCTCATTCAAAGCATGGTGGACCACGCGGTGGAGTGCGGCTTGCGGGGTGAAGCCGGCGTCATCGGCCACGACGAGGACAAGGGCAATCGCCTGCGCGCCATCGAGTTCCCGCGCGTGAAGGGCGGCAAGCCGTTCGAGATCGACACGCCCTGGTTCACGGACCTGCTGCGCGAGATCCGTCAGCCCAAGGGCGAGCGGGTCCACGTCGATCACGGTCACGAGAAAGTCCCTTCGATCCCGCCGCAACAGTGATCTAGTCTGCGCCGCGTGGTGCTGCGCGGTGTAGGCGGGTTGATAGCGGCGGTTTCGTGCGTCCTCCTGGCGACGGTCTCGGCCGTCGCTGCGGACGCGGTCACGAAGCCGACGCTGGTGGACTCCGTGGAGGCTCGCTATCCGGAAGGAGCGCGAGGCGCCGCGGAGGTCGTGCTCTCTGTGCTGATCGCGGAGGACGGGCGAGTGACCGAGGTGGAGGCTCGCTCCGGCGAGCCTCCGTTCGAGGGCGCAGCGCGCGCTGCGGTCGCGCGCTGGACCTTCGCGCCGGCCATGCGCGACAACGTCCCGGTCAAAGCCCGGATCCTCGTCAAAATCACCTTCACCGAGCCGGCGCCAGCGGCGGCGCCTCCGGTGCCGAGTGGCGTTCCTCAACCGGCCGCGGCCGTACCGGCGGAAGTGGCAGCGCCGCCCGCGCCGCCCGCGCCAACGGTAGAAATCTCGATCGAGGGCGAGCGCGCGGAGGACTTGTCGGCCATTCACATCCCGCGCGGGGATACTCGCCTGATCCCTGGCGCCTTCGCGGACCCGTTTCGGGTCGTGGAAATTTTGCCAGGGGTGGCCCCGGTGCTGTCCGGGTTGCCTTACTTTTTCGTTCGGGGCGCCCCTCCCGGCAACGTGGGCTACTTCATCGACGGCATCCGCGTGCCGCTCCTGTTCCACGTGGGCGCGGGGCCTTCCGTGATCGCGCCGGCGCTGGTGGATAGCGTGGAGCTCGTGCCGTCCGCGTATCCCGCGCGCTTCGGTCGCTTCGCGGGCGGTATCATGGCGGGCGAGACGACGGCGCCGAGCACCGTGCCCCGCGCGGAGGCTCAGGCGCGGGTGTTCGACGCCGGCGCGATGGTGGAGCAGCCGTTTGCGGGCGGCCGCGGGAGCGCGCTCGTTGCCGGCCGCTACAGCTACACCCAGGCGCTGCTAGCGCTCGTCGCGCCTGAGTACGGCCTTGGCTATTGGGACTACCAGGCGCGCGTGTCGTACGCGACGAGCCGCGCCGATCGCGTGAGCGTCTTCGCGTTCGGCGCCTTCGATCACCTCGGCAACGAGGAACTGGACCGAACCTTGTTCGACGTTCAGTTCCACCGAATCGACCTGCGCTGGGATCACCGCACCGAGAGCTCCCGCGCGCGCTTGGCGCTCACTCTCGGCGCGGATAAGCGATTGAACGCGGACGAAGGCGACCCGGGACCGAACGGTATCTCGAAATCTCGCCAAATTGGCCTGCGTTTCGAGGGTGCGCACAAGCTCGCCGGGCAAGCCGAGCTGCGCGGCGGTATGGACGGCATCGCCGAGCGCTACGAGCCGGAGCTGGAGCAGCTGCCTCGGGGCCTCGTCTCGTACGCGGCGCGCACGGACGCGAACCTCGGCGTGTGGACCGAGCTCTCCCTCAAGCCGCGCCGCGGCTTCGAGATCGTCCCTGGCTTTCGTTTCGACATGAGCCGTTCGCGCGGCAAGAGCTACTCGTACCCGGAGCCGCGCTTGTCCACGCGCGTGCGCATCGCGCCGAGGCTGGCTTGGCTCACCGGCTTCGGCCTCGCGCATCAGCTTCCAACCTACCGCGTCTACGTACCGGGCGCGCCGGTCAGCGGGCTCGAGCTGAACGAGCAGCGCGCCTACCAGGCAACGCAAGGTCTGGAGGTCGCGCTGCCGCAGGCCATGTACGGCCGCGCGACGGTGTTTCACAGCTTCCTGGAAGCGCGAAGCGCGGGCCTCACCGGGCGCAACTACGGGCTGGAGCTCTTCCTGCGGCGGGACTTCGCCCAGCGGCTCGGGGGCTTCCTGAGCTACACGCTGTCTCGCACCGAGCGCACCTCGGGGCCGAGCACCTTCCTGGCCGGGTTCGATCGGCCGCACGTGCTCTCCGCGGTGCTCGGCTACGACCTCGGGGGCGGGTTTCGCGTGGGTGGTCGCGCTTACTACGCGTCCGGCCGCCACTACACCCTGGCCTGCCCCACGCCGGACTGCGGCCCCGCCTCCGATGCAGGGACGGGCGAGCTGTTCGTGCAGCAGGGCCGCATGAAGGGCTTTTTCCGCCTGGACGCTCGCTTCGAGAAACGCTGGCGCTTTCAATCCGGGTCGTGGGTGGCGGCTACTTTCGAGTGGTTCAACGCCTTGCTCTCGAGCGAGACGCAGACCCGCGTCTGGCACCCGCAAGTCGGGGTTCGAACCGAGACGCGGAGCCCACTGACGCTACCCAGCATCGGCATCGAAGCCGGCTACTGAAGCGCCGCCGACTGCGGTAGCTTCTCGGTATGGCCGAAGTAGTGCCCGTGTGGCCGCGCCACCTCTTTCAGGCGAGCCAGCAACCGACCAAGATTCTATTCGTGTGCTTCGGCAGAGGGCCGCTGGCGGACGTCGAGATATCGGCGGCGCGCTTCGGCTTGCCGAGCCTCGAGCTGGCGGCGCGGGTGGACGTGCGCGAGCATCGCCGTGACGTGAAGCCGGGCTGGTTCGAGAGCTGGTGGGGCGAAGCCTTCGGCAGCATCGCTCAGCGTGATCTGGCCGCTTCGCTTCCGTTTCTCACTCACAGCGATGTGTGCTTCACGCTGGGGCTGAGCTTGCCGGACCAGGCGGACCTCGCTCCTCTGCAGACGGTCTGGGGGCTATCCCGTTGGCTGTGCGCCCGCGGCGCGAACGTCGTGCTGGACGTGCATGCTTTTCGCTACCGCACGCGCGCGGAGGTCGAAGCGCTCTCGTTCGACGAGGCGGACGTGGCTCGTGATGTAAAGATCGTCCTGGAGACGGAGCCGACCCAAAACGGTCTGCACCTCATGCACACGCGGGGGCTGTGCAAGGTGGCTCGTCCGGAGCTGCTCAGCTTCATTCGACCCGAGGACGAGGCCGCGGTCGGGCGGCTCATGAGCCAGGTCGCGCGCACGCTCATGGAAGGGGCCGCCGCCGAGCAGATTCGCCTGCGTGTGGCGGACGGAGTCGAGCTCGTGACCTCCCCGGGCACGGAGCAGGCGTTGGTCGCGAGCCTTGGTCTCGAAGCGGGCGTCTTGCTCGGCCGCAGCGACGGTGAGTCGCTCGCCGGAATCACCCGCTTCGTCTCAGAGCCGTAGCGGTCAGCGACGCGAAGAGCGCGAAGAGGAAGAGGACGACGCGGGCGCGGGCAGGGTGTCGTGCTCGCTGTAGCGCGGGAAGCGCCCCGAGGCGTCCGCGAGACCAGGACCCCGCCAGTGGTCGACGTCGTTGGCGGCGGCGCGCGAGAGCTCGAACTCGGCGATCTCGGCGGGGGGTGGCACGCTCAGCCTTCGCACTTCGCGGTCCAGCGCGGCGATGGCTTGAGCTTCCGAGGTCCCTTCCGCCTCGACCGATCCGGAGAACGCTCGGTACACGCCCGATTCCTTGCCGCGCTGCGAGTCTTCCGGTGCTTCCTCCTTCAGGGGGTACACGCAGGCGAGCGGGCCGCTCGGGAGGCGAATCAGCTTCATGATCGCCGTAGATTACGGACCTTGAGGTCGGAACATAAGTAGATGTCGTCAATCGTAGGATTCTTCAGTGATCTTGAAGACCTACATGGCGATCGAATGTTGCGACCGTGTTTCGTCGTCCAGCGGACACGCTACTGCCACGGCTAGCAGGCGTGCGGCGCGCCCGCCCAGGGTACGGCAGGCCACGTGTTAGCTTCGCGCTCAGCCGTCATGCTCAGGTTCGTTCACGTCGCCTCCGCGCCACTCGTGCTCGCGTTGCTCGCCGCTGCTTGCGGCGATGACGCGGCCAAACCGCTCACTGGCGGCGGAGGCGGCAGCGGTGGCAGACCAGGAGCGAGCGGCGCCGAGGCGGGAATGTCGGACGGCGGTGGCGAAAGCCCCGAGGGGGAGGGCGGCAGCGGAACGAGCGCGGCGGGCGCCCCGACCGACGCTGGCGGCGCGGCAGACGCGGGCGCCCCGGCGAGCTGCAATGACGGCAAGGGGGCCACCATCCGAGGCCGCGTGATGGCGCCGAGCGGAGAGCTGCCGCTCGGCGGGGTGACGGTCTACGTTCCCTCGGCCACCGTGGATCCTCCGCAGAGTGGCGCGGGCTGCTTTCGCTGCGCCTCCGCGCTCGCGGGTGAGCCGGTTGCGGCCGCCGTGACCGACGCGGAGGGTCGCTTCGAAATCACCCAGGCCCCGGTCGGGGAGGGCGTGCCGCTCGTCGTTCAAACCGGCAAGTGGCAGCGGCAGCTCGCGGTGACGGTGGAGGACTGCCACGACAACGACGCGGACGAAGACGCCACGCGCTTACCCAGAACGCGCAGGGAAGGTCACCTGCCAGCCATCGCGCTGGTGAGTGGCGGGGAAGACACGCTCGAGTGCCTGCTGCGCAAGCTGGGCATCGCCGACCAAGAGTTTGCGACGGCGGCGGACGCTGGGCGGGTGCGTCTGTTCCGCGGCAAGGGCGGGATCGCGCGCCTCGCGGCTGCGCCGCAATCGGCGGTGCCCACCGCCGACGAGCTGTGGTCCGACCCGGAGAGGCTCGGCATCTTCGACCTCGTGCTCCTCGGCAGCGAGCCGGACTCCAACGCGGCGGACAAGCCGCAGGCCGCGCTCGACGCGCTGCACACCTACGTATCAGCGGGCGGGCGCGTCTTGGCGCAGCATTTTCAAAGCTACTTCCTGTCCGCCGGACCCGCGGACTTCGCGGGCGCTGCGAGCTACGTGCAGCCGGCCGCGCTGCCCCAGCCGTTCACGGTCAGCGTGGACGAAAGCAGCGCGCGCGGTCAGGCGCTGTCGGCCTCACTCGCCGCCGGCGATCCTGACTCGGTTGCTGGCGCGCTGCAGCTAAGCGCCGGCAGGCGACTGGTCAGCGCGGTTCAGACGCCGGCCGTGCGCTTGCTCCACGGCGCTGCGCCCGCCACCGTTCAGGCGTTCTCTCTCGACCTTCCGGCTCCTCCGAGCGCTGCTTGCGGGCGCATCACGCAGACCGATCTGCTCACCTCCGCGGGGGACGCGATCGCGGATTTTCCGAGCGGCTGCACGAGCGAGGGGCTCAGCGCCGAGGAGCGCGCGCTGGCGTACCTCGTCTTCGACCTCGGCGCCTGCTTGCCCTGACGCGGCCGGCTGGCAAAGCCCAAGCGTTTCGTCCAGGATGCGCGGCCATGCAGTCCGCGCTCCTCGATCGCCTCGGTGAAGTGGTACGTGACGTCGCGCAGCGGCAGATCGCGCCGCGCTTCCGCCACCTCGCGCCGGCGGACGTCATCGGCAAGGCGACCGCAGAAGATCCGACCGATCTGGTCACGGCCGCGGACCGCGCGGCGGAGGCCGAGCTCACCGAGCGGCTTCCTGAGCTAGCACCCGGCTCCTCCGTGGTGGGCGAGGAAGCGGTCGCCGCCGACCCATCCGTGCTTGAGCGCCTGCGAGGCTCGCAGCCGGTCTGGGTGGTGGACCCTCTGGACGGCACGCGCAATTTCGCGGCCGGCCACGGCCCATTCGGCACCATGGTCGCGCTCGTGGAGCGCGGCGAGCTGCTCGCTTCGTGCATTTACTTCACGGAAGGCGATCGCATGTTCCTGGCGGAGCGCGGGCTCGGCGCGTTCGAGAACGGTCACCGCATCGCTCCCCGCGCCTCCGCGACGGGCGTTCTCGCGGGCACGGTATCCGTCCGCTACATGCCCGAGCCGCTGGCGGCGCCGCTGAAGGCCCGGGCCGCTTCGCACCACCAGGTGCCGGGCGTCATCTGCGCCGCGCACGAGTACACGCAGGTCGCCACCGGGCAAAAAGATTACGTCTTGTACTACCGCTTGCTGCCGTGGGACCACGCGCCCGGCGCCCTGATGGTCCGCGAGGCCGGCGGGTTGGTGCGTCACCCGGACGGCCGCGACTACGCGGTGATGGACGGAAACGAGGCCATGCTCCTCGCTCCGGACGAAGGCACGTGGCAGCGCGCCCGCGCAGATCTCTTCGGTTGAGCCCAGGGATCAGCCGCCGAACCAGCGACGCCAAAACGGACCACCCTCATTGGCGTTCGGCGCCGCCGGGCGCGCGCGCTGGGCGGCAGCAGCAGCCGGGGCCGCAGGAGCCGGAGTGACCACGGGCGGTGCCGGCGGACCCGCCGAGCGCACGGTTGGCGCGGGTCCTGGCGAATCGTCGAACAAAGCGTCGAGCCCCCACTCGCTCGGGTCGACGAAGTCGCCGCTCGCCGGCTTTTCCGCCTGTAGGGGGAGGGAGCGAGGGGCTGGGTCGCCACCACCGCTCGAGAAGTCGTGGAGGGCGTCCAAGATCAGGTCGCCAACGACACCGGCGGCGTCGCGCTCATTGCCGCGCGGGCGCTTGGCGCGCTCACCGGCGGTCGCCACCACGAGCTTCGCGATATCCCGATACGTGACGGGCTGGCCCATGCGGCCGAGCACCGCGGCGAGGTCCTGCGCGAATTCGCCCGCCTGCTGGTAACGCTGCTCGCGGTCCCGGGCGAGCGCGCGGGCGAGCACCTGGGCCAGGTCGTCGCTCACTCCCGAGCGCAGCTTTCGCACGTCGGGCACCGCCGCGACTTGCACCTGCTTGAAGGTCTCCACGTCGGTTTCGCCGTGGAACAAGCGACGGCCGGCCAGCATCTCCCAAAGCAGAATACCGGCGGCAAAGATGTCCACCCGCCGATCCGCGCCGAGCCCGAGCGTCACCTCCGGCGCCAAGTACCCGAATTTGCCCTTCACGATGTCTTCTTCTTCGGCCGTGAGGTGCGAGCTTGCCCTGGCGAGCCCAAAGTCCACCAGCTTGACCTCGCCGAAGCGCGTCATCAGCACGTTGTGAGGGGAGATGTCCCGGTGCACGATACCGAGCGGCTCATCGTTATAGTCCCGCGCGTCGTGCGCGTAGGCGAGCCCTTCGCATACGTGCATGGCGATGCAGCACGCGACCTCCACCGGCATCGGCCGGGAGCTCCGCTGCAGGTGCTCGAGCACGCCTTGCAGGTCCGCTCCGTCGACGTACTCCATCACGATGAAGTGAGCCCCCGCGGCTTGGCCGATGTCGAACACCTGCACGCACTTGGAGTGGCTGAGGTACGCGCACAGGCGGGCCTCGTCCAAGAACATCCGGATGAAATCGCGGTTCTGCGACAGCTTGGGTAGCACCCGCTTGATCGCGACTTTCTTGCGGAACCCCTCGATTCCGGCGCTCTCGCCGCGGTACACCTCGGCCATTCCACCCGCCGCGATTCGCTCCACGATTTTGTAGCGCTGCGTTTCGGTCATCGGGAAGCGTTCATGGTGACCGGCGAGGGCCGCGCCGGTCAATGCCTGCGTCAGCGCTTCCGGCGGTAGCGCTCAGGGCGACTGGCGTTTGCAGCTTCGCAGTGCCAGCTCGTTCAGCGCAACGGCAGCGTGACCCTCGCGACGACCCACGTGCTAATGCGCTTCGAGCCAGCGACGCCAGTCGTCTGCAGTGAGCTTTTTTCCAGGCTTCGTGATGGGCTCGAGGGTCGTCTTCGCGAGCTGCTTGGAAGTCTTCGGCTCGATCACGACATAGGTCGCCAGCGCGCGCACGCCGAAGCTCTCGCGCAGCGCCTCGTGCCGGTCCCACTTGCCGATGTTGATGCGGACCCGCTCGAAGCGCCGCTGCAGCGTCTCGGCCACGCCGGGCGCCTCCTCGAGCTTGGCCATCTCTCGGCAGTCGTCACACCAGGGAGCGACGAACTCGAGCAGGAGGCGTCGCCCGTGCTCGGCCGCGCACGCTTTGGCTTCGCTCAGAGCGTCCAGCACCTCCCCGTCGGTGGTCTCGTCCCACAAGCGGTCGGGCGGGATCGGCTGGCCGCAGCCCGGGTAAGCGCTGCTCTTCCGGGAGGGCGGGGCGGCCTCGGTCACGAGCGGAGGAGGGGGCGCGCTCACGGCTGGTGCCGGCGGCGCCGCGGTAGCTGACGCGCTACCGCTCGCTGCCAGGGCCGGCGCTGCCGAGCCAGCCGGTCGCTCCTTAGTAGGCGTGCTGCAGCTCACGACGAGGCCGAGCAGGAGGACAGATTCGAAAAATTTCACCCTAACAGCTCCGGGTTGGCGCCTTCATGCTGACCCAATCCGCTTGAAAAACCAACGGTTACGGCAGAGTGGGGCGAGCTTGGTCGAGTTGACACAGCTGGACGTAGGGGTTACATGTGCGGCCAACCCTGACGCATACGTTAGGGTGAGTGTGATAGACCCTCACGATGTCTTCTTCCCACCGTCACCTGACGCTCATCCCCGGGGAGCCCACGCCTCCCGAGGCGGCGTCGCGTTCGGCGGAGGCCGCGGAGGAAGAGCTGCTGCAGGTCGGGGACGTAGCGCGGGCTGTCGGTAAGACCGTACGCGCCATCCACTTGTACGAGGAGCTCGGTCTGCTCAAGGCGCACGAGCGCTCCAAAGGCCGGTACCGGCTATTCACGTCGGACGCCATCGTTCGCGTGCGCTGGATCGGCAAGCTCCAGAGCCTGGGCCTCTCCCTGACGGAGATTCAGGGCATCGACCGAGCTCGCTCGGACGTGTCGTCTGCCCAATCCGCGGCGGCGCGCCTGCGGGATTTGTACGAGGCCAAGGTGCTGGAGACGCGCGCCAAGATCGACGAGCTGCGCGCGTTGGAGTCGGAGCTGGTCGCCAGCTTGGACTACCTGGCCGGCTGTCACACCGCCTGTGAATCCGAAGTCAAGGTCGAGTGCTGCCCCAGCTGCGAGCGGCACCCCGAAACCCCACCCGAGCTAGTCGCCGGAGCGAACGTTCACTGACATGACCCTCAAGTTCCCCATCTACATGGACAATCACGCGACGACGCCGGTGGATCCGCGCGTCCTTAGCGCGATGCTCCCTTATTTCACCGACACCTTCGGCAACGCGGCCAGCCGCACCCACGCCTACGGCTGGAGCGCAGAGGCCGCGGTCGACGACGCGCGTGACACCGTCGCGCAGCTCATCAACGCAGAGTCCGGCAAGGAAATCGTATTCACGTCCGGCGCCACCGAGAGCGACAACCTCGCCATCAAAGGCGTCGCCGAGTACTACCAGGCCAAGGGCAACCACATCATCACCACCACGATCGAGCACAAGGCCGTGCTGGATTCGTGCAAGCGCCTGGAGAAGCAAGGCTTCACCGTCACCTACGTCAACGTGGGGCCGGACGGCTTGGTGAACCCGAAGGACATCGAGGCCGCCATCACGGACAAGACCATCTTGGTCTCCGTCATGCTGGCCAACAACGAGGTTGGCACCATCCAACCCCTCGCGGAGATTGGCAAGATCACCCGGGCGCGCGGGATTTTGCTCCATTGCGACGCCGTGCAGGGCCTCGGCAAGACCCCGTTCGACGTGCGGGCCATGAACGTGGACCTCGCGTCGCTCACCGCTCACAAGATCTACGGGCCCAAGGGCGTGGGCGCGCTGTACGTGCGGCGTAGTAAGCCGCGCGTGCGGCTCTCCGCACTGATGGACGGCGGCGGGCACGAGCGAGGCAACCGCTCCGGCACCCTCAACGTCCCGGGCATCGTCGGCTTCGCCAAGGCCTGCAAGATCCTCATCGAGGAGGGCGCGGCCGAGGCAGAAAAGATTGGCGCCCTTCGTGACCGATTGTACAAAAAGATCACGAGCGAGCTCGACGCGGTGGTGCTGAACGGCTCCGCCGAGCACCGGCTGCCGGGCAACCTGAACATCTCCTTCTCCTTCGTGGAAGGGGAGGGTCTGATGATGGCCATCAAGGACGTCGCCGTTTCCAGCGGCTCGGCCTGCACCAGCGCCAGCCTGGAGCCAAGCTACGTGCTGCGGTCCATGGGTCTAGAAGAGGACATGGCCCACTCTTCCATTCGCTTCGGCCTCGGTCGCTTCAACACCGAGGAAGAGGTGGATTACGTAGCGGAGCTGGTCGTCTCCAAGGTAAAGCGCCTGCGAGAGATGTCCCCGCTCTACGAGATGCACAAGGCCGGTATCGACTTGAAGTCGATCCAATGGGCTGCCCACTGAGGATTTAGGAACGAACCATGGCGTACAGCGAAAAAGTCATCGAACACTACGAAAACCCGCGCAACGTGGGCTCTCTCGACCAGGAAGACGAGTCGGTCGGTACTGGTCTGGTCGGCGCGCCTGCCTGCGGTGACGTGATGCGCCTTCAGATCCGCGTGAACGACGCGGGCGTGATCGAAGACGCCAAATTCAAGACCTTCGGGTGCGGCTCGGCCATCGCTTCGTCTTCCCTCGCCACCGAGTGGATCAAGGGCAAGACGATCGACGAGGCGGCTACCATTCAGAACAGCCAAATCGCCGAGGAGCTCAGCCTCCCACCGGTGAAGATTCATTGCTCGGTGCTGGCGGAGGACGCCATCAAGAGCGCGATCGAAGACTTCAAGAAGAAGCGCGCTGCCAAGCAGGCGCTCGCCGGCCAGTAAGCGTCGAAGAGGCAGCAGCCATGTCGGAAGCCGTCAGCATCCCCAACCCCGAAGCCGCTCCCAGCGTCGCGCCGCCCTCCGGCAAGCGTCTCGCCATGAGCATCGCGCCTGCGGCGGCCACGTTCGCGCGCCAAAAGCTCACGCAGCGCGGCACTCCGGACGCAGCGGTCCGGCTCGGCATCAAGGGCGGCGGCTGCTCCGGCTTCTCCTACGTCATTCAGTTCGACGACGAGCCGCCGCGCGAGCGCGATACGGTGTACGAGGTCGAGGGCGTGAAGTTCTACGTCGACAAGAAGAGCTTGGTGTACCTCGCCGGCTCCCTGCTCGACTACGAGAAGACCTTGATGTTCCAAGGCTTCAAGTTCCGAAATCCCAACGAGGCCACGTCGTGCGGCTGCGGTCACTCCTTCACCGTCAAGTGAGCCGCGCCGGTCGACCCGAGTCATGACGTCGTCTCCCTTCGAGGTGCTGGGCGTACCTCTGCTCTACGCACTAGACGAGCTCGAGCTCGAGCGTCGCCACCGGGACCTCAGCAAGGCGCTCCACCCGGACCGCTACGCTGGTCGGCCTTCGAGCGAGCGCCGCGAGGCGCTCAGCCGCGCCATCAGCGTCAACGAGGCCTTTCGGCAGCTGCGGGACCCGATTTCGCGAGCGGAGGCCCTGCTCGCGCAGCTCGGTCGCCCCGTTTCGGAGACCAACCAGCCCAAGCCCTCGCCGGCCTTGCTGATGCAAGTCATGGAGCGCCGCGAAGCGCTCTCCGCCGCGCGGCGCACGGGCGACAAGACCCAAGTGGAAGCCATCGCGGCCCAGGCCGCGAGCGACGCGGAGGAGGTCGCCGAGCGCATGTCGGACGCCTTCTCCGAAGAGCCCATCCCGGTGGAGCAAGTCGTCGGCTTGCTCGGCGAGCTGCGTTACTTGCGCCGTTTGAAAGAGGAGGCGGGCGCCGCGCTGGACGAGCTGTAAGGCTCGCTCGCCGTCTGCGTCCGTAGCGACAGATGCTGCTGGATATTTTCGACCCCAAGGCTGCGCCCCGCGCCATCGGGATCGACCTCGGTACTACCAACTCGATCGTGGCCTACGTGCGCGACGGCGCGCCCGCGGCGCTCATCAGCTGTGACGGTACGGCGCTGTTACCCAGCGTCGTGCACTACGGGTCCAACGGAGCGGTCGTCGTCGGGCGCGCTGCCAAGGCGCAGCTCACGCGGGACCCTGGCCATACCATCGCGAGCGCCAAGCGCTTCATGGGCAAGGGCGCGGACGACGCGGAGACGAAGCGTCTCGGCGCTTACCAGTTCGCGGTGCCGCGCACCGATGAGGAGGCGCGCAGCGTGCGCTTCGACGTCGGCCGCGCGATCACGCCGGTCGAGGTCAGCGCTGAAATCCTGAAGAGCCTCAAGCAGAGCGCGGTCGATCAGCTGCGCGGCGTGGGCGGCGCAGTCATCACCGTTCCCGCCTATTTCGACGACGCGCAGCGCCAGGCCACTAAAGACGCCGGGCGCCTCGCCGGGCTCGATGTCCTGCGCCTGCTCAACGAGCCGACCGCGGCCGCCCTAGCCTACGGCCTGGAGCAAAAGCAAAACGGCTTGTTCGCCGTTTACGATCTGGGCGGCGGCACCTTCGACATCACGATCCTGCTGCTGGACGACGGCGTATTCCAGGTGAAGAGCAGCGGCGGCGACAGCGCCCTCGGTGGCGACGACATGGACCGCGCGGTCGCCGAGGTTTTGCTCGAGCAGATGGGAGCCGGCGAAGAGCGCCAGCCCGACGTCGTGGCATTGGCGCTCTCGGCGGCTCGTGAGCTGAAGCACGCCCTCACGGACTCGCCCGAAGCCAGCATCGAGCTACCGGCCAAAGGCGGCGCCACGATTCAGGTCAAGCTCACGCGCGCCGAGCTGGAAGCGCTGATCGCGCCGCTGCTCGAGCGCACCGGCAAGGCCTGCCGCCGCGCTCTGCGCGACGCGGGGCTGGAGCCGAAGCAGCTGGACGGCGTGATCCTCGTCGGCGGCTCCACCCGCGTGCCTCGCGTCCGCGGCTACGTCGCGGAGCTGTTCGGCCAGGAGCCGCGCTGCGAGCTGGATCCAGAGCTGGTCGTCGCGTACGGCGCGGCATTGCAGGCGGATCTGCTGTCTCGCGACGACGGCGAGGTGCTCCTCTTGGACGTCTTGCCGCTCTCGCTCGGCATCGAGACGATGGGCGGCGGGGTCGACAAGATCTTGCCGCGCAACACGACCATCCCTACCGGTGCGCGCGCGACGTTCACCACGTACGCGGACAACCAGACCGGTTTCGAGCTGCACGTCGTCCAGGGTGAGCGCGAGCTTGCCGCCGACTGTCGCTCGCTCGCGCGCTTTTCACTGCGGGGTATCCCGCCGATGCCTGCGGGGATGGCGCGGCTGGAAGTAGAGCTCTCGGTGGACGAGAACAGCCTGCTCAAGGTGAGCGCCCGCGAGACGACGACCGGTATCTCGCAGGAGGTGGCGGTGCAGCCCAGCTACGGGCTCACCGACGACGACGTGGAGCGCATGCTCATCGAAGCCCTCGACTACGGCGAGAGCGACCTGGAGCAGCGGCGCCTCGTGGAATCCCGCGTCGAGGGAGAGCGACTCCTGCTCGCCACGAACAAGGGCCTCGCGAGCGACGCGGACCTGTTGAACGAGGACGAAAGAGCGGCGGTCGACGCCGCGCTCGCTTCCCTCAAAAACGCCATTTCGACGGCCAAATCCGCGAACAACGTGCAAGCTGCGATCGACCAGCTCGACGCGGTGACCCACGAGTGGGCCGGCCGTCGCATGAACCGCGCGGTGGCCCAAGCCATTTCCGGCAAGAATGTGGCGGACGTGGAGACGCGCGTGCAGCACGCGGACGGGGTCGACGCGCACGTCGCCCGGCACCGCGAGGACGCGCGCTAGGAGACCGAGAGCCGATGCCCAAAGTTCGCTTCATCGACCAGAACCTCGAGGTCGAGGTGCCCATCGGCACCTCCCTGCTGGACGCCGCTCGCAAGATCGACGCGCCGGAAGGCAGCGCGTGCGGCGGCGTGTGCGCCTGCAGCACCTGTCACGTCTACGTGGAAGAGGGCGCGGCGCTGCTCAGCGAGTCCGAGGAAGACGAAGAAGACATCCTCGACAAGGCTTTCGACGTGAAAATGACGTCGCGCCTCGGCTGCCAGGCAAAGCTCCTCAAGGACGGCCTCGTCACTCTGCGCATCAGCAAGGAGTCGCTGGAAGCGTTCTACAACGAGCATCCGGACGTGCCGCGCCCCCGCTGAGCGCGCTGCTTTCCGGCCCGCCCTGCGTGAGGGGGGTTCAGAACAAGAGTCGACCGCCGTGCCCGATCGCGCTCATGGCGTGCTGCACGTAGTCGATGCGAATGTCCGGCCCGGCGAGCTGTTGCGAGAAGCCTCCGACCACGAGGCGGGGCTCTTTGCACGCGTAGCAGCCCGCTTGCGTCCACTGCGCGCGGAGCAGGAAGCTGACGAGGTCGGCGAGAATGGCCTTGTCCTCCGACACCGGCAGGCCGCGCTTCTGCTTGATCGCGATCGAGGCGTTGAGCGCTTCGCCCAAGCCGGCGGTGGCCGTGTTCCGAGGCGGAAAGAGGTCGCTGATACCGTAGCCGCCGACGAAGTGCGGCTCGCTGCTGTCGCCGGCTCGGGCCACGTAGCGCAACCGCGAAGCGACGTAGTCGATGCACAGCTGCTCGTAGCCGTCGTTGCGATGGGAGGTGAGGGCGTGGCGTGCGGCCAAACAGTGCCACCCCTCTTCGAAGAAGAAGAAATCGCGGAGCGGGCGAGGCCAGTACGGACCTCCGTAAAACGCCATCGCCGAGTCGATGGCGCGCTTCAGGACGCTCGGGCTGGGCAGCGGCTCGGCCTGGGTCCCCTTCAACTCGCCGAGCTGCTGCTCGAGCAAAACCAGCGAGAGCACGGCCTGCCCGGCGGCGTAGAGGACCTCGTGGTCGCCTTTGCCCTTCGCCGTCTTCGCGTCCAGCTCCGGGTAAAAGCCACCGTTTTCCCGCTGGAGGCGGAGCATGAGGCGCGTGAGCTGACCGATCAGGCGGTCGTTCTCGGCCCCCACCTGCTCGCGGCAGCGCAGCATGGCAAGCAGCGGCAGCGCGCTCTTCCCCAGCCCGAAAATCCCGGCGTCTTGCAGCGCGGAGACATCCCCGAACTGCTGCTCGGTCGGCTCGAACGCGCCGAGGGCACGCTGGACGGTTCGGCGCACGCGCTTCCCTTCGCCGAGCTCGCACAGCGCGTAGGTGGTGCCGGCCTGACGCGGCAGGTTCAGCGTGGCCCGGTCTTCGTGGCCGCTCTCCGGGTCCAGCGAGTAGCGGAAGGTGCCGTCCTTCTCCTGCGCGTCCACGATGTACTTTTGAGCGGCGCGCACCGCTTGGGCGACTGCGAACTGGCTGAGCGCGGGCGGAGCAGGCCGCGTGCGCGACAGCCGGTGCACTCCCGTGTCGTCGACCGTGAGCGTCTCCGTTTCGATCCGGAGCATGCCCTCCAGCCCCCGGCCCCGTGCCTCCTTGGAGGAGCCGAGCAGATCTCGCACCGCCTCTACCGAGAAGCCATAGCTCACGTCCGGTATAGACGGCAGCGGGCGATTCTCCGCGAAGGTGTTGCTGAGGGTCAGCTTCCAGGCGGGCAGACAGCGCTCCTCCTCGCAGACGCCGTCCAAACCCGGTCGGACCTCGAGCGCCTCCAGCAGAGGGACGCTGCTGGAAAGCGGTTTGACCGCGCGCACGACGTCCACCACCACGACGGAACCAGGGCTCGCGCGCTTTCGGAGCACTCGTTTCAAGCTCTGGCGCAGCTCGGCGGCGTTCGTGCCCTGCAAGCAGGTGATTCGGGGGGTGGTCCCGCGGGTATGCGCCACGAACAAGGTGAGCCAGTGCGCGTCCAGCGGGTGTTTGCACACGGCGGGCCCGACGCCGGAGGCGGTGCGGTCTCCGTCGATGGGCGCGCGCTGCAGGTGCTCGTCGAGGAGCGCCGCGATGTCCGAGCCGATGCGAGCGTCCACACCGGGCACCGGCTGGGCGCGCGCGGCGCTGCTGGCGAGCGGCAGCGTGAACACCAGGAGCGCCACCAGCGCGGAGAGGCCGGTGCCGATGCCCCGCAGCGAGCGTGCTTTGACCGGCCAAGTGTAACGCGCGGCCCAGATGGCGACCGGTAAAGTGAGGAGCGAGAGCAGCACGAGGGCTGCGACCAGGCCGCTGGCCACGGAGGGACCCAGCCGTAGGTACAGCTTGCCGACGTAGATGGCAGCGGCCGCGATCGACCAGCCCATCAGCACGAAAACCAGGAGCGAGAAGACGGAAAGCGCGCGCCAGCTCCAGACCAGCCACTCGGGCCGCTTCAGCAAGGCGAGCACGCCCGTGGCCAGGTGCAGCGCAGCCAGAACGGTCAGGGAAATGGCGAAAGTGGTGCCGCCGCGCCAGGGGAGGGTGGCCGCCGCCCAAGCGAAGAATACGGCATGCCCGAGGCACGTCACCGCGAGGCTCGTCCGGGGCAGTGGCTGAGGCAGTGGCTGAGGCGGGGCGCTCATGCGGGGCGCATTCTTCCGTCGGGAAGCGGCGGAGTTCCACAAGTTTCTCGGCTCTCCGCGCCGGTAATTGTCAGCTCGCGAGGCGGGCACTAGAAAGGAGTCATTGGCACCCGCAAACGGAAAAAAGCGCATTCTCATCGTCGAAGACGACGAGAGCATCTCGCTCGGCTTGCGCATGAACCTCGAGGCGGAGGGTTACGACGTGGAGGTGGCGGCAGACGGGGACGAAGGCCTCGCGCTAGCCGCCGAAGGCGCCGCGGATTTGGTGATTTTGGACGTCATGTTGCCGAAGACGAACGGCTTCGAGGTCGTGCGCCACCTGCGCAGTAAAGGCAGCACCGTGCCCGTCATCATGCTCAGCGCGCGCGGCGCAGAAATGGACAAGGTGATGGGCCTCGAGCTCGGCGCGGAGGACTACATCACCAAGCCCTTCGGCTTGGCGGAGCTGCTCGCCCGGGTCAAAGCCGTGCTGCGGCGGGACGGCTTGAGTCGCAAGCACGTGGAAGCGGTCGTTCACGCCGGCGAGCTCCTGATTGACTCGGGAACGCGCCAAGTCGTGCGCGGCGGCGTGGCCGTGGACCTCACCGCTACGGAGTTCGACGTGCTTTGGTGCCTCGTGGAGGCGCAGGGCCGCGTGCTCTCGCGCGAGGAAATCCTCTCCCGGGTCTGGGGCGCGGGTCATCACGGCACACTCCGGACGATCGACAATTTTTTGCTGCAGCTCAGGAGCAAGCTGGAGAAGGACTCCGCGGAGCCCGAGCACTTGCTCACCGTGCGGGGCGTCGGCTACCGCTTCAAGGTGTAGGGGCCGGCGCGGCGCCGCGGAGGGCATAATCGGGCGGGCAGGGCTCGGCGCTTGGTGCGCTGGGCCAACTTGCGGTAACTACGCGGCCGTGGACCAGAACCTGCTCCGTTCCTACTTCGCCACCGTCTACGAGCTCCCCAGCGAAAGCGGCATGATTCGGGTCTCTCTGGACGGCGAAATAGTCAAGGATGTCAACGCATTGCCCGCGCTTCTGCGGCAGCGCTTCGCCATCCTCACGGCGTACAATCCTCGCTCCATGCTGCTTCCGCGCCGGGTGAACGATAGCCGCCATCAGGTCATGCGCGACCTGCTGATCCTCGGTTGCTACCGGGTGGAGCACTGCGTTGGGTACGATGAAGAGCCGGAAGGCGTGTTTCGCGAGCCGGCCTGGGTCGTCCACGGCATCTCGCGTGAAGAGTCGATCCACTTCGGCCATACCTTTCGGCAAAACACGATCGTTTACTGCCAAGACGCTCGTCCCGAGCTCATCGCGACGGACCCTACGTGCGACGATATCGGCAAGTCTTTTCAAGGCAACTGGCGGCAGCGGGTGTAATCGGTAAACTGGCGGCAGTGCCTCGAACCGTCGTCTCGGTGATGTTGCTGGCGGGGCTGGCAGCGCCCTTCGTCGCCGTTGCCTACGGCGCCGCGGCGCTGGTTGCGCCCGTGAGCCACGGAGCGGCAAGCGTGCTCCTCGGGCTCGTGCAGCCACTCGCCGCCTCGGCTCGCGACGGCGCTCCGAGCCCAACCCCGGAGCTCGAGCCGGCAAAGGCAGAGCCGCGGCTGCTGCCCGTCGTGGGCGCCGGCAAAGCGCCTCGCCGCGGCGGCGCCAAGGCCGCTCCCTTGGCAAAACCGACCTCTTTGTTCGTGTCTCAGCAGACGGTGCTCAAGCTGGCGGAGAGCGCGGCTCGCCCTCAAGGCGCCTTCGTCCAGCAGACGGCCGAGCACCCCGCGGGGCTACGCCTCTCGGGAGTGGGCGCGCTCGGCATCGGAGTGCAAGACGGGGACATCTTGATCGAAGCGCTCGGTATCCCGCCGCGCGCCGCTGGTGAGATCATCGGCGCCGTCATCGAGGCTCGCGCCAAAAACGTGCGTCTGCTGAGCGGCACCCTGTGGCGCCGTGGCGACACTTTCCGCATCACGGTCGAGCAGCCGTACCTCCCTCGCAAACCCTAAGCCGCTTGACGGCTCGCCTACGCGCGGTCAAAGTCCGCGAAAATGGCTCGCACCGTGCACTGCGTGAAGCTCGACAAGGACCTGGAAGGCCTGGAGAAGCCGCCGTTCCGCGGTGACCTCGGCCAGCGCTTGTTCGACAACGTTTCGGCGCAAGCATGGCGCGGCTGGCTCGAGCACTCCAAGATGCTCATCAACGAGTACCGCTTGGACCTCACGAGCGAAAACGGTCAGCGGCTGTGGATGACGGAGTGCGAAAAGTACTTCTTCGGTGAGGGCTCGTCCGCTCCCGCCGAGTTCAAGCCGGTCTGAGCCCTCAAACGGGCTTTCCGTTCAAGCGTAAGGAGCCGCTGGAGAGCGCGCGCTCCGGCGCCTGCGAAGGGGGCCGAGACGGCCGGAGCGACGGCGACTTCGCGCCCGTATCCTCGGCGAAGACGACGCGGTTGCGTCCCGCGGATTTGGCTTCGTAGAGGGCGGCGTCCGCGCGCTCCAGCCAAGATTTGCCGGTGTCGCCCGGACCGAGCACCGCCACCCCGATGGAGGCGGTGACGCTGAAATGCTCGGTGCCTTTGCTGAATCCAATCTCGCCGATCGCCTGCCGCACTCGTTCGGCCCGTTGCCGAACGGCGTGGGACGACGAGTCCGGCACCACCACCACGAACTCCTCACCGCCGTAGCGCGCCACGAAGTCCTCGCGGCGCAGGAAGTTGCGGACCAACGTGTCGGCGACGCGCCGGATCACCTCGTCGCCGATGGGGTGGCCGAAGCGGTCGTTGACCGACTTGAAGTGATCGACGTCGATCATGAGCAGGCAGGGCGTCGCGCTCATCAGAAACGAGAGGTCTGCCACTCGCTCGAGCTGAGAGTCCAGAGAGCTTCGGTTGTGCAGCTGAGTGAGCGGGTCGAGGGCGGCGCTCTCACGCGCCTCGTGGAGCTCCGCTTTCAGCTTCGTCACCTTCTCGCTGAGCAGCTGCATCTGCTCTTGCTGCAGCCTCTTCCGTTGGTCCATGACGTCCGTCACGACCTGGACGACTCCCTCCGCTTCGCGTCGAATCACGTCCACGTCGTTCGCGCCGAAGGCGGCCACGAGGTTGCCGAGCTGCGCGCCGACCTTGGCGTCTGCGGCGCGGTCCTCGCCGACGGTGCGGGTGAGGCAACGAGCGAAGGCGTGCACCGCCTCGCGCAAGTTCGCCACCGTCGAGCCGACGTACTCGCGCTCGTGAGCGCGGTGGGCCGCGAAGTAACGACGGGCCCCGCCAAAGTCACGGCGAGGAGGCCCGCCTTCCACTCCGAGGTTTTCGCCCATCGCGATCTTGCGCGCCCAACCGTCGCACTCGTCGCGCGTGTCTTCGGCGGGCACGTTGGGGGTGTCGAAGGCGTGCTCGCCGAAGGCGCGAAGCATCGCCACGACGGCGTCGATGGCCGCGTCCAAATCCCGGCTCTCACGGCCGACGTCCTGCGCCTCCATGCTCGCTTGGGAGGGGCTGGGGGAGGGGCCAGGGGTGGGGGCGTTCTTCTTCCAGAACATGTGCCTGCAGCCATCACAACGGCTCGTTTTGCCCGAAGTTCAGCGCAAATAGCCGCCGAGTCGCCGGGCCGGCCCTTCAGATCGTAAGATGCGGTCCGTTTGTACGGGAAAGGACCTCGGCGCGTTGCTGCCCCGCTCACCGGATTCACTCAGACTTTCGTCGACGCCTCCCATCGCGGAGCGCGCCGGCCGTGTGCTCGTGGTCGAGCCCGAGACCGAGCGGAGGAGCATGCTGCGCGCGCTCCTGGAGCACGAAGGGTACGACTGTGTGTTCTTGCCAGATGGCGACGAGCTCCTCCGCCTCACCGCCGAGTACGAGCCGGACCTCATTCTTCTGGCCGCGGACCTGCCCACCATGAGCGGCCTCGAGCTGGTCGGAGACTTGCGGGCCATGGACCCTCGCCTGCACTATCCGGTCATCCTGCTCGGGACGGCGGCGGACGAAGAAGAAGTAGCGCGCGGCCTCCTCGCCGGCGCTGACGACTACGTGCCGGACCCGGAGCGACAGCAGGAGCTGCGCGCTCGGATTCGGGTACAGCTCCGCAACAAACGCTTTTACGATGCGCTCGAGAGGGTGCGTAACGAACGAGACAACCTGCGTCGGGACTCACAGACGGACCCGCTCACCGGGCTCTTGAACCGCCGCTCGCTTCAGGCAGAGATTTTGTCTCGCTGCCAGTCCGGCGATCGCTTCGGGGTGCTCTTCATGGACTTGGACCACTTCAAGTCCGTCAACGATCGCTTCGGCCACGAGATGGGTGACCGCGTGCTCGTCGCGGTAGCAGCGGTGCTGAAGCTCGCGCTACGCCCCGGTGACCTGGTCGGCCGCTACGGCGGTGAGGAGTTCGTCGGCATCGTCGCGGGCGCAGGCCCGGAGTCTGCGCGGCTGGTCGCGGAGCGGCTGCGGCGCAGCATCGAGCTCATGCTGCCCCCCAAGAGCGGCCCCGCCAAGCTCACCATCAGTATCGGCACCACCGTCTTCGACCCGCGTCAGAGCGACGAGCGGATGGAGGACCTCCTGCATCGCGCGGATATGGCTCTTTATGCGGCCAAGCGCAGCGGGCGCAATCGCGTGGTCCTCGTCGCGCCTGGTCAGAGCCTGCCCGAGGCGGTCGAGCAGGACGCGCGAGGCTCCGCCAGCATGAGCATCCCGTTCACCACTCCGCCCGAGGCTCCGCAGACGAGCGTGCTGCCAATTACGGACGTTCCAATCCTCCCGCTGAACAGGCTGCGTTCCGGATGAGCGCGCAATCTTCGATGTCGCTGACGCCGAGCGCGGACGAGAGCCAGGTGCTACCGGCCGAGTCAGGCGTCCCCTCGGAAGATGGGGGGCTGCCGGAGCTCGAGCGAGAGCTGGTCAAACGACTCAAGACCGGGCGCGCCGCTCTGCCGGTGCTGCCTGCGGTCGCCCAATCGGCGATCCGCCTCGCCAACGACCCGGACGCGCGCATCACGGATCTAGCCGGCTTGGTCGATACGGACCCGCCCATCGCGGCGCGCTTCATGTCGGTCGCGAACAGCGTGATTTATTTCCGCGGTTGGGTGACGAGCTCCACCCAGTCCGCGATCGTCCGCTTGGGTCTGGCGAGCACGCGGGACCTGCTTTTTCAGGTCGTTTACGCCAGCACCTCGGGCGGGCTGCGGCGCTACCAACCCGCCGTGCAAGCGTCCTTCCGGCGCAGCGTGCTCGCGGCGCACGCGGCCCGCGTCATCTCGCGCGAGCTCTCGATCGGGAGCGACTACGACTACATGAGCGGGCTGCTGCACGACATCGGCGAGTCGCGCATCTACCGGATCTTGGACAGCATCGCCACGCCCTCCACGCCCGCCCTCGTCGACCAGCTCGTGGAAAAATACCACGAGAGCGCCGGCGCGGAGGTCGCGATGGCTTGGAAGCTGCCGACCGAAATCGTGGACGCTTGCGCGGCTCATCACGACCCCGCCGCAGCCGCGACCCCGCACGTGCGACTGGTCATGATCGCGGACTGCATCGTGAACGCGCTGGAAGCAGAGCTCGGTCTCGAGAAGCGCGAGCCCGATTTGGAGCCGTTCGACCGGCTGCTCGTCGACCCCAGCATCGCGCGGCGCCTCATCGAAAAGACTCGTCCGTTCGCCGCTCAAGACGACAAAATCTGAGGGCGCCGGCGCGGCGGCTCCCGCGAAGGCGAGCTCGGGCGCCTGCGCTGGAGCCGGAAATGGGTCGTCGAGCGTCCGCGCTCTTCAGACGGTTCGGAGGTCGCGCTCGTTCCAGCCCATGAGGTAGAGGAGGGTGTCCAGCCGCTCGTGGTGATTGAGGGAGAAGCTCGCGACCTCTTGCAGCTTGGGCTTGGCCCGAAACGCGATGCCGAGCCCGGCCGTTTGCAGCATCAAGATGTCGTTGGCGCCGTCGCCGATCGCGATGCTCTGCTCCAAACGACAGCTGTAAACCTGGGCCATGTCCTTGAGGACCTGAGCCTTGCGCTCGCCGTCTACGATCGCTCCGCGCACGCGGCCGGTGAGCTTTCCACCTTCGACCTCGAGCTCGTTGGCGAACGCGAAATCCAGGCCGAACCGCTGCTTCAGCACGTCCACGAAGAAGGTGAAGCCGCCGCTGACGAGGCCGATGCGGTACCCGAGGCTCTGTAGCTTCTTGACCCATTGCTCCGCGCCCGGCGTGAGCTCGAACTTGTCGATGAGTGAGCGCGCGCGCTCGAAAGGCAGGCCCTCCAGCAACTTGACCCGCTCGGTCAGCGCGCCCTTGAAATCGATCTCACCGCGCATGGCCCGGGCGGTGATGGCCGCCACTTGCTCCTTGACTCCGACGAGCTCTGCCAGCTCGTCGATGAACTCGCCCTTCACGAAGGTGGAGTCCACATCCATACAGACGAGGCGCTTGGTCCGACGAAAGATGTCGTCCTTCTGCACCGCGAGGTCCACTCCGAGCTGCATGCCGAGCCGCAGCAGCTCGCCGCGCAGCGCTGCGAGCTCGAACGGCTTGAGATCCGTGCCGGAAGGCATGTCCGCGATGAGCTCCAGGCCGTTGAGCTCGACGTCCGAGAGAGAGCGGATCTCGCGGATGTTCATGTGCCGCTCCGCGAGGTAGCGCGTGATCTCCGCGGTGGCTTTACCGGTGGAGAGGGGGCCGAGCAGCGTGACCGCGAGCGCCGGCGCCTCCGACACTTCCGCCGATTCGGCCGCGTGCTTGAAGGGCATCACCTCGAGCCGCAGACCCAGATCCGCCACCGCGAACAGAATTTTCCGAAGCGCGTACGAGTTCTTCGGCAGGTCCACCACCGCCGAAAGCATCAGGTAGCCGTTCAGTACGGATTGGCCGATGTTGATCAGCGCCGCGTCCTCTTGGGCGATGATTTCGGTGAGGCGTGCCGTGACGCCAGTGCGATCCGCACCGGCAATGTGGAGCACGAGGCGGTCGGGGTGCTCGGTCTTGGTCATGGGGCCGCTTAACATGGCAGGGCGGTCGTCCGCCGCAACGATTTGCGAGGCTGGATCCGACCTGCCACCTATCCGTTTCGGCGCCTCCCGTAGCCGCTTGCGCTCAGCGCGCGCGTGGCCGAAAGTAGTCGGCTCGTGCTGGACCGCATAACGCGCTTTTTACGCATCGAGAGCAGCGGTTTCGCAGCACTCGTTCTCTCCTTGGCGGCGATGCTGTGGGCGGGCGCCTCGTTCGGCCAGGTGCCCAGCGCGAGCGTGCCCGCCGCGGTCGTAGCCCGGCCCGTGCCCCCTGCCGCCAAGCCAGCGGCCGCGGGAGCAGTCTCGGCGCCCCCCAAGTCGTCTGGCGGCGCCCCTGCGGCGTCCAGCTCGTCGGCGTCTGGGGCATCGGGCGAAGCGGGCGCCGGGGGAGCCGCCGGAGCGGACTCCGCCGACCCAGCCGCCGCCCCCGCGCCGTCCGTCGACGCGCCTCCCGCGCCAGAACCCGAGCCCCCCATGCCGGTAGAGCCGGAGGAGCCGCCGCCCCCCCCGAAGCCGGCGGACGTGCCGACCTTCAACGTCAAGCTGGCGGATGACACGGTGTTCTCGCTGCGCGCCGCGATCGGCGCAAAGACGCCGGAGGTGCGCGCACGTGAGGCGAGCCAGCAGCTGAAGCGCGCCTACGACGGTGAGCAGACCAGTGACGTCGGAGTCCAGCGCCGGGGGGACTCTGCCATCCTCTCGGTGGGCCGCACGTTCATCGTGGAGCTGAGCGAAGAGGAGGCCAAGCTCGCTGGCTGGTCTTCGCTGGACGCGTTCGCCGCCAGCACCGCGTCCGCCATTCACGAGAAGCTCGTTTCGGATCGCAAACGCGCGGCCATCGCCAAGAGCGCGTTTTCGTTCTCGCTCGTCGTTTTCTTCGGGCTTATCGCCTTTTACCTCATCCGCAAGGTGAGTGATTTCGCGGAGCGCGCGCGCCAGTGGGTGGAGGAGCGCAGCGACCGAGAGCTCTCGGTGCGCTTCCAGAACATCGAGTTCGTGCGCCCGGCGATGCTCCGCTCCACGGGCGTGCTCGCGCTCAGCACGTTGAAGTGGTTGGCGCAAGCCGGCATCGCTTACACGTGGCTCGTCGTGGTGCTGTCGCTGTTCGAGTCGACGCGCGGGTACACGCAGAAGCTGACCGGCGTCGTGCTGGCACCGCTGTCGCAGCTGATGACGCGGCTCGCCACGGCCCTGCCGCTGCTGGTGGTCGCGGCCCTCGCCGCCCTCGCCGTGTTCGTGCTCGTGCGCTTCGTGGGTCTGTTCTTCGCCAGCGTTGGCCGTGGGGAAGCGGCGCTCGGTTGGTTGCCCAACGACTTGGCCGCGCCGACGAGCGTGATTTTACGCTCGGGCATCGTGATCGCGGGGCTCGTCTTCCTGGCCCCCATCGTCACCGGTGAGTCGGACGGAGTGCTCACGCGCGTGGGCGTGATCGCGCTGGTCGCGCTGGGGCTCGCTTCGACTCCGGTGCTGGCTTCGGGCACGGTGGGCGCGATCTGGCTCTTCGGGCGCCGCTTGCGGGTTGGCGAGTACGTGGAGCTCGGCGCCTACCGGGGCCGCGTCGCGGAGCTGAACTTGCTGGAGCTGCGAGTGATCGTGACCGACCGCACGGAGCTGCGCGTGCCCCACCTGCTCACGCTGGTGCGGCCACTCCGGCTCCTTGGCGCTCGCCCTCGGCTCACCCTAGACGTGTACGTCGCCGCCAGCTCGTCCGTCACGGAGGTGCGCTCGCTGCTCGCCACGGTTGCAGGCAAGGTCGGCTCGGAGCCGAGCGTCGAAATCGTTTCCGCGGACGCGGACGCGATCCGCTTTCGAATCGCGGCCACGTGCGAGTCGCTCGAGGCGCGGACCGCGTTCCACATCGCAGCTCTGGACGCGCTGTCGGCCGCCGGCGTCACGCTCGGGAGAGACCGCGCGTGAGTGACGCCATCTGGCTCCTACTCGGGCTCTTGCTCCTCGCGTACTTGGGCAGCAACCTCGTGGGGGGCCGCGCCATCCGCGGCTTCGGCTTGCCCTCGGGCTCCGAGTACTTGGTGCTGGGGTTCGCGCTCGGGCCGCACGTTTTGGACGTGCTGGGCCGCTCGCTCGCCCACACCTTCGAGCCGGTCGTGCTCGTCGGCACCGGCTGGTTGGCGCTCGTGGTCGGCATCGGCTACGTGCGCGTGGCGGACCGGTACGTCAACCCCAAGCGCGGAGCCATCGGCGTGCTCCTCGGCGTCGTGTGCTGCGCGGTCGTGAGCGCCGTCGTCTACGTGGCGGCACCGTACTGCGGTTTCACCGGCTTCAAGCAGACGGCGATCGCGCTCGGCATGGGAGCCTGCGCTTCCGCGACGACGCGCCACTCGGTGCGCTGGGTGGTGGAGCGCCACGGCGCGCGCGGTCCCCTTTCGGACTTCGCGGCGGATGCCGCTCGCGCCAGCGCGATCGTGCCGCCGCTGACCCTCACCGTGCTGTTCGCGCTCGCCCCGGGCGGGTCGCTGCCCAGCGTGCCCATCGTGGGGCGGGCCTTCATCACCCTCGCGTTCGGCGCCGGGCTCGGGCTGATCGCGGCGCTGCTCCTCGGCCGTGACTTCCGGCGTGACGAGAGCTGGGGGGTGCTGCTCGGTACCGGGCTTCTGTGCGTCGGCGCCGCCGATCGCGCGGGCCTCTCGTTGCTCGGGGCGATGATCGCGATGGGGGTCGTGCTCGCCGCCTCGCGGCACCGCCTGGACATCAAGGCCATGCTCACGCCGACGGAGAAGCCGGTGCTGCTCCCGGTGACCGTGCTGGCCGGCGCTTACGTGAACCTGAAGCTCCCCACCGCGCTTTTGGTGCTCGTCGGTATCGCACTGCTCGCGAAGATTTTGGTGCGCGTGCTGCTCGGGTCGGCCTTGCGCAGCGGGCCCGCGCGCGGCACCGGAGAGGACTTCGGCTTGAGCATGCTTGCCTCCGGCGGCTTCACGGTCGCAGCGGCGCTGGCCTTTTCGACCCGGGTCCCCGGCGTCGCGTCGGACGCAGTGCTGCTCTTCGCGGTCGTCTCCACGGTGCTGGGTGAATGGGTCGGCCCGGCGGCGCTGCGTCGCTCGCTTCGGCGCGCGGGCGAGCTGCACGCGGTGGACCCCAGCCAAATAGGGCGCCCTAGCGACGCACCCCCTAAGCTCACGGAGCAGGAGAGCCACGGATGAGCGGCCACGGCAGCGCACAAAAGGGTCTCGCCACGCGCGCGGTGCAAGCGCTCGCCTTGGCGGTTTCGTTCGGCGTGCTGTTCGCGCTCACCAAAATCGCGCCCGAGGTCGAGTCACGGCTCGGCATCATGACCGCGATTGGCTTCCTCGTGCTCGCGGGAACTCTGCTCAGCGAGCTCTTGGAGCCGCTCGGCTTGCCGCATCTCTCCGGCTACTTGCTGGCTGGGATCGTCGGCGGCCCGCACGTGCTGCACTTGGTGGATCACGAAGCGGTCAAGCAGCTGCTGCCGGTCAACACGCTCGCCTTGGCGCTGATCGCCCTCGCGGGCGGCGTGGAGCTGCGTCTGGAGACCTTGCGCTCCGTCGCCAAGAGTCTCGCCTACGCCAGCCTGATTCAAACCGGCGTGGTTTTGGTCGGCATGGGCACCCTGTTCTGGCTGCTCTCGCGCTTCATTCCGTTCGCGCAAAATCTGGAGGCCCGGCCTCTGCTCGGCGTCGCCCTGCTCTGGGGGGCGCTGTGCGTGACGCGGAGCCCCTCGGCCTGCATGGGCATCCTCTCGCAGACGCGCGCCAAGGGCCCGCTCGCCACGTTTTCGCTCGGCTTCATCATGTTGTCGGACGTCGTGGTCGTGATGATGATCGCCACCGCGATCATGCTGGCTCGGCCCCTCATCACGCCGGGCGCATCGATCTCCATCGACGACTTCAACGTGCTCGGGCATGAAATCTTGGGCAGCTTCTCGATGGGCACCACCCTCGGCCTCCTGCTCGCGATGTACCTGCGCCTGGTCGGGGGCCAGCTCATCCTCGTGCTGCTCGCGCTCGGCTTCGGAGTCACGGCCGGTCTCAGGTACGTCCACCTCGACCCGCTCCTGACCTTCCTCACCGCGGGGTTCGTGGTTCAGAACCTGTCCAATCAGGGGCCCAAGCTCCTCCACGCGGTGGAGCAAATGGGCAGCGTGGTCTTCGTGCTGTTCTTCGCCACCGCCGGGGCGGAGCTGGACGTACCGCTGCTCAAGCAGCTCTGGCCCATCGCGCTTGCGCTCTGCGCGGGGCGCGCCTTCTTCACTTTCGTTGCGTCGCGCATCAGCGCGCGGCTCGCCGGTGACCCGCCCGTCGTTCGCAAATGGGGCTGGTCCTCGCTGGTCTCGCAAGCTGGGCTCGCGCTGGGGCTCGGGGTGGTCGTGAAGAACTCGTTTCCGACGGTGGGGGACGGCTTCGGCTCGCTGGTCATCGCCGCGGTCGCCATCAACGAGATGATCGGGCCCGTCCTCTTCAAGATGGCGCTCGACAAGACCGGCGAGAGTGACCGCAGTGAGCCGGCGGCTCGACCCTCGCTGCCACCGGTGGGAGCTGCGCCTTAGCGGTACCGCAGCAATCCCAATAATTTCCGCAGACTAGCCCTGCTCGGCTAATCCCTACTTTCTCGATAGGGATTCGGTGCTAAACAATCCGGGCGATGGATCCGATTGTTGCGCTCGCCGGCCTGTTCGTCGGCTTCGTAGTTGGGCTGACCGGTATGGGGGGAGGGGCGTTGATGACGCCCATCCTCGTCCTGTTGTTCAAGGTCGAGCCACTGGCGGCGGTCTCGAGCGACATCGTCGCCAGCATGATCATGAAGCCCATCGGGGGCGGCATCCATTTCAAGCGCGGCTCGGTCAACAAGGACCTGGTGAAGTGGCTGGTGATGGGCTCCATACCGTCCGCGTTCCTCGGCGTGGTCCTGCTCAAGACGCTCGGCCAAGGCGCGGTTCTGCAGGGCGTCGTCAAGCACGCGCTCGGCGCGGCCCTGCTCGTCGTCGCCTTGGGTTTGGTGATTCGTCCCATCCTCGCGCGCTCCCGCAAGCCAGGCGACAGCATGGCCCCGCTTCAAGTCAAGAAGCTGCCCACGTTGCTCATCGGCATCGCGGGCGGGTTGATCGTCGGCCTGACCTCCGTCGGCTCGGGGTCGCTGATGATCATCTTGCTCCTCATGCTGTACCCGAGCTTCAAGCTCTCCGAGCTCGTGGGCACGGACTTGGTGCAAGCCGTGCCGCTCGTCGCCTCGGCCGCGCTGGGCCACGTTTTGTTCGGTGACTTCCAGCTCGCGCTCACCGCTTCCATCCTCGTGGGCGCCATTCCGGGGGTATTCATCGGCGCACAGCTCTCTTCGCGCGCGCCGGATCACCTCATTCGTCCTGCGCTGATCATCGTTCTGCTCGCCAGCGCCACCAAGCTGCTCGGCGCTAGCAATCAGGTCGCGGCCATCTCCGTGCTCAGCGCGGGACTGCTGATGATTGGGGTCAGCGTAGCGATGAACGCCGCCGCGCGTCGCAAGGCGGAAGCGCAGAGGTCCTTCGACGGCGCGGCCGCGCGCTGAGCTCAATCCACGTCTGAGGTCGCGAGCGGTGCGGCCGCCACCGGCCCGCGCGTGAGCGCTGGGTCGTCACGGCGAAAGACCTGGGCGAACACCACGAACGCGGCCCACAGCGCGGCGAGGTGGTAAAGCATCGGTCCGCCGCCGCTCAGGTGAAAAATCTGGCTGGAGATGGGCGGGCCGAGCAGCATCCCCGCGGCGTAAAACGCGTTGTAGATGCCGGTCGCGCGGCCATACTCGCGCGTCTGTAGGCCCTGTAGCGCCAAGCTCAGAGGCGAGATGCTCGCCAAGCTCGCGCCCGCCACGAAGACCGCGACTGCCATCGCGGGGAGGCCGTTGAGCCAGACGAACGAAGCGATCATGGCCGTGCCGACGACGGCCAAAATGCGCATCACCAACAGGTGGCCGTGCCGGTCCCCGATGCGACCTGCGAAGTTGGTCGCCAGCAGCATGCCGCCCGCGAAGAAGAAGGTGATCAGACGCGTCTGCTCTTGAGGGATGCCCTTCTCGTTCTTCATGAACAAGGGCAGGAAGAGCACGACGCTCGACTGGAAGTAGCCGTAACAAAACGTGGCGAAGCAGGACGCCTTGATGCGACTGATCAGCGTGCCGAGCGGAGCCTTTGGCGCGGCGCCTTCCGTCGCGCCCGCGGCGTCGGGCTCCTCGCGCTGAGTGTCCGAGCTCCGGTCCAGCCTGAGCGCGACGAAGATGGCCGTCACCACCGTGATCGCGCCCGAGACGAGGAAGATCCGCTCGTTGGGCAGCACATCCGCGGCCAGGAAGGCGGCGCCCGAGCCCGCTCCGTAGCCGACTGCGATCGACATCGCGTAGATGCTGGTGATGAACGCCTTGATCGCCCGCTGGGCCCGCGCCAGCAGGATCGTCTCGGAGGCGACCCACACGCAGACGGACGCGGCGCCGTCGAAAAAGCGCAGGCCGGCGATCGCGCCGTAGCCGGGCGCGAACGGGAACAGGGCGACCGTCGCGGCGTAGGTGAACAGCGCCGCGACGAGCACGCGCTTGGCGCCGAAGCGGCTCACCAGGTGACCCGAGGCGACCGCGGTGACCATGATGCCCGCCGCGAACCACGCCGCGAGGGTGCCGATCTGGGTCTCCTTGTAGCCCCGCTGATCGAGGAACACCGCGATCACGCTGATGGCCATGCCATAGGCGGTGCCGAGGCCGAGCGTGGTCAGGTAAATCCTGACCACGTTCGCGTCGCTGATCTTGTCGTGGAGTGCTTTCAGCATGGGGATCCGTACACACGAAAACGCCCGGGGACCTCGCGGCGCCCGGGCGTCTTAGCACGCGTTCGCGGCGGCCTTACTCGGCCGCGGCGGCGTATTCTTCCGGCTTCTGCGCCTTGAAGAGCGGCAGCACCTGGCCGAGCTTGGCTTTGGCCTTGCCCAGGGCGGCTTCCGCGGCGCTCGGCGCCTTCTCCTTGGCGATGCTGTACAGCTCCACCGCGGCTTCACGCGCGAAGGCGGCGGCGGCCTGCGCCTTCTCGGGCGCCTCCGTGCCGGACTTCAGCGCGGCGTCGCGTAGCGACCTGAGCGCGGTCTGCGCCTGCGCGGCGAAGATCTCGAGCTTGGACTTGCCGTAAACCTTGGCGACCTCGTACACGAGGTCCCCCGCGGTGTGGCCGGCGGCGTGATCCGGCAGGTGCAGCGAGGCCGCGTAGCGCGGGTTCTGCTGCAGGAACTCCTGCACCATCTCGATGGTGAGGCCGGTGTCCTTGAGCGCGACCTCCAGCTCCGCCTGCGCGGCTTGCTTGGCCTTGAACAGGTACATCTGCACGCGGCTCTGGAAGTTGACCGCGCCGTCGCCGCTCGTCTCGACCGCGCAGAAGATGGTGCCCGGGAAGCGCTCGGTGATGAGCGACTGCACGCCGTCCGACACGCTGGAGCTGGGCATGCAGCCGAAGGGCTTCACGCTCAGGGTCATGGTGGCCTTGTTCTTGACCACGTTGAGGATCAGCTTGCCGACCTCCATGTGGCCTTCGCCGCCGCGGAGGTCGTTGTTGTAGAAGGGAGCCGCTACGTCCGCCACCGCGTCCATGTCCGGCAGGTGGTAGCCGTAGAAGCCGCCGGCATGGGCGAAGGTCTGGAACGCGGCGCGGAGCGCTTTGTCGCCCGCCCACAGACCGATCTTGCGCAGGAACACGCCGTACTCGCCGGCGCCGGAGAGGCCGAGCTTCGCGTCGTCCGTCCCGCGTAGCAGCGCGCGGTTCTTGGTGTCGAAGCGGACCTCCCAGATGTTGTAGAGGATCCACGCCGTCACGAACTGGATGTCGCACTCGGCGCCTTCCTTCTCCAGGAAGCGCTGGAGTTGGTAGTTGCCGTCGCCCTCGGTCGTCATGGCCCAGAACTCGCCGATGATGGCGACCTTGGGCTTACAGCGCGTGCGGTCGATCTCGACCTTCTTGAACAGCTCTTTGGACTTGAGCAGCGCGAGCAAGATGCTCTTCTTGTTCAGCAGCGCTTCGTAACAAATCTTCTTGGCCTCTTCCGTGGCCTTGTCCGTGCTGCCGGGGACGACTTCGTACGGACGCAGCCGGTAGCCGATGCCGTTGATCACGTCACCCGCGATGAGGCCCTTGAGCATGCCCATGAAGAACGGGGCGTTCAGCTCCAGGCCGCTCGCCTCACCGGTGGCTTGCGACAGACCACCCTGCTGCTGAAACAGCATGACGCGGAAACCGTCGAAGCCGGCGTCGCGCAAGGCCTTGCGGTACTCCGTCACGTACATGCCGAAGCGACACGGGCCGCAGGCGCCGGCGGTGAGGAACACGTACTTATCGACGATCTCCTTGGTGGAGATGCCGCGCTCGTCGCGCAGGTACACGAGGTACTTAACCAGGTTACCGACCGTGAAGTACGTCGGGTTGCACTGGCCACGGTTACCGAACTCCTTGCCCGCGCGAAGCGCGTCGTAGTTCGGCGCGTCCAGCGGGACGGTGTTGTAGCCGAGGCTCGTGAAGGCGCCGGACACGAGGTAGTCGTGCGCCATAGTCAGGCCGCCAATGAGCAACGTGATGTTGCTCTTTTCGGACTTGGTGAACTGCAGGTTCGCCATGTCCTCCAGCCAGCGCTGCTCGATCTCGAGGCCGAGCTTTTCGCGCTCGGAGTCCTCGAAAGCCTTGAGCTCGGCGTCGATGTCGAGCATCACGTCCTGCCCGACGAGCGGCAGCTTCTTCTTGGTTGTTCCGAGGTCGATCTGCTGGGTCATGCTAGGGCTCCCTGTCACGTTGGGCGCGGCCGCGCCGGGCCTGACACGGGCGTCAGTGTAGCCCGAGGGCAGGGCGGAAAAGCAAGCGCGGCCGCGTTTTTTCTGCGGTGACACGAACGTCAGTCAGGTTTCGGCCGGCGCAGAACGGGGCAAAATCGCCGCGACGGTCTCGAGGACCCCGCGAGGACCCTCCGGCACGGTATCCTGACCGGCCAATGTCGGTTGGGGCTCCCCAGCAGGTCTTGTCAGGCAAATACCGGCTCGAGCGCGAGCTCGGGAGGGGCGGCATGGGCTCGGTGTGGCTCGCGCAGCACCTGACGCTCCGCTCGCCGGTTGCGATCAAGCTCATCGACGCGGAGATCGCCGGCAACCCGGAGGCGCTCGGTCGGTTCCTGCGCGAGGCGCAGGCGGCGGCCTCCCTCCGTAGCCCGCACGTGGTGCAGATCCTCGATCATGGCGTGGACAGCGGCGTGCCTTTCATCGTCATGGAGCTGCTGGAAGGCGAATCCCTGGCGAGCCGGCTCGAGCGGCTGGGGCGGCTGTCACCGGAGGAGACCTCGCGTGTGCTGACGCAAATCGCGCGGGCCATGACCAAGGCCCACGAGGCCGGCGTGGTTCACCGGGACTTGAAGCCGGACAACGTCTTCCTCGTTCGCAACGACGAGGAAGAGATCGCGAAGGTGCTCGACTTCGGCATCGCGAAGTCGCAGAGCCACGGCCTCGCCACCGTCTCGAGCGCGACCCGCACTGGCTCCGTGCTCGGCACGCCCTACTACATGAGCCCCGAGCAGGCGGAGGGCGCCAAGAGCGTCGACCATCGCACGGACGTGTGGGCGATGGGCGTCATTGCTTGCGAGTGCCTGGTCGGGGTGAAGCCGTTCGACGCCGAGACCCTGGGCGCGCTCCTGCTCGCGATTTGCGCGCGTGAAATGCCGGTTCCCTCCCTGCTCGGCCCGGTGCCGCCCGGCTTCGATGCGTGGTTCGCGCGCGCGTGCGCCCGTGACCTCAATCTCCGATTCGCTACTGCCAAGCAAGCGGCCCAGGAGCTGCGCGGCCTTTGCGCAGGGCAGGCTCCCGCGACCATCGCGGCGCAGGCGACGCCGGGGCCCACCGCGGTACCCGCAGCCTCCTTGCCGTTCGCGTCGACGACCGCGCAGCTCAGCGTGTCTTCCTCTCGCCCTCACGATTCACTCAAGAGGTCTTCCGCGCCGTGGATCGCGGTCGCGGTTGGCGCCCTGCTGGTGCTTGGGCTCGGCGCGCTGCTCGCGCTGCGCGGCCCCGACGAAAGCCCGAGCTCGAGCGCGAGTGAGCCGGTCCGGACGTCGACGGCCCCCTCGCCGGCGACGCCCCTTCCACCGCCCAGCGCCGAGCCCGCCACCATGCCTTCCGCACCGCCCAGCGCCGCCGCCGTCGTGAGCGCGCCGCCCTCGTCCAACGGCGCCGCAGCGCGCGCTCCGAGCAACAAACCGCGCGTCGCGCCGCCGGCGGAAAGGCCGAGGTCAGCGCCTCCGCCCACCGCTCCTGCTCAGCCCACCTCCAAGCCTCGCGTGAACCTCGGCATCTGAGCGGAAGAGGGTCGCCGCGAGCGGCTCCCCACCGCTCAGAATGGCTCGAAGCAGTCGAAGTTGTGCTGCTCCGAGATCCGCCCGTCCTCGAAGCGGAAGAAGACTCCGCAGTTGGCGGAGAGGCGGTCGCCGATGGCGAGCTTGCCGAGGGGGACCTTGAGCTCGGCGCTCCACCGCAGCTCGAGCGCGAGCCGATCCCCGTCCACGAGGGCATTGTCGATGACGTAGCGCTGGTGAGTCACCACCTGCTGCCCGCGGCGATTGCCCTCCAGCATATCGGCGAGGGTGCGGGCGGCGCCGCGCTCGACGAGGCGATTCGGAAACTCGTGCTGCCGGACGTTCGCGGTGAAGAAGCTCGCCAGCACATCCTCCGCGGCCCCCTGCTCGATGGCCTCGAAGTAGCGGCGTACGTGGGCGAGGTGAGGGTGGTCCGAGTCGCGAGTCATTGCACAACCATAGTTGTGCAATGTAGGTTGTGCAAGTGCGGCCGCGCGCTCCTTCTTCCCCCGTGGATCTCGACCAGCTCTCGGTCTCGCACCTGGCGCACTTCGTTGGCGTTTTCTCCAACCAGTGGGTGCTCGGGGAGATGAGCCGCGCTGGTTTCGGGGACCTGCGCGAGTCCCACGGCTACCTGATTCAGCACCTGCTGCGCGAGCCGCACAGCGTGGGGGAGCTCTCCAAGCTGCTCGGCGTATCGCAGCAGGCGGTGTCGAAGACGGTCGCAGAGCTGACGCGCAGCGGTTACTTGGAGAGGCAGCCGGGGGGGGACGCGCGCGTGAGGCTCGTGCGGCTGTCCGAGCGCGGGCACGAGGCCGTGGTCACCGCTCGGCGCGTTCGAGACCGGTTGGATCGGCGGCTACTCCGTAGGCTGGGCGAGCGTCGCGCTTCCGCGCTCGGCGCGGGCCTCCGTGAGCTGCTGCGAGAGCTCGGAGGAGCCGACGCCGTGAAGGCGCGGCGCGTCCCGAGCGGGGAGGCGCAGTCGTGATGGCGCGCGCGCTCGCTTCTTGGGGCATGTTGCTAGGGGCGCCGGTGCTCGGCGGTTGCGGAGGGCCTCTGCCGAGCGCGGGGTCGGCCAGCGCGCCCAGTCGTCAACATGAGAGCGGTGTGTGTAGCTCCGGCCACGGCGAGCTCGAGGCGCAGCCGGACGGAACGTGGCGAGTGCCACCACGCTCGCCCCTCGTCAGCTACACGGGCCGGGTGGACTGCACCGCGCCGGGCGGGCCTCGCCTTGGTTTCGTAGGCGCCGCGGTCCACGTGCGCTTCGTTGGCCGCGGCCTCGAGCTGCTGCTGAAAGACTTCGGGGGCGGAGCTCCGCAGACCACCAACTACTACGACGTGTCGGTGGACGGCGGCGCGCCTCGGCTGCTCGAGGTGTCGCCGGCACGAAAGCGGTACGACCTCTGCTCCGGCTTGCCCGAGGGCGAGCACACCGTGGAGCTATTCAAGCGGGGAGAAGCTTCGCCTGCCGGCTTCGCCGGTGCCGGCCACGCTCAGGTGCTGGGTTTCGTGCTGCACGGCTCGCGGCTTCTGCCGGTCGCGCTCCCGGACCGGCGCCTCGAGTTCGTAGGGGATTCCATCACGTGCGGCTACGGCAACGAGCTCGAGACTCTGAGCCCACAAGACGAGCACTACACCTCTTTGCGCTCCAACGGGCACCGGGCCTATGGCGCGCTCACGGCCGCCCGTTTGGGAGCCAGCTACTCGGCGGTCGCCTATTCCGGCCGCGGCATGTCGCGAAACTACGACGGAGTGCAAGGGCAGCTCCTACCCGAGCTGTACTCTACCAGTGTGCCCGACGACTCCACCGCGAGCCGGTGGGAGCCGGCGCAGTACGTGCCGGACGCCGTCATCATCAACGTGGGGACGAATGACTTCAGCACGCCCGGGGTAGACCGGGCCGAGTTCATCCGTCGCTACTCGGAGTTTCTGGCGCGGCTGCGTGGCTACTACCCGCAGGCGCTCCTCGTGGCGGCGCTGGGTCCGATGCTGAGCGACGCGCCCCCGCCGGGGGAGGCCCCGTGGAGCCGCGCGCGCGCGGACGTGCTAGCCGCGGTGGACGCGCGAGCGAAGGCGGGTGACGGCAACATCCGAGTCGTGTTCTTCGAGCCGCAGGCGCCGCCGTTCGGCGAGGACTGGCATCCGACGGCCGCGACCCACGCGAAAATGGCCGAGCACCTCGCGCCGCTTTTGAAGGGCTGGCTGGGGTGGTAAACCGCGGAAAGAGGCGCATCGATTGGCCACTCCGCACCCCGTCACCATGGCTGTCCGCGTGCTGCGCCAGCACCAGGTGACGTTCGAGCCGCACCTCTACACTTGGGAGCCGCGCGGAGGAACCCGCGCGTCCGCCGAGCACTTGGGGGTGGACGAGCACTTGGTGATCAAGACCCTCATCTTCGAGGACGAGCGCAAGCAGCCGCTTTGCATCCTGATGCATGGTGACAAGGAGGTCTCGGCCAAGAACCTGGCCCGCGCGCTGGAGAAGAAGAGCGTCTCTCCCTGCGCGCCGGAGGTAGCGGATCGCCACTCTGGCTACCAGGTTGGCGGCACCTCCCCTTTCGGCTTGAAGCGCGCCATGCCCATCTACGTGGAGCGCTCGATCTTGGCGCTGCCTCGCATCTACATCAACGGCGGCGCGCGCGGCTTCCTCGTCTCCATCGCGGCCGCAGACCTAGCGCGGGTGCTTTCACCGAAGCCGGTGGACGTCGCGATTTAGGCTCGGCACTCGTCGCACACAAAACGAAAGAGCCCGGCCAAAGACCGGGCTCTTCCTGCGGCACCGAAGTCGCCGCTTGGGCCGCTGCCGATTACTCCGCGGCGGTTACCGCGTCCGTAGCGGCGGGGGCGGCGCCCTCCGCGATCGGAACGATGGTGCCATCCGCCGCTTTGCGGCCGAGCCGCACGGTGCCCTTGGGCAGCTCCACCTCTGCCTGCCGACGCACCTCGTAGCCCATGATGCGCTCGGAGGTCTCCTGGATCGCGCGATCGAGCGCGTCGTCCGCGCGCTTCAGCCCCATGAGCTGCTGCTGCTTGAGCTGCAGCAGCTCCAGCCGCTTGCGATCCACCGTTTCCGCCAGCGAGCGCTTCTTGCCCGCTTGGTCCTCCAACCGCTCTTGCTGCAAGCGCAGCGAATGAGCGTAGGTCTTCACGCGGATCTTGATCGAGCCGCCTGGTTTGTTGGCGTCCAGATCGTGTAGCGCGGCGGCCGGAGTCTTGGAAGTCTGCAAGATGGCGTCGATCATGCCGTACGTCGGCGCGTCGTGCCCGCACTTGAAGCTCGAGAGGTCCAGCACCGCGACGTTCGGGTGATGCGCCGCGAAGTTGGCTGCCCACACCTTCTGAGAGCTGTTGGCCGAGTAGTTCTCCGGCCAAACATGGTTGATGGAGAGCGGCGTCGTGATGGTGCCGTTCTGCAGCTCTTCCTTGAAGTAGCGGTCGAGGTACTCGCGATCCTTGGGGATGGAGCGAATGCTGAGGATGGGGTAGCCCAGGACCTGAAACTCGTCCGGAATGCCGTGATTCAGCCCCGGATCGGCGTGATACGGGCGATTCAGCACCAAGATGGCGATGCGATCTTCGGCCTCGACCGTCTCCAAGATGGCGCGGCCCTTGTCCTGCAGATCCAGCTCGAAGGCCTTGAGCGCCTTCAAACCCTCGCGGCACGCGTGGTCGTTCTCGTCGACCGTGATGTCGAGCCGCTCCCCGAAGGTCTCGAACATGCGCTGAGCGAGCAAGATCGGCTCCGCGAAGGAGAGCGCGGGCGCGAGGTAATCGATACCGCGCTCCTTGAAGAAGTCGACCTCTTTGGTGAAGGCCGCCTTCATGACGTCCGGAGTACCGGCCACGATCGGGCAAGACGTGTTGTCCTGCGTGTCCTCCACGAAGTTGTTCACGTGGGTGAGAATCGGGAAGAAAATGTAGTTGAGCGGCCGTTTGCGCTCCGGCTCGTGCTTGTGGAAAAGCAGGTTGTGGATGTGAGCCTGCGCGCCCTTGCTCGGGAAGCACGGATCGATGGAGCCGTACTTACCGCCCTCCACCCACATCTCCTCGGTCATCGGGTCGCTGAACACGACGTTGGATTTGCCGAATCCCAGGGTCTCGAAGTACGTGCGGATGAAGGGCGCGGTGGAATAGATGTTGAGGACGCGCGGGATGCCGACGCGTAGCGCCTTGCGGCGTTTCATCGCGTCTTCGCTGGAGCGCTTGAACGGCCGCGTGATCTCCTCGCGCTTGATGCGGAACAAGCCCTTGGTCACGACCACGTCCTTCACGGGCGAGCCCGCCTCCGGCAGCGCTGCTTGGTCATACTGATGAACGAAGGCGCGCTCCGCCTCGTACGTCACGAGGTTGGGGAACTCCGCGGCCGTCTGCTTGCGCTCGGCCATCAGCGAGAGCATCGCTTCCTTGCTCTCCACGGTGCCCTTCTCGCAGCTGAAGCCGGAGATGTAGCGGCTGGTGCTGCCGTCTTGGCGCTTGGTGTCGATGAAGGTGCGCTTGCACTCGTTCGGACAGAAGTGGCACACCGTCTCGACGTCGTTCTTCGTCGTGTACTCGAGGGCGAGCGCCGCCTTCACGCCGATGAAGCGCGTCTTGCCGCTGCGCTTGTAGCGGCGCAGCGTCTCGATGGCGGCGCCGATCGCGCCGGCTTCACCCGTGTGCGGGTGCACGAACACCTGCGCGCCGGGCACGCGCTGCTTGATGTAGTCCACCTGGGCTTTGACTGCGGCCAGGTTGTATTGCGTGCCGCCCTGCAGCACGAACTTCGTGCCGAGCGAGGCGAGCCGCGGGATCTGCACCACGTACTGCCACACGTTCTTCGGCAGCACTTGGGCCAAGCCGGCGAGGAGCTCTTCCTTTTGGTAGCCCTCCTTCTGGAAGTTGACGCGGTCCGAATCCAAGAACACCGCGCACCCGTAGGAGAACTTCGGCGCCAGCTCGGCCTTGAACGCCGTCTCCGCGTACTCGGTGACGGGGATGCCGAACTGGTCCGCCATCGCCTGCAAGAGCATGCCGTTGCCGGCGCTGCAGCTGTTGCTGAGCTTGAAGTTCTGGATGTCCCCGTTCTTCATGAACAGGACCTTGATGTCCTGCCCGCCGATGTCGCAGATGACGTCCACGTCGCCGAAGAAGTGCACCGCGCTCATCATGTGCGCGACCGTCTCGACGATGTTCACGTCGCTCAGCACGCACTCGTCCAGAACGTCCGCCGCGTAGCCGGTGGCGCCGAAGCCCAAAACCTCGAGGGTAGCGCCCTGGCTCTCCACGTCATCTTGGATCTTGGCCAAGAGCTCTTTGGTGTCCTGGATCGGGTTACCCTTGGAGAGCTGGTAGGCCTTCAGCAGGATCTCGCCGTTCTCGTCGATGACGACCGCCTTGGACGACGTGGACCCGCCGTCCAAGCCGATGACGCCGCGAACGACTTGACCTGGCTCGAACTTCGCCTTTTGGAACTTCGGGATCTTGTAGGCCTCGACGAACTCTTTCGTCTCTTGCTCGGCCGCCGATAGCGGCGGACCCGCTTGCTCGCCGAGACGAGCGCGCCGCCCGTTCGTGATGAAGTCGCGCAGGGATTCCGTGCCTTTGAAGGCGCAGTCACTCCCGCCCTCGGCGATGCCGAAGATGGCCGCCCCGAAGGCGGCGTAGAGGTCCGCGTTCTTCGGTACGAAAATGAGCTCCTCGATCGGAACGTCCTTCGGGTAATCGAACCCGCGGTCCCGCCAAGTCTCCGGGATGCGCTGGCGCCAGCACTCCTGCAAAAACGGTAGGTAGGTGTTGGGCCCCCCGAGCAGCAGCACCTTGGGCTTCAGCGTGTTGCCACGGGTGAGCACGCTGAGGTTTTGCAGCACGATCGCGTCCGCGAGCGAGTTGAGCACCTCGTCCTTCGGGATGCCGGTCTTCACGAGGTTCACGATGTCCGTCTCGGCGAACACTCCGCACTTGGCGGCTACGTGATGCAGCTTCTCGTCGGAAAAATGGAGGGAGGTCGCAAAGCCCGGCTCCGCGCCGACCTTGATCATGCACTTGTCGATCGTGGCGCCGGTACCCGACGCACACTTGTCGTTCATGCTCGTCGAAGCGGTCTTGGCTCCCGTGTTGGAGTCCCGCTTGAACATGATGATCTTGGCGTCTTGCCCGCCGAGCTCGATCACGCTCAGCACGTCCGGGTGCTTGTGCTCCACGGCCAGCGTGACCGCGTTCACCTCTTGCACGAACTTGCCGCCGGTCGGCTTCTCGAGCGGGCCGGAGCCGGAGCCGGTCACGAACATCCGGAAGGACTCGGACGGGTTGTTCGGGAAGGCTGCGAGGATTGCCTCCAGCAGCTCCAGCACCTTCTCGGGCTGCTTGGTATGATGCCGCTGGTAGTCAGACCAGAGGATCTCCTTGCTGTCCGGATCGATGACCACGGCCTTGACCGTCGTCGACCCCACGTCCATGCCGATTACCAGACCGTCCGTCATGCTCATTGGTTCCCGGGAAAAAGGAGCCCCTGGAGCGGGCCCTCGGACTGACACGGGCGTCAGTCTGCCCGCACCCACCGGCGAGAATCAAGGCGTCTGGCGTTTTTACTGCGGTGACACGAGCGTCAGTGGCGAAAAGGCCGGCAATTCCAGGAGCGCACGACCGGGCCGCCACATGTAAGCCGTGGCGGCGCGCCCCGTTGGACGCCGCATGACCCCCTCCGCGCCGCGCTCTTCCGCTTTGGCTTTCGGGGTCGCCGTCCTCGCCGCCGCCGCCGGCGCCCCGAGCCCGGCTCTCGCCGACTACGCCCGCCCACCCGAATCCCCGTACGAGGAGCTCAAGACTGAGGAGACAGACGCGGAGCCGCCAGCACCCGAGCGGTTGAGCTTTGGTGGGACGGACCACCCGCCTTCCACCTTTCGCTTCCACGCGGGCCCCGCGGTGTTGGTGCAGCCCGCGAGCCCTGGTCTCTCCGCCGCGCTGGACGTGGCCAGCGAGCGGTGGGCGCCCGCCTCTCCGGCACGTGGCTGCGGCCGGAAAGCGCGGGCGGTCTCGCGGCTCACTCGGCGGAGCTCTGGCCAGCGCGATAGATTTGCAGCTTCGCCGCGACGTTCACCCATCCTGGGGGCTGGGG
>SECP01000032.1 GCA_004193285.1 Myxococcales bacterium | reverse complement strand
TGTCCAGGCTGTCTTCCGGCTCCGCCCGCCGCACCGCCTCCGCCCGCAGCACCGGCAGCGCCGGCGGCGCCGGAAGACAGCCTGGACATCGACGTCGAGGGCGAAAAGCCGCCGCGCGAGCCGACTCAGCGCACGCTCTCCGCGGAAGAGATCACCAAAATTCCGGGCACGAATGGGGACGCGCTGCGCTCCCTCCAGAATATGCCCGGCGTCGCCCGGGTAGGCGCCTTCGATGGCCTGCTCATCGTGCGCGGCTCCTCACCGCGGGACACGCAAGTCTTCGTGGACGGCACGAACGTGCCCATCGTCTATCACTTTGGAGGGTTATCGTCGGTGCTGCCGAGCGAGATGCTCGAGCGAATCGACTTCTATCCTGGCAACTTCGGCCCCCAGTACGGCCGCGCCACCGGCGGAATCGTGGACGTAGGCGTGCGGTCGCCCAAGAAGGACAAGCTTCACGGCTTGCTCCAGGTGGACACGGTGGACGCGCGCGTGCTCGTGGAAGGGCCAATCAACGATCGCACGCGCTTCATGCTGGGGGGCAGGCGCTCCTGGGTCGATGCATGGCTCGGGCCGGTCCTGCGCGAAGCAGGCGTCGGCGTCACGACCGCGCCCGTCTACTACGACTACCAAGCCATGCTGGAGCACGACGTGACGCGAGACACGACCGCGCGCTTGTTCTTCTTCGGCTCCGATGACCGGCTGGCCCTCACCCTCAACTCGCCGGACTCTCGCGATCCCGCGGCGGGCGGCGACGCCGGGCTCCACACCGGCTTTTGGCGCGCTCAAGGTCGCATCGACACGCGGCCGACTCAATCCCTACGCTGGACCACGACCGCCTCGATCGGTCAGGACAAGCAGCACATCGGCGTCGGTAACATGAGCTTGGACATCGACATCACCACGCTGGAGGGCCGCTCGGACGTGCGCGCCAAGCTCGGTGAGTACGCGAGCGCGGTAGCTGGCTTCGACGTCCAGTACAGCTGGTTCGACGTCGGCTACCGGCTCCCCGTCGTCAACTTCGAGGACGACCAGGATCAGGGCCCGGTGTTCGGCAAGCCGATGGTAGACGTCCAAGGCAACGGCCGCGTGGCGCGCCCGGCCGCCTACGCGATGCTGGAGCTCCGGCCGTTGCCGGGGCTCAAGCTACTGCCCGGGATCCGCAGCGACTACGATCAGGGGAGCAAGCGCTGGACGGCGGATCCGCGGCTCGGCGTACGTTACGACGTGCACGCTCCCTACCCGCGCACGACCCTCAAAGGCGGAGTCGGCCTGTTTCATCAGCCTCCCGAGCCTTACGAGAGCATCAAGCCTTTCGGCAACGCGGGGGTGAAGAGCGAGTCCGCGTACCACTACAGCCTCGGCTTCGAGCAAGAGCTAGCACGCCCAATCGAGCTGTCGTTCGAAGGCTTTTACAAGGATCTGCGCGGCATCGTGGTCAGCCAGTTCGACGCGCAGAGCGCCAACGGCCGGAGCTACGTGAACCTCGGCTCCGGTCGCACCTACGGCACGGAGCTGCTCTTGCGCTTCAAACCCGGCGGCAAATTCTTCGGCTGGGTCGCGTACACGCTGGCGCGGAGCGAGCGGCGCGACGACGACCAAGGCGACTACTACCGCTACGACTACGACCAGACTCATAACCTGACTGCGGTCGGCAGCTACAAACTGGGCCGCGGTTGGCAGCTCGGGGGTCGTTTCCGCTACGTGACTGGTAGCCCCTACACGCCCGAGCTCGGCGGCACCATGGACTACGACGCGGGCACCTACGCGCCCGTCACCGCCCCGGTCAGAAACTCCGCGCGCCTGCCCGCCTTTCACCAGCTCGACGTGCGGGTGGACAAGACGTGGAAGTTCCAGGCCTGGTCCCTCAGCTGGTACCTCGACCTGCAGAACGCGTACGTGCACCAAAACACCGAATCCATCTCCTACAACTTCGACTATTCGCAGACGACCGCCGCGTACGGCATTCCCATCCTGCCGATCATGGGCCTCAGAGGTGAGCTATGAAATCATTCACGATCCGCTTCGCGTGTCTTTTGCCCCTGCTCCTCGGCTGCGGTGACGAGCTGGAGCCCGGTACGAAGGTGGACTCGCTCCGCGTCCTGGCGCAAGCAGTCGACCTGCCCTATGCCCACCCAGGCGAAACGGTGAAGCTTACCGCCCTCAGCGTGGACCCCGCGGAGCGACCGATCACGTGGGCGTGGGCCAGCTGCCTGAACCCGAACGACACCAGCCTGGAGTCTTGCTTCGCGCGCATCGCGGAGACCGGACAGTCCGAGGCCGCGGTATTCGCCCTCGGGGAGGGGCTGGAAGAGGTAGAGCTCGTCGTCCCCGCGGACGCGCTCGAGGGGGTTCCGGCGGCTGCGCGCGGCTTTGCCGGCATGGGAGTGGTCTCCGCGGCGTGCCCCGGCGACCTCAGCCTCGAGGTGGGCTCATCCGGCCTTCCGTTTCGGTGTGAGGATCCCCAGACGGGTCGCGAGCTCGGGCTGAGCGAGTTCATCGTCGGTATCAAGCGCGTCACGGTGCGGGAGACGGAGCGCAACCAGAACCCGGAGCTGCTCAGCGTGACCTTCGACGGCGCGGAGTGGCCACCGGACGAGGTGAAAGAGGTGGGCTGGTGCGATCAAGACGACTTCGTCTACGACACCTGCCCTGACTCCGAGAAGCACGACCTCGCCGCCATTCTCACTCCGGAGAGCTTCGAAGCCGGCACGGACGAGCTGGGCCGCCGCTTCGAGGAGCAGCTCGTCATCCAGTACTACGCCACCGAGGGAATCTTCGACAGCGAGGTCAAGACCGGCAGCGAGCCGAAGAACGGCTGGGTCGCGCGACGAAGCGCCAGCGGGCAGACCTTGCAGCTGTGGTTCGTCGCGCGGGACAATCGCGGCGGGGTGACTTGGGCGGAGCGGCAGGTACGCGTCCGCTAAACGGAGGCCAAGCTCCCTCAGGCGACGTTAGAGCCGCTCGGCGCCAGTGCCGGTGCGTCAACGCGCGGAGTCGAAGGCGCGGTCGCAGGCACGAGGTGGTTGGTGCCGCTGCTCACCTGCAGGCTGTTCGCGAGCGTCTCGGCGGTGCTCCGCTCCCGAATGGTCGCCACGTGGTACCACTCGCACTGCACGCGCTCGCGCGTGACATCCAACAGCGCGTAGCCGCGGTGGAACAAGTCCACGTACTTGACGTGCGGGTGCGTAGCGCGGATGGCGCCGCCGAACTGCGCCGCCTGCGTCGCGTCGTCGATACCCGGCGATGTGACCGCGGGGGTGACGAGCTCCACCGCGAGGCTGCCTCGCCCCGTCGCCGGGTCGTACTTCGTGGCGTCGAACGGCGCTGCGGTCAGATCGCTCCCCCAAGACGAATGGATGTCGCCGGTCAGCACGACCACGTTGTCGATCCCGCCCTCGGAGAGCTCGTTCAAAACGCGAGCGCGCGCGGCGGCGTAGCCGTCCCACTGATCCGGGTTGAAGATGCAGCCGCCGGGGGCGAGCACGTTCACGAGCTGGGCGAACATGACTTGCTGTCCGAGCAAGCGCCAGCGCGTTCCACGACGCTGCGACCGCTCGAGCTCCGCGAAGAACCAGGCCTCTTGCTCCTCGCCGAGGAGCTGCCGATCCGGGTCGGCTATCGTCGTGACATCGCACGGGTCCAGCGGCTGCTGGTCGCGGGCGGCGTTGCGCGTGTCGAGCATGATGAGGTCCAGCAGCTTGCCGTAGTGAAAGGTTCGGTAAACTCTCCCGCGGACGTCGCCTCGCTCGGCGCGAATCGGCATCCACTCGAAATAAGCCTGGATCGCGGCCGCCTTGCGCTCCTGAAAATCCCCTTCGTCTGGTTGGTGGTTCTCGGCGCCGCTGTGCCAGGCGTCGTTCGCGACCTCGTGGTCGTCCCACACCGCGATGAACGGATGCTGCCGGTGAGCCTCCTGAAGGTCCGGGTCCGTCTTGTACTGCGCGTGGCGCGCGCGGTAATCGGCGAGGGTCAGGATCTCGCGGTCGGGCACGGGCGTGCGACCGAGGGGTGCGCCGTCGCCGTACGCGCCATTCGCATACTCATAGAGGTAGTCGCCCAAGTGGATCACCGCGTCGAGATCGGCGCGACGCGCTAGCGCTGCGTAGGCGTTGAAGTACCCGTAGGGATAATTGGAGCAGCTCACCACCGCCAGCCGCGCCCGCGTCAAGTTGCCGCGCGGCGCGGTACGAGCGCGACCGATGGTCGAGTCGTGGCCGAGGGCTCGAAAGCGGTAGTAGTAAGTGGTGCCGCTCTGGAGCTCGCTCGGGTCCACCTTCACGGTAAAGTCCACGCTCTCGTCCGTGCTGGTGACGCCGCTCGCGACTACCCGAGTAAATTGTGGGTCCTTCGCGACGGCCCAGGCGACGACCACGGTGTGGGGCGCGCCGGCGTCCCCCGTGATGCGCGTCCACAGCACCACGCGATCATCGAGCGGGTCGCCGCTGGCAACGCCGTGCAGGAATGGCGAGCCGTCATTTCGATAGTCGTCCACGAGCTGGCTGCATCGCTGCGGCAAGACCGGCAGGACCGCGAGGGGGCCCGTGTAATAGAGGAATGAGCGGCGCGAGAAGGACATGCGCGCGACGCTAGAGAGCCCAGATGGCCGCCTCACGCCGAGCTTGAAACGACTCCGCGAGAACCTGGAGACAATGCGGGAAGGGAGCCCGCCGCGGCCTTCGCCCTAGGCAAAATTGCGTTTAATTACGGGAATTTGCACCGCCAGCACGGGTGCGCCCGCCGTTTACCTGCTAAGAGCGGCCCGCCCATGTCCCAGATCCAGGTCCAAGACGTCACCAAAGCCTACGGTCAGAAGAAGCTCTTTCAAGAAGTGACCGTCACGTTTTCCGGTGGTCGCCGCTACGGCGTCACGGGTCCGAACGGCGCTGGTAAGTCCACCTTCCTCAAGATCGTCTCGGGCGACATCGAGCCCGACACCGGCAACGTGCAGCGCCCGAAGCGCACCAGCGTGCTGAAGCAGGACCAGTTTGCGTTCGAGTCCTGGCGCGTGCTGGACGTCGTCATCATGGGCAACAGCAAGCTCTGGGAGGCGCTGCAGGAAAAAGAGCTGCTGCTCGCGAAGCAGAACCTCACCGACGACGACGGCGTGCGCCTCGGTGAGCTCGAGGGCGAGATCGCGGAAGAGAACGGTTACACCGCCGAGTCGGACGCGGGCGAGCTCTTGTCCGGCCTCGGCATCCCGGAGAGCGATCACGAGAAGGTGATGAGCGAGATCCCGGGCGGCCGTAAGCTGCGCGTGCTCTTGGCCCAAGCGCTGTTCGGTGAGCCGGACGCGCTCTTGCTGGACGAGCCGACCAACAACTTGGACATCGACAGCATTCGCTGGCTCGAGCGCTTCATGCAGGGCTACAAGGGCGTGCTGATCACGATCTCCCATGATCGCCGCTTCTTGAACGAGGTCTGCACTCACATCGCAGACATCGACTACAACAGCATCATCCTCTACCCCGGCGGCTACGACGACATGGTCCAAGCCAAGGGCCAGGTCCGTAGCAAGGTCGAGCAAGAGAACAACGAGCGCTCGAAGAAGATTTCGCAGCTGCAAGAGTTCGTGGCCAAGTTCGCGGCCGGCACGCGCTCCTCGCAGGTGCAGAGCCGGAAAAAGCAGATCGAGCGGCTCACGCTCACGGACTTGAAGCGCTCCAACATCGAGCGTCCTTTCATTCAGTTCAAGGTCAAGAAGCCCTCCAGCAAGCAGACGCTCAGCCTGGACGGCGTGACCAAGGTTTGGCCGGAGGTCACGGTGTGCGAGGGGCTGCGCACCGTCGTCACCAAGGGCGAGAAGATCGCCGTCATCGGCAAGAGCGGCGTCGGCAAGACCACGCTCTGTAAGATGCTGATGCAGCAGGTCGAGCCGGACGCTGGCAAAATCGAGTGGGGCACCGGGGTGACGATTGGCTACCTGGCACAGGACCACCGCGCCGACATTCCGGATGGCACGACGGTCGCCAACTACCTCCACTCCTTCATGCCCAGCGCGAACCTACAGACGGTGCGCGGGCTCCTCGGGCGCATGCTCTTCAAGGGCGAGGAGGGCGACAAGCCAACCGCCGCCCTCTCCGGCGGAGAAGCCGTTCGCCTCATCTTCTCCAAGCTCATGCTGTTGGAGGACAACGTGCTCATCCTGGACGAACCGACCAATCACTTGGATCTCGAGTCGATCGTCGCCCTCGGGGACGCGCTACAGAAGTACGAAGGGACGTGCGTGGTCGTCACTCACGACCGCGACCTCGTCAACGAGTTCGCGACGCGCATCTTTGCCTTCACGGAAGCCGGCCTCGTCGATTGGCGCGGCACCTACGAAGACTTCCAGGAGCGCTACGACGCGGCTCGCAAGAGCGGAGACCGTGACGTCTCCGCCTTCGCCTGAGGCCTGAGCTCAGGAAGCGGCTCGTACACCAGGCGAGCGCGTGGTTTCGGGACCCACGTGCTCGTCGGCCGCCGCCGCCGCCACCGAGCTGACGATGCCGCTCTCTGGAGCCTCTTCCAGCTGAAGCACGACGCGAGCCGGGGATCCGGCGACCATGGTGCTATCCGGCACGTCTTCCGTGACGACGGCGCCGGGGGCCACGATGGCACGCTTGCCGATCGAGACTCCGGGCATCACCGTGCAGCCGGTGCACAGGGAAGCGCCGTCCCCGACGTGGAGCTCCGACGCGACGCCCTCGTCGTCCGTCGTCCGTAGAGTGACGTTGTCACCAATCTGAACGCCTTCGCCGATCTCGATAGGGGCGGCGAGCTCCACGTTGAGCTGACCGGTGACCCGGGTGCCAGCGCCGAAGGAGAGGTTGTCACGCCAGGCGCGGTCGCCCTTGATGTTGAGCTCACCCAAGATGTTGGCGCCTTGCCCCAGCTTGAGCCCGGCCGCGCGCCACAGCGCGGTGCGGAGCGAAGGAGGCGGTACTCCCAGCGATTGCTCGGACAGCACGCCTTCGTCGTTCGCGGGCAGGCGCGGCGCGAGGCGCGTGGCGACCTCCGCGCAGACGCGACCGGCCTCGGAAGCGAGGAGCTGCGTGCGGCCAAGTAAGGCCTTGAGGGAGTCTTTCATGTTCATGACCGTAGTAGCGCGTTCTATGCCAACCTCTCACGCTCGGGGATCCGGGGCGTTTCTGGCGGTTTTCTCCAGCGCGCTCAGCGAGCCTCAATCTGGAACAGATGACCTGAGGTGTCTAGCCTCGCCACGAACGGGGCGAAATGGCTCCCGGCTTCAAAAGTCGGCGATAAGGCCAGCGCGAGGGGAAAGATCCTGCACGAACTGGCGCAATAGAGCGCGAGAGGGCGTAGCGATTTCGAACAGATCGAAAACTGCTGCATCTAATTCGCGACGCAGCGCGACGTTCAACCCAGACGCGCTCGCTTCCACTGACAGCGCAGCGAGGCGCTCGCGGCACGCTCCCGGCGGCGGCGCCGGCAGCGCGCGCAGGTGCGCGACCTTCACCTGAGGAAACGCTCCTTGGCGTGCGTCTCGCCGCGATGCCAGGTGAAGCGCGCGATAGAGCGTGCTGTTGAGCAGCCCCAGCACGAGCGCGAACGGAAACTCCGGAAGCTCGAAGCCAGCGAGCAGCGAGTTGCGAAATGGCGTGCCGTCGTGACGGGCCGCGATGGTGATGGCCGCTGTCTGCCGCACCACGATCTTAACGCGCTCGTACTCGGATACCGCGCGCAACCGGCAGCGCTGGGCGGCCAAAAATTCGCGATCCGGCCGCAAAAACAGCCGCGGAGGAGAGACCTGGAACTCGCTCACGTTGCGCCCCTCGAGCAGCGCATAGCTGTAGTCCGCGGGCGGCGAAGCTCCGCGATAGAGGAGCTTGCGCGTGACGGCGCTGTTCGTCTGCAGGCCCATCTCGCCGAAGAGCTCGGGCGGAAGCCGCGGCAGGCGCGCCAACGCCTCCAGCGCCGACGGCGCCGCCACCGCGGCGGCCGTGACGGAGGCGTGCTTGCGCTCGGTCAAGCTCCACGGTCGGTCAGGGGCGACCTCAGGAGAGGTGCGCGGCGCCGCGACGAGGGCGAAGCAGGGCTGCGTGACGCTGGCGAATGCGTCCTGACCGAGCTCGAGCAGCGGCTCGCAGGGCGTGTGGCTACCGGCTAGGGCACGCCGCACGGGGCGATAGCCATCCAGATCCGCAATCGGGCTCGGCACGAGCAGGGCCACGACCCCTTGCGGCGCGAGCCGCGCCGCAAGCTCGACGAATAGCGCGTGCAGCGTCGGGTAGCCGCGGAAAGCGGTGAACGCGCGGCGGTAGTGCGCTCGCAACGCAGGCGCGAGGGGCTGAGTGGCTCGACCGGCGAACGCCACCCACGGCGGATTGCCGAGCACGCAGTCGAAGCCGCGCCCGCCGCCGAGCTCCTGGAAATCCACGCCTGCGCGCCCCAGCTTGCGGCCTTCCATCGGCGAGCACAGCGCGTCTCCTTCGCGCAGGTGCGCGCCCGCTTCCGCCAAGGAGAGCGCGGCCGCGTCCGCGAGCAGCCAGAGCGATGCCTCGGCAACCGCGACCGCGAGGGGACTAACGTCTACCCCGAACAGCTCTTCCTGCACGATGCGAGGCAGCTCACGGGCGGAGCGACGCGCGAGCTGCCTCCCCGCCTGGACCAGGAACGCCCCTGCGCCGCACGCGGGGTCCAAGACTCGCAGCGGAGCTTCGGGCGACGCGGGGAGCGCCGCGAGCGCGCGCTCCACGACGACCGCGGTCAGAGCTTCTGGCGTGTAATAGCTGCCGGTACGCTTGCGCAGGTTCCGCTCGTCATCCGCCGGGCGCAAGGCGAGGAGCAGCTCGTAGAGTTGTCCGAAAGCTTCCACCGGCTGCTCGCGCAGCGAGCCCACGACCGCGAGCCGGGGGTCCAGCTCGGAGAGGAGCCGCTCGCGTGCGGCCTCTTTGCCGTCTGCGACGAAGCCGGGAACGGCGCGAAACAAGCGCCCCGTCGCCAGAGCGTCGGTGTCGCGACCGCGGGCGACCGCGAGCTCTTGCAGCGTTCTACGGAGCTGGGCGACGACCAGCACGTTCCACGCGCCAGCGCCAGAAAGTCCGAAGCGCTTGGCGGTAACGCGCGCTGCCGGTAGCTCCCCTTCCAATGCGCTCACGAAGAGCGCAAAGCTCATGCGGCGCGCCCTCGTACGATTCGTGCTCCGAGCTCCAGCGCGGCTCGCATGCCGCTTTCGTCCGCGCCGCCCCGCCAGGCGATGTCGTAGGCGGTGCCGTGATCCACGCTGGTGCGAACGATGGAGAGACCCGCGGTCACGTTCACCGCATCCCCGAAAGCCAGCAGCTTCATCGGGATCGTCGCCTGGTCGTGGTACATCGCGACCACGCCGTCGTAGCCGCCCGCGCTCGCCTTGCGGTAGGCCGTCTCCGCGCCGATGGGCCCGGTGACGACCGCGCTCTTGCCCAGCACCTTCTTCGCGGCAGTGATGCCCGGCGCGATCGCGCGCGCCTCCTCGCCTCCGAGGAGCTTGCTCTCGCCCGCGTGCGGGTTCAGCGACGCAACCGCGAGGCTCGGCCGCGCATTGCCGAGCTGCTGAAGAAGCCGAGCCAGCTCCACCGTGGCCGCCCTCACGCCCGCCGGCTTCACCTCGCGAGGCACCCGCTGGATGGGCACGTGGGTCGTGACCAAGCTCGTCGCGAGCCGCTCCGAGACGAAGCACATGACGCTCGTCTCCGCGCCATCCAGCGCTTGGAGCCACTCGGTGTGGCCCAGAAAGCTGCTCGCTCGCTCCAGCCCCGAATGCGCGATGGCGGCCTTGCTCACCGGTCCCGTAACGAGCGCGGCCAGCTCCGAGGATTTGACGAGGGTGTAGCCCGCCTCCACGTACTCGAGCTGCGCGCGCCCTGCCCGCGCGTTCGGCTTACCGGGGGCGCGATCTCGGTCTTTGAGCGCTTCGCCCACTTGGGCAAAGTAGACCTTCGCGGGGTCGCGCGACCGGCCGTCCCACGCGACGAGTCGGCGCTGCGAGATGCGACGAAGCTCGGCGGCTGCGCGCAGCGTTTGCTCGTCCCCCAGGAGCACCGTAGCCGCGCCGCGGAGCGAGGCCGCCGCCGCGACCGACACTTCTGGGCCGATGCCGGAGGGGCACCCCGTGCTGACGACGAGCAGCGGAATGGCGCGGCTCATTCCGACACCGTAGGGAGGGACTTTTTGCCGTCCGGCGCGCTGCCGGTGAGGCCCTGGAAAAAGTCGTTGCCCTTGTCGTCCACCACGATGAAGGCCGGAAAATCCACGACCTCGATGCGCCACACGGCCTCCATGCCGAGCTCCGGGTACTCGAGCACTTCCACCTTCTTGATGCAGTCCTGAGCGAGGCGCGCGGCGGGCCCGCCGATGGAGCCTAGGTAAAAGCCCCCGTACTTCTTGCACGCAGCCGTGACCTGCGGCGAGCGGTTGCCTTTGGCGAGCATCACCATGCTGCCGCCGTGCTGCTGAAACAGATCCACATAGGCGTCCATGCGCCCCGCGGTCGTCGGACCGAAGCTGCCCGAAGCGTAGCCGGCGGGAGTCTTCGCCGGACCCGCGTAGTAGACCATGTGATCTTTGAGGTATTGCGGAAGGCCCTGCCCGGCGTCGATGCGCTCCTTGAGCTTGGCGTGCGCGATATCACGAGCCACGATGAGCGGGCCGGAAAGCGAGAGCCGCGTCTTGATCGGGTAGCGCGAGAGCTCCGCGCGGATGTCGCTCATGGGGCGGTTCAGGTCCACCTTCACGACCTGGCCCGACAAGTCCTGCTGCGTCGTCTCTGGCAGGTGCTTGGCGGGGTCGTGCTCGAGCTCCTCGAGGAAGACGCCCTCCTTCGTGATTTTGCCGACGGCCTGCCGGTCCGCCGAGCACGAGACCGCGATCGCTACCGGACAGCTCGCTCCATGGCGAGGGAGCCGCACCACGCGCACGTCGTGACAGAAGTATTTGCCGCCGAACTGCGCGCCGATCCCCGTAAGCTGCGCAATTTTCAGCACCTGAGCCTCGAGCTCCAGATCCCGGAAGCCGTGACCGAGCTCGCTGCCGGAGTTGGGGAGCTTGTCCAGGTAGCGAGCAGACGCGAGCTTCGCCACCTTGAGCGCGTACTCGGCCGAAGTGCCGCCAATCACGATCGCCAGGTGGTACGGCGGACAGGCTGCGGTCCCGAGGCTGCGGATCTTTTTATCCACGAACTCGAGCAAGCTACTCGGGTTGAGCAGCGCCTTCGTCTCTTGGTAGAGGTAGCTCTTGTTGGCGGAGCCGCCGCCTTTCGCCATGAACAGGAACTTGTAGGCGTCGCCGTCCGTTGCGAAGATTTCGATTTGAGCCGGCAGGTTGTTGCCGGTGTTCTTTTCCTTGTACGTGTCGAGCGGCGCGAGCTGCGAGTAACGAAGGTTTGCGGTCTTGTAGGTGTCGTACACGCCGCGAGCGATGGCCGCTTCGTCCCCACCGCCGGTGAACACGAGCTGCCCTTTCTTGCCCATCACGATCGCGGTGCCGGTGTCCTGGCACATCGGCAGCACGCCGCCGGCGGCGATGTTCGCGTTCTTCAACAGGTCCAGCGCAACGAAGCGGTCGTTCGGGGACGCCTCGGGGTCGCGGAGGATGTTCGCGAGCTGGTCCAAGTGCCCGGGGCGCAGCAGGTGCGCGATGTCCCGCATGGCCTCGCGCGTGAGCAGGGTGAGCGCCTCCGGCTCGACCTTCAAGAAGCGCTGCCCGGCCGCTTCGAACGTGGAAACGTAGTCCCGAGTGAGCAGACGAAACGGCGTGTCGTCTGCGGCCACCGGCAGCATTTCCTGGTACTGAAAAGGGTCCATGTCTCTGCTGGATGGTGTTGCAGAGCCAGGCCTGCGCGACAAGCCGAAATGCCGGCGAACGGCGCGGCGAGCTCACTCGTCGCCCAGGGGCTTCGCCGCGCGCCGGAGCGGCGCGTCAGGCGCCGGTCACGCTCACTTTCGCGAAGCCAAATCGATCGCGTAAAGCCCCTGGTCGCTCGCCGGCAGCAGCAGCTTGCCGTGCTCACGCAGCGCGCGGCCGATCATGCGCTGCTCGTCGTAACGAACCAGATAAGACGTGTTGCCGACTCCAACGGGCGCGGGCGCGACCAGCTCCGGGAGCGGCGCTTCCCAATCGCGCGGCGCAATGACGTGGGTGATGCCCAGCCGCTGGACGTCCGCTGTAAATTCTTCCCAGGTGGACACCCGGAGCGCGCTCTGGACGATGTCCGCACAGAAAGTGGTCCGGTCGATGTAAAAGCCGCTGCAGTAGCCGGCGAGCGCCACGCCTGCGCTCGCCGCCGCGTCCCGATTGAGGGCGTCGTAGAGCGGGAGCAGCGGCTGGTGCCGCTCGATGAACGCGCGCTGAGGCTCGATGCCGAGCGACACCTTGGCGAGCCCGGCGGCGTCACCCTCTGCGGCGGCGAGCAGCTGCTTGGCGGTGACGAGCGAGACCAGCGCCGTGATAGCGAGGGTGCCGGCGCGCAGGAAGCGGTGCTCGGCCCAGCGCGCGAGGAGCAGGAGCATCGGCAGCTCCGCCAGCGCCAGCACCGGAATCCAATAGCGCTTGTACAAGCCAGCAGCGCCGAGCTGAACGAGAAGCGTGACCAACACGACGAGCGATACGGTTCGCGCCGCCGCGGTGCGCTGCCGCCACGTGACGACCCCACCGACCACGGCCAGCGCGGCCGCCGCGCCGCCCAGGATCGCTTTGCGCAAGCCGAGCCCCCACGCCGCTCCGGAGCCCACACCCCACACCATGTAGCGGTTGTACTGATCGAAGGCTTTGGACTGCAGGGCAGTGAAGTCCCGGCTGGGGATCATGCCCGCGAACATCGGGAACACCGGGTTACCGGTGAGGATCGCGGAGCGCACCAGCCACGGCAGCACCGGCACCGCGACGAACGGCAAGAACCCGAGCAGCGCCGATAGCACCACGCGCGGCCGCTCGCGCTGTGCGATGCGCTCGTCTCGCCACAGCAAAGCGAGCGTCAAGGCCGCCAGCGCCACGGGCACTAGGCCCGCCGTCATTTTGAACGAAGCGCTGATGCCGGCAAGCAGCCCGGCGATGCGGAGAAGCGACGGGTCGCGCTCGCGGTACCAAGCGAGCCACGCCAGGCCCGCGGCGACGAGGACGCACGCGGTCGCGGCTTCCACGTAGGCCCAGCCCATCAGCGGGCCGATGCCGAACGGGCCGAAGAGCAACAGCGCGACGCCGAGGGCCGGCAGCGCACCGCGCACCACCCGCGAGGCGGCCACGTAGAAGGTACCGGCGGCGGCCAGGCCGAGCAGCAGGTGCACCATCTTGGCGGGCACGTCCCCGCCCCACGCGAGGCCGAGCGTGAACAGCATCTCCACGCCCATGGGCGTGTTGGAGTAGGGATAAGTCGGCAGGTAGTCGAGCGACCCGAGCACGAGCCAGCGCTTGGGCACGGTGAGGTGATAGCCGAGCCCGTCCGCGTCCAAAGTCGGCGTGAGCGCGTGGAGTAGCGCGAGCAGCACCCCCGGGAGGAGCGCGAGCGCCCAGCCCTTCAGCCAGAGAGGCAGGCTCGGCGCGCCGGAAACAGCGGCGCGGAGCGCCCGCAGGACGCGCCAGGCGTCGTAGCCGAACACGAGGAGAAGCGTGATTGACGCCACCCTCAAGCTCGTCACGGACAGCGCACCGCTGATACCCAGGATGAACGGCACGAACTGCAGCGAGCCCGCTCCGAGCGAGAACGCGAGCACGCTTTCTTCGACGGCGCTCAGCCGAGTCGAGGCGCCGAGCGCTACGAGCACTCGCCGGCCGATACCGACCGCAACCAAGACGAAACCAAGCCCAAAGGCGAGTGCGTACAAGAAAGCCGGTCCGGTCGTGACGAGCCACGGCATCAGACCCGTCTACCATGACGACTGGCAGCGCAGCCGTGAAAGGTACCTGCAGGGAGGCGAGCGCTGCTAGCCGGACCCGAATCGCTCGTGTATCGTCCCGCCCCGGAGCGGTCTTTGACGTCTGAGCAACACCCAACGGGCGGCGCAGCAACCCCTATCGACGCAGCGGAAGAGCCAGCACCGCTCAGCCGTCTCGACAAACGGCGCAGAAATATCCGCGCCGTGGTTGCGTCCGTGGTGCTGGTCGGCGCGTTCGTTTGGATCTTGGGGCGGGGCGGCTTTCCGCTGCTGCCGGCCCCAGGCTGGCTGGACAAGCTCAAGCCTTTTTACTTCGTGCTGTTCTGTCTGGGCATGGTCTTCAACATGCTGACGCGGTTCGCGCGCTGCCATTTCTTGATCGCGCCGCTCGCGAAGATCCCGTTTCGTCGCACGATGAGCATCAACGCCATCGGGATGGCGCTCATCACCTACTTGCCGCTGCGTCTGGGGGAGATGGCCCGTCCGGCCATGCTCCGAGAACGAGGGCACCTCTCGGCGTGGGCCGTGACCGGCACCGTCGGCGCGGAGCGCATTCTGGACGGTTTGGTCTTCAGCGGCATGTTGCTCCTGGGTCTCGCGGTCGCTCCGCCGCAGAGCCCGCTCCCGGACCACGTGGGCGCATTTCCAGTCCCCGTGTCGGTCATCCCGCAAACCGCGCGCATCGCGGCGGTGGTGTTCGGGCTCGCGTTCGCGATCATGGCCGCCTTTTATTGGCTACGAGCCTGGGCGCGCAGCGTCACGGAGCGCGTGGTGGGCCTCGTATCTCCGAAGCTCGCCCACCGCTTGGCGGACATCGTCGAGCGCTTGAGTGACGGCCTGCGCTTCCTCACGAACTGGCGCTACTCACTACCGTACTTGGTGGTGACGGTCGCGTCGGTGGCGAGCCAGGTATGGGCCATCGAGCAGCTCGCGACGGCGGTCGGCTTGCCCGAGCTCACGTTCATGCAGGCAACGGTCGTGATCGGAGTGATGGCGCTCGGCTTCAGCGCCCCGAACGCGCCGGGGTTCTTCGGGATGGTGCAGCTCGCGCTGTACTGCGGCCTCGCCACGTACATCGCCCCCAGCAAGGTCGCGGTGGAAGGCGCGGTATTCGTCTTCCTGTTCTACGTCGTGTACTTGCTGAACGTCTCACTGCTCGGCGTCATCGCGCTGATCGTGGAGTTCTTCGCGACCCCCGCGCCGGTCGCTTCTCGCGCCGCTTAAGCCGGCTTGCGCTTCCAAAAGCGCTGCAGCAACGTGTCCACCCCGAAGCCGCTCGCGACGATGAGCGTCGGCAACACCGGCACCGAGTAGCGCCCGAGCGAGAGCAGCGCGGCGAGGAAGAGGTTCAGGTACAGCAGGGGCGCGAAGACGAGCCACTGCGGGCGCCTCTCGCGGCGCGCTCGCCCCATACCGCACGCAGCCAGCACCCAAGCGCCGAGCGCCATCAGCCCGGCCGCGAGCGAAGTCTTCAAGCTGGTCATCTCGTACCAAAAGGTGAAGATGCCGATGAACCCCTTCTTCACGGCCGCAAGCGGCTCCGCTTTCAAGCGGCGCTTCATCTCCTTGCCCAGCACGGCGTCGTCCGCCAAATGGTCTTGCTCCCAGACCTTGCCCTCGGCCGCGAGCAGCTCGCCGAACCACTTGTTCACTTCCTGCTCGGCCCCCGTGTAGGGCGGCTGCTGCAGGGTGATGTACTCGGTCTTGGTGAAGACCAGACCGCGCAAGAAGGCGTCCGGCAAACCCGTGCTCACCGGCACGATCTTGCCGCTCACGTGGTAGTTGCGCGCTGTCCACGGCGCGATGGTGGCGGCCATGGCGAAAAACACGAGGGCTAGAGGCAACGCTCGGCGCACCAGCTGGGCCAGAGGCGCGCGCAGCTCCGCGCGGTTTTCCCAAACCCAGAGCAGGGCGAACACCGCTGGGTAGAGCAGCATGACCGCCTTCGTGAGCGAGGTCAGCCCCGTGACCAAGCCGAAGACCGCCGCGCGCGCGTAGCTGGGCTGCTCACGAAAGCGCACGCTGGTCCAGACCATGAGCGTGACCAGGAACGTGAGCAGCACCTCCAGGTGGAAGTCCGGCACGTAGCGCAAGAAGGACGGGTGAAGCGCGCAAGCGAGGCCGGCGAAAAGCCCGGCGCGGGGGCTCTCGTACACGCGAATGGCGATGTCTCGCACGAGGAGACAGATGCCGGCCAAGAGCAAGCACTGGAAGAGCTGCACGACGACCTCGTGCTCACCGAACAGGAAGTAGATGCCTCCCAGCACGAGCGGATAGAGCGGCGCGCGGCGACCGAGCATCTCCCCGTGAAAGCCTTCCCCCCGCGCGATGGCCTTGCCCAACGCCGAAAATCCATAGGGGTCGGGCGTGTTCGCGATCAGCGTTTGGCTGGGAAAGATGACGAAAACTGCGACGAGCGAGACGAAGAGCGAAAACCCCAAAACGAAGAGCGCGTCGCGTCGCCGCGTCGGCAGGCTGCTGGCTTGAATCATCGTCGGTTTCGTGGCGATGGCGCCCGCAAGCGCCGAGCGATCCGGCCGAGCCTATAGCAGCGAGACCGGAACTGCTAGCCTCGCCCCGGGCCCGCTTCGTGAGCGTTTCGCGCGCCGCGCGGCCCGTGTTCGTGTAGCCGCAGAGCGCGGCGTCGGGGTCGCGTTGACTCGTAGCGCGCCCTGCTGTAGCGTCCGCGCAATTGTGAGCCCGCGTCCGTTGCGAGTTGCCGTCTTAGTTCCTTGTTACAACGAGGAAGTCGCGATTGGCGAGACCGTGCGCGGGATGAAAGCGGCGCTGCCGGACGCGACCGTTTACGTCTACGACAACAACTCCAAAGATCAAACGGGCGCGCGCGCGCGTGAGGCGGGCGCGGTCGTTTACATCGAGCGGTTGCAAGGCAAAGGCAACGTCGTCCGCCGCATGTTCTCGGACGTCGAGGCGGACGTCTACGTCATGACGGACGGGGACGCCACGTACGACCCCGTGCCGCTGCCGGGCATGATTGACCTGCTCGTGCACGAGAATCTGGACATGGTGGTGGGTAAGCGTATCCACACCGCCCAGGAGGCGTATCGCCCGGGTCACGTGCTCGGCAACAAGCTGCTCACCGGCTTCTTGGCGTGGCTCTTCGGGCAGCGCTTCACGGACATTCTTTCGGGGTACCGCGTCTTTTCGCGGCGCTTCGTCAAGTCTTTCCCCTCGCTCTCCGCCGGCTTCGAGATCGAGACGGAGCTCACGGTGCACGCCCTCACCCTGAGCATGCCCATCGCGGAGCGCGACGCGAAGTACTTCGCCCGCCCGGAGGGCTCGACCAGCAAGCTCAACACGTACCGGGACGGCATTCGCATCCTGTCGGTGATGCTCGGCTTGTTCAAGAACGAGCGGCCGCTCGCCTTCTACGGCATCGCGGGCGGCGTGCTGGCGCTCTTGTCCATCGCGCTGGCCATCCCGATCGTCATCACCTTCTTCGAGACGGGTCTGGTGCCGCGTTTCCCGACCGCGATCTTGTCGGCTTCGATCATGCTCCTCGCGTTTCTCGCCCTCGTCTGCGGCTTGGTGCTGGACACGGTGACGCGCGGGCGCCGCGAGATCAAGCGGCTGAGCTACCTGCAAATTCCGTCGCCGGCGGCCACGCTCGGCGTGATGACGCCCTCCGCCACGGCGAACGCGCGCGTGGAAGCAGCGCTCGAGCGCGCCTCCGCCTGATTCGTCGCGGCGGTTTTCGAGCTCGAGAGCGTAGCCGGCGCGCTACCCGGAGCTACGGCTGGGAGTGGGAGCGGATGAACGCGCGCACAGCGTTCAGCGCGACGGCGTTCTCCAGCAGCGGGACGTGCTTCACGCCCTCGAGCTCCTCGTACGTAGCTCGAGCGCCCAGCGCTTGCGCGATGTCACGGCCCTGCTGCGGACCGGCCAGCGCTTCGTCCGCCGTACCCTGCACGACCAGAACCGGCGCCGGCACGGCCGTCAGGAAGGGGCGCGTTTGGTAGTCCTCACCGCGGCTCAGTTTTTCCCAGGCCGACGGCTGGTACATGACGATGTCGTCCACGCTGGCGAGGAGGGTGAGGCTGGCCGCGCGCTGCCCGCGCTGGTTCGCGACGCCCGCCGCGTGCACCGCGAAGTGCCCGCCGATCGAGAAGCCAGCCAAGTGCACCCGCGACGGCGCGAGGCCCTCGCTCTGGCAAAGCTGAGCCAAAATCTCCGGAGCGTCTTGCCGAATGGCGGCTAGCTCGGCCTTGCCGTCCGAAGCGTCGTAGCCGCGGTAGGCAAACACGGCGAGCCCCAAGTCCGTATCGCCAGCCAACCGCTCGAGGAAGGCTTGCCCGCGCTCCAGCTGAGATTCGTCGTTGCCCGGGTAAAACAGCACCCAAGGCGCGGTCTTGGAAGGCGTGCGGCGGAGCAAGCCGCGCAGCGTGATGCCGGGCGCCACTCGCAGGTCACTCTTGGTCCAGCCCGGCTCCGCTGCGAGCGCGTCGTACGTGGCTTGCGGTATGGGCCGCGCGAGGTACGGAAAGCGCAGCCGCTTGCGACCGAAGAAGCGCTCGAACCAAGGCGAGCCCGCCGCAATCAGCAGGGCCGCGCCGAGCACGACTGCGCCCCAACGCACGCTTGCCTTCATGGCGTCTCCAGCGCGGCCAACTTGACGGCCGGGATACCGCCTACCCGGGTGTTCGGCTCGACATCCTTGTTCACGACCGAACCCACTTCCACCACCGCCCCGGCGCCCACCTTCACGCCTGGCAGCACCACCGCCCGGGCGCGCAGCCACGCCCCGGAGCCAATCGTGACCGGGTTCAAGACTACCTTGCCGGCGCGGTGCTTGGGAAAATCCAGCTCGTGCGTGCTCGTCAGGATCATGACCCCCGGCTCGAGCGTCACGTTGTCACCGATGGTGAGCTTCTCCGACAGGTCCAGCATGCAATCGGCTTCGATGCTGCAGCCCTGCCCGATCGAGAGGCGCGGCAGAATACCTTTTGGTCCGGTGATCTTCAGCGCGCCGTTGATCCGCGTACCCTGCCCCACGACGAAGCCGGCCTTGCGCAGCAGCGATGCGCGAAGCTCGCCGGAGGCGCGCCCGGGGAGCAGGCTGGAGAGGGTGTTGTACACGTGCAGCCGCGGATGGATTCCGACGATCTCGGTCGTTATCGCGGTCCAGGCGCGGCGCCAAAACGGCAAGTCTTTCGGCTCGACGCGAGTTTCAGTCTCTTCGTTCATTGCCGCAGCTTCTTGAAGCGAGCACCGAACTGCTCGCCAGACACCACCTCGACATACACCGGTATCTGGTACTTGGCCATGCGCTCGCGCCCGAAGGCGTTCATGCGGCGCTTGAAGAGGTCCAGCGGCTCGGGCTCCTGCAAGTTGAAGCGGGCCGCGACGACCTGCCCCATCATGGGATGCGGCTTACCGAAGACGGACACCTCTTGCACGTTGGAGAGCTGAAGCAGCACATTCTCCACCTCGGCCGGGTAAACCTTCTGGCCGCCGACGTTGATCAAGTCCGTCGCTCTGCCCAAGATGCGCAGGTACTCCCCCTCTACCTCGACGGCGTCTTGAGTATTCAGCCAACCCTCGTCGTCGAACAGATCCGGCGCGTTCAGGTAGCCGAGCATCGCCGCGTCCGCCTTCACCCACAGGGTGCCGTCCACGACCTTGGTCTGAAAGCCCTCACCGGTGAACTTGATCCAGAGCGAGCCGTTGTCCTTCGAACGGGAGCGCAGCACCCCCAGCTCCGACATCCCGTACGTTTGCACGAGAGCGACGCCGGGGAAAACCTCGTTCAGGCGCTGGAGCGTGCTCTGCGGCATCGGCTCCGTGCCGTAGGCGATGACCTTCAGCGACGACAAGTCGAACTGCTCCCAAACTCCGCTCATCAAGAGCAAGTTCAGGAACGTCGGAGAAGTTGGCAGCGTGTGTACGTGGTGCCGTTCGATGGCGCGGGCAACGAGCTCGGGCGTGCGCTGCGACACCGTGACGACGCAACCGCCGCTGCCGAACGTACCGAGCAGGGTGTCGATGCCGCCGATGTGGTCGAACAGCAAGAAAGTGAGGGTCGTCTTCTTCTGGCGGACCTTCCGGAACTTTTCTCGAATTTGAGCGAGATCGTGGAGGATCGCCTTCGGCGCGCCGGTGGAGCCGGAGGAGAAGATGACGAGTCCCGCGTGCTGCCGCTCTCGCAGCTTCAAGGTGAGCGGGTTCGCGACGCTATGAGGTAGCGAATGGAGCGAGAAGCCGTCGTCCTCTGCCAGCTCCACGAGCAGTGACACTTCCGCGATCTCCAAGAACTTGTCGCGATGCGCCCGCATCAGCGGCGTCAGCGGCACCAGGACCGCACCGAGGCGCATGCCGGCCAGGAACGCGGCGCAAGCGTTGGGCGAGTACGTACCTTCGATGGCCAACACGCCCCCTGCGCGCAGCCCTCGCTCGGTCAAGCGCGCGTACCACGCCTCGGTCAGCTCCAGCAGCGAGGCATAGCTGGTCGTTCGTTCGCCGTCGGCGAGCGCGGGCTCCTCGCCGAAACCGTTCATGCGCTCGAGAAACCAATCCGCGCCCATACTCACTTCAGGTGATGCCCCCCAGGTAGATGACCTGACCGGTGATGTTGTCACTGGCAGGGCTGATGAAGAAATCGCAAACGTTCGCGCAGTCCTGCGGCGTGCCGAGCCGCTTGATGGCGAGACCGTTCACGACCGCGTCGATCTTGCCTTGGGGCACGCCCTTGATCATGTCCGTCATGATGGGGGTCGCGCCGAAAGAGTTACACGTGATGCCCCACTGACCGAGCTCGAAGGCCAAGATGCGCGTGAAGGTAACGACCGCGCTCTTGGAGGCCGCGTACATCGCTTCGCCGGCGAGGGCGATCGGCGCCACGATCGTGGTGAAGTTGACGATGCGGCCGTACTTGCGGCGCATCATCACCTTGGCCGCGTCACGACACACGAGCATGGTGCCAGTGACGTTCACCTCCAACATCCGGTTGGCGGATTTGGCGGGCGTGAGCAGCACGTGATTCATGCTGGCGATGGCCGCGTTGTTGAGCACCGCGTCGATGCGGCCATGGCGCTTGGTGATGTCCGCGACCATGGTGCGGACCGCCTTCTCGTCCGCTACGTCCACCTGGTGGTGGCGGTAGTGGGGAGTGCCGAGGTCCAACTCACCGCGGCTACAGCCTTCGACCGCGTAGCCCTTCTCCACGTAGTACTCCGCCAAGTAGCGGCCGATTCCCTTGCGAGAGCCGGTGATGAGCATGACCGGGCGCTCGCCGACGGTCACGACGCGGCCTCCTCGGCCGTCGCGATGACGTGGTCCGCGAGCACCCCCACCGTGCGGAAGGGACTGTTTCGAGCGGACATGGCCTTGTCATTGGCCAGCGTGATGGAGACGCCGTGAGTGGACTCGACGCGCTGCTCCACCTCCACGATGAGCTGCACGACACCCAACGAGTCCAGCACCGCGTCCGTCCCCACCAGCACCGTTTGCTCACCGAGGCTCTCCGGCGGCGGGGTGCCGATCTGCGCGAAGACCTCCTTGAGGCTCTCGAGCACGATTTCGTATGCGTCTTTGCGTGCGATCATTGCTTTAACGTATGGCCTTCCTTATCGCCCCGAGTCACCGCCACTTGGCGATCGATATCCTACGCGAGCCAGCGAGCAGCGTGTTGGGTGGCAGGCTCTCCCTGACGACCACGTTCGCTCCCACCACCGAGCCTGCCCCCACCGTGACACCCGGTAGAATCACGCTGCGGGAGCCGAGCCAACACCCCGCCTCGACCACGATCGGCTTGGCCCCCGTCACCGCGCCCCGACAAGCCGGATCCCGGGCGTCGCGGGAACGCGTCAAGAACATGACCTCGTGTCCGACCGCCACGTGGTCCGCCAGGGTGATGTGCTCGTCCAGCTCGAAGTAGCAACCGAAGTTCAGGCCGCAGAGCGCGCCTATCGAGAGGCGTGCAGCGTAGTCCCCAGTGCCGACGAGGGTGGGCATCCCCCAAAACACGGTAGACGACGGAACGCTCACGCCAGCCATGCGAAGCGAGAGAGCGATGGCGCGCGCGCCGACGAACGGCGGAAAGCGCTGAAGCGCCCACTCGACCGCCGACACGGCAGCGCTGGAGCGCCCCACGTTCGCGAAGCTTGCGGGACTCATCACCGGACCAATGTCTTCGCTACCGCGTTCTCGTGGTAGCGTAAAGAGGGAGACTACGGACAGCAGCCTCGTTTCTCGGCTAGATCTGGCTGAGCAAGTCAAAGTCCGGTCACTCGAGCGCTTGAAACTCGATCGCAAAACCACCTGTTGTGAGCAGCCTCGTCATGAATCTTTTAAGCGAGCCCCGCACGTCCCTTCGCTTGGTCATTTCTGTGGGCTTCGCGCTCGCCCTCGGGGGTTGTCCTCGCGAGCCCCCGCCGCCCTCCTGGCTGGAGGCGACGCCGACATCCGCCGCCACCGCCCCGGTTCGACAGGTGAACAGGCCCGCCCCCCCGTTCGAAAGCTGCGAGAAGACGCCGGTCAACGAGCTCATTCGCGTGGACCAATTCGGCTACCGCAGCGCGGCCCGCAAGGTGGCGGTGCTGTCCGATCCGGCTGAGGGCTGGAACGCCGCGCAAGAGCTCTCCCCCGGCCCGGTTTACGAGGTTCGAGCCTGGGCGGATGGCAAGCGAGTCTTCACCGGCGCGCCGGCGGCGTGGAACGGCGGGGCCTTGCAAAAGAGCTCCGGCGACCGTGGCTATTGGTTCGATTTCAGCGCCGTCCGCACCGAGGGCAGCTACTGCATCGTGGATAGGGACGGCGGGTTCCGCTCTCACCGCTTCGACGTGAAACCTTCCGTCTATCGTGACGTCCTCAAGGCAGCGGTCAAAGTCTTCTACTTCCAGCGCGCCAACGTGCCGAAAGAGAAGCCGTACGCGTGCGTCGGGGGAAAGTGTTGGACGGCGGCCGCGGATTACGTGGGCCCCGGGCAAGACAAGCAAGCGCGCAGCGTGAAGGACCGCGGCAACCCGGCGACGGCGCGGGACCTCTCCGGGGGCTGGTGGGATGCCGGCGACCCGAACAAGTACGTGACGTTCACGAGCTCACCGGTTCACCAACTCCTGACCGCCTACACGGAGCGGCCCCAGGTGTTCGGGGATGACTACAACATCCCCGAATCCGGCAACGGCCTTCCAGACCTGCTGGACGAGCTCAAGGTCGAGCTCGAATGGCTGAAGAAGATGCAGCCCGCGGACCTCAACGGCGGCGTTTTGCCGAAGGTCGGCAACGTGGACTATGGCGACCCGCGTCCGGAGCTCTCCCGGTTTCAGCGCTTCTATTATCCGCAGCCGTGCTCCTCGGCGACCATCGTCGCGGCCGGGCTCTTTGCCCACGCCGCGCTCGTGCTGCGCGACATCCCCTCGCAAAAAGCCTATGCAGAGGAGCTGCTGCAGCGAGCCAAGCGCGCGTTTTCGCATTTTCAGGGCGCGCCCAAGCGCAACGACTGCGACGACGGCTCCATCAAGGCGGGCGACTCGGACAAAGAGCTACCTCAGCAAGAGCAGGCCAGCGTCGTCGCGGCCATTTACTTGTTCGCGCTCACCGGTGAGGCCCCCTACGCGGAGCACATCGCCAAGACCTACGGCGCGACCCGGCCGATGAAGGAAGACGGCTGGTCCGCGTACGACCCGGAGCAAGGGGAAGCCCTCCTCCAGTACGCGGCGCTACCGAACGCGGACGCCGCCATCAAGGCCACGATTCTGGAGCGCAAGGGCAGCCAGGCTCACGGCCTGGACATGTACGGCATGAAGCCGGACCTGGATCTCTACCGGGCGTTCATGCGCGATTGGACCTACCACTGGGGTCACAACATGGTGCGCGCCAACGTCGGCAACACCAATTACGAGGTGGTGGACTTGGTGAAGCGCGGCCTGCTCAAGCAAGAGGATACCGCCACCTACCGCGACCGCGCGGAGGGCATCCTCCAGTGGTTCCACGGCGTGAATCCGCTGGGCCTGGTGTACCTAACGAACATGCGCGCCTACGGCGCCGAGAAGTCCCTGAATCAAATTTTTCACATTTGGTTCCGCGATGGCGATGCGGACTTCGACGACGCTTCCAAGTCACGCCTCGGGCCAGCTCCGGGCTACGTGCCGGGCGGGCCTAACCCCCAATACTGTCAGAACCAGAACCCCGCCGAGCACCACTGCGCGAGCTCGGCCCTGCGCAAGCAGCCGCCGCAGAAGACGTACTTGGACTTCAACACGGCGTGGGAGCCGCAGCTCGAATACGACCGCTCTTGGGAGCTCACGGAGCCTGCCATCTACTACCAGGCAAGCTACGTGATGCTCGTCTCCAAGTTCGTGGAGTGAGCGCCGGGGGCGAGCCTTCTCCGCTGGCTCGCCCACGCGCGGCGCTCGCCAGCTACGGCTTGGCCGCCGATTGCTGCTCGATGGTGGGCGCCGTCGGCTGAAACACCTTCTGCAGTACCGGCATGTCCACCAAGAGCGCGACGCAGACCACGACTGCGCACGTGACCACCGCCACCATGAGGGTGGGCTCTTTGTACAGGCCCTCCGGGCGCTGCACGGCGCTGTCCTTACGGAACGCGATCATCAGGTAGAGCGCCATGACGAGCGAGACCAGCGGGAACGCCAGCACGAGCTCCAAGCGGTAGCGGAAAGCGAACGCGCCGAGGAACAGCATCGCCGCCGAACCGTAGAACATGATCGAAACGAGCAGCCGCTCCTCCGTATAGAACGCGAAGGACTTTCGGTACGCGGCGGCGCGAGGGGCGTCCGCGATATCCCGAAACTCGGCGTAGCGCTTCATGGCCATGAAGTAACACCCGACCATCCAATAGCTGAGCAAGAGGGACGCGGGCGCCACGGACGGCGTGCCGGTGATGAACCAACCCGCGAGCATGCGGATGGGATTGTTCACGGCCTCCGACAGCACATCCACGTACGGGAGGTCTTTGCTGCGCACGGGCCGAATGTTGTAGATGCAGCCCATCACCCACAGAAAGAGCGCGGTGAACATGAATGCGGGGCTGATGAGGCGGCCGAGGGCGACCCCGACGACCATCAGCGCGATCCACTGGACGTAGGCGAGGGGGATGTTCACCTTGCCGGAGGGCACCGGGCGCTTGTGCTTGACGGGGTGAGACAGGTCGCTCGGCGCGTCCAGCACCTCGTTGATGACGTAGTTGCTGGAGGCAACGAGGCAGATGGACGCGAGCCCGATGACGACGCGCTGCCATAGATCCGGCGAGACATGGGTCGGATCCACGCCGTACGCGGCCACGATGCCGGGCAGGACGAAGACGTTCTTGAACCAATGGTCGATGCGGCAGATGGCCAAATGCCCCCGCAAAGTGGCGCGCCCCTTGATGGGCGCGGCGGGGTCGAGCGGGGTTTGACCTGGTACGTTTGCTTCAGCCATGGTTCCTGGTGAGGTGACGGCGTGTGTTTCGGAAGCGACACACACCGGCGCAATATACCCGACAACCATTAGCGCCGGAAGATGCCTTCCGTCGCTCGCACTCAGCTGAACATCACTATTGTGTCTTCGCAGCCGCGCTGCTCGTGAGCTCTACTACTGCGAACGAATTCGGCGCGAGAACCGCCGTGACTGCGCCTCCGCTCCCGGCCCCACTCGCTTCCAACGGTGCTTTGCCTTCTTTCAAACCGGCCGCGTGCTCGGCATAGCTGAACAGGCGTGACGAGGTCACGTCTCCACAAGCATCTAGCGAGATGCGCGCGGACAGCTCGGATTGAGCGGAGCGATTGACGAGGACGAGCACCAAGCGCGGGCTCGAGGACTGAGCGTCCCGGGAGGCGAACAGCGAAACCTGCTCCGCCTCTGTCACCGCCAGCGCTTGATCGCCGAAGCGAGCGCCCTTGCCGTCGAAGTTACGGTAGGCGCGAAACGCCCAAAAAGCCGGGTCTGTCTCTTTCAACTCACCCCAGTGGTAAGCGCTGTCCAGCCCCTGCTGCCCAAAGCGCCCGAGCGCTTCCGCGGTCGCAAGCCCGCCGCTGATGTGGTCCTCCGCGCCGAAGCTCCACTCGCCGATCGAAATCTTCGTGCCGGGGTAGCTCTGCCGCACCCACTCCTTCATGCGGGGGATGAGCCGCACGGACTCCTTGATCCACGACTCGTCGAAGTACGTGGGGTCCCAGAGCGCGCGCGTCGACCGCAGCCGCAGCTCGTTCGTCACTTCGTCCTTCTGGGCGCCGCCGTCCGCGAACACACCTTGCGCCTGCGGGTAAAAGTGAAGGTCCAGCACGTCTAGCAGACGCTTACCGGTTCGCTGCTGGTGCTGCGCGAGTTGCTGCAAGTACCAGGGAACGAGGGCCTCGCCGCCGTGGCGCGCCCGGTCCTGGGTGTTCTTGTTCTCGCTGTCCAGCGCGGAGGTGAAGAACGCCGGCCAGCCCCACTCGGCGGGGCCGGCGATGATCGCCTCCGGGTCCGCGTTGCGGATGGCGGTCGCGTACTTGATGGTGCGATCCAGCAGCTCGTCGTAGCTGACTGGGCTCGGATGCACGTCGCGGTGGGTCGAGCTCCAGAGCGCGGGCTCGTTGTCCAAGATGTAAGTGGAGACGCCGCGCGAGCCGCGCGCGATGTTCTGTTCCACCAGCTTTTTGACCCACTTTTCGATCAGCTCGGGCGGCGCGGGAATGCTCGTCTGTGACGGATCGCCAGGCGCGAGCTTGCGGCCGTCCGGCGCGATGCCGTTGCCGGCCTCGGCCTTGTACGGGTCGAACTTTTCCTGATTGGGAAAGCGGGAGCGAGGAAAACCGACGGAGGTCGAGTCCTTCGCGACCCAACCGATCATCGGCACCACGAGGGCCATGGGGCGCTTGGCCTTGGCCTCGGTATCCAGCGACTCGAAGAACGTCGTCTTGTTCGTGGTGTTTTCGAAGAACCAGTCGCGCCCCACGTTGTAGGCGCCCGTCTCCCAGTTCTGCCGGGTGAGCGTGTTGCCGCCGATACGTTTCGCGCTCTGGCCGCTGCTCCAGGAGTCGGTCGAGTTGCCGTAGATCAGCTCGCTGATGGGGGTGGCGGGCTCGCTGCACCGCACGCGGAGCTGCGCGCTGCCCTTGCCGACCACGGCCGCCATTTCGGTGCCGCGCGTCAGCATCACGCGGTCCAAAAGAACCGGCTCGGAGCCGACCAGGTTGCGACTACCGATGCGCACGCGGTCGAAGGCGCGACGCTCCGGATTCAGCTCCGACCAGGGGATGAGCACTTCGCGCCAGCCGTCCACCACCGCGACGTGGCGGCCCTCCACGTTCACTTGCGGAAAGGCGTCGTCCGGGAGCCCTGCCCAGAGCAGGGTGACGTGCATGAACTCGCCCCACTCCGGAGGCGCTTGATAGCGAAACGACACGCCGTCGAAGCGCGAGGCCAGCTGCACGTGATGGAAGAGGATCCCGCCGTAACCCGCGAAGGTGATACGGGCCGGGCCCTTCCCCATGTCGTGGAGGCCCCAGCCCCAGTCGTCCCAGCCGGGCTGGAGCTTGCCGTCGTACAGCATTTCCCCCACTTCCAGCGGCTTCGCGACACGAACGGTCGCGGTCGGTGCTGCCGTCACCGCCGCCCCACTGCTCAGCGCGCGTATCTTTCGAACGCGCCAGGCGAGCGCGCCGGTCAGCAGCAAGAGGGCCCCGAAACCCACGATTAGCCAGCGCTTCTTCATCTCGGAGCCCGTGAGATAGCACGAGGCCGAAGCTCGGATTTCGACCACGACGTAATGCCCTGCCGCCGGCTCTACGACCGATGTTTCGCCAGTCGCCAGCGCTCCTCGGTTGTGCGACGGTTAGCGGCGCTCGGGACGCCAGATCCCCCGAGGATACTCACCATGGCCGACGCAAGCTCCCTCGCCTCCGCTTCGAAGCCCAACCTCGACGCACTCAAGCACGCCTTCGCCGAAGACGGCTATTTCGTGCTCCCCAACGTCATCTCGAAGCAAGAGGTGGCGTCGGTCACGACCCGTCTCTTTCGCGAGTTCGACGAGTGGTCCACCAGCTCGGAGAGCTTTCAAGGAGGCGGCCTGCTCAGTGGTCACCTCAATTGCTATCCCGGCGAAGCCGCGCGCGGGGTGATGAACGAGCTGCGCGACACCGGCACGCTGGACCTCGTGCAGAAGCTATTCCCTACCAAGCCGGAGCAGGTCCGCTGGGGTTGCAACTTCAACCTGCCGGGTAGCGTCGAGCAGCACTACCACATGGACGGCGTCTACCTCGATCACTACGTGATCGTGAACGTGTGCGTGGTGGACACGACGCTGCACAACGGCGCCATCGACATGGTGCCCAAGACCCACAAGCGCTTTTACAAGTACTGGGAGTTCGCGGCCGGGCGCGTGTACAAGCAAGCCAAGCGCATCCCGATGCAGCAGGGGGACGTGCTCGTGCGGCTGTCCACCGTCTGGCACCGCGGGATGCCCAACTATTCCAGCCGGGCGCGCCCCATGCTCGCGCTCACCCTCGGCGAAAGCTACGTCGACAATCCGGATCCGTTCGCGAAGAACGACGGGAAGGTGACGTTCGAAGCCAACTGGTTCAAGACCGATCTGCTCGGCCAGCTCCGCGAGCGCATCACCGTGAGCGCGCCGATCACGTACTCCAGCTATCGTTTTGCCCGTTCCTTGATCGGGAACAAAGGCTACGAGACTTTCTGAGCGGAGCCGCGCGGCTCGGCCCTAACCTTCGAGTGTGCAGGTCCTCGCCATGAACGTTCAGCGAGCTCGGTTCTCGCGGGGGCTCGGCGCCGCGTTGCTAGCGGCGTGTGGTTGCGGTTCCGGTTCCGGCGCTCCGGCCGTGAGCTCCCGCGATGCGTCCGCCATCGTCACCGCGCCCCCGGCCGCACAGCCCCAGGGCACCTCGGCGGCGCTCGTCCTTCCGAAGGCGAGCTGCAGCAAGCTGCCTTCGCCGGGAGCTTGGGAGAACGTCTCCCCGCCCGCCTTTCTGAATCCGCCCAACATGGAGACGCTAGCCGTCGCCGTGAGCCCGGAGGACGGGGTCGTATTCGCGGCCGCCGGAAACAAGACGAACGGCGGGGACTCGGGGACGGGCGTTTATCGCTCGGTAGATTGCGGCGCGACCTGGGAGCGAGCCAGCACCGGCGCCGGCAGCGAAAAGCTCGGCACCGGCGACCCGTGGGCGCTGCTCATCCCCGCGACGAAGCCGACCACCATCTACGTCAACAACGGCTACGGTCAGGAGCCGACCATCTACCGCTCGACCAACGGGGGCGTGGACTTCACCGCGCTCGATCCGGACTCGAAGGACGTGCTCGTCAGCAAGAGCAACCACGTCCAAGCCATGGCGGTGGAAAAGGGCAACCCCAAGCACATCGCGGTTACGTTCCACGACAACTGCGGTCCCCCGTTCACCGGCAACTGCTTGTCGAAGTCGATCGACGGCGGCACCACTTGGCAAATGTTTCCCGGTCCGGCGAATCTCAAGGGCTGGTTGGAAGCCGCGAGCCTCTCCGTGCTCGGGCCGAGCAGCTACCTGTACACGTGTGACAGCGGCATCTACTTCACGGAGGATACGGGCAAGACCTGGTCGCAGCCGCTGAAGGGAGGCCTGTATGGCAGCTACGGCGGCAGCACGCACATTGGCCCGGACGGCACCCTGTATCTAGGTGTCGGAAATGCTGGCATCTTCACCAGCAACCCCAAGAACGGCCCGATCGGCAAGGTGTGGTCGGCGGAGCCGCTGAAGGGCTCTCCGAGGAACGTCGGGGTCTTGATCGACGACGGCAAGCACCTCTACGCGTCGTGGTCTTGGGACAGCGGAGGCCAGCCCTTCTCGATGGCGCCGCTGAGCGACTTGACCGCGTGGAAGCCAATGAAGTCGCCGCCGATCGCGCGCGGTTCCAATCAGCTTGCCTACGACTCGAAGCATCACGTCCTCTACTCCGCCAATTGGGGCGCGGGGCTTTGGCGAGTCGTGACAGAGCCGTAGACCTAGGAGCGCTGGTGCATCGCTAGCGTCGCCCCGATCGCTCGTGTAGACTGCCGAATCGTGCGGAAAGCCATGACCACCGGGACGCGTGTGCGAACGAGCAACGGTAGCGCTGCGGACGGTGAGGTGGTCCGTCGCTGGGCGCTGGGCTCGGCGGCAGCTGTGTTCGCGGTGGCGGCCTCCAGCGCCTGCACCTTCTACACGGGGTGTCCGGATCAGCCGGCCAACAACAACCCTGGCGGCGGCAACTCGTCGACGGACGGCGGTAAATCGAATAGCGGTGGTAGCTCCAACAACGGCGGGACCTCAGTGGGTGAGGCGGGAGCCGGCGGCGCGGGGTTACCGGAGCAGCGCCCGTGGCAACCGGTCGTCGGCAATCTCGAGGGTCGCTCTTCGGGGTGCGGCGTCATCTTCATCGCGGCTCACCCCGCGCGCGACGAGCTCCTCCTCGGCGTGGACCAGTTCGGGCTCTGGCACAGCACCGAGGAGGGCACTTGGTCGGCGCTCGGCACCGGCAGCCAATCCGCCGTCATCATGAACGGCATGAGCGACATCGATTTCGAGCCGGAGGATCCGGACACTTTCTGGGAAGCCGGCATTTACAACGGCCCGGGTGGTTTCAAAACCACGGATGGCGGAGTCAACTTTGCGCAGCTGGGCGACCTGAAGCACGTCGACAGCATCTCGGTGGACTTCACCGATCCGGATCGTCAGACGCTCATCGCCGGTCCTCACGAGCGCTCAGGCGTTATCTGGAAGTCGACGGACGGCGGGGAGTCCTGGGTAGAGCTCACCAATTTGCCGGAGGGCTTCGGCTTTTCGTCCAACGTGCACGTCGTGGACGCGGACACCTACGTGGTTGGCGTGACACTCGGTATCATCCGAACGACGGATGGCGGCGACAGCTGGGAGGTCGTCAGTCGCATCGGTGGCCACATGGACCCGCTCGTCGCCTCGGACGGCGCCATCTACTGGAACGCAGAAGGCAACCAGGGCATCGTGAAGAGCACGGACGAGGGCCTGACTTGGGAGCGCCTCGTCGGGGGAGGCGTACTGAGCGCGGCCCGGCCGCCTCTGGAGCTGCCCGACGGGCGACTGGCGGCGCTGCAAGGCCAGGGAGTCGTGGTCTCGTCGGACGGAGGCTTCAGCTGGGACCCCATCGGCGAAGAGGCTCCCATCACCATCAAAGGCTTCGTTTACTCCGCGGAGCGCAAGGCGTTCTACGTGACGACGGATGGTTGCGACGCGCCCATCGGCGCCGACGCGGTCTTGAAGCTGGACTTCGACTACCAGGCGGAATGAAGCGCTGGCGCGATGCGCACGAGTCAATGTCTCGGTTTGCCAGTGAGCGGCCTCCGCTAGTTGCGTATATGCTTGGACGGTGAGCACGAACGACGGTGAGCAGAGCGACCGCTCCGTCACTATCGTCGTCCCGACCTACCGCGAGGTGCTGAGCCTCCCGCACTTGCTCGACCGAATCGCGGCGGTACGGGCCAAAGCCGGGCGGCCGATCGACGTGCTCGTCATGGACGACGACAGCCAGGACGGCTCCGCAGAGCTCGTCGCCGGCCGCGGTGAACGGTGGGTGGAGCTATGCGTTCGAACCGAAAGGCGCGGGCTCGGGGCCGCGGTATTGGACGGCCTCCGACGCGCGCGAGGCAGCGTCCTCGTGTGCATGGACGCGGACCTCAGCCATCCCCCCGAAGCACTCCCGCAGTTGCTGCGCAGCCTCGAGGACGGGGCGGATTTCGTGCTGGGCTCGCGCTACGTCGCGGGCGGTACGACCTCCGACGAATGGGGGTTGTTGCGGCGGCTCAACAGCCGCGTTGCGACGTGGCTGGCCCGACCGCTCACGCCCGTGAGCGACCCGATGTCAGGCTTCTTTGCCCTTCCGAAGCGCGTGTTCGAGCGCGGCACGGAGCTGAGCCCCGTCGGCTACAAGATCGCGCTGGAGCTCATCGTAAAATGTGACTGCAAGCACGTCGTGGAGACGCCCATCCACTTCGAGCAACGACGCTATGGCGCCAGCAAGCTCACCCTCGAGCAGCAACTGCTCTATTTGCACCACTTGCATCGCCTGTACGTCTTCAAGTACGGCGCGTGGCGGCAGCTCGTGCAATTCGTCTTCGTGGGAGGCATGGGCACGGCCGTGAACTTGCTCGCGCTAACCGCGCTCGTTGCGGCTGGGCTCGCGGTGCGCGAGGCATTGGCGGCCGCGATCTTCGCGTCGATGTGCTTCAACTTCGTGCTTCACCGGCGCCTGCGCCCGAGCGACGGGCGAAGGCTCGCCTGGCCGCAGCACTTCGGCGTCTTCGTCGCGGTGTCCTCGGTGGGGGCAGCCCTCAACTTCGTCGTCGCGCTGCTCGTGGTCGCGCATCTGCCCTTCCCGGCCGTGCAACTGGCGGCGCTCTGTGGCATCGCCGCCGCCACCGTCGTCAATTTCCTCGCGAGCCGGTACCTGCTGCTGCGCGAAGCGCACGTTCGCGCGGCGTGAGCTCACACTGCTGCGGGTTTGGCGGCTTTACCCGCCTTGGGCTCGAAGCGCTCTTTGAGTCGCAGGAAGCGCTCCTCGAACAGCTCGTAGCTGAGCACCGAGAGCCCGATCGAGGCCAAGGACGCGAGCAGCGCCTGCAGCAAAAGGCCGGACAGGTGCCCGCCGGTGAGGCGCTCGAAGAGAGGCAAGGAGCCGTGCACCCCGAGCGCGTAGGCGATGATGCCGTGAAAGACATACAAGCCGTAGCTGTACTTGCCGAAGAAGCGAAGCCAGGGGCTGCGCAGTGTCTGCTTCAAGAGCGGCGGGCCCGCCCCGTGACTGGCGAGCACGATGCCGAAGCCGAATAACAGAGCGAGGAGTGTCTCCCGGAGCGCTTGGACCGGGAGCACGCCGGGGAGCTTCGCGTTCAGTACCGAGCAGGCGAGCACGCCGAAAGCCGCCGGAAGCCAGCCACGCTTGGCGACGTGCGCCATGCCGTCGATGCCGCGGGGCCCACGCACGCTGAGCGCGAGCAAGGCTCCGATGCACAGCGCGTCGAGGCGGAACGGCGTCAGCACGTGCCCGTAAAGGGAGCCGGGGTACCAATGTTCGAAGCCGGCGCGCATGATAAGCGCGAAGGCGATCGAGACCATGCTCACCCGCACGACGGTGACGCGCGAGAGCAGCCCCACCACGAACGGCCACACGAGGTAGAAGTGCTCTTCGACCGCGAGGGTCCAAAAGTGTGAGACGTACGGGATGTCGAAGCCACCTTGCTTGGCGACGTAGACGTTGGCCAGGTACGGCCACAGCCACCACTGTAGCTCGCGGATCTTCAGCGCTTCCGGCGCGTAGCGCTCCAGCAGGCCTGCTGGCAAGAGCACCACGAGCACGAGCAGCGTCGCGTAATAGAGCGGAAAGATGCGCAGGGTGCGGCGCATGTAAAAGGTCTTGAAATACTCGGCCCGGCCGCGCGTATCCCACAAGATGCCCGTGATCAAGAAGCCGGAAAGCACGAAGAACAGGTCCACGCCCCACGCGCCGTAGCCGGTGAGGCGGCCCAGCACGTATTCCAGCCGGCTTTGCGGAACCGTGATGGCGCTGCACACGAAATGCAGCGCCATCACCATCAGGATGGCGATCCCGCGCACGCCGTCCAGCTCCGGAACGTGCGCACCGCGCGCGGGTTTGGGGAGCAGAGGTTCGTTGCTCAAGAGGGTGGGGAGACTACTTCAACCCGCTCGCCGCGACGCACGGGATCCGCGCCTCGTCCCAAGTCGGCGCGGAAACGCTGCTGGAAAAGCCGAGGTTCGAAAAGTGCCGAGTCGTCAGGAGGTGCATCTTCGAAACGTGGAACGGGTACCACTTCTCGAGATCCACGCCTGAGTGATAGAGCACGTCTCCGAACGTGACCGTGACCGGCCCTTCGGGCAGCTTGCCGGCGGGCAGATCCACGCAAGCGTACGGCTGCGCGTTCGTGTACAGGTACACGCGCGACGTGGAGACGTACGCGTCGAAGCGCACGGTTCGGTCTACGCCCATCCAGCCCGTCACCTCGGGGCGAGGCGACAGGAACTCGCCCTTCTCGTCCTTCAGCTTTTGGATGTCGTACTTCGGACACTGGTTGTTCACGTCCCACTCCTGGTGGTCGCAAAACTGTATCTCGGTGGAGACGGGGGTGGTGATGCCGCCGAACGGCTGCACCACGACCGTCAGCCCATTCTTCATGTTGTCTTGAACGGGCGTCTCCGCGGTGCTGATGAGCAGCTGCGGGTACCGGCGCTGCGTGCTCACGATGTCCACCTCCATGGAGGCATGCAGAAAGGACTCCGCGCCGACCGTGCCGCGCTGCTTGGGAGTGATACGCAGCTTCCCGTTCGTGTCCGCGGCCCAGTCCGCGTACGTCACCCACAGCTCGCCGTGAGCCGAGCCGATCGCCCACTCGTCCGTGGCGACGGCGTGGAACGTGGCGTCGAACGTCGGCGAGTCCGTGTCCCAAATCTGGAAGTTGCGAGGCCTGCCTTCGGACCAAGTCTCGGGCGTGCCGTCGTAGAAGAAGTCCATCTTCGGCGGTTCTTCCGGCTTCACCTTCAGGCACGCCCGGGAGATGGCTTTGGGCTTGGTGCCCTCGCCCTGCCCGTTGATGTAGAGCTCGCCGATCGGCGAGGTCGCGGCGAGCTCGTCGAAGGTCATGAACGCCGGATACGGGATGTCGTTGGAAGCGGGGAAAGGATCCACGCGGGCCGGACGCGCCATGGGCGACAGCGCGCCCTGGTACGGGCACTGCGCGTCGATGGCTTCCACGACCAAGGTCGTCTCCTCGTTCAGCCCGCTGAAGTGCAGCTCCGTGACCGGGGCCGGCCCCTGCTCGAACGCCTTGATGAAGCGAGCCTGGCCCGCCACCAGCTCGTCGTGGCCGAAGGCGCACGTGAGGCCGTAGTAGACGCGCTTCAGCGGCTCCGCCCCTTCCCGCGCCTCCGTGTAGACGGAGAACGCCTCTTTGGTGGTCGCGCCCGCGCCCTTTCGGGCCGTGAGCTCGGCGTCGTCCTTCACGTACAGGAAGCCGCTCCACTCACCTTGCTTCAGGTCGACCTCCTGCACCACGGCCGTGCCGCTCGCGCCCGGCTTGGGCACGTAAAAGACGATGCCGTCGTCGCGCCAGCGCGCCGCGAGCAGCTGCGTTCGTTCCTGCTCGGAAGTGATGAAGCGCTTCTTGCGGCTCTCCGGCCAGCGCGACTCGTAGCAATCGGTGTTGTCCGCGTGGATGTTCGAGTCCCCCATCGCATAAACGGGGATCCGATCGTCGCCGGGCGTGGTGAACACGTAGCCGAGCGTCGCGTCCTCCGCCTTGCGGGTGTAACCCTCCACGTTGGAGCCGACGCGCGTCCGCGCGCCTGGCACGCCCGCGCGCGTCTCCTCGTCTAGAGCCGGCGCAGGCAAGCTGCCACCACCGGCGCAGCGAAACACGCCGCCCTTCACCCCGTCCGCGGTGATGTCGCCCGATTTGGGGAGCGCGTAAACGCGATAGTCCGCAGCGTCACCCTGAGGGTCGAACGTGATGCGGACGTTCGCGCCGTCCACCTGGCCCTTCACGTTCGGTAGCGCGTAGGCGTCCGGCAGGCCGACGTCCGTCGGGCACTCTGCCCCCGCGAACATGGGCCCGGTGTGGATGGCGCCGCCGAGGCCGCCGCCGGGCCTGCCCCCCGCGTTGGCGCTGCCGCCGCTGCCGCCGCTGCCGCCGCTGCCGCCGCTGCCGGCGCCGCCGGTTGCGCTATTCACCGGGCCATTGGTGGAGCCGCACGCGAGCGCAAAGAGAACGGGGCCTAGACCTAAGTATCGAGCTTGCATGACGACCTCGGGGAGATGGAGCGGGATTCAAGGAGGAGCGAGCAGCGCCACATCGGGCCCCCGTCCAGAAAGCGATTCGAGAAACGCGACCAGATCCGCCTGCTCGCGCTCGCTCAGTCCCAGGGGCTGGAGCTCGCTGGCGCCGAGAAAGCCGAATTTGTCGCCCCCACGATTGAAGAACGCCGTTACTTCCTGCAGGGAGCGGAGCTGCGCGGTGTGCATGAACGACGGGCGGCTCGAGACGCAGCGGAGCCGGGGCGTACGAAAGGCTCCGAGCGGCATCTCTTCCGGCTGACGAGCGAGCCTGTCGTCCATGCCGTCGCTGAACCCACCGTGTGAGTTCAGCGGATCCTCCAGCAGCTGAGTGAGCCCGGCGCTCGCGCCTTGATCGTTGGCGTCGATGAACACGACCGCGACCAGCGCCGGCTGAAGCCCTACGTTGTGGAATTTCTCGTCGGAGAAATAAGGACCGGAGTGACACTTCACGCAGCCGGCGCGGCCGACGAACAGGCCGGCGCCGCGCTTGGCAGCGCGGCTGAGCGCTTCTTCGTTGCCCTGCATCCAAGCGTCGAACGGCGCCGCGCCGCAGGTGAGCCGACGCTCGTAGGCGCCGAGCGCCTTGCCGACGTTCACGAACACGCGCGTGATGGCGTCCTGGTCCGCAGGCGGGAGCGCGTCGAACTCCGCGCCGTCCCCGGGGGCGCCGCGGCGCACGCCCACGCATTTGTTGTTGCGGTCCAGGCTGCGGCAGCCAGTCTGCAAGGCGGAGAGCTGCGGGAACCGCGTCGCGTCGTCCAGCGGGGGCAGCGGGCCGAAGATGGCCTCGTACTCCTGCCGGTGGTTCGTGAACACCTGGTGGGCCGCGAACAGCCGCGAGCTGTTCATCTCCACCTCGTTCTCGAGCACCCCGAAGGCCTGAGCGAAGTACGAGTCACGACGCCCGTCCCACATGAGAAGACGGCTCTGCGCGGAGTCCAGCAGCGAGGGAGCGCGCCGCAGCCCCCAGCCCGCTCCCAGCGAGACCTGCCGATGCAGGGTGCGAGTGTCCGAAAAACCGTCCTCCGGCACGTGGCAGCCCGCGCACGCGACCTTGCCGACGTCCCCCTTCATGCCGAGCGCGTGCTCGCTGGCGTCGTTGTCGCCGTCCAGCAGCTGCCCGGAGAAGCGGGGGTCGAAGAAGAGCGCCTGCCCGAAGCGCGCCGCCGCGTCGTCCTCCGCGTACTTGTTCGTCGCGTCTTCCGGCGGCGCAGGTAAGGAAGACGGCGACAAGGAGCGGAGCATCGCGAGCTCCTGCTCGCCGAGCGCCGGCTCGGGATCTTCCGTGGCGCTGGTTCCTGCCCCGCCGCCTGCACCGCTGCCTGCCGTGCCGCCGGGCGGGTTGTCAGCGGGCTTGGGGCCGCCGCCGCACGCGACGAGCAGCAGGGCGAGCGCGAATCGATGCATGAAGGACTCGCAGAGCTTAGGGGAACGAATGCCGAGGTTCAATTGATGTTGCCCGCGCCTCCCGAGGAAACAGTCGACACACACGCACCCTGGCGTGAGCGTCCAACGCGCGGCCAAGCTTAAGACGTTTCCGGAGGTCAGGCCACTGGCCGGCCCGTTCCTACGTTCTCGAGGGCGAAAATCGTTATAACAACCCGCAAGTTGCCTTGACGCCTGCTACCCCGTCTGTCGAAGCTCCGTCGATGGTGAGCATTTTTAGCGACGCCGCCGCAGTGTTGCGAGCACGTTACTACTTTCGCTCCGCGCTCACGCTCGGCCCCAGAGTGCGACTTTGGGGTACACCCCTCGTTAGTAATTTCGGCAGCTTGTACGTGGGGGATCGGGTGCGCTTTTCCTCGGTCGTTTCGACTCTGGAGATCGGGGTGGGGCCGAACGGCACGCTGGAGATCGGCGACCGCGTGCTCGTGAACCACGGCACCTCGCTAGCGGCCACCAAGCTCTTGCGCATCGGCGCGCGCTGCAACATCGGTTCACAGGTGATCCTGATGGACAACTCCTTTCACGGCATCGCTCCGGACCGAAGGGACGAGGAGCCCGAGCCGCAGCCGGTGGTGCTGGAGGACAACGTGTGGCTGGCGGCGCGGGTCATCGTGCTCCCAGGAGTAACGGTTGGTAAGAACAGCGTCGTCGGGGCGGGCAGCGTCGTCACCCGCGACATCCCGCCCAACGTCCTGGCCGCGGGCATGCCCGCAAAAGTGATTCGCTCGCTGGAAACGAGCGAGCGGAGCGAAGGCCGTGAGGCCGCCGCGTCGCGAGCGGGCGCCTAGCGCCGCTGGATGCTGCTTGACCATCGTGCTACGCGGAGGCCCGGTTCGGTGAAGAAGCTCATCCTGCTCTCCGTCATCATCGCCGCCATCGCGCTACCGGCGCGAGCGGCGCGAGCCAAGGACGCGCGTAAAGGTTTGCGCAAGACGATCATCCACACGGCCGTCTTCAACCTCATCTACCTGATCCTGATCACGATGGTCTGGTTCAAGCTCTACCCATAAATGGCCGAGCCTAGGGTCAGCGGAGACGTCAAGGCCGCGTTCGCGCTGCTGATCACGCTGGCAGCGCTGACATCACTCTTGGGGGTTGGAGCCCTGGGCTGGGTCGTCGCGCCCATCTGCATCGTCCTGGGGATCTACTGCGTGCTGCGAGCGCCGCTGCGCTCCACGATGCTGACGCTGATGTTCTTCGCGCTCACGCTCGAGAACCCGTCCGAGATGCCGGCCGCCGGGCAATGGCAGTCGCCGTTTTACATGGTGGGCGCGCTGCTGCTCACGCACTTCAAGACCGTGATCGGCGGCCCCTGGTTCTTCGGCGGCATGGATTTGATGCTCGCGGCGGCCGGCGTCCACTGGTTCGTGAAGCTGCGCGGCCGCTCGCGCGGCATCCCCACGCCCAAGCCGATGATCAAGCTCGCTCACCTGTGCTACGCGACCATCGCGTTCACGTTCGTGATCGGCAAGCTCAACGGAGGTGGCGACAGCTCCATGGCGGTCTGGCAGATCGACCGCGTGATGTACTTGCCAGCGGTTTTTCTGCTGTGCCAGGCCGCGTTCACCCAGCCCAAAGACTACATGTCGGTGGGCAAGGTCATCCTGGTCGCCGCGACGATTCGGGCGCTGATCTCCATGTACGTTCGCGCCATCGTCCCCGCGACGGTGGATCCAATCAGCGGTGAATCGGACCTGCCGTACACGACGACTCACCACGACTCGATGTTGTTCGGCGCCGCGGTCGTGCTCATCGTCGCGCTGATCATCCAGCGCACGGGGCCCAAGGCTCTTCGCCTGGCGGTGCTCCTGCTACCAATCCTGTTCGGGGGTATGGTCGCAAACGACCGGCGCATGGTGTGGGTGCAGATCATCCTCGTGTTCGCCGCCCTCTACTTGATCACCGAGCCGAACGCGTTCAAACGCAAGCTCCAGCGGTTTGCGTTGTTCATGGTCCCGGTCGGAGTGGCGTACGTAGCGGTAGGCTGGAATCAGAAGGGCGGCGCCTTCAAGCCGGTGCAGATCATTCGTTCCGCGGTCGACTCGGATTCAGACGAGTCCACCGCCTGGCGCGACCTCGAGAACTTCAACCTCATCTACACCATCCGCACCAAGCCGCTCGTCGGCATCGGTTATGGGCACGGCTTTTGGGAGGTGTGGCCGCTGCCTCAAGTGGACTACATCCTGGAGCGATTCATCCCTCACAACAGCATCTTGGGTATCTGGTGCTACGGCGGTTACGTCGGGTTCACCGGCCTGACCCTGCTGTGGGTCGCGGGCGTGTACTTCGGCGTGCGCGCGTACCATCACTGCAAGGAGCCGTACGACAAGGCAGCGGCGCTGGTCTCGTTCGGCACCATCCTCATCTATTACGTGCAGTGCTTCGGTGATCTAGGTCTCGGCACCTTCACGGGGGTGTTTCTGATCGCGCCCTCGCTCGCCATCGCCTGCAAGCTCGCCGTGAAGAGCGGCGCCTGGCCGAGCGCTCTTCGCCCGCGGCAGACCGCGTAGCGTTTTACGGGGCGGCGGGCCGTTTGCTTGCGCGCCGGGTGGGCTGGCTCTATCCTCCGGCCGCCTCATCGCGCTGAAGTCGCCGGGTACGACGACGGTCTCGGCAGGCGGGAAACAACACATGGCAGACGAAACCGAAGAGGTCGAAGAGAGCTCGGGCCCTTCCTTCAACGCGGAGATGCTCAAGAGCTACTTGATCTTCGCCAAGCACGCGATTCGCGCGCACCGGGCCGTGATCGGCGTGGTCGTCTTCCTCGGGCTGGTCCTCACGGGCTTGGTCGTGAAGTTCATTCCGCGCACCTATTCGTGCACCACCGTCCTGATGACCGTGGAAAATGCGGTGTTGGACGGCAATGGCGGTGGTCGCCCGCTCGTGGGGGCGGAGGGGCTCATGATGCGCCGGGAGAACCTGGAGCAGCTCGTCAAAAAGACGGACCTGGTGCACAAGTATCAGCCGCGTCGCCCTCCTCTGCTGCGCACGAAGGACCGCATCATGGCCGCCCTCTTCGGGCCGCTGGACGACAAGACGCTCCTGGCGATCTTGGTGCCCACGCTCGAGAACCGCCTCGCCGTCGGCGCGAAGGGCGACACCCTCGAGATCAAAGTGGATTGGAACGACGCCGCAACTACGGCGGAGCTCGCCAAGGCCGCGCAAGACGGCTTCCTCGAGCTGCGGCACCGCGCCGAAATCTCCGCGTTCCAGGAGAAGATGGGGATCTTGGACTCTCACTCCGCAAAGCTGCGCGAAGAGATCGACGCTCTCGCGCAGCAAATGCGCGCGTCCCTCGAGGCCAAAGCCGCAGATTTGACGAAAACGACCGGTAAGTCGGGGGCACCGACGCTCCGCTCCGTGGCGTCGTTCGGTGGCAGCCCGAGGCCCGCCACCCCCTCCGCGGACGGCGTGCTGCCGGAGCTACGCGAGAAGCTGCTCGCCGCCAAGGCGAAGCTTGCCGCCGCCGAGGGCGAGCGTAGCTCTCGCATCAGCCAAGAGCGCGCCAAGCTGGACGAGCTGAAGCTGCACCTGACCCCGAATCACCCGCAGGTGATCACGCAAGCGGAGCGCCTGAACGCAGCGCAGGACGTGTCTTCCGACCTCGCGCTTCTTCGCTCGGAGGTGAGCGATATGGAGGTGCAGGTCAAGCAGCGCGACGCGATGGCGAAAACCGGGCCCCTCGGTCCTTCGCGTGGAGGGTCCCTCGGCGGCGCCACCGTGGGCCCCACCACCGAGATGCTCCCGGCCGACCTCGTGCGTTTGCTGGAGAGCTCGGAGATCGACCCCGCGCTGTCCGCACAAATGTCCGGTGCGGTCGTCCGCTACGCGTCCCTGCGCGACGAAGTGCGCGGCGCCAAGCTCGCGCTGGATACCGCTCAGGCGGCGTTCAATCACCGCTACCAGGTCGTGATCCCAGTAGAAGAGCCCTCCAAGCCCATCAAGCCGGCGCTGCCCGTGCTGGCGATCGCAGGCATCGTGCTCTCGCTCCTGATCGGCTTCGCCATTCCGGTTTTGCTCGAGCTCAAGCGCGGGGTCCTGGTCGAGCGCTGGCAAGTGGAGCACTTTCAGCTGCCGGTGCTCGCCGACCTGCGCCTCCCGGAACGCACGGACAAATGACGGTCAGCGCTGCGCGGCCGAGAGCAGGCCGCGCAGCTGCTCCACGCTGCGAGCACCGAGCAGCGTTACGCCGACGCCCGGAACGGACGGAGGGTAGGCGAGCGCGGTCTGCAGCAGGGTGAGGCCGCGGGCCGCCGCGGCGCCGCGCAACTCCGCGAGCTGCATGGCGCGGCGCTCTTCTTCTTCCACCGAGCTGCAGTTCGCCTTGAGGTCGACTTGATCTGCAGGTTTGGCGAGCAAGCCGTTGCCCAAGCACTCGCGTGCGATGGTGCCTACGCCTTGTTCCCGCGCGCGCGGGAACAGCTCTTCTGCGGCCTGAGGCTCGAGCAAGCTCAGGCGGAACTGCAGCGACGAAATGTTGGCGTAACGCAGAGCCGCCAACCCCGCCTCCAGCGTGTCGACCGCGATGCCGTAGTAGCGGACCTTACCGGTGCGCTGCAGCTCCTCCAGAGTGGGAAGCCATTCCCCCCGCTCGATGACCTCGAGCGGCGGGCTATGCAGCTGCAGCACGTCCAAATGATCCGTCCGCAAGCGGCGGAGGCTGCCCTCCACTGCCGAACGCAGGTAGGCGGCGGAGAAGTCCTGCGAAATAGCGCCCTTGCTGGCGGACGGCAGCTTGTCTCGCTTGAGCTTGAGCTTTTGAACGAGGGGCCGAAGGAGCGGCTTCAGCTTCGCCGCGAGCCGCCGGCGACCGCCGAGGCGGTAACCTACCTTGCTGGCGATGATGACGCGATCGCGCCGGCCGCGCAGCGCCTTGCCGATCAGCGCCTCGCTCTCGCCCTGGCTGTACATGTCCGCGGTGTCGTAAAAATTGATCCCGCGGTCGAACGCGAACGAGAGCAAATCCAGAAAACCCGAGGCGCTTCCCTGGAAAACACCGCCAATACGCGCGCAGCCGAGCCCGTACTCCGAGACGCGAAGTGAAGTGTTTCCGAAATCCCGAAGCTGCATCGGGGCCCAGTATGGCACGGTCAGCGTTCGGATTGCAGGTCGAGCCGATTCGCTGATAGAAGGCGAGACTAGCATGCGCTGCATGATCTTGGCTGCGGGTCGCTTCGACGACGCGATGAAGAAACGGATCGCAGAGCAACGCGAGCCGCGCCTGGACGTATTCGAGCTCGAGCGAGAGTTGAACGCGGTCTCACTCGACTACAAGGACGTGGAGGCCTCGAGTAACCCGGCGGTGAAGCTGCTCGCCAAGAAGGCCGGGGCCTCCGCGGCGCTCGCCCTGCTCGGCTTCTTGCGGCGCGACGAGTGCGACGCCTTCTTCACGACCGGCGAGGACATCGGTTTGCCCCTCGCCGCCCTGCTCAAAGCCACCCGCGGCAAGCGCTCGCACACCATGATCGCGCACACGCTGTTCCCAGCGAAGAAGCGAGTGTTTTTCAAGCTCGCACGCGTCCAGAGCCAGCTGGACCGCGTGCTCGTGTATTCCACGAGCGAAGAGCAGCTCGCAACCGGAGAGCTTGGCCTACCGCCGAGCGCGGTAGAGCGCCTCTACTATCACGCGGACGAGCAGTTCTTCAAACCAGGCCTCGCCGAGATAGAGCCGGATTTGGTGTGCGCCGCGGGTCAGCTGCTGCGCGACTACGACTGCTTGGTGGACGCGGTGAAGGACCTGCCCGTACGCGTACAGATCGCGGCCGGTAGCCCCTGGATCGAGCGCCCCCTCCAGCCTCAGCGAGTCCTTCCTCCGAACGTCACGTGGGGCAAGCTGGATAGGTACGACCTCCGTCAGCTTTACGCCCGGTCGGCGCTGGCGGTGGTGCCCATCCTCCAAAATCACTACCAGACGGGGATCGCCACCATCCTCGAGATGATGGCGATGGGTAAATGCGTGATCGCCACCCGCACCCACGGCCAAACGGACACCATCGTGGACGGCGTTACAGGTATCTACGTGCCCCCGAGCGACCCGGGCGCGCTCAAGCAGGCCATTCGGCGCATGCTGGATAACCCGGCGCAGGCGGCGGAAATCGGTCGAGCAGCGCGACGTTTCGTGGAAGAGCAGGCCGGTCTGGATCGCTTCGTCGAAAAGATCGTCACTGCCGTTCGCGTCGGTCACGCCGCGCGGGTCGGGAGCTGACCGAGCCATGCTAGCCTCGCCGGCGGCTTAGATGTCGGCTCTCTTAGCGCCCCTGCTCGCGCAGCTCGTCACGGTCGGCGTCGTCGACCGCACGGAGGCTCGCTATTACGAGCCGAGCCCTTACCGCTACGAGGGTGCTACGCGTCCTGCGGTGCGGCTGCAGCTCGCGTGGCCTCGCTACAACGTGACGTTCGGTTACGGGGCGACCCTGACATTGGTCCCACTGGAATCCAAGCCGCGAGATCTGCTGGTTTATCAGCTCGCGTCGGTGAGCCAGGCGTACACCTACAAGCGCACGAGCGTCAGCCTCACGACCTCCGGGGCTTGGGGTGAAGTGAACTTCCGCACTCAGGCGCTTGGGGCAACGGCTGCGACTCGCGCGCCCGCACCGGGCCCCGGTGAAGGCGTCACGCCCGCGACGCCCACCGCGCCGTCACCCACCCCCGCGAACCCGACCACGCCCACCAACCCGACCGGGATGTCGACGGTGACTCCTGGTGGCCAGCTGCAGCGCACGGTCGTGGAGGGTCCCGTGCGCTACGGCACCTTGACCAACTCGCTCACGGTCGCGCAGCAGATAACGAAGCCGCTGCGGCTCGCAGCGCTAGGAACTCACACCATCGCGGGGGGGCTGGATGAAGGCGCGCGCGAGAGCTATCCCTACATCCGCGGCACCACCGTCGGCCTGAACGGTGTGTACCTTTACTTGCTTTCGACGCGAGACGCTTTCAGCACGAACGTGACGCTGCAGCACGCATGGTCCACCCTCGGAACCCGCGTCACCTCTTTACTCGCGACCGAGAGCTGGAATCATCGCTTCGACAAGCAAACGTTCGGCACGCTGAGCGCCGGTATGAGCGCGAGTCGAACGCCATTCGGGGACTACAGCGCCTACAGCGTATTTCCGACTTTGGGCGCTTTTCTCAACCACTCTCGCAAGCTGGCGCGCGGGACCTGGGTCATCGCGGTCGGCGGCTATTCCGCGCCGTCCCTGGACCCTCTGCGCGCCACCGTGGATCCCCGGCTCGGCGTTTACGGCAACACTGGCTGGGCGCGCGACCGGTTCTCCGCGCGGCTCGGCGCCAGCGTGGCCGTGTCGATCGCGGACTCCGGAAACAATGCGGGCGCTTTCAACAGCACGTCGGCAAACGCCGGCATTTCTTACCGCCTTTCCAAATGGGTACAGGCGGACGCGGGCGCCACGGTGGCCGAGCAGGCTTACCAAGACCAGACGACGATTCCGCTCAGCTACGTGGCGTTCCTCGGGGTTACCTTCGGCTACGAGGCGCCCATCGCTGGTCGTAAGCGCTAGCTCGGCCGCGAAGCCAGTAGCCGGCTGGTGGTTTGGGCTGAAGCGCAGCGCCCCGGCGATGGTATATGGGGCAAGCGTGTCCGCATCTGACAATCGAGTCGTGGTCGTCGGTAGTGGTCCGCCCGGAGCCGCGGCTGCTGCGTTCCTGGCACGCGCCGGGGTTCGCGTTTTGCTGCTGGAAGCCGGGCTGGCGGACGCGGCGCCGGGGTTAACGTTCCGGGTGGCGGGGGTGACGGTCGCCAAGCGAAAGTCTCCCCTCCAGCAGCGCGCGGGCGTCACGCGTACGGGGGACCCCAACGCGCTCTTGTTCGAAGAGCTCGCGCCGGGCGGCTTGTCGAACCACTGGAGCTGCGCGGTTCCCCGCTTCTCCGAAGAGGACTTCGAAGACGCCGCTCGGGCCGGCGCCGATCAAACCTGGCCAGTGAGCTACGCCGACCTCGCCCCTTGGTACGACCGGGTGGAGCCGCTCCTGCATATCGCGGGTCCGAGCCGCAGCACGTCGCAGCTGCCTGCCTCCCGCGCGCTTTTCGAACGCGAGCTCGCGGAAGATTGGACCGGTCTCGCCGCGCACGCCGAGCGCCGTGGGCGCAGCCTGGTGCCCATGCCTTACGCGTACGGCGCAGACACGACCTACACGCGCAGCGGCACGCCGTTCAACTCGTTCGTGCGCCTGGTGGAGCCGGAGCTCGCGCGCGGCAACATCGACGTGCGCTTCGGCGCGCGGGTGTCGCAGCTGGAGTGGTCCGCGGCCGAGCGGCGCGTGACCGCGGTCACGTACCGAGACCGCCAGAGCGGAGTGGAAGGGCGCGTGCCGTGCCGCGCCGTGATCGTCGCTGGCGGCGCGCTCAACACGCCGCAGATCTTGCTTCAGTCCAAGAGCGCGGATTTCCCGAGCGGGCTCGGCAACACTCACGGCGTGCTGGGCCGTTACCTGCACGACCACCCGCTCGGCAAGGTCGTCATCGACGTAACGCGCCCCATCTCCATCTATCCCGCGAGTTACTTGACGCGCGTGGCGCTGTCTCGCGCGGCGCTACCGCCGCTGTACGCCGCGGCGTGCATGCAGTGGTGCAGCACGACCGATCTCGCCAAGAGCGTGCTGCGACGTCACCCGAAGCGCCTCCGCCAGATTGGCTTCAGCGTCTTCGGGACGATGAAGCCGAGCCGGAACGACTACGTGACGCTGGACGAGACCTACCGCGGCCCGGACGGCGCGTACGGGCTCGAGCTCAACATCCGCCACCCCCCGGAGGCAATCCCGGCGCTGGAGGAGGCGAGGGACGACATGGTGGCGGTCCTCCGCGAAGGCGGCTACGAGCCGCAGATGAGCGTCTGGAAGGTGGAGGAGCCAGGCAACTCCAACCACTACGCCGGCAGCTGTCGCATGCACGAGTCTCCGGAGTTCGGGATGCTGAACGCGTGGAGCCGGCTGCACGCGGTGCCCAACGTGGCGGTCGCGGACTCTTCCGTGTTCACGACCAACCCCGAGAAGAACCCGGTGCTCACGTCCATGACCCTGGCCGCGCGCGCCGCGGACCGCTTGGCGCAAGAGCTCAAATCCGGCGACCTGTGATTCGTTAGCTCCATGAAGATCCTCGTCGTTACGCCCTTCCTCCCGAGCCCGCCACGCTTCGGTGGCCAGCGCCGGCTAGACGGCCTGCTCCGTAGCTTGGCGAAGAACCACGAAGTCTCGGTGCTCTCTTTCACCGCCACCGACGAGTTCAAAGAGGCCTCTCTCGCCGCCACCCAGGAGTACTGCCGGGAGGTGGTGACCTCTCCGGACCTGGAGTTCGTCGATCAGCGGCGCAAGCGCGCGCTGCAGCTGCGCTCACTCACCTCGCCTCATAGCTTCGAGCACCTGCTCGTCTCGCGGCGCACGGAGTTCCTCGAGCAACTGCAGGTCATGGTCGATCAGGGCCAGTACGACATCGTCCAGGTGGAGTTCGTACAGATGGCGGCGCTCCGCTTCGGCTTGCAGAAGCAGCGGCGCTACCGCACGGTGCTGGACGAGCACAACATCGAGTTCGACATCGTGAAGCGGACCGCCAGCGCGGAGGTGGGCGCGGCGCGTAGGCTCTACTCGGCGGTAGACTGGCGGAAGCTGCAGCGCGAAGAGCGCGCGGCTTGGCGCTGGTTCGACGGCGTCGCGGTGACCTCGGAGCGCGACGGCGCGGTGCTGTCCGAGCTCGAGCCGAAAGCCCGCGTGACGGTCGTGCCCAACGGCGCGGACGTAGAGCACTTTCGTCCCTCCTCCGCGCCGCCGGAGGCAGACAACCTGCTGTTCTTCGGGGCCATGAATTATTACCCGAACAACGACGGCGTTCACTACTTCGTGCAGCACGTGTTCCCGCTCATCGTGGCCAAGCGGCCCCGCGTGAAGCTGTGGCTCGTAGGCCCTGCGCCGAATGACATCAAAGCGCTCGCGGGCCCCAACATCGAGGTCACGGACTTCGTGGACGCGGTGGAGCCGTACATCGATCGCGCCAGCGCGGTCGTGGTACCGCTGCGCATCGGCGGCGGCACGCGGCTCAAAATCGTGGAAGCGATGGCGAAAGCCAAGCCGGTCATCTCCACGCGCATCGGAGCCGAGGGCATCGACGTCGTGAGCGGCGAGAGCGCGCTCTTGGCGGACGACCCGCAAGACTTCGCAGACCACGTGGAGCGCGTGCTCGCGGACGCGAGCCTGGCGCGGCGCGTGGGCGAGGCCGCCCGCAAGCTCGCGGTGGAGCGCTACAGCTGGCCCGCACTGGTGTCGGGGCTGGAGCGTTTCTACGAGCAGCTCTTGGCTAGCCCGCCGACGGTGGCTTCGTAGAAGGAAAGCGCATCGACGACGGACCGTCCTCGCCGTCCTCGGACAGCTCGCGGACGACGCGTGCGGGCACGCCCGCCACCAGCGTGTGCTTGGGCACGCTGCGGGTCACGACGGAGCCGGCCGCAACGACTGCGCCGGCGCCGATGGTAACCCCCGGCAGGACGGTGCAGCGCGAGGCGAGCCAGGAGCCGTCTTCGATCACGATTTTGCCGCAGTAGCTGGTGCCGGCGCGCAGGTAGTGCGGACCGACGACGTGGTTGATCGTGAGCAAAGAGACGTCGTGCCCGATGCGAACCGAGTCCCCGATGCGCACGGGGGCGCCCAAATCCACGTGCAGACCGCCGGTCACGAGCGTGAACTCTCCGATGGTGAGGAGCTCGCAGGGGTTGCCGCTACCGGTGAGCCGCAGCTTTCCTTGGATGAGCGAGCGCGACCCGATCTTCACACCCGCAGCGCGCAGCATGGCCGTCCGCATTCGAAAGAAGCCGGAGGCGGGCAGCACCTCGGACAGGCGCGCCAGCGCTTGCCGCGAAGTGAGCGGTTCCAAATCCTCCGCGAGGGCGCGTGCAGCGCGCGACAGCAAGCCAGAACCGTTGGACGTGAGAATGGTACTTTCGCGCATACGAGCCCCCTCGAACGTGCTGCCTAGCTATGTACCATGACGCGCGCACCGCAAACGAGCAAAGCCGCTCGGGAGCGTTACTTGGCGGGCGTGCCGTCCGGGCGGATGATGACCGACCCCAGGAATTTGGCCGCGCCAATCGCCTTCACGGTGTGCTTGGCGTCGCTCGAGCGCATGCGGCCCAGCATGATGCACATCACTGCGGCGTCTGCCGCCTTCGCCATCGCCGCCGTGGTTGGACTTTCGCTCACGGCGGAGAGCGCGACGATGACGCGCTCTCCTCCTTCACAGCAGGCTCGAACGTCCGCCAGGAATGCGTTCAGCTGATTGAGCGGCACCTGCGTGCCGTCCGCCACCAAGATGGGAGCTCCCACATGACTCATGCCGGTGCGTGACAGCGTGACCGCAAGCGTGAGGGTGAGATCCGGCGGCCCCCCAACCCCACCGGGGACTAGCGCCAGCGTGCGCCAAGGCATGTGGTCGAGCGTCAGCCAGAGGCGTTGCCAATCCGGGTCGGTCCACGCCTGGATCTGCCGCCGTTCCGCCAGCGCCGTTTGCTGGGGGATGGCGACGGCCGAGGGTGTCTGCTGCTTCGTCAAACTGAAACTCCGTACCAAACCCTAGGCGCGAACGCGAGCGTTCGCCAAGAATCTCGGCCCGAGCGCCAGTCCGCGGAGCGGCGCTGGAATCCGCCGCCGCTCAGTGGCGGACCGCCCAAACTCCCTCGGGCACGCGCTCTTCCAGGTCTTCGTTTTCCGGCAGCTCGCGCACCACCCGCGCTGGGACACCGGCGACGAGCGTGTGTTTCGGGACGCTTCGCGACACGACCGCGCCTGCGGCCACGATCGCTCCCGCGCCGATCGTGACGCCCGGCAAGATCACCGCGCGCGAAGCGATCCAGGCGCCGTCTTCGATCACGACCTCGGCGAAGAAGCTGGTGCCCGCTCGCAGCCGTGGCGCTCCGACCGCGTGGCTCACGGTCAAGATCGAGACGTCGTGGCCGATGCGAACGCCGTTACCGATGTGCACGGGCGCTCCGAGATCCAGATGGAGACCGCCGGTGATGAGCGTGTGGTGGCCAATCGTGAGGTACGCGCACGGGTTGTTGACCCCCGTCACCCGCATGTCGCCTTGGATCAGCGAATGAGCTCCGATGGTCACGCCCGCGGCGCGAAATAAGGCCGTGCGCGTACTGTGGAAGGCAGACTGAGGCAGGTGGTTGGCGACGTCCGCCAGCGCCTTGCGCGACAGGAGCGGCGTCACCTCTTCTGCGGCCGCGCGCCAGAGGCGAGCCAGCAGCGGCTTACTTTCCAAGCGGCCTCCTCCGACGCTCAGCGTGAGCGCGCGCCGTGCGTGCAACTGGAGGAGTGACCCGAGCGAGGTAAGGATGATCCAAGATCGCCGGGTAAAGTAGCGCACAACCGAGCGCACGCCGGTGAATCCTCGACCTGGGCTCGACGATCGCGAAGCGCGGCCCCGAAACGTCGCAGAGTCAACGTCGTTGCCTTTGCGGCGCTACGTGCGGCCGCGGACACATTTCGGCTGCATCTAATTTTCGGCTCAGCGTTCTGGCGGATCCGAGAAGCGCAGTGTCACTGGATCTACCTTCATTTGCATGCCGACGCGAAAGCCCTGTAGAAAAGCCAGGATTCGCTGAGCGCCACGCGGCTTGCGGAAGCGCAGCAGGTCGATCATCGGCGGTAGGAGCGCGCGGACGGAGAACAGCCACATCGGAACTACGACCGCGTGAAGGTGGCCGGCCCGGAGCGGCTTGGCGCATACCGCGCCGAGCGCGATCCAATCCCGCCGCGCGTGCTGGCGGCCCTCCTCGAAGGTGCGAAACCCGTCGTGCACGATCGCAAGCTCCGCGGTTTCGTACACATGCCCGCCGCTGAGCAGCGCGCGCAGCGAGATGTCCCACTCGTCCGCCGATGGGAAGAGCGCGCCGGGACCGAACGATTCGTCGAAGCCGCCCATCGACAGCGCGAAATCCCTCTTGAGGGCCATGCCGGCGCCTATCCCGAGCCCGCTGCACACGGAGCGAACCGAGCGGAGCAGGCGGTTCTTCTTCAGCTGGTACGCGGGCACGTAGCCTTCGTTCACGTCGTGAGGCACCGGCACGACGCTGCAGAAGCCGACGACCGCGGTAGGCTGCGACTGCAGCGCCAACGCCATTGCGGTGGCCCAGCGTGGCGGCGGCTGGCAATCGTCGTCCGTGCAGACGATGACCGCACCTTGAGCGAGCAAGATGCCCTCGTTCAGCGCCGCTCCTTTGCCGCGCCGCTTGGAGCGGACGTAGCGCAGCCGCTGGTCACTCTGAAACGGCAACAGGATCTTCTCGGTCTCGTCGTTGTCGCTCTGATCGACGACGATGAGCTCCATGACCTCGTCGCGCTCTACGAGCAACGCCGCCACGACCTTGGCAACGGGCGCCGGACGGTTCCGGGTGCAAACGACCGCGCTTACGGGCAGCACAGGGCGACTCTAATGGGAGTGATACCACTCATGGAAGCTAACTTTGTGACCACCCCTCGAGCCTTGATCCACCAACCGCGAGCCCACGCCCACGGCGAGGGGGAAGCTAGCATCGAGAGCGAACGAATTCGAACAGCAGACGCGCGTTGACGCTCGCATCGAAGCGAGCGACGGCGTCGGCGCGGCCTCTGTCCCCCATGGCGCGGCGCTTGGCCGGGTCGTGAACGAGGGCCTCTAGCGCGTCCCCCAGCCCGGCCGAGTCGCCAGAATTCAACAAATGGCCTGTCTGGCCGTCCACGATCATGTCCGGAATGCCGCCCACTCGGGTCGCGACCACGGGCAAGGAGGAAGCCAGCGCCTCCATGAGGACGAGCGAGAAGCAGTCAGCCTGGGTCGGCAGGACGAAGATGTCTGACGTGGCGTAAAGCTCGAGGAGCTCCGCGCTATTCGGCGCGATGTTGCGATGCACCCGAACACCCGGCTCCTCCGCCACGTTGCCGCGGGTGACCAAGAGCAGCTCCGCCTTGCCTCGGAGCCGCTTGCGAAAGACGTCCAACAGGAGGGTTCCGCCCTTTCTTTCGAAGTCTCCGCCGACGAACAGGATGCGCGGTAGCTCGTGCTCGCGGTTGCCGGCCCCAAATGCGGCCAAGTCCACCCCCGGCGGGATGACCGCTACGTCCGCCTCACGGTAACCGTAGTCCTCGACGAACGAGCCTTTGACCCAATTGGACCATCCGACGAGCCCCGCGGCGCTCCCGTACACGCCTCGGTAGAGCTGCCGCTTGCCGCGCTCGACCAGGCTCGGCTGGGCGGCCAGGCCGTACGCCTCCCGCATGTGCCGTTTGTTCGCCGGGGTTCCGTCGGTGGAGAACACGCTCGGCTTGCGGCGACACTGGTCCACGCAGAGGAGCGCCAGCGTGGTCGTGTGAATGAAGATTCCGTCGACCTCCGGCAGAACCGCTCGCAGCGCCTGGCGAGCGAGCAAGCCGCCGCGCGCTGTCCACGGAAGCCTGCCGTCTCGGTACTCGATGGGAAGCCAGCGAGGCAGCGGGGCGCCCGCGACGGCCTCCGCCTTACGCAGATTCAAGTAGTGAGTCACGTTGCCGAGCGTCTGCTCCATCACGTACGCGATTGGTCGCTGGCTCATTTGGCTTACTTGGCTTCGAAGAGAAGCACGGCGTCGCTTCCGCCGGGAGGGTCTATCTTCTGCGAGCCGCCGCTTCCGAAAGGCGAGCCCGTCACCGGCGAGAACACCCCCGAGGCGGGGTCGAAGACGCGAGCGGTCACGGGGCCGCTGAGCTGGCTGAGGTCCACGGTGATCTCCCGACCGTCCGGCACGTAAACGACGGCCAGAGCGCCGTCGGCACTGAGCGCAGCGGCGACGTAGCCTGCGGTGCCCAAGGTGCCGCGCCCTGCGGTAACGAGCTTCGAAGAGGCGTCCGGCGCGAGCTCCCACCAGCGCAGCGCTTCGAAGAAACCGTGGAGGTGGGCCATCGACCGAGCTCCGTCCGAATCCAGCGCGGCCTGCCAGTCGGCGTCGAACGGCCACACCGTGTGGTGCCCATACAGCGCGCCGGCCGCGCCGCTGAGCAGCGCGTGCCAGGCCTGCTGACGAACGGTTTGGGTGGTCACTTGCGGCTGCCCTTCGAAGGTTCCCTCGTAATACGCCTCGATGAGGAAGGTCGGGAGCGGGGGCGCCGCCTGGTAATCCGCCAGTACCCGCGCCGAAACGTTGCCTTGCTCGGTGTAGCTGGAGCCGAGGGTGAGCCACCCCGGAGCGCCGTCCGTCCCGCTGCTGTTTCGCGCCCAATGGGTCGAGAAGAGGTGCCGCTGGTCTTTGGAAAGGATGCCTGCGGCAAGAGCGTTGGGAATGTCCAGGTTAGGGGGCTGGAAGTCTCCGCCGTTCACCCAGATGATGTTGTCGGCGCCCCCGTAACGCGCGCCAAGGAACGCGCCGTAGCTCTCGACCGCGCTGACGCCTGCTTGGCTTGCAGCGGCGAACCAACCTTCGTCTCCGCCGCCGTAGCCGAGGTAGAGCGCGCACATCAACACCAAGAAGCCCCGCGCGCTCGCCTCCGCCACGATGTAGTCGATGTGCTGCCAATAGGCTTCGTTCGGTTGGGTGAAGTCGGCGCCTCGGAACGGCTCGTCGCCGTAGGCGTTGGCGGGGGCGGCGTCCCCGAACTTGGTTTCCACCACCTCCATCAAGAGCGTGTTGAATTTCTTCGCTTGGCGATTGTCCAGGTACTCGGCGACCTGCTCTCGCGTGAGCTGCACGCTCATCGTCCACGGGGAATCACCCCGCAGCTGAAAAGGCGTGCCGACCCCGTTGACGAGGTAATGGCGGGTGGGCCCCACTGAGAGGAGTAACGGACCGCCGCCACAATTCACGTCACCAGCCTCGCACAGACACTGGCCGGCCGCGCAGCCCTGCGAGGGCGCACACGCCCGGTCGCAGGTTCCGCAGGTGTCGGGCGCCGTCTGAAGGTTCACACACGCGTCCTCGCAGCGCGTGAGCCCTTCCGGACACGGCTGGTCCTCCGCCACGCAGACCGTGACCGCGCAGATTTGCCCGGTTTTGCAGGCATTTTCGCAGCTACCGCAATGGTCCCGGTCGTTCAGGTTGGAGCAGCGCCCGTCACAATCACGCTGCCCGACGGCGCAGCCGCTCGGCCGCCCACCCGTGCTACCTCCCGACCCGCCGTTGGCGCTCGCTCCCCCGAGCGGCGCCGCGCCGGCCCCCATATTGGTTCCCCCAGCGCTGGCTCCACCTCCGCCGGCGCTCGACGAGCCGCCTCCGCCCCCGACGATTGGCCGAGCGTTCTCTGCGCTGCCGCACCCGGGCGCGAGCAGCAAGAGGGACGCCGCGGCCAGCGCGCGGCACACCGAGCGATCTCCCGAAAGTGGCATCGGTGTACTTGGATTCCCCAGGGGAAGCCTATAGCTCAGCGGAGAGTCGTTGTCAGGAGGCGGGCGAACGACGAGCCGGAAGCCGCGCTCGCGACCATCGCTGTCACCGGTTCCAGCACCAGACGAAGCGTCAGGCCGAAGCTGGAGACGCCGATGCCGACGCTGCCCGCCGGCCGGGTGCAACCAGCCCAGCTTGCCGCGCGCCACCAGTTATTGGTCGCTCCGTGGTATGGGTGCAAGGCGTGGCTCGCCCCGTCGTCTCCGTCGTCGTGCCCACGCGGAACCGCAACGCCCATGCGGTCGCATGCGCTCGCAGCATCCTGGAAAACAGGGATTTTCTCGAGCTGCTGGTCGTCGATCAAAGCGACGGCGCTCAGACCCGAGATGAACTGAAAGAGCTGGGCGATCCGCGGCTCCGCTACGTGCAAACGGACACGCGCGGCGTGACCGCGAGCCGCAACTTGGGCATCGAGCTGAGCCGGGGAGACGTCGTCGCGTTCACGGACGATGACTGCCGCGTGCCTCCGAACTGGACCGAGTCGCTCAGCGCGGTGTTCGAAGCAGATCCGGACGTCGCGGTGGTCTGCGGTCGCGTGGTGGTACCGGAAGATCTGCGCTCGAAGGGGTTCACGGAGAGCTTCGAGCCGCATGTCCGCGAATGGCAGGGCCGTTACCCTCCATTCGGTAGCGACTGGGGCATCACCGCGAACCTCTCGCTGCGAAAGAGCGTGGTGGAGCGAGTAGGTCCGTTCGACCCCATGCTCGGGGCAGGTGCGCCGCTGCGTTCCGGGGGCGAGCCCGATCTGCTCTTCCGGGTGCTGCGCGCGGGGCTCAAGATCGTGAACGCGGCCGAGGTCACGGTGGACCACTTGGGCGTGCGGGCGTTCGGCGCGGAGTCCCAAAAGCTCATGCGCGGCTACGGCAAGGGCACCGGCGCCGCGTTGTTCAAGCACATCCGCCTGGGTGACGTAGACGCCGCGCGCGTCTACGCAGGCTTCGTCGCCGCGAACGTGCAGCGGGTGTGCGAAAACCTCATCAAGGGCCAACGTCCGACCGGGCTCGGTTACCTGGTTTCCTTCCTCCAGGGCTCGTTGGATTCTTGGCAGTACGGCGTGGACAAGCAGAGCCGGGCCTACACTCCGCGGGCATGAGCAGCCGGATGTCGAACGATGCACAGCCGCTGGTGAGCGTGGTCACGCCGTTTTACAACGGCGCACAGTACCTGCGTGAGTGCGCGGAGAGCGTGCTGGCGCAAAGTTACGGCAACTTCGAGTACTTGCTCATCGACAACCACAGCCAGGACGGCGCTTCAGAAATCGCCCGCGAGATGGCGGCGCGCGACCCGCGCGTGCGCGTCATTCAGCCGCCGCGCTTCCTGCCGCAAGTCGAGAACTTCAATTTCGCGCTCGAGCAGGCGTCTCCGCACGCCGCATACGTGAAGATGGTGGCGGGGGACGACTGGCTCTACCCGAACTGCCTGACGGAGATGGTCGGGCTCGCAGCTCAGCACCCGAGCGTCGCGATCGTGAGCGCGTACCGAATGCGCGGCGCGGAGGTGGACGGGAGCGGAATCGATCCGCAAGTGCATGTGCTATCCGGCCGTGACGTGTGCCGCCTGCACCTGCTGCACGGGGTGTTCGTGTTCGGCTCGCCGACCACGGTGCTGTACCGGGCGGACGTGGTGCGAAAGCGCGCTCCGTTTTTCGTGCTCGGCCGGCCTCACCCGGATACGGACGCCGCGTTCGAGATTTTGTACACCGAGGACTTCGGCTTCGTTCATCAGATTCTCACGTTCTCGCGGACCCAGCCCGAGTCGGAGATGGGCTCGAGGCGCTTTTTCGTGCCGGAGGCGCTGGACCGCTATTTATCGGTGGCTCAGTTCGGCGCCCGCTACCTCACGGGCGACGAGCAGGACCTCGCGCTGAAGAAGGCGACGCGCTGGGAGTACTCGGTGCTGGCCCAGGGCTTCCTCGCCAAGCAGCTGGGCCGCGAAGGCGACGACTTTTGGCAGTATCACCACAAGGGTCTCACCAGCATCGGGGAGCGAGCTCGGCCCGAGCTCCTCGCCGCCGGGCTCGTGCGGGTCGTCGCGCGGGGCCTCCTGTCACCGATCGCGACCATGAAGAGCCTGCGGCGCATGACCAAGAAGGGCTGAATCAACGACCATGAAGTTTTGGCAGGACAAGCGCGTTTTCGTTACCGGCCACACCGGCTTCAAGGGCAGCTGGCTGTGCCTCTGGCTCGAGGCGCATGGCGCAAAGGTGACCGGCTACGCGCTGCCTCCCCCCACCCAGCCCAACCACTTCGACCTGGCGGACGCCGGTCGCGCCATCAAGACGGTCATCGGCGACGTGCGAGACTACGAGCGGCTGCGGGCCGCGATCGCGGACGCGGAGCCGGAGCTCGTGCTGCACCTGGCGGCGCAGTCTGTGGTGAAGGCCTCCTACGCGGACCCTCGGGAGACGTACGACGTGAACGTGATGGGCACGGTCAACGTGCTGGAGGCGGTGCGGAAGGTGGGCGGGGTGAGGTCGGTCGTCAACGTCACGACCGACAAAGTGTACGAAAATCGCGAGTGGCTCTGGGGGTACCGCGAGCCGGATACGCTGGGCGGCCACGACCCGTACTCGAACAGCAAGGCGTGCTCGGAGCTCGTGACGAGCTCCTTTCGCGACTCGTTCTTCCCGGAGGCGGCCTTCGCCGAGCACGGCGTCTCGCTCGGCAGCGCGCGAGCCGGCAACGTGATTGGCGGTGGAGACTGGACCGCGAACCAGCTCGTGCCGGATGTCATTCACGCGTTCGCGCACGGCGAGCCCGTCATGTTACGAAACCCCGGCGCCACCCGGCCCTGGCAGTTCGTGCTGGAGCCGCTCAAGGGCTACCTCATGCTGGCCGAGCGGCTGTACACGGACGGCCCTGCTCTTGCGGGCGGCTTCAATTTCGGCCCCGCGGACGCAGACGCCAAACCCGTGCGCTGGATGGTAGAAAATTTGGCGAAGCTATGGGGCGGAGGCGCCAGCTGGTCGCAAGACACCGGCAAGCACCCCCACGAGGCCGGCTTCTTGAAGCTGGATTCTTCGAAGGCGCACTCCCTGCTTGGCTGGGAGCCGCGGCTGCGCGTCGACACCGCCCTAGAGTGGACCGTAGAGTGGTATAAGCACCGGGCGCAAGGTGGAGACGTGCGGGCAAAGAGCATCGAGCAAATTCGGGCCTACGACCGCCTCTGGGAACCATGAAATTCGCTGAAACCAAGCTATCCGGCGCCTACCGCATCGAGCTCGAGCCGCACCGTGACGAGCGCGGCTTCTTCGCGCGAGGCTTCTGCGAGGACGAGTTCCGCGCCCACGGTCTGGTGGACCGTATGGTGCAGAGCAACGTCTCGCTGAACGTCAAAAAAGGCACCCTGCGCGGCCTGCATTTTCAAACCTCGCCGCACGAAGAGGTCAAGCTGGTGCGCTGCACACGCGGCAAGATTTGGGACGTCATGGTGGACCTGCGTCCGGAGTCGCCCACCTTCAAGCAATGGGTCGGCGCCGAGCTCACGGACGAGAACCACAGCATGCTGTACGTGCCGCGTCGGTTCGCGCACGGCTTCATCACGCTGACCGAGACGGCCGAGGTCTTCTACCAAGTGTCGCACCCCTACGATCGGGGTACCGCGACGGGCGCGCTGTGGAACGATCCCGCCTTCGGCATCGAGTGGCCACTCGAGCCGAGCATCATTTCTGCCGCCGACCAGGGCTGGAAGAAGTTCGAAGCGTCACCGTTCGCCTCCGCCCCGCCTTTGTGATTTTCGTTTCTCATCGAGTGAAAGGTACCGAGCCATGCCCGCCGTAGATGTCCTGCAGAATGAGCGTGAAGCCAGTGGTAAGCCGATCCGCGTCGGTATGGTCGGCGCCGGCAACATGGCGCAAACCATCGCCAACCAACTGCTGACGCCCGCGCCGGGCATCCGCCTGGTCGCCATCGCGAACCGCACCCTGGCCAAGGCGGGCAACGTTTTCGAGAACGCGGGCGCGAAAGCGACGCGTCAGGTCGGTTCGGAGGCGGAGCTCGAGGCCGCCATCGCGGCCGGCGTGCCCGCCATCACGACGGATCCGATGCTGCTCACTCGCTCCGGCGCGGTGGACGTCGTGCTGGAAGCGACGGGAACGGTCGAGTTTGCAGCCGCGGTCGCGGTCAGCGCGATCGAGAACAAGAAGCACGTCGTGCTCGCCAACGCCGAGTTGGACTCCACGCTCGGGCCCATCTTGCGCCAGCGCGCCACCGCTGCCGGCGTCGTCATCTCCAACATGGACGGCGACGAGCCAGGCGTGGCGATGAACCTCCTGCGCTACGCGCGCTCCATCGGCCTCACGCCGGTCGCGGCCGGCAACCTGAAGGGCATGTTGGACCCTTACCGCACCCCCGAGACGCAGCGGGAGTTCGCGGAAAAGTTCGGTCAAACGCCGAAGATCGTCTGCTCCTTCGCGGACGGCACGAAGATGGCCATGGAAGGCGTCATCTTGGCGAACAGCAGCGGCTTCCGCGTTGGCAAGCGCGGCATGCACGGCCCCAAGTGTGCCCACGTGAACGAAATCGCCGCTCGCTTGCCGCTGGAGCAGCTGCTCGACGGCGGGCTGGTGGATTTCGCGCTCGGCGCCGCCCCCCACACCGGCGCGTGGATCGTCTTCCACGAACCGAATCCGGCCAAGCGAAAGACGCTCGCCTACCTCAAGCTGGGTGAAGGGCCGCTCTACGTGCTGTACACGCCCTACCACCTGCCCCACATCCAGATTGCGTCGACCATCGCGCGCGCGGCGCTGATTGACGATCCGACGACGGCGCCGCTCGGCCCGCCCACGGCCGAGGTCGTGACCGTCGCCAAGCGGGACCTGAAAGCTGGCGAGGTCTTGGACGGCGTCGGCGGCTTCGCGACCTACGGGCTCATCGACAACGCGGACGCATTTCAGGCGGAGAATTTGCTGTCCATGGGCTTGTCGGAGGGCGCGCGGCTGCTCCGCGACATCCCGAAGGACCAAGCCATCGGCCTGGCGGACGTGGAGCTTCCGGCGGGCAGGCTGTGCGACAAGCTGCGCGCGGAGCAGCTGGCCGCGTTTCCAGCCGGCAAGTCGCGTCCGGCCCTATCGGCGGCCTCGGCTCAGCTGGCGTCGCCATGAGCGACGACTCGCTGTGGCACACAGGTCGCTGCACGGCTTGCGAAGGCGAGCAGCTTCGAGACTTTCTCTCCCTCCGCGACGTGCCGACTCAAGACGGCGTGCTGTGGAAGACGAAGGAGGAGGCGCTCGCCGCGCCAAAGGGCGACTTCATCCTCAGCGTCTGTGAGCGCTGTGGGTACATCGGCAATCGCGCCTACGACGCCTCCCTCGTCACCTTCGAGGGTTACGACGTCTCGCTCGAGCACTCGCCGGTATTCCGGGACTACCTGCAGGGCTTGGCCGAGCGCTTGGTCGGCCGCTACGACCTGCACCAGAAGAAGATCCTGGAGATCGGCGTCGGCAAGGGCCTGTTCTTGCGTACGTTGTGCAAGCTCGGCCCGAACCAGGGCATCGGCTACGATCCCAGCGTCTCGCCGGAGCTGCGGGACGCATGGCGCGCCGAGGGCATCACCATCGTGCCCGACTTCTTCTCGGAAAAGTACGCCACCAGCGACGCAGACATGGTGTCCTGCCGGCACGTGCTGGACATCTTGGATCGCCCCAAGCAGTTCTTGCGCATGCTGGCGCGCTCGCTGGGGCCCGACACCGTGCTCTACTTCGAGTCCCCGAACGGCGACGCCACGCTGGAGGACTGTGTCATCTGGAGCATGGTGTACGAGCACTGCTCGTGGTTCACCGTGCAAGGGGCGCGCGCGCTGTTCAATGCGTCCGGCTTCGACCTCCTGAACATTGGGTCCACCTTCGGTAAGGACTACATCGGGGTGGAAGCGCGCCCGAGCCCCCGCGGTGAGCACTTCGACGCGGACCCCCAAGCGGTGTCGGACGTGCTCTCCAAGGTGCAAACGTTCGAACGAAAGCACCAGGAGACGATGCGGCTTTGGGGCGACAAGCTCGCTGCCTACTCCGCCGCCGGCAAACGCGTCATCGGCTGGGGCGCCGGAGCTCGCGCCATCGCCTTCCTCAGCGCTTTCGGCGTGACGGACTCCATCCCGTACGTGGTGGACACGAACCCGAATCGGCAAGGCAAGTACCTGCCCGTCACCGGTCAACGAGTGGTTCCGCCCACGTTCGTCCTCGAGCACGAGCCGGACGTGGTGCTGATCACGAACCCGTCTTTCACGGAAGAAATCAAGGCACAGGCGCGCGCGCTCGGAGCCAATCCCGAGTTCGAAAGCCTATGACCCGCCTGCTACTACGCAGCACAAGGAGCGCAGCATGAAGGTCGTCATATTTTGCGGCGGTATGGGCACGCGTCTGCGCGAATACTCGGAGGACATCCCGAAGCCCCTCGTACCCATCGGCTACCGGCCGATCCTCTGGCACGTGATGCGCTATTACGCGCACTACGGTCATAAGGACTTCATCTTGTGCCTCGGCTACAAGGCCCACAAGATCAAAGAGTACTTCCTCAACTACAACGAGGCGCTCGCCAACGACTTCACCCTGACCGCCGGGCAGAAGGACATCCATCAGGCGCAGACGGACATCCACGACTGGAACATCACGTTCGTGGACACCGGGCTCAAGTCCAACGTCGGCACCCGCTTGGCCCTCGCCAAGAAGTACCTGGAAGGGGAGGAGATGTTCCTCGCCAACTACTCGGACGGCCTCACCAACTTGGATTTGGGGAAGATGGTGAGCGAGTTCGAGGCCACGGACAAGGTAGGCGCGTTCGTCTGCTCCGTGCCTTCGCAGAGCTTTCACGTCGTACAGATCGACGAGAAGCGCAGCGTCAAAAAGATTCAGTACGTGCGCGACGCCAACATCATCGTCAACGGCGGCTACTTCGTGCTCCGCAAGTCGATCTTCGACTACATGAACTTCGGGGAGGAGCTGGTGCTGGAGCCCTTCCAACGGCTCATCGACAAGGACCTATTGCTCGGCTTCCGCCACGACGGTTTTTGGGCCATGGACACCTTCAAAGAGCAGCAAGAGCTGACGGATCTCTACAACTCCGGGCAAGCGCCTTGGGAGGTATGGAAGAAGAAGGACGTGGTGGAGGCCGAAGAAGCCGAGGCGGCGCTCTCCGTCCGGGCAGGGAAGCAACCATGAAGTTCGACGCATCGCTCGCGCTCCAGTCGCGCTTTCACGAAGTCATCCCCGGCGGCTCCCACACTTACGCCAAGGGGGACGATCAGTTCCCGGAGCTCATGCCCCCGTACATCGTGCGCGGCAGCGGCTCGCACGTTTGGGACGCGGATGGCAACGAGTACATCGAGTACGGCAGCGGCTTGCGCGCGGTCACGCTCGGGCACGCCTTCGAGCCCGTCGTGAAGGCTGCGTCGCAGCAGATGCTCCTCGGCAGCAACTTCATCCGCCCAGCCGTCATCGAGGTGGAGGTCGCCGAGCAGCTCCTCTCGTTCGTGAAGGGCGCGGACATGGTGAAGTTCGCGAAGAACGGCTCGGACGCCAACAACGCCGCGCTCAAGCTGGCGCGCGCCTACACCGGGCGGGACATGGTCGCGGTTTGCGGGGACCACCCCTTCTACTCGGTGGACGACTGGTTCATGGGCACGACGGCGATGAACGCCGGCATCCCGCAAGCCATCCGCGAGCTCACGGTGAAGTTCCGGTACAACGATCTTGCGAGCCTCCAGGCGCTGTTCGACCAGTACCCGAATCGGATTGCCGCCATCTTCCTCGAGCCGGAGAAAGACAAGGAGCCGCAGAATCGCTTTTTGCACGAGGCGCGCGACCTCTGCCACAAGCACGGCGTCGTCTTCGTTCTGGACGAGATGATCACCGGCTTTCGGTGGCATATCGGCGGCGGGCAGGGCTACCACGATATCGCGGCGGACCTTTCTTGCTGGGGCAAAGGCTTGGGCAACGGGTTCTCCGTCTCCGCCCTCGTAGGCAAGCGCGAGCTCATGGAGCTTGGCGGGCTGCGTACGGATAAGGACAAAGTCTTTCTCAACTCGACGACGCACGGCGCAGAGACGCACTCCTTGGCCGCGGCCCGTGAGGTCATGAACACGTACCGCCGTGAGCCCGTGATCGAGACGATCTGGGCGCGTGGCGAGCGCCTCGCGAACGGCTTCCGCAAGTCGGTCGCCGAGCTCGGGCTGCAAGATCAGCTCGGCGTGTTCGGCAAGCCTTGCTGCTTGGTGTACGGCACCAAGGATCAGGACAAGCAGCCGTCGCAGGGCTTCCGCACGCTTTTCATCCAAGAGTGCATGAAGCGCGGCGTGCTCGCGTCCTCGCTCGTAGTCGGCTATTCGCACACGGAAGCGGACATCGATCGCACCAACGAGGCGATGCACGAGGCGATGGTCGTGTACAAGAAGGCCCTCACCGAGGGCTTGGATAAGTACCTGGTAGGTCGCCCCGTGAAGCCAGCCATCCGCCAGCGAAACTAGTCATCACTCCGTCAAACGATTGGCGCCAAACGCGCCACGTGCCGATTGGGAAATTCAATATCTAGGCGCACTGTGCTCACGATAGAGCACATGCTCCTACCTTATTGCCGAGCCCAGGAGCACGTCAAAGTTTGCCTCACTGGGATCTTTTGACGAGCCAGCTCTTTGGGCTGTTTTCTGGCGCTATTGCGTCTGACGCTGGGATATCGTCCGTCCTCCAGCGTGAGACTTGCTGGCACGGAACCTGCGAAGAGCGGCGGCCGTGACCAACTATACTTCTAGTCTCAGATTAGTCACCTCGCTCAGCGCTCTTTCGTTGTGCTGCGCGTGCGGCGAGAGCCCAACCGAGACTTGGGGTGAGAGCGAGTTGTACGCTTCCAGCGCGCCGACGGGTACGCTCGTTGCCGCTGCGAACGCGCAGCCGATCTCCGGCTTCGACCCGATCGCGGAAGGCGCGACGATCACGCTGAGCGCGCTCTCGACATCGCAGCTCAGCATCCGCGGCAATGCGACGACGAGCGTCGGCAGCCTCAAGCTCGTGCTGGACGGTGGAACCATCACGCGCATCGAGAGCACCGCGCCCTACGCGCTCTGCGGGGACTCGACGACCTCCTTCACGCCGTGCCCGGAGCTGAACGTCGCTGGCAACCACACGCTGACCCTGACCGAGTACAGCGGCCCGAGCGGCAGCGGCACCCCCGGCGCGACCAGCACCCTGCACTTCACGGTGAAGACGAGCGGTACGGCGGAGCCGCCGCCCACGGAGCCGCCGCCCACTGAGCCGCCGCCCACTGAGCCGCCGCCCACCGCGCCCCAAGGTGGGTCCGTTGCTTTTCCGCTCAAAGTGTCCGGCAACCAGCGCTACCTGGTCGACCAAAATAACGTCCCCTTTCCGATCCTCGGGGACTCGGGTTGGGAGGTCGCCCACAACTTGGTGCGCGCCGACCAGGACACGTACTTGGCGGACCGCGCCGCGCGCGGCTTCAACGCGCTGATCGTGGAGGCCATCGAGCACAAGTTCACGACCAAGAAGCCGCCGATGGATTTCGCTTCCAACCTGCCGTTCACGCGCCGGCTGGACGCGGCCACGTACACCGGTTCGCCCAACGGTACCGACAGCACGAGCGGGTCCGGAACGATCGTGGCAGGTCCGACGTTCGGCGCGGACCCCTACAGCAACATCAACGCCCAGGCGCCCGACTTCACGTATCCAGGCAGCGCGTACTGGGCGGAGATGGATTCGTACATCGGCCGCGCCGCGGGGCGCGGCATGGTCGTGTTCCTATTCCCGGCCTACGTGGGCTGGGGTGGCGGAGACGAGGGGTGGATGCGCGAGCTCGTCGCCAACAACGCCGTCATCGGCGCCGGCGGCGTTGCTGGACAATCTTACGGCAACGCGTCCAAGTCCCGAGCGTGGAACTACGGAGCATGGCTTGCCAACCACTACTCCAACTACGCGAACATCGTATGGGTCGCCGGCGGAGACTACGGCGGTTACGACAGCGCGGAGAGCAGCGCGGTCTCGCAGCTGATCGCGGGCATGAAGTCGGTCCCGAATCAGAAGAGCACGCTGTGGACGTCGCACTGGGCACGCCCCTCCTTTGGCAGCGACCTGTCTCAATTTTCCGGGCAGTTCGGCCTCGAATCGATCTACACGAACGTGGACGCCGCGCTGCAAGCTCGCACTGGCTACACGCGCGCGGGCGCGCGGCCGGCCATCGTCATCGAAGGCCTGTACGAGGACAATCCCAACGCCGGCGGCCCGGTGCGAAAGCTGCAGTGGGCAAGCCTGTTCGGCGCTCCCGCGGGTCAGTTCTTCGGAGCCACGGCGATGTGGGCAGTAGGCTCTCAATGGCGCAGCGCGATGGACACGCCGGGCACGCGCGAGCAAGCGCTGCTCAACGGCTTCGTGCGCTCCATCCCCTGGCAGGGGCTCGTACCGAGCGGGTTGAATGGGCAAAAGACGATCGTCGTCAGCAACAACGGCACGGGCTCGGGGGACTACGTCGCGTGCGCCGCGTCAGCGGTGCTCGCCGGCTGCTACGTGCCGCCCGGCTGGGCGAGAGGCAACTTCGGCGTGGACGCGACCGTGCTCTCTGCGCCTTTTCGCGCGCGCTGGCTCAATCCGACGACCGGCGCTTACACGCTCGTCTCCAACAACGTGACCAACAGCGGCGTGGTGACGTTCACGCCTCCCGGCAACAACGGCTCCGGCGCGACCGACTGGGTGCTCGTGCTGGACACCGCCGGCTTCGTCCCACCGACAGAGGCGCCCAACGCGCCGCCTAGCTTCACGTCCGCGGCGGCTCCGAGCCAGAGCCCCGTCACCGGGAGCAGCGTTGCGCTCGCGGCGCTCGCCGGGGACGACGGCGGCGAAGCCGCGCTCACGTACACGTGGTCAACGACGGGCACGCCGCCCGCCGCCGTCGCTTTCAATGCGAACGGGAGCAACACCGCGAAAAATACGGTGGCGACCTTCAGCAAGGCGGGCTCCTACGCCTTCCGAGTCGTCGCGACCGACGCTCAGGGGCTCACCGCCGCCAGCAGCGTGACCGTCTCCGTTTCGCAAAAGCTTTCGAGCATCACCGTCTCGCCGGGGAGCGCGAACGTGGCGCCAGGGGCGACGCAAGCCTTCACCGCGGCCGCCAAGGATCAGTTCGGGGCCGCGTTGAGCAGCCCTGCGTACACCTGGTCGGTGAGCGGCGGCGGCAGCATCGGCTCTTCGGGGACATTCACGGCGGGGAGCACCGCGGGCGGCCCCTTTACCGTCGCGGCGGCTAGCGCAGGGGTGCGGGGCACCGCCAGCGTCACCGTCACCTCCGCTCCGCCGCCTCAGCCGCAGTCGTTCTCGGTGGGGCAGACGTCCGTGCTCGGGACTTCGGACAGCGGCAACGGCGGCTGGCTGATCGCACAGCCCATCACGCTCGGCCAAGCCGCTGCGATTCAATCGCTCAGCTTCTATGTGGCGGGCGCTTCCGGTTCCTTGAGGCTGGGGCTGTACGACGCGTCCGGCGCCGCCACGATGCCTGGTCGCAAGCTAGCGGAGACCGCGGAGCTCACTCCGACTCAGGCTGGCTGGGCGACTGCACCGGTCGTGCAGTCCGTGACGCTCCAGCCGGGCAAGTACTGGCTCGTCTACTTCTCGAGCAGCAACGGACTGCAAACGCGGCGCACCGGCCACGGCGCGGGCGAGACCTACTACTATCAGTCGACCTACGGCGCGCTCCCCGGCACCTTCTCCCCCAGCGCGACCCACGATAACGTCTGGTGGTCCTTCTTCGCGACGTTCCTCGGTTAAAGCACGAGCTTGCGGGCGTAGAAGGCCTCTGCGCGGCGTTCGGGTGCATTGCACTCGACGCCGCGTACGGTCATGAGCCCGTGAAACGTATCCGGATGAAACCACGTGCGGTGGTGCTGGCTGGGAAAGTGCTCTTGCAGCAGCTGCACCTTGCGCTCGGCCGTACGCAGTGAGAGCGGTACGAAGACGCTCGGCTTGCCCAAGTCCCCCTCGTATTTGGGGATTTCGTACTGGAGCACGAGGTGATTCCGAAAGGTGTTCCAAGTCAGGTCGGCGACGACCCGGTGGTCTTGGTGCATGTCGTCGTTGCGGTGGGCGAAGACGATGTCCGGCTTGGTCCGAGCCTTCAACCGTTCGAAGGCGTCTTTGATGTCCGCCGCTACGTGAGGAAAGTAGCTCTCGCGGAACTCGTTCAGCTCAACGTCCGCTTTGCCCGCGGAAGCCAGGAAGGCGTGCGCGCTCCGCCGAGCCTCCTCCACGCGCACCCCTGTCGCCGAGAAGACGACCCAGGTGACGTGGCTGCCCGGGTGCTCCTCCAGGAGCCGCAGCAAGGTTCCGCCGCAACCGATCTCGATGTCGTCGCTGTGCGCGCCCATGCACAGCACGCTGAGCGGTCCGCCGGAAGCGCCGAGTCCTAGCTGCAACATGGCCGCAAACTATCACCCTGCGCCCGGAGCGTCACCACGGCGGCTTCGGGGGAGTAGACGACACGGGAGCGGTGTGGAACGGTCGCGCTGACCTCATGCAAGCTAGCCCAGACTCGCCGACCGGCGTGGAGCCCGCCAGCGCAGCCGTGGCGGAAGCCGTAGCGGCGGCGGGCCCAACCCCAGGGGCGCCTGGCAACCAGCACCGCTTGGTGAAGAACACGGTCTATCTCACGGCGGCGCAGGCAGCGACGATCCCGATCGCGGTGCTCATGAACGGGCTCTTGGGCCGTTACCTGGGCGCGGAGGCGTTCGGCTACATTTACCTCGCCGGCACGGCGTGCGCCTTTGCGGTGCTGGCTCTGGAGTGGGGGCAGCAGGGAGCCGTGCCCGCTCTCGTGGCGCGCGACAAAGCGCGCGCCGGCGTCATTTTGGGGACCAGCATCGCCTGGCGCTTTCTGATGGCGTTCGTCACCGCGGCCGCCCTCGCTCTCGCGTGCGAGCTGCTCGGCTACACGAGCGCGCAAAAGTGGGCGGTGGCCCTGACCTTCCCGGTCTCGGCTCTGACCTCGCTGTCGACTGGGTTCAAGGACACCATCCGCGGGTTCGAGCGGACCGATATCCCTGCGCTCGTCCACGTGGGCCAGCAAGTGATGAACGTCATCGTCATCGTGCCCGTGCTGCTCCTCGGCGGTCAGCTGCGCGAGGTACTGCTGGCGTCCTTGGTCGTGGCGCTGCTCGCGGTCGTGGTGCTGCGCTACGCGCTGCGGTCTCTGGGCGTGCGGCGCCTCACGTTCGAGCTCGGTATGCTCAAGCAAATGTTCGCCATGGGCACGGCGTTCGTTTTCTTCGAGCTGGCGATGGTGCTCACCCCCGCCATCAACGCAAATTTCCTCTCCAAGCTCGTGCCCGCGGAGGTAACCGGCTGGTACGGCGTGTCACAGAAGCTGGTCGGCCTGCTGATTTTCCCGGCTTCCGCCTTGATCGGCGCGCTCTACCCGACTTTGTGCCGCCTGCACGTGGAGGACCAAACCGAGTTCGGTCGGGTGACCCGCAACTCGCTCTACGGGACCGCGCTCCTCGCGGTTCCGGCCGCGGTCGGCTGCGGCATGTTCCCCGAGCTCGGCGTGATGATCTTCGACGCCAAGGAGTTCGCGGGAGCGGCGGACCACCTGCGAGTGATGTCCCTCTTCGTCTTCCTGGTGTACTTCAGCATGCCGCTCGGCACCGCGATCATGGCGTGCAACAAACAGCGCGTCTGGGCGCTGGTGCAGGTCATGTGCATTCTCGTCGCGGTCGCGGGCAACCCGTTTTTGGTGCCCTACTACCAGAAGCTCATGGGCAACGGCGCCATCGGCACGTGCATCACGTTGGTCCTGAGCGAGCTGGTCGTCGTGGGCTGCGGCGTAGCGCTCGCACCGCGCGGCATCTTCAACGGAGAGCTGCTCAAGTCGCTCGCGCTGGCTGCGCTCGCCGGCGGGGCGATGGCCGGGGTCGCCTGGCTGGCCAAGCCGATCTCCTTGTTCTTGGCGGTGCCGGCGGCGGTGCTCACCTACGCGGTAGTCGCCTACTTCAGCGGCGCCATCCAGGCGAGCACCCTCGACATGGTCAAGGGATTCGTGAACCGCAAGCTGCGCAAACGCGCGGCGTGAACGCTCACTCCACGACGATGACGTCGCCCGTGCGAAGCGGGAACTGCGCGGCGTTGTCTTGGTTGCGAAGGATGGCGTCCCAAGTGAAGCGAATGCGCTTGTAGGAAGGGAACTGGCGCAAGACGAAGATCTTGTCCTTGTCCCCGAACTCGCCTACCCCGCCGGACTGCGCCATCGCCTCGACGAGCCGAGCGGGAGGCTCCAAGGTGAGCACGCCGATGCGCGTGACCTCGCCCACGACGGTCACGGAGATCGGTTGAGAAGCGGCCACGTTGATGGTGACGCGCGGGTTCACGATGAACTGCTTGAGCGCGGTCTCGATCTCGCGCGACAGCTCCAGCGGCCGCTTTCCCGCGGCGACGATCTCGCCCACCAGCGGCAGAGCGATCTTGCCGTCGGTGCGGATCTTCGCGTCGCCGGAGAGGCCTTCTTGCTCGAACACGCGGATGCTGATCGAATCACCCACCCCGATGACGTAGTCGCCGGTGAGGTTGGCGCGCTCGGTAGGCGGCATCTCTCCGAACCAAACGTATTGGCCGGCGCCGGCGCAGCCGCTGGTTCCGAGCGCGAGCGCTGCGCAGAGGGGCCCGGCCGAGACGAGCGAGCGGAGCGAGCCGCAAATGAGCTTGAGGGGAAACAAGATACCGCGCATGTTAGGCCGGCTCTTTCCAAGATGGAACACGCCAAAGCGCGAAGTATCATGCGTTTTTTGCGACGGCTCATCGTCGTTTTCGCTTACGCCTATCCGCTGTGTCTCCTCGCCCTTTGCGCGCTGCTGACGACGGTGGGCGAAAGCTACTGGGTGACGGCGGCCCTCCTTTACGTGCCGCGCGTGCTGTACGGCGCGCCCGTGCTCGTGCTCGCGGGTGCGCTCTGGCTCCTGAAAGAGCGGCGTCTGCTGTGGACGCAAGCGGCCGCGGCGGCGGTGGTGGTTTTTCCGCTGATGGGCCTGGTTTTGCCGTGGCCGACCGGCAGCACGACCGGTCCGCGGCTCAAGCTGCTGAGCTTCAATGTCGACAGCGCGAATTACGGGTCGGACCGCCTACTGGCGGTCGTGGATCGAGAGCAGCCGGATTTGGTACTGTTTCAGGAGTCGCCCTGGGGCGGCCCCCTTCACGACGGCCTACGCGCTCGCTTCCCGCACGTGGACTCGTCGACGCAGTTCCTGCTCGCCAGCCGCTACCCAGTCGTGGATAGAACCGAGCCGCCGAAGGTGCCTACGGCCGCCCGCATGCGCTCTCCGCGTTTCATGCGCTACGTGGTGGACTCGCCCCTCGGCAAGCTCGCGGTCTACAGCTTGCACCCCATCTCCCCCCGGGGGGCGCTCGGAATCAGCAGCTTTCGCGGCATGTTTCACCGAATGCGCACCGGCGCGGTGCTCGAGGGTGACCCGGAAGGTGACCTGGAGCGCAACTCGGAGCTCAGGCTGAAGCAGGTCGCCGCCGCCGCCGCCATGGCCGAACGAGAGTCGGTCCCGGTGCTGCTCGCCGGCGATACCAACCTGCCCGGCTCGAGCGCGGCGCTCCGCCGGTACTTCTCGCGTTACGCGGACGGCTTCCGCTCCGCGAGCTGGGGCTTCGGCTACACGTTTCCGGCCAAGCGGCCCTTCCTGCGCTTGGATCGAGTGATGGTCGGACCCGAGCTCGGTTTCGCTTCTTTTCGGGTCGGCTGCCCGGAAACCTCCGATCACCTGTGCGTGGTCGCCGAGCTGTTCAAGCGCTGAGCGCGGGCCGAGGCTGCCGCCGAGCTTGCCGCGCGCGCGTGGGTCCCGTAAACGATCGACGTGACCTTGGGCCTTGGATTGGATGTGCTGCTCGTGGTCGCGGGGGCGCCCGTGCTTACCGCCGCCGGGTACCTGGGCGTAGCCACGCTGCTCTCCGCCCGCCTGCCCGTGCCGTCGCTGGAGACGCCCACCCGCCGTTTTCGGTTCGTCGTGCCGGCGCACAACGAGAGCGCGGGCATCGCGGAGACGGTCCAAAGCTTGCTCAACGTGGACTACCCGCGCGAGCTGTTCGAGGTCGTGGTCGTGGCCGACAATTGCACGGACGACACCGCCGAAAAGGCCCGCGCTGCCGGCGCCACCGTCATGGAGCGCACTGACCTCACTCAGCGCGGCAAAGGCTACGCGCTGGACCATGCCTTCTCGGCCACGCCGGAAGGAGTGGACTCGGTCGTGGTCATCGACGCTGACACGCTCGTCTCCCCCAACCTGCTGCGCGCCTTCGCGGCTCGACGCGAGCTGGGCGCGAAAGCGATGCAGGCGGACTACGCCGTGCGCAACCCCAACGCCGCCTGGCGCACTCGCCTCGTCGCGATCGCCTTCGGTGCGTTCCACGTCGTGCGCTCGCGCGCGCGGGAGCGGCTCGGTCTATCGTGCGGTCTCCGCGGCAACGGCATGTGCTTCGCCACCGAGCTGCTGCGCGAGGTTCCGCACCACGCCTACTCCGTCGTGGAAGACGTGGAGTACGGCCTGCGCCTCGGTGAAGCGGGGCACCGCGTCTTTTACACGGACGAAGCGCACGTTTACGGGGAGATGGTAACGAGCGCCGCCGCCGCCGACACCCAGCGCCGCCGCTGGGAAGAGGGGCGCAAGGCGCTCGTCCGCGAGAATGCCTGGCGCCTGCTCCGGGCGGGGCTCGCCAAGCGCGATCGCGTACAGCTGGATCTCGCTCTGGACCTGATCATTCCGCCCCTCTCGACCATCGCGGTGGGCGCGGTTCTGGGCGAGCTGGCCGGCATCGGGGCGGTGCTGGTCGGGGCGCCCGGGGCGGCCGTGGTCGCCTTCGGCGGCGCGCTCGGCAGCGTCGGCGTGTACGTGCTGCGCGGCTGGTCGCTCTCCGGCACCGGCGCGCACGGCCTGGCAGATCTGGGGCTCGCCCCCGTGTACGTCGCGTGGAAGCTAGCCCTGAAGCTGAAGAAGCCGCCGCGAGCCACCTCCGAGTGGGTGCGCACGAAGCGCGAAGCGAGCTGAACGCCGTTCAGGCGCGCAGCACGGCTTCGTAGGCGCGCGCGGTGTCGGCGGCCATGCGCTCGAGATTGAAGAAGGAGACGACGCGCTCTCGGCCGTGCTCTCCGAAGCGCCGGCGCAGCTCCGGGTCTGCGACCAACTTGCCGATGTTCTCCGCCAGCGCGGGGATGTCCCACGGCGCGGAGAGGAGCCCGCTCTTTCCGTGATCCACGACCTCGGGCGTACCTCCATTGTCGATGGCCACGACCGGCCGCTTCATGGCCATCGCCTCCAGGAACACCAAACCGAATGGCTCCTCGAAGCTCGGCAGCGTGAACACGTCACACGCGGCCATGACACGCGCCACGTCCTTGCGCGGCCCCGTGAACAGCACCGCGCTGTCCACCTTCAGCTGCGCCGCGAGCTCCTTGAGCTCGCTCAGGTAGGGGCGCCCCGGCCCGCTCGCGTCCTCCCCGACGATCATGAGCCGCAGGCTCGGGTGCTCGCGACGCGCGAGCGCAAAAGCTTGCAGTAGCTCGCGCTGCCCCTTCCAAGAAAAGAGTCGCGATACGGAAGCGAGGAGCGGAGCGTCCAGCGGGATGCCGAGCTCGTGTCGGAGCGAAGCGCCCTCCGTGCTCGGGTCCCAGCGGCTGAAATCGATGGCGTTCAGCACCGTGTGCACGTCCGCCGCGGGGCGACCCATGCCGACGACCGTGCCGGTCACGTACTGCGAGATGCTGAAGACCGCGTCGGCGTGATTGACGCCCCAGCGCGCCGCGCGACTGTACGCGTCCGACCATTTGACGTGAACGTGCACGATGGACTTCGCACCGGTGAGCTTGCCCAGCGCGACCGCGTAGGCCGCGTTGCGCGGCCTGTCCGTCGCGTGGATGAGGCGGATGCGATTGGCCTTGATGTAGCGACGCAGGTCCCAGAAGTCTCCGGGCACCGCCGCCAGCGCCGGCGCCAGCCCGAGCAGCTTGCTCGCGTCCCCGCCTGCCCAGGGTAAAAACCGGGTGGGGCGGACGCGTACCTGCGGGATGCTGCGCATGATGCGGAGCGGCAGCGGCTCCTCCGGCCCTTCGCCGCTCGTACACGCGACGTGCACGTCGAACCGGGCGCGATCCAGCCCGCGCATGATGTCCGCGTGAACGGCGGCGTCCGCTCCGAACTCCTCTTGGGAGTGAACGAACAGGACACCAATCTTTTCGGTCATGAGCGAACGAGCTCCGGCGCCAAGCGAATCCAAGGGAGGCCCACGGCAGCCGTATACCAAACCAGGTCGCGCTCGTGTAGCGGAGCGACGGCCGGGCGAGCCGCCAGGCATTTTCTAGCCTCCGCACCTATTCCGCGTCGGCAGAACGCGCGGCTGGCTCGCGTTCGTGCAGCGGCGGCTGGAGCGCGAGCAGCGCGATTTGTGCCGACCTCAGGTGCTGATCGGCTTCTCGGAGCCCCTGAGCGACCCAGGGCGGAACCACGCCTTCGAGGCCGCGCCGCCGTAGCTCGCTCAGCACGCCGGACAAGCACTCGAGGTGTCCGATCAGCTCTTCATTTTTGGAAGCCGAGCCGTCACTCGAGGGTGCCGGGGCCGGATGGGTCGCGTTCATGGCCGCTACGCTAGCGAACGGCCCGAAATAGCGCGGCTTAACGACGAAGCAGTGGGTCAGTCCGAATAGGGCTTGGAGCGCGCGCAGTCGGCAACGAACGCGCGGCCGAGCTCGTCCGCGAACGCGCGGTCTTGAACGACTAGAGCATTCTCTTCCAGCTCGTTCAAGGAGAGCGGGTCGAGGTTGATGGAGCCGATGGACGCGAGCTCGTCGTCTACGATCATGGTCTTGGCGTGCATCATCGAGGGGGTGTATTCCCAAACGCGCGCGCCTGCCTCCACGAGGTCCCCGTACTCCACGTGCTGCGCGCCGAACGCGGTCTTGGAGTCGCTGTTTTTGTACGGCGCCAGGATGCGCACGTCCACGTGGGCGCGCGCCTTTTGCTTGACCAGCTCGAGCACTCCGCGTGAAGGAACGAAGTAGGCGTTGGCGATCCACAGCCGCCGCGTGGCCGCTGATATCAACAGCTGCGTGAGCCGCTCCGCTCGGGTGAGGACGCCCGCGCTGCTGCCGACGAACGCGGCGCGAACCGACCCGCTCGCCTCCGGCGGCGGGAACTCCGCTGCTGGTAGCAAGCTGCCGCCCGCTTCCTGCCAGTTTTCGGCGAAGGCCTGTTGAGCAGAGGTCACCGCCGGCCCCGTGAAGGAGACATTCGCGTCGCGCCAAGACTCGGCGTGCACGCCGTCCCCGAGCCACGTGTCTCGGATGCCGAAGCCGCCTGTCACCGCAGCCTTGCCATCCACAATCACCAGCTTGCGGTGATTTCTTGCCAGCTTCTCGCCTCCCGAGAGTGGCCGAAAAACTCGCACGTCACAGCCTGCGGCGAGCAGTGGCGGCGCCACCTCCTCCGAAAAATCGGGACTACCGACGTCGTCCACCAGGATCCGGCAGCGGACGCCGGCTCGGGCGCGCGTGACGAGCGCGCTGACCACTCGCTCGGAAGCGGCGCCCCGCTCCCAGATGTACATCACGATATTGACCGAGACCTTGGCGGCTTCGATGCGCGACGCGAGCGCGTCGAACACGCGCCCGTTCGGCTCGTGCGTCAGCGTGTGCCCGGCCGAAAGCTGCACTCCCAAGGATTGATACAGAGCCAGCGCGAGCGCGTCGCCCGACGCGGGAACCGCGGTCTTCAACCGAAAGTAAGCGGCCGGGTCGTCGCGACGCGCCGCCCAACCCCAGAACGCGAGGCCACCAAGGAGCGGCAGCGCGAGCGCGAGCACGATCGCCAGCCGCCGACGGTGGGACGCCCGCGCGCCGCTCTTCTTCCAAAATCCGAGGATCGCGTTCAACTCCTGCGACCTCGCTCGATGCGTCTACTCACGGCGGCTCAGGCGCTCTTGCGAGCTTTGGGCTCGGTTTCGAGGAGGCCGGCCAGCACCTGGCGGAGGTTCTCGTAAAGCGGTTCTTGAAAGTCTTCCTCGAGCTTGTCCTCGAAGTCCTCTTCCATCTCCTCGCCCAGTGATTCGAGCGTGCTCGCTTCGATCGCCTTCTCCACCTTCGGGAAGAACTCTTCTTCCTCTTCCTTCACGTGGTGCTCGACGAGCTCCTGGAGGACCTTGCACTTGAAGTCGAAGTCATCCTCGCCCACCGCTTCGTTGGCCTGGTAGAGGGCGAACTCGATGACGCCGTGCTCGACGAGAGCCTCTCCCAGGTCGTCGTTCAGCCCCATGACCTCCTTGCACGCCGGGTAGAAGGTCTCACGCTCGATGCCGTCGTGGGCGGTCAGGTTCGACGCCAGCTCCCGGAAGAGCTTCTGCTTATCCTCGCCCGACTTGGCGGACTCGATGGCTTTGAAGAGGCGCGATACGGTCTGGTGCTGTTGGGTGAGCAGGTCGGTGGCTTTCATGACCAGCGGTTGTGCAACGCCTGTGCCATTCCGATCCCGCGCGCTTGTGGGTGCATCCTGCGGCCCGTTGCCTCATTGAGCGATTTCTGCGCGTCCCGGGGCGCCCGGCTGCGCTACCGTGGCGTGAATGTCTTCAAGCGCTACCTCGAAGCCTTTCGCGCTCGAGCTGGTGAAGCTCCTCGTGCAGGTGGCGTGGGCCGATCACGCCGTAGTACCGGCCGAGGCCGACCGACTCCTCGGCTTCGGGCGCCGCAGCGGCCTCGCCGAAGACGAGCTGCAGGGGCTCGCGAACATGCTGAGTGGTCGCGCCCCGCTCGCGCCGCCCAACCTCGGGGTGCTCAAGGAGCGCCGGACGGAAGTGCTGCGAGCGGTGAAGGAGCTTTTGCTCTCCGACCTGGAAATCGCGGATGAGGAAGAAGACGTGCTCGAGCAGATCGCGGCGCTCTTGAGCTGAGCTCAGAGCACCGCAAAAGGCTCACGCTTCTTCGATTTCCTCTTCCTCGTCGACCTGGTCCTCGGCTTCCCGAGCGGCCTTCTCCTCGTGGTCCGGAGCGCGCAGCTTGTAGCCGGAGCCGCGCAAGGTCTCCAGCGGGAGTGCGTCACCCAGCTTGGCGCGCAAGCGCCGCACGTGGATGTCCACCGTCCGCGGGCCGCCCTCGTAGCGGTTACCCCAGACGCGGGCGAGCAGGTGCTCGCGCGAGAGAACCTTGCCGCGCCGCTCGCAAAGGTACGCGAGAAGCGCGAACTCCTTGGCGGTCAGCGCGATGGGACGCCCGTCCACGAAAACCTCGTGGCCGGCCTTGTCCACCACGATTCCAGCGACCTTGTGGCGCTCTTCTGTCGCGAACTCGCTGCGCCGCCATTCCAGCGCTCGGATGCGCCCGTAGAGCTCCTCCGGGACGTAAGGGTGAAGGACGAAATCATCGAAACCAGTCGAGGGGTCGATACGGGCAATTTGCCCGACTGTTACGGCAATGATCGCGCCGACGTTGTCGAAATAGGGCTCCTTGCGGACCGCGCGGAGGGCGGCGACGGCGAGATCGGGGCGATCGAGCGCCTCGAAAACCAGTGCGCGTGGGCGCACTTCCATCTCGTCGTCTTCTTCTTGGATGAGCTCGACTGGGTCGTCCCATAAGTCGAGCGTCCTTACCGTCGCGCCCAGCTGGCGCAACGTAGAAGAAGCTCCCTCCTCACGCTCGAGCATCGGCCCGTGACCGATGACCGCTACGAAGCTCTTGGCTCGGGAATGCTCAGATTTCAGTGCCGCCAACTGTTATCCGTGAGATTTTGATGGTTGGGCAGCCCACCCCGACCGGGACACTCTGGCCGTCTTTGCCACAGGTCCAATTGCCGTCGGAGAGAGCTACATCGTTACCCAACTGGGATACCTCGCGCAGTGTTTCCGGACCGTTGCCGATAAGATTCACACCTTTCAGAGGTTGCGTCAGTTTACCGTCCTCTATCAGGTAGCTCTCGGTAAGGGAAAAGACGAAGTCGCCATTCGAGATATCCACCTGGCCGCCACCGAACGTCTTGGCGTAAATCCCTCGCTTCACGCTGCGAACCATCTCCTCCGGGTCATCCTGGCCGGCCAAGAGCACGGTGTTGGTCATGCGGGGCATGGGCGAAGCCGCGAAGCTCTCGCGGCGGCCATTGCCGGTGGGGCTCACGCCGAAATGCTTAGCGGATAGGCGGTCTTGCATGTACCCGCGCAAGATCCCGTTCTCGATCAGCACCGACCGCTCCGGCGTCAGGCCCTCGTCGTCCACGTTAATGGAGCCCCGGCTCTGCAGCAGGGTCGCGTCGTCCACCACCGTGCAGAGCTTGCTCGCGACCACCTGGCCGACTTGGTCGGTGTAATTGCTCGTCTTCTTGCGGTTGAAGTCTGCCTCCAGCCCGTGGCCGACCGCTTCGTGCAGGAGGATGCCGCTGTCCCCCGGAGCCAGCACCACCTCCATTTGGCCGGCTGGCGCCGGTTTGGCATCCAGCAAAACCAGCGCCTGCTGGGCCGCGATGCGCGCGTGGTCCTCCGGCGATTTGCCGGCAAAATAATTCAGGGTCATGCGGCCGCCGCCGCCGCTCCGCCCCGATTCGCGCTTGCCGTCACGCTCCGCGACCGCGCTGATGCCGAAGCGCAACATCGGCTGGAAGTCCCGGACGAAGCGACCGTCACTGGTCGCGATCAGGATTTCACGCACCTCTTCCGAGAAGGAGGCCGAGGCTTTGATGATGCGAGAGTCGAAGGCGAGCACGGCCTTGCTAGCGCGCTCCAGAAGGTCCCGCTTCTCCACGCCCGGCACGTCCAACGTCGTTTGCTCGAGCCGGTAGCGGTCCGCCACGTCCCGGCGTTCCAGCCGCACCGGATCGATGGTCTTGCCGCCGTCCGCGATGCGAGCCGCCGTCTCCGCGGCGCGCTTCATCGCCTCGAACTCCATGTCCTCCACGTAGGCGTAGCCGGTCGCGTCACCCTTTTGCACGCGGACGCCGAGGCCCAGGCTCACCCCACGCGAGGCACTCCGCAGGATGCCCTCCTCGAAGTTGAAGCCGCCGCCGGCGCGGTACTCGAAGAACAGGTCCGCGTAGTCGCCACCTTTGGAGAGCGCGACGGTCAGCAGCCTTTCGCACAGCCGTTCGTCGATCGCGACGGGGCCACCGGCGGCGAACGGAGCACGGTAGGCGCCCAAAGCAGAGCTCGTATCGGATTGCACCCAGAGAGCATTGTACCCCTGCCCTCATCAATCAAGGGGGGCGCCCGCACCTCGGGAAATCCGCTACCGTCGCTCGCATGAACAAGCTGCCCGGGGCCGTTTTGCTCATGAGCTTGGCCGCGCTCTACAACTGCGGAAGTAGCGACGACCGGGTCGACATTCGCGGAGTCGGGGGCGAAGCCGGCGGCGGGCAAGGCGCCACCAGCGGAGGCGACGCGCCCGTCGGAGCAGCCGGCGAAAGCGCGGGAGCGTCTGCTGCCGGCAGCCAAAGCGGCGAGACCAGCGCAGGCGCCCCGAACGTAACCGCCGGTGGAGCGGCAGGCGAAGGCGGGACGCCGAGCTTGGCGGGAGCCTCGGGAGCGGGCGAAGGCGGCGAGCCGGCCGTGCTGCCCAACGGCGCCATTGTCGCTGAGCCCTACCTTTGCGAGACGACGGGCCCCTTCGCCCACGTTCAATTCGACGAATACTTTTACCTGGACGACTTCGACGACGCGAGCATCGATCTGCCTGGCCTCACGTCGTCGACCGAGGCGTTCAGCTCGTCCGTAGGAGCTGCGCTCATCGACTCCGTCGATTGCGACGACGGCGTGCTCGACGGCAAGTGCACCGGTTGCGACTCGCTCTTCGCTACCACCGGGAGCCTCGAGCTCACCTTCGACGCGGAGGTGCTGGGAGGCTTGCCGACGCACGTCGGCATGGTGTGGACCGACGGCGCCTACGACGCGACCGTGACCTTTACCGGCTACGATGCGAGCGACGCCGTCGTCTACTCCGAGACCGCGCAGGGCATCGGGGACAGCAGCAACTACGGCGAGACCGCGGAGGATCGCTTCTTCGGCATCGTGAGCAGCGGCGGCGTCAAACGCGTCACCATTTCGAACCCCGGCGGCGGCATCGAGATCGACCACCTTCAGTACGGCCGCTGAGCGCGCCAGCCGGACGCCGCTTAGTCGCGCCCGAACTCGAAGCCGGCGTCGGTGAGCGCGCGCTCCACGAGCGCCACGTGGTCCGGCCCGTTCGTCTCGATGACCAGCTCCACTCGGGTTTGCCCGAGCTCGAGGCCGGAGAAAGCGCGATCGTGCTCGATGGTGAGAATGTTCGCGCGCGCCGCCGCGACCGCGCCCGTGATGCCATGAAGCGTCCCCGCGACGTCGCTGGCGGTGATCCAGTAGCGGCACAGTCGGCCGCTTTTCACGAGACCACGCTGAATCACCCTCGCCATCAGGTTGACGTCGATGTTCCCGCCCGACACGACGACCACCACGCGCTTGTCGGCTAGACCGAGGTCGCGATGAAGAAGAGCGGCGAGGCCCACCGCGCCCGCTCCCTCGGCCACGGTTCGTTCTCGCTCCAGCAGCAGGAGGATGCCCTCCGCGATCTCCTCTTCGTCCACGAGGACGATTTCGTCGACTCGCGCGCGCACGACCTGCCGCGTGAGCTGGCCCACGCGCCGCACCGCGATCCCGTCCGCGATCGTCTTCCCTCCCGGTAGCGCGGTCGGCGGCAAAGAACGCGGCGCTTCCGACTCCAGCGCGCGACGCATGCCGGGAAACGTGCGCGACTCCACCCCGATGATGCGCGCGTCCGGCCGAGACGGCCGCACCGCCGTCGCGATGCCCGCGATGAGCCCGCCGCCGCCCACCGGCACGATCAGGGCATCGAAGTCCGGCATCTGCTCCAGCAGCTCGAGCCCAATCGTGCCCTGCCCGGCCATCACCTCGCGGTCGTCGAACGGGTGCACGTAAACGGCGCCGGTCTCCGCCGCGAGCTCGGCGGCGCGGTCGGCAGCCGCGTCGTAGCCGGCGCCGTGGAGGAGCACGCGCGCGCCGTACCCCTCGGTGGCACGCGCCTTCACGAGCGGCGTGGCTTCCGGCATCACCACCGTGGCCACCACTCCGAGGCGTGACGCGTGGAGCGCGACCGCCTGGGCATGGTTTCCGGCGCTCGCGGTGATCACCCCGCGCGCGCGATCCGCCTCGCTCAGCCCCAGCAACCGTGCGGCCGCGCCACGCTCCTTGAAGGAGCCGGTAAACTGCAGATTTTCGAGCTTGAGGAAAACCTGGCAGCCCGCCAGCCGCGAAAGGGCCGCGCTTTCGCTGAGCGGCGTGCGACGCACCCGACCCGCGATGAGACCCTGGGCGTGGAGGACGTCGTCGTAGGTGAGTGCAGCGCCTGACATGTGGCCGCGCGAAAGCGAGCGCTTTCCAAGAAAACGTAGCACGCAGGCGAACTTCGGGCGGCTGAGCGCGTGCGTCTAAAACGCCGTGCGAACGCGCCTACACGGCTTGACCAACCCCGCGAAAGTTCGTAGGATTTGGCGCTTCGGTTGGTTTCGGCAAGCTGCTGAGCTCACCCACCGAGCGGAAGTCTTGTCCATCGAGCGCGAGAAGATCCTCCAGGCCGCCCAGAAGTACATCGAGAAGAAGAAGTACGACCGGGCGATCGTGGAATACCAGCGAATCGTTCAGGAGGACCCGAACGACGCTCGTACGCTATTGAAGATTGGCGACCTGCAGGCCAGGTTGTCCGCGTACCCGGAGGCGATCGCTACCTACGATCGCGTCGGCCAGTACTACGCGTCGCAAGGCTTCGCGCTCAAAGCCATCGCCGTCTACAAGCAGATCCGCGAGCTCATCAAGAAGCACGCGCCGGATTTGGCGGATCGCTACGGGCACATCGTGCCCAAGCTGGCGGACATCTACACGCAGCTGGGGCTCACGAGCGACGCCCTGGCCGCGTGGGACGAGGTGGCGACGCGCCTGCAGCGCGCCGGTCGCGACCGAGACGCCATCGAGGTGTTCCGCAAGATGGTCGAGCTGGACGCGGGCAATCCGCTCCCGCACCTGCGCCTCGCGGAGGCTTGCTGCCGCGTGCAGTCGCTGGACGAAGCGATCGAGTCCTTCTGGACCGCGGCCGAGCTGCTCCTCAATCTGGAGCGGGCGGACGACGCCCTGAAAGTCGTCGAGCGCATCCTGCATTTCCGGCCGGATGCGCGCTTTGCCCGCGTGGCCGCCGAGCTCTACCTCGGCCGCGGTACGCGGGAGGACGGCATGCAGGCGCTTGCCAAGCTGCAGATCTGCTTCCAGGCGGACCCGAAAGATCTGGAGACGCTCGGCTTTCTGGCCCAAGCGTTCACGCTCATCGGCCAAGAGGCGAAGGCGGTCGAGGTCTACAAAGAGATGGCGCGGCTGGCGCGCGAGCAGAACAAGGGCGAGCTGTATAGCCAGCTGCTCGGGCACCTCCGCCAAGTCGCGCCGAGCGACGACCAAGTCGCCGCGTTCGACAGCATCGTCCCCGGGGCGCAGTCGGTGCGGCCGCTGGAGGCCTCGCACGCCTCGCAAGCGCCGCACTCTGGCTCCGGCGCAGCGGCCCTGCTGGATTCAGAGGTAGAGCTCATCGAAGACGCGGAGAGCTTGGACGTAGCAGCTCCGCAGGCCGCGCCGCAGCCGGACCCGCGAGCGCGCATGGTCAGCACGCCGGACGTGGTGGTGGTGGACGAGCACATCGAGGTCGCGGAAGAGCGCGGCGATCCGAGCTCGTTCGACGGGCACGCCCACGCCCGCAAAGCGGTGGTGGACGCCGAGTCCTTCCGCAAGCTGCGCCTGTATCCGAAGGCGATCGAAGCGCTGCACATCGCGCTGGAGATCGACCCGCGCTCGCTGGAGATCCGCGAAAAGCTGCGCGAGGTTTTGCTCGAGTCCGGCGACCAAGAGTCCGCGCGCGCGGAGACCATCAACGTCGCGCAGCTGCACTTCGAGGCGGGCAACGCGGCTCACGCGGAGGCTTTGCTCTCGCGAGTGCTGGAGGTCGACCCGGAGAACCACGACGCGCTGCTCTTGTGGGAGGAGCTGGCCACCGGCTCGAGCCCCTACACCGCCGAAGCGGACGATGGGCGCACGCACATCGCCCTGCCCGGCTCGCAGCCGGACGCCTACGATCCGAGCGCGCCGCTCCCCTCCTACGATCTGGAAGAGGTGAGCGCCGAGCAGGCCATGCAGAGCGACTCCGGCAGCGCCAAGCGCTCGCTCGCGGCCATGGACGACCCGTTCGGCTCGCCTGGGCCAGACGAGCCGCTCCCCAGCTTTCCGCTCGGCTCGCAGTCGGACGAAGACGACCTCGGGGTCCCCACCGAAGAGCCGCCGCAGGTGGTGCCGCTCGCCGAGTACGACGAAGAAGAAGAGATCTCGAGCGTCGAGGATTTCATCCCGCCGCCGCCCGCCGCCGCCTCCGCCCCGGAGCAGAGCTACGAGGGCCTGGAAGACGTGCTGGACGAAGCGGAGTTCTTCGCCGCGCGCGGCCTGTTCGACGACGCCAAGAACATCCTCCTCGAGCAGCTCGGCCGCACGCCGAACCACAAGCTGGTGCTCGAGAAGTTGAGCGAGATAGAGGCGCAGCTGCCCAGCTCCAGCGAGAGCCAGACGAAAGAGCGTTCACGGCTCAGCGAGCGCGCCAGCCCGCAGCCCGCGTTCGACGTGGACGAGTCGCTCAACGCGCTGGACGCCCTGGATGCGATGCCGGAGAGCTTCACGACCACCGGTCGGCAAACGCTCTCCTCGACGCAGGACATCGACGTCGACCAAGTGTTCGAGAAGTTCAAGGCCGGCGTGAAAGCGCAGGTCGCGGACAACGACAGCGCCACGCATTACGACCTGGGCGTCGCTTACAAAGAGATGGGCCTCTTGCCGGACGCGGTCGGCGAGTTCGAGGTCGCGGCTCGCGACCCCGTGCGCGAGTGCATGTGCTTCGCGATGATCGGCCTCATCTACCTGGAGCAGCAGCAGCTGGATCGCGCCGCCGAGGCCTACGTTCGCGCGCTCTCCGCCGCGCAGAAGACGGTCGAGCAAGAGATGAACCTCTACTACGACCTCGGCAATGTCTACGAGATGAAGGGCAAGAACCAGGACGCCCTTTACTACTTCCAAAAGATCGCGCGCCGCGACCCGGGCTACCGGGACGTGAGCGAGCGCATCCAGCACCTCTCGCCCAAGCCGCTGCCTTCGGCCGCGAGCAGCGCGCGCGCGGTCAACGACGACGAGTTCGACCGCGTCTTCGACGACCTGTTCGAGAGCAAGTAACCGCGCTCAGTGCTCGACGCGCAAAGACACGCCGTTCGGTAGCACGCTGAAGCCGAGTCGGGCCTGCTGCGGCGCTCGTTCACGCTCACGCGAGCCGGAGAGCTGGAAGTAGAGCGTCGTCGCGCCAGCGGCGACGGCGGCCACGCCGAGCACGTCCGCAACCAAGAAGCGCGCGGCGGCGCGGTCGTGTTCTTGGTCCAAGGCGTCACGCGTGGCGGTGCGAGCGTCGCGCAAATCTCTCAGGTTCGAGGCCGCGGAAGCGCCGAGCACGGCCGCGATGGCCGAGCCAGCGGCGAGCGTCGCGGTCGTGCCCCAGCCTACCCAGAGCACGGGGCGCGACTTGCTTTCACGCGTCGGCGCGGCCGTCCGGGGGCCGGCGGGTGACGGACCAACGAGCGCCGGCCCGCCGCTGGGCGCGGTTTTCGGCTCCGGCTCCAGCGCTAGGACGAGCTGCCGCTGATCGCTGCCGGCGAGCGTGATGGCCTGAGTGCGCCCCACGAAGCCCCTTCGCCGGGCTTGCACGGTGCGCTCGCCCACGTCCACCACCACCGCCTGAGCGAGCGGCGCCTGGCCGATGAGTACGCCGTCGATCCACACTTCCGTCCCCGCGGGCTGAATGTCCAGGGTGAGGGTCGCGGTGCGCGTCTCCAGCACTTCGATGTCTGCGCGCACGGCGCTGCGCCGGTCGCTCGGGACCGCGTCGCCTCCGCGGCCCATGTACTCGCGGAGGGTGCGAAGCGCGCGCGCGTACCGCCCCAGCTGCATGCTCACCTGACCGATGTTGTACAGCACTCGGTAATCCGGCACGAGCTCGTACACGCGCTCGAACTCGGCGAGCGCGAGCTGGTAGTCGCCGTCTTCATAAAGCTTGATCGCGCTGCCGAAGCGCCGCGCGGCCTCTTGCTTGGCGGCAGCGTCAGGCGCGTTCGCCGCTGCGGCGGGCGCGGGGGCGGCCTCTTCCGCGTGAGCGAGCGCAGGTGAAAGCGAGCAAACCAGGACGACGAGAGCCGAGGCGGAAGAGCGGATCATGATTTTCAGGGGTTCTCGAAGATGTTGTCTTTGTCGATCGGACGCGGCCGTCTGGTGGGCGTCTTGTCCGGTTGCGCCGCGGGCGAGGCGGATGACGGACCGCGCGGAGTCACGCGCGCTCCCGTGGGCCGAGCGCGCCCCGCGAGCGACGCCGATGCGGCCGCGCTCGGCTCTGGCGCGGCGCTGGGCGGCGCTTCGCTGCCGACCGCTGCGGAAGGCGACGCTGTGGATGGGGGCGCGACCGCGGGCGGAGCGGTGAGGGCCGGCGCGCCCGCAACGACGCCCGTGCTCGGGCCCGGAGCGCTCTTGTTGGAGAAGCCCCACGCGACGGCCGCAACTGCGACCGCGCTCACCGCGATGAACGCGACCCGAGTCCAAACCTGACGACGTTGCTGATGGAGCGCGGTGACGGTGCGCTCGACGCCGCCCTCGGGCGTGAGCGTCTCGTGCGGGCGCGGCGGCGCAGGTGACTCACGAGGCGAGAGCTTTTCTCCCCGACGGAGCCGCTCCGCGTTGGCGCGGATGGTACGGTTTCGCTCGGCGAGCTCGGGCCCGAGCGTCGTGCTCAGCACCTCCACCACTTGCTTGTCACCGAAGAACCGGCCCGTAGAGGACAGGTATTCGAACAGCGCTTCGCGCAGCTCCTCCGCGGTTTGGTAGCGCTCGCCCGGATCTTTGGCGAGCGCCTTGACGATCACTCGCTCCAGCTCTTGCGGAAAGCTCGGGTCCTGAGCGCTGGGCAGCGGGAGCGGCTCCTCCAGAATCTTGTACATCGTGGCGAGCGCGTCCGCCCCGTGGAAGGGCCGAACGCCGAGCGCTGCTTCGTACAGCACGCAGCCCAGCGCGAAGATGTCAGCGCGACGATCGATGTTCTTCGACGTCACCTGCTCCGGAGCCATGTACGAGAGTTTGCCCTTGACCTCGCCCGTCTCCGTCGCCTTGTGAAGCTGCCCGCGCGACTTGGCGACGCCGAAATCTGCGAGGCGGATCTGGCCGCGGGTAGAGACGAGCACGTTTTGCGGAGAGACGTCCCGATGGACCACGCCCAGCAAGTGGCCGTCTTCGTCCGCAAGCTCGTGCGCGGCGTGGAGACCGGCCGCAACTCCCGCGCAAACATAGGCCGCAAGCTCGGGCGTCAGATGCTTCCCCGGGAGCGCGTTCAACACGTCCCGGAGGGACGCGCCGTCCGACCAATCCATCACGAGGAAGTGAGTTCCGGCTTCCTCGCTGAGCTCGTGGGTGGCGCACACGTTGGGGTGGTTGATGCGCGAAGCGAGGCCCGCCTCGTCCGCGAGCACGGCCCAGAAATCCGGGTTCATGCCCGCGTCAGCGCCGCTGAGCGTCGTTTTCACCGCCACGAGCCGCAGGCCCGGGGAAGCGGTGTCGATCGCAACCCAGACGCGCCCCATTCCCCCGACTCCAATAGGAGCCACGAGCTGGTAACGGCCGATCAAGGAGCCCGTCGTCTGTTCAGCCATGACTCTGGGCCCTCATAAAAAATTCGCCGCAACCGTTAGGTTGATTGGCCACACCATCGATACTGACATAACTTCGTGAGCTTCGTACCCACTCTGTTTACGGCGAGCTGACCTCGAACTTTCGCACCCCGCGCCTCATGAGTAACACCCGTCCGCACATGCAGTCCGATCCTGGCGATACGCTCGCGCCCGGCGACAGGATTGGCCGCTACCAGCTCACCGCCCTCCTGGCGAGCGGCGGCATGGGGCAAGTGTGGACCGCTCGCCCCGTCGGCAGCGGCTTCGCGCGCACGGTGGCGCTCAAGCTCATTCGCGCAGAGGTAGCGGACGACGAAAACTACGCGCGCATGTTCATCGACGAAGCCACGGTCGCTTCGTCCATACATCACCCCAACGTGTGCGAGACGTACGAGCTCGGCAAAGATGGTGATCGGATGTTCATGGCCATGGAGTGGGTCGCTGGCGATTCACTCGCAGGCCTGTTGCGACAAGGCGACACGCTCGTAGCGCTGGATCTGCGCATCGCAGCGCGAATCATCGCGGACGCCTGTGCAGGAATGCACGCCGCTCACGAGACTTTGGGTACGGACGGCGCTCCGCTCGGGGTCGTGCATCGGGACATTTCTCCCCCCAACATCCTCGTGTCCATGCAAGGGCAGACGAAGGTGAACGACTTTGGCATCGCCAAAGCGCGGTACCAGCTCCACGAGCGCACGAAGACGGGGGAAGTGAAGGGCAAGTTCGCCTACATCCCGCCGGAGCAAATTTCGGGCGGGGTGGTGGACCGGCGTGCGGACGTGTACGCGATGGGCTGCGTGCTCTACGTGGCGACGCTCGGTTTGCGCCCGTTCGGCAACGGCGCCAACGCGCTCCGCAAGATCCTCCTCAACGAGTACAAGCTGCCGCGAGCGCTCAGGCCGGACTATCCGGAGGCGCTGGAGAGCATCATCCAAAGGGCGCTCTCGCCCAAGCCGGACGCGCGCTTTCAAACCGCGGAGGACATGCAGATCGCGCTCGAGGAATGGCTACTTTCCAGCGGAAAGCTGGTGACCGCGAGTGAAGTAGCTAAGTGTGTGAAGGAGCGCATCAGCCCCGAGGTGAAGGCGCGCAACGACGCGCTCCTCTCACAGAATCGGATGGCGCCCGAGCTCGTGATGTCGCGCCTGAATTCGGACGTGGACAACGAGACCCCCACCGCCGGCAGCGGGCTCACGCCAGCCCCGCTCGAGCTTTGGCGCGGCAAGCCGATCCCCACGAAAGCTGCGCCCGCGCCCATTCGAGAGCTCCAAGACCACGAGCTCGTGGAAGCGACGCCCACCCAGGTGGATGCTGCCACCGCGGCCCTAGCAAAACGCCGCCACGTTCTGCCACCAGTAGTCGCGGCGCGCCCTTCGGATGCCACCGCGCTCGTTGATTTCGTACCAGTAGGTGCGCAGCCGCCAGGCCGCGCACTCGTCTCGAAAGCTCCGCCCGCACCCCCGAGCGCTGCCGTCGAGCTTGCCCCCGCCGAGCGGAGCTCGCGTGGTCGGCAGCTCGCGCTGACTGCGCTCGTGTTCCTGGTGTTGCTCATCGCGCTCGCGCTGCTCGCCCAGCTCTTCGGCCGCTGAGTCTCGCGCGTCTCGCGTTCGCTCGGACGCGCGCGGATTTGCGGGAAAGGTGCGCGCAACGAGTGCTTCGTGCGTCTCGTGCAGGTGCGCGAGTGGTGCAATCCACGTTGTGCAGCTCATTGCACAACTCGCGCACGGTGAGCTCACTTCACTACTCCTCGCACCGCCGCCTTACACTGGATTCGTTCGGCCAATTTACCTTTTACAACTCGATGGGAGGGGACCGGTTCGTGGCATATCGCGTGCAATGAGGTTTCACGAGCGTAACGAGCCGGCGAATCCCGCTGGCCTCACCCCGAGGAACCTAGATGTTTAAGAAATTGACTGGAGCGATTCTGGCCCTGACTGCGCTGGCAGGTTGCAGCGTAGATACCGGCACCCCTGAGGATTTCGCGGAAGCGAAGCAAACCCTCGCTACTTGCGGCGCAACCGGCCTGGAATGGAAGCCGTTCGTGGCCCACCTGGCCTACGACGCGGCGGAAGACTTCGGCCGCTGGGAGTTCACGACCGACCTGCAGCTTGCCTCCTCCGGCGATCGCCTGCAAATCTCGCCGGCCGGCTACTCGCTGTGCGCGAGCCGCGGTCGCACTGGCTGCCCCGCCGTCACCGCCGGCCTCAGCGCGCAAGATGGCACGTCGGACGTGTTCAGCAGCAACAAGCTGATCGTGAGCCCCGGCCAAATTCGTGGTGCGCTCGTGCAGGGCTTCATGCAACAGAAGCAGAACGAGGACTACGTCGGCTACATCACGGACGGCACAGAGAACGACCCGTACAAGACGCTGCGCTCGCCGACTCGCACCGGCTTACCGCACACCATCACCCTCACGAACTGCGCCGTAACCCTCTATACCGAGGCCAACTACGGTGGGCAATCGCAGTGCTTGCGCACCGGCAGCTACCGCCAGGCGGACCTGAAGATCGGCGACAACACGGTCACTTCGATCAAAGTGCGCCCCGGCATGAAGGTCACCGTGTACGAGAACGACGCCTTCGGCGGCGCGAGCAGCGTTCAGACGGCAGATATGGCCGGCTTCGGCCCCTTCAACGACCGCACCAGCTCGGTCATCGTCTCCTCCAACACGTCTGCTTGCAGCTCGGTCGACACCTACAAGGTGAACGTGACGAGCGGCAACTGGACGGACATCCGCGCCAAGCTGGTTACCCTTGGCTACATGCGCGGCAACGACATCCTGGACGTGCGGCTGGACGTCCCCAACAACACCATCGACGTAGACCCCTTCAACGTCGACTTCGTGCCCCCGAGCCAGGTCGGTGGTACCACGTACGGCGTGCAAGTTAAGTCGGAGGTCGCGGAGACGTGGCGCTCGACTGACGACCCGGCCCCGGCCATTTTCCCGATCGGCGCCACCTGCAAGAAGAAGCCGTTCGGCCACACCAGCTTCTTCCCGGGCATCGTTCGGTCTTCCGGAAGCTACCGCTTCTGTCTGCTGAACTAGTTAAACCCCTGGTGAGGTAACGCTCACGCACGAGCCGGCCCGGATCATCCGCGCCGGCTCGCGTCGTCTCCGGCGTCCCCGCCGGAGACGGCGACGCCGCGTCGCCCCTTAAGCTGGGCGTGTGAGTAGCCGTTCTTCGTTTCCGGCTCGTTCGGGATGAGCGAGCAGCAGTTGCTTAGGAGCATGCATGGCAAATCGACTCAGTTATGTGGTCTTGTTTGCGGCGTTTACGGGCAGCCTGCTCGTCGGCGCCTGCGGTGATGATGACGCCATCCCCGGCGGAGGTGAGGCGGGCGAGACGGGCAGCAGCGGTAGCCCGGGCGAAGCCGGCTCGGGCGGTAGCGGCGTCTCCGGCTCGGGCGGTAGCTCCGTCTCGGGTTCGGGAGGTAGCGGCGTCTCCGGCTCTTCCGTAGGCGGCCAAGTCGCGGCCGGCGGTCAGGGCGGCGAGGGCGGCGCCGGAGACGGCGGGCTCGGCGGCGTCGGTGGCAGCGACGACACCGGCCAGGCTGGTGCCGTTAGCGAGGGCGGAGCTGGTGGCAGCGCGGACCCGGGTGTCGTCTACGCCTGTGGGCAGACGACCATCGTTCATAAATTCTGCTCGGCCGCGGCCTCTCTCAATTGTGCGGATCAAGCTGAGTGCCCTGATTGCGTCAGCGGGCTCACTGACGAGCGGCAGAACTTCGCCGAGTGCGCGCCGTGTCTGGCCGAGTACGACAAGGTGCTCGATTGTGCGATCACTCCCTTCGAGCAAGGGAACCCGAGCGGCGGGTTGGAGTGTGTGGAGGACTACGGAGCCGACTTCAACGAGACTTGCTACAACCAATTCCTCTCCGCTTTGTCGTGTGCCAACTACCCCGCAACACATGACGACATGTGTCCCCCCAAGTGGCCGCTCGACGGCTGAGAGTGCTCGTGTGCTAACACTCTGAGCTGATATGAAGACCGCGACTTGGTGGCGAGAATGGATGCGCGTGATGTGCTGGCCTGCGCTTCTTGCTCTCGGTGCGCCAGCTTGTTCTGTCGTGTTCAATCTCGATGCCGACCAATGCGCGGTGGACGGTGATTGTGCGCGGTTGGGCAGTGACCTGTCCTGCCGCGCCGGCGTTTGCGTGGAGGACGGCGGCAGCGGAGGTACTACCAGCGGGGGCACCACCAGTGGAGGCACCTCCAGCGTCGAGGCCGGTCAGGCCGGCGCTGGAGGCGATGGCGAGCTTCCCCCCGAGTGCGTCAGCAACGGCGAGTGCATCGACGCGAACTTCGGGCAGCCCTACACGTGTATCGCGGGCAAATGCGTTTCGCTCGTGACCGAGGAGTGCCCCCTGGTCGTCGGCGCCGACAACCTCCGCGCTCCCGGGCCTATCATCTACGGCGCGTACACGGTCGCGCCCGACGGCGTGAGCCGCTCCGTCACGACTCGCAATATCGACTTGGTCGTGTCCGAGATCACGACCAAGGTGACGGGCCTCCGCGGTGGACCCGGCGGTAGCAAGCGAACGCTCGCGTTCGTGATCTGCAACTCGTACTTTCCGGACGTTGCGCCAGGAACGATAGAGCCATTCGAGCCCAGCCTGGCGCACTTGGTGGACGAGCTCCATGTACCGGGTATCATCTCCTCGCTATCCGCCAAGGACTTGGAGGCGGTGTTCTCGCAGCGGTTGAACGCCGCGGGCACGTTCGTGATCAGCCCGTTCGAGCAAGACAGCGAGCTCGCCGCGATCAGCGACGAGGGACGACTCTGGAACATGCTCGGTGCCACCAGCGACCTCGCTCCCGCCTTCCGCGCGCTCTTGAAACGGACCGACGCCTATATTCGCGCCAAGGATCCGACGGGCGGCTTTCTCAATCTCGAAACTCTGGAGTCGAAACTGCGGGTGGCCCTGGTCAGCGCCAACATCGCGCGGGAGACGGACGTGCGGGACGCCCTCCTGGACCTTGGTATTCGGGATCAGTTCGATGTTCAACAATTCGAGGTGGAGTCGGCGCTGCTGACTGCGGCGCCTGACGTGGGCGCAGTCGCGACCGACTTGCTCAACTTCAGACCTCACATCATCGTCGCGCTCGCCGGGTCCGAGTTCATCGAGGGCATCTTCCCGGTTCTCGAGTCAGGAACCAATTGGAGCCGCGGACAAGGTGACTCGCAGAGTCGGCCCATGTACGTGCTCGGCTCGTCGATGGCTCCCGAAACTTGGGCCCTCTATAGCGGGAGCGAGAGCCCAGACGGATTCAAGACCTTGATGAATCGCATCGTGGGCGTGGCTTACGCCTCCGCAGAGAATCCAGATCTACGAGAGAACTACGAATCTCGCCTCATCAGCGGCAACAGCGATCTTCAAGACCCCACCGTGCTGCTGGGCTCTGAGAGCGTGTACGACGCGACCTACCTGATGGTGTACGCAACCGCCGCTGCCGGGCAAGTCCCGGCGCTCACCGGCAAGCAGCTCGCTATCGGCATGCAGAAACTGCTCGGAGGAACCCCCTACGACGTGGGACCTTCGCAGGTATCGAAGGTACTCTCCGCTCTCGACAACGGCGAAGACCTCGGAATCAACCTGACGCTCGGCCCTCCTGACTGGAACACGGCCAATGGCACGCGGAAGGGGGTCGGCAGCGTCTACTGCTTGAACGACGCGCAGGCTGGATACGAGTCGATGTTTCCCAAGGGGCCGAATTCCGACGCTCTTCGGTATGACCCGGAGACGGACACGCTCGAGGACAAGCCTCTGCCATGCATCACCAGCTTCTGAGCCGCAGCGCGGCGGCGACGCTTGGTTGGGTGCTGCTGACGGCCTGTGGGGCTCCTGACACCGCCCCCCTAATCGAGCGCCAAGCGGTGCTCGGCGGCGAGCCCACCGGTTCGTCTCGCGCGGGCGTCCTGTATGTGATGTCCGAGATCAGAAACGTCGGCGGCCAGCGAGTGACGAAGATCGGAAGCGGCGCGCTCGTCGCGCCGAATCTGCTCGCCACGGCCCTTCACGTGGTCTCGCAAAATCCTTCGAATGTGCCCTTCACGTGTGACGCCAAGGGGGACGTGGTGTCCGGAAGCAGCGGAGCTTCCCTCGGGGCACCGGTCGCACCAGAAAAGGTCAGTGTTTATGCGGGCCCCACTCCTACCGGGGCCCCGCTCGCTCAAGGCGTCAGCATCATTTCCACCGGCTCAACGACGATTTGCCAGAACGACCTGGCTTTCGTCGTTTTGGACCACCCGCTCGAGCTACCAACTTATCGAATCCGTCGCGGCGTGAGAGTCGCGGTTGGAGATTCCATGACCGTGGTGGGGTACGGCAGTGGCCTCAACTCAACCCAAGAGAAGGCGGTGCGAAGCGAACGCGCCGCGACGGCCCTTGCGGTCGGTCAGTGGATTAGAACGTTTACGGTGAGTGCGGGCCCGTGCGAAGGCGACAGCGGTGGCCCGGCAATCGCGGCAGAGGGCGATTTGATCGGCATCTTCTCGAGCGTCGCTCTCGATTGTACGAGCCCCAGCGCGGCACCAAAGTACACGGATCTGAGCTACTTCGGCCCCCTCGTGGAGCGCGCCTTCGAGGAGGCGGGCGCCGGTTCGCCGTGGGCTCCGCCGGCCGAAGGCGGCGAAGGCGGCGAAGGCGGCGAAGGCGGTGAAGCGCCAGCAGGTGAGGCAGGTATGCCGGCGGCGGGTGGTGAGGCGGGAGTGGCGCCTGAACCCACGCCAAGCGCCGATGGCGGCTGTGCGGTAACGAACGCGAAACGCGCGGGCAGCGCGAGCCTTGCGCTCCTCCTCGCAGGTGCCGCGCTGTACCGCAGGGTAAGTCGCCGTGGGCGCACGTGAGCGGGCGCGCCTAGTGCTGGCTCGCGGAAGTATCACTGAAGGCTGAAGATTTCAGCGCGTTTACCGCTAGACTGAGCAGAGTGAATCAATCGCTTCACACGCGTCGTCCCGCGCCGCCGGCGCCTCTTTCGGAGGCGGCCGAGGTGCTCGTCTACGTTCGCCAGCAGTGTCGGGAATTCCGTCTGCCTGCGCGAGGCGTGGTGCGGTTCGGGCGCGGGCCGAACAATGACTTCGTGATCGAAGATCCTTCGGTGTCTCGCGTTCACTTCGCGCTGCACGTCGGAGAGCAAATCGAGGTCGAGGATCTGGGTAGCTCGAACGGCACCTCCGTGTTCCGTAGCGAGGCCGACGAGATCACGGAAGACACGACGCGACGCGACGACAAGGAAGGGCGACTCGCGCTCGGGCAGCGCCGCATCCTCACTCAGGGCGACTTCGTCCGCGCCGGCGTCGCGCTCATCGTGCTCCAGTCTGCGACGACCACCGCCGCCGTCGCGGCCAGCAAACCGCCGGAAGACATGGGGCCGATCGTGCTGATCGACCCGGAGATGAAGCGGGCGTACGACATTGCCGTGCGCGCCGCCCAAAGCGGCATCTCGGTGCTGATTTACGGAGAGACAGGCGCTGGCAAGGAGGTCTTCGCGGAGACGATTCACCTGCGCTCGAGTCGCCATCACAAGCCGCTGTTGCGCCTGAACTGCGCGGCGCTGCCGGAGGCGCTGCTCGAGTCCGAGCTCTTCGGCCACGAGCGCGGTGCGTTCACGGGTGCCAATCAAACCAAAGTCGGCCTGCTCGAGTCCAACGACGAGGGCACTGTCTTCTTGGACGAGATCGGCGAGATGCCGCTCTCCACTCAAGCCAAGCTGCTGCGCGTGCTGGAGGAGAAGACCATCCTGCGCGTCGGCGCCACCAAGCCGCGACCCATCGACGTGCGCTTCATCTGGGCCACGAACCGGGACCTTCGCGCCGAAGCGCGCGCGGGCAGGTTCCGCCAGGACCTCTACTACCGCATCGCCGGCGTCGAATTCTCCATCCCTCCCCTCCGCAAGCGCCCCACCGAGATTGAGCCGCTCGCGCGCATGTTCTTGGAGCGCTTCTGCCGGCGCTCACAATTGCCGATCCCGACCCTGACCCCCGAGGCGCTCGAAGCGCTCCAGGCCTACTCCTGGCCGGGCAACGTGCGCGAGCTGCGCAACGTCATGGAGCGAGCGCCGTTTCTGTGCTCGGGCGGCACCCTGACCGCCGAGCACGTACCGCAAGACGCACCGGCGGACTCCGGTTGGTTCGAGGCGGAAGAGGAAGAGACGACGGAAGTGTTCATCCCTTCCCAACCGCTCAGATCAAGCCCCATCCAGCCTCGCCCCCTCGCACCCGCCGGACCGCGCTTCCGCGACGAAGATGCCGAGCGCGCTCGCATCACCCAAGCGCTGGAACAAACCGCGGGCAACCAAACCCGCGCCGCCCGCCTCCTCGGCGTCTCCCGCCGCACGCTCATCAATCACCTGGAACGCCTCGCGATGCCGCGCCCCAAGAAGAGCTGACGCGCTTCGAGACGCTGGCGCTCCATCTGCTGGCAGCTTCCTTCTCCCGGTCGCATTAGCCTCTGAGGCAACCTTGGCGAAGCACGAAGGGCTTCGTTGATTCCGGCGCCTACGAGGAGATCGAGTCTGCCAACGACACGACCTTGTCCGGCGCCGAGGCCTTGGCTCGCCTCAGGGAGCTCGCTGCTAGTCTCGTCGAGACGATGCGCCCGGTATCGCTGAAATGGGTGGCGTACGCGAGCCGCAGCTTGGTTGACGACATGGCTCCGGGCCGAGTTTCTGCGAGAGCTCGACATCTCTGCTGCCGAAGCGGACGCCGGTCAGCTCATCGATGCCGCGGAAGTCTTGGACAAGCTCCAAGCTCCGGCGTGAAGGTCGAGTTTTCGTTGCGGGGGAGATTGGCGGGCAAAGGGGCCAGTCGCTGGCGCGCGAGAACGGGCAGGACACGAGCGCTGTTGGGCCAGCAGCTAAGCCGGCGCAACTCTGCATGCCGAGTCAATTTGGCGCGACGGGCGTTTACGACGCGGGCCGCATTGCCGCGCCACACGAGTCTCCCCGCCATTGTTGGGCGCGCGGTTGGCATGATGTGTGCTCGTACGCAGGCCATGCGAAATTCGTTTATTTTGGGTGCTTTGGTCCTCTCGACGATGGCGGTGGCGTGCGGCGGTGACTCGGAGACGGCGAAGAGCGCGGACGACGCGGCTTCCAGCGAACGCGCTGCCGAGCGTGCCGAAGACAAGGCGGACGCCGCCGCGGACAAGGCGGATGCCGCCGCGGACAAGGTGGAAGAGAAGGCTCCGTAAAGCTCCGCAACGAGCTGACGCCGTACCCACGAGAGCGATGCGGAACCGCTGGGGGCCGCGTCGCTCTTTCTTTGTGCGGGGCCACCCGGCGCCGCTGAGTAGCGCTCGAACGGGGGTGCCGAGGGACGGCACGGTAGCTTCTGCAATTCGGGCTGCGGAGTGGCAGCCCCCTTTGCTCAGCCGTCGCGGTCGACGATGGATGCGAGCAGCTCACCGGAGGCGCACAGCGTGCCGTCTACGGTGGCTTCGCCGCGCAGCTTCCACACGTTGGAGCGGTGGTGGAGCACCTCCACCATCAGGTCCAGCTTGTCGCCGGGGACGACGATGTGGCGGAACTTCGCTTTGTCGATGCCCAGGAAGTACATGAGGCTGGTGTGCGGATCGAACGGGTCCGACGCGTACGCCAGAATTCCGCCGATTTGCGCGAGGCTCTCGATGATGAGCACGCCCGGCATGATGGGGCGGCCAGGGAAGTGTCCCTGGCTCCACGGCTCGTTGTAGCTGACCATCTTGTGCCCGCGGATGCTCTTGTGGGGCACAATCTCGGTCACGCGGTCCACCATCACGAACGGATAGCGGTGCGGCAAGATCTCCAAGATTTTGGAGATCTGGATCTTGAGCGGCTTCTTGGTCAGCAGCCTCGCCCTCGCCTCATGGCGTCTTGGGCGGCGCGATGACGGGCGGCGCCATCGGAGCGGGCGCCTTGGCGGCGGGCGCCTTGGGCGCGTCCTTCGCGCCGGGGGCGGCCTTGTCGTCGCCAGCGCCGGCACCACCCGAGTTGTACATGGTGATGACGCGGTCCGTGTAATCCAGGTCGCTACGGACGTAGGGGACGGCCTTCTTGTCCACCACCATGTCGATGCCTTCTTGGGTGGCCAGGCGACGGATGATGTTCATCGTCTTCTGGAAGACAGGCTGCGTGAGCTCGCTCTGCTTCTTCTGGATGTCCTGGTTGTACTCCACGAACTTCTGCTGAAGCTGCATCATGTCGCGCTGCCACTTGTCAGCGCGCTTCGCGAGGGCGCCTTTGCTGAGCACGTCGCGCTGCTTCTCGATGTCCTCGCGCTCCTTGACGAGCTCTTCCTGCTTCTTGTCCAGCTCGTGCTGCTTGGAGTCGAAGAGCTTCTTCAGGGTTGCCTGGGCGCGCAGGCCGTCTTCCGTCTCCATGACGGCGCGCTCGGTGTCCACGACGGCGATTTTGGCTTGGGCCTGGGCGGCGGCGGGCGCGGCGACGGTGAGGCCCAGTAGCAGGGCGCCGAAGACACTGAACGAACGGCTAAACATGCCCGGGGACTTAGCTGCCGACCGCGGAGCGGTCAAGGGAGTCCCGGGGGCCGGGCCGGGATGGCTTAGAAGCCAGGCCCCGGCTCGCGGCGAGGGCTCACACCAAGACGAAGTCTTCCGTCTCGGCCGCTTCGGAGGAGGCGGCGATGGCCGTCTCCTGGTCGCGGTGCACGGCCAGCTCGTAGAGCTCGACGAAGATTTTGGGGTGGGCGCGCGCCAAGCCCAGGAAGCGATCGCGCTGCAGAAAGAGGGTGACGGTCGGGTGGTGCGCGACCACGTCCGTGATCGCGGGGCGACGGAGGATGAGGGCGACCTCGCCGACCACCTCGCCGGGGCCGAGCTTGGCCACGAGCGTCGGCTCTTCGCCGTCGTGGTGCAGCACGTTGACCTCGCCGAGCGCGACGATGTGCAGGCCGTCTGGCGGTGAGCCCTGAGCGATGATCCGCTCGCCCTGAGCGAACTGGCGCACCGTGAAGCGCTCGATCAGGGCCGGGCGCTCCGAAGGGCTCGCCGAGCGCAAGATGAAATTCGTGCGCATCAGGTTGTCCAGCATGCGCCGCCGGCAGAACTCGGCGAACACGCGGCCCACCTCCGGCGCCTGCGCGGCCACGCGGTCCAGCGCGGCTTTGCTACCGGCGAGCACCACGCTCGGCCGACACGCAGTGACGGTCGCGGTGCGCGGCGCGGACGAGAGCAGCGCCATCTCCCCGAAGAGCGCGCCTTTGCCGAGGCGGGCGAGCGCGAGCGGAGCGCCGCCTGGCTTCATCGACTTCTTCGAGACGTCCAGCTCGCCGCGCGCCAAGATGAACGCCTCGTTGCCCACGGTGCCCTCTTCGACGAGCGCGTGCTCGTCCGGCACGAAGCGCACCTCGAACGCGGCCACGGTGGCTTGAAAGCTCGGCGCGTCCAGCGCGCTGAACAGCACCTGAGGTGGTACCTGCCCAGCGGCTGAGCTGAGGCTGGCTTCGTCTTGCGCGGCGGTGGCCGCCTTCAAGATCTCGCTCGCGCGGTCCAAAAGCGCTTCGCCTTCCAGCTCTTCGTCCAGCGGCGGAGGCTCTTTCGCCGGCGCGGCTGCGAGCTGCGGAGGAGCGACACGCTTCTCCGAAAGGCGGGCGGAGCCTTTGGCGAAAGCGGACGCCATCGCCTCCAGCTCGGCTTCTACCGGCAGCTCCGCTTCGCGCAGCAGCGATTGCGCGGCGATCGCGAGCGGCAGGTTGCCGTCGAACACCGCGCGATCCAGCGCCGCGCGCAGCCCGAGCTCCAGCTCGTCCTTGCGCCCTTGTTTGCCGAGGAGCCACGCGGTCACGAAGGTATCGAAGGCGGAGAGCGGCTCGGCCTCCAGCAGCGCGGCCGCAATGCGCAGCGCGCCCTCACTGTCGTCGCCGAGCGCCAGCGACAGCGCGCGATCGATGGCGCGCTCTTCCACAGCACCTTGGAGCGGGGGCACCTGAACCATTCGGAGCAGCATAGCTCGGTCGCCCCGGCCCTAGACAAGCGCGGCGCGACGGCAGCCGTTTGCAGGCTAATCTGCGCGCGACTTCGGGCCCTGCGCCTTCGCGAGGGCGGCGCTCATGGCGTCGGCGGCGGCGCTGACGCGCGGCACCACGAACGGAAAGTCCATGCGCGTGGGGCCGATGATGCCGAGGGCTCCTGCGCTCTCGCCATCCTCCTCGCGAAACGGCGCCGTCACCACGCTCACCGGGCAGCCTACGGCTTTCGCCGCCTCCTCCCCCAGGTAAACCCGCACGTTGTCGGAGGACAGCGCGGAGTCCAGCAAAACCAGCAGCCTCTGCCGATCTTCCAGCACGCGCATGAGCTCGCGCGCGCTGCCCACGTCCCCGAACTCCGGGCTCTCTAGCAGCCGAGCCTGGCCCTCGATTTCGATGGTCAAGCCGCGCGCGGCGCCTTCCGCAGCGGCGCGCACCAGCGCCCAACCTTTCTGCGATAGCGCGCCGATTTCGCTCTGTTCGCGCAAGCCGCTCACGAAGTGCTCGCGCACGTCCACCAGCGTGCGGCCGGACACCGCGTCCTCCAGCATGTTGTGAATGCGCTCGAGCTCCGCCTCGCTCACCGCCTCCTCGATGCGCAAAAACCGATTCTCCACCGTGCCGTCGGAGAAGACGATCACCGCGAGCAGCTCACCGGGCCGCGTCGCGATGAAGCGCAGCTTGAGCAGCGTGCGGGTCGCGCTACCGGCGCGGATCAAGAGCGCGGGCGCGCCCGACAGATGCGACAGGCGCCGCCCGGCCTCGCGTAGCAAGTCCGTCCCCGGCGGTAGCTCCGAGAACCAGCCGTCGATGTCCGCGCGCTCCTCCGTCGAGAGCTGTCGCTCCTCCATGAGCGCGTCGACGAACAGTCGGTACGCGGCCGCGGTCGGTACGCGGCCGGCCGACGTGTGGGGTTGTGTCAGGTAGCCGGTCTCTTCCAGGTCGGCGAGCACGTTGCGGATGGTCGCGGCCGAGAGCTCGAACCCGTACTTCTTGGTCAGGGTGCGGCTCGCGACCGGCTCCCCGGAGGCGATGAACTCCGTAACCGCGGCGTACAAGACCGATCGGGCACGCTTGGGGAGTGAGCTCACGCCTCAAATCTGCTCGTGGCGCGGAGCTCGGTCAATCTCGCGCGCAGGCCCTCAGCAGGCCCTCCGCCCCCTCACGCAGGCACGGGTTGCGCTGAGGCGCCCTTGCACTTACTGAAACGGTGGCTTCGCAGCCCTGCGAAATCCTTGACAGTTTTCGACCGGGCGCCGATGATTTCGGTCCGGCGAAAATCCGGACTAGTTTCATGCCCGTGCCCGCTCATTTGGAGGACGCGTGACCACGACTCTGCTGGCCGTCGATGACAGCAAGACGATGCGCAAGGTGATGGAAATCACCTTTGCCGGGGAAGGTTTCAAGACCGTGGTGGCCGCGGATGCCGCGGACGCGGTTTCCAAGGCCCAGGCCGAGCGCCCGCAAGTCGCGTTGATCGACGCGGGCCTGGAAGGAACCAATGGCTATGATCTGTGCAAGCAGATCAAGGGAGCGTCACCCTCCACGGTGGTGGTGCTGCTCTCCAACAAGGCGCAGCCCTACGACAAGGCTCGCGGCGCCGCCGCCGGTGCGGACGACTTCATGGACAAGCCGTTCGACACCCAGCAGATGATCGACAAGGTCACCCTGCTGGCCAAGCGCGGCGCCCAAGCTCCGGCACCCGCGCCGGCAGCAGCGCCCGCGCCCGCGCCGTTCGCGTCGCCGGCGCCCGTCGTTGCCGTGCCGCTCGCCGCCAAGCCGCCGGAGGCTCAACGCCAGCGCGTCCAAACCCTGGCTTACGGCAGCACCCCCGTGCCGCCCCAAGCCGCGGCCGCCGCGCCCGTCGTCCCCGCCAAACCCATGGGCAGCAGCTCGTCGCCCTTCGGCTCTCGCGCCCCGACGACGCCCGGCACCCCCGCGTTCGCTGGGCCTCGAGCCTCGGCTTGGGCCGCACCGCCACGCCGAGCTCCGCGGTCGTCAGCATATCGATGTCGAAGACGTTGTCACCGAAGGCGGCCAGCCAGCGCGCGTCCCCGAAC
>SECP01000031.1 GCA_004193285.1 Myxococcales bacterium | reverse complement strand
GGCGGCGAGGTGCCACTTCAACCATAACCCCCTCCTTCCAGAACACAAGTGGCACTCCGCCCCGAGCCCGAGTTTTTTCGCGAGGCCCCGCCGCCTCCTGGCGCCTGCCGCTAAGTCAGGGGGAAACCCGCGAGAGTCCGCGCTCAAACCCTCGAGAGTCCGCGCCAGTTATAGAGGCGACTGCATGCGGGCTGCCGCGTTTGCCATGTTTGCCGCGTTTGCCCGCCCCGCACCTCAGCATGCGCAGCGCGCGCTAGCGCCGGCCGCTGCCACGCCTGCGCGCCCGCGATGCGGGTGCGACGGAAAACTACATCGAACCGCTGGCTCAATTTGCGGGCCGGCGCGGTTTGGGTGGCCCCGCGGGAATACCTTGCAAATCCCGCGGTTTTAGCCGCCGCGTGGCAGCAAAATCTCCGCCCGCCGGCGGCCGGCACTCAAACTCCGCCCTGGTTTGGTCTCCTCCTTGGGTCCCTCCAAGTCCCCACCGTTGACAGTGATCGAGACTTCTCTAGGATGCCGCCGCTCGAACCCCCGCAACGCATGAATACGCGGGCACTTGGCAGTGTTTCGCGTGTTTTTTTGGAGGCCTGATGGCTACCGACGTGATGATTGAAGCGACTGGGCTGACGAAGCGATTCGGCTCAGTGCGCGCTCTGGACAAGGTGAGCTTCGAAGTGAGGAAGGGCGAGGTCGTCGGCTTCTTGGGGCCGAACGGCGCCGGCAAGTCCACGACGATGCGCATCCTCACCTGCTTCACCTCTCCGACCAACGGGACGGCCAAGGTGAAGGGCTTCGACGTATTCGAGGATCCGCTGGGCGTACGCCAGAGCCTCGGCTACTTGCCGCAGCGCGCGCCGCTGTACGCGGACATGACCGTGTACGACTACCTCCACTTCGCGGCGCAGATCCGCGGGCTGGACGACGCGAAGTTCAAGGCGCGTCTCAAAAAGGTGATCGAGGTCTGCGGCCTGGCGCAGTCACTCGGCAAAGACATCGCGACGCTGTCGCACGGCTATCGCCAGCGCGTCGGCCTCGGGCAAGCGCTGATTCACGATCCGCCCATCCTCATTTTGGACGAGCCAACGAGCGACCTCGACCCGAACGAGAAGGCGGAGGTGCTCAAGTACATCAAGGAGATCGGCAAAGACCGCACGATTCTCCTCAGCACGCACAACCTGAGCGAGGTGGAAGAAGCCTGCGCGCGCGCCATCATCGTCAGCAAAGGCCGCGTCGTCGCGGACGGGCCGCTCGACGAGATCCGCGCCAAGACCGGGCGAGTTCGCTACGTCGTCACCATCGACGAAAAGCGTGCCGAGGCCGGCTCGAAGGCGCCCTCGGCGCGCGAGGTAGACGAAGCGCTCCAGAAGCTCGGCGGCGCCAGCGCGATTCGCGAGCTGCCGACGGACGAGAGCGCCCACAAGTTCGAGCTCTCGGGTCCGCAAGAGGGCGATCTGCGCGCGGAGATCTTCCGCCTCATCGTCGCCAAGAGCTGGACCTTGCTGGAGCTCCGCCGCGACGCGCAGAGCTTGGACGCGGTGTTCCGCGACCTCACGCGCGGCGACGAGCGCCTGGATCGCGGCGAGGCTTGGAACGACGGGGAAGAGGAAGACGAAGACGAAGAGCCTCGGAAGGCCGTCAAGGGCGGCGCCGTCGCGGACGACGATGATGACGAGGACGACGATGATGATGAGGACGACGACGATGATGACGACGATGCTCCCGCGCAAAAAGAGCAGGGGAAGGGCTGAGCCATGTCGCCGATGCTGATTATCGCCAAGCGCGAATTTCGCGCCTACTTCGACTCCCCGCTGGCCTACGTCGTGATCTGCCTGAGCTTCTTGGTGCTCGGAGCGTTCTTCTTCTTGGTCGGCGGCGGCTTCTGGCAGGTGGACCGCGCGTCCGTCTCCCAGGTGTTCTCGCTATCCCCGTATGGCTTGGCATTCCTGGTGGTGCCGGTCATCACCATGCGCCTCATCGCCGAAGAGCGCCGCAGCGGCACGCTAGAGATGCTGATCACCCTGCCGGTGAAGGACAGCGACGTGGTGCTCGGCAAGTACTTGGGCGCCCTCGGGATGGTGATGGTGCTGGTCCTCGCCACCGCCATCTATCCGATCGCGATGTTCAAATGGCCATGGAATCTGGGACCGCTCGACACCGGTCCGGTGTTCGCGGGCTACCTGGGCCTGACGCTGTTTTGCGCCACGACGGTGGCCATCGGTCTGCTCATCAGCTCGCTGACGGACAGCCAGTCCATCGCCTTTTTCATCACCGTGTTCGTGCTCCTGGCGCTGTGGCTGCTCGGCCGCTTCGCGCAGTATGTGGGCGGCGCGCCGGGTAACTTCATGAATTTCGTAGCGTTCGATACGCGCCTGTCCGGCTTCTGGCGCGGGCTCATCGATACGCGTGACGTGGTGTTCTTCCTGTCGGTAACGGCCACTTGCCTGGTGGTGGCCTTCCGTGCGCTCGAGCGCAGAAAGTGGGCGTGAGCCGTGGCAACCCAAGATCAGAAGCGCAAAGCAGCGACGCAGACCGGCCTCTACCTCATCGTCATCGTGGCGATCGCGGTCGTGGCCAACATGCTGTCGTTCAAGGCGTATTCACGCATCGACACGACTCGCAACGAGCGTTACACGCTCAGCAAGGGTAGCGGCCGCCTGCTCGGCTCACTCAAGACGCCGATTCAGGTCGACGCCTACGTGAAGACGGGCTTGCCGCAGCTGGACGCCTTCGTGCGTGACCTCACCGACCTGCTCAAGGAGTACGAGCGGGAGGGCAAGGGCAAGTTCAAGTTCACGATCATCGAGCCGAATACGGACGAGCTGCGCGACCAGGCGAAAGAAGCCGGTCTGCAGGAGCAGCCGTTCGGCGAGATGAGCGCGACCGGCGAGGACCAAGCCGCGATCGCTCAGGGCTACTTGGGCCTCGTGTTCAAGTACGGCAGCGAAAAGGCCGTCATTCCTGCGCTGCCGCTGCAGAACGGTGGAGACGGGCTCGAGTTCTGGGTCACCAACAAGATCCGGGAGATTCGGGACAAGGCGGACGACATCAAGCACCGCATCGGCGTCATCACCGGTAAAGACGAGCTGAAGCTCACGGACGCGAACCTGGTCGCCAAACAAGGCCAAGGCGGCGGCGGCCCCACCTTGAAGGGCATCCTCGAGCAGGCCTTCCCCTTCTACAAGGTGGAGGACCTCGACCTGAAGGACGGCGCGAGCGCGATCGACAAGGACCTGGCGGGCATCATCATCACCCAGCCGCAGAAGGACTACAGCGAAAAGGAGCTCCGCCGGATCGACGAGTTCTTGATGCTGGGCGGAAAGTCTCTCGCGGTCTTCGCCTCGGCGGTGAACCTGAAGCCGAACGACGCTTCGCTCAGCGCCTCGCTCAGCACGCACGGCCTCGAGAAGCTGCTGGACGGCTACGGCATCCACCTGAACAAGGACGCCGTGTTCGACCACGGCGCGCAGTTCCGAGTGCAGGTGATGACGCAGACGGGGCAGCCGGTTTGGCTTCGTCACCCCGGCATCGCCCACGTCATCAACGACCCGCGCATGGACGAGAAGACCAAGCTGCTGGACACCGGCTTCGCCGGCTTCTTCCGGCTAGACGAGGTGATCTTCCCCTTCCCCTCCAGCTTGGAGCTCAAGCGTGACAAGCAGCCGGCGGACGTGAAGCTGGAAGCGGTGGCCCGCTCGACCCCGGCCACGAACGTGGACACCTCGGACACCATCGACATGAAGCTCCGCGACCAGTGGAAGCCCAAGGCAAAGCAGGACCAGCGCGTCCTCGCCGCCTACGCCGATGGCAAGCTGAAGAGCGCCTTCGCCGGCAGCCCCTCCGAGGACGTGAAGGCACCAGAGCGCGCGCCGAGCCCCTCGCGCGTGCTCGTCGTCTCCTCCAGCCTGTTCCTCACCAACCCCTTCGCGTACGCCGGCAACGGCCCCGAGCTCGGCGGACAGTTCGCCATGTTCGGCGCGGTGGGCGGCGACCCGAAGCTGCTCGCCTTGGCCCAGCCGTACACGAAGTACCTCACCAACACGATCATCGCTTTCAAGAACACGCTGGACTGGATGGCGGGCGACGCGGATCTGGTCGCCTCCAGCGCGAAGCTGCTCGGCGAGCCCAGCCTCACCTACAGCAGCGTCACGAAGCCGAAGTTCAAGGCCGAGGACAACGAAGAAGAGATGAAGAAGAAGGACGAGGAGTACCGCGCCGCGCGCAAGAACCTGCAGGCCAACGTGCAGTGGAGCCTCATCCTCGGCATGCCGCTGCTGTTCGGCGCCTTCGGCGTGCTGCGCTGGCGCAACCGCCAGTCGCGTCGGGACGCGCTGAAGGTCTGAGCGCCACTTCGGAATTCAGAGCGAGACACACACAATGGCAATGAACACCGAAACGAAGCTGTACGTCGCGCTCGGCGTGCTCGGCGTGCTGGGCGGCGGGCTCTACCTCCAAAGCAAAAAGGAGGCGGAGAACGCCGCGAAGTACTCGCTCAGCGGGCAAGCCGCGGCGATGCCGAAGATCGACATCAAGGAAGACGACATCAAGGCGATCGACAAGATCGTCCTGAACAAGGCGGGCGAAGACGGCGGCGCCCCCGTGGATATCGAGCTCACCAAGAGCGGCGAAGACTGGAAGCTCACCAAGCCGGTCGAGGCGAAGGCCAACCAGGCCAACGTGAAGTCCCTCCTGGACAACCTCAAGTCGCTCAAGGTGTCGGAGACGATCGACTCGGCCGCTACCGCCTACGCCAAGTACGGCGTGTCGGACGACAAGGGCCTTCACGCCGTGTTCAGCAAGGGCGGCACCGCGGTGCTGGACGCACGCTTTGGTGACAACGGCGGGCGCGGGCAGATGACGCGCATCGCCGGCAAAGATGGCGTGTACGCGGTCAAGGGCTACTCGAGCTACTTGTACGCGCGCGACGCCAAAGGCTGGCGTGACCTCACCTTGTTCAAGTTCGAAGAGGGCGACGTCACCGCCGCCACCATTCAAAACGAGCACGGGCAGTTCACCTTCACCAAGGACGGCGAGGCCTGGAAGGGCAAGCTCGCCAAGCCGAAAGGCACGGCGGAGCCCATCAAGGACTTCGACGACGCCAAGGTGAAGGACTTCGTCCGCGCATACAAAACGCTCAACGCGGACGGCTTCGCCGAAAAGGGCAAGACGCCGGCCGAGGTGGGCCTGGAGAAGCCGGTCGCCACCATCCAGCTGACCCTGAAAGACGGCGCCAAGCGCGACGTCGCCGTCGGCAGCAACGCCGAGGGCTCCAGCCGCTGGGTGAAGGTGACGGGAAGCGACGAAATCTGGAGCATCTCGAGCTGGGCCGCCGATTGGGCCATCGCCGAAGAGAAGAAGTTCCAGAAGGACAAGGACAAGGACAAGAAGGCTCCTGCCGCGCCCGCAGGCATGCCGCCCGGCATGGGCATGCCGCCTGGCATGGGCGCGCCGCCTGGCATGGGCGGGCCGCCCGGCGGCGAGTAACGGCGCTCTTTCCTGAGCTATAACGGGAGGTATGCGGGCCATCGCCAGCTGCCTCCCGTTACTGTTTTTGTGCCTCGTCGGCTGCGCTCGCAAGCTGCCCGGGCCCGAGGAGTGCCGAGCGTTCGCGCTGGCGCAGCTCGGGGTGAGGCCAGGAACGCCCGCGGTGAGCCTGGAGGTGGAGCCACGGCTCGCCCTGCGCGCCGAAGATCTCACGCGCGAATGTCTGACCACGCCCTACGACTACGAGCTGATGAACTGCCTGGGTCAGGGCGTGAGTAAGCGCTCGTGCGCGCGCGCGTTCGAGGCGCGCCACGCTCCCTAGGTTTAGTTGCTCACGGGGGTGAGCTTGAGAGCGTCACCTTCGAGCTCCACTTTGACGGTTCCGCCGGCCGGCATCTGCGCCGAAAGCAGCGCATGGGAGAGCGGATCTTGAAGCTCCTTGAGCAAGGTGCGCTTGAGCGGACGAGCGCCGAGGGCCGGCTCGTACCCCAAGTCCACCAAGCGAAGCTTCGCGGCCTCCGAGACCTCCAGCGTGAGCTTGCGCGGCGCAAGGAGACGCGCGAGCTCCGCCAGCCGGATGTCCACGATACGCCGCAGATCTTGCTTGCTCAGAGGGCGGAATACGACGGTGTCATCCAGGCGGTTCAAGAACTCGGGCCGGAAGAATTGACCGACCTTGTCGAACAAGAGGTCGCGGAGCGCGTCGCGGCCGTCCTCCGTTTCGAACAGCTTCGCGTCCGCCTCCAAGATGCGCTCGGAGCCGATGTTGCTGGTCATGACCACGACCGTGTTCGAGAAATCAGCGAGGCGACCGCGCCCGTCGGTCAGGCGCCCGTCGTCCAGCACTTGGAGCAGCAGGTTGAACACGTCTTGATGGGCTTTTTCCACTTCGTCGAAGAGCAGCACGGAGTAGGGCCGCCGCCGCACCGCCTCGGTCAGGAATCCGCCCTGTTCACTGTCGGCGTAACCGGGTGGCGCGCCAATCAAGCGCTGCGCCATGTGGCGCTCCATGAACTCGCTCATGTCCAGCCGCGTGAGCGCGCCTTCGTCGTCGAACAGGAACTCGGCGAGAGCCTTGGCTAGCTCGGTCTTGCCGACGCCGCTCGGACCCAGAAGCAGGAAGGAGCCGATGGGACGCTTGGGATCGCGCAAGCCGACTCGACCCCGACGCACCGCGCGCGCTACCGCGGCGAGCGCGTGGTCTTGCCCCACGATGCGCTCCCCGAGCCGCGCCTCCATCTTGAGCAGCTTCTCGGCCTCGGCCTCCAGCATCTTGTCGACCGGAATGCCCGTCCACGCCGCGAGCGTCGCCGCGACGTCTTGCTCGTGGAGCTTGGGGCTCTCGACGCTGCCACCCTGAGCGCGCGCCGCTTCTTCGGCTTCGGCGAGGCGCTTGCTCAGGTCCGGCAAGGTGACGTGCTCGAGCTCGCCGAGGCGCGCGAAGTTTTTGCTCTCCGCGGCGCGCTTTCGCTCTTGCTCGGCGACCGCGTGCTCGGCGCGGAGCGCCTTCACCGCCGCCGTGACTCCACGCCGGCCCTCGATCGTCGCGCGGAGGGTGCTCGCGCGCGGCTCGATGCTGGCCCGCTCCGCCTCGAGCTTTGCCGCGAGCTCCTTCGCGGCCGCGTCGTCCTCGTCCGCCAGCGCGGAGAGCTGCGCGGAGAGCGAGCTCAGCCGCTGGAGCAGGCGGTCCAGCTCGAGCGGCATGCCGTCCGTCTCCACGCGCTTGGAGGCGGCGGACTCGTCCAGCAAGTCGATCGCGGCTTCTGGCAAGCGACGGTCTTGTAGGTACCGCTTGGCGAGCTCGACCGCGGCCACGACCGCGCGGTCCTGGATCGGAACCCCGTGGTGCTGCTCCACCGATTGAGCGACGCCGCGCACGATCTCGATAGCCTCCGCGACGCTCGGCTCCTCGACGACGATTTCGCTGAAGGAGCGCACCAGGAGCGGCTCCTTTTCGTTGAGCCGGCGTAGGCCGTCCGGCGTGGTGGTGGCGAGGACCCGCAAGTCCCCACGCGACAGGGCGGTCCGCAGCACGTCCGCCAGGCTGGACCCGGTGGGCCCCTGCCCCAGCAGCTGCTCGAGGCCAGGGATGAACAAGATGTGTTCCCCGCCCCCGCGGCTCGCGGCCGTGAGCTGAGCGAAGAGCTTGCGCAAGCGCTCTTCCACCTCACCGCGCAGGCGCGTACCGACAGCCGCCGCACCCAGCTCGAGCTCCACGACCCGCGCTCCGACGAGGCGCGTAGGGACGTCCCCGCTCGCGATTCGCTTGGCGAGCGCACGAACGATCGCCCGCTTGCCGACCCCCACGTCTCCGACCAGGAGGGGATGATTCTTTTGGCGCCGCTCCAAGATGGTCACGAGCCGGCGCACTTCGTTCCCTCGCGCGATGACCGGGTCCCCCGCGCGCGGCCCCTCCAGCACCGGGCGGGTGAGGTCCGGCGGCGGCCCCGAGTCCGCGGTCGCGGCGTCCGCCTTTTCGTCCAAGAGCGCTGCGTGATGGCGCAGGGAGCCAGGCACGACTCCGAAAGCGGACAGGATCTCCCCCGCCGCGCCGCGAATCTCCTGCGAGAGGGCGTTGAGCAAATGTGCCGCGGTCACTCGAGGCGCGCGCTCGAGCGAGGCGTCTCGCTCCGCGCGGCCCAGCAGGTCCAGCATCGCGTCCGAAAGGTAGGAGCGCTCCTTGGACTGAGGCAGCGCGCTCAGGGCGCGCTCCACCGCGGCTTCGAAATCCAGCACGCTGGAGGTAGCCCGCTCGAAGACCAGGCGCGTGCTTTTGCCACGCTCGAGAGCCCGGGCGAGGAGGTGGAGCGGAACGACCTCGTGGTGGCGCCGTTCGTCTGCGAGGGCTTGTGCGCGAGCCACCAGCGACTTGGCCTGCGGCAGGTAGCGATCCAATGACAGCGTGGTGTGAGGCGCCTCGTCCGGCATGGGAGCGAGCGAGCATAGCAGAGGGTAGCGCTCGGCCGAGGCAGGTCTTACGTTCCTCTCAACTCACCATGGCCGAGGTCGTCGTTTACCGTACGCAGTTCTGCCCATACTGCGTGCGAGCCAAGCACCTGCTGGAACGCAAACGTGTCCCTTTCCAAGAGGTGGACGTCACGGACGATCCGGCCAAACGACAGTGGCTCCAGGAAGTGACCCGGCAGCGCACGGTGCCGCAGGTGTTCATCAACGGCAAACCGGTCGGCGGCTTTGACGATTTGGCAAGGCTGGACCGCGCGGGTGAGCTGGATCGACTGCTGGCCGAGTCGGTGTAGTCTGCCACCGCGTGACGGTCTTCGAGCTTCCGCCCTGGTTCTGGATGGGCGTCGGTGTGTCGCTCGGCCTCGTATTCGGCAGCTTCCTCAACGTGGTCATCTACCGGCTGCCGCGCGGTGAAAGCGTCGCGTTTCCGGCTTCGCACTGCACGAGCTGCGGAACGCCGATTCGCGTGGTCGACAACCTGCCGGTGCTGGGGTGGCTGATGCTGCGGGGGCGCGCCCGCTGCTGCAAGGCGCCCATCTCGCCGCGCTATCCGCTGGTGGAGCTGCTGGGCGGGCTGCTGGGCGGCGCGCTCATGCAGATCTCCATCCTCACGCTGCCGCAGGAGACTCCGCTCTGGCAAGGCCTGCTGCTCTTCGCCGCGCAGCTGGCGCTCGGGCTAGCGCTCATCGCGGCGGCGTTCATCGATCTTTCGCACATGTACTTGCCGGATGAGCTCACCCTCGGGGGAGCGGCCCTGGGCGTGCTCTCCGTCCCGCTCCGCCCCGGCGCGACGTTCGTGGAGAGCCTGCTCGGCGCCGCGGTTGGCTTCGCGGTGGTGTGGGTGCCGTTCGACCTACTGCACCGATTGCTGCGGGGTAAACCCGGCATGGGCCTTGGTGACGCCAAGCTAGTGATGCTTGCCGGCGCGTGGTTTGGCTGGCAAGGCGCGCTTTTTACCCTGATGGGCGGAGCCGTTCAGGCCACGCTCGTGGTCATCACGCTGTTCCTGACGCGTGGAAAGATCGAGGAGCCGGAAGCGGTCAAGCTCGAGCGCGCGGAGCTGGAAGCCGAGCTCGAGCGAGCGACTCCGGAGGAGCGCGCGGAGCTGGAAGCCGAGCTGGCGCTCGATCCGCTCGCAGAGGAACCGGAGGAGGGCTTTGGCAAAGCTCGCATCGCCTTCGGCCCTTTCTTGGTGCTGGCCGTGCTCGAGCTGCTGGTCTTCGGTAGCGTCATTCGCGAGGAGGCGGTTGCGTGGCTCGGGGTCTGATCCGGGCTGCGCTCGCGCTGCTCCTCGGGTGCAGCTCCTCCACGCAGGAGGCGCCGCGCGGGGCGCACCCACCGAACGACGCCGTGCAGGTCCCCTACCCACCTCCTCCGGCGAAGGTCGAGGAGGTGCCGCCGCGACCGGCCGGGCAATGCGTCTGGGTGGACGGCTACTGGGAGTACAGCGACCGCTGGGAGTGGCAGCCCGGCGAGTGGGTCGTGCCGCAGCTGCATTGCCGGCTCGCGCCGCTGGAGCTGCGTCGCACCGGAGGTCAGCTCTGGCACGCCCGGCCGCGCTGGTACCCGGACAACGTCACGCTGCTCGGCCCGCAGTCGGCGTGTCCCAGGCCGCCGGCCTGCCCCGGAGCGGCCATCGCCCCCCCGGCCGGGTCCGCCCAGCAGTAGCGCCCGGCTGTGTTAACATCCGCCGCCTTCCGCCATGAGCAAGCATATCTTCCGAGAATACGACATCCGTGGCGTCGCCGAGCGCGACCTGACCGACGAGACCGTCGAGCGCATTGGCCGCGGGGTGGCCGAGCTCATCGGGCGCAGCGTAGGCCGGGCGCCCCGCTTGGCGGTTGGCCGGGACTGTCGTCTTTCGGGCCCTCGCATCCACGCCGCGCTCACGCGGGGCTTGCAGCGCGGCGGCGCGCAATTGTTGGACGTGGGAGTCGGGCCCACGCCGGCGCTGTACTTCGGCGTCCATCACCTGAACACGGACGGCGGCGTCATGATCACCGGCAGCCATAACGCCGCGCCGGACAACGGCTTCAAGATCATGATCGGCCATGGCTCGTTCTTCGGCGCCGCGATCCAGGAGCTGCGCGCGCTCGTGGAGGGCCCCGCCTTGCCGGACAAGCCGGGCGGTTCGATCACGGCCGCGCCCATCGACGACGCGTACGTCGAGAAGCTGAGCCAAGGAGTGAAGCTCGCCCGTAAGCCGAAGCTGGTGGTCGACGCGGGCAACGGCGCCGCGGGCCCGCTCGGCTTGAAGACGCTGGCCGCGCTAGGGCTCGAGCCGACGGCCCTGTTTTGCGACATGGACGGGCGCTTTCCCAACCACCACCCCGACCCGACGGTGCCGGAGAACCTCACCGCGCTCGTGGAGCGCGTACGCGCCGAGAAGGCCGAGATCGGCCTCGCCTTCGACGGCGACGGCGACCGCCTCGGCGTCGTGGACGAGAACGGCGAAATCATTTGGGGCGATCGCCTGCTCGCGCTCTTCGCGGGTCCGATCGTGGCCGCGCAGCCGGGCGCCACCATCATCGGTGACGTGAAGTGCTCGCAAACGCTCTTCGATTACGTGGAGAAGATCGGCGGTCGTCCCATCATGTGGAAGACCGGGCATTCCTTGATCAAGACGAAGATGAAGGAGGAAAAGGCCGCCGTCGCGGGGGAGATGAGCGGCCACTTCTTCTTCGCCGACCGCTACTACGGCTACGACGACGCCATCTACGCCGGCCTCCGCATGCTGGAGCTGCTCACCAATCAGGACAAGCCGCTCTCCGCCCTGTTGGAAGCGCTGCCCACGCGCCACTTCACGCCCGAGCTGCGCTCGGATTGCCCGGACGACAAGAAGTTCGCGGTGATCGAGGGCCTGCGCCGCGCGTTGAAGGACCGCGGCAGTGTCAACGAGCTGGACGGCGTGCGCGTGACCTACGACGACGGCGCCTGGGCGCTGGTGCGCGCCTCCAATACCGGTCCGATCCTGGTCTTGCGCTTCGAGGCCCCGAGCGCCGAGCGCCTGAGCTCCATCCGAACGGACGTGGAGCGCGTGGTCGCCGAGGTCAAGCAGAGCGTGGGCGCGGCGTGACCCAGGCGGCAGTGGGCGACGACGTCTGGTCCATCAAGCGCGTCCTGACGTGGGCGGCGGACGACCTGAAGCGCCGCGGCAACGACAGCGCGCGCCTCGACGTCGAGCTCCTGCTGGGTCACGTGCTCGGGCTGGACCGTATCGGGCTCATTCTGCACTCGGAGCGGCCCCTTTCCGGTCCAGAGCTGTCGCGCTTCCGGGAGCTCTTCAAGCGCCGGCGAACGGGTGAGCCGGTCGCGTACCTGCTCGGAGCGCGCGAATTTTACGGCCTATCGCTGCGGGTGGACGCCCGCGTGCTCGTGCCCCGACCGGACAGCGAGCGGCTCGTGGAGATCGCGCTCGAGCGCACGCGAGCGCGCAGCATGCTGGGGCAAGCTCTGGACATGTGCACCGGCTCCGGCTGCATTGCGATCGCGTTCGCCCGTCACCGCCCGACCTGGAGCGTGACCGCTTCGGACATCTCCGAGGGCGCGCTCGAGGTAGCGCGAGACAACGCCCACCGTACCGGCGCCATCCGCAACCTGCGCTTCGTGAGCGGCTCGCTGTTCACGCCGGTGGCGGGTCTGCGCTTCGACCTGGTGACCGCGAACCCTCCGTACATCCCTGCGGGGGATATCCAAGGGCTGCCGGTAGACGTGCGAGACTTCGAGCCGCGTCTCGCGCTCGACGGCGGCCCCGACGGCTTGGATTTGGTGCGCGACATCGTGCGCGAAGCGCCCGCTCACCTCACGCCGGGCGGGCTCCTCGCGCTCGAGATTGCTTTCGATCAAGGCCCCCGCACCGCCGCCCTGCTCCGCGAGCACGGCTATGCCGAGGTAACGGTCGCGAAAGACCTCGGTGGCCGGGACCGGGTCGTGAGCGGCTACGGCCCGCCGTAAAACGCCAGCCGTGCGCCAAACAGCGCCGCCGTCGCCTGAGCAGAGTCGCTCCACAGGTGCACGACCGAGATGGTCGGACCGAACCCGATGCGCCACAAGCGCCAGCGTTCGTAGACCGCGCCGCCCTCCACGTAGGCGATCAAACCGCCGTCCGCCTGCTCCGGCGCGCCTTTGATCTTGAGCGGACCGGTCCCCAAGTTCGTGAACAACCCGAGGTCCCGCAGGTTCTTGCCGTAGCTGGCCAAGGGATAGGCATCGATGTGGAAGCCGAAGAGGCCCGCGCTCGCCTCCCGGTCGTTGCCGGCAAGGCTGAGGCCGCCGAACGCGAGCCCGAAGGTGAGGTAGTCGTTGAACGCGACGCCCAGCCAAACCAAGCTGCTGTTGCCGAGGCCGAGCTTGGTGTTGGACTCGTACGCCGAGTCCCGGATCTTTTGAATCTCGTTCGGGTAGCCGTTGGCCCGCCCGAGGGCGAGACCGCCGCCGACACCGAACGTAAAGTCCGAACGACGCTTGGCCGCGTTCTGGTAGCCCGTGCTGTCCGGCTCGTTCTCGGCCTCCGCGCGCGCGACCCCGGCGGCGAGCAGGCTGACCACGGTCACGGCGAGGGCAGGCGCTATCCTCATGGCCCACATCTCGTGCAGCTACGGCGCGCGGTCAACCCCGCCGACGACGACTCATCGATCGCAGCAGCTCCAGCATCGCCTCTTGCACCTCCGGCGGCTGCGCCTCGATGAGACGCGCGGCTTCGAGAGCGAGCGGGCCCGTCTCCCCGATGCCTCCGAGTAGCTCGCCGGGCGCGACGCCGAGTCCTCGCGCGAGCGCCAAGATGGTGCTCAGCGATGGATCACGTTGGCCGTGCTCGACCGTTCCGATGTAGTTCGGCGTCAGTGAAGAGCGTTCAGCTAGCTGCTCGAGGGTGAGCCCGAGCGCGAGCCTTCGTCTTCTAACTTCGCGGCCAAATGCGAGAGGCAATGGACGCCGATTTCTGATCAGTCCGGCACCAGGCATGAACCATTGATAGTGTTGGGGCTACCACACGATGGGATAGGAACATTGAACGCCGACGCAAGACCGCAATCCAAGCATGATTGAGCGAAGCTCGTACCAGATCTCTGACATTTACGTGCTTTACTAGGCCGCCGGTTCGGTCCGCAACCAGCGGTTTGCACTGATGGTCATTGCTCGAATGCACGAGGACGCGCGAACGCCGAACCGTCCAAAAACTTGTCCGAGACCAGCGCTTCGTGCGAGCCGATTGCTCGTGCACATTTCCCGCAGCCCGGACCCGCGTAAGTGGGCGCTCGTGACCGCGCTGGTCGTGGGTACGACAGGCTGCGATGACGGCGCCAAAACCCCCGCCCTGTCCCTCAGCGAGGGCATTGTAAGAAACGCGCCTGTCCCCCCCGAAAATGGGCCGCAGCTCGGCGTCGTTTCCAAAGAGATTCAGGTCCGCGAGTACTCGGACCCCGGCGCCCCCAGCCTCGGCGCGCTCCGTGCCGGCAGCCGGGTGGCGCGCTCGGCCGAGCCCGTCTCCCACAAGGGCTGCGCCGGAGGCTGGTACGCGGTGAGGCCTCGCGGCTTCGTTTGCGTCGGCGCAGAGGCGACGCTGGACCTGAAACACCCGACCTTGGCCGCCATGGCCCTCGCTCCTCAACGTGACGCGGAGCTGCCGTACACGTATGCGCGCGCCAAATCGGAGACGCCCCTGTTCGAGCGGGTGGTGGGCGAAGACGACTCGGTGCGCGAGGTCGGAAGGCTGCACCGACGCGCCGGGATGGCCGTCGTCGGTTCCTGGCGAGCCAAAGAGCCCGGCGGCGCGGACTCGCGGCTCGCGCTCCTGACGGATGGCCGCTTCGTGCGCGCGAGCGACCTCGAGGCGGCGAAACCTTCCGACTTCGAAGGAGTGGAGCTCGGCAAGCGAGAGCTCCCGCTGGCGTTCGTCGTGAAGCGAGGGGTCCGCACCTTTCGCATCAACGACGGCGAGGCCGAGAAGGGAGACCTGCTCGAGTACCACGCCGAGCTTCCCCTCACCGGCCGATTCAGGACCCTCGGAAAGACCAAGTACTGGGCCTACCCCGGGCGCGGGGAAGAGCTTTGGGTGAGGCATCAAGACGTCACCGTGGTCCAGAAGCGCACCGCTTTCCCGGAGTTCGTGCGCGACCAAACTCGCTGGTTGGACGTGAGCGTCACGGCCGGAACACTCGTTGCATACGAAGGAAAGCGCGCGACGTTCGCGACCCTGCTCAGCGTGGCGCGCGAGCTGCCCGAGACCGAGACCGAGACGAGGACGGTGAGCGACCTGTCGATCCCGCTCGGCACCTCGACCGTACGCAGCAAGGCTTTGTCGACGAGCCTCTCCGCGCCGAGCTTTGGAGAGCCGTTCGAGGTCGCGGACGTGCCCTGGGCGCTCGAGCTCAGCTCGGGGCAGCTGCTGCACGGCGCCTACTGGCACGATCGCTTCGGGATCGAGCACGGCGCGGGAACGCTCGCGCTATCTCCGCGTGACGCCGCGCGCGTGTTTCGCTTCCTGGGCCCGGAATTGCCGCCCGGGTGGCACGCCGTCGCGCTGCCGCCAGAGCAAGGCGCGCGCGTAGTCCTCCGTAAATGAGGGGAATCAGCGGAGGCGCTTGAGAATCTCGACCGTCGCTTTGGAGCGGTTGAGGGTGTAGAAATGGATGCCGGGCGCGCCCCCCTCCAGCAGCTCGCGGCACTGCTGAACGGCGTGCTGGACGCCGATTTCACCGACCGCCTCGGGGTCCGCGGCGACCGTCTCCAGCCTTTGCATGAGCTCGCCGGGCATGCGCGCTCCGCACATCGCCGTGAAGCGCTTGATTTGCGAGACGTTCGTGACCGGCATGATGCCCGCGACGATAGGCACGCGAATGCCCAGGGCGCGCGCGCGCTCCACGAACGAAAAGTAGTCCGCGTTGTCGAAGAACAGCTGGGTGATGAGGAGCTCGGCGCCCGCGTCCACCTTGTGCTTCAGCCGCTCCAGGTCCGACTCGAGCGAGACCGCCTCGGGGTGCTTTTCGGGGTAGCAGGCGCCGGCGATGCAGAAGGTGCCGCGGCCCTTGATGAACGCCGCCAGCTCGGACGCGTGCCCGAACCCGCCCGCCGGAGTCATGAAGGACGTCGCCCCCTGCGGAGGATCCCCGCGCAGCGCGATCACGTTCTGAACCCCCGCGGCCTCCAGCTGATCCAGCACGCCGCCGAGCTCTTCACGCGTCGCGCCCACGCACGTCAGGTGGGCCATGGCGTCGATGCCGACCTCGCGCTGGATGCGCCCGACGAGCTCCACCGTGAGCTGCCGCGTGCTACCGCCGGCCCCGTAGGTCACCGACACGTACGAGGGCGCGAATGGAGCGAGCTCCGCCACCGTCTTGAACAGGCGGTCCACGCCCTCTTGGTCCTTCGGGGGGAAGAATTCGAAGGAGATGGCGGCGCGAGAACCACCGAGTTTTTCCACGATCCTCATAAGGGCGAGCGACCGTAGCAGTAACGCGAAAGCCATGCCAGAAAGCACCCTTGATGATTCCTGAAGCCCGGTTGATGAAAATTCACGTCGTCGCGGTGGCGGGGACCGGCATGGGCGCCTTGGCGGGTTTGCTCGCCGAGCTGGGTCACGGTGTGAGCGGGAGTGACGTGGCGTTCGACCCACCGATCGGCCCCGCGCTCGTGGAGTGGGGGGTCGAAACTCGACGCGGCTTCGACGCGGCGCACCTCTCGCCGGCGCCCGACTTGGTCGTCATCGGCAACGTGTGTCGTCCCACCAACGTGGAAGCGCGAGCCGCCATCGACGGAGGCCTCGAGTACACTCACATCGCGGGCGCTCTCGATCGGTTCGTACTACTGGGCACCTCTCCGTTGGTGGTGGCGGGCACGCACGGAAAAACGACGACGTCATCGCTTGCGGCGTGGCTGCTCGAGAGCGCCGGCTTGCAGCCGGGCTTTTTGATCGGCGGCCTCCCCAAGAACTTCCCGCGGGGGTTTCGAGCGCCCCGGCGCGAAGCTGAGCGACGCTTGCCCACCGGCGACAAGCCGCTCCGGCGCCCGCCCTTCGTGCTGGAAGGCGACGAGTACGACACCGCCTTCTTCGAGAAGACGGCGAAGTTTCTACACTACCGGGCGGAGGTCGTCATTTTGACGTCCATCGAGCACGATCACATCGACATCTACGCCACCCTCGAAGCGTACCTGGAGGCGTTTCGACAGCTGCTCTCGCGCCTCCCTGAAAACGGGCTCGTCGTGGCGAACGCGGCGGACCCGCTCGTGCGGCGCGTGGTAGACGAAGCGCTGGGCGACGACGCGCGAGTAGCCTGGTACGCGCTGGAGGGAGAGGACACCGGCGGCAAGCCTCCGCACTGGCTAGCGGCGCCGGCCACGTTCGCGGAGGAAGGAACGACGTTCGACCTGTTCGCCGGCGGCGTGCTCGCCGGGCGCTTCTTGTCGCCGCTCCCCGGGCATCACAACTTGCGCAACGCCGTCGCCGCGCTCGGCGCCTGCGCGCAGGGCTACGGCGCCAAGCTGAAGGATCTCGGCCCGGCGCTGGCGCGCTTCGCGGGCGTTCGTCGCCGGCAGGACCTGCTCGGGGCTCCCCGCGGCATCTTCGTCTACGACGATTTCGCTCACCATCCGACCGCGGTCCGGGAAACCTTGCGAGCGCTGCGGCAAAAGCACCCTAGCGGCAAGCTCTTCGCCGTCTTCGAGCCGCGGAGCGCGACCGCTTGCCGCAACTTGCACCAGAGCGAGTACGTGCAGTGTTGGGACGACGCAGACGAGGTGCTGCTGGCGCCCCTCGGTCGAGACAACCTGCCGGAAGCGGAGCGGCTGGACCTCGCGGCGATCGTCAGCCAGCTGGAGGCTCGCGGACGCGTCGCGCGGCAGATGCCGTCCGTGGACGCGATTTTGGACGCCCTCTGTGACCGGGCGGCGCCGGGGGACACCATCGCCCTGCTGTCCAACGGCGCTTTCGGGGGCATTCACGGCAAGCTCATCACGCGCCTCGGCGCCTAGTTTTGCGGCAAATCTTGGCAGATTGAGCGCCCCGGCTGGCTCGTGCTAGGACGGCGCCCCTTCAGGAGCTCATTGCCCGATGACATGTCCGTGCGGAAAAGGCGAATCCCTCGAAACCTGCTGTGGTCCGATCATTTCGGGCAAGGCGCTACCGCAGACGGCCGAAGACCTGATGCGCGCGCGGTACACCGCGTACGCGACGCACGACGTCGACTTCATCTTGAGCTCGCACGACCCGGAAACCGCTGGTGAGGTCGATCGGAACAACACCGAGACGTGGTCCAAGAGCGCGGAGTGGCTCGGGCTCCAAATCACGAACACGGAAGCGGGCCAGGCCGCGGACGAGACCGGCGTCGTCGAGTTCGTCGCCTCTTACAAGATTCGCGGCGTGAAGATCGATCACCGTGAGCGCGCGATCTTCAAGAAGCACGGACCGCGCTGGGTCTTCGTGGACGGCATCGAGATCAAAGGGCCGCCCGTGCGCAATGAAGGGCCGAAGGCAGGTCGTAACGACCCGTGCCCCTGCGGCAGCGGCAAGAAATACAAGAAGTGTCACGGAGCGAGCTGAGCCCGGAGTCGTACGCAGCGCTGGCGCTCGAGGTGGCCACGGCGGCGGCGGAGGTCGCCATGCGAGGTTACCGGCAGCGCCCAGCCCCCACCGAGAAGGCCCAGCACGACCTCGTCACCGAGCACGACTTGGCGAGTGAAGCCTTGATTCGCGCGAGGCTCTCCGCGGCCACGCCGGACGTCGGCTTGATCGCGGAAGAGGGCGGCGGTCAGGCGAAGCGGCTGAGCTGGTACTGCGATCCGCTGGACGGAACGACCAACTTCGTTCACGGCCACCCCTTTTGGTGCGTGAGCATCGGCCTGCTCGAAGAGGGCCGGCCGATTGCCGGAGCCGTCGTCGCTCCGGCGCTGGGGCTAACCTGGACCGCTCATGAGGGCGGTCCGGCGCTGCGCTCGGGCGCGCCCTGCCGCGTGCGCGAAAACGACCGTCTCGAGCACGCGCTCTGCGCCACCGGCTTTCCACCGGATCGGCGAACCGCGCCCGACAACAACCTGGACACGTTCGTACGAGTTCAAAAGGTTGTACGCGGTGTGCGTCGCTGCGGCTCGGCCGCGATCGACATGTGCATGGTTGCGGACGGAACGTACGACGCCTACTGGGAGCGCCGCCTGCACGCCTGGGATTTGGCGGCGGGCGCGGCGGTGGTGCTATCCGCCGGAGGCACGATCACCGCGCTCGATGGCGGGCCGGTCGACCTGAGCGTCGGGCAAATCATCGCGTCGAACGGCGGCGTCCACGCGGCTCTCCAGCGCGTCATCGGTGGCGAAACTTAGCGAAGCGTCGACGTGAGCGTTTAGCCCACCGTGTAAGCGGATGGGACCGCGAGACTGAAACGAAAGTCCCGCCTTTGCGGTTCGGGTCGAGTCTGGGATGATGCGAAGTCATGCGTCCGGTTCGGTCCGAGGTGCCACCGCGCGCCGCCCAGGCGGGCGTGCCGCGTCCCATCACGGACCTGAAGACGAACCGTACGTCCGCTCGCCGCTCGGCCTCGCCGACCGCGCTCGCCGAGCCGACGGTGCTGCTGGTCGGCTCGGACGCGGGTTTCGAGCCCGCACTGCGTGTCGCGCTCGCGCGGCACCGAGTTTACGTGGAGACCACGACCGCGAGCGCGGCGGTCGAGACCGTCATCGTCACCGCTCCGGATCTCGTGCTGCTGGCCAACGAAGCGGCGGCCGATGGCGGTCGCGCTCTGCTCACGAAGCTCGCGGCCTCCCCTTCCAGCTCCGTGGTGCCGGTCGCGATCTTGGACGACAACCCGGCGCTCGATCAACGCCTGCAGGCGTTTCGGCACGGCGCAGCCGCGGTCATCCCTCGCTCGGCGAGCATGGATGCGATCGCGGAGCAGATCGCCAGGCTGGCGCGGGAGATCCCGGAGCGCGGGGAGGCGCTCGGCCAAGTCGGCGAAGCCACCCTCTCCGAGTTCGTGAACGCGCTCACCAGCGAGCTCCGTAGCGGCATCCTCTCCGTGCAACCGGGGGACGCATCCCAAGAGCCGGTGCGCCTCGTGCTCGGCAGCGGGCGCCCGTTGGCCGCGTTCATCGACGACTTCGTCACGCGCGTACGTCGCCACGTGGTCCACGCCGAGCCCCTCAAGTACGAGTTCGACGACCGCGCGGGCGGCACCGTCAAGCTACTGGATCCGACCGAGCTCGACCTGAACGGCGCGGACACGAGCGTCAAAGGGCTGCGGGTCGCGCTCGCCGACGACGACTCGGCGCGCGCCGATAGCGTCGCCCAGGAGCTCAGGTCACGCGGGGCTACGGTCGTCGTGACTGATTTGCGGCCTTCGGACGCGCGTTTCGCGCGGTTACGCCAGGCCGATCCCCAAGTGCTCATCGCCGGCGAGCAACACCTGCAGGGGCACGGCTACGAGCTGCTGCGGCGCATGCGCAAGGACACGCGCTTGCGCTGGGCTTCGCTGCTCGTCGTGAAGTGGGAGGAGGTCTGGTCGGACACGCTGAGCGTGCCGGCGCTGGGCCGACTGCAGGCAGCGCTCCGCTCGTTGGCGGAGGCGGACACCTCTTTGGTGGACCTCGCCGCCCGGGGCGAAGCGTTCGACACTCGCCTCGAGATCACCGGCCCCGCGCGCTTGCTTCGGTCCCTCGTAACGACGCCGAAGGCCGTCCGCGTCACGATCGCCAACCCGCGCTTGACCGCGTCGGTGGACCTGTCGGAGGGCCTCGTGGTCGGCGCCTCGGCCCATGCATCTCACGACCCGAGTGGCACGTACGACGGCGCGCTGGCGCTATCGGGCCTGCTCGTCCTCAGCTCGGGGCGCGTTCACGTGGAGCCGGTGCAGCAGCCCGCGGTCACCAACGTGATGAGCACCATCGACGTCGCGCTCAACATGGCGGACACGGAAACGGCGCCGATCGCGCCGTCGATCCCGATGCCGCACAGCCCGAGCTTGCCACCTCCCCCTCAACCGGCGCTCCCCGGCGCCGCCGGGCTGCCAGACGAGCTGAGCGGTGCGGAGGTGTGGGCGCCGAGGGCGAGCCCGCATGCGCCGCGAGGCAGCCGCCGACTGCTCGGCATCAGCAAGCCGATGGCCGCGGTGCTCGTGGGCTTGGCCTGCGCGCAAGGCCTCCTGCTTGCCTGGTTCCTGGGGTCTCTGGCGCGCCGAGCGCCCGCCAGCGCGCCGCCGAGCGCGCTCAGCGTAGCCGCAGCAGCACCGGTATCGCCCCCGGCCGCTAGCTCGGCTGCGGCTCAGCTCGCGACGGCGGCGCCGAGCGCCGCCGCCAGCAAGCCTGACGCGCCTCTGGCGGAGCCCCCACGCAAGGCTCCCGTAGGCAAAGACGAATCAGGCACCGTGGCGCCAACCTGCGCCTCGCTGCTCGATCCGCTTCACCTGGATCAAGGCAACTTTCCCGGCGCCGCCTACGAGCAACAGGCGGCCGGGGCCAAAGCGCTCGTGCAGGGGAAGGTGGACGAAGCGCAGGTCGCCTACTGCAAGGCCGTGCGGTGGGACGCCAAGAATCCGCAGGCCCACATCGACCTGGCGCAGCTCTTTCTCATTCGCAAAGACGGCGCGGCGGCGGCCGAGGAAGCGCGAGCGGCAGCAGCGCTGGATCCGAGCAGCGGTCGCGCGCAATCACTCTTGGGGGACGGCTTGGTTCGTATCGGCGACCACGAGGGCGCGAAAGCGGCTTGGCTGCTCGCGGCCGGCGTGGACCCGAGCGATGCGGTCAAGTTCAAAGCCTTGCTCGATCGGAACCTGCACGAGGCAGAGGCGTCCCTGAAGAAGAAAGACGTGGCCCGCGCCGAGCGCTTCTTCCGACGCGCGATTGTCCTGGAGCCGGACAGCTTGGAGGCGAGCCGCGGCTTGGCCGCCGTCCTCAATCAGCTCGGCGATGGCGCTGCCGCCATGCGCTGGGCGCAGCGAGCGCTGACGCGTGAGCCGCGCGACCCGGACGCCCACGTGGTGCTGGGTGACGCGCTGCTGCTCCTGGGCGACAAACCGGCCGCAGAGCGCGAGTGGCGCGAGGCCAACCGGCTAGATCCTTCCAATTTGCTGGCGCAAAATCGCATCCGGCGCCTCCGCAACCTGCACTGACCAAGCGCCGTGATCCGCGCTAAAGTGCGCGCCTCATGGCGACGACGTTGTTCGAAGATCTCGGAGGCGAGCCCGCACTCCGCAAAATCATCGATCGCTTCGTGGACCGCATCTTCGACGACGTCATGATCGGCTTCTTCTTCCGAAACGCCCGCCGCGAGCGGGTCAAGGCAAAGGAATACGAGTTCGCGGCGCGGCACCTCGGCGCAGACATCCCGTACACCGGCCGCGCCATCGACGAAGCCCACCGCTCCCACCCGATCATGGGGGGGCAGTTCGCGCGCCGCCTCACCATCCTCAAGCAAACGCTGGAGGAGCTCGGCGTACCCGAGCACGTCAGGACGCACTGGCTCGCCCACACCGAGTCGCTCCGCTCCCTCGTCACCTCGGACGGCGGGCGAGAGTGCGACCCCGAGCAGGCTCGAGCTCGAGCCGAGGCGAGCCGCAAGGAGCCATGAGGCCCTCGCTGTGCCTCGTGCTGCTTTGCGGCGCGTGCAACACCGCTGGCTCGGCGTGGATGGCGCAGCCGCTGGAGGGTGAGCTCGGTGCTCTGCCGCCGCCGGAGGGAGGTGGGCAGGCCCCACCACTGCGCAAGAGCACGAAGACGCAGGTGATCGCCGAAGCCCCTCCGCCGGATGCTTCGATCACGGCGGCGGAAACTGGGGGCTACACCCACGCCAGCACCGCGCCCTCCACGCGGCTCACGCTGGGCGGCAAGGCGCTCGGCACCTTCAAAAACACCTACTATGACTTCCCGAGCGAAGGCGACTTCCACGGCGAAGCGGTGGGGCTGATGAGCGCGTCCTGCCAGACCATCGTGAACGTGCCGCGGCCTTTCTACGAGAGCGTTTGCGTCCAAGGCAGCGGCACGCTGCGCTCCGGCGGCACCGTGAGCTTCGCCAAACGCGACTGCGCCTGCGCCGCGGAGTGCCCCCGCACCGGCCAGCGCATCTGCTTCGACTTGCTGGACAAGGCTCAGTACCCCTGGGGGCGGGGCGCGACCGGTAAGCCCATCACGCCGCTGCTCACCGTCGCGGTGGACTCGAGCGTGATCCCTCTCGGCACACCGCTGTACATTCCGGAATACGACGGCGTCGCGCGGGACCTGACCGGCTCCGCCAAGCACGACGGCTGCTTCCTCGCGGAGGATCGCGGTCTGGCCGTGAAGGGGCAGCACGTGGACGTATTCACGGGCCATCGCGAGATCACGCAGCTTTGGAACCGCCTCGTCCCGAGCAACCGCGGTGTAACGGTGATTCTAGACAGCCCCCGTTGCAAGCGCGCTCGCTGATCACGGCCGGGCGAAAAAGGACGCTTGCAAGAAGCGAAGCCCTGCCAGCACTTGCTGGACGCGCTCCTCCGAAAGCGAGCCGATGCGCTCTCCGAGCTCCGCTTTGTCGACCGCCGACACTTGCGACACCACGACCACGCTCTGCTTGGCGAGGCCTCCTTCTCCTGGCTCCAGGAGCACGTTGCCTGGCTCGTGCATGCGGCCGAGGTTGGACGTGAGCGCGCACACGACCACGGAGCGTACGCGAGACGCATTGAACACGTCCTCTTGCACGACCAGATGAGGATGCGGGAGCGGGTTTTCCGAGCTCGGGCCAACCCAGTACAAATCACCGCGATGAATCGAGCGCTGAGACAAGCGCCTCAGCGTAGCCTGCCGTGGGCGGCCCAGTCAGGCTAGAGCGGTGCATCGACGCCCGCCTTTCTGCCAAACGGTACATAACTTGCTGGCCTTCGCGCATGAACCTCGATTTTTCGAAGGGCGCCTCCGTGTGGGAGGTCACCGCCCGACTGGTCGTCGCCATGTTGATCGGCGGCCTGATTGGGTGGGACCGCCAGCGTGCCGATAAGCCCGCGGGCCTTCGCACCCACATGCTGGTAGCGCTCGGCTCCGCGAGCTTCACGCTGCTCGGCTTCGAGGTCGGCGCTCACCTTTCCCCGCGCACCGGTGAAGGATTCGACCCGACGCGTGTTCTACAAGGCGTGATCGGCGGCATCGGCTTTCTGGGCGCCGGGGCGATCATTCAAAACCGGGGTCAGGTTTCGGGCATCACCACCGCGGCGAGCGTCTGGGTCTCCGGCGCGCTCGGGGCCGCGGCGGGCGTGGGCGCGTTCGTGCTCGCCGGTATCAGCACCGTGCTCGCGCTCTTCATCCTCCTCTTCGCGCGGCTGGACATCGGACGGCGGGCTTCGGCTTCCACTCCGCCTGGGCCGCCCGAACCGGATAATGACGCGACAAGCACCACCGGGGCGAAAACCCCCGCGGCGCCTGCGTCCTGATCACTACACGTCGAAGTCGCCCCCGAAGTCGCCGCCGCCGTCCATGCCGTCGTCGGCGTAGTCATCCGCTCCGGCATCCGGGTCATTCTCCGCCACTGCATCGCTCTGCCCGTCGGTGTCCGCACCTGCGTCAGCCGAAGCGTCGTCGCCACCGAAGCCGCCGATGGCCGACATGAACGACTGCGCCACCATGCTGCCGACGAACCCCATCGCAAAGCTCGACATGAGGCTCGCGCCAAGACCCATGCCGCCGCCGAGCGTGCGCTCCATCAAGCCCGGTTGCCGCACCTCCGCGCGAGTGGCCACGCGCGCCAGCGCCTGCGGATCGTCGGGCGAAGTCGCGGCCACGCTCGCTCGCTCCGCGGCGGGCGCGGCTTCGGTCAATTGCGAGAGCACCATGCGGCGCTGCTCGGGGGTCAGCTTCGCGAAAGCTTCCGCGTGCGCTTGCTCCACCGTCTCCGGCGGCGCCGTGCGCAGCATGTAGCGGTAACGTTCGACCGCCTGCGCGTCGGTCGGTTCCGCGCCGACGCCCGGGCGCGCCGCGCCCGGGGGCTGCGCTGAAGCGCCGCGAGTCTGCGCGCGATTTGATTCGTCTTCGATTCCTAGCAAGCGTCCGAAAAATCCCATGGCTCGATCTCCTTCGTGGGTTCGATCACCCAGACCCCCGGCTTGCACGGAGCATTCCCCGCCAGGCTTGGCAGGCTCATACGTCTTTCCAATGCGAGGAATAGGCTGCGCCTTCGCACGAGCGCTCGCGCGCTGCTGGCAAGCATCACCATCGGATGGAAGGCCGCGACGAGCGGGCCAGAACGCGTCGTATTTTTCCCGTACGCCAGGCGGAGCTCAACCCCTAATCGTTAGATCTACCAACCTTGGCCGCAGCTCCTGCCGCACGCCGGCTCAAGGGCGACACATTTCGACACACTTTTAGCGCGCGGCTCGGATGACGGCGCCTTGGCGCACCCCAATCAGAATGGTATGCGTCAGCCTTCGGTTCAGGTTGGTTGGTGGTCGGGGCGCGGTTTGCCAATGCAGTTATTGGATTTCGAAGTTGGGAACGAAAGGCCGATCTTTCTGATCGCGGGCCCCTGCGTCATCGAGTCGCAGGAGCTCACCCTGCGCACCGCGCAGACGCTCAAGGAGCTGGCGGCCCGGCTGCGCCTCCCCTTCATCTTCAAGTCCAGCTTCGACAAAGCGAACCGCAAAAGCGGCAAGGCTTACCGCGGCCCGGGCCTGGAAAAGGGCCTTCGTATCCTGGAGCTCGTCAAAAAGGAGGTGGGCGTTCCCGTCATCACGGACGTGCACGAGGACACCCCCGTGAGCGAGGTCGCCAGCGTGGTGGACGTCCTGCAAACGCCCGCGTTCCTCGCGCGACAAACGAGCTTTTTGCAGCGCGTGGCCGCGGGCGGCAAACCGGTCCACGTCAAGCGCGGCCAGTTCATGGCCCCTTGGGACATGGCGGACGTCGTCGCCAAGCTCAATGAAGCCGGCAACGAGCGCATCCTACTCTGCGAGCGCGGCGCCTGCTTCGGCTACGACTCGATCGTCTCGGACATGCGAGCGCTGGAGGTCATGAAGCAAACCGGTTGTCCCGTCGTCTTCGACGCCACCCACTCGGTTCAGCAGCCCGGCGGCTTCGGCCCCACCGGCATGCAGCGCGCCCTCGTCCCCACCCTCGCGCGCGCCGCCGTCGCCGTCGGCATCGCCGGCATCTTCCTGGAGACTCACCCAGATCCGGACAAGGCACTCAGCGACGGCCCCAACATGTGGCCCCTGTCGCAAATGGAAGAGCTCCTCAGCGTCCTCCTCGAGCTGGACGGCGTGGTGAAGCGTCAACCCAAGACGATTTCGCGCTAGTCCAGCGGGGCAATGGGTCGAGGGACCAAATGATTGTCGGTCTCGGCGAGACGCGCGTGCAGCTCCGCTTCCGTGACGTCCCTGGCGACGACGTATTTCTGAAAGATGAGCTCGCTGTATGCGCGTCGCGCGGGCGACCTGAAGCCGTCCTCGAGCGACTCGCTGCCCTGCACGCGCGTGGCGGACGTAGGCGACCAGAGGCTCAGCACGAGAGGTGCAACGACCCGTCTGACGGACGAAGAGCCCCAGCGCGCACCGACCTTGGCGTAGAGCTCTTCATCTGCCCCGAAACGCGCCGACCGGAGGCCACCGAGGTCCCAAAAAGTATCACGTCGCAAGAAGAGCGACGCTCGGCACAGGCGGAGCGCGTGGTGGTCCTTGAAAAACGCAACGCCGCCGTCGGCATTCAATCTCAAGAGCCCGCAGCTGGAAGCTCGCGCCCCGCTTGCGGACAGCGCTTTCAGTTGCGCCTCGATGCGCTCGGGGACGGCAAAGTCGTCTGCGTCGTGAAACGTAAGAAACTCCCCGCGAGCGAGTCGAGCCAAGGCGTTTCTCGTATTGTATGCGCCCTGGTTCTCGGTCGAGCGAAAAGCGCGCACTCTGGCGTCCTGCGCGTAGCGGCGAATCACGAGCGCGGTTGCGTCGGAGCTGGCGTCGTCCGCGACCAGAACCTCCAGATTTGCGTGAGTCTGCTCCAGCAGCGACTGCAGCGCGTAGTCGAGCGTTCGTTCGGCGTTGCGCGCAGCAACGAGAACCGACACCAGCGGTCCACCGCGGCGCCTGGGAACCCGCCGGTGCAGTGCGCCGAGCACATTGTCCGGCTCGCAATCTGCCCGCAGGTCCAGCGGGGGGACGCCATGCACGCGCAAAAACCGGTTGAGGAACCGAACACGAACGTCCAGTTCTTCGGAACGAGCGGAGATGATGGGCAGCAGCAGAGCTTCTGGCGCGGTGATCCAGCACCACGGCCGACGGCTGAACAAGGCCACTAGCGCTTCGGTATCCAGCTGCCCCGAGCCAACGCGCTTACTCAACCCGGAAAGATTGGGCTGGCCGTTTACCATCCACGCAGGCTGAGGAAGGCCGACCGTCTCGAGCAGTGCCACCCCGCGTGGGTTCGTTGCGAGAAGCTCATGATGCTCCGCGGCCCAAGCAGCGGCCTCAGCGCGTTGCCCGAGCCCGAGCCGCAACTCGAGCAGGCTTGCAACGACGTCCCCACGCGTAGCGAGCGGGAGCTGAGCCAGATGGGTCTTCAGCGATCGGCCCAGGATTTCGGCGGTTTCCCAGCCTCCCAGGCGTATCGACTGCCTCAGCGCGGACGACTGCTCCTCGGGCGAGGTGCCAGAAGCCACCTGTCGGTACACGTCGGCCGGCGAGAAGCGTGAACCTCGCTTGGCCCGCGCCGTCCAAGCGCGAGCGGCCCAAGCAAAAGGCGCGCCGTCGAGCCGCCGCTCCAGAGCATCGATGGCCTTCCGCTGCCGCGTCGCTTCGGTCACGCCTGCAGTCTTCCAAAGGTCGAGCGTCGAGGGAAGCCGGATAGGGTGGGAGCCAAGACTGAGCGCGCTTCGAAAGACTGGACGCCAGCTCTCCGTGAGGATCCAATGCGCGCACGATGTCCGTGGATATCAGGGATAGGGTTTACGATGCCTATGAGGGGGAGCTCGGCCAAACGCTCATGCGCGACACGCAGCGCCGCATCCACTGGATGTGCGCGGCCGCAAATGGCTCCTCCATCCTCGACGTCGGCTGCAGCCAAGGCCTGATCCCGATTTTGCTCGCGCGGGAGGGGCGAAGCGTCGTCGGCATCGACCATAGCGCGAGCGCGATTCGCAGCGCCGAGCAGCACTTGGCGAGCGAACCGGCCAACGTGCGCAAGCTAGTGAGCTTCGTCGAAGGGGACTTCGCGAGTCACCCCCTTCCTGGCATGGGTTTCGACTGCATCGTGATGGGAGAGGTGCTCGAGCACCTCGTCCAACCCGAGCGCTTCGTCGCGCGGGCCGCAGAGCACCTCAGGCCAGGCGGGAGGATGATTGTTACCGTTCCATTCGGTATCAACGACCACGTCGATCACAAAAGCACGTACTACTTGCTCGAGCCATATCGGCTTCTATCCAGTCGGTTCGAGGTCGTCGAGGTTACTTTGCTCGGCAAGTGGCTGGGCTTGGTTGCGGTGAGACGAGACGGTGAAGCAGCTGACCGCGGAGTCTGGACCGACGCGCAGCTCGCCCAGCTCGAGGCGGCGTTTCAGCGAGTCGAGCGCTCGCTGCTCGATGAGGTGACCTCACTGCGCACGAAGCTCGACGACGCCAACACGAAGTACCGCAGCAGCACGGAAGACGTCGCCCGGCTGAAGCGAGAGGCCGCGCACCAAGATGCGGAGCGTAGGAGCGCCGAGCGCGAACGCGCCGCTTTGGAAAGCCAGCTCGGTGCGGTCACGGCCGCTCCGCGCATGGAGCTCGAGCAGCTGGCCGCAGAGCTCGACCGGCAGCGCTCGGCTCGCCACGCGAGCGAGCTTTCCCACGCGCGGCTCGAGGAGCGGCTAGCGCAATTCGAGCACCGGCAGAGCCTCGAGCTCCAGCTCAAAGACGCCTCGCACCGTCAAGTCACGGTCGAACGCGACGCGCTCCTCGACGAAGTAAGGAGCCTGCGAGCGGAGGTCCTGGCGCAGGGACAGCAGCGCTCACTAGCGGAGGCCCAGCTGTCGGAAGAGCGGCAAGCACATGCCCGAGCGACGATCGACCACGCACGTGAAGCTAGCGCAGCGGAGGCTGTTCAGGCCGCGCTCGAGAGCGCGCGGCTCGAGGCCGAGGACCTCTGCGAGATGCATGGACGAGCCGTGGAAGCCGCGGAAGCGCACGCGGATCGCCTAGCCGCCGAGCTCGTTTTGCTGCGCGAGCGAAGCGCCGTCAGCCAGTCACGCGCGACCGCCCTCGAAGCCGAGGTCGCCGCACTGTCTGCGCAGATAGAGCAGCAAGCTCGCGGGGCGGCGGAGTCAACGGCCCTCCGCGAAGAGCGCGAACGGTTTCGGACGGAACGGGACGGCGCTTTGCGTCGCGCGGAGCAGCAAGCGCGGAGCGAACGAGAGCTCCAGGAGCGAGTCCGCCACCTGGGCGAGGCGAAGGAAGCTTTGGACCGCGCGCTCACCTCACAACGCATTTTGTTGCGAGCCGCAGAGACCAAGACGGAGCAGCTCAAGAAGGATGCGGAGGCCGGCCGCGCCGCCGAGCGGCGAGCCAAAGCCGCGCTCGACGCAGAGCGCAAAGAACGCACGACCGCGGAGCGCCGCGTCGTGCAGACCCGCAACACGCTGTCTTTTCAGCTCGGCTACGAGCTCATCCATGGCTTCAAATCCCGACGAGCCCTGAGCGAGCTCCCCAAAAACCTTTGGCACCTTCAGCAGGAGGCCCAGCGCAGGCGTCGGGAGCGGAGCGCGAAGCACCAAGTGCCGGTTCGTCGAATGGAGCTCGAACCGCAATCGTCGTTTTCCCCTGCTGAAAGCGACTCACCGAGCGCCGAACGCCCGACGGCCAGCCTCGTCCGAACCGGGGGCACGACCGAGCATATCGTCACCACCCGGGACGTGACGACCTTGCGGGCCATGCGGGTCGCCTGCATACAGGACGAATTCACGTTTGCGTCGTTCACGCACGAATGCCAGCTGCTGCAGCTGACTCCAGGGGATTGGGAAAGCGAGCTAGAGGCCTTCGAGCCGGACCTGCTGTTCGTAGAGTCTGCCTGGCGCGGCAAGCACGACCTCTGGACACGCAAGGTCGCGCACCGTGGACAAGAGCTCATCGATCTAGTCGCGTGGTGCCGGAGCCGTCACGTGCCGACCGTCTTCTGGAACAAGGAAGACCCAGTGCACTTTCGTACGTTTCTGAACACCGCCAAGCTCTTCGAGCTCGTCTTCACGACGGACATCGACTGCATCTCTGCCTACAAGCGCGCGCTGGGGCACGAGCGCGTGTACTTGTTGCCATTCGCGGTCCAGCCGAGAGCCCACAATCCGCTGGAGAAGTACGTCCGCAAGGACGCGGTGGCATTCGCCGGCGCCTACTATGCACGCTACCCCGAGCGGCAAGCCGATCTTGCGAGCTTCGTCGACGCCTTCTCCGACTCGCCACGTCTAGAAATTTTCGATAGGAATCACGGAAAAAGCGACCCAGATTACCAGTTTCCGGAGCGCTATCGCCCCCACATAGTGGGCACGCTCCCCTTCGATCAGATCGACAAGGCCTACAAGGGCTACCGCTACGCGCTCAACCTGAACTCCATCAAAAGCTCGCAGACGATGTTCGCCCGACGCGTGTTCGAGCTGCTCGGCTCCAACACGATTACGGTCAGCAACTTTTCCCGGGGCGTCAGACTGTTGCTAGGGGATCTCGTCGTCTCCTCCGACAACGGCGCTAGAGCTGCGGACCGGCTGCGCCGCCTCACGCAGGACGAGAGTACGAGCAGGCGCTTCCGACTAGCGGGTCTTCGCAAAGTGCTGCGCGAACATACTTACGAGGAGCGGCTGCGCTTCATCGCCAGCAAGGTGTGGGAGCGGCCGGTGGCGGATACTTTACCGCGCGTCCAAGTGGTTGCCCGAGTCACGAGCGGAAGCCAAGCGCAGCAAGTACTCGCCAGTTTCGACCACCAGGTCTACCCACACAAGCGGTTGACGCTGCTCGCGCCCGGCCCAGAGCTCGTAGGTCCAACTCGCATGGATGTCTCAATCATCACGGCGCCACCGGAGAGCTTGTCTCTTCAGGACCTGCTGGAGGACGGCACTCACCTGGCTGCGCTGTCGAGCCGGGACCACTACGGGCGGAACTACCTCACGGATCTGGCACTGGCGACTCTCTACTCGACGGCCAGCGTTATCGGCAAAGGCGCTCGATTCCGAGCATCCGGCCAGTCGCACGTGAGCTTGGTGCAAGACGGCGCGCAATACCGCTCGACACATGGCCTGCCTGCGCGCGCGTCCCTCATCGGTCGCGCAGCACTGCCGACCGAATCAGCGATGGCGTTTCTCGAACAGCTCGAGCAGCGCGTACTCCGCGGTGCGGAATTGCTTGCCATCGACGAGTTCAACTATTGCGAGGATGCGGTAGCGCTAGCGGTAGAGGCTCGCAGCCTGGACTTCGTAGACGACCTGGATGGTCTCGACGAAGGGCTGCCACTGGCCGCACTGGTCGATGCCGCAAGCCGGCCAGCCGCCGAGCACGAGCGGATGAGGCGCCCTCACATCGACGCGGCCAGGTTGGCATCCTTGTTTAGACCTGCACCAGGTAAACCGCTGGCGTTGACTCTCGAGGGAGAGCATTTGCTAGTGCATTCGTCGCTGCCGGACGAGACGCACGAGTACTTGTACGCTCGCGAAGCTTGGCACCCGCGCGACCTCGGCTTGCCAGAGCATGGCAAGCTTCATTTCGAAGCAGGCCCCGGTCTCAACGTGCAGCTCGGCGTGCTGTTCTTGGGCGAGGACAAATCGCGCCTTGGGCACAAGCTGTGTCAGGCAGGTAGCAACGAGACCATCACGCCCCCAGAGGGGACGAAGCTCGTTCAGCTCGCGCTGCGCGTCTACGGTGCGGGCAGCGCCAAACTAAGTGGCGTCCTGCTCGACCACGTAAAGAGCACTCCAGAACACGTCTTTGGTCGCGGCAAGCATTTGCTCGTGACCAACCGCTACCCCTCGGACGAAGACCTTTACCGCAACGGCTTCGTCCACCGACGGGTCATGGAGTACCGTCGGCAGGGCGTGCCGGTCGACGTGTTTCGGATCGGAAGTGGCGACAAGCTGGGCTATCACGAGTTCGATCAGGTCGACGTCATCAGCGGCGGAACCGCGGCGCTGGATGCACTACTTCGTTCGAACGATTACGAGTCCATCATGGTCCACTTCCTGGATGCGCGAATGTGGCAAAGCCTCGCGCCCTACCTGGAAAGTCGCCGCTTGCTCATCTGGGCCCATGGCGCAGAAATACAAGCGTGGCACCGTCGCGAGGCGCACTATCCGACTCCCGCTGCCCTTGCCGCCGCGCGGATGGAAGGCGAGCCACGTAAACGTTTCTGGCGCGATGTCATGGGGAAGCTTCAGCCAGGCTCCAAGGTGATATTCGTTTCCGAGCATTTTGCGCGAGAGGTCATGGAAGACCTCGAGTTGCCGCTGACCGCAGCGCAGCACGAGGTCATTCACAACGTGATCGACACGGACCTATTTGGGTATGTCCCGAAACCGGCCGCGCAACGCAAAAGAATCCTATCGATTCGACCGTACACATCCCGAATCTACGGTAACGATTTGACGGTCGCGGCAATCTTGGCTCTCACCGGGTACTCGTTCTTCCCCGAGCTAGAGTTTCACCTCATTGGCGACGGTGCTCTGTTCGAAGAGACCGTCGCGCCGCTGCGCCAATACCCGAACGTCCTGCTGGAAAGGCGCTTCCTCACCCAAAGCCAAATTGCTGCTCACCATAAGGAGTATGGGGTGTTCCTCTGCCCCACGCGCGGGGATACCCAAGGGGTCTCTCGAGACGAAGCCATGTCTTCCGGTCTGGTACCCGTGACGAATGCAGCGGGCGCCATCCCGGAGTTCGTGGACGCAGACTGCGGGTTCATCGCACCGGCCGAGGATGCGCTCGGTCTCGCGTCGGCAATTGCTCGGCTCTATGGGGACCCAGCATCGTTCCTGCGGCTTTCAGAGGCAGCCGCCCGGCGCGTTCGCATGCAAAGCGGGCCGGAACGGACCACCGCGCGCGAGCTCGTGCTGATTCGGGGGCAAGCGCCGTGAAGCAGGTGATCCTCAAGGTCGACGACTTTCGGCTCAACGACGGGCTGACCAAGTTCGAGAAGCTCGTCGCGATCTGCGAAAGGCATAGCGTCCCCATCAGTATGGGCGTGATTGGCGCCGGGCTGAAAGGCGGCCGGTTCCGTTCGCAGCAACTCTTCGCCCAGCTCATCCAGGCGGACAAGCTGGAGCTATGGAACCACTCGTTCAACCACCGGGACATGACCGAGCTGGACGACGCGACCGTAGCCTGGGAGGTCGCGGCGACCACTACCGCGTGTGAACAAGCGCTAGCCGCGCGACCGATTGGTTTCGGGGCTCCGTTCAACAGGTGCGACGACCGAGTCGCCCGCATCGCACACGAGCAAGGCATGGGGTTCACCTTCGAGGTTTCACTGCCTCGAGCGGTCGTGCTTACTCCCGAGTACAACGTGCCCTTCGATGGTCAACCGAACCTCATCGAATTTCAGAGGCGAGTGGAGCGAAAGCAGCGTCCAGACTTGCTGGTGGTTCAGATCCACCCCGGTCGCTGGTTGACCCGTGGTTTCGACGAGATCGATGCGTGCCTCACTTGGCTGCGCGACCAGGGATACTCCGCGACGACCGTGGGCAGCCTGCTGAACCTGCAGTCAGGCGCGACCAAAGCAGTGACGGCACACGACATGCTAGTCGCCAAGCTGCACGACCGGTGGCTCTCGAGCGCAAGCGTGTTGGACAGCAAGCTGAGAAACTTCTCTAGTTACTTTCTGAGCCGCTTCAGGGCGAACTCCAGGCCCATTCGCGAGCTTTTGCCGTCTATAGACGCGGACCTCGGCGCGAGGAACGTGGTGGACGTGGGTTGCGGCCTCGGCCAATGGGGGCTTCCATTCTTCGAGTTCAACAAGGACGCGACCGTTTGGGCCTTCGACACCAATACGGTCCTGTGCAGCACGCTCGCGGAAGCTCGCGCCGAGCGCCTCATCCCGTATGACTTGCGCGTCGAGCAGGCTGATTTTACGACCTCGACCAAGTTGCCGGCCAAGGGCGTGGATGTGGTCGTTTGCGCTAACGCGCTCAACTACATTCCGCTCGCTGCATTTGCCCGACAGGCTCAGCACATTGCCAGGGATGGCGCCAAGCTCGTATTCGTGAACCAGACGAGCGCCTTCAATCATCAGGGCGTGCTGGACGCTCTAGGCAGCTCGAATTTGAGCATGGCCAAGGAGCGGGCTCTAGCGGAGCTGCGTCAGCAAGTCGTGCGCTACGGGTTCGCCGGTTTCACCCCGAACCGCACGACGCTCACCGACGCCGAGCTCGAAGCGGTGCTGTTCGCATTTGGTTTTCAGCTGAGCGATGACTTTACTCCGCCTTGGGAGCGCTCCTTGGCGGGCTCGCCCACATTTTCCGGCACCGTTTTCACCCGCCGGGCATGGCTTACGCTGGCCTCGCTCCCGGACAGCGCTCGGCCGGAATACCGGAAGCTGCTCTGCCGCGCGGGCCACTCGGCTCTCGATGACGAGCTCTTCGCCGCATCGGGTATGGACTCTGACGACCTCACTCTCTGGCGGCTCAAGGCGCGGTCCGGGTCGCCGGCTCCGATGCTCGTTCCGGAGTTGGAAAGAGAACACGAGCTCGGTCGACTGAGCGATGCGCGGGACTTCGCAGCGGTTGCTCGTTTCGTGATGAGCTCCGACTCGGATTCGCCCGAGTGGTTGCTCGCGGGCGCGGTCGCCGCCCTGGCCGGAGAAGACGGTGCTACCGCGCGCCAGCTGGCGAGTCGGATTGCCCCGGCCGAACTCGCTCCGAAGACGCATCGGCTACTGCAGGCGGCATGTTACCTCGCCGAGTCGGACGCGCGCGCCGCCTCCGCGCTGCTCCAAAGCTAGCTCTTCGATCACAGTGGCCTACGGGAAAAGCGATCGTTGCCTAGCTGGAATATTCGACGCATCATGCGCCGGAATGGCGGAACCGGGTCAAGCGATGCGACGTCGGAGGTGGGCGTCCCCCGTGCTCGAGCGGACCGCGGTCGCCGTGTTGGCGCTCTTTCCCCTGGCCTGCTCCTCCGCCAGCAACATCAGCGACCGTGACGCCGCGGACGCCAATGACACGGGAGCCAAGATGCTCCCGGCCGACGAAGCAGAGAGGCGTTTGCTCGCAGCGCTACCGCAGATGCCGCCGTCTTCTCCTCGACGTATCGGAGAGCGAACCATCACCGCTGGCGTTCCTTACGAGGCGGCCAGCGGTCGGAAATGCCGCGTCGTTCATGTCGCCCGCGGGAACACAGGATCATCGAGCCGGTTGGCCTGCAGTGACGGTGCGCGCTGGTTCTTCGTGCCGGAGGTATTCGTCGGCGGTGTAACGAGGGAATAGCCGATGCGCGGCTCGTTGACTCAACTGCAGGTCGTCCACGCCCTGCTGCTCCGTGAGACCAAAACGCGGTTCGGCGCCAATCAGCTAGGCTACATTTGGGCCTTCGTCGAACCGCTCCTCTGGATTGGCATGTTCGTCGCTTTCTACGGCCTGTTCGGCCGGATGACGCCACCTGGCCTCTCGGTGGTCGCTTTTTTAGCGACCGGCATCGTGCCCTTCTCGTTGTTCCGTGACACGGCGCAGCGCTGCCTGTCGGCCATCGAAGCCAACAAGGGGCTGCTGTTCTACCCGCAGGTCCGCCCGCTGGACCTGGTCATCGCCCGCGCGATCCTGGAAGGCGCGACGCACCTGATTGTCATGGTCCTGCTCATGGGCGGCGTGGCGCTGTGGGACGGCGCGCTACGGGTCGACAGCTGGCTCGAGACGCTAGCGGGGCTCGCGCTCGCGCTCGGCTTGGGTGCGTCCTTGGGCCTCTTGTGCTGTGGGCTCAGCGTGTACAGCGCGACCGTCGAACGGCTGTTTCCGAGCTTCATTCGTTTGATTTTCTGGGCGTCCGCGCTGTTCCACCCGGTCGAGACCCTGCCCAAGGCGGCGCGCGACATTTTGCTCCTCAACCCCGTCGTGCACGCCATCGAGATGACGAGAGATGGGTGGTTTCCTGGGTACCAGGCGCGCCATGTGGACGGCTCGTACGTCTGCGCTTGGATTCTGGTATTTCTCTTCTTCGGTTTGACGTTGGAACGCACGGCCCGGCGGCGGCTGGAAGTCTCATGATTGAGCTCGATCGAATCACCAAGGCTTACGCGACCAAGAGCGGCTCCAACGTGGTTTTGGATCGGGTGAGCTTCTCGTTCCCCGCGAGAACCAACATTGGAATCCTGGGCAAGAATGGCGCCGGAAAGTCCACGCTGCTGCGCATCATCGCCGGGACCGAACAAGCGGACAGCGGGAGCGTCGTACGCAGCGGCGCGGTATCGTGGCCCATCGGTTTTGCGGGTGGCTTCAACGGCTCGCTCAGCGGCGAGGAGAATTGCCGCTTCGTCGCGCGCATCTACGGGGCTGACCTCGACGAGGTCGTCGGCTTCACTTACGACTTCGCCGAGATCGGGGAGTACTTCTACATGCCCGTAAAGACCTACTCTTCCGGCATGCGCGCGCGCCTCGCCTTCGGCTTGAGCATGGCGATCGAGTTCGACGCTTATCTGGTGGACGAAGTCACTGCGGTTGGAGACGCTAGCTTTCAAGCAAAGTGCCGCAAGGCCTTCGAGGAGCGCAGCGGCCGCTCCTCGGTGATCATCGTCTCGCACCACATGGGGACGGTGAGGGAGTACTGTCAGCGCTGCGCAGTGCTGATCGAGGGTAAGCTGCGCGGCTTCGAGACGGTCGAGGAAGCGCAATCCGCATACGAGGCGGCATCATGAGCGCACCGGCGGAAAAGAAGAGCGAGGGGCGCCCCCCTTTGACGGAAGTGAGCCCGTTGCCGAGCGGCGAAAGGATCCCGAGCGGCTCCACCAAAGCACACGCGCGGGCGCTCCGGCGCGCAAGGTCCCGGCGCCTCGTCTCTCGCCTCTCCATCTTCGTCGCGCTGCCAACGCTGCTGGCAGGTATTTACTTCGGGGTCATAGCGAGCGAGCAGTACGAGTCTTTCGCCATCTTCAACGTGCAGTCGTCCGACGCTAGACCAGCGTTCGGCATGGAAGGGCTGCTGGCGGGGCTTGCAACCAGCACGGGGGCCGGGCACGACGCCCTGGCCGTTCGGGACTATGTGCTCTCGCGCGACATGCTAGCCCGGCTGGACAAGGAGCTCGGGTTCATCGCCCACTACAAAAACCGTCAGGTAGATTTCGTCTCCCGTCTGCCGGCGGATGCGACCTTCGAGGACGCCTACGAGTACTTCGGGCAGAAGGTCTACGTCGACTACGACCAAGTTTCGGGCGCGCTAACGGTACGCGTTAGAGCGTTCGATGCCGCTCAGGCAGCGAAGACCTCCGCCGCGATTCTTTCTTACGGCGAAGAGATGGTCAACAAGCTGTCCGAGCGCGAGCGTCGGGACCGTACCGCCTACGCGGAGGGAGACATCGCGAAAGCGGAGCAAAGATTGGGCAAAGCGCGTGAGCGAATCGTGGAGCTTCAACAGAAGCACGCGGACTTCAATCCACTGCAGACGGCAACGGCCGCAATGACGATCCGCACCGCCTTGGAGGGCGAGCTCGCCAAAGCCCGAGCCGAGCTCATGCAGCTGAAGTCCTACATGAACGCGGGAGCACCGCAGGTATTGGCGGCGACCGAGAGGGTCAAGTCGCTTTCGGCGCAGGTCTCCAGCGAGAGCCGGCGTTTGGTCGATCCGAAAGCCTCGAACGGCCTGAATGCTTCTTTGGTCGATTTCGAAGCGGCGATGGTGGAAAAGGAATTCGCGCAAAAAGCTTATGAGTCCGCGATGGCTTCCCTAGAGGTGGCGCGCGCAGACGCAGATCGCCAGCACCGGTACGTAGCGATCATCGCGGCACCTTCGAAGCCCGACGAATCCACGTACCCTCATCGTGCACGCGGTGTCCTTGCGGCCTTCGTGATCAGCTTCCTCTTGTTCGGAATCGGCACGATGAGCGTCGCCGCGGTTCGGGAGCACGCGCGCCTATGAGTCGTTGGTCGATCTTGCTGCTGACGGCGTTGGTGTGGCTCCTGAGTAGCGCCAGCTCGGCTCGAGCTCAAGTTCCGCCTCTGCCCGCCAAGCCGCCTCAGCTCGGCACGACGGAAGAGATCCCCAAAGCCCAGTTCGCGGAAGAGAAGGACACCAAGCCGGCGCCGCCCCCAGCGAACGCGATCAATGGCCCCCTCCCGGCCCCAAGCGGCCCTCCCGAGCCCTTCGGGTCTCGGCTGTTCACCGGGAACTTCTCTCGCACCCGGCAAGACGGCCTGAATCCCGAGTACGTCGTGATGCCCGGTGATCGGGTGCAGGTAAATACTTGGGGGGCTTTCGAATCCAGCAACGTGTACTTGGTGGACGCGCAGGGAAACGTCTTCTTGCCCAACGTGGGGCCGATTCAAGTCGCAGGGACGAAGAATTCCGAGCTCACGCTCAAGGTGAAAACCGGGCTGAACCGCGTGTACGCGCGAAATTTCGAGGTTTATACGAACCTGCTCAGCGCAAAACCGGTCGCCGTTTTCGTGACGGGCGGCGTCACGCGGCCGGGGCGCTATGCGGGAGTACCGTCGGACTCCGTGCTGTTCTTTTTGGAGCAGGCGGGCGGCATCGACCCGCGGTTGGGTAGCTACCGTAGCCTCACCGTGCTGCGCGGCGATCAAAAGCTCGCCGACATCGATCTTTACGATTTTTTGCTGCACGGCACGTTGCCCAGCCTGCAATTCAAAGACGGCGACACCGTGCTCGTGAACCCACGTGGGCAGATCATCGAGATGCGGGGGGACGTATCGCTGCCCGCGACGTTGGAGTTCAAGGCCGGCGCGGTTTCGGGGGTGGACGCGCTGGCCGTCGTCCCGGGAGCTGCGCGGGCGACGCAGGTAACCATCGAGGGCGTCCGGGACGGCGTGCCCATCAGCCGCACGCTCAGCGTCGCGGGGTTCAAGACGTTCGCGCTGCGGGACGGCGACTCCATCACACTCAGAGGTGATGGGCGCGCGGGAACCATTTTGGTGCGTCTGGAAGGTGAGTTCAACGGGCCCTCCGTGCTGGCGGTGCGGCGAGGCGCGCGGCTGGTAGACGTGCTCAATTACGTGTCGGTCGACCCGGTGTTGGCCAACCCGAAGGCGGTCCACGTGCGAAGATCTTCGGTGGCGAAGGCCCAGAAAACCGCGATCGACGACGCGCTCTTTCGACTCGAGCGGAGCGCGCTGCTTGCGCTCTCGGCTTCCCAGGGGGAAGCGAACATTCGAGTCAGGGAAGCGGAGCTGACGCAGAAATTCGTCGAACGGGCGCGGCTCATTCAACCGCTCGGCCGCGTCGTGACGGCGCGTGCGAACCAGCAGCGCAACGTGGTGCTAGAGGCGGAGGACGTGATCGTCATCCCGGCGCGGACGAACGTAGTGCGCGTCGGCGGTGAGGTCATGATGACGCAAGCGGTCATGTTCCGGCCCAGTGCTACCGCGGAGGACTACATCACGGATTCCGGCGGCTACACCGATCGGTCGGACCGAGGGCGCGTGATCGTGATTCGCGCCAACGCGGAGATCGCCGTGGGTGACACGGACTTACCCGTGTACCCAGGCGACGAGATCCTGGTACCACCGAAGGTGGACACGAAGCTGCTGCAGAACGCGGTCGACGTGACGCAGATCATCTATCAAATCGCCGTCTCGGCGGCGGTCGTGGTGGCCATCCTATGACCGAGCAGACAACCAAGGTCGAGTTCGGCGTGATCATCCCCGCCCGCTTCGCGTCCACGCGCTTGCCGGGGAAGCCGCTGGCCTCGCTCGGCGGTAAGCCGATGGTGGTCCGGGTGATGGAGCTTGCAACCCGTGCGGGAGCAACTTTCGTCGTGGTGGCCACGGATGACGAACGCGTCGCGGAAGCGGTGACTAGCGCGGGCGGAGATGCGGTTCTGACTTCCAGCGAGCACGAGACAGGTACGGATCGGCTCGCGGAGGTCGCGCGGCGGCTCCATCTGGACCCCGAGACCATAGTCGTCAACCTGCAGGGAGATGAACCCGCGCTCCCACCCGAGCTTCTCGCGAGAGCAGCGCAGACCCTCTCGGCAGACCCTGACGCGGGGCTCGCCACCCTCGCTACCCCCATCAAAGAGCTACGCGAGCTCACGGACCCGAACGTAGTGAAGGTGGTGCTGGATCAGGGCCACCGGGCGCTGTACTTCAGCCGCGCGCCAATCCCCTGGTCACGTGACGGCAACCCCCTGGAGCAGGACGGGACGTCTCGCCCGGAAGAGACCTTTCTGCGACACATTGGCGTGTATGCCTACCGGGTATCCACCCTGCTATCGCTGAGCCAGGCGCGGCCCGCGCCGCTGGAGCTCGCGGAGAGGCTGGAACAGCTGCGGGCACTCTGGCTGGGGATGAAGATCCAAGTCGCGCTCGTGCCAGAGCTTCCCGCCGGCGGAGTCGATACCGAGGCCGATCTCATCCGCGTCCGAGCCCTCTTCGAAAAGCAATGACCGAGCGGTGGGGCAGCGTGGGCCTATTTTCGGCGGGCATGCTGCGCCTGCGCGGGCTTGCGGAGCTGCTGGGCGCTGACCAGCTTCGCTTCCGCCCCGGCGACCGAGTCGCGCGAGAGCTGGATGCGGTCGCCGGGTGGGGTCACAAGGCGACGGCGGCGCGCGCTCGCGAGTACGCGCGGCGCCATGGGCTGCCGTATTTGGCGCTGGAGGACGGATTTTTGCGCTCGGTTGGGCTCGCTGCGTCGGAGCCGCCGCTGTCGCTGGTGGTGGACGATTTGGGGATTTATTACGACGCGCGCGGGCCTTCGCGGTTGGAGGCGCTGCTGCAGACGGATGCGCGGCTGACGGATGCGGCGCTGCTGGAGCGGGCCGAGCGGTTCCGCGCGCGCATGGTCGCGAGCGGGGTCTCCAAGTACAATCATGCGCCGGAGGAGCTGCCGGGCGAGCTGCCCGGGGGCGAGCTGGTGCTCGTGGTGGACCAGACCTACGACGACGCGTCGGTGAGCGGGGCGCTGGCGGACGCGCGCAGCTTCGACCGTGCGCTCGAGTGCGCTCTCGACGAGCACCCGAAGGCGCAGGTGGTGGTGAAGGTGCACCCCGCGACCGTCGCGGGCAAGAAGCGAGGCTACCTCGCGGGGCGTGAGCATGGGTCGCGCGTGACTTCGCTGGGCGTGGACGTGAGCCCGCAGGCCCTGCTGCGCCGCGTTCGTCACGCGTACGTCGTGAGCTCTCAGCTGGGCCTGGAGGCGCTGCTCGCGGGCGTGCCGGTGACGTGCTTCGGGCAGGCGTTCTATGCCGGATGGGGGCTGACCACGGATCAGGTGGCTTCGCCGCGCCGCACACGGCGGCTGCAGTTGTCGGAGCTGGTGGCCGGCGCGCTGCTGCTCTACCCGCGCTACCGGCACCCGCTTTCGGGTCAGAGCTGCGAGGCCGAGGCAGTGCTCGAGCACTTGGCGCTACAGCGCGGCGTGTTCGCGGAGAATAGCCGTAATTTCGTGTGTTTTGGCATGAGCTACTGGAAGCGCCCGTTCGTGCGCCGCTACCTGCGCTCACCGGGGCGCTGCGTGCGCTTCGTCGCTTCGCCGGCGGAGCTGGGCACGGAAGCGGACGTGAGAGGAGCGACGGGAGTGGTGTGGGCGAGTCGCAAGTCTCCCCAGCTGGAGGCGTGGGCGGGCGCGCGCGGGGTGCCGCTGTGGAGCATGGAAGACGGCTTCTTGCGCTCGGCGGGGCTTGGCTCGGACCTCACCGCGCCGGGGTCGCTCGTGCTGGATCCGGACGGCATCTACTACGATCCTTCGCGTGCGAGCCGGCTGGAGGAGATCTTGCAGCACGCGAGCTTCGGCCCCGGAGAGCTCGAACGCGCAGCGGCGCTCCGGAAGATGATCGTGGCGAGCGGGGTCAGCAAGTACAACCTGCCGTCGCGTGAGCCGCTGCGATTGGGAGCTCGACCGGGTCAACGCGTCGTGCTCGTGCCGGGCCAGGTGGCGGACGACGCGTCGGTGCGGCTCGGCACTCAGAGCATCGGCGACAATCTTGCACTGCTTCGAGCCGTACGCGGCGCCAACCCCGACGCGTACTTGCTCTACAAGCCGCACCCGGACGTGCTGAGTGGCAATCGCGCGGGGGCGCTCCACGGCGTGGTCGAGCCTCCGTGGGACGCACTAGTCGGCCAGGTTCCGCTCTCTGCGTGTCTGGCCCTCTCGCACGAAGTACACACCATGACGTCGCTGGTCGGCTTCGAGGCGCTCCTGCGGGGGCTGCCCGTGGTGACGTATGGCCAGCCATTTTATGCGGGTTGGGGGCTCACGCGCGATCACGCTCCCCTGGCCCGTCGTACACGGAGGCTGCAGCTCGACGAGCTGGTGGCGGGCGCGCTCTTGCGTTACCCGCGCTACGTGAGCTGGTCCGCGCGCTGCTTCGTGAGCGCGGAAGACAAGGTCCGCGAGCTCCAGGAGGCGGGCAGGCGGGACCGGGTTCCGCTACCACGGCTCGCGATCAAGCTGCGAAGCCTGGCGCGCTCGGGCGCGGAGTGGTGGCACGGGCGGGAGCTGCGCCGTGCCTGAGCTGAGCGGGCGGCACCTGCTGCTGTTGCAAGGGCCAGCGGGGCCCTTCTTTGCACGCGTGGCGCGGCAGCTCGCAGGCGCGGGCGCGCGCGTCACCAAGGTGAACTTCAACGGGGGGGAAGACCTGTACTACCGCGGCCGCAACGTGGTCCGCTACCGCGGCTCGGTGGAGCAATGGCCGCAATTCTTCGAGGCGCTGGTGAAGGAGCACGCGGTAGACGGCGTGGTTCTGTTCGGTGACTGTCGACCGCTGCACCGGGCGGCAGTGGAGCGGGCGAATTCGCTGAGCCTGCAGGTATTCGTGTTCGAAGAAGGCTACTTGCGCCCCGATTTCGTGACCCTCGAGCGAGGCGGCGTGAACGGGCACTCACGAATTCCGCGCGATCCGGCCTTTTACGAGCAAGTGACGCCCCAGGCGGAGTCGCCCTACCCGCCCATTCAGCACGCATTCTTGAAGTCTGCGCTGCACACCGCGGCCTATGCCACCGCGGCGGCGGCCCTACGCCCGCTGTACCCTCGATACCGGCACCACCGCGATATCCGCCCGGTGCCTCAGGCCGCATTCTGGCTGCGCGGCGCGGTGAGGCGTGCCCTCCATGCGGTGCGGGACCGCGAGCTTGCCCGGCAACTGGAGACGCGCGCGCTGGGCCCCTACTTCTTCGTGCCTCTGCAAGTGCACTTGGACTCGCAGCTCGGGCACTCCGGCTACGCGAGCATCGAAGACTTCATCCGCGAGGTCGTGGAAACGTTTGCCGAGCACGCGCCCAAAGATCACGCGCTCGTGGTCAAGCTACACCCCATGGATCGCGCTTACCGCGACTACGGTGCGCTCTTGTCCGAGCTGACGCAGCGCCACGGGCTACGCGGCCGCTTGCACTACGTGGACGTCGTGAATTTGCCCGCGGCGCTCCGCGGCGCGCGCGGCACCATCGTCATCAACAGCACGGTCGGGCTGTCGTCCCTGACTCACGGCACGCCGGTGAAATGCCAGGGCACGGCCGTTTATGACCTGCCGGGATTGACCCACCAAGGCTCACTGGCCAGCTTTTTGCGCGAGCCAGCGCCGGTCGATCGAGCCCTCTACAAGCGCTACCGACACTGGCTGCGCGAAACGAACCAACTTCGCGGCAGTGTGTGGAGCCGGCTCGAGGAAGATCCTTCGCGGCTCCTCCGCTGAGCGGGGCCTTGTCGCGGGCGAGGGGGCGCCCTAGGCGATGACATGCCGACTCCCCCCAATCTACTGAACGACGACGGCAGCGCGTCGATGGCGACGATGTTCATGATGTCGCACCACGGCCTGAGACGGGACCTGCTGCGCTTCGAGCGAGCGCTCGGTAGAGAGGGGCGCCTGGACGAGGCGCAGGTCGAAGCCCTGAGAGCGGAGTGGCAGAGCTACCGCGCGACCCTGCACGGCCATCATCAAGTCGAGGACACGGGCATGTTTCCGCGCATGCGCGAAGTCAGCCCGGCGCTCGCCGCCTGCATCGACGACCTGGCCGAGCAGCACCGACAGATCGATCCACTGCTGACGCGCGGGGACAGCGCCTTTGCGGAGCTACCGAGCCCTGGCCCGGCGCTAGCCGTCGTGCGCGAGCTCCGAGCGCTGCTGGAGCCCCACCTCGCTCAGGAAGAGCAGCACATCGTGCCCGTCATCCGCAGCGCAGGAGCCTTTCCGGGCCCAGGCACGGACGCGGAAGCGGATCTGTACGCACAGGGCTTCGCGTGGAGCTCGCACGGCATCGCGCCGGACATTCTGCAGAAGGTGTATGCCCTGTTGCCCGAGGTTTTGACCGCGCGCCTGCCCGCGGCTCGGGCCGCCTTCGACGAGCGGTGTCGACGCGCGTGGGGAACGGCACGAGCCGGGGCCGCCCGCACCCCCATACCGGAAGCGGACTCGTACTCGTGAGGGCCGCGGGTTGCGGAAGCGGCGGTGCAGCTCTCAGGCGAGCCGCGCGCGAAAGAAGAGCTGCAGCGCAAGGAGCTCGAGCACGTCCTCGTGACGAAGGTCACTCAGGGCAAGACCATTGAGCTCCACGCGAGTGAGCTGGGTCAGGTCCTTGCCATCGAAGACGGGGGCGAGCCGGGAATCCGGGTTGATACCCACGTCCTCGACCACGAACCCGGTTTGGGTGAGCATCTCCGTCGCGGTTTTACGCGTGAAGAACCGGACGTGCGTCACGTCCAGAATTCCCGCCCCCGCGTAGTCGAAATCACCGCGCGCGAGGTCGCTCATGACCTTGAGATTGCGCACGTTGGGCAAGCTCACGTAGAGCGCGCCGCCCGGCGCCAGGAGCGGCCGCAGCCGGAGCAGCGCTTGCCAGGGATTGAAGAGGTGCTCGAGCACGTCCGCTAGCACGATGGCGTCGAAGCTCCCGGGCTCCAGCCCTACCTCGTGGAAATCCAGCGATTCGAGCGTACCCAGCAACACCGTATCGTAAGCTTCGGCGGCCAGACGCGCTGCAGGCTCCAGCATCTCCACCCCCACGACCTCACAGCCCGGGAATCGCCGCTTGAGGAAGCGCCCGGTACCGCCGCAAAAGCAACCGACGTCCAGCACGCGCTTGGGCGGCGTGAGGATCATTTCGAGCAGGCCGACGGGCGCGTAGCTCGGGTTCAGGGTCTCCAGGTGCACGCCTTGGTCCAGCAGGCGCCAAGCGGGCTCGACCGTGCGCGTGCTGGGCGCCGGAGGGGGCGGCGCGACGGCGCGAGCGAGGTTCTGCGCGAGCCGCTCGAACTCCTCGGCTTCCTTGTTGGCTTGCAGCTTGCGCATCGTAGACGCGGCCAGCAGGTACGGCAGCTCGTAGCCCGGTGCGAGCTCCGCCGCCGCCAAGAAGCGCTGCAGTGCCGGCATGAGCTTTCCGCGGGCCAGGTAGTGCTCCCCCAGGGCGAGCGCCGCTTGAACGGAGGCCGGGTTCTTGACGAGCGCGACCAGCAGCTCCTCTTCCGAGTCCAAGCCCGCGCCTAGGTAGAGGTGCGGAAGGTCGAGCTGCGGCTCGAGCTCCGCGGCCGCCCGCAGCAGGCTCGCGCCGCGCTCTCCCCCGTCTTTACTCTGTACCAGCACGAGGCCATCGTGGAGTGACTCCTCGTAGCGCGTGTGGGCAAGCGTGAGGTGCCGCCCCAGAACCTCGGCGCCTTCCAGCGCGGAGAGAGCCTCGAAGAGCCGCTGCGGCTCCGAACCGGAGGGGGCTGAGGGCTGCAGCTCCGCATAGAATTGCAGCCGCTCCGCCGCGTGAGCCGATTGCAGCCGGTGCTGCGAGACGTAAGCGTGCGCGCGCTCACGAACCCGCTGCCGCTCTGCCGAGTCGTTCACCAGCGCGCCGAGCACTTGCAGAAGCCCCGACGAGCCCTCGAAATAGAAGCCGTTTTCGCCATGTTTCACGCTGGCCAGGTACGGCACCAAACGAGCAACGACGGCCACCGCCCCGAAAGCTGCGTACTCCAGGAACTTCACGTCCGAGCGGGCGCGATTGAAGCCGCGATCGCGGTTGGGAGCGATGCCGATATCCAGCCGCGACACGAACTCGTAGTACTGCTCCAAGCTGCCGACCGGCGTGCGGCGCTTCCGCTCGGCGGGCAGCGCTTCGAACAAGTTCCAGATGCGATCGGAGCACATCAGCTCCAGCGTCACGCGCGGCTCCTGACGAACGAAGCGCACCAGCGCCGGCGCGACCTCGGCCATGTCCTCGTAGTGACCCGCGGAGCCGCCCCAACCTACTCGAACTGGACCCTCCGTGCGGAGCGCGGGGAGAGGCGGAGCAGCGGCGAGCTGGTTCACGAACACGCGACCTTGCGGGTTCAGCGAGCCGTAGAGGCGCTCCAGCTCTGGCACGCTGTACTGCACGGCGTTGGCCTGCTTCGCGAGGCGGCGGAACAAGCGCACGTTTTCCGGCCGGCGAAAGAAGCCGGCGAGCGGATTATCGTCTTGAATCTCCTGCACGTCGTCGTTGATCTCGAAGACGGTGGTGCGCCCGGCACGCCGGCGCTGCTCGATGACGCCGAGCAAGTCCGCGCTGCACACGCCGTTCACGACGAGCACGTCCGCGCCCTCCAAGATCTGCGGCAGCTTGCGGTGGGCCTGGTCCACGTTCACCACGTGCACGCCCGGCAGCTCCGCGAGAGCCCGCCCCGGCGCGAACGTTCGGTAGTACCAGTCTCCGCCCCGGCTGCGATGCATCGCATCCAGCTGAGCTATCAGCCAAGCGCGTCCCGACATGACGTCGCAGGCTACCACCAGAAAGGCCAGCGGCCGCGCGCAGAGTTGCCTCTACCCTGCGGTGCGCCAGCGGATGGGGCGAGCGGGGCGGTACATGCAAGTGAGGCCAGTGACTATCGAGCCGTCCAGGTGCTCGCCCAGGGTAGGATGCACGCTCCGAACCCGCGCGATCGCGTCGCGGAGCCGTGCGGTGACGGCCTTGCGCGCGCGCTCCGCGTCACTCGCGAAGACGCGCTTACGCATCCCAAGGCCAGCGGCCGCCGAGAGCTCCGAGAGCAACGCTTGGCGCTCGACGGTGAGCTTTTCTTGCCGCGCCAGGTCCACGTGCGCCTCCGCCTCACCCAGCTCGACGTCGATGTCCCGCAGACGCTGGCGAAACTCACGCCGCGCTTGATCGTCCAGCAGTGGCTGCGCCGACACCTCCAGCCCCGCGTGCGTCATGCCTTCCGCCAAGGTGAGCGCTGCGATGCCAGTGCCGGGACTCTGCACGAGGGTCGCGATATCCGACAGGCCCTTGGCGTGCTTGAGGTGCTGACGACTGCCAGCCCAGCCGATGGCCCACACGTCTCCGCTGCGGATCAGCTCCGCGTGCTCACCGCTCTCGCGGCTACGCTCGTCCGCGTCGTCCACGTTGAGAAATTCCAGAGCGGCGTCCAGCACGCCACTGCTCTCGAACCACGGTAAGTGCACCTGACCCTCGAGGGTGATCATCCCCGAGCCAGGGATGCGCGACGCGACGTCCCGCGCCGCCTCGAGCGGGATGGAGCGATCGTGCCGGCGGTGGATGACGAGGGTGGGAGTCCGCAAGAGGGCCGCCTCGTGCCTCACGTCCATGCGGTACATCATTTGCAGCAAATTCGCGGCGGTCTCCGCGCTGACCGCGCCGACCTGAGTACGCGCGTAGCGGCTCGCCTCCTCCTCCGACACACCAGGCGCGACGATGGACGTGAGCATGCGCGCACCCAGCCGCCAATGCGCGCGCACCATGTCCGTGATCGCTCGTTGGGCGCCTGCGGGCGCGAGCTGCTCGCCCGCGCCGAACGTGCCGTACAGAACGAGCTGCGAGAGGCGCTCTGGGTGGCGCGCGGCGAAGGCTGTCGCCACTGGGCCTCCGAAGGAGCCGCCCATCAGCACCACCGGCTGCTGCCGCGACACGCAGTCCACCACGCTCGAGAGCTCTGCCACCTCCCGCTCGAACGAGAAGTCATCGCGGCCGCGATCGCTCGAGCCCACACCGGTGTGATCGTACCGAACCAGGGTGAAGCGCGCGGCTAGGCGCTCGTAAAATGCGCGCAGGCGGGGCTCTTCCGTATCCCGCTCCAAGTCACTGACGCAGGCTGGACCGAGCACCAGCACCGGACCCGAGCCTTGAACCGCGAAGGCAACGCGCTGGGAACCAACCGAACAGAAATGGATCTGTGCTCTCGTCATGGGACTACCGCTTTCACTCCCCCACCGCACCCTGGTCTTAAATCGGCCCCCGCGAGAGTGCCAGTGGCGGACGACCAAGTCAGTCAACCAAAGTTAGTTCACCAGGTGCGCGCGCGCGGCGCGGCCGTGCGCGCGCGCGCCGCTGACCGAGGTAAATGCCGCAATTTTCGCTGCCTCGGCCGTGGCATACGCCTTGCGATGTCGGGGCTGTGGCTCCCTCCTCCGATCTCGAGACGAAGCTCTTGCAACGCTCGCTCGCCCTCAGCGGGCAGCTGGTCATCGAATGCGATGCCGCGCTGGCGGTCTTGGCTGAGCACGGCGACGCCCAGGGGTTGACCGAAGGCGGACGACTCGTTCCCGAGCTGGAAGCCGCCGCTCGAGCTCGCCTCGCCGGCGGCGCCTGCGCGGCGCATTCGCGGCTCGCGAGCTTGCCCGAGCATCGCTTGCTGGAGGTAGACCGCGCGCCGGGCGGCCGGGTGCTCGTGTGGCTACGCCACTACGCGCCGAGCCGGGCGCTATTTTCGCGGCGGCTGCGCGAGCGCTACGGCTTCAAGCTGCGCTCGCAGCAGCTCCTCGCGCTCGTGGCGCAAGGTCTCAAAAACCGAGAGATCGCCGAGCAGCTCGGTCTCCGTGAAGCGACGGTGAAGACCTACTTGCACGAGGTATACGAGACCTTGGGCGTGAAGAGCCGCACCCAGGCCATCGCCGAGCTCCGCCGCACGGTGCCGCTGGAAGCGCTGTGATTGGCTCAGTCGGCGGCGTCGGCCACGCCCAGCTTCTTCATCAGCCGGTGCAGCGCGTGACGACTGCTGAGCCCCAGCTCCCGCCACACTTTGTCCTTCACCCCGCCGTGTCGTGACAGGCAGTCGCGCAGCTCCGCCGCGCTCACGGACTGAGCCGCCCGCGACTCGAGGGGAGCGCGCAACACGCTGGCAAGCTCGGGCGTGAGCTCCAACGACTCACCCCCGCTCCCTTGCAGGCTTCGCCAGAGGAAGCCCTCGAGCTCGCGGACGTGAGTGCCGTACGGGTGGCGGCACAGAGCCCGCACCAGCTCCACCGTGAAGCGGGGCGAGCCGTCTGCGCCGAGGAAGCGGCGCGCGATCGCGGCGTCCTGCCGCGCGATGCGCTGGACCAGGTGCCGAGCCAGCAGCGGCACGTCTTCGCTGCGCTCCGAGAGGCCGGGGGTCTCGATGCGCAGGGTGAAGCGGGCCGCCAAGTCCGGCTTCAGCTCCGCGGGCGCGCGGTTGGTGGCTGCGACCAAGCGCAAGTCGGCGACGCGCGGCCGCGCATCGCCGAGGCGCTGGTATTCACCGGCGTCCAGCGCGCGCAAGAGGTGCGCTTGCAGCTCCGGCAAGAGCTCGCCAATCTCGTCCAAAAACAGGGTGGACCCGTGCGCCTGACCGAGCAGCCCGGGCCGCTCCGGCATGCCGACGTTCGGGTAATTCGCGATGTTGCCGAAGAGCTCCGCGTCGATGAGACCAGACGGCAGCGTTGCCGCGCTGCGCGACACCAGCTCCCGCCCCCTACGCCCGGAGCGACGGTGGATTCCACGCGCCACGAGCTCCTTGCCCGAGCCGCTCGGCCCGGTCACGAGGACGTGAGCCGCGCGCGGCGCCGCGAACGCCATTTGACGCCGCAAGTCCCAGACCGCGGGGCTCTCGCCCACGATGCCGTCCAGGTCCGGCTCGCCGAACGGGTGAGCTGGCTCGACGTGCTCGGGTAGTCGACGGGGCCGCTCCGTGCAGAAAAACGCGTACAAGCCGCGCACCTCCACCCAGTCACCGGGCCGCGCCACCGCTCGCTCCTGCTCGGTGCCGTTCACGAGCAGTGGGCGCTTGCCGAGGCACTCGAGGGCGATGCCGTCGTCCTCGATCGACTTGAGCTTGAGGTGCCGACGCGAAAGGAACGCATTGGCGGGGGGCGCCATGATCTCGTTCTTGCCCGGCCGCTGGCGCACGAGCGCCGCTCGCACCTCCGCGGCCTCGGTGTCGCGCCCGAAGAACGTGGGGAGCCGCTCGGCGAAGATCAGCTCACCCACGCGCGCCGGCTCGTGCTCGCTCCACATCAGCACGAGCGCAGGGGCGGCCGGCTCCTGCGCCGTTCCGCCGCTTTCCGCGTCCACGCCATCCAGCGTCGCGGTGAGGGTGAGGGCGCGCGGCATGAGGCCTCGTATCTTAGTCAGAGCGGGCGGCTGCGCGCTACGGACGCCGCGCGCACCGAAAACCGACGGCGCGGCTGACCATCTCGGGCTCGCGGCCCAGGCGCGTGGCCGCGCGGAGCTGGACGTAGCGGCCGCGCCAGGAACCGCCGCGGAGCGTGCGCCGCTCGCCGGCTGCGCCCCGCTCGTCGGCGACCGGGTCCGTGAGCACCCTGCTCGTCGCCCAGACGCCCTCGTTCTCCGTGTTGAACCAGTCGAGCGTCCATTCACTCAAATTGCCAGCCAGATCCAGCACCTCGCCTTGCGCGAGCTGCGCGCGGTCACGGAGTCCGCCGCCCATCGGCAGGGGTCCCCCGATGCTATCCGCCGGACGACACGTACCGTCGAACGTGGCGTACGCTCCGAAGCCAGCGCGAGCCGCAACGACGCTCCCGTCGCACCACTGAGGCTCGTCGTTGCCCCACACGTACTCCTGCTCCCGACCGCGACCGCTCGCCAAGAACTCGAACATCACCTCGCTCGGCAGGTCCTTACCGACGGCGCGGCAGTAAGCGCGCGCGGTGTGCCAGGACACGCCATTGACCGGCAGCGCGCTCTGCTGGTCCACCGGGTCGCTCGACGAAGGGCCGGGAGTGTACGTAGAAAAATCGTCTTCGGAGATGCCCGCGCTGCTGCCGCTCCATTCGGGGGGCAGCTCGGCACCGGCGGAGGCGATGTCGTCGGCGTGAGCGCGCAGCTCGGCTACCGTCACCTCGTGAGCGTCGATGAAGAACGGCGACACGACCACGAGTCGCTCGCGAGCGGCGTCCGCCACCTCACCGTCGTCACGCAAGGCCGGGTCGCCCATCCAGAACGCGCCGCCAGGCACGCAAAGCTCGCCCTCTCCGGCCTCGCCCGAGCAAGGCCGCTGCGCCGCGCCGCTCCAGGAGCCGACGGCGGAGGTTCGCGGCGCTGCGTCGAGCGGCTCCGCTCGGGGTAAGGAGCGCGGCATGCCGGTGTCCTCCATCCGCAGCTCCATCAGCACCCTGACGATGCCTTCCGCCGGTACCGGCGGCAGCTCCTGGACGACATCCACCGTGCTCGAGACGGCGAGCTCACCGGCCCGGACGTTCACGCTGCGGTAGAGGCGCGCGCGCGCTTGCAGGCGGCCGCCGCTCCGCTCGGGCACGATGCCCACCGACTCCGGCGCCCCCTGAAAATAACCTCGATGCAGCGGAAAGTCGCGGCGGGCGAGCGGCGGAGAGCCTTCCGGAGCTTCCTGGTCTCGCACCTCGATGCGCAGGCGATCGAAGAGCGCCGGCGGGAGACCCACTTCCGCGGGGCTGCCGGGCGCGGGCGCGAGCGGCGCGTCCGTATCGATGTAGAGCAAGATCTGCCCTTGCGGGGGCAGCGTCGTCTCACCGCCACAGGCGACGAGCGCAGCCGCGGTCGCGAGCGAGAGCGCGCGCTTCATGGCTCGGGAACCTCGTAGACGCAGCGGAAGCCGACCCAGGGGTCGATTCCGGCCACCGCGCCTCCCGTGCGCGACGCCGCGCGCGTGCCGGCGGCGGGGCTACGCCAGGAGCCGCCGGCAATGGTGCGCAGCGGCGCCTCCGCCTCATCGCAACGGGGCGAGAAGTGCGGCTGCGATTCGAAGCAAGGGTCCGAATACGCGCGGTGGCTGTCGGCGGTCCACTCCGCCAGGCTGCCACCGAGGCCTACCACTCCCTCCGGCGTGACATCGAACGATGCCCACGGCTCCGCGTCCACCGGCGCCGGGCCTGAAGCCTCCTCGGCGCAGTCCGTGCTGCCGTGGCTCGGCTCGTACCAGCGACCGAACAGCGACTCGTTGCAGGCGGGCTTGCGCTCGCCCCACGGGTACGCGGTCTCGAAGTCGCGGCCGGCTGCGGAGGCTACGTATTCTCGCTCCGCGACGGTCGGCAGGCGCCCGCCGTCCAGCTCACACAGCGCCCTCGCGGTCAGCCAGGAGACGCACGAGAGGGGAAAGTCCTCTTGCTCCGGAAATTGCGGCGAGCCGTCCAGTAGCTCGCTGTACGAGCAAGCCCGCGTGAGGTCCGCGGCGTCCAGCGCGATGCGTTCGAAGTTGTTGAACGGACCTCCGTCCGGCGGCTCGAAGCCGCGCGCTCGCGCGTCGCGGTAGCGGCCGACCGTGTACTCGTAGCGGTCGACGAACAAGCTGGGAATGACGGCCAGCCGCTCCGGGTAGCCTCCGTCCGCGCCGCGTTCGATCAGCGTCGCGTCACCGAGCAAGAACGCGCCCCCGGTCACGCACACCCGCTCGTCGTACAGGCCCGGCGTCGTGGGCGTCGTCGCCTCCGCGCAGCCCGGGTGCTCGTACTTGGCCCAAGTGCCGACCGCGCTGACGCTTTCGCGGTCGCGCGCGCGCCCCGCCGCCAGCGGTTCCGCTTCGACCGCGCTGAGCACGCCCTCTTCCGAAAGGCAGCTCCGCAGACCCTGCAGGTCCGCCATCGTGCCCAGGCACTCGCCCTCCAGCAGCAGCTGCGCGGTGCGCTGCACCCCTGGCTCCACGTCGATGCGCGCCAAGCGGTCTACGGCTAGGTACGGCTCGGGCTCGAGCTGCGGGGTCTGATCCACGCCCGCGACGATCAGGCGCGGCTCCTCGCGCGCGAGCTCGACCGGATCGTCGGTGGGCACGTTGGAGAACGCGTCACGCTGCTGGACGAACACGCCCACGTCCATGGGCCCAGGCGCCACGTTGCCGATGAGCACGAAGTAGTCGCCCGGCTCCAGCGTGCGGCTCAGCCCCGAGAGAGCGCCTTGCCCGGACTGCTCGTCGTCGTTGCATGCAAGCTCGCTCTGCGCATCCGCACAGACCGTGCGCAGCGAGAGCAACGTGTCTGCAACCGGCGCCCACTCCACGCCGGGGCTCGAGGTCGCCACGCTGACGCGGTAGCGGCCCGCGTCCTCGATCGGCAAGCGAAACACCGCGAGCCCGCTCGATGTGCGCTTGTCGAAATCGCCTGCGCTCGCCGTGCACGAAAGGCCGCCCTCCGGGAAAGCCTCGCCTCGCAGACGAAGCGTCCGTAGCTCTCCGAGCGCGAGCACGGGCGCGTCGGAGCATGCGGCTTCGAGCGAAGCCTTCGTGGTGGGCGCCTCGAAGGCAACGCGCTCCTCGAAGCGCTCTCCGCGGTAATCGCGCACGTGGTCGTCGGTGTAGCCGCGCGCGCGAAGGTAAGCGGTGCGCGGACCGCCGCTGGCCGCTTCGTAAATGCTGAAACTCAGGGGAAAGTCGCTCGGCTCCGGCGTCGAGAAGTCTCGAGACTCCAGCCACCGTCGCTCGGCGTCGAACAAGTCCAGCCTGACGCGCGAGACTGCGTGCGGGACGCGCAAGTTCGTGTCCACCTGGACGAGCACCTCGCCGTAGGGGTCGAGCTCGGCCGGCTTCCCCGAGCAGGCGACGAGCCATGGCAGCGCGAACGCGAGCGAAACCAGCTTCACGGGATCCTCGCCGTCCAGCCCAAGCTGCCGCCGTCCAGCGGGGGGCGCTGCGGGGCGGGCTCGCTGCGGGCCGCGAAGTAAGTCGCGGTGGCGACTCCTCCCGCGAGCGCCACCGCCGCCGTCCAGAACCACCACTGCCCGAGGAGTGACTGCTTCTCGGGCACGAGAGTCGAGCGTAGTGCGCTCTCTTGCCCGGCTTTGACCCGTACGTCCGCGACGTAAGGCACGAAGCCAGGTTTGCTCACCTCGACGCGGTGCAGCCCCGCCGGACGGAGGACGTCGATGGGAGCGACGCCCACGTCCTTGCCGTTGACGCTAACGAGCGCCCGCGCCTCGTTGGAAGAGATGCGAATCGTCGCGGGTAGCTCCGAGAGGACCCAGCGCTCCACTGCGACTTGCCCGGGGCGGTAGGTCTTGTTCACGACGACGTCGCCGTAGCCTTGACGAGACAGAGTGACGACGTGCACGCCAGGATCTGCGAGGAGGAAGAAGCGGCCGGAAGGCGCGATCACGCCGCGACCGGGCGGCAGCGTGCCGGCGACGAGCGACGGCGCGCCGCCGGGCGACGGCTCCGGCTCGAGCGCGCGACCATCCACCGCGATGCGCGTGCCGGCCGGCTCCACCGTGACCGCAAGCCGCACCAGGAGCTGCTCGATCTCCTGAAGGAACGCGCGCGCGTCGGACACCACGCTGGGCGGGAGCTCGTCCGCCCCTGCCCCGGAAAGCGCGCTCTCCAGGGCACGACGTGCGCGCGTGTACCGGCCCAGCGCGCGCTCGCACGCACCGATGTTGTAGGTAGTCAGAGGGTGCGCGCGTAGCGCTTGAGAGCGCTCGAACGCAGCGAGCGCCTCGCCCCAATGCGCTCTACGAACCTCGCTCAGCCCTTCGAGGAAGAGCGCGCGCGCTTGCTCGACCTGCACCGGCTCTTCCACCGATTGCGCCGCGACTGGCGCCGCGACCGCACCGATGACCGACAGCGAAATGCCGAGCCATAAGCGGAGGTCAGAATGGCGCACGGTCCTGATCCAAGATGCCACCCGGGAGCTTCTTGGGGGGCTCTGGCTCCCCGCGGGCCGGCAAGGCGGAGGCGCTAGGTGCCGCCTCGCGCAGCTTGGCGACGCCTGGCGCAGCGAGCAGGCGCGGCACGTGGGACGCGAGCGGCTTCCCCGGCGAGGCGGCGGGCGGCGGCTCCGACGCGGGCGGTGTCGGCGCGGGGGCCTCGAAAGGCGCGGGTGGCGGGGTCGCCGCTCGGGCCGCGATGGGTGGCGACGGCTCGCGCGCTGGCGCAGCCGACGGCCGAGGTAAGCTCCACCAGATACCGCTCGCTACCGTGAGCAAGGCCGCGGCGCCGAGCGCAAGCGAACCGAGGGGCAGGGCTCGGCGCTGCCTCGGCCGCACCGCGTCCCCCAGAGTGGTGGCCCCGAGCGTTTCCAGGAGCGGCGACGAAGGCGGCAAAGATTCCGGTAGGGGCTCTTCGGCAGTCGCGTTGGCATCGGCCAGGGTCGCCACCGGCTCCAGGGCGGGAGCGGCCTCCAGCGAGTCGCGCGTGAAGCCTGCCGCAGGCTCGGGCGGCAGCTCGCTTTGAGGCGCGCCGAAGCGCGGCGCGCGCACGTCCGTGTGTTGGGAGAGCACCGCGAGCACCTCCGAAAGCGCGGCGCGCGCGGCGCGATCCTTGGCCAGCATGCCGTCTACCAGCTCCACCACCGCGCGCGGTAACTCCGGGCGCCGCTGCTTCAGCGAGGGAGCCGGCTCCGTGATGATTCGCTTGAACACCTGACCGAAATTGTCGCCTTGGAAGGGGCGCGCTCCGCTCAGCGCCTCGAAGCAGATCACCCCCAGAGCCCACACGTCACAGCGGTGGTCGAAGTCTTTTTCGCCCGCCGCCTGCTCCGGTGACATGTAAAACGGCGTACCGACCATGGAACCGGTGCGGGTCAGCGCGGAGAGGCCCGCGGCGTCGTCGTACGTGAGCTTGGCGATGCCGAAGTCCAGCACTTTGGGGATCACGCCGCCGCTGGGCGAGCTCGAAAGGAAGATATTTTCCGGCTTCAAATCCCGGTGAACGATGCCGCGCGCGTGCGCAGTGCCGACCGCGGAAACGATGGGCACGAGCAACTCCGCCAGCCGAGGAAGCTCCAGCCGCCCTTCGCGGCGCAGCCGCTCCGCGAGCGACTCCCCTTCCAGCAGCTCCATCACCATCACGGGCGCGCCCGCGTAGCTCAGCACGTCGTGCACCGAAACGACGTTCGGATGCGTGACGGCGGTGGCGGCCCGCGCCTCGCGGAAGAAGCGGTGAACCAGCTCGGGGCGGGCGGCTTTGTCGGCCTTCAGCGCCTTGAGCGCGATCCGCTTGCCAGTAATGAGGTGCAGCGCCGACCACACCTCGCCCATGCCGCCTTCACCCAGCGGCTGCAAAAGCTCGTAGCGGCCCGCGACGCGCACGCCGGGCTTTAGACCGAGCATGGCGTGGCTCCGTGACAACGAGGCGAGCAAAGGTTGCTCATGCGCTCAAATACCGGCGCACGCTGGCGGGCACTTCGTGGTCGCGGCGCAGAGGTCGAGCTCGTCCATGAGCGCATCCTCTGCAAACGCCGCGCGGCAAGTGGACAGGCAGGGTTCGTCGATGGTGCAACTCTCCTTGCAGTCCATGTGGGCTGCGCACCACGGGTCAGCGTCACACGCGACGAGCGGAGCCTTGCAGTCCACGGACAAGCACTCGCGGCAGTGCAGCCAGACTCCTAGCGGAGTGCCGTCCGAGCCGTCGCCGGTGCCGTTGCCCATACCGCAGGAGTTGTTCGTCGTGAGGCACACGCCCGGACAGCGCGCCTGAGCAATGAGGTCGCCGTGCGAACAGAAGTAACGCATGGCCGGGTCCGAAGCGGGCACCATGCTCGCGCCGCACACCGCGCCGCTCTGGTCTCCGCAGCTCGGCGGCTCCCCGCCGCTGCCCTCGAGGGGCAGGACGCCGGGCTCGGCCTGGCCGCCGCCGCCCTCCGTGGGCACGCTCGAGGGGGCGCCACCCGCGCTGAGCGGCGCGTCACCTGCCCCGGCTTCGCCTCCCCCTCCGTCGCCTCCCGCTCCGTCCCTTGCGCCCCCCCAAGCGATGTCTCGCACGGAGACTCGAGTCGGCGCGACGCGACCGTTGGCCTTGGCGGACTCGCCATCCGCACAGCTGAGGACGAGCATGCCGCTGACGAGCGCAGCTAGCGCGAGAGATACAACGGCTTGGGGTACACCGCCCACGACGCGAGGCTACACCGGAAGCCGCCGCCGCCGCCAGCTCCGCCCCTCGCGCCGGGAGGCCTGCGGATCCACCTAGGCTCGCGCGACTCCTCACTTTTCCCTGGCGAGCGGACGCGCCCACACGGCGCACGGACGCTCGAGCACGTCACGTCACGTGCGCTGACTCCGACTCACGGGCGAGATACCGATAGGCGGCGACCGCGTTCGATGACAGAATGAGGTTCGCGAGCTGGGGGCTCGCGGTTTCTTCGTTCACTTTGGTACGGGAGGTTTCTCGCTTTTTCCCTTTCAGGAGGCGCGATGACATCCGATTCGAAGAGAGCGTGGTGGCAAGACCCAAGCCTGGGGCTGGACGTCGTGCGTATTTATCTCGGCGTTGGGCTGATGGTGCGCGGCGCACTGTTCATCGGCAGACCCGAGGTACTGCTGGAGTTCCTCAAGCGCACGGACAGCTGGTTCGTCCCGCTGGCGATTTCGCAGTACGTGGTGGCGGCTCACCTGTGCGGCGGCATCTTGCTAGCTTTGGGCTTGGGGACGCGCGTCGCAGCGGCGCTCCAAGTGCCGCCGCTGATCGGCGCGGTGCTGCTCGTGCACGTGGGCGAGGGCCTGCTCAGCGCCGGGCAGTCGCTGGAATTCGCGGCCCTGGTGCTGGCGATGTTGACCGCGTTTGCCGTCTTCGGCTCCGGGCGATTGTCGCTCGATCATTGGTTATCTCGGCGCAACGCCGAGACACAAGGCGACCCTGCTGGCGTGCTCGAGCATGAGGAAGGAGTAGTCGATCCGGAGCACGCTCACGCGCACACGTAAGCAACGTTGCCCGGTGCGCCGAGCGCGCGGCTGCTCTTCGGGGCGGCCGCGCGCTCCACTATTCGGCAGAGCGAGGCGCGGCCATCAGCTCGATGACGCGCTCGAAAGCCTCGGCCCGGCCTAGCTGCAGCAGATGTCCCCCGTAAAACGACTGTAGCGGCGCGCGCAGGTGCACGGACAAGCGGCGTGCGTGCGCGGCCGGAGTCACTCGGTCCGCCTTCGCGGAGATGACGAGGCAGCGCTCGGGAGGAACGAGCGCCGGGCGCGCCACCGGGTCAACGCGTCGGTAGATGCTCGAGAGCAAGCGGTGCTGCATCGCGGCTTCGTCCGGGTTCGGGCTCAGCGAGCCTTGCTCGCGCGCAAAATCCGCGAGGGACGAGAGGGGGATGACCGGCACCACGAAGTCCAGTCGCGGCTCGGCGGTGGCGAGCAGGGCGGCGGTGTAGCCCCCCAAGCTCATGCCAATGACGCCGACGCGCGGGTGCCCTTCCGCGAGCAGCCACGCGACCAAGCTCTGTAAATCGAAGATTGCCTGGCGGAAGCCCTCCACGTTGAAGCGTGGATCTTCACCTGGAAACTCTGGCACCGCTCCGCGGCCCGCCCGCACCCGCAGGCCGTGAAACGGCAGTGTGAAGAGCACGACGTCGAACCCCGCCTGATCCATCCGCGAAAGGGGCCAGATCCGCTCTTCGAACGAGAACGGACCCGCCATGTACCCGTGGACGAGGATGACGACCGGGCGCCGGGAGCCTCGTTGAAAGCGGCGCGCGACCGCGACGCCGTTCTCGCTCGCCGAAGCGTACCGAGCGCTGACCTCGAGGTCCAACGTGGAAAAGGCGCTGGTCCACGACAAGTCCGTGACCGTGCCGTCGCGCCCGAAGCCGCGCACGCGGCGCACGCCTGGCGCTATTTGGCTGCGCTCCGCGAAGAAGCCAGAGAGCTCCGCGTCACGGTAGCGCTCCTCGAGGCGCTCCAGGAGTCGCACCCGATCGGCGTGCGGCCGCGGGCGAGAGGCGACGGTGCGCTGCGCGTGCGCCGTGACCGCCGCGGTCGCCATCAGGTCCACCGCCGCCGCCGCGGAGCCGAGCACCCGGCGCGTGAGCAGGCGAATCATGAGCCGCCTCCCGCGCGGCACTCCGCGAACACGTCGTCCGCAGCGACGAGCATCTCGATGACGCCCGACTCGTTGAGCCAGCGTTGGTCATGCGGGCCGGGCGATACCCTCAGGCGCGCCGCCTGGCCGAGCTTCTGCAAATGTCGATGAAACGCGACATTGGCCGGCCGGTACGAGTCCTCACTGGAGGTGAGGATCTCCACCCGGCGCGGCCCCACGCGCTTCACCGCGCCGGCGATGCCGGCCGCGTAGCGCGCCGCTTGCTGGGGACCGAACGCGCCCTGCGCGGTGCCGACGGCCGCGTACAGCTCCGGGGTCTTCAGGAAGAGCTCGACCGCCAAGTAGCCACCGAGTGAAACACCCGAGATCATGGCGCGAGAGGCCGGGAACGTCACGTTCAGCCGGGCTTCTACCGCAGATTTGAGCGGTCCGCCGACGAAGTGAGCGAAGCGCGCGACGGTCGGGTCTCCGCCCGCCTTGTAAGGATTGGGCGTAAACGGACAGAGCAAGACGGGACACCGGTAAGGGCGACCGAGCAGGGCGGTGTTTAGCTCCTCCAGCCGGCCCGCGCCGAAGTAGTCCACCCGCGTTAGCGTGCGCTCGAGCGGCGGATGGGTGAGGCGCGCGACCGCGCTCAGCAAACCGTAGCGCTCGGCGAAAGCGCGCGAGCCCATCCGCTGCTCTACCGTTTCTCCCAGGCCGTGGAGCAACACCAGCAAATCCGGCGCAGGGGGCAGGTTCTTGGGAACCGCGAGCAAGTACCGGCCGAAAGCCGGATCACCGCTGAGGCTCAGCTCCTCCAGCGACAGCTCGTCCGACACCAGCTCCTTGGCGGAGGCGCGCGCGCTCAGGCCGAGGCTCGCGGCGAGCGACAGCAACGCGCGTCTTTTCATCTGGCCCTTTCACGCCGCGGCAAACGCTGACCCGGGTGCACCACCATCAGGCCGAAACCCACTGCGGCCAGCGACAAGCCGAGCGCGACGCGGCCCAGGTGCAAGTCCGTGCTGCCGACTTGGCCGCCGGTGTACACGTCGATGAGCTCGTAGGCATTGTAGGCCAAGTGACACGCGATGCTGGTGAGCACGCTGTCCGTGTAGAGGCGCGCAATACCGAAACCGACGCCCAGCACGAACGCCCCCGCGGCCTGGGTCGGCTCGAGGTGGAACAGCCCAAACATGGCGCTCGGGACGCACACCGCAAGCAGGTTGCTGCGAAGAAAGCCGCGCGTCAGTACGCCTCGGAACAACAGCTCCTCCACCACCGCGGGGACGAGCGCGGTGGCGAGCAGCACCGCGCACAGCTCCCCCACGGAAATGCCCCGCGTGAGCGCGACCACCATCGTCTCCGCGTTGTTCACGTCGTGCGGCAAATGACGACGGGCCAGCTCCGCCAGCATACGCGACAGGGGCGCGAGCCCGAACACGCACAAGAGCGCCCCCGAGAGGTCGCGCAAAGAAGGCACGCCGAGTGGACACACCTCGTGCAGAAAGAGGCGATGTCGGCGCAAAAAGCGCCAGACCAAGAGCGCCAGCACCAGGTCGCTCGCCAAGATCGAAATCGAGATCCAGGTCGGAGTCGTCACGAGCGGCGACCCCATCGGATCGAGCAGGAGCTCGATCGCGCGGTCGGGAGCCAGCCCGGTGCGCAGGGCGATGAGCGCCGCCACCCCGGCGACCACGATCCCTGCCGCCACCACCAGCACCATGGCCAAGAGCCAAAGGACCGCGGCTTGCAGCGGCGACGGAATCCGCGGAGGCGGAGCAGTCGGGCGGCGCGAGAGTCGAGGTACCGCGAGAGCGGCCAGGGCTAGCACTGGCGGAGCGTACCGCGTGGCGCCCCAAAAGTGACCAAAACGGTTCTGCCGTTGTATCGTCGGCCCCCCGTATGAAGAAGCCGCTTTTCGCCTTGTTCGCGCTCGTCCTCACCCTGCCCCTGGCCTGTAGCAGCGACCCGGAGGAGCCGCCGAACCCGCTCGCCTCGCGCGACGGCTTCTGCCAGGCGTGGGCCGAAGCCGCCTGCACGGCGAAGGTCGTCGACTACTGCACGGCCAAGGTGAGCGCGTGCCAAGCGACCCAAAAAGACGTGTGCTTGGACCTGGTGCCCCGCAGCTACTCCAGCGTTCACGCGGAGAGCTGTCTCGGCGCAGTAGCGGCCGCGTACGAAGACGGCGATTTGAGCGCGGACGAGCTAGGCGTCGTGCTCCACCTCGACGCCCCGTGCGACATGCTCTCCAGCGGCACCGCCGACGACGGCGACGATTGCAGCAAGAACAGCGACTGCAACACCGCGGATGGCTTCATGTGCGTCAAGAAGCAGAGCGCAGACACGGGCGTTTGCGCGCAGCCCGAGGTCGTGGAGCGCGCTGACGACTGCACGGGCGTGAAGCAGGTCTGCGAAGAAGGCTACTACTGCAACGACAACTGCGTCAGCTACAAGACGACCCGGCCCTGCGAGGGCGACTACGAGTGCGCGCCCACCGACCACTGCGTTCCCGACGCGGAAGACGCGGAGGTCAGCCACTGCATCGAGCGCTCCGGCACCGGCGAAGCGTGCACGGCGGACAGCGACTGCGCGTCTGGCATCTGCTTGCCCGAGACCGAGACCGAGAGTGTGTGCGTGAGCACCATCCGCCTCTCGCGAAATGAGCCGCTGTGCGACAACTTGAAGTAGCGCTCGTCGGGCTCTGCTGGGCAATCTTGGGCTGCGAGGAGCCGCCGAAGAAAGAGCCGCCGACAAAGGAGGCGGCGGTGGAAGACGCGCCCGTCGCCGCCGCGCCCAAGGCGGACGCGCCCCCGGTTCTGGAGATAGACACGATCAGCCCCAAGGTCGGCACGGAGCGCGCCCTCCTCATTCATCCGGAAGGTAAAGCGAAGCTCACCGAGCTGCTCGCCGACCAGAAGAAGTGGCTGGAAGGCAAGGACGTGACCCTCATCGTGGACCGGCAGACGAAGGTGCCGTGGGTGGTCACGTTTCTGGACGAGCTAGGGAAGACCAACCCTAGCTCGATCACGATCCGGACCGAGACGCGGAAGGATTTCAGCGCGGACCAGCGCTTCGTTCCGGAGGCCAAGGTGCAAGCGCCCCCTTGCAGTGTGGTCGGGATGGTAACGAGCGACTATGGCACCGCGGTGTGGAAGCTCTCCGGCGGAACCGCCAGCAAGCGGAGCAAGGGCATGGCCGGACCGGACCTGTCGATGACGGGCGACACCATCGAGCGCTTCGCCAAAGGGTGCAAAGAGTCCACCACCTTCTTCGTGCAGGTAGCGGAGGGAGCGGAGTGGGGTCTGGCGTTCGACCTAGGAGCCTCCAGCCGCAAGCTGGAGCACGCGAAGTTCGATACGACGGTGCTCCTCGGCGAGATCCCCACGCCGGGCCACAAGGTCGCTCTCAAGCGCTGAGCAGGCGCCGGGCCGCCTGGGAGATGGCGAGCACGCCGGGGTGCGCCAATCGGCGCTCCCCGCTGATCGCGTAGTACCGCTCACGCACCTGCTTGGCGCGGCCGATCACGGCAACGCCATATTGCTTCTTGATCTCGCGCTCGATCACGGTCGGTCCCGCGAAGATACCGGCCCCCGCCTGACCGAAGGACATCGCCAGGGCGCTGTCCGCGAACTCGGCGGCGAACAGCGGGTGCACGCCGCTGTCTTCGAAGTACTGGTCGAGGGAACGGCGGAGGACCGTCTGCTCCTCCGGATACAAGAATCGCTCCCCGTTGAGAGAGGCCGGGAACGTGCGCTTCAGCCGCGGCACCTCGCTCTTGACCGCGAAGAAGCTGATCGAGCTCTCCCCCAGCAAGTGATTGAAGGCGCGCACGCCGACGTTCGCTCCCACCGGGGAGTCGCTCAGCACCAGATCGATTTCGTGGATGGACAAGCCGGCCAGCAGCTGGTCGATGTAGTCTTCACGGCAGACGAGCTCGATTCCCAAGCGCAGCGCCGGCTCCAGCAGCCGGTACACGATGAGCTTGGGGAGCACGTCCGCGACGCCGACCACCAGCCGCCGTGGGCGACCGGCGCCTTGAGTCTTTGCCGCGTCCATCAGCTCGCGGCCCAGGGAGAAGATCTCGTCCGCGTAGCCGAAGATGGTGCGTCCGAAATCCGTCAGCACCAGCGAGCGCCCTTTGCGCTCGAAGAGCGGATGTCCGAGCAGCTCCTCCAACCGCTTGATTTGCTCACTGACGGTAGGCTGAGCCAGTCGCAGCTTCTTGGCCGCGCGCGTGACGCCGCCTTCGCGCGCCGCGGTCCAGAAGTAGAGAAGATGATGATAATTCAGCCATTCCACGGCAGAAAGGATGGGTCCGGCCGCGCCGGGGCGTCAAGGCGGCTTAGGCTGGGCCGATACGACACAGGCTTTTGCATCGGTTTAGCCAATGCGGCGCATATTACGTATCTATTGGAGCGATGTGACGCCGACGCGCAAACTCCCTCTCTCAGCGAGGATCACGAGTGCATTCCGTCGGCAGCCCCCTTCACTGGATCGCTTTCGTAGCCTTCGTCTTGGCCATGCTGGCGCTGGACCTCGGCGTGTTTCATCGCCACGCGCACGCGGTCAAGGTCAAGGAGGCGCTCACCTGGAGCCTCGTGTGGGTCGCGCTGGCGGCGGTGTTCGGCGGGCTCGTGTACTTCATGTTCGGCCAGGAGCGGGCGCTCGAGTTCGCGGCTGGCTACGTGATCGAGAAGGCGCTGTCGGTCGACAACCTGTTCGTGTTCGTCGTGCTCTTCACGGCGTTTCAAGTGCCCCAAACTTCGCAGCACCGGGTGCTGTTTTGGGGAGTGCTCGGCGCGCTGGTGATGCGCGCGGGGTTCATCGCCGCCGGTAGCGTCCTGCTCGCGCGCTTCCACTGGCTGATGTACCTGTTCGGCGCGTTCTTGGTGTTCACCGCGATCAAGCTGTGGCGGGAGAAGCCGGGCGAGGCGCCGGAAGAGTCCCCGCTGGACGGCAAGGTGTACAAATTCCTGGCCCGGGTCGTGCCCACCAGCCCCACTCTGGACGGTCAGCGCTTCTTCACCGTGCAAAACGGGCGCCGCCTGGCCACGCCGCTATTCTTGGTGCTCGTCCTCGTGGAGGTGACGGACCTCATCTTCGCGGTGGACTCCATCCCCGCGGTGTTCGCGGTGACGAGCGACCCGTTCATCGTGTTCACGTCGAACGTGTTCGCGATCCTCGGCCTGCGTTCGCTGTACTTCGTCCTCGCGGATTTCGTGCAGCGCTTCCACTACCTCAAGCCCGCGCTGGCGCTCGTGCTCGGCTTCGTCGGCGTGAAGATGCTCTTGATGGGTTGGATCAAGATCCCGATCTGGCTCTCCCTCAGCTTCATCTGCCTGACCCTCGCCGGAGCGGTGCTCCTCTCCATGCGCCGGGACAAGCGCTTGGCGCGCGCCACCGCGCCCGCCTGAGCTCGAGCTCCGCGAAGCACCGGCCGCGACCCCCCAGCGGCGCGCGGGAGAGCTCGAGATCTTGCGCCCTCGCAAGCTCGCCTCACGAGGGGCGGGCTACGCGGCGCCGGCGGCGGAGATTTCCGAGAGCAGCGACTCGACTTCGTCGATGTTGAAGGGCTTCTCCAGCTGCCGCCCGTCGAAGTGGGCGAGGAACTCCTGAGCGCGCTCGGTGAACGCGCCACCGGTCATGAAGACGAAGCGGGGCAGCAGGCCCGGTGTGCGGTCGCGCACCGCGCGGTACACGTGCTCGCCGCTCACGTCCGGCATCATCAAGTCGCACAGCACGAGGTCGTAGTCAGCGTCCGTCGTGAGCCGCTCCAGCGCCTCCCGCCCACTGGCCGCGACGTCCACGTCGTGACGATCTTGAAAGGCGAAGCGGAGGGTCTGCCCGAGCAGAGGTTCGTCGTCGATGATCAGGATGCGAGCGCGATTGGTCACACGTTCCCGGCTTCCGGCCCGATTCCCTACGTCCGAAGCCGAGGAGGCTGCGGCCGCCTGCAGGGTCACCGTGAAGCGGCTCCCTACATCGGGCTCGCTCGTTACAGTAATGGTCCCGCCCAAATCCGTCACCACATTCCTGCAGATGGCAAGGCTGAGCCCCGAGCCGGCTGACGCCCCATGGGTCGAAAAAAACGGTTCGAAAACGTACGGCAAGTCCTCGGGCGTGATTCCAATGCCGTCGTCTTCCACCGAAACCGCCACCTTTCCACCTTCACTGACAGTGGAAATGCGGATGACGCCTTGTCGGCCGTCCGGGATGGCCTGCGCGGCGTTGAGCAGCAGGTTGAGGAAGACTTGGCTGAGCCGCGCCTCGTCCGCCAGGAGCAAGGGCGCACCGACAAACGCTTTGATGACGCGTGCGCGGTGCCGGACCTCGTTCCAAGCCAGCTGAAGGGTCGCGTCCAGCACTGCTTCCACATCGACGGGGCGACGCGAGCTCGGGGCCGCGCGCGAGTAAGCGGTGAGGTCGCGGACGATGGTGCGAATGCGCTCCACTCCCTCTTTCGCGTTTTGCAGCGATGCCTGAGCACCCACGATGATCTGCTCGGTGCGCTCGGCGCCGAGATGTAGCCCGCCAATTTCTTGGAGCGCTCGCTCCAGTAGCTCCACGCTGCCGAGCACGTAGGCGAGCGGGTTGTTGATCTCGTGGGCGACCCCAGCCGCTAGACGCCCAAGTGACGCCAGGCGCTGCGCGGACGACCACTGCCGCGACGAGCGAGGGTCGCTATCGGCCGCCACCTCCTGCGCGAGGGACGCCTCCGGATCGAGATTCCGCGGCATGGTTAGGGCTCCGTCACATACCGAATCTGGAGCTTCGGCGGAAGCGCCGATAGGGCCTTTGCTCCTAGGCATTTCGCAGGCGGGTAGCGGGTATCTCGGCACCTCTCGCGTCAGCTCATTGTCAGTGGCCGAAGCGTCTCCGCGCGGCTCACACGGCCAAAATCGGCTGTCGCTTGACGCCTCCGCCCCTGAGGCCCAGGCTCCGCCATCCCTCTCTGAACGGCGGGTCCGAGCCGCCTGCCCTGCCCGAGCCTTCCCGTGACAGCCCCCAAAGACCCGAAGCCGAAGGCCGCCAAGGCCGCGAACACCATGAAGAAATCGAAGGCCAGCGAGTCTTCGGCAGCCGCTTCGAGTGACGGGGGCGAGGAGAGCGAGGACGAAGCGGCCGAGGGCGCAGAGGCCGGAGACGAGTCGCTCGAGCCCGCCGAGGGTCAGGACACCTACGACCCGGAGGTGCTGGACGCCTCGGCGGACCTCGCGGAGGGCGAAAGCGACGACGACCTCTTGGGCGCTCGCGAGGAAGACTCGGAAGGCACGGCCGCCGAGGGGGAGGACGACGAGCAACCGAACAGCGCCGCCATCACCCGCTCCAGCGAGGGCGGCCTGGGGCGCTTCGATCCGCTCTCCGCCTACATGCGCGAGGTGCAACGTCACCCATTGCTCAGCGCGGACGAGCAGCACCAGCTCGCGGTCACGTACCAGAAGAACCCGGAGGATTTGGCGGCGGCGGCGCGCCTGGTCACCGCAAACCTTCGCCTGGTCGTCAAGATCGCCTACGAGTACCGGCGCGCCTACAAGAACATGATGGACCTCATTCAAGAGGGAAACATCGGGCTCATGCAGGCGGTAAAGAAGTACGACCCGTACCGCGGCGTGAAGCTCTCGAGCTACGCCGCGTGGTGGATCCGGGCGTACATGCTGCGCTTCATCTTGAACAACTGGCGCCTGGTGAAGCTCGGTACGACCCAAGCCCAGCGCAAGCTGTTCTTCAACTTGAGTAAAGAGAAGGCCAAGCTCACCGCCATGGGCATCGAGCCGACGGACGCGGAGATCGCCAAGCGACTCAACGTGGCCGAAGCCGAGGTCGCGGAGATGGACAAGCGCTTGGCGCGCTCCGACGCATCGCTCGACGCGAGCGTCGGTGAGAGCGACGGCCGTAGCGTGGCCCGGGTGGAGTTGATGCCCGCGCCCGGCAGCACCCCCGAGGGCTTGGCCGAAGGCGCGGAGCTGTCCGAGATGCTGCAAGAGCGCCTGAGCGAGTTCCGCGAGAAGCTGACCGGCAAAGACGTCATCATCTTCGACAAGCGCGTCGTCGCGGACGAGCCCCTCACTCTGCAAGAGCTGGGCGACGAGTTCGGCGTCTCGCGCGAGCGCGTGCGCCAACTGGAAGCGCGCCTGACCGGCAAGCTACGTGACTACTTGAAGCAGACGCTGGGCGACGCGGTCGAGCTGAGCTGACCGTGGCCGAGCCCGGCACGCTCTACCTCGTGGCGACGCCCATCGGCAATTTGGGCGACATGACCGAGCGCGCGCTCGTCACGCTGCGCGCCGTTCCGCACATCGCCGCCGAGGACACACGCCGCACACGCGGCTTGCTCTCCCACTTCGGCATCACCGGAAAGGAGCTGACGACGCTGGACGCGAACGCCTCCGAGCGGGCGGTCGCGCGCGTCGTTGGGCTCTTGAAGGAGGGGCAAAGCGTGGCCTTCGTGACGGACGCCGGCACGCCGGGCGTGAGCGATCCGGGGCGAGCGCTCGTGAACGCTGCGGTCGCGGCCGGCGTGCCCATCACGTCCCTGCCCGGCGCCAGCGCGGTCACGACCGCGGTCGCGCTCTCCGGGCTCGTCGGTGGGCCCTTCCTATTTTTGGGCTTTTTGCCGCGGCAAGGGAGCGGTCGCAAAGAGCAAGTGGAGCGCGTCGCCCGGGAGACGCTGCCGGTCGTGCTGTTCGAGGCGCCTCATCGAATGGCAGACACGCTTCAGGATTTGGCCGCCGCCTGCCCGGAGCGCGCGGCGGTGGTGTGCCGCGAGCTCAGCAAGCTGCACGAAGAAGCGCTCCGCGGCAGCTTGCGTGAGCTTGCCGGGGTGGAGCGCGAGTGGCTGGGAGAAATCGTGCTGGTGCTGGGGGAGGCTGCCGAGCTACCCGTCGCTGGCTCGAGCGACGCGGAGATTCGCAGCCGTGCTCTTCCGCTCGTGGAGAGCGGCGCTTCCGTGCGCGCGGTCGCCGACTTGCTCGCGGAAGTGAGCGGGCGCTCACGTCGGGAAGTGTACGCGCTGGTGCTCGAGGTTAAAAACGCAAGCAGGCCGTGACCGCGGCGCGGTGCTTGGTATCTTGAAGCCATGCCGAGCGTCGCCCGGGTGCGTTGGGTCGTGGTGTGCGGTGCGTGCGTGGGCGCCGTCGCTTGCGGTACGGAGTCGCCAACTCCGAGTGGCGTAGGTGGGGCGCCGAGCGGCGGGAGCGCAAGCAGCGCCGGCACCGCGGGCGCCAGCGGCAGCGCCGCCCTGGGCGGTGGCGGCGCGGGCGGCTCGGGCGGGAGCGGAGCCACCGCAGGCGCGAGCGGCGGACAAGGTGGCGTGGGAGGCGCGGGCGGCGGACAAGGCGGCGGCGGTGTCGCCGGCAGCGCGGGCAGTGCCGGCGCAGCTGCGCTGAGCTGCGCGGGGCGCCTCGTGTGTGATGACTTCGAAAACGGCGCCACGCCCGGGGGTAAGCCCGGAGCCCCGTGGAAGCTGCGAGAGAGCGACGGCACCGTCACGTTGGACGACTCGCGAGCGGTGAGCGGCAAGTACTCCGTGAAGCTGAGTCTCAGCGCGACCACCACCACCAGCACCTACCGGCGCGCGTTCTTGAATCTAGACGGCGCGCCGCTGCTGCCCCTCGCCGCCAACAAGGTCTACGGCCGCTTCATGATCTACACCGACCGCATCCCGGACAAGAGCGTGCACTGGACCTTCGCCCACGGGGACGGCCCCTACGGGCAGACAGGGACGACCGCGACCTACAACTATGGCGGCATGGGCAACCTGATGGCCAACTACTACCGCGATACGAAGCCGAGCCCGACCGACTGTTGGCAAACGAAGGACCAGAGCTTCCCGACCGGCAAATGGCAGTGTGTCGGCTTCCTGTTCGACGGCAGCAGCAACGAGATGCGGTTTTGGCTCGGCGCGAGCGAGGTGAGCGAGGTGCACGTGCTCGGCAACGAAAAGACCGACCAGACCTGCACCGAAAAGGGCGTGGACGGTAAGTGGTACGCGCCCACCTTCAAGAACATCTCCGTAGGCTGGGAGAGCTACCAGCACGACGTCGCCGGCGCCCACGAAGCGTGGATCGACGACGTCGTACTGGATGACGAACCGGTAGCGTGCCCGTAGGCTACTGGCCAAGCTTGGCGGGCAGCCGCGGCTGCTCACCAGTGAGCTTCAAGTAGATGTAGGCGCTGGCGATCGTGATCATGGGGCCGGAGACGAGCAGCGCGCCGACGCAGCAGGCCAGAGCACCCGCGGCAGCCACGAGCATGCACAGGAGGACGTACACCACGAGCGTCCCCTTGTGCCCCGTCGTCATCTCCCAAGATTTCTTCAGCGCGTCCACCCCGGAGAGCTTCTGATCCACGATCAGCGACTGGTACATCGATAGGCCCGCCGCCAAGATGAGCCCGGGCGCGATGCAGAAGGCGAAGCCGATACCCACGCCGAACTGCGAAAGCAGGTTGGCGACGAACATCGGGCCGAAGTACTTACCGCCGCCGAACACGTCGTTGAACGCCGGCGTCTGACCGCGCGCCACCTTCAAGGCGAACTCCGCCACGCCGCCCATGAAGTACGAGCTCACGACGAGCCCGATCATGTGGCCGAGCAGCTGGATGAACAGGTTGATGAACGGCAAAAACCCTGGATCCACGACCTCGATCGCTACGCGCGTGAGGATCGCGCTGAGCCCGCCGGAGGGGACGCCGGAAGCGACCGCCACCACGAGCAGCAGAACCGCGATCGGCAGGGCAACGCCCTGAAAGTTCGCCATGATGGCGTTCCACCCGAAGCCGAGTGCCTCGGTCGGCGTCCAGGCGCCACCGGGGCCGCCTCCGATGGGCGAGCCGGGCGGCGCGTAGATCGGAGGCACGAAGCCTCCGGGAGGAGCGCCGCCGGGAGGACCGTAGCCCGGAGGACCACCGTAGCCTCCTGGAGGTTGGCCGCCGGGAGGACCGTAGCCGCCGGGAGGAGCGCCGCCGGGAGGACCATAGCCTCCGGGAGGAGCACCGCCGGGTGGGCCGTAGCCGCCTCCGGGAGGAGCACCGCCGGGTGGGCCGTAGCCGCCACCGGGAGGGGCACCGCCAGGTGGGCCGTAGCCGCCGCCGGGAGGAGCACCGCCGGGCGGGCCATATGGACCACCAGGAGGCGCACCACCAGGAGGTGGACCACCAGGAGGTCCATATCCGGGGGCACCGGGCGGCACGTATCCGGGTGGCAGGCCTCCACCGCCGGGAGCTCCAGGCGGCACGTATGGAGTGGGTCCGGGCCCACCGGGCGGACCGTACCCAGGAGCGCCGGGGCTACCAGGCGGAGGTCCCCAACCGCCACCGGGAGGAGGACCGCCAGGCGGGGCGCCGCCGGGCGGAGGACCGTAGCCGCCGCCGGGCGGTCCTGCGGGTGGACCGTAATTGCCACCAGGCGGACCGGCGGGTGGACCGTAACCGCCGCCGGGAGGAGCGCCGCCGGGTGGACCGTAACCGCCGCCGGGAGGGGATCCCGGAGGAGGCCCCCAACCTCCAGGAGGTGGGCCGCCACCACCGGGTGGATAGCCGCCGCCGCCAGACACGCTCACGATCCCTTCCAACATGGGGCTCGATCTCCTCTCGAAGTGGACCCGCCACGCTAGGCCGCCCGCCTCGCCCGATCCACCAAAACTTGCGCCTGCGCTCGGCCGTGCGGCGGGGCGCGCTTGCCTACACTACGGAGTGGCGCGCGGCCGAGCCGCGAAACGCAAGCGACCGAAGCGAGACGCCTTGTGGAAGTTGCCTTGGCCCAAGATGGGTGACCACGCGGAAGCGCTACCGCTCTGCATCGCGTAGAGGTTCATGCGCCACGTATCCACCGAGGTCGGCGGAGTGCGCTTGGCGCGATTGAACGACGACCACGGTATCGAAAGCTCCACCGTGTAGCCTTCGTCTTCTTCGTCGTCGTCCAAGGTGCCGCGCAGCGTGACCGCGCTCGTCAGCTTGGAAGACCACTCTTGATGACCAAAGGGGCCGTTAGGCTCGACTCGCGGCTGGTTGTACGCGTCGAACACCGAGTCGAAGACGAGGTTCTGCGGGCCGATCTGGACTTCGTAGTAGTCCAAGTTATCGCCGTCTCCGTCGGGGTCGATCATGATCTCGACCGCGTCCTTCGACCACAGGTGCGGGTCCGGCTCGTTCGGTGGGAAGCCGCCGCGCAAATCTTCGTCCACGACTTCGATGCCCAGGAAGAGCGCGCTGTCGTCGTAGAGGAGCTTGGCACGCCCTCCGAGCTCGCTGCCCGTCACCGGGCGCCCCGTCGTGACGTTCACGAACGGCCCCGTAAGCGAGGCGTGCTGCCAGGCGTCTTCGTCCAGCTTGCCGTCGATTCGAATGGGGGAGCGACTCCGCTGCACCCACAAGACTGGCGTCGTGGTTGTGCCCGGAAGCGGCGGTTGGGCGACGCTCAGCTTCGCGACAGTGGCGCGCGCTGCCTCTGCGCCGGTTCGGCCCGCAATGGTGAGTCGGTCGCTGCCCCGGTACACACCGCAGGCGACGCGAATCGTGTCCGTGCGCACCGTCGTCGGAACGAAGAACGAAAGCTCGTCCACGTACAGCTTGCCCTCTTCCCAGACGCTCGGCGGGTACAGCGGCTCGCCAAGCTGGCTGCGCCGCAGCGCTCCGGTGGCATCTAGGTTCAGGATGCGTTCGCCCGCTTCGTCCAGCACGTGAGTGAACAGCCGATACCCGCTCGGTACGTCGCCGACCTTACGCCAGTAGAGCTTCAGCTCCACGCGGCCTCCAGGCTTCACCGCCTGCACTGGCGAGACGACTTGCGCGCCCACCAGCTCGAGCGCTCCGCCGAACACTTGATCCAGGCGACTCAGCCCTGGCGGCGTCGTGGCGACCTCGAGCTTGTCCAGCTCGCTGGGTTTCCGTGCACACGCGGAGGCGCAAAGGAGACAAAAGAGCGCGGCGCCCCAGAGCGAGCTCGGAGCGCCGAAATGCGCGGACGACTTCGTCGTCACCACGGAGTTAGGGAGTGGGGCGCGGCTTGGCGGAGACCGGACGGGGCGCGAGAGGGCGCTTCATCGGCTTGCCGTCTTTGGCCGCGCGCGCACGCTGGGCGCCTGGAGTCAGCCCGGTCTCGAGCGTCGCGATGACGCCGCCGTGCTTCGAATCCGCGGGGCCGCTGAGCACGCTCAAGTAAACCGCGCCGAATTGACCAGCCGCTGGCTTGGCCGCGTCTTTGCCGGCCTTGTCGTCCTTTTTGGCGTCTTCCGCCGGCGCCTCTTCCGTCGCCACCGGCGCGGTCCGCAGACCGACCACGATGGAGAAGCGCGACGAGTCCAGCTCGGCCGGTACCGTCACGTCCAGCTCGTCCACGTACACTTTGCCGGGCTCCCAATTTCCAGGAGAAAGAGCGCCGCTGCGCAGCGGGCCCGCTCCCTCCACCTCGAAGCGCTTACCGTTGCCGGTCACGATTTCGGTGAACAGCGCGTAGCCGGACCCGAGCCTGCTCGTGGAGCGCCAGTAAAGCTTCAGCGACAGCTTGCTGCCCGGCGCGGCCATCGTCGCCGGCTCTAGTGAGTAGCCGACCAGCTCCGCCTTACCGTTGAAGTCGATATACAGCGGCTTGGGAATGTCCGTCGGGGCCGATTCGAGCACCAAGGCTTTGAGCTCGGGCGTGAGCTCCGGCCTGTCTTCTTCCGTGCTTCCTGCTGGCAACTGCGCGCAGCCGGCCCCGAAGAGGAGCGCCATCGTCACGAGAGCTTGCGTTGCCTTCACTTCTTCTTACCCTTCTTGCGCGCGTCGCGCTCACGCTTGCGCTGATTCTTCTTGGCGTTGCGCTCGGAAGCGCTCAGCGACTTCATTGCCGGGGTACGGGGACCGCCCACCATGCCGCCGGCCCCAGGTAGCCCCATTCCGGGGAACCCGCCCATGCCCGGCATGCCAGGAAATCCGGGCATTCCACCCGGCATTTGTGGGAAGCCTTCCGGCAATTTGCCGCCCTTCATGGCGCGCCGCACGTTGCGGGCGAGGCCGCCCATGCCGGGCAAGCCGCCCAGCATGCCGCCGGCGCCGCCGCCCATGCCGCCCATGCCGGCCATCATCTGCTTCATGTAGAGGAACTTCTGAACGAGCTCCCCCACCGACTGCTCGGTGCGCCCCGAGCCTCCGGCGATGCGCTTCACGCGCGAAGGCTCGCGGATCAAGCTCTGCGGGTCTTGCCGCTCGAACTTGGTCATCGACAAGATGATGGTCTCGGCGTCCGTGAGCTCACTGTCGTTCACCTGGGCCGCGGCGCCCGGGGGAAGCATGCTCGAGAGGCCGGGGATCTTCTCGATCAGGTCTCGCACGGAGCCCATCTTCTGAATCATGCGAATCTGATTCAGAAAGTCCTCCAGCGTGAACTCGCCCTGCATCATCCGCATGGCGTCTTTTTCCGCCTGCTTCTGATCGACGACGTCCTCGAAGTCCTGAATGAGGCCGACGACGTCGCCCATGCCGAGCACGCGCGAGGCCATGCCCTCGGCGCGGAACGGCTCGAGCTTGTCCGTCGTTTCGCCCATACCGACGAACACGATCGGCGCGCCCGTCACTTCCTTCACTGAAAGTGCCGCGCCACCGCGAGCGTCGCCGTCCAGCTTGGTGAGCACGGTGCCGCTGATACCCAAGCGCTCGTTGAACGATTTGGCGGTTTTTACCGCGTCCTGACCGATCATCGAGTCGATGACGAGCAGGATGTTCTCCGGCGAAACCGCGCTCTTGATCGCGCCCAGCTCCGCCATGAGCGGCTCGTCGATCGCGAGTCGGCCGGCGGTGTCGTAGATGATGACGTCGGCCTTCGTCTTGCGCGCCTCCGCCTCCGCTGCCTGACAGATCGCGAGCGGCGTCGCCCCCGGCACGTTGAAGACCGGCACCTCGATCTGCTTGCCGAGGACCATGAGCTGGTCCACCGCGGCCGGGCGCTGCATGTCAGCGGCGACGAGCAGCGGGGACTTGCCCTGCTTCTTCAGCCAGCGCGCCAGCTTGGCCGCGGTCGTCGTCTTACCGGAGCCCTGCAGGCCGACCATCATGATGCCGGTGATGCCCGCGCCGAACGACACCGGCTCGCCCTCGTGATGCATCATCTCGACGAGCTCGTCGTGACAGATCTTCACGAACTGCTCGCCGGCGCTGACCTTGTGGGTCTCGCCCTGGTGACGGATGCGCGTCTGCACCGCCGTCCCCAGCGACCTCGCCTTGACGGCGTCCAAGAAGCGCCGCACCACGCCGAGCTCTACGTCTGCTTCGAGCAACGACACGCGCACTTCTTTCAGCGCGCTGTCGATGTTCTTCTCGTTCAGCTCCGTAAGCCCAGCCAGGCGGTTTTGCGCCTCGCGAAATCCTTTTGCTAATGCCTCGAACACGGCGGCCGCGTCTTAGCACAGGCCTAGCGGCATAGGACACAAACGCCCCTCCGTGTAGATTTGCCGCGCGTTTCCCCGGGAAATACCGCGATCATCCCCGCGCGGCCCCCGGCACGCACCGTGCACCGGGCCAGGTATGAACAAGCTTTCGAGATCGGGTCTGTGTGCGTTCGGCCTCGCCGTGGTCGCCCTTGCCGGCTGCCACAAGGTGAGCGAGCCCGCGCCGGCGACGGCCGCCAAGGAGAGCTCCGTGCTCGCCCCGGCTTCCCGCGCGCGCACCGCCGCCGAACAGATCGCCGAGTCTCGCTGCGAGCGCGAACAACAGTGCGGCAACATCGGCAACGACAACAAGTACGCCACTTCCCAGGAATGTTTCACCCGCATCCAGAGCGACTGGCGCGAAGACTTGAACGGCCGCGACTGCCCAGGCGGCATCAACCAAAAAGAGCTCGACCAGTGCCTCGGTCAAATCCGAGCGGAAGCTTGCGAGAACCCGTTCGATACCCTCGCGCGCATCACCGAATGCACCGCCGCCCAAATCTGCATCGAGCAGCGCGCCGCCCAGTAATACAGGTAGGCCCAGTCTCATCCATCGCGACCCCGCCCAGCTGGGCGGGGAGCTCGCCTCCCCGGCGCCCCCTCTCCTCCCTTCCCCCACTGCACATGAAGGGTGGTGAGGTGACAGGTGTGGGGGTTGAAGGACAGACAGAATCCCTCAGCCCCAATCCCAACCCAGCATATAGCTTCAGGGGGAAGGGAATAGAACCAATAACCAACCAATAATCATACCATACACACTCCATTCAGGACACATGCAGCCATACATGCATACACCAAATAAATGCAAATGATAAGACACCATATATCATTCCATATACCATAATAACAAAAACTTCATGCACCATATACCATACACCATATACCATATACCATATACCATACTACGCTATCTAACATATTAAGCTACCTAACCCTGACATATTATACTAACTTGTAGAACTGCTTTTTACGTAGGTACCCTCATGAATGCAAGGAAATACATCTTGGGTGTAAAATAAATAAACTTATAGTTAACTAATAACACATCATTCAGCATTTATTAAAATTCTTCACGTCATCTCACATATATACCTTGCTAAAAACACATTAAAGCACACAAAACACATTATATATAAATAGGTATCACAACTAACCACAGTCATAATAATCCCCTTAATAATTCTCCATAGCCTCCTCCCCTATGACCAGGCTACCCTCACCTATGCCCAGCTCCAATACAGCCCTTCCCCCTGCCTTCTTCTCCATCAGCTCCAACTGCTTCCTGTTCTGCAGCGCATTCAGCTTCTCGTTCAGGAACTCCAGGGCCTTCTTCGCTGCCAGGCTGTCGGCATGCAGTTCTCCTAGCAGATCGAGACGCATGGAGTATGCCTCCTCAGCATACTGCATTGCCTTGGTAATGTTGCGCTGCTTGTAGTACGCGGCAGACAGCTGTAAGCAGGTGTTCGTGATAATCAAGTTGCTCTGGAAGATTTTCTTTCTCATCGTCAGCGCCTGCTCATAGAGGGTGATGCTTTCGCTCAGACTGCCCTGATGGTACTCCCAGTACGCTAGGTTGCTCAGGCTCTCTGCTAGCAAGGGGTGCATGTTATTATAGTTGTTCCCATTAAAGATCTTCTGGCGAATGTTGAAGGCTTCCAGCAGCAGCTCCTTGGCGGTTTTGTACTCGCACAGCTCAAACAGCAGCAGACCGTAGTTGTTCATGGTGTTTGACACCTGGATGTGCTCCTTGCCGACACTATCCGTGCGGATGTTCAGAGCCGCCTTGTACATCTCCTTGGCCTCATATTTTCTGGAAGGAATGGAAGCTAGGAGGGTGCCCATGTTATGCATAATCGTGCCTACGTCAGGATGGCTTGCTCCTAGGATGCGCTTCTGTATCTCCAGAGCTTTCTCGTAGTGCTCCAGTGCTTCCTCAGTCTGACCCAAGCCGCGGTACAAGATCGCGATGTTGTTATATAAACTGGCAACCTCTGGGTGATTGTCGCCATGGTGCAAAGCAAGCTTACTCTGCAACGCCTTCTTGTAGTACTGTAGAGCTTCGTCTCGTTTGTTCAATGCCTGCATCAATGCTGCGTAGTTGATGTAGACATTCCCAGTAGCCACATGGTCGTTACCTAGCATCTGTGTGCAAATTGCCATAGCTTTTTCAACATACTCCTTGCCCTGCTGTAGGTCGCCTAGCTTAATGTACAGCAAGGTCATCATGTTGTAGATCTCCGCGATGCTCGGATGAGCAGAGTTGAAGTTAAAAATGCGGATCTCCAATGACTTGTTGAAAAGCGGCAAAGACTGCACATAGCGCTGGTCATAGTACAAGAGCATAGCCATGGACAACATACAGTCAGACAGGTACATATGAGTTGAGCGATAGAGCTTTCTGCGCATGGTTAGACACTGCTCTAGGTACTTCAAGGCATTGACATAGTCTCCCTTGATGCGGTAGACTTCGCTACGATAGTACAGTACCATGGCAATCATGGGATGATCGATCTCCATTTTCGCCATCTCCTTTTTGTTGATGATGATGTTGTTCGTGTTGCTATGAATAGGGTCATCCTTGTTCAGCACCTTTCTGAGCAGAGACATGGCAGTATCTAGACATTTCTTGGGATCGTGCAGTGGATTGTTTAGAGGCTTTACCATGGTGCTACCTGGAGTGCCTCCGCCCACCTGGCTTGTATTGAATACTGCCAGGAGTTCATTAGCCGTGGCTGGTCTGGACATGGTGTTTTTGTTGGTCGGAAAGGAGTAACCCATGTAACCTTTGGGCAAGGGCAAAGTCTTCTTTTTCTTCCCGTGCATCTCAGGATGCAAATCAGTCAACAACTTCTGCTCATCCAATGTCAATGGCTTAGTCGTGGCACTGCCCATGGGCAATGGTTTGGCTAGAGCCAATAAGTGATCCTGCAGTGTAACAGTACCGCCCATCTTCGCCAAGTCCTTCAAGTTGCTCTCATCTCCTGCCTGCCCAGATTGAAGCTTGGAATGCTTGTGTGCTGCGTCTGTATGGGTGTATCTATTCACATTCGGATAAACTCGTTTCAATAGCCTGAGTGTGTCTGCAATGGCTAGCAGTGATCTAATGGTGTCGAGATGGGTGTCCCCAAGGTATTTGCGACGCTGCTGGAAAATCTCCTCATGCAAGTCCAAGGCATCTTCTAGCTTGCCTACATACTTCAGTAGCTCTGCTTGCAAGTGCTTCGTGTTGAACATGAAGTAGTGATTGAGATTTGACTGCAAGTACGCGGAGTAAATGAACGATGCTTTCTGCAGAAGGTTAGTGCTGTTGAACTCTGCCTCCTGAATCGACATCTCCTTCTCTTTGAAGCTACTAACACTTTGGTTGTCATCCATATGCTCAATAGCAGAAATCATGACAGAAGGAACAGATATGATGTCGTCCTTTGCTTCTGCAAGGTCAGGCGCAGACTCATCTGGCTTGGTATCATCAAGCACCTCTGCCAGGACAGGGGTCACAGTAGAAGGTAACAGCAAGGTCACAGTGCCAACATTCTCAGCGCTACTAGGATTATCTAAATTCGGCCCAATAATAGCCAAAGAAGACTTTAGCATGCTATCATCTAATGCTTCTCCAGACTCCTCCATGTGGTTGTTCGAGGGAGCGTCAGTGCGATTGACACCAGGAGTATCAGGTCGGTCGCCATCCACTTCTTCCCCGTCCTTCTCGTTCTCATCAGTATCTTCCAGAATTCTCTTGGACTTCGACTTTTTCGTCTTCTGCAACTTCCTCTTCCTCTCCAACTCCTTTCTTCTCTTCTCCGCGAGGTTCTCATACAGACCCATCACTTGACAGTACTCAGCTAGCACCAACAAGGTCTCTGACAGATCAGGGTGTGTAGGGTTAACAGAAGCCAGAGCACGTTGGCGAATGTTATTTGCCTCCAGAAGAACATCTTTGCACAAGTTATACTTGCCCATGGCTAGATAAATTTGCCCCAGTAGAGTCAACACAGTGGCTATTTGAGGATGGCTAGGATGCAAAAGTTCCTTGTAGTTCATGACACAACGCTCGATTAGCGACTTGCATGCTTCGAAACTGCCCAATTGATATGATATACGGCCCTGACCAGCAAATGCCATGTACATAAGGATGTGCTCGGTGTTGCTAGTGGTATTATTGCTTGCGTAAATGTGCTTCATCATGTCTGCCACCTTACCAAACATTGTGTTCGCATCGAATAACTTATTGTACAAGTAATACAGATTGGCCAAGTAGTAGGTGGCATAAGCTATGTGAATATGGTATGGAGTATTGAAGATGAGCTTCATTGTAGCCAACAGGTTGTCGAAGTGATGGACTATCATGTCGAAGTGATGATTGTCTGACTTGTAGTCCATGCCCTGCAAGTAATAAATCTGAACTAAAATAGTACACACATCAATGTGACGGTCGGTACTGTAGATCTTGCGATAAATGTATAGAGCGGAGTTAAAGAACCCCATTATCTTCTCAATGGGCGAACCGATTGCCATATGCAGCAAACCCAGATAATAGTTGCCTCGTGCAATATAGGTATTGTCCGCATTTAGATACTTCTTCAATAGGTACATATTGCGCTCCAGAATGTGCATGGCGATATTATACTTGCCCATGTCATAGAAGTTGACAGCAATGTCTAGTAGGACAAGCAAGGTATGAAGATGATACTTTCCCATATATCTGCGCACAATCACGATGGACATGTCCAAATGCTGCTTGCAGATGTAATGCTGATTCATCAGTGAGTAGTTCCGCGCGAGGTTGTGGTAGACCAAACCAATTTCATAACCATCTTTTGGTAGCAGGATGTTGTAGATATTCTTGGCTGAGTTCAGAACACTAATGGACTCCTGGTACTTATCCATCTCAGTCAAAATAGTTGCCTTCTGCAAATATGCGTGCCCCAAAAAGGTGTGTAAATCGTTGAAGACATTTCGGAGATGAGTGATGATCTTGTCAATGAGCACTTGAGCATCTTGATAGTAACCTTTATGGAACAATATACCCGCGCAGAACACTAGCAAGTACTGGATGTAGAAGTGGTCCTCCTTCTCATAGCGGAAAATCTCTCGCATGATGCCTAGGGACTTATTGATATAGATCATTGCCTCCTCGTAGTTGTTATAGACTAAGTATAGCCTACATATAGCAAAGTACGAATCACACAAGTGCCAATTACTCTGACTGGTGCTGGTGTAGAAAGACAGACGGTTTTCAAGGACAAAATTGTGCATATCCAAGCTATCCTTTGTGTGGTTAGTAAGAAACTTGTACTCTGCAATGTAGAAAGACACATAGAGCGCGTATATATGTGTTTTCTTGTGCTGGGGTAACAAGATAGCTAGTGAGCTCTGCACTAGTTCTAAGCACCCCTTGCATCGTGGCAATTCGCTTCTAGCCATATACAGCTTGACCAGCAACATGAAACTCTCAGTTAAGACAAAGTGTGGAGTAAACTTCTGCTCGCCATAAGTCAGTATCCGATTGAAAACATAGGATTTGCTGTGTATATCAAACGCATCTTGCAGAGACATATTAGAGACACTTTGGTTGTCAGAATTGTCGCTGAACGCTGATATCAACGATGCATAGTCCTGCATGACCTCCTTATTGCCTGCCTCAATTATATCGTCCAAGAGCTCTCCAGTTGCCTTGTCTTTCTTCTCTGCTTTTTCTTCCTCTTTCTTGTCCACAGGGTCAATCTCAACCTCAGTAGCGTGATTATTCGTGAACAATGTTTCCAAGGTCTGCATACACGCTGCATTCACCTCTTCTTCCTTCTCGACAGACCACACGTAATCAGCAGAATATTTTCCCCCCCCGCCAGCGCCACATACACTTGCTCCACCCTTCGCTCCTTTCTTGCCCCCGCTTACAACATGCATGAGATTTTCACCATAGTGGATATTGAATAGAGAGTACTTGATAGCCAGCGAGGCATTGACAAGTCCCTCAACCTCATTCATCTTTGTCAGCAACAACATATGTTCAGCCTTTACATGCAGATACCTAGCCTTGCACTGCATCAATCTGCCAAGTTCAGCTGGCTCATAGACCTCCTTCGGCTTGCTGTGGGTCTGTGTTATCGCATGAGTTTGGTGACTGGAAACGACCGATGCGACGCTGGACACGTCGTCATGAGGATGAGTGCTGACCACCTGGCTGAAAATACTTCCTTGACTATTCGTGCGTCGTAGCTCTGGCTTCGAGTCTTTCTCTACAGGATTCTCCCAAGATGCCAGAATGTTGTCCACTTGGCTAAAGTATTCCTCCGCAAGCTTGAATGAGCCAAAATAATCCAAGAGGATCACTTCATTCAGATAGACAGAAATAAGCAGCTCAGCCAAGAGAGCCTGAATGTTCTCATTAGTGGCAGACAAGGAGTTACGAGGAGGAGGTAAGTCATGTACATGCCTCATGTCCTTCAACAGTCGCAAGGCGTCTTGGTTGGCAATCTGTGCTTTGTCAAATTGAAACATAGCAATATAGTCCTGAGCTAACAGCACCTTGAGGCGAATGGCAAACAGCTGCACATCCACATTGCTTAGATCTGTCTTGGTCTTCTCGCTGTATAGCATAACGTCTAGATTGAAGTGCAGGTTGAAAGCACTATCATAAAGCATCTGCTGCGTGTGCAAAAAACTTAAACCAATATAAATATTGCTCATAAAGAGGTCGAACTTATCACCAACGTCCTGTCCGTCAACGCTTGTCATGTGCAGCTTGTAGATACGCAACGATAACATGTACAAATTAGACACAAAGGGCATGCTGTAAGCAAGGTAAAAGCATGTCATTGCTTTGTAGTAGAGCAGCTCTGCCAAGATATAGGATTTGGACGCCTCGATGTACCCGAAGCAGTTAAAGTATAAGGATATGCAATAGCTGAAGAGCTTATTCGCATAGATATAGTTACCCTCTGCGAAGTAGTGGAGAGCCTTCTGGTAATTATATTGCGCAATTTGCAGCGGGTTAAATTGTAACATCAGTGCATTGAGGATGTCAGTCAACTCCTTGACAATAACATGCAGGGCAGGCAAGTGGTAGGTGCTCTGCAGGCTCTTGATAGAGTTCTGAAGCAACTTCAGGCCTGGAGGGTCAGGCTGCGTTTTGCTTAACTTGCTGCCGCCACCCATACCTCCATTGTTCTGGCTCTGAAAATTGTTGTATTCAAAGGTTACTGCAGCTTTCGCCTTGGACTGCTTGCTTTCCAGAACCATATTCATCTGTTCTGTGAAATACGCCTGCTTTTCTTCTGTGCTCAGCGCCTCAATAAATGCCTGAATTGATGTGAACTCGAACAACTGTATATAGGCAAACAATCCTTGAAAGTAGTGAAAAATGGGAGGCAAGAGATGCTGATTGCACAACTCCTGTACCTTTGAAGATTGACGCAAGCCAGTAACTTGGAATGTGTCGGAAATTCGCAACAATCCGTCCTCAAGAATATCACTAATGATTTGAAAGGATCGATTATCAAACACAGGAACTTCTTTCATAATGGGCACCATCTCGGCTTGCTCTCTACCTGCTTCACCTTCACCAGCACTTTCCCTTGCGTCATCTTCCATTTTTTCCTCGTCATTTGGCACATTGAAATCCACAAGTTCTGCACATTTCACATCAGTAGCCTTGTCGGCTTCTTTCTCCACTTGCACTTCACCCTTTATCTCTGTAGCAGAGTCAGCTTCTTTGTCTACTTTCTCGCTAGAACGGATACTATTGATATCCACATCATTAACTAGAGCATATAAAAGTACCTTTCCCTCGTATAGCTTTACTAGGCTGTGGTACTCGTGCATAGTTGAAGCAGCGTATAAATTCATGACAATGCTCTTGGTTATCATCAAGCACTCGAGAGCTTTATTGAAGTTCTTGCTGCTCATGTAAATATCCACAAAGTACAAGTAGCAATCAATGAGGATAGAGTGCTCAGTGTACGCCTGTTTTGAGTATTTGATGGCTTTACCAAGGTAGCGTTCACACAGGTTATTGCCCACAACATGATAGCTGACACCAAGGTAGAAGTTAAGATATATGTACAAGTTGTGTTCCTTCTGCAGACTGACGTTCCCCTTGACTTCTTCAAGTAGTTGCTCAATCTGCAAGTTAACATCCACATATTTACCCATGCATACGTCGATATACAACAACATAAGGCGGGCAAAATAGACAAAAACAATCTTGCTGTTATAATGCTTCAGTTTGATGATGCTGTTGCAATAGCCAGCTGCTTTCTCATACAAACCCAGCTTCATGTAGACAATGACAAGCGAGTAAAGGGACTCAATGAAGGATGTGTGCGACATAATGTTGAACTGAATTTTGTCCTGAATGCCAATCATGACACCGCTGCCCCCAGTACTTGTGGAAAATTTGTTGATGACTGGAACACTTTGATAGTTCATATAGTTTGCATTGTTCAGAATATACTTCCAACCCTTCTCTTTCTCTTGAATGACCATGTAGTGACCATCAAGCGCCTTGTAATACTCGCCAAATGCTGCCATAACTTCACACTGCAAGTACTGAAGCTCTTGGAGCATTATGTGGCCATGCTTGTAATACATGTTCATAATCGTCTCACACAGCGCTAACTTGTTCTTAGCCTCTGTAAAACTATTCAGTCCTAGTAAACACCTAGCCATGAGTAAGCTTGTCTGGGCGACTGACGGATGGAAAACATTCTCTCTCTTGCCAACCGGAGCTGTGTTGGCAGGAGGTTCTGCGATATCTTTGAGCAACTGCACGAACGTAGAGACATCACCATGTTCGTCCAGATGAGCTTTCAACATGACCTTGATGCCAATCATTCTTTGTTCACAAAATGACATAGCCTCCTTGAACTTGCTATTGTAACAATAGATCATTGCCTTGAAATGCAGGGCATCCAATGTGTACGCATGCAGCCCTCCAACTTCTTTGTACAAAATAGCATTACTCTTATCAATTGTCACCTTGGCCTCACTGATGCGGCTCTGCTCCATATAAATAAAGGCCTGAAAGCTAAATAGTCTGCCAAGCACGGTATTGAGCTTACTAACATCCACTTTACTCACAACCTGACCGTTCTCTGCGCTACCAGTGTTATTCTGTACTTTGAGTGTTAGGTCTTTCAACAATGCGTCCAGATCTTGAGAATAGAAACCTATGTACCCTTCTAAGTAATACAAGTAGTACAAAACAGCGGTCATCTCAAACTCCAGCTCAGGGTAGTAGCCTACTATCTTAGTCATTTCGGTTTGCACGTGAATGAGCATGTCTTCAACCAAGCTCTTGGCAGCCTCATAGTAACCCATAGCTATCAAGTTGTCAACTTTTACTAAATAGCTTTGCAAGGTTAGCAAGTGATTCTTGCCCCAGATACGATGACGAATCTCGATACCTTCCTCGATGAGAGGCATTGCATGGTAGTAATATCCTTGTATGGTGTAGATGTTTGCTTTCTTAAACATACTTTCTGCGGCTTCAAGTTGTTTTACGAGCTTAGGGTCCATCGATCTAGCTTTTTCTTCTTCCTCCTTAGCTTGCTGCTCCATTATCTCCTGTTCCTTACGTAGTTTCTCTTCTTCCTCAAGCTTTCGAATGTGCTGCAATTCCTTCAGTTGTTGATCAGCCTCGTTGAACTTCTTAGTCAACTCTCCGAACGCTGCCTGAATCTTAGCTACCTGGTCCTCAAAGTCCAAATTCTTCTTGATTGACACCTCCAACTCGGATGTCAGCTTGGCAGTAACATCTTGCTCAGCTTGCAATTGGTCAATCAGGTCCTGCACACGATGTTTCAGCAGAACAATCTCGTCTTCAGCTGCGCGGCGTGCTTTCTGTTCCGCTTGAAGCGCCTCGTCAAAAGTTGCATTGGTCATGACAGGCTTGCTACCTGTTTTCTCATTAGTAGGCGAGGGAGAGCGCGAACGCGTTCCAGATTTCTCCTTTCCTCTGCCTCTCTTCTCTGCAGTAGGTGCTCCATCAGACAAAGTGGCCTCTGTCCCATAAAAATGCACTCCAGACCAAAGCTTCGGATCATGATTTGCCAAATCAATAAAAATGTTTTTAGGCAATATACTGGCATGGTCATGGCTGTGATTCAGGTTGTGCGCATTGATCGTCCAGGGATAGAACAGATGCTCCTTGACGCTCTTGCTCAGTCGATCCTTGCTCGTGCTTTTCTCATAACCCCCCAATGTTAAGACAAAGGGATGGTCGAAGGGAATGGGAAAACTAAACTCATCGAAGCAGCGGAAAACTTCAAACAACTGCTTGCGTCCAGAGTTGAATTTGAACTTATTCGACAGCATGGCATGAAGACCAGTGATGAATATCATGTACAAGTGCTGCGTAGAAGAAACAGGGATATCATCCATCTCTCTGTTAAAGAAGAATTGCAGATAGGGAATGAAGAGCTTCTGCAAGTTATTCATGGCATTTTGAATCACGTTAGGCTTGTTGCTAAAGAGCTTCAAGTGATTGTACGAGCAAAGAATGCGGACCTCATATATTGACAAGGGCAAGGCAGTAACATCTGTCGTCTCGTATAGGTCCCCAAAGTACTTGTTGAGAAAATCTACATCTGCTTTCTGGTTGTTGTAGTGGGCTCTTTGTACCAAAAGAAGTGTATCTGTAAGCGTCTTCTCTGCTTCCATAACCTGCTCTTGGTTAAGATAGACCTCAGCTACCTCCATCTTGTACTGAATGTAGTACAGAGACTGCTCGTTGTACAACAATATGATGGCACTCTCAATTTCCTTCAGCACACTTTCAGCCTTACTAAACTTCTTGCGATCTTTATATAATCTAGCCTGCATCAGCTTGGTCATAAGGTTCTGAGTGGTCAAATGGTTATAAGTCACACTGATGATTTGTTGCAAGGAAGCTTGCATCTCCATACAATCATTGTAGTAGCCAACCATTCTCATCATATCAATAGCTTGCAGATAGGTCTCCACGAACAAAGGATGGTTGGCATACTGGTAACTGAACAGCAAGTACAACGCAGAGTAAATGTAGGACAACAATACCTTAGCGTCCTTGAACTTGTTGTAAAACAAAGCACACTCCACAGCTAGCAACAAGGATCTAAGTATGTAGATATTGTTATACTTGCTGTAATAGTCGTAGTACAATATGCCAGACTGGTTAATAAAATGCCTCGACTTGTAATAGTCTCGAGTATGCAGTAACAATCGACCATAGTAATAATGCACATGCGCCTCCAAAAGCAGCACCCCAAAGCCCTTAAACTGCTTCTTAATCATCGCTACCTTAGGGAGCAAAGCCTCTAGTTCTTGTTTGACATAATAAATATTACCCTTCTCTACATTCGTAGCGGTGGTCAAGAACTGCAAGTACAACTGATCATAGTCAAAAGTTACGCCATCAGCCATGCTGTACAAATCCCTAATGTTCGTGGCCAAAGTGCACTGCTCAATCGCTTTCTTCCACTCTGCCTTGTAGATATAGACCTCGGCAGACAGGACGCAGTTTGCTACCAAGCCATTGTACTCCTCACCAAACAGCTGTCTGTAGATCGCCTCAGACTTCGCGTTGTATTCCAAGGACTCATTCAGCCGATACAGCAAATGATACAGCCTAGCCTTAACAAAGTAAAGCTTGGCATAGACAGGGTGCTGATAGCGACTGAATTGAAAGGCAGCCTTGTTGGAATCTAAGGACTGCAGATTGCGAATGATTCGAGCAGAATTGTCCTCAGACTCATCTTCAAACATCTTCTCGTAATTCAAAAACACTTTCTCCAGCAGCTGCTGAGCCTCATCAATATACCTCAGAGCATCCAGACCAGCACCTCTTTGAATGAGCGCGAGCGCTTGCTCTAATGTCAAATCGATATATTTCAAGTGCTCTCTGCCAGACAAATTGTTCTGTAAGTTGATGGCTGTGGCCATGGAGGTTGCAAGATGGTCATATATGCCATATATTCTATTGATGGAGCACGTCACTTGAATGTACTGAACATAAAGAGGATGACTAACCAGTGCATGCTCCTGAACAAGGGCATATATGCGATCTAAATACTTTATTACCACCTCAAAGTTGTTGGACAACAAACGAAGATTAGTGACAACCAATAGCGCTCGTAGCAGCAAAAGAACATTTGCCATTGTGTGACGATTCACGATTCGCATGTCTTTATCCATATTGTCTTCGACCTGCGTGAGTACCAGAGCGATGCCACTTTCTGCAGCTTTGTACAAGCCCATCTCAAACTGTACCTCTACGAGCAGTAGCATAAACCCAACTTTATGCTGCGGATCTTTACCCTTCCTCTTGTTAATGTGCTTGATAATAGACTCCAACAGGAACACCGTCTCACTGTACTGTGCAGTTAGCTTGTACAAGCGCGCTTTCAAATGCAGAACTTCAATGTAGAGCTCAAACTCCTGCATGCTCTTGTCTAGATGGACAAGATGCACATGATCCAGCGAAGACACAGTGGAGGCGTTCAGCGCAGCAAGCCCCGTGGGATCGTTGGACGGAGGGGGTGCAATGTACCGCTCGCATTGTCTCAGCTGTTGGAAGGCTGCGCCGAACTGGTTACTGGCAATGAGCTTTTCAGTGCTCTTGAGCATGACCTCAAACCGTTCAATCTGTAACTGGTACAACGCATCTTCAATCCCCTTCTTGACTAGCTCTCTATCCTCTACTAATTGCTTAAGGTGCGTTTCTTGCTGAGAGATGAGTGAGGTGTACAATGCAATGCTGCGATCGAACTCCCCCTCACTAGTTAGTCTGCGCGCAGTAGCAAGAAGCTGCTCATATCCAAACTTTTTAATCCATGGATGATCTTCGTCATATTTCTTGTGATGTAAGAAGTCCACAGCTTCGGCAAGGTAAGCATCTCCCTTGCTCTGGCACTCTAGCGCATACCTATGCAGCGTCACCCCATAATTACCTTTGGCGTTCACCGTAGCAGGATGATCTGCACCTGCATGCTGCTCCAGCAATGACAATGCCTCCATGTGGTGAGCAATTGCCTCTATGTAGCGTTCCTGGTCACGCTTCAGCTCTGCAAGGTTGTTCAGTGTGGAGCCAATCTGGATGTCATTCTCTGGCAATATTTCTTTTCGGATTTGCAGACACTCCATCAACATGCCTTCCGCTGCATCGTACTCACACATAACCTTGTGTAAATTTCCCATGCTATTGAGTACTTCTGCTACCCTGGGATGAGGTCGTCCAAACCCTTTGACTGCTATCTCCAACGCCTCAGCCAGAGTAGTCTGAGCCTTACTGAAGTGCTCTGTGCTGCGCAAGATGTCTGCATAGTCCAACATAACATTTAGCAGAGCGGGGGAGTGCTGGCCAAACTTTTTGCGTCGCAAGACCAAGCACTTATCCATGAGTGCTGCAGCACCTGAAGGGTCTCCGTCAGGTGCACCGATTTGTAAGGCCTCATCGTAATACACTAGAGTGGAGTCTAGGGCCTCATCAAGAGAAGCTACACGATGATTTTCTGTGGCATTGTCGTCAAAGGCTTTTCGCCGCTCCGCAATCTCTTGCAGCAGAGAGAAAGCCTCGTCTCTGCCTGAATCATCTGCCGCTCGCAGCTCCATGATTTTGGCTCTACGGTAGTCAATGTCCAAGCCGATTTCGTTATGGTCAATACCCAAAGCTTTGCATAATCCAGAGGCATCATCAAGATAAATTAGGGCACGTTGGAGGTCCTCGTGGTCAATGTGGTAAATTCCAATCAACCCTTTCACACGAGCTACTGCCTCAGACTTTTCACCGTGCAGTAACAATGTGTCTTGAAGATCCTTCTCCAACTCATCTAACGGCTTCATAACTATCAATAAAAGGAAAGTAAAGCGCTCAATCACCAAGAATACCTTCAAAATGTGGTTAATTTAATTCTTTATCGTTGCCTTCTTGCCGACGGTTTCACTTTATAACAACGGAATTCCCTACAACATTTTAGAGGAATTACATAAATTTCAAATCAATACTCATTCTTTAGGTATCAAAGCTAAATTTGGTTACTTGAACCTCATTCGCAGCACATTTTAAATCATTTTGGTTTTTTCATGCCATTTTAAACATAGGTGGAGTTTGAGTCAGCAAGAATGATGAGTTCTTCTGATATATTACACTACTTACTCATATTGAGAACGACACTGCAAAACCGATTTGAAGACAATGATGCATCTCATGACAACTCAGATGTAGTCGAGGACCGCAAAAGCACAATGAAAATCTTGCTATACCTGTCGAGAACCATAAACTTAGGCTCTTCGAGGCATTATGACTCGTTTGCTGAATTTTTAGCTGAGTTAAGGAAGCTAGGTCTCAAAGATGATGTGATTGATCGATTGGCAAATTTTTATAGAGAAATATCTTCGCATGATCTGCTATCAGACTTTATAGAGAAAGGTCAGACGCTATTTGTACTAGACGGGAAGTGCTCGCAGAACAGTTTGTGGGGCCCAAACACACTGTCCAAGGCCAGCATGCTGGGCATATTCGTGCGGACCCTCTTGGCTAAGTGGCAATCCATGCTGTTTGATGAAATGTGCGATGTATTTGACTCATATCTTTTATTTATTTGCGAGGAAAATGGACATACACAAAGTTCTCAACAAAAGTCCGCTTCTTACCTGCAGGTAGCTAACAACTACCTCAAGCACAGGGATCCAGCGAGTGTGGAGGAATATATCCACAAGCACTATGACTCCCTTTTAGATGGCAGCAGTTTGGTTCTCAAATCTCGCCCTGTGGTGTCATATCCTGTACAGAGTGAGCTAATGGGTCTGACGCACAAGACCGACAAGGCCTTCCAGTCCAAGTACCAGCACAGCATGATGAGTCTGGCTATCATGCACCTGCACGCTAAGAACTATCAGCAGACCATGACAGCCATAGAGGAGGCGCTGAACACTGCGCACCAGCGGGGGGATCACGCGTCGGTGGCCAAGTGCCTGGTGTACCTTCATTACTTGGCTCTGTATGACGATGGCAAGATGACTCGAGAGGAGGTGGAGGACACTATACAGAGGGCAATCAGCAGAGCTGCAGGACATCAATTGCATGACCTTGTAGCCAATGCTGCTCTGCTGTTAGGTGCATTCAAGATCCGATCCTGCCTTTCCTGTACCCCGACCAAGTCAACCGACTGGCGGCAACAGCACATTTGGGAACTTTTGCAGTTCGCACTGCATGGAGAGACAAGCCTAACATACCATTATGCGCAGCACAGGTGCCTAAAGGATAGCCTCGATGATGTGGGTGGTAGCACCAATAATCCCCTGTTGCTTCGTCAGCAGCAGCAGGCACAGCACACCATCACTGAACATCCCGCTACTGTGAACGAAAACTACATTCAGCGGTACATGTTCGCGGCGGTCATGACAGCAGAGTTCTGGTGCAAACAGGGGTCTTATTATCTAGCCGCATTGAGTGTCTACAGAGCTATTGTGCTGTTCGGCCGGCTATGCAAACATGAGGACTTGATAGTGGTGTATGCGAAGCTCTTCGACATGCAGCTACATGTCCTAACCCAGCAGTGGAACCCCGTCAGCTCAACTGCAACGCTGGAGGCCCTGAGGAGATATGTCGATAGATTGCTGCGGTACTTCTCAACCTGCCTACCGGAGACCATACAAGAGGTGCTAGTGTGTTTGCAACTCAAGGTGGACATGGTGCATCTCATACTTTCAAACGATCCGCAGTCTGCTCTAGTGTGCACAGAACAGCTCATACTACTAACCGATCCTACAGGGAGCATGCAGTCCATAGCCACGTCACTCTCCGTGCCTGGACTGGAGGTGGACTACTTGCGATCCAGGGCTCTTTTTGTGCTGCTCACTAGTCACCTGGCTTGTGTGCACACGAATCTGGAGAGCAGTTATGCGTGGCTGGAGCTGTGTAGCGAATGCAAGCAGAAGAGATGTGCATATGTGTTGGAAGAGCCGCTACTTTTGTTTTTGAGAAGTAAACTAGGGTTGTAAGTTCATCAAAAGTGTCATGGGTAGTTTACGTAAGGTTACAAAATTAGCACACAGTGCTTGCATTACACGCATAAATCAAAAGTGTATGCGGAAAGAATACATGCTATACATACAAATCTCGTCAGCATACTGACCAGCTTATGTATGTATGTTTTACCTGCATATCCAACACCATTATCATTCCAAATTCTATCATAGTCTATCTATCATAAAAAGTGCACACCTACCATATCACAAACATACTACCTCCTGACATGCACAAAATTTCGCTCATCTGCTCCCTATCTACTTCTTGGCAGCAAATTCCTTATGCGCAATGTAGAGCTGGAAGACCGAGCAGGGGTAGCAGATGCCATGCACCAGAAAGTTCACACAGGGAGGGGACGTAGGACCCGCACACAGTACAGACTCTTCCTCGATGTTGTACTCCTCCATGGTGCGCTTGCGGAGTAAGTTGGTGAGACAGCAATAGATGCCAACGCCACCAGTGGGGGTGTATACGCCTAGAGGAATCATGGCGGCACAGACACAGAGACCAGTGGGTCCCATCTCCAGACAAATCTCCTCTTCCTTGTTTATCTTAGTGCACACCTTTCCCACGATAGCGTTGGTGCTACATGCGTAATTGAGGGTGATTATTTGTATTTATACTATGATAGGAGATGAGGCAGCTTACCAGATAATTGCTTGAGGACAAAAGGCCGGAAAGCAAACAGGATTCCCCTATCACAAAAATTATACCACAGAATGCATGAAACATCAATCGAGAAAAGAAAGGTTCAGTATATTGAGAAATTACCTCAGGGTTCTTATAGGAGCAGCAGCCGAAAAAAGTGCTGGGGAACTTCCTCTTGTTGGCATCTCCTTGATTTTGCAGAGGAGCCTTGAGCTGTGAGTTCAGCATTGTATCAGGATAAAGAAAATGAGCTAAATGAGTAAGCTGTTTATAGAAAAACCTTTGTAATTCGGAAATGAATCCATTCAGCAGGATGAGACTCATAAACGCGCATTATAAGAACAGCAACGAGCTCAGCGCTGACGACACCTAAAATAGCACTGTATTACATTTATTATAGATTCATTTGTATTTACATTGTATACAAATAATAGATCAGTACGTACATCACAGCAAGTCCTACTTAAAGAGCTCATCGATTTTGTTCCAATCCAAATCCCCTCTTGGCTGTCTATTTCTACGATCCAGGATAGGATTAATCTGACGCTCTTCTGTATCTCCCTCCCTCTGTCTCTTTTGGCGAGCTCTTTCAGCCTCTTCTCGGTATTGCTGCACAATCGGAGGGACATACAGACGCCTCTCCCTTTGCTGACCAGGAGGATCACCAGCACCACTAGAAGACTCAGCTTGAGCTATTGATCTATCTACTAGCACCACTCTAACTCGTCCATCATCAGCGTCATCGTGGTCCACAGTGCTTTGCGGAGCCTCATAGAGCAGAATCATCGTGTCTCTGCCAGCTGACACCACCTGTTGCGTGTTCTTCTTGTACACCACAGCATTAATCCCTGTTGAAACATGACCGGTCAGTCGAGCTACGCAACGACCATCATGCACCCCCAATACGGCCACTTCTCCCTTGCTGTTGCCATCCCTGGTGCTGTTGGCAGTGCTGGGCAAGAACAATAAGCCATCCTCCTCGCTGACCTGTAGTCTCGAGGGCAGAGCCAAACTGCAGGTAGCCTCATACCGCACCCCATACTCATACCGTCCGCTTTCGCTCTGCCAAAGACGCACTTGGCCGTCTGCCCCGGCAGTGAGGATGTTGCGAGCACAGGGGGTGTATCTGGCAGAGAGCACCGGACCGTCATGTGCTCGACCCAGCGCTGCCGTGGCAGTACTCGCCTGCTTGCTCACCTGCAAAGGGTGCTGATATCTAGGCTGGTGCAGGCCTTGCTCTGTAGACAGCCCATGCTCTGACAGAATGGTCGCCTTGTCTGCCTTGTGCTGGTGGTCTTGCCTCCAGTCCAGACTCAGAATAGCCTGGCTGTGCAGCACATGCTGACCACGCACCCCGATCGCCGCCTTGCGTATATCCCACACTCTCACACCGCAGTCATGGCCTGCTGACAGCAACTGGTACTCGTAATAAGGGTGCCAGTCCACAGTGCTGACAGCAGCCTTGTGGGCCGAGATGGTCTGCAGGGAGTCCTGAGACAGCATGTCCCACAGACGCACTGAACCATCGTCCAGCGCACATGCCACCAATGTGCTTCTGTGTACAGATGGATGGAATCTAGCATGATAGACTTTCTGCTGTGCGAAATTCGTTTGGCTGACGGGGCTAAAGGATTCTGTGTCATACACGACAGCATTCCCAGCCATGTCAGAAGACAAGAACAACCCGCAATCTAACGTGTACCATTGTAGGCAAGATATCATAGTCCTTTGGTGGTTTGATATGTTGATAGGATTGTATAGTTCTCTTCGTGGTTTGGTTGCTGATCTTGACTTATGAGACATATTAGATGAAGAGAATCCCGAAGACGAAGGGAAGGTATCCTGCTGTCTCTCCACTTCATACTGGCTAAAGTCATACAATCCAATGCAACCATTATAGCCCCCCGTCAGCAAAAAGTTCCCATCAATATTATCCAGACACAGGCTGTTGACAATCACATTCGGATGAGGAGAGATGAAGTCTTTGCTCCCACAGAGCGTAAGCTGCTCAATCCTTCGCCTCCTCGTCAACTTATACAACTGACCATGACATGACAACGATACTTGAGTGACAAATAGTGACTGTATGAGACTCTCGGGCCTTCTCCCTTGCATTTTGTTTGTGGGAGAGACCTCGCCAAAATCGCGTTGCTGGCGGACGGTTTCTTGCTGATGGCTTTTTGCATATTTTTTTATGCATTAACAGTCAAGCGCTGCAAAGCATGGCGATTGCTACGGTAAATTGAAATTATAATGAGTATTAGCACAAATAAGGATGAGGATGAGGGGAGGAAGTGGAAAGACCGATTCGAATCGGCCGACATAGTTCGAAAGAGGCTTCGCGCTGGATGGCGTTATGATCCGGCTATATTAAACCAGTATTTCCAGTCTGTGTACAATAACTGGAAAGTCTATACTGGACCGAGGACCCCGAAACAAGTGCTGAAGCTCCAATCGTTGTATAAGCAAGCAGTCTATGGAGACAATAGCGATCTTCCGCCGGAGAACTTACAAACCACCGAAGGACACAAATGGGAAGCGTGGCGTAAGCTCAAAGGCATGCCGAAGGACATGGCGAAGCGTAGATTCATTACTTTTGTTATGGAGATTGACCCTAACTTGATTGACGTCATGCCTGATGAACGGCCTCCTATTGGCTTCCCTCTGGACCGGAAAGGCAATCCAATATGTGCTAAGTGCAACACCATCGTAGGCTGCTCACGCCCAATTCTTGATCAACGTAAAATGAACCTTAGAGTGCAGCTGTTTGAGCATGAAGAGTTCCATGAGCCAGAGAAGCTGAAGAGCTGGATTCGTAATGCACTCACTAACCAGCGCTGCGTATGGGGAGTGCATCAACCCATCACGCGAGCAGAAGCTAAGCCCTTCATGGACTGGTTTGAGCGCGATGAGAATCGGGGGTTCTTTCCCTATGACTCCATTTCTCTCATGGAGATTGTCAAGGATTTAGTCGACCACTACTACGAGGTAGCCTACGAGATGATGCAGCACAAGAGCGAGGTCGATGCGCAGGAGTACAACGACATCGCGTCCAGGGTTCTGAAGATCAAGGCCATCTATGAGGAGTTTTCAGGGGAGAAGTATATCTTCGAGGTGTTGTGCACCAGGGACAACGAGAGCTGCAACATGAAGCGCAATGCGGATGGGGGTCGCAACCACAAGCATGAGGTGCAGATCGACCCCCCTACCTACTCCGATGCCAATACCATGGAGGAGGCTATTAAGCTGCGACTACAGTGCCAGCGGTTAGGGCTGTCTCCCTGCACAGGCGTGGTGAAAGACATGGAGGAGAGGTGCGGCATATATCGAGAGCGCATTGCAACGCACTTAGAGGCGCTGCGTAAGGCCAATGAGGCCAAGATGCGCAATGACAGTCGAGCTGAGATGCATAAGAAGGAGAAAGAGCAGGTCATGAAGTTGTCCAAGGATATGCTGCAGAGCCAGATGCGCGATGCGTGTGATAACAATCAGATTGATCATGTGCGCACCCTCATTAGACGGGGGGCTGGGGTGAATGAAGAGTCAAGTCGAGGGGTTACACCTCTGATATGCATGGTGCTCAATGAGGCTCCTGGAGAAAAGGTAGAGGATCTCATTAGAGATAAGGCAGATATGAATGCACCCAACAAAAATGGCATGACTGCTTTCATGTATGCTGCCAGACTGCGTGACATTCGGACAGTACACATATTCATGAAGAGGAACGCTAATGTCTTGACTAAGGGAGCTAATAATTATACTGTACTGCATCACTGCGTTGTGCACCATAGCGAGGAGATAGTCAAGGTTCTGGTTGACTACTTGAAAGAGGGGGTGGGAGACTCAATGAGAGTGGTGAGGTTTCTTGATGCCGTAGACGAGGATGGCAGCACTGCATTAATATTGGCTGCCTCTGTCCGCAACACTCTCATGTGCCATGTCTTGCTCAATCTCGGAGCAAACCCTAATGTACGTAACAGTGTGGGGCGTACTGCGACGGCAGTTGCACGGAACAATGGCTTTGGCGAGCTGGCTGATTGGTTGGAGAAGAAGGTGGCAGCTGGAGCAATGAAGGTAGAAACTTATGCTGACATTCAGTTTGAGAAACAAGCAAGGTTTGGATTTCTGAAAACGCGAGATTTGTTATTAGAATTTGGCAAAATCTACCTTAGTGTAGTGCAAAAAACTGTCTCTCAGTTTCATCCGTTTATCTGCCCAGTTTATAGTAGAGCAATGAATACAAAGGAGATGCGACTATTCATCGACAACCATCATCGATATATACTACAGAGAGGTGTAGAGTACTATCCTGCAGGCCTCTATGATCTTAAACACGTACCCAGTGCTGAGGAGCAGGCAGAGAAGAAACCTCTCATTGACCGACTGCGCGAACTTATGGAAGAGATGTGCAGACTGATAAGACAGGGATACACTTATCCTAATACCGAGTGCGGTGCGCAGCCCATTGCTCTTACTCCGCTTATGTGTGCTGTGTTATTATCTGACATTCGTAGTATCCGGTTGCTACAGCGAGAAGGCACCGGTGTCGTGTACTGCAACCGAGATGGCATCACTGCATTAATGTTGGCTGCCAAACTACACGACACAGATGTTTTGATTGAGTTGTTAAGACATAGCAGCAATCTTGCAGCTGTGGATAACCAGGGCTACAACATCTTGGCATATGCCGGTGCAATGCCTCTGCCTACTTATATGAACAAGACAGTTGTGGAAGTATTGTTGGAAGACGAAATTATGGGTGTTAAATATTTGAATGCTGTCGATGTGCTAAAGCTAGCAGAAGCTTATTCATACGAAGAATTGAAGGATCTTGTAGAAAGGAACAAAATTGCAGCTAGTCCGAAGAATGTGGAGCGACATGCTTTGTTTATGAGTTTACTAGCACAACATGGGCTCTCCAACATGGCGAGTGCTACAAATATACACCATCATCTGAAAACTATTTCGCACAGGCTAATCAATAATGCTGAGGCTTCTTCTACAGTATCTGCAGGAGTTAATGTAGCTAATAGGCGCCAGCAACAGCTTCTCGAGGAAGATGAAGAGGAAGGAGAGTTAAGCGAATTTGAGCTTAGAGCCAAGCAGCTGTATGAAGAGGAACAAGATAAAAAGAGGAAACAGGAAGAAGAGCGCAGAACTGCCCAGGCAAGCGAGCCACCTCGTTGTCCTCTGTGCACGTTGAACTTACCCTGTGCTCATTTCTTGAAACTTGAATCATTGGTGAAGTATCTAAACAAGCAGGTTTTGGATGCTGCAGCGATTGCTGTTGCTGAAGGGAAAGATCCTAAGAAAAAGTATGTACCAAATAAGAAGTTGAGGCTGAAGAACCGAGTCAAAGAGTTGCTGGAAGAGACTGGTCTAGATGATCGCCATACCGACCGCAGTATACTTCTAGCAGACAAGTACATGCAAAAGGAGTTCGAGATCTGGCAGACCACCGAGCAGCGTGTGTTGCAACTACAGAACGGGAGTGGACAAAGAATGACTGATTATGGAGGTGGCAGTATGTATGAAGATGTGGATAAGGGGCGAGAGCGTAGCATATTTTTGAGTAAGTTAGATGTGGCGAAGGATAATGGCCAGTCAGTAGATGGCGATTATCAAATGGGATACGAACTCCCTCAGCAGATTGCAGAGATTTCAGACATTGTCCAGGATGAAGGTACTGGTATTAGGAGTACCCAAGAGAAGGGCGTCGGTTCTGCCGCTGAGGGTAGTCAAAATCCCTTCGAACTAGAATCATCTACTAGTATTGATGTAATAAATTCCAGTACACTCGTTATGTATGATAACTCAATGTGTGATCAATCAATCGCCAGTACAGTTGTTGCATTATCTGCTGAGACTAATAGCGAAATACAAGAGAGCATGAGCATGAGTCTGGTCGTGGCCTCTGACAATCAAGAGAATGATTCAGCAAGTGTCAGCAGAGCGATGTCTAGAAAAAGCCGTCGAGTGCAGTTTTTGTTACCTGATGCAGAGAATGAGAATCGGCTGGTTGTCGTGTCTACAGATTCTCCACACGATTATTTTACACATAATGAAGAGTTGGTCGCTGAATTCGCAGATAAATTACTTGAGAGTACCACGGAAAGTGAGTATGGTTCCAGCACTGTGCTTAGCGGAGAAACTTTTGGAGCTCAGGTTAGCAGTATTAGTAACATTGAAATGATTGAAGATGGAAGTACTATGAGTTTAGCCACTTTAGATGTAGCGCCAGAAGAAACCAATGTGGTGGAGAAAGCTCTCCAGAACTCATCATCAGACGTTAAAACAGCCGTCAAGAGGTTGCAATCTGGCGAACAGACTACTGCGAGGCTGTCTAATATATTGGATTTCCAGCCCCGAAACATTATGCTGTATTTATCCAGACCAATTTACTTTCCTAGTCAGTCTATTCTGTTTAACTTGCAGAAGATTCCTTTATCTGCATGGGTATACATTCATCTCTGCCCTATCCAAGCTGATATCTCTCCAACGTTTCCTTCGATAGCCCTTTCAATGCATGCATACTTTTGTTTGCTTTCCTATATCCAAAGTGAGTATGATGATCACTACAAGAAAGCTTACGACCTCAATTCTCTCGTGTCTATCAGCGACTGGAAGACTCACAGTGTTCGCTGTTTAATGTGCTTCATTGGATTTGCCCGTCACAAAGGGAAAGCATCGGAAGGAAAAGAAGACAATGTCGATGCGGGTCTTTGCATGATGTGTAGTGTGAGAAAGCGCTTGTATGGCAAGATATCTCTGGCAATTCCACGCATGATGCGAAAAAACTTTCCATCTACCTGGCCAGTAAAGGGTGTCGATATGGTACAGCTAGCTGAAGATGCTGGAGAGGGGAGATTGGCTTCCAGAGACTCTGCCAGTCAGATTGTTGCCTTGGAAAACCAGTTGGCCAACATGGAATTCCGTAAGGACTTGTCTACTCCTTTACTCTCTGTAAATCTCAGCGTGCTTGATATGCAGCAGATGGACCAGGATGAAAGTGACACGCACAGTGGGATTGTGTCATTATTGACTGATTCCGACGCTAATACGTTTGCAACATTCTCTTCATCCAATACTACACTCGCACTGTCTAATGTGTTTGGTAAGCCGAAAGAACTGCAGCTGCTGGCCTACCAGATCTACAAGCAATGTTGGGATGATGCTGAACGAACCGTGCGAGTATGTCTGAACAGGTTTTCGATCAACGAGGGAGAAGGTATGCTATATGCGTTAAATCTGTTCAGCTTAGTAGCAGACATGTACAAGACCACCGGACTATTTATCTTAGCTCAAAGTATGTACCTTGATATGATCGACATGGCAATTCCGTTGCTTGGATTTCATAACTACTTCGTGCAGAAGACGATAGGTCAGCTGGTAGTGTTCTATTACACCTTCTACACATCTGTGGATGCGGAAAACTACGTTAAGACTCTTAGAGATAAAATAAAGCAGGGAGTCAAGCATGACAAAACTAGAGAGGAGCTGCTGGAAGCTCTTAAGGCCACTCTCAAGAAGGCTAAAGAATCCATGGTTCGACTCAACTCCTGCTACATGCAGTACATCAAACCTCTTTACGGCGGACAGAATACCTTCTCTATTCACTCAAGATTTATGAACAGTATAGGGTTATCAGCAGTTTACACTTTGTTTGCCTCGCGTGTGCCAATCATGCAAGTCGCGAGACGATTATTTATTCAATATATCCAAACTGCTGGTGCAGAGTTACTACCTATTGTAGACTTTATTGACCTGTGCTTTCGATGGCGAGTGTGCTATGATGATGAGGTGCGCAAATTCATTGTGCAGCAGATATTACAGAGACACCTGTCTAAGCCTGACTTCTACACTTCTCTTGGATTGCCTTACAAGGTGGAATATCAAGAAACACCGGAAAACCGCTACAGAAAGCAGAGTAACATGCACCTAAAGGAGCAGTCCAGCAATCCTTATATCTATGCCGTGAAGCAACACTTGGCTGCTGGGCAGCAGTTCAATATCAGTATCTTGGATGATGTGCTGTTCAAGGCGCTTTTGCGTGTTCACCCCCACTACCTGCCCTACCTGTTCAACGAAAGCCTCTGGCAACAAGCTCAGCTACAAGACGAAGAAGAAGTTATTGTGCTCAAGGGAGAGACGTATGACTTATGCGCCACAATTATGCAGAGCCTTGTGAGACAGTTCTTGGCCAAGAGGCGAGTACAGCGCGTACGTGAGGAGGTGGCTAAGCTGCGACAGCGGAGAGAAGTTGAGGAGAAGAAACAGCAACAAGAAGAGGAACATGTCAGCTCTTTCAGCAGAAGGAAACAACGGATGTAGCTTCATGGTTTGTTTATTGTATTTATAAGACCAAATATGTTTTTTGCTTTTAGTTTGTATGCTTGTGCAATACTGTTAATAGTGAGGATTTAAAACATAAAAGATACAATACAAGTCTTGTCTTCTGTTTCCTTATTTAATTACTATCATTGTTGCTTCTAATAAGTTCATATATAC
>SECP01000078.1 GCA_004193285.1 Myxococcales bacterium | reverse complement strand
GCGGTGGCCGGCTTGTCCTCGACCGCAGGCTTCGAATCCGTAGCCGGCTTCTTGACGGCCACCCCGCCGTCTACCGGCACTGCGGAGGCCGAAGAGGCTCCCAAAGCCGGCGCCAAGCCAGCAGTTGGCGGAGTCAAGCGGCCAAGCGGCGGCACGGCCGTCAAGAAGCCGGCTACGGATTCGAAGCCTGCGGTCGAGGACAAGCCGGCCACCGCCGCACCGAAGCCGAAGAAGAATCCGTGCGGCTGCGCCCCCGGCGATCTGCAGTGCGCCATGCGCTGCGCCGCGGGCTGAGTCAAAGCGCGGTCCACCACCGCACGCACCGACGCCTAGCAAGGTCACCCTTCGCTAGGCGTCGTCGCGTCAGCGCTCGCGAGCTACTTTTGCGACTCGAGCGCGAGGTCGCGCGCTTCGGTTCGAGCCGCACCTTCCGGATGCTCGGCGAGGTAGCGGCGCGCTTCGGTCGAGGCGCGTGAGCCCTGGCCTGCGCTCTTCAAGGCGCGGAAGCGCTCGACCTGAGCGACTTCCCGCAGCGTGCTTTGCGGATACGTGGCGAGCAGCTCCGCGAAGAGCTCGGCGGCGCGCGCGGAGTCCCCGCGGTTGCGCGCCTCGACGCCCGCGGAAAACAGGCGGTTTTCTTCGGCCAGCGTGCCCGGTTTCCGAACCGGAGCCTTCGCGGGCTTCGCCGGACGGGGGCTCGCGCTCACCGCCGGTGTTGGCGGCGCTACGGCGGGAGCGCGCTCGGCCGCGGCTACCGACGCCGCAGCGGGAGGCGGCGCGGAAGCGGTGGGAGCTTGGCTGCGCACCTCACCCGCGGAGCTCCAACTCTGGCCCGCGCTGAGCAGCGCCACCTGCACGCCTTGCGACAGCACCCACACGCTGCCGCGCGTGACATGCACATGGGTGTTGGTCGCGCCCTCGCGCGGCTCGACCCGCACGTCGAAGACGGTGCCGCGCACGACGACTTCCGCGTCCGGAGTCTCCACCACGACCGCACGCTGGGTGTCGATGGACTTCTCCACCGAGACGTCCACCCGCCCGCGACGGAGCGTGATGCGCTCTTCCGCTGCGCTGGGTCGGGACACACGCAGCTCGGTCGACTCGCTCACGTCCACCGAGGCCTTGATGGTTTGGAGGCGCGCTCGCGCTCCCGCGGCGGTTTGGACAGCGTCGCCGTCATGGAGCCCCCGCTCGGCCCCGCCGACGACGTTGCCGCGGCCGTCTTGCGTGAGCACCACGGTGCCGCTCACCCGATCCAGACCGGCGACCGTATCGGGAGCCGTCGCGCGGTCCCGCAGCAGCATACCGCCGAGCACGGACACGGAAAGACACGCGGCCACGGACACCGCGGCTACGATGCGCCGCAGGCGCCGTCGCTTTTCTGCGGTTTCTGCGCTGCGATCGATGGCTTCGCGCATGCCGCGCACCAAGCGCTCGCGCCGCGCCGCGGACGAATCCTCTGGCGGGCTCGGCAAGTTTTCCTGCGCCAGTTGACGCAGGAGCTCGGCCGGCTCGCTCGGCATGGGAGGCCGCGTCACTTTGCTGCTCCCTCGCGCGACATGGCGAAGGCCAAGCGTTTGTGGAGCTCTTTACGGCCGCGCACCAGCCGCGACTGCGCCGCCGCGACCGACACGCGCATCATGAGCGCGATCTCCGCGAGCTCGTGCCCGAGCACGTCGTGCAAGAAGACGGTCTCTGCGTACTCCGCCTTCATGTCCACCAAGGTGGCGCGCACGACCTGCAGATCGGAGCGAACCGCGGCTTCGCGCTCGGCGTCGCCACGCGCGGCGTGAGTCTCCCCGTCGGTCTGCGCGTCGCGGTCCATGACTTTGCGTTCGCGACGGCGCGAGCGCAAAGCGTTGAAGGCCACGTGACTGGCAATGCTGGCGGCCCAGGTGCGTAGGCTGCAGGCGCGCGCGTAGCTGCGGCGCGACAGCGTGACGATGATCTGCTCGAAGACCATCTGCACGAGATCGTCGTGGTCTACTTCGCGGCGCCCGAACACGCGGTACACGGTGTGGTCTACGACCCGGATGAGCCGATCGTAAAGGGCGGAGGCGACCTGCCTATCCCCGCGCTGTACCGCCAAGATGAGCGCCTCGTCGTCCAGCGCATCAGCCGTTTGCCGGCTGGGAGAGCCGACCAGGCGAAGCGGAGCTTTGGGGGCGGAGACGGGCTGAGACACGGGGGACTCGTAACGATAGTAACCGACCTCGAGCCCGCCAGGCAGACCACGATATGGCCAGGACAATGCTAGGTTTTTGCAGGGCGCACGAGCGCTCGGGTCGAGGGTGCGTGTTACGCTTGCCCCCATGTCCCGAGCCGGTTGGGCCCGCCGTGCGCTCGTTCTAGCGGCCGCCGTGGCGGTTGCTTGCGGAACGGACACGATCGACCTGCTCCCGGTCGGCGCGGGTGGAAGCGCTTCCGGCGGCGCCGGAAGTGCGAGCTTTGCGGGCGTGGAGGCGAGTAGCGGCGGCAGCGCGGGCGCGGGCGCTGCTGCGGGCGGCTCCGCTGGCGCGGCCGGCAGCACGAGCGGCAGCGCTTCGGGCGGCGGCGGCGGCGGCGGCGGCGCTGGCGCTAACACCGGCGGATGCAGCGGATTCGGCTGCGGCGGATTCGGGAGTGAGGACGGCTTCGGTGGCGACTCCGGGCAGTGCCAAGACCTCGGCTTTTTTTGCCCCTGCGGCCCTCAAGGTCGCTGCGGCATCGATTTCAAGTGCAACCCTCGCCTCGAAAGGTGCATGCCTGAGTGCGATAGCGCGCTCGAGTGCGAAGGCGAGGGTCTGCTGTGCGAAGAGCACAGCTGCGCGGCGTGCAACGAGGACTCGCAGTGCGAGCAGTACGGTAGCTTCGGGCGGGACGTGTGTGTGATGGGGAGCTGCGAAGAGTGCAAGGCTCCGAGTGACTGCCCGGCGGAGACCCCGTGGTGCGTAGGCTGGCGCTGCATTCAGTGCCGGACCAACGACGATTGTGCGAGCCACAACTGCAACAAGGCCCGCGGCCGCTGCGAGAAGTAACGCTAACGGAGCCGCAAGCGAAAGCCCACGTACCCCGAGAGACCCAGCGCTGGTGTCTCTCCCGCGGGCTGACCTCCGCTGCGGATGAACGTTCGCTCGGGGTCGATGAACGTGGCTGCGCTGAGTAGCAGCCCAACCGGCGGCGCAAAGTCCCAACGGCCGTCGACGGCCGCGACCGCGCCAGGCTTCCAGCGCGCTTCGCCCTGCGAACGGCCGCCATCCACGGCGGTCACGGCGAGCCGCTCGAGCGCGAGCGCCAGCCGCACGTCCACGCCGAGCGAGCGGAGCTGGGAGAGCGGGTGACCGACCCCCAAAGACAGGTGCAGCCAGCGCGCGCGCAGGGTGGGCTCACCGGGCCGCTCGGCGTACCCGAGCTCCGCGACCGCGAACAGCCCCCGCGGCGCGAGCTCGGAAGCTGCGCGAAACGCTGCGCCCACGCGCGGTGGCCCCGGGATGAGCCCGAGCCCGACTTGCCCCGCGACGTCCACCCAAGTGGAGCGCAGCGGCCGAGCCGGGGCGGCCGGAGCCGCTTCCGGCGCAGCAAGCTCCGGCTTGATCGGCGTCGGGGGCACGGAAGGAGGCTCGCTCGGCGGCTCCGGAGCTTCCGCGGCTGGAGGCTCCGTTTGTCGCGCGACGAGAGTGCCGACCGCGAAGCCAATGGCTCGGTAGCGCTCGAGCTCGTCGTCCCCCGGCTGAAATACGAGGTCGCGCGTCGACCATTCGGCGCTGGCAACGCCGCGCAACCCGAGCTCGATGTGCGCTCGGTCCCCCTCGCGCCGGACGATCGCGACCCCGAGCGGCGGCTCCGTCGTCTTCGCGTCGGAGCTCGCACATTCATTGGGGGCAGCCGCGCGCCGACACGCCGCGATCAGCACGCTCAGCTCCTGAACGGAAGGTTGCGGCGCGTAGACTTCGACGACGATCGGCGCCGGCACTAGTCGCCGCCCGCGTACGGCAAGAGCTCCACGCCCGTGCTCGGGGCGCGCGGCTCGTGCACGCCGCCGCGACGATCCGCGCTGCCGAGCCGCAAACCACCGTCCGCGAGGAGCAGCGAGAACGCCGCACCCGGCACCGGGTCCCCGCCTTCGGTCGGCACGATGAGCAGCGTGAGCGCCTCGGCGCCGGCGGTGGCCTTCACCAGCGGGGCGCCGCACGTAAGGGCCACGAGGGCGTGAGGATCGCTCTCCTCGCAGCGCTGCAGCAAGCGTCGCTCCGCAGCTCCGAGAGCGCCTCGCTTCAGCACCTCCGCCGCCGCGCGTCGCACCCGCGCTCGAGGATCCGTCGCTAGCAGCTGGGCTGGCTTACCGTCGGCGCAGCTGCCGCCGGCTAGCGCGAGACCGCGCAGCGCCTGCTCGCGTACCGACGAGCGAGCGTCGCCCAGGAGACGGCCGCAGAGTACGGAAGCAGCGCCGGCGTCCCCACGCCCGAGGCGACCAAGGGAGACCGCGGCGTTGCCGACTACGGCTGGGTCACGATCGGCGAGCGCTCGCTGCAGAGCGCCCCGCGCCGCTCGAGCGGCGTCCGGCGTAGAGAAGCCGAGCGACCAGGCCGCGTTTTGACGCACGCGCACGTCGGCGTCGCGACTCAGCTCCGCGAGCACGGGCGTGTCGGGGTTGGCTGAGAGTAGCTCGGCCAACTTCGCGCGGTCCGCGTAGTCCGCGCTGCGGGCTTGAGCGAGCAGCGCCGCACGCGCGGCCGGCCGCGAGGACACGGCCAGCGCCTCCAGCAGCTCGTCACGCTCGCTGCCGCGCGTCGCCGCAAGCAGCTTGGCCGCTCGCGAGGCCAGGGCGTCGTTCGTGGAACGAGAGAAGGGGCCCGGCAGCGCGAGGTAGGCGAGCTCCCGATCGCGCCGACCTCCGCGCTCGAGCAGCCCGAGCAGCGGCGCGAGCAGCGCGGGGCTGGCATTTTGCCGAATGGACAGCGCCGCCGCGCGCTTCACGCGAGAGTCCTCGCGACCGAGGGCGGCCAGAAGGGCGCGCGCAGCGGCGGCTCCCGGGATGCTTCCGAGCGCGGCGGCCGCGCTCTGCGCAAGCTGCGGATCGGTTTCGCTCTCGAGCAGCGGCAAGAGCGAGGGCAGCGCGCGCTCCGAGCCCGTTCGTCCGAGCAGCCCGACGAGCCGCAAGCGCTCGGCGCGGGACACGCCGCGCGCGGCGAGCGCGCGAGCCAGCGGTTCCACCGCTCGCCCATCCGCCTCCTTCGGCGATAGCAAGAGCTCGGCCGCGTCCAGCGCCGCGGTTCGGGTCTCTGCATCCGGCACCGTGAGCCGCTCCAGGGCAGCGCTGAGGGCTCGGGCGTCGCCCAACCTCCCCAGCACCGCGAGACCTACCTTCGGCGCGAGCTGCCCGCGGTCCAGTGCGGTGCGCACCCGCGTCGCGGAGGCGCCATCCCTCACCTCCACCAAGCCGAGCGCGCAGCCCTCGGCCTGCCCCGGCTCCACTGCGCTATCCAGGCACGCACGCAGCGCGGCGGTAAAAGCAGCCGGCGAGAGCGCCAGCGCGGCCAGGGTCGCGTCGCGCTCTCGGCCCGGCTCGTCCCTTGCGAGCTCCTTGACGAGCGCTTGCCCGGCTTCCGCGCTGCCGATCCGGCCCAGCGCCAACAGAAGCGCCCGACGCGTCTCCGGATCCGGCGCGCCGGCTAGGGCAGAAGCGAGCGGCGCGACCGCCGCAGGCTCCCCCAGCGCGCCGAGCGCACGCACCACCGCCACTACCACGCCGCGATCGGAGTCACGCAGCGACAGCAAGAGCGCGCTCGCGCTGCGCGGGTCACGCAGCGACCCCAGCGCGCGCGCTACCGCCGCCCGCACCGGAGGGCGCGCATCCTCGATCTTGCCGATGAGCGGCAAGACCGCCCGCGCGTCCCCCAGGGCACCGAGCGCGTTCGCTACCGCCTCGCGCACCTCCGGTACGCTGTCGTCCAAGTGACCGAGGAGCGGCAGCACGGCCGCTTCGTTGCGCGATGCACCGAGCGCGGTGGCGGCGGCGGCCCGCACCTCCGCATCCGAATCACCAAGCGCTCGGCCGAGCGCCGGCACCGCGTTGGGGGTCGGCGCGACCGCGAGCGACAGCGCCGCGGACAGCCGCAGCCGCTTGTCCGCACCGGAGAGCCACGGCACGACCCGCTCAGTGACGTTCGGCGTCTCGAACCGGAGCAGGAGCTCCAACGCCGAGCTTGCGACCTGCGGATCCGTGTCGTCCAGGGCGCGCAGCAAAAGCCGGCGGGCGGAAGCGCGCGGCAAATCTGCGAGCTTCCCGACCGCGGCCTGGCGGGCGGCAGGGTCGCTGGCGTTGAGCTCGGCTTCCGCGCGCGTCACTGCGCTGGGCCAAATCGCGCCCTGCCCCGGCGCGCTCCAACTGAACAGCGCGGCCACGAAGCCGCCGGCGAGGGCGATTCTACGAAGCATGAGGGCGATGGACTTTCGATCCCGCCCGGCCGGTTGTCAAATCAGCGAGGCTCGACCCCGAGCGCTTCGAAAGCGCGGCGCGAGGCCTCGCGCTGCCGGCGCATGAGCGGCCCGTAAAACACGAGCCCGTAAATCGTGAGCCGGAGCAGCAGGTAGTGCTCGGGTCGCTCCAGCGCGAGCGCGAGCGCGATGCCGATCATCAGCGAGCCGTAGCCGAACCATCGCCGCCAGGTACCCATCACGCCGGCGGCGTAGTGGCGGTAAATTTCCGCCTTCTTAGGGTCGTACTCCCCCAAGATCGAAAACTCGGTCACGGTGTACGGGTCGAACTTGCGCACGGTGCGGCTCTGGTTGCCGATGAACTGCAGGTAGAGCGCCCAGGCTAGCCGCGTGACGGGCGTGAAGCTGGTCTGCGCTTCGTAGCGGCGCCGGGCCTCTGGGTACGACTCCGCTTCTTTGAAGCCGGGCACTCCGAGCTTCATGAACACGGTCTTGTAATGATCGAACAGCGTCGTTTGAATCGACGTGGCGACCCCGCACACCACCGTGAACACCACGCCGCCGATCGCCAGCCACGTCGTCGTGCCGTACTTCTGGACGATGTGGTAGCCGCCCGCGGCCAAGATCGCCGCGGTCACGATCACGTCCGCGGTGCCGTCGAGCATGCGACCGATGACCGAGGACGTCTTTCGCATCCGAGCGAGCTGCCCGTCCGCGCAGTCGAACACCGTTGCCACGAACGTGCACAGCCCTGCCCACTGCCAGTGATGCGGAATCCCCGGCGAAACCATGAGCACGGCTGCGTACACGCCGACCACCATCGACGCGATCGTCACCAAGTTCGGCGAGATGGGCGTGGGCAAGAGCGCGCGCGCCAGCAAGTAAGCGAGCGGCCGATGGACGTACACGTCCACCGGCTCCTCCACGTCGAGCGACTTGAGGCTCTGCCAGTAGCCAGACCAGAACCCGGCCACGCGCGACCTTATTCGGCGTCGCTCGGGACGGCCGCGCTCAGGGTCATCGGCTCACGACGCACCGGGCGACCGAGCACGCGCTCGAAGGCGCGCACGCAGCGTCGATTCTGCTCGCGCGTTCCTACCGTGACGCGCACGTAGCTCTTGGCGGCGTGATGCACGGTGAGCGAACGAATGAGCACGCCTTGCTCCAGGAGCTGCTCCACCAGGCGCTCCGCCGATTGACCGGTGCGGGACACGTCGATCAGCACGAAGTTTCCTTCGCCCGGCACCGGCGCGAGACCGGGTACGATCGACAGCGAGTCGAACAGCTCCACCCGACCCGCGGACAGCTCCTCGCGGCGCGCCTCGAACTCGGCGATGTCGTCCAGCGCGGCCGCGGCCGCCGCCAGCACCACCGCCGGCACGTTCCACGGCACTTTCACGCGGGAAAGCAGCCGAACTACGACCGGGTGCGCCAGCGCATAGCCGAGGCGCATGCCGGCCAAGCCGAACGCCTTGGAGAAGGTGCGCAGCACCATCGCGTTCGGGAACTCGGCGAGCAGGCCGATAGAAGAGCCGTCGTTTTCGAAGTCGAAGTACGCCTCGTCGATGACGGTGGGCAGCCCCAGCCGCAACATGCGCCGCAAATCTTCGCGCGACATGCGGTTGCCGGTCGGGTTGTTCGGCGAGCACAGGAAGATGACCTTGGTGCGCTCGTTCACCGCGCGGATGAGCCCGCTCAGATCGTGATCGTGCGAGTCCGTCATCGGCACCAGCACGGGGATGCCGCCGGTCACGCGCGTGCGCGCCTCGTACATGCTAAAGGTCGGCACGCTGAGCAGCACCTCTTCGCCGGGACCGACGAAGGTGCGGATCACGACGTCGATCAGCTCGGTGGAACCGGCGCCGAAGAGCACGCTGCCGGTGGGCAAGCCCTCACGCCGCGAGATCTTGTCCGAGAGCGCCTTGCTGCCTCCCGGGTAATGATTGCCGCGGCTCGCCGCGTCCATGATTGCGGCCAGCACCCGCGGGCTCGGCGGAAACGGGCTCTCGTTCGACATCATGCGGGCCGCACCCTTGCGCTCGGCGACCGCGAAATGCTGCTCGTCGTAAGGCTTGGCCGCGCGCACCCAGCTCGGCGCGAAGGTCTCGATGGCCTCGGGGTCGATGCGAGAGTCCGAGCCGGAGCCGGGCTCGTCGCCCAGGTCATCACCGAACACGCGCAGCATTGCCTCCGCGCGCTCCAGCGCCGGCTGCGTGTCCACGTCGATCCAGCGCACCTCGCCCACGTCCACCGCCGCGAACACGCCGCGACGGCTCAGCGCCTGCACGCCGTCGCTCAGCGAGGCGTCACCGTTTTGCTCCGCGACGCGCGACAGCTCCGCCACCAAGGACGGGCCAATGCGGAACACACCCGTATCGAGCGCGTCGTAGGCGTCCAGCTCTTTGGAGATGCGCACGATGAGACCGCGCTCCACCCCTACCTTGGTCGCGTCGTCCAGATCGAAGCAGCGCGGGATGTCGTAATCGACCGCGAGGGCCGCGCCGTCCGCGGGGATCTCGGCGGCGAGCAGGCGCCGCACGAGCTCCGGCGAGTAGAGGTGGTCGCTCATCGTGAGCACGCACTCCCGGTCGATGAAGCCGGCCGCGGCCAAGACCGAGACGCCGTTCTTCTTGAGGTAGTCCGTGTTCTCCACGAAGCTCACCTCGAGCCCCAGCTCGGGCTCCTCTGCGATGGCCGCCTTGATGAGGTGGCCGCAGTGCCCGACCACGACCACCGCGTGCTCGATGCCGGCGGCCCGCAGCGTGCGCAGCACCCGGACGACGAGCGGCACCCCCGCGACGCGGCGCAGCGGCTTGGGGGTGATGTCCCCGCCCTCGGACAGCCGGCTGCCCAGGCCCGCGGCCAGCACGATCGCCCTCGTCACGCGAGACACCTGACTCGGTCGGAATTCGGTCGCCATCAAGCTATGCAGAGCAATTAGCACGCACTGGTCAAACCGGGCAAATCCTTTTCTATTCAAGGATTTAGACCCTGATCTTGGTGTCGCAGCCGGCTCACAGTGTTGCAAATCGACAACAGGTGGGCGTCGGAAAGATGCGGTGTGAGTGTCTCGTCAGTGGCCTTACCAAGACGGCTGCCATCTCTGCGTAACACCTGAGTTTGTCGACATTTGACTACATCGCCACCGGGCCGACGCGTCATCGTCACACTGCGCAGCGCGTTACGCAGTTGGGGGCGTAAACAGTCGCCGTGCCGCCTCCAGATCCTCGAACGTGTCCACCTCTGTCCACCGCAGCCCCGAGACGTCCGCGACCTCCGCCGCCAACTGCCCGCGCTCGATCATCTCCGAGTAGATGTCCTCGTAGTAGAGGTTGGTGACGCCCTCGCCGATCCGCGTCTGCAGCGCCGCGAACAGCTTACCGGAAGCGCCCGCGCTGACGCGCTCGATGCCGATGCTCTCGCCGTAGCTCTCCGCGAGCGGCACTCCCTTACCGAAGCGGCGAATCGCGCTCCCTTGGACGACCACCTTCATCGCCTCTTCGTCGAGTTTTCGGCCGGAATCGATGCCAGCCGAGAGCTCGCTGGTCGGCGCGGCGATGCGCTCGAGCACCTCCAAGTCGAACACCACGTCGCCGTCCAGCTTGAAGAAAGAGCGGCCCCCCACTGCGTCCTCGCACAGCGCGAGAGAGACCGAATTCTGCGTGCTGTCGTAGCGGGGGTTCGGACAGTAGAGGACCTCGCTCTCCAGATCCGCGAGCGCGGCTCGCACCGCTTCCTCCCGGTAGCCGGTGGCCAGAATCAGCCGAGAAACGCCGAATTCCAGGAGCAAGCGGACCGCGCGTCCCAAAATGGTTTCGTCGCCGACCGGGGCAAGCGCCTTCGGACGAGTGTCCGTGATCGGACGCAGCCTCGAGCCGACTCCTGCCACTAAGATCACTGCCGCTTCGACCATGATTGACCTATGAACCCTCCGCGCAGCCGCAGGGCGCGCGATAAATCGTTGAGAGCGTTGACGTTTACGCAGTGCCCGCGTTTGCAAGTGGGCACGGCGCTTGCTAGCACGGCGGCGCGAAATTAGAGGAGCTTGTGTGATGAAGCGACCCGAGACAATCAAGAAACCCGAAGGCAAGTTGGCAGTGCTGCTCCCTGGCCTCGGCGCCGTATCGACCACATTGATCGCGGGCGTGCTGCTCGCGCGAAAGGGCCTGGCGTCACCAGTCGGCTCGCTCAGTCAGACGGGTACCATTCGTCTCGGCAAGCGCACGGACAACCGCACCCCACGCATCAAGGAGTTCGCTCCCCTCGCCGCGCTGGACGACATCGTGTTCGGCTCGTGGGACTTGTTCCCCGACAACGCGCTGGAGTCTGCGCTCCATGCGGAGGTGTTGGACTCCAAGCACATCGACCCCATCAAGGACGAGCTCGCGGCGATCAAGCCGATGACGGCCGCGTTCTACCCCGAGTACGTCAAGCGCCTCAGCGGCACGCACGTGAAGACGGGCGCAACCAAGGCGGACATCGTGGAGCAGCTGCGGGAGGACATCCGCACCTTCATCAAGACGAGCGGTGCCGACCGCGCGGTTTGCGTGTGGTGCGGCTCGACGGAAATCTTCCTCGAGCAGACCGAGGCTCACCAATCGATCAAGGCCTTCGAGAAGGGCCTGCTCGAAAATGATCCGAGCATCCCCAACTCGATGCTCTACGCGTGGGCCTGCCTCAAGGAGGGCGTGCCCTACGCCAACGGCGCGCCGAACCTCACGGTGGATATCCCCGCCATGTTGGAGCTGGCTCGGGAGACCCAAACTCCGGTCTGTGGCAAAGACTTCAAGACCGGTCAAACCTTCATGAAGACCCTGCTCGCCCCGGGGTTCAAGGCGCGCATGCTGGGCATGAAGGGCTGGTTTTCCACGAACATCCTCGGCAACCGCGACGGCGAGGTGCTGGACGACCCGGGCTCCTTCAAGAGCAAAGAGGTCAGCAAGCTCGGCGCCCTCGAGCAGATCCTCCAGCCCGAGCTCTACCCCGAGCTGTACGGCGACATCTATCACAAGGTCCGCATCAACTATTACCCGCCGCGCGGCGACGCGAAGGAAGGCTGGGACAATATCGACATCTTCGGGTGGCTCAACTACCCGATGCAAATCAAAGTCGACTTCTTGTGCCGCGACTCCATCCTGGCCGCGCCCCTCGTGCTCGACCTCGCGCTGTTCAGCGACCTCGGCAAGCGCGCCGGCTTCCGCGGCGTGCAGGAGTGGCTCTCCTTCTACTTCAAGAGCCCCCAGACCGCGTCCGGCCTCTACCCGGAGCACGACATCTTCATCCAGTCCATGAAGCTCAAGAACACGCTCCGGTGGATGATGGGCGAAGAGCTCATCACCCACTTGGGTAACGAGTACTACGACTGATAGCGCCTTCACCCGGCGTGACCCGTACGCGCGCTGCCACCGCAAGGTGCGCAGCGCGCTCGGCTTTTGTGGCTGCCCATCTGCGGCCCGCTCGCAGAAGCTCACGCAGCGCCTCCAGGTCCAGCCGAGAAGATCGAGCGAGGACGCCGTCGGCAGTCGGGCCGCGCGATGCGGGCGCCCCTAGCCTCGTCCGTCTGCTGCCCTGCTCAATCGGCCACCGCAGAGCAGGCGGTCGCGGCGGGCCTCTTCGTTTTCTCGCCTCATACCGCGCTGGACGCCGCGCCCGGTGGCGTGAGCGCGACGCTCTGGGCCGCGCGAACGCCCCGATCTCCTGCTCGATTCCGATCTTCCTAGCCGCCACCCCCGAGCGCCGCGATTCCGATCCGGACGCGCGCAGCGGCGCGACCACCAGCAGCGCCGCGATCTTGCGCCGCCGCTCGGTGTCCCCTCTTCGTGACGCTCCCATCGCGAGAGCGCCGCAACGCCGAGGCCTTCACGCACAACGCCGAGGCCTTCACGCACAACGCCGCGTGCGCCTCTCTGCTCGCCGAGCAACGCGCCCGCCAAAGTCTCTCGCTCCTGGTCTCCTCCGGTCCGCAGATCTGACATCGCTCAATGCCGGGACGCGTCCTCCGAGCGGCGCGCAGTCGTCGAAAGAATCAATCACCGCACCGTCGGCACGGCGCTGAGGCGTTCACGCGCAACGCGGAGTGCACCCTTCTGATCGTCGGCGGCGCCCCGTGCGCTTGCTTGTCCGACCGCTTCAGAAACGACCAGAGTGTCGTGTGCCTTGGGTCAGGTGCTCAGCACGGATGAAACAGCCTGGAATGAGGCGCCAAAGCACGGTCGTGACTCGCCTTGACGTTCGAGTCTTTGCTGGGAATAGCGGAGCGGTTCGGGTCGATACGGTGAAAGCTAGTCGAGGGACACGCAAGCTGCACCCGGTCACGGTCGCAACGCCAGATCACAACTGGAGCTCATCAGCAAATCCGGCGCCCTAGCTCCAAACCACCAAAAGTGTCCTTGCGCGCGACCTCGAGCGCGCTCGCGTGGAGGCGCGTGGTTCCTCGACGCCAAAGGCCAATGGCGCCAAAAAACGTCGCCAGGCCTGAGCCATACGGCGACTTCTAAGCCACAAGCGCGCCGATGTGACCAGGAGCTTTCTTCAGTACAACCAGAGTTGAACCAGCAATGAGCGACGAGCGACTCAGGGCGACGTGACATCCCCACGCTTGTTACTCTCTCTTTGAACCTACTTCACAGCACCGCAAGGGTGCGGGGCATCACGACACGGGCGGCACGCGCGGTGAGTCCGAGATGCAATGACGCAGCAACTGTCGACGGGCGCATCCGGACAAGTGACATCACTCGCCCCTGCGCTCCCCTTTTCATGCACTCACTGCAACAGCATCGCGAGAGCGCGGGACGTCACGACACGCGCGGGTAGGCACGCGCGGTGAGCTCCTCGAAGCAATCACGCATAAGCTGTTCGAGAGGCCCATTCGGGCAAAGTCGTCCCCCACGATTGCTATCCTTTCTTTCAACTTACTTCGCAGCGCCGCTAGGGCGCGGGGCGTCATGACGCGCGCGGGTACGCAGGCGCGGTGAGCCACTCGAGGCAATGACACGGAAGCTGTTGGAGGGGGGCATGCGGGCGAAGTGACATCCCCCACGCTTGCTCTCCTCGCGTTCATGAAACTACTGCAACAGCACGGCGAGGGCGCGGGACGTCGGGACGCGCGCGGGCACGCAGGCGCGGCGAGCCCTTCGAGCCAATGACGCAGCAACTGTCGACGGGCGCATCCGGGCAAGTGACCTCACTGGCCCCTGCTCTCCTCTTTTCATGCACTCACTGCAACAGCACCGCGAGAGCGCAGGTCGTCACGACACGCGCGGGTACGCACGCGCGGTGAGTCCGAGATAATGGCGCAGTAACCGTCGACGGGCGCATGCGGGCAAGTCGCCTCGCTCGCCCCTCCTCTCCTCTGTTTCATGCACTCACCGCAACAGCACCGCGAGAGCGCAGGTCGTCACGACACGCGCGGGTACGCACGCGCGGTCAGCCACTCGAGGCAATGGCGCAGTAGCTGTTCGAGGAGCGCATCCGGCGGAAGCTGTCGCCGCGCTTCCTCTAGTGCGCGCCGCGCCTCGCCTTCGGCGAATCCAAGGCTACGAAGCGCCTGGAACGCGCGACCGTGCGTCCCGGACGACTGTGCAGACGGCGGAGAGCCGTAGGGCGTACCGTCCGCATGTTGGAACACCAGGTCGTTTCCCTCGCCGCTGGTCGCAATGAGCGTTCCTTCGTGGATGGCTCGATGGTGCGCTCCGCACAGCGTCACCAGATTGCCGACTGCGTGCTCACCTCCTTCTGCGCGGGTAAGAACATGATGAATATCTACGAACCGAGCGTGGGTGCAGCCCGGAACGCGACAGCGATGCCGGTCCCGACGGAGCACCGCGCGGCGCACCGCAGGCGGAACGTCCTGCGTTGCTCGAGCGGCGGACGCGTGCTGGGCGCTGCCCACGTGGGCACCAGGAACTCGCTGGGCACCAGGAACTCGCTGGGCACCAGGAACTCGCTGGGCACCAGGAACTCGCTGGGCACCAGGAACTCGCTGGGCATCGCAGGCTGCCATCGCAGTCACGGAGCTAGACACTTCGATGAGCTCCCCGTCCGCGAGCTGGTTGGCTCGCTGACAGCGCTCGCAGACGTCGAGCGCGATTTGATAGCTTGCCCGCCCCTCGTCGATAGGGCCGCCCAAGGCCTGGCGAGCGAGCAGTAGCAGCAAATCGTCGTCGTCGAGGTGCTCGCCGGCGTCGCGCTGCAGTTTGGCAATCGCCTCACGGAAACTGGCAAGCGTCTCCCCTGAGACATCGAAACGAAGCACGTGCCGTCGCTGCCCCGGATGCACGGGAGAGTCCGGCAGCGAGCCAGGGCTCCGACCGGAAACGAGCTTCTCCACCTCGCGAGCGCTGCGCCCGCGAGCACATTTGAGCCAAATTACTTCCGTTTCGGGCGTTGCGACCCGCGTCAGCTCGCGCGCCTGGCTGTACTTCAGCATCCCGTCTCGAAGCTCGCGGGAGAGCTCCGGTAGCTCCTCCAGAGCCTCCGCCACGCGCAGCTTGTCGTGCGTCGCGCGCGGCGCGTACCCGAGCAACCGCTCCACGTACTCAACGAAACTGCCGTAGCCGAAGTGCCGGTGAACCTCCGCCCGTCGCGCCGCGAGGAGCAACCCGGCTTCTTCGAAGTCGAGACCCGCCCGCCTCTTGGCGTACTCCTCGAGTGCCTCATGCGTCACCTGCCAAGCGACCTTCGCATCCCCGCGTTGCGCTGTGCCGTGCATCGTTCATGAGTAGCACGATGATTTCGGACGCCCGAGTCGCCTCCCTGCAGCGACTCTGACGCTCGAAATCACTTCGCGGGCGCCAGGTTCTCGAGTCCGCGCGCAGAGCGAACGCCAAGCGGCGCAATCGGCAAAATTTCAGCAAGCTAGCCCCTCACGCGAAAGCCCCCCGAAAACTCGTCAACCCAAATCGGACCAACACGACGAGATCCCGCCGTTCTCCGAGCCGTTCCATCGTCATCCAAGCAGCGCGTTGAAGCTCGCATTTCGCATCCGACGTACGAATCGAATCGAATCGAATCGAATCCGATCGAGCCGCCTCGTTCCCGTGACACCGAGGCGATGCTGTCATGAGCGCGAGGCGGTCATGAAGTGCTGCAATGGTCGCGCTACCATGAGCGCGATGCTGTGATGAGCACCGAGCCGATAACAACGGAGCTTGAGCCGCTCGGCGCTAACATGAGCGCGATTGCACCACGCGCGCGGTGCCGAGATGAACGCACCGCTGGTGCCGACTCCATCCACAGCGAGCGCGACGCCGCGACGAGAGCGACGCCGCGGCGATCGCGATACTGGATGAGCGATACACATGGCTCCTGAGCTCGCGCTGATCGGCGGCAAAGAGCGCGCGATGCGGAAGCGCAAGCGGCACTGAACATAAGACGATGCAGTTGGCGACGGACCTCGCATCGACGGCACTGCATGAGCACCCTGCTGATGACGACCGACCTCTGCACTGCGCGCTAATTCAACCAGCGCGGCTCTTCCATCGACGCGATGCAGTTTTGACCACCGGCGACTGGGACGGCGATCGCGCCGATCGCGCTGAGATGAACGACACAAAAATTGGCCATCATGAGCGCGTACTCGTTTGCGAGTGAAGCGATGATGACCACCGCGCTCGTGCCGATCAGCACAACTCCGCAACGAGCGCGGCACCGTCAGGAGACGGTGGCGATGACGCGGGGCTCGCACGGAACAGCGACGAATGAGCACCTTGCCAGTGACGACGGACCGCGCGCCGATTCGGTGGGTGGCGCTTTTCACGAGCACCGTGCGATTGAAGACGGAGCTCGCGCCGATCGGCGCTGAGATGAACGACAGTAGAATTGGTCGTGATGCCATCATGAGCGCGTACTCGCGGTGATGACCGATCGAGCTTGTTCCGATCGGTTCGCAGATGAGCACGTCAACGACTTGAGCACGGCACGGTCGTGAGCACAGCGCTGAGATGAGATGAGATGAGATGAGATGAGATGAGATGAGACAAGTGCGGCGCGGCACTGAGTGCGACGCTGATGATGACGGTGCTGATGCCGTCGGAGCTCGTTCCGAAAGGCGCGATAACATGCGCAGCATTTTCGTGACCGCGTTGCTCGCGGCAGCATCACGGATACGCCGCGTGAAGGTGCGCGTCTGCCACTTCGTGCGCCGTGGGCGGCTGCCTCCGCCGCGCCCTGAAACGGTCATGAGTCTTCTCGGCGCGGACGGGAACGCCGACAACACGACGGGAGACTTGCCCGCCAGCGCGAGGCGCTCCCGGAGATGCCTCAAGTGCAGTCGGACCCGAACGGGTTCCGATGGACGTCGCAAACCACTGGGGCCCTCGCTCGAGGTTCATTCTTCGGAACCGAAGGACGACTCGAGGCGAGATCCCCTACCGTGGGGAGGCGCGATCAGTCAGCCGCGCAGAGCAGAGCCGACGACCCGAGCAGAGCCGACGACCCGAGCAGAGCCGACGACCCGAGCAGAGCCGACGACCCGAGCAGAGCCGACGGCCGAGCAAAGCGAGAGCCGGCAAAGGTGAAACAGCCGGCGAGGGCGACCGGAAGACGGTACGTGAGGTTCTGCAGGCGGGCTGCGATGGGGCAGCCCTACCCGCTCAGCTGGCGTCCGAGGAGTCGTCGGTCGCGGGCGACGGGACGGCGGGGTCCAAGGCGGCCTTTTTCTTCTTTTTCTTTTTCTTCTTCGGAGCGGGCTCGGGTTCGAGCGGCTCGAAGACGATCGCTTCGTCCGGGCCGAGGCGGCCGAAGCGGTGGATGCTCCAGACGAGGCATGCGACGCCGATGCATGCCAGGACCTTGGGCATGGTGGCGTCTTCGTTGTTGAGGTTGAAGGCGACGCCGAGCACGCCGAGGGTCGCGGCGATGGCCATGAAGCGGCGCGCGTTTTGCTCGCGCATGGGCAGGGCCGCCATCAGGGCCACTTCTCCACGTGGGCGCGGACCAAGAAGTCGTGGACGTCTCGCTTGAGCTTGAGCTCGGCGGTGAGCGAAGGCTGCTCGTGGTCGTCACCGACGTGATCGTCGTAGAGGTAGTCGCTGTCGCGAAGCACGAGCACGCGCGCGTCGCCGTCTTCACCGAGGCCGGAGACGAGCTGGAGCGCGTCGCCCATGGTGGGATCCTTGTCCGGCAAAGCCGTACCGAGATCGAGGCGTTCCGGAGCTGTCACGAAGGCGACACCGTACTTTCGCTCCGCGGCGCCGACGTCCACCTTGATCTGTTTGCTCTCGGTGAGGGCCAGCGTGTTGCCAGGAACGGGCCGGTCCTTCTCCTCGCGGAACGCTTGAATGATCAGCTCGATGGCTCGACGCTCATCTAGGGGGCGCGTGGGGTTGGGAGCACGCGGAGGCGGGCCACCACAGGCGGTGAGCACGCAAGCCAACCCGAGCCAGAGCTTCATCGGCCCGAAAAGGTAGCCAAGAGGCATGGGTTTCGCTAGCACTGTCCTCTCGGCCGATGTCCCGCCCGCGTCTCGTCTCGTCTCCGCCCTCGCCGGCCCGCACCGCAGCGGCCGGCCTCGGCGTCGGGCCGTGGCTGTTCCTGGCGGCTTTTCTGGGTGGAGGCTGCGCGGGGCCGCGTCTGCCGGATCCGAAAGTTACAGCACGCGCCTACGCGGCCGCCGCCGAGCGAGGGGACGCGGACGCCGTCTATGCCCTCCTCACGCCGGAAGGGCAGCGCGCCCTGGGTCGAAGTGGCACGCGTCAGCTGGTGAGCGAGTCCAGGAGCGAGCTTTCCCGCACCGCCCAGGGCATCCGAGCCCCCACCGCGCGCGTGGAGGCATCCGCAGAGGCGCGGTTCACTGACGGCGAGAGCGCGGTTTTGGTGCTCGAGAATGGCCGTTTCCTGGTGGATGCGGCGAGTTTGCTGCCAGCCCGGCCGCGGACGCCGAGCCAGGCGCTCTCCGGTTTGCGCCGAGCGCTCGCCCGGCGGAGCTACCCGGCCCTGATGGCGCTCATGACGGGGGACTCACGTTCCGCCCTGGAGTCGGACCTCGGGTCGCTCGTGAGCGGGCTCGAGCACCCGGAGACGCTGGACATCCAGCAAAGCGGGGACTCGGCCGAGGTTCAGCTTCCGACCGGCCATCGGATCTTGCTCAAGCGCGAGGCCGGTGTCTGGCGCGTGCTGGATTTCGATTGAAAGCTAGCCGCCCGTGATCCCGAAAGCCTCGCGCCGCAGCGTCGTTCTCTCCGGCCTGGCCGCGCTGGTCACGAGCGAGCGCGCTCACGCGTTCGGTGACGTGGGCGCGTTCAATCCCCGCGTGATCGTCGCGGGTGGCAAGCGCCTCTCCTCGCCGAGGAGCAGCGGGCCTTCGGCCTGGTCGATGGAGCTCATCAATCGCACGAGCGCGCCGGCCCGGCTCGTACCGCGGGAGGTGTCGCTGGATCGTCCGGAGCTTTGCAACGAGCCGTTCGCGCTTTGGGCTGGCGACTCGGACGTCGGCTCGCTGAGCAGCGCGGAGCGGCGTGGGCTCGCCAAGTTTTTACGGCTCGGCGGCGTGCTCGTGGTGGACGACAGCGCTCCGCAGCAAGGCGTGTTTGGGCGCTCGGTTCGACGCGAGCTCTTGCGCGTGTTGCCCGAGTCGCCGCCGGTGCGCCTCAACGCCTCCCACGTGCTCTACAAGACGTTCTACATCGTGGACCGGCCGCTCGGGCGCGTGCTGGGCCCGCCGACGATCGACGCGATCGTGCGGGGAAAGAACGCGCAGGTGCTGTTCCTCGCCCATGACCTCCTGGGCGCGCTGGCGCGCTCGGAGGAAGGCAGCTATTCGCTCGAGACGGAGCCCTCCAGCTACGAGCACCGCCAGCACGCCATCCGCTTCGCCGTGAACATTGCCATGTACGTGCTCTGCTCGGACTACAAGGACGACCAGGTGCACGCCCCATTCCTCATGCGCCGGCGCGCGCAGTCCCGATGATCGAGCGCGCTTTCGGTGTGGCGGAGGGCGTGAGTCGCGCCCTCGGGTGGTCGCTCGGCGCGCTCTTGCTCGCTTGGCTGCTCCTGCTTTGGTTCGAGGGGCGCGGCCGGCGCTTACCAGTCGGGGTGCTGCTCTCGGGATTGCTTGCGGCGTTGCTCATCGCGGCCGCGGTGCTGCGGCCGACACGCATCACCAGCCGCGGCACGGACCTATTTCCGAAGGTGCTGGTGTTGATGGATCGCTCGTGGCGCCTGGAGCTCAAAGCCGGCGACCAAACGCGCGAACGCCAATCGCGGCAGGCTCTGGAGTCGATACAAAAGCAGCTGAAGCAGGCGCGCGTCTCCGTGCTGGGCTTTGGCGAGGGCACCGCGACCCCGCTCGGCGCGGGCAAGGACGCGGAAGAGCGCTCCACCGACAGTGACCTGACGAGCGCTCTGCGCGCCCTCTCCGCTGCGCCCGGCGAGCGGCCCAAGGCGCTCGTGGTGGTCAGTGACGGCCGCCTCACGAGCCCGAGCGAAGGCGCGTCCGCGGAGGCGCTGCGCGAGCTCGGCGGGAGGCTCGGCGTGCCGATTCACACGGTGCAGCTCGGTGGCAGCGCTCCGCCGGACGCGAGCATTCGCCGCGTGGCGACCACCGGCGCGGCGGTGGCGCACCAAAAGCTCGCGCTCACGCTCACGGTCGGTTGCTCGGGTGGCCTCAGCTGCGACGAGCTTCCGATTACGGTAGAGGAGCTGCTCCATGGCGAGGCGCCGGTCTTGCTCGCCCAAGGCACCGCCAAGGTGCAGGGCGGCGTGGCGACGCTGGAGCTGCCGTTCACGCTCGAGCGCGCTGGCCGCCGTTTGGTGCGCATCAAGCTCACCGCGCCGGAAGGCGACAAGGTCCCGGAGAACGATCAGCGGCTGCTCACCTTCGACGTGACGCGAGAGCGAGTGCGCTTGCTGCACGTCGCCGGGCGCCCCACCTACGACGTGCGCGCGCTGCGCATGTGGCTCAAGGCAGACGAGTCGATCGACCTCATCGCGTTCTTCATTCTGCGCACGAACAGCGACGCCATGCAGGCGGACGAGTCCGAGCTGGCGCTGATCCCTTTCCCGGTGGACGAGCTGTTCACGGAGCACTTGCCGTCGTTCGACGCCGTGATCCTCCAAGACATCGACGCGGTGGAGTACAAGCTCGAGCGGCACTTGCCCTCGCTCGCGCGCTACGTTCGCGCTGGCGGCGGCCTCATCATGGTGGGCGGCCCCTCCGCGTTCATGGGCGGCGGCTACGCGGGGAGCCCCCTCGCGGAGGTGCTCCCAGTCACGCTCCCGGAGCAGGGAGCGCCGTTCGACACTGCCTCGTTCGAGCCGCGCACCACCGCTGCCGGCCGCGCCGCGCCGGCCCTCCGAGGCGTACGCGAGCTGCTGGGCGAGCAGCTACCGCTCATGCAGGGCGCCAACACCCTCGGGGTGCTCCGCCCATCGGCCATCACGCTGTGGGAGCACCCGGAGCGGCGCGCCGGCAGCGGTCCGATGCCGGTACTCTCGCTCGGAGAGAGCGGAGACGGGCGGGCTATTGCGCTAGGGGTGGATGGCACGCACTTGCTGCAGTGGAGCGAGCTGGGAGAGCGCGGTGCCGGGCGAGCCTACGGCGCCCTGTGGGAGGGCCTCGTCGGCTGGCTGATGCGCGATCCGCGCTACGAGTCCGCGCGGCTGGATCTATCCCACGAATGCCGCGCAGGGCAGCCTGTCTCGCTCAACATCACCCGCTTGCCCGGGGCGGCGGTGGACGTGACGGTCGGGCTGGAGCGGCTGGGCGAGAGCGGCAAAGCGGCGACGCTGCCGCAAAAGCAGCTGCGCATGGAAGGCGACGTGGAGACGGCCAGCGTGCCGTTGGGCGAGCTGACCGAGGGTGGCTACACCGCCACCGTTCGCATCGGTAGCGCTCCGCCCGCTCGCTTCGACTTCGCGTGCGAGCGCGGGGGCGCCGCCTTCGCGGATTCCCGCCCGGATCCGGCCCTGCTCGAGCGGCTCTCGAGGGAGACCGGCGGCGTGAGCTTGCGAGCGGAGGAAGCCGGCAACGTACCCGCGCCGCCACCGACGCACGTAGAAAGCCAGCGTTTGGTCGCGCCGCTACTGCCCGCGTGGCTCTGGGCGCTCTTGGCCGCGAGCGCCGTCGGCGGTCACTGGTACGCCCGACGCCGCGCAGGCTTGATCTAACGCGCGCTTAGGGCGCGCAGGTGAACGTACCCGGCACGTCCGAATCCACCCAGGTCGGCGGTGCGTCGTTGACGGCGGGACAGATATCGTTTTTGGCTGGGCAGGGCCCGAGGGTGTGGCTCGTCTTCTTGGACTCGTCTGCCGCCGTCGTGCCGGTACCTTCGTTGAAGCGGTAGTAAGCGACGAGCCCTGCCGCGTTCGGGCGAGGCACGACGCGCATGCCGGCGGCGATCTCGGCCGGCGTCTTGCTGACGGACCAGATCTTGACCTCGTCCATGACGCCATCCCAGCCCTGGGCGGCCCCGAAATTCTGCGACAAGCCGAGGGTGACGATGCCGGGAGTGAGGTCGAGCGTGAGCTTCGTTCCGCCCATCTGTACCGGCTTCTGCATGCCGTTTACCGTAAATGAGAGCCCGGACGTGGTGTCGAACGACCATGCCAGGTGCAGCCAGCCTACGTCCGGCGCCGCGTCCACCAGCACGCCTTGGTCGCCGTTGTTGTCGCTGAAGCCGTTGGTGTACGGACCAAAGCGGCCCTGAGTGCCACTGGCGCGACCGCTCATGTCGATGCCCAAGATCTGATTGCCGGCCGTGACGTGCTTGCCGGTCTCGATCACGGAGCGCTCGGCCGTCCAGCTGCTGGCGCCGGTGAACTTTGCCCACAGCTCGATGGTGCGGTTCGTGTTCCCCCCGGGCAGATCTGCGCCGAGGTTCGCGCTCAGGATATCGATCTTGTCGCCAGAGAGCTTGAGCGCCTTGCCGAGAGTCGTGTCGCACGATGCGGCGCCCGCGGCGGAGCCGCCCGACCCGCCTGAGCCACTCGCGCCGCCGGCGCCGCCCGCGCCGCCAGCCCCGCCAGCGCCTCCGCCCGCGCTCGCTCCGCCAGCACCCCCAGTACCCGCACCAGCACCGCCCACGCCGCTGCCCGCGGTCGTGCCGCCCGCTCCGGCACCGGACGCAGCGCCCGCCGTGCCACCCGCGCTCGAACCGCCCCCGC
>SECP01000077.1 GCA_004193285.1 Myxococcales bacterium | reverse complement strand
TTCGGCGGCACGCGCAGCCGCAACCTCTTTTTGTACGTCGGCTTCGGGGCGGCGTTGGTCGTCGTCGCGCTGCTGAGCTTCGCGTTTGGACGCGACCGCGACTGCGGGCTCTTGGCGGTCGCGTCCAAACGCGAAGCTCAGCAGCGCGACGACGACCAACGCCGCCCCGAAGCCGACGTACAAAAAGAGGTTGCGGCTGCGCGTGCCGCCGAACGAAGGAGGCGGCTCCGTGGAGGAGGCGCCGGGCAGCGAGCGGCCGTCCGCGCTCGGCGTCATCTCCCGCCCAATCCCCTCGAGCACGGTAGCGGCTTCGTCGCCCCCGCCCTCGTTGAGCTGAAGCTGCGGCGCCGAGCGAGACATCTCGCGTCGGTCCGCCTGCTCGAGCGATTGCTTGATGGCTTGCTTCTGACGCTCGAGGCGGTCTGGCACGAGACGCCGGATGAACTCGGAGACTTCTTCGTCCGTGCTCTCGCGCATCGCGGTGGGGAGCGCGCGCTGCAAGCCGATGAGCATGTCGTTCGCCGACGGGTAGCGCTTGGCAGGATCTTTGGCGAGCGCCTGCATCACGACCGCCTCGAGCCCTGCCGGGTAACTGGGCACCAACGCAGAGGGCAAGATCGCAGGCTCGTCCGAGCTGATTCGGGTGATCGTCTGCGCTTGATCCTCACCACGGAAGGGATGCTTCCCGGTGGTCATCATGTAGAGCAGGATGCCCATCGCGAACACGTCGGTGCGGCGATCGATCTTTTCGCCGCGCAGCTGTTCGGGCGACATGTAGGCGATCTTGCCCTTGAGCTGGCCAGCTTCCGTCTGTGTGTCCAGCCGAGCGGTGGCCTTGGCGACACCGAAGTCCACGACCTTGACAACGCCGTCGTAGGTGACGAGCACGTTCTGCGGGGAGACGTCCCGGTGCACCAGGCCTACCAACACCCCGTCGGGGTCGCGCAGCTCATGCGCGGCGTGCAGCCCACGGCAGGTCTGGGTGGCAATGTGCACTGCGATTGGAAGCGGGATGCCACCGCGAGTGGCGGCGTATTTCATGATGATGCTGAGCGCCTCCCCGCTCACCCACTCCATCACCAAGTACAGGATGCGGTCCTGCTCCCCGAGATCCATGATCTCGATGACATGCGGGTGCCGCACCTGCGAGGCGAGGCTGGCCTCGTCCAAGAACATCCGCTCGAAGCTGGGGTCGTCGACGAGCCCAGGCAGCATGGTCTTGATCGCGACCAGCTTCTGAAAGCCACGCGTACCCTTCAAACGCGCAGCCCACACGCTCGCCATTCCGCCCCTTGCCACCGGCATGAGCAGCTCGTAGCGACCGAGCACCTGCCCGGGCGAGACGTCATCCAACATGAGGGACAGCACGAAGCTTATCACCGGCACGCGCTTTGCGAACGCGCGCATCCGTTGGGCCCGACGGCCTAGTCAGACAACCACCTACATTGTGGTTTAGTGAGTGGTAGCAGAGGGGCCGGCGTGGATCTCGACGCGACCTTCCGCGCTCGAGCGCAAAGCGAGCACTTCTCCCGCAGATGCGCCGGATGCCACGACCGGAGAGGAGGTAGTTAGGATCCACTGCACCGACGGTAGCGCGGCACGCAGCGCGGCGGGCAGTTTCAGTGCTACCGCCGCGTCTTGATGTAGGTCCACTTCGTCGATGAGCACCACGCCCTCCGAAATGCGCGGGTCTCGGTCCGGGTAGGCGGCCCAAAGCGTGCGCACCGCCAGCGCCCCGAACGCGGTCAAGTGGCGGACTCGGGTCGGCAAGGCATCGAAGGGCATGCGCGTCCCCTCTCCAGACCTGAACATCGGCTCCCAACTGACCGGGTCCAGCCCCTCGTAGCTGAATGAGGTGAGGCGCACCAACTGACTTACGACCTTCAGCATGGCGGGACCGAGCGTATCGAGCCGCACCTCGCTTTCGAGCGGGCGTCGCTCGACCAACGCGGTGCCGATCTCTGCGTAGGCGAGCGCCTGCTTGGTCTCGCGCGACAAGTCGGAGCGCGTCGCGTCGTCGAAGCCGGCCGGTTGCTTGACGTCGTAGCGGGCCACCCCGCGGCTCGGAGCCGCGATCGCGATGGGCTGGCGCGAGAACCAGCGGGTGGATGCGATCGACAGGAACGCAAAGCCGCCCTCCGTCGCGACCCGGTCGAACAAAGCTTGTTCGCGGCGCCGAGTGAGCTCCGCGTCCTCCGGGCCCGGCAGCTTGACGTTGGGGCTCGCGACCCGGAGCGCATGCGGGCGCTCGGGATCGTCCTGCCCCAGCTGCCAATCCGCGGCGACCCACGCGCTGGGAACGCCTTCCGCCGCGCGGACTTGGTCGGGGCGCGGTTGTTGAGCGGTGGCGTGTCCTGGGCGCGAGCTGCCGATCGCTGCCAGCAGGCTCGTCTTGCCCACGCCGCCTCCGCCGTGAATCACCACCAAGCGACGCGGCTGATCCTGCTCGTCCGCAAACGAAAGGTCCAAGTGATCGAAGGGACCTACGCCGTGCAGCTCCGCGCGCAGCAGGTACATGGCTCATCAGCTTAGCGCGTCAGCGGGTGGATTCGGCGCGCTTCTTCAACGCCTGATTCATGTAAACGGCGCCGCGGGCGGCCTGGGTCAGGCCCTTGCCCGCGAAGCGCAGCAAAAATCCCGAAAAATCCTGACCCTGGAGCACGCGAGTCACCCCCGCGCGCGGCTCGGTCAATGCAAAGGACTGCTCGAGCTGCAGAAGAGCAGACGACCAAAATCGTCCCACCCAGCGGAGGGCTTCGTCCGGCGCGACGCGGGTAACCTCCGCGGCGAGCTCGTAGGCGCTGCCCTCCGGCAAGCTGAGCTCGAGCTGCAGGGTAGAGCCGACGACCAGCTCGCCGGCCACGCGGGTGAAATACGGGTTCCACTCCTCGTAGTGCGCAAAGTCAGTGAGCACCCGATAAACGTGCGAGCGCGGCGCGTCGATTTCGACCTCGCTGCGCAGCTCTGTCTTGGGCATGGCGGCTTGGACTACTTGCCGGCAAACGGCTTGGGCTCGCGCCGCTTCTTCACTGCGGCCATCGCGTCGTCCACGGCCTTGGGCTCTTCCCGGAGGCAGGGATAGCAGTCCAGCCGCTTGTTCGGCCCGCAACCGAACTTCCTCGCGAGCTTTGCCACCAGCGCCAGCGACCGACGATCGCCGTGCTCGACGACCTTGGGGAGCAGATCTCGATTTTGCTCGCACGTCTCGGCGATGCGTAGATCGAGCGCGACGCTCAGCTCCGGAGACGCTTTGGCGCGGACTTCCTTGCTGAAGACGAGGGAGCGCGCGAGCTCGGTCGCGCTGTTGCGCGCCACGGTTCCGGTCCACAGCTCGTAAAGCATGTCCGCGCTGAGCGGCCCCGGCGCGTCGGCCATGGCGCCCAGAGCGGTGGGCGCGGTGAGCGGATCTTCTGCGGCGCGGCGCAACTCCCCGAGGGTGGCCGCATCCTTGAAGAGGCCAGGGTCCCGAGAGAGCTTTTGTCGCAAGGCCGCGAGGCGAGCCACCTCGCGCTCGCGGCGAGCGGACGCGAGCGCCAGCGCTTCGTCTTTCGTGAGCTCTTCCGCGCGGCGCGCCTCGAGCGCTTCCGTATCGATCGCGCTTGCCGGTAGCGGAGGCGCTGCGGTTGCAGTGGGGGCTTCCGAGGGAGCTGCCAGCGCGGACGGCAAGGCGCTCGGCGTGGGCGAGGCCGATGGGGCAACGCTGGCGCTGATTGCGGGAGCCGGAGCGCTGGCGCTCGAGTCCGTCGTACCGAGCGCGGCTGCGGCAAACGCCGAGCCCAGCGCGAGCAGCACGACCATCGGCGTCAGCAAGCTCCAGAGCGGGACCTCACCACCGGCGAAGCGCACACGCTGGCCGAGGGCGCTCAGCAGTGAGGGCGCCGCCGGCAACTGCGACGGCGACTGAGAGAACGCAGGCACCGGAGCGGGCGCGAACGTGGGGAGCGGCGCGGCGGCGGGCAGCGGCGCGGGGGCGACCGGCGCCCAGCGGGCAGGCTGCGGTGCCGCGGCCGCGGCCGAAGCTGCATGAGCAGCCGCGACGGGCACAGAAGCTGGATGAGCAGCCGCGGCGGGGATGGGAGCCCATTGAGGAGCCGCAGCGGGGGCAGCCGCAGCGGGGGCAGGAGCCCAGTGAGGAGCGGCGTCGGGCGCAGGAGCCGCGGCGGGCGCAGGAGCCGCGGCGGGCGCAGGAGCCGCGGCGGGCGCAGGAGCCGCGGCGGCGGGCGCAGGAGCCGCGTGAGGAGCAGAGGTGCGCGACAGCAGCGGCGTAGGTGGATCGCTTGGCGGCAGGACGTCCCCCATCGCGACGACCTCCGTCGGCTCCGCCGGCTCCGAGTCGCTCACGCGGAGCCCCGAGTAGGCGGGAAGCCGCGGCTCGGTGTCAGGCGGAGGCGCGCCTCGGAAGCTCGGCGATGGCGCGTCCGACTTCGGGCGACGCGGCATAGGTGGCGGCGGGGGCAGGGAAGGCGGGGCCCGCGACGCGCGCGCAGGTGGTGGGGGCGGCAAGGCCGGCGCCTGCGCGTCCACGAGCGAGCGCCGCTGCATCGCGCGGAGGCGCGCCTGAATGTCCGTGTCCACGCGCGTGACCGGCGCGGGCGACGAGGGGTCGTCGTACGTCGGCAAGCGACGCGTGGAGGGATCCTCCGGCTCGACCGGCTCGATGGTTTCCGTCGCCGGAGGAGCAACGGATGACCACCCGGAGTCCACCAACGAGGCTCGGAGATCTTTGGGGTCGGGGCCCCGAGGGCTCATTGCCGACCGAGAGTAGCACGGTGCTGCGCGGCGACGGCGCGCGTTGATGCTTCGATAACCCTCAAGAGGATGTGGGGACGACGCCTTCATAGGCGCGGCGGTCGGAGAGGCCGACCTCCGGTTCGGGGCGAGCCTCCGTCAGCTCGGGCCCGCGCAAGATCGCTTCGGCGTCCTGCGGCACTCGGCGGATCACGTGGTCGTGACCGACGCAGGCAAGCGTCGTGTAACCTTCTGCGACCAGCTCCTCACCGCCGTCGCCGAGCTCCGGACGCAGCAGCCGGTAGTCGAAGCGCATCTGTACGCGCTGCAGGTCCGCGAGCCGTGTCTCGATGCAAAGCAGCTCGTCGAACCGAGCCGTTCGGCGGTAGCGAACGTGCACCTCCACCACCGGCAAGTGAATCCCGAGCTGCGTCCAGGAGTGGTAATCGAGCCCGCGGCGACGCATGTACTCGACGCGCCCCACCTCGAAGTAGGAGATGTAGGTACCGTGATGGACGATGCCCATCAGATCGGTTTCTCCGAAGCGGACCCGTACCGTGTGACGGGAGACGCAGTGCGTAGGGAGATCGCCTTTCAAGAGGCGCGGGAAATTACATAAACCGCGCGGGTATTCGCAAGCCCCGCTTGAGCCAGGCTGCATAATGCCGCGTATTTGTCGCGAAATTAGCGGACGAATTCCGCGCTAAGCTGCGGCCTCGATGCTCAGAACGCTGTGGATTCGGGACGGAGAGCCCTCGGAGTGGAAGGAAGGCGAATCCTCGGTTCGAGCGGCCGAGCCCGGGGAGCGGGTGTGGGTGGACGTCAGCGGCCCCACCGCGGACGAGCTCGCCATGCTTCGCGAACGCTTCGATCTCCATCCCGTCGCGATCGACTCGTGCCTGCACGTGGACCAGCGGCCCAAGCTGGAGGAGTACCGCAGCCAGCTGTTTTTGGTGCTCCACAAGTTGGTCGTCCCGAGCGAGCCGAGCGAGCCGCTGGGTAGCTCGGAGCTTCACGCCTTCATCGGCGACGGGTACCTGATCACGATTCAAGACGCGGAGCTGCCGGAGGTCCAGACCGTGCGCGCTCGCCTGATCAGCGAGCCGACGCTGCGCGAGCGCGGTACCGTGTACGCGTACTACCTCGTCTGCGAGCGCCTGGCGCATTTCAACTTCGACGCGCTCGACGCGCTGTTCGACACCATCGAGGACATCGAAGACTCCGTGCTCAAGCAAGCGGACGACGACGCGCTGCCCGAGCTGTTCGCGGCCAAGAGGAGGCTCGCGGCCGCGCGCCGCCTCATCGTTCCGCAGCGCGAGGTGGTGTCGCTACTGCTCGAGTCGGGCACCGCGTTCGTAGACGAGCGCGCGCGCCCCTACTTCCGACGCGTGCTGGACGTGCTCATGCGAATGTCCGAAGCGATCGACACGCAGCGCGAGATCTTGAGCAACGTGCTGGACGCTCACTTGTCGCTCGTATCGAACCGCACGAACGACATCATGAAGAGCCTCACCCTGCTGAGCGCCATCTTCCTCCCGCTCAGCTTCGTCACCGGTTTCTTCGGGCAGAACTTCACGCACCTGCCGTTCGACAACGTGGCGCTGATGTGGGGCGGCCTCGCGATTTGCCTGCTCGTGCCGGCCGGCATGCTCGTCTGGTTCAGGAGCCGTAAATGGCTCTGAATGCGAGGTCAGAACCTGCCGAAGAGCTGGGCGCCGCCGGGCGCGGGCGCTAGCGCAACCGAAGGCGCGGCGGAGCTCGGGCCGCTCGTCAGCACCAGCACCAGGCCGCCCGCAACCGCCGCGGCGCCCACCGCCAACGTGACGTTCGCGATGGTCGTGTACATCTTGCCCGCGTCGATATCGGACTGCGCCGATGCCGGGCACTGTCGCTCCGGGCACGCCTTGTCGAGGTCAGATATCTTGCCGGCGCGCAGCCCGAAGAAGACGGCTGACGCCCCCAAGCTCGCGACGCCGATGCCGCCGATGACGTAACCCGGCAGACGGCTCCGCCCCTCCGACTGCGCGGCGCCGGGACCCACTGCAGGAGGAGGGGGCGGCTCGGGCTCGAGGGTGATCTCGACGACTTCACTCTGCTGCTCCGCGACGCGGACCGACTGTCGGAACGGCTTGTAACCCGGCGCCCTGGCCTCCACGGTGTGCGGGCCGGGGTCGGTAGGCATCGGCGTGTCGATGACTTGGTCCCCCACGCTCACGCCGTCTACCGCGATGATGGCGGCTTCGGCGCCGGCGCCGCGCTTGACGGTCAGCTTCGGGATACGCTGCCGCAAGTTCTCCAGGCGCGATTCGACCTCTTCTGCGACCTGCTCGGCGCGCTCGGCGCGGGCGTCCGCTGCCGCGAGCTCGTAGTCGCCGAGCGCGGCAACGAGTCGGCCGAGCTTCTCTTCACAAAGCGCGATGTTGAAACGCACCTGCGGCGTGGACTTCACCGCCGCCACTTCCTTCAGGAGCGCGAGGGCTCCTGCCCAATCCCCCGCCGTTTGCAGCGCGAGCGCTTGGCCGAACTGCTCGCGCGCGCGCTTGAGCCCTTCGGCGCTGATCTCCGGCGCAGGATCCGCCGCGTAGGCGGGGGTCGCGCCGGCCAAGAGAGTGGCGGAGAGCACGACCGCCGCGCTGTAGCGAAACGACTTAAAACGTGACGGAAAGGAAAGCATGAGGGAGCTCAGGGCGAAGCGCCGCTGACGTAACTGGCGAATCTACCACCAAGAACCGACTGCAGGTAAAGTCGGCCTGCCGTGAGCGAGAATCGGGACCGCGCACCTTCACTTACCGCAGAGGCGGCGCCAGAGTCCTCGCTCGACCGGGCCGCGCCCGCGGGGGCCCTGTCACGAGAAGAAGCAGCTCGCCGCGTCGCGCGCGTGCTTTGGGTCACGTTGGGGCTCAATGCCAGCGTCGCGCTGAGTAAGATCGCTTACGGGCACGCTTCAGGGGTGCTGTCGATTCGGGCGGACGGCTTTCATTCCTTGACCGACTCGGTCAACAACTTGGTCGGCCTCCTTGGCGTGCATTTCGCGGCTCGACCCGCGGACGCCGGTCACCCTTATGGGCACGCCAAGTTCGAGGTGCTCGCGGCCGGCTGCGTTGGGCTCTCGCTCCTCGTGATGGCCTACGACGTGCTCACCAGCGCGGCCGCTCGGCTCACGGGTACGGCGGCCGCGCAGCAGCTCGACCCTCGCGCCTTCGTGGTGCTGTCGGTGACCCTGGGCGTGAACGTGGCCGTCGCTCGCTACGAGCGCCGTCAATCCGAAGTGTTGGGCAGCACCTTCCTCGCGAGCGACGCGGCCCACACCAGCTCCGACGTGCTGGTCACGCTGGGAGTCATCGCGACCGTCGCCTTGGTGCAAGCAGGGTTTCCGATTTTGGACCCGGTGATGGCGCTCGGGATCGCGGGGTTCATCGCCTGGACCGGCGTGCAAATCTTGCGGCAGAATTTGCGCTACTTGGCTGACGCGGCCGTGCTCGAGCCCCACGCGGTGCGGGACGTCGTCCTTCGAGTCGCCGGCGTCGCGAGCGTTCACAAGATTCGCACCCGCGGCTCACCGGGCGACATTCACGTGGACTTGCACGTGCAGGTGGCGCGCCATCTCGACGTCGTCGCCGCGCATCGAGTCACGCATTGGGTGATAGACGCTCTCAAGTCGCAGCTCACCGGCGTGACGGACGTCGTCGTTCACACCGAGCCGGCCGCTGAAGGACAAAAATTCAATCCAATGCCACCGGAGTAGGGTTGGCACGCGCCATGCTTCAACCCTGTCATGGCAACCACATCGGTCGACGGCAAACCGTACATAATCGTCGTGGGCGTTGATTTTTCGGAGGCCTCCGAGCTCGCTGCTCACCGCGCCTTCGACCTCGCTGCCGAACGCGAGCTCGCCGAGCTCCACCTCGTCAACGTCGTTCAAACGTACGGCCCCCAGGTAGCCTACGAGATGCCGGTGGACGCCTCGGCGCTCACCGTGCTCACGGTCGCGGAGGCGCGCGCGCGCTTCAAGACGTACGCGGACCAGGCCCTCGCGCGTTTCACCGCGGACAACCCCAAAAAGCGCACTCCGCGGGTGTTCACCCACGTGCGTTTCGATTCGGTGGCCGATGAGATCGCGCAGCTTTCCGCCGATTTGGAGGCAGATCTGGTCGTCGTCGGGACCCACGGGCGCCGCGGGCTCTCCCGCATGCTGCTGGGCTCGTCCGCCGAAGCCACCGTTCGCCTGGCTCCCTGCCCGGTGCTCGTCGTCCGTCCCAAGGCGGTTCCGGATTCGCCGCCGCGCATCGAGCCACCTTGCCCGGACTGCGTAGCCGCGCGTCGCGCGACGGGAGGAACCGAGATGTGGTGCGAGCGCCACCGCGACCGCCATGGGCAACGACACACCTACTTTCAGCGCGACCGCACCTCATCGGATGCAGAGATGCCTCTCATCATGCGCCAGTAACGCGGGGCCCTCACCTCTCCACCGCCGCGGGCGGGGCAGCTCGCCTCGTACGCGGCGGTCTAGCTCAGTATCGAGGAAACCGCGGCTGATTGGGGCTGACGGCACAATGTCCAGCGCCGGGTGTGGCAGTTCTGACAAGATGGCTCGCCATGACTCCGGAGCTTCGGAAGCACGCCCGGCTACCGCTCGTGCTCTTGGCTCTGCTGGCGCTGATTTGCGTCGTGACCGTGTGGTCACCGCCGGCGGGGCGGGTGAGCTGGTGTCTCGAGGTGGGGCCGGGCCTGGTCGAGGTCGCGGTGCTCGCTGCGGTTTACCGGCGTTTGCCGCTCTCGCACCTCGTTTACATCGCGACCTTCCTCCACCTGCAAGTGCTGATCTACGGCGGGTTTTACACTTACGCGCTCACCCCGCTGGGTGACTGGGCGAAAGAAGCGCTGCACCTGACTCGCAACCACTACGACCGCGTGGGCCATTTCGCGCTCGGCGTCGTCCCGTGCCTGCTGACCCGCGAGGTGCTGCTCCGCTGCACGCCGCTGCGGCGCGGCGGCTGGCTGTTTTTCCTCGTTTGCTCGGTCGTCCTCGCGTTCGCCGCATTTTGGGAGCTCCTCGAATGGTGGACAGCGCTGCTCGCCGCGCCCGACGTGGGGACCGCGTTCCTCGGTTCACAAGGTGACGTCTGGGACGCCCAATGGGACATGGTTCTCGCCCTGATCGGCGCCCTCATCACCCTGCCGCTCCTCGGGCGCGCGCACGACGCATCGATGGCCAAAGTCCCCGCTCCTGCGAAGTAGGGAGACGAGCGCGTCCTCGTGCTTCGACGCGCCTCCGGCCGCGATCCAAGCTGGAACCGAGCCTTTCTCGGGCCGGCTGCGCTTCTGGTGGCGCGGTGGTTGAAAACGGCGGCGGGGCCGGGTTACATGCCGCCATGATCTTGCGACCCGGAACGTCGTTGTTGCTCGCCTGCGGCCTGCTCTCGCTCGGCTGTCAGACCCGCAACGCGGAAAAGTGCGAGCAGGGCTTCACCGTCACCCGGCAGGCCGCCAGCGCGAAGGACTTTGCGCTCGCCCGTCAGTGGCGCGAGTTCGCGTACAAAATGTGCGACCCTGCTGGCGACGACAAGGAGAACCTGGTCAAGCTCGATCAGGAGATCACGGCGGCGGAGGCCGCGGTCAAAGCCGCCGCAGACGCGGAGGCGCAGCGCAAAGCCCAGAACGACGCGCTGCTGAAGCTGTTCGTCACCTGGGCGGGTGACAACCGGGCCGCGCCGGACAAGGCGTCTGCCGCCCCGCTGTGCGACACGCCGACGGACGCCGCCGAGAAGGCGGCGGTGGAAAGAAGCAAGGAGCGGCTCTGCACCGCGACTCGCACGGCCGGGGAGAGCGTGCTGAGCGCGCGCTACTGGGAGGCGGACCCCAAGCTCGCGCGCTTCTCGACGAAGTTTCCGTCGCCGGTCTCTTGCGCGGATTTCGCCGCGGTGGAGAGCAAGAGCTTCGAGGTGCCTTCAACGAGCGGAGCGGGCGTGAAGCGCTCCGTTTGCCAAATCACGAGCGGTGCGCTCTCCGGCATGTCCGTCGTGGTCAGCGCGGCAAATAACGCCGATGCCTACATTTTCGACCCAGGCGTGCTCGAGAAGGATCGCTTGATGAAGCAGATCGCCGGCGGCTGAGTTAGCCTGCGGGCGATGCAAATCGAGCTGATCGCCACCGCCAGCGAAGACTCGGCATACCTCCCGCGGTTGGGGCTCGGAGTGCTCGCCGCGCTCACCCCCAAGACTGACGAGGTCATCTACACGGATGACCTCGTCAAACCGTTCGACATCGAGCGCGACGTCAAAGACGTGGACCTCGTGGGGATCAGCGTGGATAGCAAGACCGCGAGCCGCAGCTACGCCATCGCGGAGGCGTACCGAAAGCGCGGGGTGAAGGTCGTGCTCGGCGGCATCCACCCTACCGCGCTGCCGGACGAGGCGCTTCGCTTCGCGGACGCAGTCGTGGTCAGCGAGGCGGAGGACTTGTGGCCGCGCGTCGTCGAAGACGCTCGCAACCGCCGGCTCCAGCGCATCTACCGCGGTGAGCTCCCGGATCTCTCCAAGCCCGGCCGCCCCTTGGCGCGTCGCGACCTATTTCGGTCCAAGAAGTACATCCCGTTTCAAGTCGTGCAGACCATGCGCGGCTGCCCGTACCCGTGCGAGTTTTGCAGCGTTTCGACCGCGAACGGCACGACGATGCGCTTTCGACCGGTAGACGACGTGCTCGGCGAGCTGAAGCAGCTCGGCAAGCTCATCATGTTCGCGGACGACAACGTGATGATTCACCGCAAATACTCGGCCGAGCTGTTCACCAAGCTGGCCGAGCTGGACAAGCACTGGATCGGCCAGTGCTCGCTCGCCGCGGTCGGCCGCATCGAGAACGTGAAGCTGATGGCCGAGAGCGGTTGCAAGGCCCTCTTCATCGGCTTCGAGAGCATCGACGACGAGACGCTGGCGTTTACCGGCAAGCGCCAAAACCGCCCTGCGAAGTACAAGGACGTGCTGGAGATGCTCCACGAGCACGGGATTTCCACTTGGGGTAGCTTCGTCTTCGGCTTCGACACCGACGACTCCGAGGTGTTCGACCGCACCGTGGAGTTCGGGGTCCAGATGCAGCTCACCATGGCGCTGTTCGCCATGCTCACCCCGTATCCGGGCACCAAGCTCTACAAGCGCCTCCTCGCGGAGAACCGCCTGACGAAGCCGAACTGGTGGCTAGAAGGGGACCATGACGCCGGTTCTCCTTACTTTCAGCCGAAGACGATGTCGCGCGAAGCGCTGCGCGAGGGCTGGCAGCGAGCCTGGCAACGCTTCTATTCACCGGGCGCGATCTGGAAGCGCTGGACGGTGCGCCAGCGCTCGAGCTGGATCCAGACGCTGGGCTACTTGCCGCTCAACATCATGCAGAACCGCCTGGCCAAGTACAAAATCGGCAGGGGCACCCAGCGCTTCCGCTCCGCGTCCGACTTCGATCCGATGAGCACGGTGATGTCCGCGATCGCGGCGGAGGTCGGACCCATCGCGCCCCGGGGCGAGTCGGCGGACGAGCCTAGGCGCCTGCGCGTCGTCGGCGAGTGACGCGCGGCCCGGCTTCGACCGTCACTCCTTCGTCTTGGCGAACTTGAGGTCCGGCCATTCTTTGGCAGTGGTTTCCAGATGCCAGGAGTTACGGGCGAGAAAGACGAGGGCGCCCGTGTGGTCGTCCGCGAGGTAACCCTCGTTGCCGTTTTCGAATTTCTTGAGGAGCGCGGCGTCGCCGCCTTCCACCCAGCGCGCGGTGAACAGGCCGGCGGCTTCGAAGACGACGGGGATGTCGTACTCGCTCTTGATGCGATCGGCGAGAACATCGAACTGGAGCGCGCCCACGACCCCGACGATGTGGTTGGAGCCAATTCGCGGCTTGAAAACCCGGGCCGCGCCTTCTTCCGCCAGCTGCTCGAGCGCGCGCGTGAGGTGCTTCGCGCGCATCGGGTCGGTGGGACGGACGCGCTGGAGGAGCTCGGGGGCGAAGCTGGGGATGCCGGTGAAGGTGAGGATCTCGCCTTCGCTCAGGGTGTCGCCGATGCCCAGCTTACCGTGATTGGGGATGCCCAGGATGTCGCCCGCGAACGCTTCTTCGCTCGTCTCGCGATCTTGTCCGAAAAAGCTGACGGGGTTGTTCAGCGCCATCACGGCGTTGGAACGGACATGGGTGAGCTTCATGCCGCGCCGAAAATGGCCGGAGCACAAGCGAACGAACGCGATGCGGTCGCGGTGCTTCGGATCCATGTTGGCTTGCACCTTGAAGACGACCGCCGTCACTTTGTTTTCGGTCGGAGAGACCTCGCGCTCCCGCGCTTTTTGCGGACGGGGCGGCGGCGCCACGTCCGCCACTCCGCGGAGGAGCTCGCGCACGCCGAAATTGTTGACCGCGCTGCCGAAGAACACCGGCGTCATGTGGCCGCCTCGGTACTCTTCGAGGTCGAAGGGCGGGCACAGCGCGCGTGCCATCTGCACTTCTTCCCGCAGGGCCTTGGTGGCCCACTCGGGCAGCAGCTGATCGAGCTTGGGGTCGTCGAGGCCGTTGCAGACCTCGCCCTCGTCCGCGGCGCGGTTCTTCGTGCGCGCCATCAACGCCAAGCGGTCGCGCTTCAAGTCGTAGCAGCCAAGGAAGCGCTGGCCCATGCCGATCGGCCAGCTGATGGGCGTCACTTGCAGCTGTAGCGCCTGCTCGACCTCATCCATGAGCTCGAACGGCTCGCGACCTTCGCGATCCAGCTTGTTGATGAACGTGATGATGGGAATGTTGCGCAGCCGGCAGACCTCGAACAGCTTGCGCGTTTGCTCTTCGATGCCCTTGGCCGCGTCGAGCACCATGATCGCCGAGTCGACCGCAGTGAGCGAGCGGTACGTGTCCTCGCTGAAGTCTTGGTGGCCGGGCGTATCGACCAGGTTGAACACGCAGCCGTCGTGCTCGAACGTCATGGCCGAAGCCGAGACGGAAATGCCGCGCTCGCGCTCCACCTTCATCCAGTCCGAACGCGCGCGTCGCGCATCGCCACGAGCCTTGACCGCACCGGCCAGCTGGATGGCGCCGCCGAACAGCAGCAGCTTTTCGGTCAGGGTCGTCTTGCCGGCGTCGGGGTGCGCGATGATGGCGAAGGTGCGCCGCCGGTTGACGGCCTGCTCGAGGGGACTAGCCACGGCGGGGCGGTACCAGAGGGCGAGCCTTCGGGCAAGCACGGGCTCAACAAGGCGCGCTATCGTGGTGGGGTGTCTCGCCGAGTCGTCCTGTTCCCCGCCGTCGCGCTCGCTTTGGCGCTGGGCGTCGGGACCGCATTTTGGGCGATGCGCCGCGCTCGCGTGCCCGTCACGGATGAAGTGAAGCTCCCGCTCCGCGGCGCCGGCGTGACCCTGGACTGGGCGCGTGAGGGAGCGCCCGGCGGAGCGACGGACGAGCCGCGTGACTACCTGCTGCAGTCCGATCGCCTTCGCTTGGTTTTAGCCAACGACGGCAGCGGCATGGAGCGCCACCAGCGCTACGGAGCGCTGATCGATTTCGGAGCGAAGAGCGCGGCGCAAGACGAGCTGATCGAGCTGCGCACGGTGCTCTTCGTCGCGGGCGCGCCGACTCCGCTACGGACCGTCGGAATCGAGGCGACGCGAGCAGGCGAGCTACCGGTGTTGGCGGTCGAGGAAGCGTCGCGCGACGGTCGCTTCGAGCTCCGCACGGAGTACCGGCTCGCGGAGAAGCGTGACTTCGTCGAGCTGGTGAGCACGGTGACGAACGTCAGCAGCAAACGTATCGGCGCCGTGCAGATTGGCGATCGCGGACGCTGGCCAGGTACCACCGCGTTCGCTCCACGGCTCGGCTACGTGCACCTGGCGACCCGCGCGGACGTGCCGTGGCTGGGTCGAGTCGGCCGCAAGCTGAGTTACGGCTTCGTCTTCCCCAGCGGTCCCGCGCAAGTGGCGTTCCAGTTCGACGTCGTAGGACCGGCGGGCGAAGTGGCGCTCGGGGCGAGCGCGGAGCTGAATCCAGGACAGGGCGCGGAATTTCGGCGTGACGTGATCGCGGTACCGGGAGGGCTCGGCAAGGTGGCGGAGCTCGCTTGGCGTCGCTTGGCCAAGCCGCTCGGGCACGCGCGCGGCTCGCTGAAGCCGCCGCAGAGCTGGGCCACGATCTCGGCGCGGCATCCTGATGGGCGGACGGTGCTGAGCGTGCCGGCCGAGTCCGACGGCAGCTTCGACCTGCCACTGCCGGCTGGGGAGTACCGCTTCGTGCTCGCGGCGCCAGGTGGTGAAGACGAAGAGCTCGGCACCGTCACCGAAGGTGGAAACCTGCGGCTCAACTTGGTCCCGCCTCGACCCGGTACGTTGACTTACGTGATCACGGACGAATACGACCAGCCCTTCGCGGGTCGTCTCGTCGTGCGCGGCGTTCCGCCGACCAAGGATCCGGACCTCGTGCCTGGCACCAATGAGTCGGGCTCGCGCAACATGCTCTATTCGCTCACCGGCTCCGGCTCCATCGAGCTACCGGCCGGGCGCTATGACGTGCTCGCCACCCACGGGCCGGAGTACTCGATGCCGCGCCAGGAGCTCGAGCTCAACGCGGACCTGGGGGCCACGTTCCGCGGCATGTTCACGCGCTCGGTGGATACGAGCGGCTGGCTCGCCGCGGACTTTCATCTGCACGCCGCTCCCAGCAAGGACTCCAACGTGCCGCTGAACGATCGCGTGCTCACGTTGGCGGCGGAAGGCATCGAGCTCGCGGTGCCGACCGATCACAACCACGTGACCGATTATTCGGAGGCGATCGATGTCCAGAGGCTCGGCGGCAAACTGGTGAGCATGAGCGGCGTCGAGATCACGACACTGAACTGGGGCCACTTCAACGCTTACCCCTACCCGAAATCGGTGGACGTGCCCGCGACGCACGAGGCATCTCCCTTGGAGATCTTCGCGGTGGTCCGCGCTCGCGCGCCGCAAGCCGTACTGCAGGTAAATCATCCCCGGATGCCCGGCGTCGGCTACTTCAACCGGGGCGAGCTCAACACCAAGACCGGAGTGGCGGAGTCGCCGGAGTTCAGCTTCGGCTTCGACGCGCTGGAGGTCTCCAACGGCTTCGACCTGGAAGACCCGAAGGTCTTCGAACGCAACTTTCGGGAGTGGTTCGAGCTCTTGAACGTCGGGCACCGCTACACCGCCGTCGGTAACTCGGACTCGCACCGCGTCGTCTTTCAGTGGGCGGGGTGGCCCCGTACGTACGTGCGGGTGCCGGACCAAGACCTCTCTCGCGTGCAGCCGCTGGAAGTCGCTCGCGCCGTCACCGGCGGTCACGCCCTGGTTTCGTGCGGGATTTTCGTGCTGCCGACCGCCAACGGCAGCGCCGGCCCGGGCGACACCGTTCAGGGGTCGCGCGTCTCGCTCGCCATCAGCGTCGGCGCGCCGGAGTGGGTAGACGTGTCGCGCGTCGAGGTTTACGGCAATGGCGCGAAGTTGGAGGAGCGCACTCGAGACGTGCCGATGCGCAAGTCCGTCTGGAACCTGAACGTGGACTTGGACCTCAAGGTCGACACTTGGGTGGTGGTGCTCGCGCGCGGCGACAAGTTCATGAACGACGCGCTCCCTGGCAAGTGGATCAAGCCGTTCGGCTTTTCGAATCCCATCCTGGTGGACGCAGACGCGGACGGTAACTTCGTGACGCCGGGGCCCTGATCACAAGTCCTTGAGGCTCAGCAGCTTGGTCTCCGTGAAGTCCTCAATCGCGAAACGAACGCCTTCACGACCCTGACCAGAGTCGCGCGTGCCCCCGTACGGCACGTTGTCCACGCGAAAGCTGGGCGCGTCGTTGACGAGCACGCCCGGATAGTCCAGCTCACGGTAGGCGGTGAGGGCGCGGCCCAAGTCGCGCGTGAACACCGCGGCTTGAATCCCGAAGCGCGACGCGTTGCAGGCTCTCAAGCCTGCATCGAAGTCTTCTACCGGCTCCACCAGCGTCACGGGCCCGAAGATCTCGTCCTTGCATACTCGCTGCTCGGGCTTGGTGCCGGTCAGAACGATGGGCCACAGAACGTTTCCTCGAGCGTCACCGCCGAGCAAGCGCGTGGCGCCTCCGCGCTCGGCCTCCGCGATCCATTCTTGCACGCGGGTCACGTGGCGCCCCTCGATCATCGGCCCGACGACGGTCTGCGGATCCATCGGATCGCCGACGGCGAGCTCGCGGGTGAGCGCCACGAAGCGCTCGACGAACGCGTCGAAGCGGCTCTTCACCACGTACAAGCGCTGGGCTTTGATGCATACCTGGCCCGCGTTGCCGAACGCGGCGTCCACGATGCGCGGTAACAGCGCTTCCAAGTCCACCGTTTCGTCGATGAGGCAAGGGGCGTTGCCGCCGAGCTCGAGCGTCACGCGCTTGCGCCGGGCGACGCTCTCTAGATGGAAACCGACCGTATCGCTGCCGGTGAACGAGAGCACCGGCAGGCGCGGGTCCGTCGCGAGCCGCTCCGCGACGTTCGGCTCCGCATGCACCACGTCGAAGGCATGCGGGGGCGCGCCCGCGGCCGTGACCAGCTCCGCAAGACGGTGGGCGGTGAGCGGCGCCTGCGGGGCCGGCTTGAGCACGAGCGGCGCGCCGATCGCGAGCGCGGGCGCGAGCTTGTGCGCCACCAAGTTGAGGGGAAAATTGAAGGGCGAGATGCCAGCTACCGGTCCACGCGGAACCCTTCGGTAGAGCGTAAGACGGCCTTCGGCACCAGGAAGCTGATCGGAGGGCAGCACTTCACCCCCGAGCAGACGCGCCTCCGCTGCGCCGAGTCGGAACGTGGAGATCGCGCGCGCGACCTCCGCCTTCGAGTAACGGATCGGCTTGCCGCTCTCGCGCGTGATGAGCTGCGAAAGCTCGGTCTGCTCGGCTTCGATGGCGAGCGCCAGGCGTTCGAGGACCAGCGCACGCTCGTGAGTTGGGCTACGAGACCAAGCTTTGAAAGCAGCCGCCGCACCGGCGATCGCGGCCTCGAGGAGCCTTTCGTCGCCGAGCCCGACCGTGCCGACGAGGGCGTCGTCGTAGGGGCTTCTTACCTCCCGCGGCGACGCGGTCTCGTGCTTGCCGCCGATGTACGGGCCCATCACACGGGTCGTCATGTGTCGCCAGCATATCGCGCGCGCACTCATGCACACGGGTAGAGGGCGATGCTTGCAGCAACTCACACCGTGGAAAAATCCCGCTTCAATGAATGATCACATGTCGGTGCGAATTTTCCCAGGATGCTTCGCGACAGGCTCCTACATGTCATGGGCCGATATCCATCGTCAGATTCGGCGCCAAATCCTCGAGAAAACATCGAATTCACCCTGAGGAGTGAGCGTGTGGGGGCGCGCCTACACGCTCGTAGCGTGCGTCGATTTCGGGTTTACAGAATGAAATTCCGACCGGTATAACCAAGGCACTCGATGCGAGTCCTTGCAGCCATCGCACTCGGTTACCTGATGGTCGTCGGCAAGGTCGGCGGCCAAGGGCCCACCGAGCCGCTGAGCGCCGGGCTGATGGACCCTGCTCGCGCCGAGCTAGACCGCGCCCTGAGCATCTCGTTCGAGGCGCCGCGTGAGTTCGACCCCCAGCTGGACACGCCCAAGCGCCGGGTCGCTCCCGGGAGCCGCGTCATCTCGCTCACCGCTGGCTGCCGCGCGGTGCAGGAGCCGTACGACCTGCTCATCCACTTCCACGGCGCTCCCAATCAGTTGGAGACCGCCTTCGAAAAGTCGGGCATCGACGGCGCGCTGGTCATCTACAACTGGGGCATTGGCTCCGGCGCGTACGAGGAGCCCTTCGGCGCTCCCGGCTCATTCGGTCAGCTGGTGAGCAACATCACGAGCGGCATCCGCGAGCTGTGTCCGACGGCTGCGTCGCCCAAGCGCTTCGCGCTCAGCGCCTGGAGCGCCGGCTACGGCGCCGTGTGGCGCATTCTGGACCGCGCGAGCGACGCCGCAAAGATCGACTCGGTTCTGTTGTCGGACGGCCTGCATGCCGGCTTCGTGGGCAACGAGCGTGAACGCAACGTCAACCCCGCGCAGATGGCCGCGTTCGAGCTGTTCGCGGATCAGGCGGTGCAGGAGAAGCGGCTGTTTGCCATCACGCACTCCACGATCGCGACTCCGTACGCGAGCACTACGGAAACCGCGAGCTACCTGCTGGATGCCGAGGGAATGGACCGCATTCGCGTCGACATGCCCGGCCCGCGCCCAGACATGGACCTGACGTCCATGGCGGACCGCGGCTCGTTTCACGTTCGCGGCTTCGCGGGGATGGACAAGCCGGCGCATTGCAACCAGCTTTACGCCTTCGGCGACTTGCTCCTTCCCTACCTCAAAGAGCGCTGGCGCTGAGCCGGTAGCGCCGCAGCGCGTTTACCTGAGGGCGAGCGGCGCGGCCCGGGTAGCGCGGTGCTTTTGGCAGACGCGCGGCCGCCTTGGCATCACTTGCACCCGAGGAAGGTGCTGCACTTCTTCTTCGTCTTGGAGGCCGCAGCGGCTTTCGCGGCGGTGGCGCTCGCGGCAGCTTTGGCCGAAGCCGCAGCGGTAGCGGCCGTCTTCGCCGAGGTCGCAGCGGCCGGTTTCGCGCTGGCGGCCGTGGAAGCCTTGGCAGCGGTAGCGGCTTTGCTGGAAGGCGCCGCAGCGGCGGGCTTCGCGGTTGCGGCGACGGCCGCGGGCTTGCTCTGCGTTTGGGCCGCAGGCGCTGCCTTCGCCGGCTGCGATGGCGGCACGCGGGTGAGCTCGAATTGGACTGCGCTGGTTTGCCCGGCCGTCGCCGTGAAGGCGACTGGTTGAGACGTGAAGCCACTTTTAGAGGCGCTGCAAGCGTGGGCGCCGGGCTCGACCTCGACCTCGACGTCCGCCTTGTCAGCGGCTTGCGCGATTGGCTTACCGTCGCACACGACCGACTCGCACGCTTCGGGTTGGCACGTGATACGCGCCTTCGCGGGGCTGGCTGCGACGCTCGCTGCCGGCAGCGGAGCCGGGAGCCCTGCGGACGCGACGTTGGCGGACGGGGCTGCGCTGGGTGCCGCAGCCACCGGCTCTTGACGCTTTCCGAGCACCGCGTAGCCGGCGATGGCGAGACCCGAGAGCAGCAAGACTCCGAGGCCGATCATGAGCGGCAGCGCGAGGCTCTTCTTGTTCGCAGGCGCGACCGATTCATCCGCGGAGGAGATGCGCGCCTGCGCGGACGCGGGCGAACCTGGCGCGGGCGCGGCTGCGACGGCTGCCATCGCCGCCGTCGTGATCGGTGACGTGGGCGCGAGCCCCAGCGAAGCGGGCGAGGGCTCCGGCTGAAAGACGAGCGGCTGCGCAATCGCCGCCGCGATACCCGGCATCGAACGCGGCCCGCCGCCGCCCCGCGCGCTCAGCTGCTGGGCGACGGTAGCCAGCTCGCGAGCCAGCTCGCCTGCGCTGCGAAACCGCTCTTGTGGGCTCAGCGCGAGCGCTCGCGCAAACCAAGGATCCAGCGCAGGGTCGAGCGCTACACCGATCTCCTTCGCGCGCTCGCTCACCGGAGAAAGCGGTTGGTTGAGCTCCGACCAGTGCGAGTTGGGGTCGAAGGTCGGGCTGCGAAGGGAGCGGAAGGGCGTGCCGCGCGTCAGCGCAAAGAAGGCCACGACGCCTAGTGCGAACAGATCCGCTCCCGGTGAGCTGGGTGCCGACGCGTCCACCGCGTCCGGTGGGGTGTAGCCGGGTGGTCCTCCCCAGCCCATGGCTTCCGGCGCGCCACGGCGCACCGCGGATGCTCCGAAATCCGTGATGCGCGACCACTCCGGGTTTTCTGGCGAGATGAAGACGTTCTGAGGCTTGAGGTCCCGGTGCAACAAACCCGTCGCGTGGGCGGCGTCCAGCGCCCGCGCTAGCACGCCCATCGCGCGAGCAAGATCCGCGACGCCGAGAGGACCCTGAGCGAGCACGCGGCGATCCAGCGAAGCCCAGCCGATGCGCTCTGCGGTGCTGAACGGTGCGCCGCTGTTGGCATCGATGCCGAAATCGTAGGCCCGCGCGATGCCTTCCACCCCCAGGCCGGAAGCTTGGCGTGCTTGAGCCTGATACTCCGAGAGCGCAGCGGCGCGAGCCTTCACTGCGGGCTCGAAGACCTTGAGCGCGACCGGCGCGGGTCCGCGTTGGTCGGTCGCAGAATAGACGGTGCTGAGATCGCTCTCGCCGATCACTTCACCGACTAGGTAGCGGCCAGACAAGATCGTTCCCGGTGCGAGCCTGAGCGCGGACATCATCGGTCTCCGGCGGCGATGGAGGCGTAGGTCAAGGTTTGGCCCTTAGCGTCTGCACGGCTTGCATGATCTTGGGCGCCTCGGTCTCCGCCGCGGCCTCGACCACGAAGCCGATGCCGAGGAGCGTGCGCTCCGGCGCGGGTTTGCCCACGAGCACGAGCAGAGTGCCGTTGCCTTTGTCGAGAAGAGACAACGACTCGCCTTGTTGCGATTTGTCGACTTCCCATAGATCCACGCTGCCTTCGCCGGCGGGTAGCGACTGCTGCGGCTTCTTCAAGCGTCGTTTCAGTTTGTCGACCTTGAGCCCCTTCACTCCGCGATCCGCCACGATCGCCTCCACGGCCGGAGCAATGTCGGAGGGATCCGGGCTCGGCATCAGCACCACCAGAGCCGTACCATCCGGATTGACCGCGATGCTTCCGCTGCTGCTGCGCGCGTAGTGCCAACCTTCGGGCGGCGTGAACGACGAGCCTCCGTCACCCACGAGCAGCTTGGTGTCCGCATTGGCAACGCAGCGCTCGTTGAGATCCTCGCACTTGGGAGGCGGCGGCGGGGGTGGGGGAGCTGGCGGCGGTGCGAGAGCCACTGGAGCGGCGCTCGCGGGTGGAGGCTGCGCGCCAGTCCACGCGGCGGGTGGTTTCGGGTAGTTGCAGCCAGAGGCCGCCAGCAAGCTCAGCGCCAAAGCAGGGCGCACCAGGTCCGACGACGTGAAGCGGGAGAGCACACCTCGGACAAAAGCATAGCTGCCCGCTAACCGCAAAAATGCCCGGCGATCAGGGCGCTTCGGCCGCGGCGGCGGCGGCGGCGGCGGCCGCGGCGGTGTGCGACGCATGCGAAGCGCCGCTCGCGATGTCGCTACCCGGTTTGCGCGGTAACGCGGCGGCGGCGGCGGCGGCGCCGACGGGCCGCTCATCCACGTCTGCGCCGCCGGCTTCTTCGATGGGACCCGAGCTGTCGCTCTCCGCAACCTTCTCCGGCGTCTCCGCGCGAGGCTTGCTTCGCGGAGCCTCGCCCGGGCCGGCGTAGTCCACCCAATACGCGGCGTTGTCTCGTACGTCCAAGTGGACGAAGGAGGAGTTGGGGTAGTACCCGACACCGCAGTTGCGGAAGCGCCTCACGTAGTCCCTGACCACCGTGTTCGGGACGCCAGAGATGCTGAAATCTACGGCCTGGCTGTGCTTGTGGCGGGAGTCTTCGAAGTACGAATGGTCTCGCCAGCCGCTCACGACGCGCATGGGGCGACCGCCGAAGTGCTCGCTCACGTCCGCTAGTAGCGCGATGAGGCGCGCGTCCACCCGCGGCCGATTGCCGGTCGCAGCGAAGAGGCGCGAAATGGACTCGAGCGCGCCGGGCGCGACCTTGCCCTTCTTGTCGAAGACCACGCCGTCACGTCGCAGAGGGCATCGATGCTCACCTGGTAGCGCTTGGCGATCGATTCGAGCCGCTGGCCCGCAAACACGGTGTGAGTGGAGGGGCGCGCGGGCTCCCGCGTGCTGGCAAGCAGGGTCTGAGCGGTTGCGCCGTCCCGCGCCTCTTTACGTTCGGGCGGGCCGTACTGACGGCGGGTGAGCGAGCCGTCCTTGTCGTCCTTGGAAGGGATGAGGAGCTTCTCCCCGACCTTCAGGCGCTGATTGCGGTCGATGCCGTTGGCAGTGCATACCGCGTCGACGCTCACGCCGTAGCGTTTGGCGATGGAGCCCAAGCGCTGACCGTTGGCGATGGTGTGATACCGGGGGGAGCTGGCGGCGGAAGCCAGCCCAACCCAGGCAAGGATCACGGTTGCGGCGAGGGTGGCCCGGATAGCACGCACGGCCCTTGTTTAACCCGGCCCGGCGCGGCGTCCATAATATTTAGCAGCACTGAAATACCGCATGATTTCACGCAACTGTCCGAGGCGCTGGCCGAGAGGTGTATATCCGCCCTCGGTCCAGCCCCATGCTTCGCCCCTCTCCACTCGTCCTGGCCCTGCTTCTGACCGCTGCTCCCGCCCTCGTCCGGGCTGCCCCCGAGCCCACTCCGTCGGAAATCAGCGTCGCCCGTCGGCTCTTCGAAGAGGGAAAAGCGGCCGAAGACGCGGGGCGGTTCCGGGAGGCCGCGGACCGGTTCCGTAAGGCCATCGTCATCAAGGACACGCCGGGTATGCGGTTCCACCTCGCCCGCTGCGAGGAAGAGCAGGGGGCCCTGGTCGAGGCGCTCGTCGAATACGACCGCGCGCGGGAGCTCCTCGACAGCGGCATCAAGGCGCCGGATGTGGACCGGCTGCTCCCCGACGCACGCAAACGAGTCGAAGCCAAAGTGGCCACCGTTACGCTCCGCTTGCCGGATGGCGTGGCGGGCGCCAGCGTGGAGCTGGACGGCAAGGCACTCTCGAGCTCGGTATTGGGCGTGCCCATCCCGGTGAACCCGGGCAAACACCGATTGAGCGCGACTGCCACTGGCCGCGCGAGCTTCGCCGCGGACCTCGAGCTGGCAGTGGGAGAGGCCAGGCAGGTAGCGCTGGAGCTCCCGCCGACGCAATCCGCAGCGGTGGCTCCCGCCGCTGGCAGTTCCGCGCTCGGCCCCCGGCAAGCACCGCGTGTCGCATTGCAAGACGCAGACACCGCGCGCACGGTGACGCTCGTGACCGAGGCTTCCTTGTTCGCAGCAGGAGTTGCGAGCGGGATCGTTTTCACGATCGCCAAGAACGGGGCGGCGGACCGTTATGAAACCGCGAACGAGCGCGTGCTCGCGCAAATCGGAGGGAGCGACCCCGAGGGCATCGCGTGCTCCATTCCGCGCGAGGGCTGCGCGGAGCTCGAGAATGCCCGCCAGGAGGAGAAGAGAGACCGGACCATCGCGACGGTCGGCTTCGTCACCGCAGGCGTCTCCGCGTTGGCGTTTGGTCTCACTTTGGCCTTGTGGAAAACAGAGCCGCCCGCGCGCGTCCAAGCGCAGGTCGGACCGAACCGCGCGACCCTGCTCGTTTCCGCGCCGTTCTAAGCCTACAAAATGCAGAAGGCCCGCGCGGGGCGGGCCTTCCTCTTCGTTACACCACGCTCGTGGAGCCAGTCCACGCTCGTGGAGCGCGAGCGTCAGCGAGAGAAGTATTGCGTGGCGCGCTTTTGACCTTTGGTCTTCAGCTGCTTGCCCGCGATGAGCTTCTTGGCCGGGAGGTTGAGCTCCTTGGTCGAGGTACCCATGCCGTCCGCAATCTGTTCGATGCGCTGGCCGGGGTTTCCTTTGACGTAGTCCAGCAAGCGGCCGGTGAGGCGCTCGATCTCGTCGGGCGGACGCTTGGCGCCCTTTTCGCGAGAAGCTGCTGGGCGGCCACGGCCACCACCGCGAACGGCCGGGGCGGGGGCAGCGGCGCGGCGGCCTCCGCGACCAGGCGAGGGGCGGGCGCCAGCGAGCGCAACGCTGACGGTCTCCATTGCCGACTCGCGGATCAGCTCGGCGAGCTCCGACGCGAACTGCTCGACGCGAGCGCGAATTCGATCATCCAGGGTGTTAGCCATGGCGAGCCGTGTAATGCATTGCGAACGGAAGTGTCAATGCCTGGAGCGATATAATTAAGGAGTATCGGCTCTGATTGAGACTCCAAATCTAAATTCGTGTCCACCCGTCACACTCCGAATCCCAGGTGCGACATAGCTGGTAATGGCCCCGCGCCAATCCGCCCCGAACCGTTTTTCACGTGCAGCTTATCCGAGCGTCCACGAGCCACGTCGCGCGTGGGCGGCGTCTCGTGGTGCCGGGGGACACGGGGCGTGGGGCGGCAGACACGCAGATCAGCGCACATGCCGCGGAAAGTCGGGATTTTCTCGTGGCAGGCCATTTGCTGATGAAACTCTCACCGCCAGCGGTTGTCAGTGCTGGCGGTTGGGGAGCGTTTCGCGACCTCGAGCGTAACAAGGAGTATCCGGTGATGACCTTTCGTAAACACGCGATTTGGGTGGCAGCTTTCGGTGCTTGTCTAGGAATGGGTTCGGTGGCCTCGGACGCCGAGGCTTGCGGTGGAGAGTGGTATCCGGAGGTCATGGTGGATCCGCGCATTCACGGCGTGGCCCAGGCCGAAAAGTCACTCGCCAGCGGCAAGAGGCTGGCGGCGGCAGCGAGCGTGATTCGTATGATGCCTCACATCAAGTCGTTGAAAGCCAAGCCTGGCTCCTTGGTTGGACGCGCCGAGCGCGTTCTGGCGGTCGCGCTGTCTAGGTCCAGTGGCAAGCTCGCCGTTTCCAGCGAGGTGCCGCAGGAGGTGCTCGCTGGCTGGCAGGGGTCGAAAGAGGGGGAGAGCGCTACCAACCTCGCGTGGTCGGTGGACGTGCTGCGGCGTCAATCGTCCGCGAAGCAAGACGACGTAGGCTTGAAGACGGACCTCGCCGAAGCGATGTCGCGCGTCCCGGAACGCCGCGCGGAGGCCCGCGCCATTCTGGAAGATCTGGCTCAGCGCGATCTCATCGCTTCGCCGGAAGGGTACGCGGCGCTCGCAGTGTTACGCAGTCAGTCCGGTGACTCCGACGGACAGAAGCTCGCGCTCAGGCGCTGCGAGGCGATGGCCAAGAGTCAAGACGCCTGCGTACTACGTAGCTGAGGTGTGGGCGAGACTCGCATGTTCGGAACGCGACCGATACGAGCGCTCATGGCGCTCAGCTTGGTACTTTTGGCGGCTTGCCAGTCGCCGACCACCCCGCCCCAAGGCGAGAAGCACCAGGCGTCCCGCTTCCGGCCGGGCAGCGAGTCTCCCGCCCCGGCGCTGGCGGCGTTCGAGCCCGGCGACGCCGCGCGCGGCAAGGCGCTCATCGCCGAGTTCGAATGCAATCGCTGCCACTCGGGTACGGGCCAGCCCGCACCCAAGCTCGACCAAGACTGCGTCGGGTGTCACGAACAGATCGCGACGGACAGGTTCCGGGCTTCCCCCAGCAAGCTCGCGAAATGGAAGCCCCACATCCTGGCCTACCGTGACGTGCCTTCCCTCGGAGAGCTTGGCAATCGGCTCCGCCCGGCGTGGGTGCGCGACTACCTGCTGCACCCGCACGACCTGCGGCCGAGCCTCGCCCAGAGCATGCCTCGGCTCGCGCTGTCCGCAGAGCAGGCTACGGATATCGCTACTTACCTCACCGCGGTGAGCGGCTCGGTCCCGACCGCGGTCCCGGGCGCGAGCGTGAGCCGCGAGCCGGCGCACATGGCTCGAGGCAAAGAGCTCCTGATCGAGCGAGGCTGCGTCGCCTGCCATCGCGTCAGCGGTGCTGGTTTGACGGAGCCGCCGCGAGCCAGCCCGGCGCCCCGCACTTTGGGGCTCGCGCCAGACCTGCGCTTCGTTCGTGACCGCTCCGAGCCCGCCGCCGTCGCGCGCTGGCTCACGGACCCGACGCAGATGAAGCAGGACGCCGCGATGCCGAACCTGCACCTCGCGGCCGAGGACGTGCGAGACCTCACCGCGTTTCTCAGTTTCGGAGAGCTTGCGCCACCGCCGGTTCCCCAGCTCGCTCCGCGATTGCCGGTGCTGTCGCGGCGCGTCGGCTTCGACGAAGTGAACGAGCGGGTGTTCGCGGTGACGTGTCGCCACTGCCATACGAATCCAGACAGCGCGGGGGGCGATGGCGGCCCGGGTAACACCGGGGGCTTCGGCTTCAAGCCGCGCAAGATCGATTTCTCGAGCTACCAAGGCATTCAATCCGGTGGGGTGGACGAGCGCGGTGAACGGGTCAGCCTTTTTGCGCCGACCCAGGAGGGCTTGCCGCGGTTGGTCGCGGCGCTGGTTGCGAGAGGGCGCGAGGTCAACGGGCAAGAGTCGCCTGCGGTGCGAGGCATGCCGCTCGGACTGCCACCGCTCAGCGCCGAGCAGATACAGCTCGTGGAGTCGTGGGTGGCTCAGGGGCGGCCCCTCTGAATCGTTGAAAGCGAGCGCCGTACTCACACTCGCGCCAGATCGCCGAGGGGTGTCGACTGCGCGTAGTGAATGGTGCGATGCCTTATCGAAGTAGGATGTTTTCCCGGCGTCCGCTGCTCTCCGGGCCCGGTGAGCGCGTGACCGCCGGCCGGCCCAGGTTAGGCGAGTTGCTCCGCGGCACGCGGCGAATGTCCCGCGTGCCGCCGCGGTGATACGCTGGATGTCTCGCGCCGCAGCCATCTCTGGCAGCGGCTCGGCACCGACTCGCACCGCGCATGGCAGACCCTCGCATTCCGCTCGCTGGACGATTCGCATTTGCGGGCCTCTTGCGCACGAGCCAAGGCCCGAGGCGCTGGCTCGCTACTGAGAGCGAGACAGGGCGGCGTGTGATCGCGGTGGCGACAGAAGCCGGGCGCCTCGCAACGCTGGAGGCTGCAAAAGGCGTCAAACACCGTCACCTGGCCAGCATCGTCGCGGTCGTGCGCGAGGTGGATCCCCAGTCCTTGCCCGAAGGCGTGGTGGTGCCCACGGCCGGCGGTATCGCGGTCGCAGAATACCTGCCCGGTACGACTTTGAAGCAGCAGCTGGACGCAGGCGTCGTGAACTCGACGAAAGCGGTCGCGTGGACCCTGCGCTTGGCGGAAGCGGTTCAGGCGTTGCACCAGGCCGGCGGCGTTCACGGCGCGATCTCTCCGCGCTGCGTCGTCGCCGAGCCGGAAGGCCGTAAGATCGCGCCCGTTCTTTCGCAGCTTCTGGCGCAGCCCGTCGGCGCCTTCTGTCCGCCGGAGCGGCTGCGCGGCAGCATGGAAACGTCGGCGGACGACGTGTGGGCGCTTCACGCCGCGCTCTTCGCGATGCTCACTCGCGAAGCGCCCTTCAAGGGCGGCGCGCGCGACGCGCTGCTCAAGGCCATGCTTGCGGGCCGCCCGAAGTCTCTTGCTTCGTTCGGGGTAGACGAGCCGGTGCTGGACGAGATCCTGACCCGCGGGCTCGTCGGCGAAAAGCGCCTGCGTGTGACGGATCTGCCGGAGCTCGTGCAGGCGCTGGACGGCTGGGAGCGTGACCGCACCATCATGCCGCCGAAGCGCCCGGCGATGCCGCGGCCGGCGTCGCGCGGCCTTGCCGACATCGCCTCGGGTGCGGCGCTAGGCGCTTCCCGCGACGACGGAGTGGTCATCGACGATGACCTGCTGCCGGACGACGAAGGCACCGAGCTCCGGACCGTCGCGCCGGCTCCGCTCGGCTTCGGTGCGCCGCTCGCAGGAGCGCCGCCTGCGCCGGCCACCATCGGCCCGTTCCCCTCGCTCGGCGTTGCCGCTCCCGCGCCGCTGCCGAGCAATGTGGAGCCCGCCATCTCCGCCGGCGTAGCCAAGCGCCCGAGCAAGCGCGCCTCGGTCAACCCGTTCGAAAAGAAAAAGCAAATCTGGCCGATGCTGGTAGGCGCGGCACTGCTCGGCGGCGCGGGGGTCTACGTGGCAGTTGCTCCCGAGTCGGCCCCGACCAAGCCCTCGGCGGAGCCGGCGCCGCCTTTGCCGCCGCCTCCAGCCGCGACCGCCAAATCGGTGAAGAAACGCCAGAGCGTGGCTGAGGATCGGGACGCCTGCGTGATGGCGTATTTCCCCGAGGGGTCGTTTACGGGCACGCCTCAATTCGAGTTCGTCTGCTCTGATAAAGACTTCCGCGAGATCGCCTCCAGTCTCAATCAGATGGTCCTGCCTCCGGCGCCGAGCGGCGGTAGCGGAGGAGGCGCAGTCGCGGACGCCGCGGCTCCCGCGGACTCTGCCAAGGCGGAAGTGGCGAGAGGCTCCGGTTTGGATTGGTACGAGCTGCCGGCCACTGCCATCATCCGACGCACCTGCTGTGTGGCCTCGGCGCCGCTCACCTTGCCGGAGTCCGCCGGGTGGTGCGAGCAGCTTCAGTCCGCCGTGCGCCGCATCGCGGAAGACAGCTCCAAGGCGGTGGATCTCGCGCCCGCCGCGCGTGACTTCGACAAAGCCGTCAATTGCTTGTTCGCGAACAAGATCGCTCGCCCGTACCCTTACGAGAAGCCGCCCTCGGAGGCCAATCGCGCCGCATTTCAACAATTTTTGGGGCGCGCGGCGGTGAGCGACGCGCGCCGCTGACCAGGAGTCGCACCTTGCCGCGTCTCGTCGTTCTCGACTCGTACACGCTCGACCCCGGTGACAATCCGTGGACGGAGCTCGAAGCGCTGGGGTCGCTACAGACGTACGCCCGCAGCGAGCCGAGCGAGGTCTTGGAGCGCGCGCGGGAGGCGGAGATCGTGCTCACCAACAAGACGCCGCTCGACGCCGAGACCCTGCGCGCCATACCTCGCTTGCGAGGGGTGTGCGTGCTCGCGACCGGCGTCAACGTGGTGGACGTGAAGGCGGCGACCGCCCTCGGAATCCCGGTGTGCAACGTGCCAGCCTACAGCACCGCGAGCACCGCGCAGCACACGCTCGCGCTCCTTTTGGAGCTGACGAACCGGGTCGGCCAGCACGACCGCGCGGTGCACGATGGCGCTTGGGTGAGCTGCCCCGACTTCAGTTTCACCCTCGCGCCCCTCACCGAGCTCGAGGGCCTCACTCTGGGCGTGGTCGGTTTCGGAGCCATCGGGCGCCGCGTCGCCGAGGTCGCGCTCGCGCTCGGCATGCAAGTGCGCGCTGCGGGCGCGCCAAAGGCCACTGACCCTGCGTGGCTCGTGCGGTCGGACTTAGACGCCTTGTTCGCCGAGTCGGACGTGCTGTCCCTCCACTGTCCGCTCACGGACCAAACGCGCGGCATGGTGGACGCGCGCCAGCTCGCGCGCATGAAACCGAGCGCCTTGCTCGTCAACGCCGGCCGCGGCGCGCTCGTGGACGAGGCGGCGCTCGCCGACGCGCTCGCACGCGGCGTCATCGCGGGCGCGGCGCTGGACGTCTTGAGCGAAGAGCCGCCCCGCGCCGATCATCCCTTGCTCACGGCGCCCCGCTGCGTGCTCACACCGCACAACGCGTGGTCGACGCTCGCCGCGCGCCGGCGCGCGATGCAGATCGCGGCCGCCAACGTGCGCGGCATCCTGAGCGGCGCGCCTCAGAACGTCGTCAATCCTCGCTGAGCCTTCACTGGCACAGCGTGCGCGCGGCTCGGAAACAAGCCTTGCCGTCGTTTTCGAAGGTCGCGCTCGCGGTGTCCCCGCTCGGCCTCGAGCACGAGCAGGTCGCGGTCGTGGAGGAGGGCGAATACGAGCACAAAACAGTGTAAAATCCGGTGCTGCACGAGTACGCATCCAGGCAAGTCGTGGCGTCCACGAAGCCCATGTTGCCGCAGGTCGTCACGTCCACATTCGTCATCGGCATGCTCGGCTTCGTCGGCCCGCGCCCCTGCTTACACTCTTGAAAGGCGTTTACGATCTTGCCGCACTTGGTGAGGGCGGCGTTGACCGCGCCCTCGCAGTTCGCGCCATTGGGAGTGAAGGACGGCGTCAGGCAATTGAGCGCATCGATCCCGAGCGCCTGGCAGCGCGTGCCGAAGCTGTTCACCTCCGCTTGGCAAGCGGTCAAGCAGTCCTGCCCCATGAGCCGCTGTTTGCACTGCGTGCCGTAACCGGGGCAGTACTGGCTGCACGCCTGCAGGGATAGGGTCGGGTTCACGGCGCTGGCGCCACCGCTAGTGGCGCCACCGGCGGTGGGCGTGCTGCCTCCACCACTCATGGCGGCCCCCGCGCCAGTGGGCCGCCCGCCGCTGCTCCCTCCACTGGAAGAGCCCGCCTCGTCGCCGTCTCCGAAGCCGTCCGCGTCCGTGCCGTACACGTCCGGGTCCAGCGCGGAGGTGCGGCCCCCACAGCTCACGAGCGCCCACAACCCCAGCGCGCTCAGCCAGCCCCCACCCGCGAGCGCGCGCCTCCACCAAGACCTACCACCTGTAACCAACATCCGCGCAGTATAGGCGCCTAGCTAACCGCAGCAAACAAGCGGTCGAGAAGCCTCGCAGCTCTCTTGCTTGGAGATGCGCCAAACCTTGAGGTAGCAGCGGGGCGTGCAGGTTTGGACTTGGATGCCGCATTGCTCGGAGAAAACGTAATCGCCGTCAGCGCGCGTGCACTCCGCGGACGCGGGGCCGCTGAGCTCCGTTTGCTCAGCGCGGCAGCAGCTCTCGGGGTCGCACACGCGGCATTCGCACTGCTGGGAGTTGGTGATGCTCTGGCCGGGCTTCGGCGGAGGATGGAAAAATCCCCGCCACGGCTCCGGGGGTGGTGGGGGGGAGGCCCCGCCGCAACTGACGGCAAGCAGCACCAGGGCGCAGAGCGCGGGGGCGGCACGTAGAGTCACGCAGCGCGGCATTCAGGGTTGGTACCCTGGAGAGCGCTGCGGCTTGGGCGGTGCGGCGCTTCGGGCGGTCACTTGCCGCTCGCACCGTGGAAGCGCGAACGTAGGGCAAGGAAGGGCCGCTCGATCGCGCGATGCGCGAGCTCCGCGAAGGCGAGGGAAAGGGGGAAGCCGAGCGCGAAGACCACGAGCGTGCTCTGTTCGTATTGAGGCAAGGCGCGACGCACGAGGCCGAGGGCGGTGATGTGGAGCAGGTAGAGCGCGTAGCTGAGCGTGCCGACGCGACGCAGCAGAGGGTGCTCGAGCAACCAGGAGAGCCCATTGTCCTTCCGCAGCGCGACCGCGCCCACGAGCGCCGCGAGCGTGAGCGAAAGCTCGACGTAGGGAGTCGCGGGGATCGTCAACCAGTACACGCTGAGCGCCAGCGCGAGCGGGGCGGATGCGCGAAAGCCGAGAACGCGGCGGGCCAGCTCGAAGCCCCGCGCGCTGTCGAAAATCAGCGCGAGCACCGAGCCAAACCCAATCGGAGTCGCGAAGCTCGTGACGATGCGAAGGCCGAGCGAGCCGTCGGGCAGAATGCTTCGCAAATAAGCGTGCTCGGCCAGAAAATCCACGAGGATAGCCGCGAGCATGAGCAGCGCGGCAGGCCAGCGCCGGCCGATGAGCGCCAGCGCGCCGGGCCATACCCAATAGAACTGCTCCTCCACACAGATGGACCACGAGAACGCGAACATGACCGGGTGCGGCACCGAATAGTCCAGCAGCCAGTTGGCGGTGTACGTGGCGTGAAGCGGCAACTGATGAAGGAAGTGGCGCGCGACCTCGGAGCTCGCTTGGGTCTGCCAGGCGCGGAGCGCGTACAACCCCAGCACCGCGTAGTAGAGGGGGAAGATTCGTAGCGAGCGACGCACGTAGAAGGCGCCCAAACGCACGCGGCCGTTCTCCCGCCGTTCCCGTAGCAGCAGCGTCGTGATGAGGAAGCCGCTGAGCGCGAAGAACAAGTCGACGCCGACCGCGCCCTTGCCCCAGATGCCGGGCAGCAGGCGCGGCGTCGCGTGGTGCCACACCACTGGCAAGATCGCCAACGCTCGGAGACCATCGAGCCCCGGCAAGTGCTTGGAGCTCAGGAAGTGCTCGTGGGAGAGGGGCGAGGAAGTCGCGGAAGGAGCGGGAGTGAGGAGCTGCAAGGATGGACGCCGTTCTGCCGCATCGACTATAGACGCGTCATGCGCGAGACACGCTGCGGGCTGTTGGTTTCGCTGTTGGCGACCCTTGGCGCGTGCCGCGGCGAGCCGGCACCGTCGGTTTCTCCGGCTCGAACCGCAGTTCCGCCGCCGGTCGTTACCGCTTCCGCGCCCGAGCCCGCGAGCGCCGTACCGCCAGCCGCGCCGCCTGCCAGTGCGGCCAGCGCCGCGGATGCGGCTCCGAGCCCCAGCGCGGCCCCGGCTGTCGAGGCCGCCGAGGTGGACGAGCCGGCGCTCGTGGCGGCCGACGGCACGCCGCTGCCTCAAACCGAGCAGCGCCCGTCCGTCGACAGCCCGCGCTTCGTCAGGCGGATGCAGCGCTTGGCCGACGCCATCCTGACGGGTGACGTGGAGCGGGCTCGCGACACCTTTTTTCCCCTCGTCGCATACGCTCAGGTCAAAGACGTGCAGAAGCCGGAGCGGGATTACCGCTACCGCTTGATGGCGCACTTCGAGCGGGACGTGAAAGAGTACCGAAAGGCCCTCGGTCGGGACGCGGAGCGCGCTGAGTTCCTTGGCGTTTCCGTTCCCGAGGAGCGCGCGGCGTGGATGAAGCCTGGACAAGAAGGCAACCGCCTCGGCTACTTCCGGGTGCTCCGGTCACGCCTTCGTTTCAGGCTGCCGAGCGGCAAGGAGCAGTCCCTGGAGCTCACCAGCATGATCAGCTGGCGAGGCGAGTGGTACGTCGTCCACCTCCATGGCTTCGAATGAGACGCGTCCAGGCGCGCTAACGCGCCAGGTGGTGCCAGAAGGTAGGAGCGAGAATGCACCGCCCAAACATGCGGTCTTGCACGTAGACACGCTCAGCTAGCGAGCCTCTGCATTGCAAGGATGTGAGCGCGCCGTGCAGCACTGAAATGCTCGAAGCCCGGCCAAACAGCCGAGCATGTTCGACAGCGTTTGCAGCAGTCAGCGTCCCTGCTTTCTACTCAGCAAATCCTGTTGCAGTTGGTGACCGGCAGTGCCAAAGATCGATGTCGAGCCGCACCCGAGGGGGCGTTTCGGTCCGGCACACCATCAAGCACATGGCCAGCGAGGCAACTATCCAAACCATCTCCAAGGCGCTCGGGGAGGCTGACGAGGGCCCTCTCGCTCAGATCCAAGCCGTCGTCACGGCGCTCGGAGAAGAGACGTGTCTGTCGCTCCTCGCCGAAACCGATCGCATCGAGAAAGCCGGCGGAATGGAGCGTGGCGACGGCAAAGGTCGTCGCTCTCCCGGTGGCGTGTTCTTCTACCTCGCGCGGCAGAAGCTGCCGAAGGAACAACGCGCCGCGATCTTCAACGACAAGATGCCGCGTGAGGCGAAGCCTCCCGGTTGGGAGCCCGAGCAGAAGCGCCCCAAAGAGTCGGAGCGCAACTTCCCGCGTCGCCGCGTCTTCGAGGTGAACCCGAGCTCGTCCCGTTTTGGGAGCTCAGGTAGCCCGCCTCCGAGTCGCCCGTTCGGTGCTCCGCCGAGCAGCAGCCGCGGCCAGTGGTCGCCGCCGCCGACGCCCCCAGGGACGCACGTCCCCCCGCAACTGCCGAACGCCATCGCGCGCGGCAAGGCGAAGCTGGGAATCTTGGACTCGCTCGGGTCGCTGCACCCGGACGATCAGTACCTCGTCCTCTTGGAGCTCCTGGGTGACCTGCACGCCGTCTACGGCGCGAGCGCGGACACCGCCGCGCCGGACTCCAAGGTGGCCCCCGAGTCCAAGCTGGCGCCAGAGCCCAAGTCGACGCGGACGGTCGCGGTCGCTGCCCGTGCTGCAGAGCCGGAGCCAGCGTCGTCAGAGCCGCCGCCCTCGCCCAAGCGCAAGGCGCCGGCGCGTAAGTCAGCCAAAAGCGGCTGATCCGCCGTCGCCCTGGCCCTTAGCCGACGGCCGCCCTCGCGGTCGTCGGTGCGGCAGTTTTGCGACTACGTGGGGAAGGGTTGATTCCCTGATCTAGTCCGAGCATAAACTACCGCCGCTTGGCGACATATTGGGATGGCGCAGTCGTTTTGGCGCAACCGCGGCGGTGTGTGACCGATTGCGCGGTGTGTCCCAGCTCGGCTTACCTGAGTCGTTTGGATCGCGCGGCAACCGCCGCCCGGGTCGTTTCATGACAGACGAGAGGGATAAGCCGAGCCGCCTGGAGAAGTCATCCGCTCGCACGACTGCGCGTGACGTGCCCTTCGTGCGCGACGCGGGCAGTGATGCAGAGCCGGCGCCGCGAGGTCGGCGCCCCGAGCACCTGCCCCGCGATCCCACGTACGAAGCAGAGCTCGCGCAGGTCGAGCTCGCCGTGCTCCGCAATCCGGAGCGACGCGACGACCCTTCCACGAAGCAAGGCGGGCGCAACGGTTATGTCGCTGCAGCCGTCGAGGCTCCCGAGAGCGTAACCCCCGAGTCGCCCGGCACGCGGGTGGGGCGCGAGCCGCAACCGAGCAGTCCTCACCCGCCGAGCTCGAGCGGGCGATCGGCGGCGAGTGGCACTCTGCTTTCCATCGGGGGAGTCGATCCGCGCGCCAAAACCGAGCGCACGCTCGAAACGCCTCGCATGTACTTCAGTCAAGTGGATGCAGCGGGAGAGGTGTACTTCAAACCCGGGAAGATCCCGGCGGTCACGGTGCATCAAACTCTGGAGACCGAGACCGTCAAGCTGGCGGACTCCATCGACCCCCGCCGCGCGAAGACGATCCCGCGCATCGACCGTGAAGCGCTGGCCCGCTACGTGGAGGATGAGCGCCCCCAAGAGTCGGCGGCGCCGAGCGTGCTAGCCGGTCCTGGCAGCAGCGTGGACTTCGCGGACGAGCCGGCATCGCTCCCATTCGAACCGGCTGAGGACTACGAGCCCGCCTCGTCGCTCGGCGAGGGGCAAGCGGGTCAAATTCACGCCTCGCTCAGCCCGTTTCGCGAGCACGCAGAGCCAAGCTACTCCTTCGATGGCGTGCCGACCCGCGCGGAGCCGCTCGCGGCGCGCCGGGCTTCGGATATTCCCGCGTCGCTAGGGCCGGATGCGAGCACCGTACCCACCCAGCGCGACTTGCCGATGCACCGCATCGAAGCGAGCTTGCCGCCACCGCCTGCGGTGCCCTCCATTGCCTCGCCTTCGGATCCCACCCCGGCGCTCGTCACGGCGCACGCCGCGGCCGCAAGTAGCGCGCCGACCGCGGAGGACGAGCCGGTCGAGCTGGACGAGCGCGTGCGCAAGCCCATCTGGGTCAACCTGACCGCATTCGGCATCGCGCTGCTCCTCACCATCGTGCTCGGCTTGTGGCTCACGGCCTCGCCGTCCGCTTCGCCACCGGCGGCGCCTCTGCCTGCGGCCGCGCCCGCCTCACAACCCGCTCCCGAGCCCGCTCCCGAGCCCGCTCCAGAGCCTGCGCTACCTGCTGACACCGCCGCGCTCACCCCGCCGGAGCCGCCGCCAGCGCCGCCCGCCGCCGAGCCATTGGTGGCGCCTCCCTCGCCGCCCAAGGCGGCTCGTCAGACCAGGCCGTCGACTCCCCCGTCCTCGGTCTCTGCCGGCTCTGCCAGCTCTAGCTCACGCAAACCAGCTACGACCAAAGTCACTCGCGAAACCATCTTCTGAACCTCATGCGTCGCTCGCCTTTATCCAGCCTGCTCCTCTCACTCGTCGTTGCGGCTCCTCTGATGACGGCGCCGCCCGCGCGCGCGCAAACGAGCGCCACCGAGACCGCCAAGGTCACTCAGCTGTTCAAGAACGGAAAGGCGGCCTTCGGCAAAGGCGACATGGCGGAAGCCGAGCGGCTCTTCGCAGAGGCTTTTGCCCTGCGCAAGAGCTCGGACATCGCAGCCAACCTCGGCCAGGCCGAGCTCGAACAGCAGAAATACCGCGCCGCCGCCGAGCATTTCCAGTGGGCGCTCGCGAACCTGTTGCCCAGCGCGTCGGACGCGCAGCGCCGCGCAGTGGAGACCGGCTTGGCCAAGTCGCGCGCGGAGGTGGCGACGCTCCGTCTGGACATCAAGCCGGAGGGGGCGGACGTGCTCGTCGGTGAGCTGAACGTGGGCAGGGCGCCCATCGCTTCTGGCGTCTACGTCGACCCTGGTGAGGTCATCGTCGCGGTCAAGCGCGAGGGCTTCATCGCGATCGACAAGCGCGTGATGGTCGCGAAAGGTACCGAGCAAGCGGTGGAGATCACGCTCGTGCCGAAGGACGACTCCGCTACCAGCGCCGCCGCGGCCCCCGCGCGCGTGGACTCAGGTTTGAAGACGGACGTGACGACGACCACGGGAGCGGACTCGCTTGCCGGCACGAGTCGAAAAAGCCTCGTGCCCGCATACGTTGCCACCGGCGTCGCCGTTGCAGGCGGCGTCACTGGCCTGGTCCTACTCCTCAGCGCCAACTCCAAGTCCAACGAGGCGGACGACATCCGGGACGACCTGCAGACGCAGGGCGGCTGCGGCGACGGCGGCACCGCGCCTGCCTCCTCCTGCGCGGATCTCGTCGATCGCCGCAAGAGCATCGACACGACGCGCAATATCGAGATCGGCGCCTTCGTAGTCGGTGGCGTGGCCGCGCTGGTAGCCGGCTACTTCTACTGGGACGCGCTGTCGCATCGCTCCAGCGTGGACCGCGCTGCGTCCGCGCGGCTCGCTCCGCGATTCGCGATCACTCCCAAGGTGGATTTGTCCAGAGCCGCCAGCCACGAGGGCGGCGCCTTACAATCCGTGAAGCTCGGACTTTCGGGGACCTTCTGAGACTCGCCGGTATGGAAAACAACATGCGTACTTCAGCTTATTCCGCTCTCGCGCTCGGCCTCTTCACCCTTTCGCTCGCTCACCTCTCTGCGTGCAGCAACTCTTCGGACGACTGCAACGCCACCGCCACGTGCGGCTCCACCGCGTCCGGCTCTACCAGCAATGCCGGCAAAGGCGCGGGCGGCAGTACGGAGGGCGGCACTGACGGGGCGGGCACTTCGAACGCGGGCGGTAGCAGCAGCGGTGGTGGCGGCGGCGGCGCGGGCGGCTCAGGCGAATGCGAGGGAGACGTAGCGGACGACGCGGCTTGTTGGACGAACAACGCTTACGGCGTGTTCGTTTCGAAGGAGCACGGGGACGACGCGACGGGCACGGGTACGAAAGAGGCTCCGTACAAGAGCATCAACAAGGGCCTGACGTCCGCAGCCGGTAAGAAAGTGTTCGTCTGCCTGGGCCCGAGCGGCGACTACACGGACGCGCTGAAGTTCGACGAGGTAGACGGGGCCTCGATCTACGGCGGCTTCGAGTGCGAAAACTGGGAATACAGCACGACGCGCAAAGCCGGCATCAAGCCGGCGAAGAACATCGCGCTGCGGATCAACAAGTCGAAAAACCTAACCTTCGAGAACCTGCGCATCATGGCCTCGGACGCGACAGGCACGGGCTACGACGCCAGCAGCTACGGCGCCTTCGTGACGGATAGCCAAAGTGTGGTGTTCCGTCGCGTGGAGATCACGGCTGGTAATGGCGCCAAAGGCGCCGATGGGGAGCCGGGCGTGAAGGGTGCGAACGGCGCCGAGAAGGGAACAGCGCCGGCGGGCGATGCAGGTATTTGCGATGTCACGCAGACGGTAGTTGGAGGAAAGTGGGGGCCTGTAACGAACTGCGAGTCGTCACAGGGTGGGAACGGTGGAGATGGCGCGAAGACGTTGCTGGCGGGATCGAACGGGAAGGCCGGTGTTCCTATCGATCACCTCACTTCCCCTTCGACGGCGCTGGAAAACGGCGGCATTGGTGCTTCGGATGCGAGCACCGGTGGAACCGGCAAGGAAGGTGGTCCCGGGGAGGCTGGCGCGCTCGGATTGCCCGCCGCTACGCTCGGTGACTTCCAATCGTCGGGGTACGTTGGCTCCGGCGGCAATGAGGGAACACCTGGATTCGCCGGACAAGGGGGAGGCGGTGGCGGAGCGAGCCGGGGTACCGGCAGTTGTTACGGCGCGAGCGGGGGTGCTGGCGGAATGGGCGGCTGCGGGGGCGCCGCGGGCAAGGGCGGCGCTGGCGGGGGCGCCTCCGTAGGCCTGATGAGCTGGAATAGCGGGGTCGAACTGCTGAGTTGCAACGTGTCGTCCGCCAGTGGCGGTACGGG
>SECP01000030.1 GCA_004193285.1 Myxococcales bacterium | reverse complement strand
CTCAGCTTCAGATCACAGAGCCGCAGCTCGAGCAGCTCCGCGTCTTCCAGCTGCGCCCCGCCGCCGCGCTGCGCTGGCCTGCGCGCGCCTGGGCGCAGCTGGAAGACGCGGAGCTGCTCGAGCTGCGGCTCTGTGATCTGAAGCTGAGCATCACCGGCACCGAGCTCGAGGCGCGCGTGGAGCGCATCTACGCGGAGCTCGCCGAGCGCGGCTTGGAATTTCGCCCGCACGTGTGGCTCTCCACGGAGTGGTTCTCGCCCGATGGCGTGCCCGGCTTCGCGATTCCGTTTTACCTCGCGCACCCGCGGCTGGTGGAGCTGGAGCACCGGCAGATGCACGAGGTGGAAGGCGGCACCGCGCGCTCGTGCCTGCAGCTGATGAGGCACGAGACCGCCCACGCGCTCGACAACGCCTACGTGCTGCACGATCGCCCGGATTGGCGCGACATGTTCGGTCGCTTCGACAGCCACTACGTGAGCCACTACCAGCCCAAGCCGTACAGCAAGCGCTTCGTGCGGCATTTGGAGCTCTGGTACGCGCAGAGCCACCCCGCCGAAGACTTCGCGGAGACCTTCGCAGTGTGGCTCGATCCGACCTCTCGCTGGCGAAGCCGCTACCGCGGCTGGGCCGCGCTGGAGAAGCTACGTTATTTGGACGAGCTCATGCGCGACATCGAGGGCGAAAAGCCGACGCGCCGCGTGCGCGATCGCATCGAGCCCATCGCGGAGCTGAAGCAAACGCTCGGCGAGCACTACCGCCAAAAGCGCGCCCGCTACCGGCTCGCCCTACGTAAGACGTACGATCGTGATCTGAAACGTCTTTTCTCGGAGCCGACCGGTTCGCCTCGTGAGCGCCTCGCGGCTGCCTTCTTGCGCAAAGAGCGGGCCGAGATCCGAAAGCTGGTATCCCGGTGGACGGGCGAGTATCAATATGCGGTGGATCGCGTGCTCGCCGAGATCATCGAACGCACCGAGGAGCTGGGGCTCGTCGTCGCCTCTGGCGCCGCGCACGTCAAGCGAGACGCGATGCTGCTGGTCGCCACGCAGACGTTCAAGTACTTGAATCGCGGGCACCACCATTTTCCGCGATGAGGAAGAAGCTCAAAGTACTCGTATTGATGCACGAAGATCTCGTGCCTCCCGCCGACATCAGCGGCTTGTCGGAAAAGCAGCTCGCGGACTTTCGCACCGAGTACGACGTGATTCAGGGCCTGGAGGAGCTAGGCCACGAAGTGCACCGGCTGGGCGTGGGCAGCGATCTTGGGCCGATTCGACGGGCGTTCGCCGAGCTGCAGCCGGACATCGCCTTCAACCTGCTGGTGCATTTTCACGGCGTCGCCGTCTACGACCAGCACGTGGTCAGCTATCTGGAGCTCCTGCGCAAGCGCTACACCGGCTGCAACCCCACCGGTTTGCTGCTCGCGCGGGACAAAGCGATTTCCAAGCAGCTGCTGGCGTTTCATCGCATTCGGGTACCGCGCTTTGCGGTCTTCCCCTTGGGCAGGAAGGCGCGCCGGCCGCGCAAGCTGAGCTACCCGCTCGTAGTCAAGTCCTTGTACGAGGAGGCCTCGCTCGGAATCTCGCAAGCATCGCTCGTGACGAGCGATGAAAAGCTGGAAGAGCGCGTCGCGTTCATGCACGAAACCTTCGGCGTGGACGTGATCGCGGAAGAATACATCGACGGCCGCGAGCTGTACGTGGGCGTGGTCGGCAATCGGCGGCTCCACGCCTTCCCGGTGTGGGAAATGATGATGGACCAGCTGCCGGACAAAGCCCCGCGCATTGCCACCCGCAAGGTGAAGTGGGACCTCGCGTATCAACGCAAGTACCACATCGATACGGCTGCGGCGGAGCTGCCCCCGGGCATGTCCGAGCAAATCTTGAAGATTAGTACGAACATTTACCGGGTGCTCAAGATGAGCGGCTACGCGCGCATCGACTTTCGGCTCGCACCCGACGGCAAAGTGTACGTGCTGGAAGCGAACCCCAACCCGGACCTGCAGCGCGCGGAGGACTTCGCGCAGAGCGCGAAGGCGGGCGGGGTGGAGTACCCGGTTTTGATTCAGCGCATCGTGAACCTGGGGCTGAGCTACCAGGTAGAGTGGGACACGGCGGACGCCTGAGCCGCGGCCGCGCTACTCCGCTACCGCCCGAGCACGCAGCACCGCGAGCTCGTCTTCCGTGATGCCCAGGTCCAAGAGCGTTTGCGTGGGGCCGCCGCGCGCTTCTACCTCGCTCAGCACCGCCTCGAGCGCGTCCGGGTAGGCGCCGACGTTCGGCGCGGAGAGCAGGTATTCGTCCATCACCGTCTGCCGCGTTGCCCCGAGCGTGAGCAGGAGGAGCGCGCCGATGACGCCGGTGCGATCGCGCCCGTACGTGCAATGAAAGTAGATTGGGTAGGCTTCGGGGTCGCCGAAGGTGTGAAACACCTTTGCGACCGACTCGTCCGTGTTCAGGTCCCGCAGGTAATCCTCCGGGCCCAAGCCGTAAGGTACCGGCAGGGGTGCGGGGACGACGCTGGCGGCTACACACTCAGACTGCGGCGAGCCGAGGCGCTCGCCTTCCGTCCGCAAGTCCACCACCGTGCGGATGCCTAGCGACGTGAGCTCCTGACAGCCCTCCTCGCTGAGACGCAGCGGCGGCCCCCGGAACACCGCGCCGCACGCGACCGCGCCGGAGGCGAGTGGAACGCCGCCCAGGTCCCGCGCATTCGAAACGTCCGGCCGCAGCACGAACTGGCTGCGCTCGCAGCTCACGTCAGTCGGTTCGGTCGGTTCGGCGGGCGCGCCCCCGGAGCCTAGCGCGCCTCCCGCAGACTCCGCGGGCTCGGGGTCTGCAACCTTGGCCGGAGTGAGGGAGGGCTTGGCCCGCTGCCGCGCCGGCGGCGCCCCCGCCGCGCCAGCGAGCTCCGCCGGCCCGGAGGAGCAACCAAGCGCGAGCAGAACGCAGCACACGGCGCGATGGATCGGGGGGAGCATGATGAACGCAGCCGAGGGCTGCCTTCGAACTTTCCCAGCCGCGCCGCCCCGAGTCAAAGCCGTACTTGCGGCTCGCTCGTAGAACGCGTGTATGGTTCGCTTTCGAACGTGGCCGAGGCGGATTTTTTTCGGGAAGAAGCGAAGCTGAGCACTGCCCGCTCCGTGAAGGCGGTGGAGAGCCAGACATCGGCCGAGCTGGTGGTAGCGGTCCGGCGCCGCTCGGGAGATTACCGCGTTGCCGCCTACCACTGGGGCTTCGTGCTCGGGGGGCTGGTCGCGCTGTACTTGCTCGTCACGCCGGAGGTTTTCACTGTCGCCGAGATCGCGCTGGACGGCGCGCTCGGCTTCGGGCTCGGCCTCGCGCTCGCATTCAACGTGTCCGCCCTGCTCCGCGCGGGGGTGCGCGAGAAGACGCTCGCGCGATGCGTCCGCGACGCCGCGCACGCCGCCTTCTTCGACCTCGGCATCTCGCGCACTTCCGGTCGGACTGGCATTTTGGTGTTCGCGTCGACCTTCGAGCAGCGCGCGCTCGTGGTGACGGATGTCGGGATAGACGTAGCGAAGCTCGGGGCGGCGTGGGGGGAGGCGTGCGAAGCGCTCTCTAGCGCGGTGAAGCGTCGCGACTTGCTCGGCTTCGAGGCCGCGCTGGAGCGACTCGGACCCATCTTGGCGGACACGCTGCCGCGCGCGGCGGACGACGTGAACGAGCTGCCGGACGAGGTGCGCTGATGACGGCCTGGCTTCGCCGCTACCGGTGGGTGTGGCCCCTGCTCCTCATCGTGCTCGTGCTGGTCGTCAGCGGCGTGGCGCTCGCGCGGCCCGGCGGCGGTCACTCCTATTCGGGCGGCTCGCGCTCCAGCGGCAGCTCGCGCAGCGGCGGTGGGGGCGGCGGCGACGGCGGCGTGCTGTTCGATCTGCTGTTTCTGCTCGTCATCGAGCACCCGAGCATCGGCATTCCGCTCGTCATTTTGGTGGTCGTCGTCATGGTCGTGCGGGCCGCGATCCAGCGCGGCATGAAGGCGTGGTCCACCACGAAGCCAGACGTGTCACGGGTGGAGACCGTCCACGAAGACGCGCCTGCCGCGCGACGCGAGCTATCGCAGCTGCGCAGCGTGGACCCGGAGTTCTCGCTCGTGCTGTTCGAGGACTTCGTTTACATGCTGTACGCGGCGCTTCAGCGTTCCCGCGCCCTCGGTACCGGGCCTCTTGCCGCCTACCTGGCTCCCGGTTTGCCGCCGGCGCTCGAGAATCCGTCACTCGCGGACGTGCAGGGCATCGTGATCGGCGCGCTGCGCTACGTGGGGTTCTCTGGCCTGGGCACGGCTGCGATTCAGGTCGAGCTCGAGGTGGAGGCCAACTACGTGGAGGTGCTCAAGACCGGGCAGCAACACCGCTACTACGTGGTGGATCGCCTCTCGCTCACTCGCTCACACACCGCGAAGAGCCGGCCGTTCGCGCGCGCCAGCAAGCTGGATTGCCCGAACTGTGGCGCGCCGCTGGAGGCCCTGCACGGCACCGAGTGCAGCTACTGCCGGCAGCAGGTCGGCTTCGGTCGTTTCGATTGGATGGTCGCCTCCGTCACCAGCCTCAGCCGCGAGCCCCGTGGCCCGCTCTTGACCGGAAACGTTGCGGAGGCAGGCACGGAGCTGCCGACGATCGCGGATCCGACGGCGCCGCAGCGCTTTCAGGAGATGCAGCAGCGCGACCCTTCGCTGCACTGGCAGGGCTTCACGGCTCGCATCGCCCACGTTTTTGGTGAGCTGCAGATCGCCTGGTCCGGGCGGGACCCGCTACGGATTCGTCCGTACGTGTCCGACAACTCGTTTCAGTCGATGCTGTACTGGATAGACCTGTACGTCGCCTCCCGCTGCCGGAACGTGACCGAGAACGCGCGCATCTTGCGCATCGATTTGGCGAGCGCTACCAGCGACAAGCACTACGACGCGATCACGGTGCGTCTGTTCGCGACGAGCGTGGACTACACGATTGGCGACGACGGCAAGCTGCTCAGCGGGAGCAAGACTCGGCCGCGCACCTACTCCGAGTACTGGACCTGGATTCGCGGCACCGCGCGTCGCGGCGCCTCGCGCGGGGACACCAACTGCCCGAACTGCGGCGCCCCCTTGCGCATCGGCATGGCGGGCACCTGCGAGTACTGCCGCATCAAGGTTACCGCTGGTGAGTTCGACTGGGTGCTGTCTCGCATCGAGCAGGACGACTCGTACACGGGTTGAAGCTCAGGGGCCGCCGAGGCGCGGCTGAAAGTAGAAGGAGGCGCCGGACTCGGCCCGCAGCTGCACCGCCGCGTCGCCCGAGCCGAGCTCGGTCGCGTGGTAGCGCCAGACGTCGTTCGTGCCGCATTCACCGCGGCCCCAGCCTTGCTCGTACAGGGCGTCCAGGAAGACTCCGGGTAAGGTGAGCTTGCCTACGTCCTTGCCCTCGCACTCGATCTCGACGGGAGAGATGCCGCCGTGGGTGCCGATGCAGGTCGTCATGCGCAGGTAGACGCGCGCGGTCTCCACCGGGTTCGACCAGGCAAGCACCACGTCTTCCCCGGGCGCGCGCTGCTCGAGGAGCTCGTTCCATTCGGTGGTCGGCTGCGGCGCCGGCGAGAGGCACGCGGCGAGCTCGAAGCCGGGCGCCACCTCACCCGGAGCGCTCACGTTGACGGAGGGCACCACGTCGTAACCGAAGTCTTCCGTGCCCCAGTAGTAGCGGCCCACGTTGCTCGGGGGCACCTCCACCTTTTGGTCCGCGCCGAGCTCCACCGAGAGCGCGCCGGCGGACACCGGCTCCGGAAAGCGCTCGCAGGCGCCGCCGATGCAAATCTCGGGATTTTCGCACGCGGGGTCGCAGAACGACGGAGAGTCGTAGGTGAGCATTCGACAGTCTCCGCTGCGCTCGGCCTCCGTATGAAGCTCTGGCCGCGGCCCATCCAGGAACGCGGCTTCCACCACCGTGAAGTACGAGCCGGCGAACACGCGAACTCGGCTCGCCGGCTGCTCGAAGCGCGGCTCGGACTGGCCTTCGAAAGTTAGCGCGCACTCGGAGCTCGTTCCACTACTGCCGGCTGCTCCGGTGCCGCCTCCGGTTCCGCTTGCGCCTCCGGTTTGGTCTCCGGCTGGAGAGACTTCGTTTCTGCCGCAGCCGAGAGCACCGACGAGCAGCCACACCGGTCCCCATTTCATACCGCCAGGTTAGCGCGCACGTCCTAGCCGCGCCTTCGAAGTCCTATCCGAGGACGAGCTTTTGCTCAGGCTGGCCCGCACGTGGGCGTGCGAAGCGGGTTGAGTCTGGGCGTGACACCGCCGAGGATGGGCTCATGGCCGTCACGCCTGCTCGCGCGAAGACCCTCGCGCTGTCACTCGAGAATGCCTCGTCTTACCCGCATTTCGATCGCATCGCGTTTCGCACCCCGCGCCGCACCTTCGCGACGCTGGCGCTGAACGGCGCCGACATGAATTTTGCGTTCGACCTCGAGCTGCAGGCGCGCTTTTGTGAGCTCGCGCCGCACGCCATCGCCCCCGTACCCGGGGGTTGGGGTCGGATGGGCTTTACCCGGTGCGACTTGCGCGCGATCGACGCCGCCACCTTCAAAGAGGCGCTGCTAGCGGCGCACGCGCGTGCGAATGCTCCGAAGCCCAAGCCGAAGCGCGCTGGTAAGGCCGCGCCGCCGAAGGAAAAGCGAGCGCGCAAGGCTCGCTAGCTCGCGTGTTTGCCCGCCTTGGCGTTGGGGTCGGGAGTGAGCGCGCGGGGGGGGCTTGTCAGCGCGCCGGTGCAGCCGCAGCGTCTCCGGCCATGACCAGCGCCCTCGAAAGCATCTCCGTGACCACCATCGACGGACTCCCCGCGTCGCTCGCCAGCTACGGGCACAAAGTGCGACTAGTCGTGAATGTCGCCTCCAAGTGCGGGCTCACTCCCCAGTACGAGGCGCTCGAAGCGCTCTACCGGAAGTACCACGCACGGGGCTTCGAGGTGCTCGGCTTCCCTGCCAATGAGTTTGGCGCGCAAGAGCCTGGAACGGAGCAGGAGATCAAAGATTTTTGCTCGACCCAATACGACGTGAGCTTCCCGATGTTCTCGAAGATCATCGTCAAAGGCCTGGGACAGCATCCGCTCTACGCCGCCCTCACCGCCGCGCAGCCCGAAGCGACGCAGCTGCCCGGCACTGACTTTCGCGGCAAGCTGGTGGGCTACGGCATCGAGGTAGGCGCGCCGAACGAAATTCTGTGGAATTTCGAGAAGTTTTTGGTGAGCCGCGCGGGCGAGGTGGTTGCGCGCTTCGCGCCGGACGTGACCCCTGACGCGCCGGTGCTGGTCTCGGCGCTCGAGCGTGAGCTCGAGAAACCTTGAGCCAGAGCGGGGGCGCGGACACACGCTTGTTCGCCGCTTTCGCCTGATTCTCGCGTCGAGACACGCTCGCGACCAAGAAGCGTACGTCTAGTCGCTAAAGTTGGCACGGCGTCAGCCGTCTTCGGGGGGGCACGGGAGCGTGGGAGCTTTCGCGCGAAAGGGATTCACTCATGCGCAGCTCCATGCTCGCGTCGCTCGTGGCTATTGGGTTGTGTGCCGGGTTGAGCGCGTGCTCAGGAGGCGCCCAAGACGCGACGCCCGCGTCGATCGAAAATCCGGTGCTCGTCCTGACGCTCGTCGAGCCGATGGGCGACAACTGCGACTACGGGGGAACGCAGATCCGTATCGGCTACGACCGGGACGGCGACGGCGAGCTTGCCGAAGACGAGACGACCTCCCACAGCTACGTCTGCTCCGGCACTGACGGTAGGAACGGGGTCGGCCAAGATGGTCAAAACGGCGCTGAGGGCAAACACGGCGTGGACGGCGCGAACGGCGTGGATGGCGCGAATGGCGAAAGCGGCGGGGACGGGGCGGACGGGCAGAACGGCGTCGACGGGCAGAACGGCGCGGACGGAGAGAACGGCGCCGATGGGCAGAACGGCGCCGAGGGCGCGCAGGGCCTGACCGCGCTCGTTCGTACCGCCTTCGAATCGCCCGGGCTCAACTGCTTGCACGGCGGTGTTCGAATTCAGTTTGGCACCGACGGCGACGAAAGCGGCGTACTGGAAGACGGCGAGGTAACGACCACCAACTACGTGTGCAACGGAGCGGCAGGCTTGAATGGCGGAGCCGACGGCTCGAGCAGCTTGGTCCGCACCGTCGCCGAGCCGCCTGGAGCTCACTGCGCCGCTGGCGGCACTCGCATCGAGATGGGCATCGACGACAACAAGAGCACGGTGCTGGACCCTAGCGAGGTAGACAGCGTCAGCTTCGTCTGCGCCGGCGCCAGTGGCGCCCTCAGCTTGGTGTCCACGCAGCCAGAGCCACCTGGCGCTCACTGCGCCGCCGGCGGCACGCGCGTCGATACCGGGGTGGACGACAACGACGACAAGGTCCTGGCCAGCAGCGAGATCGATCAAACGACCTACGTCTGCAACGGCACGAACGGCACGAACGGCACGAACGGCGTCGATGGCCTGACGACGCTGGCTCGAACGAAGGTGGAGCTGGCTGGCGCGCACTGCGCGCTGGGCGGCTTGAAGCTGGAGACCGGCCTGGATACGAGCAAGGACGGCGTCCTCAGCGACGCGGAGGTGCTCGCCACCAACTACGTTTGCAATGGCCAAAACGGGCTCAACGGGCTGAATGGGCTAAGTGGGGTGGACGGGCTCGTCAGCCTGGTGCGCACCGGCGTCGAGCTCATGGGTGCTCACTGCACGCTCGGTGGCTTGAAGCTCGAGAGCGGTGTGGACTCCAACAAGAACGGCGTGCTCAACGACAGCGAGGTGCTGGCTACGAACTACGTGTGCCACGGGAAGAACGGCATCGACGGCATCGACGGCATCGACGGCATCGACGGCATCAACGGGTTGAACGGCGTCGCGAGCCTCGTGCGGGTCGGCGTGGAGCTTGGCGGCGCCCACTGCCTCATCGGCGGACTGAAGCTGGAGAGCGGCGTCGATACGAACGACAACGGCACCCTGGAGAGCGCCGAGGTGCTGGCTACGAGCTACGTCTGCAACGGAAAGAATGGTCTGAACGGCCTCAACGGTGCGAGCGGCATCAACGGTCTGAACGGAGCGGACGGCGTGGCGGGTTTGGCGAGCCTGGTGCGCACCAGCGTGGAGCTCGGCGGCGCGCACTGCCTGCTGGGTGGCCTGAAGCTGGAGAGCGGCGTGGACTCCAACAAAAACGGCGTGCTCAACGACGCGGAGGTGCTCACCACGGACTACGTGTGTCACGGCCAAGACGGTCTGGACGGTCTCGATGGCCTTCAGGGTGCCAGCGGCTTGAATGGCCTGGCCAGCTTGGTGCGCACCAGCTTGGAGCTCAATGGCGCAAACTGCCTGCTCGGTGGGTTGAAGCTGGAGACGGGCCTGGACGCGAACAAGAACGGCGTGCTCAACGACGCAGAGGTGGCCTCGACCAGCTACGTCTGCAATGGGCAAAACGGAACTAGCGGAAGCAATGGAACCAACGGAACGAATGGGCTGAGCACGCTCGTGAAGCACGCGCTGGAGCTCCCGGGCACCAACTGCACGACGGGCGGACTGAAGCTGCAGACGGGGCTGGACGCCAACAAGAACGGCGCCCTGGACGCGAGCGAGGTCGTCACGACCGACTACGTTTGCAACGGTCTGAACGGCTTGAATGGTCTGAACGGCACCAACGGTATCAACGGCACCAACGGTATCAACGGTGCCAACAGTCTAATCAAGACCGTGCTCGAGCCGGCGTTGGGGGGCAACTGCGTCCTTGGCGGGCTCAAGGTGTCGAACGGCCCGGACACGAACGGCAACTGGGTGCTCGATGCGAGCGAGGTCACGGGGACTTCGTATCTGTGCTTGTGACCGAATCCCGGCGATAGTGCGCGGGGGCCACGCCGACCTGGCGCTTGAAAGCGCGGCTCAGCGCGGCCTCCGAGCCGTACCCGACTCGCTCGGCGATCTCGGCCAGGCTGCTCTTGCCGGAGCGGAGCAAAGACGCCGCGAGCTGAATCCGCCACTGCGCGAGGTACTGGATGGGCGGTATTCCTACCAGCTCGGCAAAGCGCTCCGCCAGCACCGACCGAGAGAGCCCGCACTCCTTGCCCAGCTCTTCCAGGCTCCAGTCGTGTGTCGGCCGCTCGTGCAACTTCTGCAAGGCCCGCCCGATGTTCTCGTCGCGTAACCCCGCGAACCAGCCGAGCCCCTCCGGTGGTAGCTCGGCGACGTAGCGGCGCACCACCTCCACGAACAGGAGCTCGCTGAGTCGAGACAGCGTGCAGTCCCCGCCCGGGCGCGGCACCGAGGACTCCGCTACGGCCAACTCCACAAGACGCCGCAAGATGTCGTCCCCCTCTTGCATGCGCAGGTGCATCACCTTTGGCAAGGTGGCGAGGAGTGGATTGAACGGACGCGCGTCGCAACCCAAAAAACCGCACAGCAGGCGTGCTCGCGCTGACCCTCCGCCATTCATGTGCATGGCGATCGGCAGCCGCCCTTGAGCCGAAGCCCGAAAGGCTTCCAGCGAAGGCTCGCCCCTCATGCCAGGCGCGCTGGACATGATGTGGCTGTCCCCCTGCGGGAAGACGATGATGTCGCCGGCGGTGAGCTTGATGGCAGGCTCGTTGACGACGCCGGCCCAGCACGTTCCGCTGACCACGACGTGGTATTCGATGACGTGCTCGACCCCCGGCATGATGAAGGGGCCTATTTCGCGCGCATGCGGCGCCTCCGCGACCCACGGCTCGGACGCGTCCACCGCGAAGTACACCGCACCTGTCAGTCGAACGGCCCGCAAAACTTCTGACAGCGTGTCCAGCATGGCCACTCACCCCTAAGGTGGCTTCGTAGCCGCAGCAAGACGAGACCCGCGGCGGCGCCAGATCGCGCCTAGCGAGCGCGCAAAACAGCTAGAAATAGCGCGGACTCTCGGTCATGCCTGACCGACCGGCGGTAATTGTCAGTTCCGGCGCGGGACCTTACAAGTGCAGTGCGGCCGGTGGTTGGGGTCGCAGAGGAGCTAACACATGACCATGAATATCGAGAGCCCGGTGAGCACGCGTTCGCTCAACATCGTGAGTGTGGACTACGGGGCCATCAAGCAGCGACAGCAAGCAATGTGGGCGTCTGGTGATTTTTCGATCATCGGCAATACCTTGCAGATCGTAGGCGAAACGCTGTGCGAAGCGGCCGAGCTCGACGCCGGCTCGAAGGTGCTGGACGTCGCGTGCGGCAACGGTAATGCGGCGCTCGCAGCCGCCCACCGCTTCTGTCACGTCGTCGGCCTGGACTACGTGCCGGAGCTCCTGGCGCGAGCCAAAGAGCGCGCCGCGGCCGAGCGGCTGTCGATCGAGCTCGTGGAGGGAGACGCCGAGCAGCTTCCGTTCCCGACGGCGTCGTTCGACGCGACGCTGTCGACGTTCGGGGTCATGTTCGCGCCGGACCAAGCGCGGGCCGCCCGCGAGCTCGTTCGGGTGACGAAGCCAGGTGGAAAGATCGCGCTCGCGAGCTGGACTCCGGAAGGCTTCATCGGCCGGATGCTGGTCGCTGTCTCCAAGCACGTGCCGCCGCCTCCAGGCGTGGCCTCGCCCGTGTACTGGGGCAACGAGGAGCGGCTGCGCGAGCTGTTTCCGAGCGTGAAGAAGCTGTCCTTCAATCGGAGATTCTTCGTGTTCCGTTACGAATCCGCCAAGCACATGATCGACGTGTTTCGGACCTACTACGGCCCGACCTTCAAGGCCTTCGGCGCGCTGGACGTCGAGCGGCAAGCGCGCCTGGGGCTGGATTTGCACGAGCTTGCCGAGCAGTTCCGGACCGCGTCGCAGACCAAGAGCCTGGCCATTCCGGCCGAATACCTGGAGGTCGTGATCGACGTCTGAAGCAGAGTCAACCGCGCTCGAAGCGGTAAGAGAGGCTGCCGGTCGCGCCGCCCTCACGGGGAATTTCTACGAACGTGAGGACGAGCGCGCTCGGTGGCCGGCTCGACTGCTCGAAGGTGAACGCGACTTGCATACCGATGAGCGAGAGCATCGGGGTCATGCAGTCGCGCGCGTCCGCCGGCAGATTGGTCTCGATGTGCGGCCGGCCAGTGATTCCGGTGAGCTTGACCGTGACCTGGGCGTCGTCGATGAGCGGCTTGGCGCACTTGAGCGCGATGTGTCCGAGCAGGCTCGCGCCGTCTCGGAAGTTCATGCGCTCGGTTGGCGAAAGGTCCGCGCCCTCCGTCTCGAGCGAAGCCAAGCGTGGACCGGCCACGAAATGCTCGTACGGGCTCGGCTTTCGAGGCGCCGCGAGGAGCTTCTGCACCTCGCTGAAGTGAACGGCGAGGCTCAGACCGGCAGCGCCGCCGGTGGCGGTATTCACCCCAATGACCGCGCCGCGGTCGTCGAACAGAGGGCCGCCGCTCGAGCCGGGAGCGATGGCGGTTTGCATCTGGAGGAAGCGCGTGCCGTCGATGTTGCGCAGCTGGCTGACGATGCCCTCGGTCAACGTGTACTCGAAGCCGAGCGGGCTGCCGATGGCGATGGCGCGAGCGCCGATCGTGACGTCCTTGCCCTTGAAGAGGGGAGTCACCGCGAGCCCCTGCGCGGGAACGGAGAGCAGCGCCAGATCGTGCTTGGGCTCCTCCCGGAGCAGCGTGACCTCTTCGTAGCGCGAGCCGTCTTGCGTCACGACCTGCAGTGAAGTCGCGCCCTCCACCACGTGATGGTTGGTGACGATGAGGCCCGCCGCGTCCACCACGAAGCCGCTACCCAGGCTTTCGCCGTAGGTGACGCCCAGCTTGTCGTACAGCTTGGCCATCATCCCGTCTTTGGGCGCGGGGATGTGCGCGTGCAGCACGACCACGCTACCGGCGCGCTCTCGATACACCTTGCCAGCTGGACTTTCCGCTTCCGCCTCGGCCTCCGGCGCCGCCCGGATGGCGGAGCTGGTCGGCATCGGCGCGGGCGCGGCCGACGAGACGGGCGCGCTCACCGGGCTCGGCGCGGCGCTCGCCGTAGCTGCGTCGCTCGCCTGCGCGGTGGCGATCGGACCGGCGGTGCCGGGAATCATCCCCGCGACGCGCTCGAGCTGCTGCCGGCTGAGCATCGGGAGCACGACGCCGCCGCGTTGCTCCAGCGCCGTGCGGCTGCGCTGCGGCGCGAGTAGCAACAAGGACGCGGCCCACAGCGCGTTCACGATCGCGAGCGTTTGCAGCAGCATGCTGCTCGCTCCCGGCTGGAGCCGACGGTAGGCTCGCGTCAACCGCCGCTCGAGCAGCGCGGGCAGCGCCAAACAAAGTGCCGCGGCTAGAGCAAAGGCGAGCCACCACGCCGCGCCGAAGGACGCCGCTACGACGCTCACCAGCAGCGCCGCAAGGGCGGTGAGCGCCACCGCGAGCCCGACTCCCAGTACCACCATCGAGCGCAGCCTAGCGCTTTCTGCGGGAGGCGGAAATGGCCGGGCTGTCCGCTGGTGCTACCTTGCGCGCCCCTTGGCTCGCAACGAAGACGAATGGCTGCACGGCTGGGACGACACGCCCGGCATCGTCTCGGTGTGGGGGGAGCCCGATGGGCGGGCCTGGATTTGGCGCCGTCAGCCGGGCGGCGCTGTCTCGCGCGAGGAGCAGACGTTTCGGCCTTGGCTCCTGAGCTCGTCTTTGCTCGATTTCCAGTCGCTCGGGGCGCGCTTGATACCGCACCACGAGCACGCGCCGTGGAGCGCGGTCACGTACGCGGAGCTGAGCGGGGACGTGGGCCTCCGCTACCTCGTGCGAGGTCCGGACCTTCGCTTGCTGCGGCAGACGTTGCTGCGCGGCGCCTCCGAGCGGCTAGGACGACCGCTCAACGCCTTGCGCGAGCTCGGGAACGACGCGGTGCTGGCTTTGCCGCCGGAGGAGCAATACCTCGTCGCGACCGGTCGCTGCTACTTCCGCGGCCTCGGCTACGACGACGTCACGCGCCTGCAGCTGGATTTGGAGACGACGGGGCTGGATCCGGACATCGATCGCATCTTCCTGATCGCCATTCGCGGACCCGGGGGCGAGCACGAGCTGCTGGAGGCGCCGAGCGACACGGACGATGCGGAGCGCGCGCTGCTCCTCGCGCTCGAGCGCTGCGTCGCAAAATACGATCCGGACGTGATCGAGAACCATAACCTCCACGGCTTCGATTGGCCGTTTTTGATGCGCCGGGCCGAGCGACTGAAAGTACGTTTGCACCTCGGTCGGCGCCGCGACGTCGACTTCGGGCTCCGGGCTGCTTCGCGGGGGGCGCGCCTTGGACAAGCGGGGGCGCGCTGGCTCGAGCGGCTGCGCCGTGCTCGCTACACGCTGCCGGGCCGCGAGCTCATCGACTCGATGGACGCGGTGCGCCGTCACGATTTTTCCGCCCGTGATTTGCCGGGGCACGGGTTGAAGGTCGTGGCGCGGCACCTCGGGCTCGCCAGCCCGGAGCGTCAGTACCTCCCGGGTAGCCGCGTGCACGAAGTGTGGTTGAAGGAGCCGGACCTGGTCCGCCGCTACGCCACGGACGACGTGGACGAAGCCGCGGGCGTCGCGCGCTTGCTGGGCGGCGCCGCATTTTCGCTGGCCCAGATGGCGCCGCGCCGCTACGAGCGCCTGGCCGACGCGGGGGCGGCGACGGGGGTTCTGGACCCGCTGCTGGTGCGAGCTTACCTGCGGGCAGGACGCGCACTGCCGCCGCACGCGCCCGGCGACGGCACGCCTCATCAAGGAGCGGCGCTCCACCTGTTCGCCTCTGGTGTAGCCAAGCGCGTCGTCAAGGCGGACGTCGCGAGCCTCTATCCTTCGCTGATGCGGCAGTACCGGATTGGACCGCGCCGTGACGAGCTGGGAGTCTTCTTGGCGATCGTGGACCAGCTCGTGGAGCGGCGCCTGCGCGCCAAAGCGGGCGCGAAAGCGGAAGCGCCTGGCTTCGGCGCGCGCTTTCAGCTCGAGGCGCTCTCGGCGGCCTACAAGCTCGTCATCAACTCCGCCTACGGCTACCTCGGCGCGGTATCGCTCACACGCTTCGCGGACGTGCACGCCGCGAACGAGGTTACCGCGCGCGGGCGAGAGCTGCTGTCGCTCATGTGCCGCGAGCTCGCGCAGCGCGGGGTGCAACTGCTCGAGGCCGACACCGACGGCGTCTATTTCTCGATGCCGGAAGGCGCCACCCCGGAAGACGAGCAGCGCGTCGTGGCGGAGGTGGCCGCGCTGCTTCCACCACTCGTGGACCTTCAGTTCGACGGCCGCTACCGCGCCATGCTCTCACACGAGCCGAAGAACTACGCCCTCGAGTCCTATTCCGGGCAGCTCACGCTCCGCGGCGTGGCGTTTCGATCCAGTCGTGCCGAGCCATTTGGCGAAGCCTTTTTGCGCCGAGCGGTCTCCCGACTCCTCGCCGGAGATGTCGCCGGGGTGCGCCGGACCTACGTGGAGAGCGTGCGGCAGATCCGCGAAAAGAGGCTCGAGACGCGCCAGGTGTGCGCGCGCGTGCGCCTCACCAAGACTCCCGCGGAGTACGCCCAAAGTCGACGGGACCGACAGGAGCTGCCCTACGAAGCGCTCCTGCAAAACGGCCGCGAACACTGGGCCGCTGGTGAGCGCGTCTACGTGTATCGACGCACGCTGGGCCGCGCGGGCCTTTGGCAAGAGGCGCTCGAGGACGAAGTCGACGGCGGCGAGCCGGGCGCGGAGGCGCGGGACTCGCGCGACTACGACGCGGAGCATTACGTCCGGCTCCTGACCAATACGTTCGCAAGTAGGCTCGCCCGAGGTCTCAGCGCGGACGATTTTGCGGCCGTCATTGCCGATCCGGACCGGCCATCTTTGTTCGAGCGTTCGCTCCACGGTGCAGGTCCAATCCTCTCCGTGCTCTCGGACCCGATCACGCCGCCGAGCGGGCGGAGCGCTACCGAAAGCGACGTCTTCGAATGAGGCTGCTCACGCCGCGCGTCGCGAAGGTAGTGGTGGCGACGGCCAGCACGTTCCCCGCCATCGACTTGATTCGAGTCCTCCACGCGCGAAACCCCGACTTCGTCCGGCAGTACGACTTTGCGAGCTTCATGCTCGCCATCAACGTGAGTGGGCGCTGGGCGTTCGTGTTCCTGCTGCTGGCACTCGCCTGCACGCCCGTGCAGCGGCTCGTGAGCTCGTCCTGGATCCCAGCGGTGCGAAGGCCGCTCGGCCTCGCGGCTTTCGGCTACTGCGTGCTGCACTTCCTCGCGTACTTCGTCGTCGGTCAGAAGCTCAACCTCGAGTACACCATTCAAGACTCGCTCGCGCAGCCGTCGCGCCTGCCAGGTTGGGTTTCGCTCCTGCTCCTCGTGCCGCTCGCCGCCACCTCGACCGACGGCATGGCGCGTCGCCTCGGGGGAAAGCGGTGGAAGCTGCTCCACCGGCTCGTCTATCTCTCCGCGGCGGCGGCCATTTACCACGCGTACCTGGTCGAGGCCGGGCGCTACGGTAACTACAACACCACCCGCAATACGCTCATCGCGTTCGTCGTCCTGATGCTTGCGCGGCTGCTGCGCTTCAAGCGCCCGGTGCGTCGCGCCCCTGAAACATAACCGCTGCAGTGCAGGCTCGTCCGCTACCGTCAGCTGCACCGCGCGCGGGCCCACGTAGCTTGTTCAACCAGTTGCACGACGCGCTCTCCGGAGCACTTTGTAGGTTTACGCGCGGCGGCTTTGTATACTTCTCGTATGGGCTCAGCAGACCGGCTCGTCAGTGCGGCCTCACCGGGGCTAACCGTGCGCCAGCGCATCGCGGAGCTGCTGCGCTCCACGGAGCTCACCGCGCATGAGATCTCCAAACAAGCGTCGGTCGCGGAGCGTGAGGTGGCGGAGCACCTCAGGCACTTGGAGCACACGCTACTCCAGGCCGGCGAGCGGCTGCGCGTGCTGGCTCCTCACTGCGTGAAGTGCGGATTCGTCTTCGGGGATCGGGAAAAGCACGGCCGCCCCAGCCGCTGCCCGAAGTGCAAAAGTGAGCGCTTGTCCAAGGCGCGTTTCACCATCGTGCCGGCCTAAGGAGCCAGCGCGCCATCGCGGGTTCTCGCTTCCACAGGAGCTCGTCGCGTCGGGGCAACTCGCCGGTTTCATGGGCTCTTTCGCCGGCGTTGCCTGGGACCGGTTCCATGGTATTTTTGTCCCATGACTTTCTCCTCCTCGGCCGGGCTTGCCCTCCTCAAGGCCGCAGCGTGCGTCGCCTTGCTGCCGCTCGCGGGGTGCTCCGCCGCCGCTGAGGATACGGGAAGCGCGGGAGCGGGCGGAAAGGGGTCCCCGGTCGCGGGCACCAGCAGCGGCGCCGTGGGCAATGCGCCTCCCCTCCAAACGGGCGGCAGCATCCCGGATCTCGGCCCGATCGATTCGGAGCCGACGGAGCCGGAAGAATGCAAGTCCGTGCTGGAGCTCACGATCCGGGACTTTACGGCGATGCACCCGGACTTCGAGGCGTACCGCGGCATCAACGACGCCGGTTGCGGCATGGTCGCGCCCACCATCGGCCCCGACTCGAAGCCGACGTTCGTCTCCGGCCTCGGCACGATGAAGCGAGTGATCTCCGGTGACTTCTCGAACGCGGTGTTCACCGCCTGCGCGCCTTGGGACTGGTCGCCGGGCCTCGTCGTCATCACGAGTCAAGACACCTTCAATCAGTGGTACCGGGACGTGGAGGGCATGAACCAGACTTTCACGGTGCCCATCACTTTGTTGGACGCGGGAGACGGCACTGGCAACGTCGTCTACGACAGCAAGGCCTTCTTCCCGATCGACGACATGGGTTTCGGCAATACGCCCAACCAGCAGCACAACTTCAGCTTCACGACCGAGGGCCACGTGAAGTTCGAGTACATCAAGGGGCAGAAGTTCACGTTCAGGGGCGACGACGACTTGTGGATTTACGTGAACGGCAAGCTCGCGCTGGATCTCGGCGGCACCCACGTGCCCATCGCGGCCACCTTGGACTTCGACGTTCAGGCCGCTTCGCTCGGCATCGTGCCGGGCGGTAACTACCAGATGGACATCTTCCACGCCGAGCGCCACACCAGCGAGTCCAACTTCCGCGTCGAGACGAACATCCGCTGCTTCGAGCCGGTGCCAGTCGTGCGCTGACGCGAGAGTGGCGGCCGCACTACGTTTTTTGCCCGACCCGCCGAGAGGCTGAGTAGGCTGCCCCCCATGCGAAGCTTCGCGTACGGGGCAGTCTGTTTGGCGTTGTGGGCGGCGGCTTGCGGATCGGACGACGACAAGCGCAGCGATCGCGGCGCGGAGGCGGGCGCCGCTGGCGCGGACTCGGCTGAGGGCGGCAGCACCAGCGCTGGCACGAGCGGCAGCGCAGACGCCGGCGAGGGGACGACCGGGCTCGGCGGCGCAACCCTGGGCGGCGCGGGTGACGGCAGCAGCGGCGAAACCGGGAGCAGCGGAGCAGGCGGCATCGAACCTGGCGCGAAGGTGAACGTCACCGGGCAGCTCGTGAGCCCGCAGGGCGCGCCGCTAGCTGGTGTGAGGGTCGAGGTCTCGGGCGAGGCGGTAACGACTGGTGAGAACGGGGAGTTCGCGGCCGAGGCCGTCGTTCCCTACGACATCGTCGTCCGCCACACCGAAACCGACACCGACGTGTACCTGGGCGTGACCCGCAAAGATCCAAAAATCGTGGGCCTCTACTCGACCGCGAACCGCTCGGCGACGCTGACGGGCAAGCTGAGCGGCGTCGGCTATCCAGTGCCAGCAGGACACGAGACAGAGCTCACGATTCGTGGAGTGGACGTGGGCTTCAGCAACCGCCAAGCGGCGGGCAGCAACGGCGATTACGTCTCGTCCGGCTCGCCCGCGTGGACGGGTGGAGAGACGACGCAGGCGACGCTGTTCGCGCTGCAGCACGACCTCACGACGGGCGCCTTCACTGCCATCGGCAGCAAGGTCGTCACCCTGACCGACCAGGAGCAGCTGACCTCTCCGGAAGCCGATCTCACGCTCGTGGCCGCGGTCCCGCGAGATTTGGATGTCACGATCAGCGCGCCCGCCGGCATCGATTACTCGACGGTCGTCTTCTTCGTCGGCAACGTGCCGGTGACGATCGACTCGCCGTCCTCCGAGTTCACGTTGCAAGTGCCGGAGGCCGTGCCGGAAGAGGTGGGGCTAGTGCTGAATCTCGACGCGATGGTAGACGGCCGCCGCACGTACGTGCTGTCCACGTTGCCGAGCAGCACGGAAAGCCTCGACCTGGAGATTGGGGTTCCCCCCGCCGCCACTTCACCAGCGGACGAAGCGACGCTGAGCGCCACGACGGGCGCGTTCCGGTTTACCGCGCAGCCGGGAGCAGTGAGCCGCGTGAGGTTTCGCTACGCGGAGATCTTGTCGGGCGGCGAGCTTCGGATCGATCACTACACGAACGTGATGACCGACGACGCGAGCCTCCCGCTATCGCGGCTGCTCGCGCTGGATCTGGATTTGCCGGCGGACGAGCCCATGACCTGGACCGTGGAGAGCCGCGCCGACGCGCCGACCGTCGACGCCTACCTGGCACCGACTCACGACTCGGTTTCGGACCAGCGCGGCGGCATGGACGAGCCGCGGGTGTTCCGATTTCAAGAGTGAGCGGCGCTCGCCCGGACGGTCAAAGGCCGGCGGCGAAGGCTCGGCCGAACTCGAGCGGGTTGGGGCGGTCCGCCGGATTCAGGGCGGTGGCTTCGCGCAGCAGCTTGGCGATGGCGGGGGGAAAGCCTCGGAGGCGCTCGGCGGCCTCGAACGGGTCTCGCCGCATGTGAGCGATGATGCGGTCGCGCTGGTTGTCGAATTCGTCGAAGAAGGCGCGGCCGGTGGTGACGTTGTAGATGGTGCCCGCGAGCGCGTAAACATCCGAGCGGGGATCGAGCTCGACCGGGTCGAGGACTTGTTCCGGCGCGATGTAACCGGCGGTGCCCGCGACGAAGCGACCGCTCGCGTCCGGCGCGACCTTGACGCTGCGCACCATGCCGAAGTCGATGACCACGGAGGAGAGCGGTGGAGTCTGGGCAGGGTCCCGATGCTTACCGGGGTCGAAGCGTTGGCCGCCTTGCAGCGGGAGGCGGAGCCAGATGTTGGCCGGCTTGATGTCGCGGTGAACGAGGCCGGCGCTGTGTAGCGCGGCGAGGCCGGCGCAGGACTCCATCACCACCTGGCGGAGCTCGAAAAGGCTCATCGGCTTCGCCTGCGAGTACTGTTTGAGATCCGCCCCGATCAGGTATTCCAGCACCAAAAAGGGCATGCCGTCGGTCACACCGCGGTCGATGATGTTGGCGACGTTCGGGTGGTAGAGGCCGGCCAGCACGCGCGCCTCTTCGACGAACGAGGTGAGAATGCCTTCTCGCTCGACCTCGGTCGCGGTCTCCAAGGCGTCGCTCTTGGGGACCTTCAACACGAACAAGCGATCCGCGCCCGGCTTACGAACGAGCCAAACGGAGCCGATGCCTCCCTCGCCGATGGCTTTGACGAGCTCGTAGCCTTCGATGACCTGCGGCTCGGGCTTTTTGGCTTTGGGCGGCGGCGGCGGGGTGCGCTTGATCGCAGCCGCGACCGCTTCTTCCAGCAGCGCGGAGGCGATGGGACCCAGCGAGGCGAACCACACGTCCAGCATCGCGAGCTCGCGGGCCCGGATCGCACGGGCGACTTGGGTCGCGATGCGGGGAGCGTTGTCGGCGAAGCTCTTGCTACGCGCGGCCTCCGTGCTCTGCTCGTGCACCGGCCGCAGCGCCTGCACCGGATCTGCGAGCGCGGACTGCAGGCGGTCGGCGGCGAGCACGAGCTCCAGGCAGGTCTCCTCCAGGTTCGGCTTGGGGCCGGCCGCGGCCGCGAAAGCCTGCAGAGACGACGCGAGGCCAGCGAGCGCGTGAGCCAGCTCCGTGGAGCCGGCGTGCAGCGAGCCGAGCGCCTCCGCGGCGGCGGCGCCCCACGCGCCTTCCGGCGCTTGCGCGGCCACGGCGGCGCGCAGCGCGTCCGCACGGTCGCAGCAGCTCTGCAGCGCACCGGGAGCCATCATCGGCAGCGCGTTCGCAAGCTGCAGCAGCGTGGTCGGTCGGTCGATGACGAGCGCCCACCACGCCGCGAAAGGACCGAGCCACTCCAGGTCGTCCACCTCGCCGAGCGAGGTGCCGCGTGTGGTGTCGACCAGGCGCCAGAACAAGGACGAAAGCGCGGTTTGCAGGGCCGGCGGCAGCTCGCGCGTGCCGTCGGTCAGGCCCTGGATTTTGCGGAGCCAGCGGCACGTGTCGTGCGCGGTCGGGCCGCGCCCGCGGCCGAGCTCTGCGTCTTCGCCGCACGCGTCCAAGGCATAACCACCGAGCCGCACCGCCAGCACCTCCAGCTGCAGCTCGGCGTCGAACTCACCGCTGTGTTGGCGCCGCTCGCGCACCAAGTCCAAGATCTCCGAAGGGGCGCGGGCGACGAGCTCCCAGGTCTCCTCCAGCTCGGGTTGATCGAAGGGATGACCGGCCGGGCGCGTCGCCAACATGGGGCTCCACAGCCGCAGCGCGAAAGCTCGCGCGCAGCCTTCCATCGCGTTCATGGCCGCGGCACGTTGACGTAGCCGCCCGCTGCCGAGGGCGATGCGGCGCGCTTCCAGGAACGTGGTCGAGATGGAGCTGGCGAAGCGCGCGGCGCGCGCGTCCGCTTCTTCGTCGTCGTACTGAGCGGCGAGCCGAACGAGATTTTCGAGGCCGAGCTCTACGTCCAGCGGATCACGCTCGGCGTGCTCCACCGCGTCCGTGACCGCGGTGACCTCGATCCAGCGCCGCTGCTCCTCGAGGGACGAAGGCCGCGCGCGCCAAGCCGCTTCGCGCAAAGCCAGCAGCGGCTGCTCGACGTCCGCCGGCTGGTGACCGCGTCGCCACACGGTGGCGAGGCCGCGTGCCAGAGCGCGCGCCGCGATCGCTCCGCCGTCACCACCGAGGATGCGCTTGACCAGGCGGTCCCACAGCGGCCGACGCTCTTTCATCAAGTACGGCGTGGCGGCCGCGGCCGCGCCGAGCGCCCACACCGCCTCCGTCGGCGAATCGAGCAGGGCCACGAGCTGGCCGCCCAAGAACTTCAGTCTTTCCTCCGGGAGCGACGCGAACGCGGTCATGGCGCGCTGCCTCAGCACCGGCGAATCACCGAGCACCCAATCGAGCAGGGTGCCCTCCATCTGCTCCAGCTTGCCGGTGAGGCGCCCGAGCGCGCGCGCCGCGTGGATCCAGACGAGCGGCTCCGGGTGGAGAAGCAACGGCTGCAGCACTTGCAAGGTGCGACCGACGAGCGCGGGATCGGCCATCGCCGGCAAACCGCACACGCTGATTTCCAGGCACCGCGCGGCGAGAACGCGGCCCCGCAACGCCCCGCGCGCCGGCTCGTGAATCAGCGCCTCGAACACGGACTCGGAGCCAAAAAGCCAGCGCCCGAGCCCCGGCATTTCTTGCGCGGAGGCGCCCGCCTCCCAGATCAAGATCTCGAGCCGCGCGCGCGCCTCCGCGTTTTGCGGCTGGCGCAGCTGCTCGCCGTCCCCGATGAGCGGCGCGCAAGCGAGCGCGTCCAGGAGCGGGCCCTCGAGCACGCGCCCGGCGGCCACCGCAGAGACACGCTCGCGCAGCTCTGGCTGCTTGGAGGCGAGCAGCAGGAGCGGGGCGAGCTGAATGTCGCGCCGCCAGGTGCTTGCGTAGCACCAGAGTAGTAAGACCGGCGCCGAGGGCTCCGTGAAGGCCTTCGCCAGAAAGCTCACCGGCTCGCCCGGCAGGGCGGTCGTGAAGAGCGCCGCGCCCAAGGCGTCCGTCGCGGCCAGGAGCTCTGGCGTGAGCGCCGCGCTCGGAGTCTTCGGTGAACGCCAGCGCTCGTGAACGGGCTCCTCCAGCTCTGGCTGCTCGGTGAGCGCACGCATCAGCACCGTGAGAGCGACTTCGGCTTGGGGCGAAAACATGCAGCCTTCTCAGGCTACCGAGCCGAGCGCCCGGTGGCTACCCGGCTCACGAAGGCACGTAAAACGGCTGAGAAACCTCAGTAATGCCAGGGAAACTTGTCGAAATCCGGCTTGCGCTTTTGCAGGAAGGCGTCCCGCCCCTCTGTCGCTTCTTCGGTGCCGTAGGCGAGCCGGGTGGCCTCACCCGCGAACAGCTGCTGCCCGACGAGCCCTTCGTCCGGCAAATTGAAGCCGTACTTGAGCATGCGTATCGCAGTCGGGCTCTTTTGCAGGATGAGGTCGCACCACTCCAGCGCGGTCTTCTCCAGCTCCGCGTGGGGGACGACCGCGTTGACCATGCCCATCTCGAAGGCCTCCTGCGCGCTGTAATTCTTGCCGAGGAAGAAGATCTCCCGCGCGCGCTTTTGTCCGACCTGCCGCGCGAGCAACGCGGAGCCGTAGCCGCTGTCGAAGCTCGCGACGTCCGGATCGGTTTGCTTGAAGATGGCGTGCTCTTGGCTCGCGATCGTGAGGTCACACACCACGTGCAGGCTGTGCCCGCCCCCAACCGCCCAACCGGGCACCACCGCAATCACCACTTTGGGTGAGAAGCGGATCAGCCGCTGCACCTCCAAGATATGCAGCCGCCCGAGGCGCGCGGCGTCCACCGGCGCTCCCTCCGCGCCCTCGTACTTGTAGCCGTCCTTACCGCGGATGCGCTGATCGCCGCCGGAGCAGAACGCCCACCCGCCGTCCTTCGGCGAGGGGCCGTTGCCGGTGATGAGGACCGCGCCCACGTCGCTCCAGGTGCGCGCGTGCTCGAGCGCGGTGTACAGCTCGTCCACCGTCTTCGGACGAAAGGCGTTGCGGACCTCGGGGCGGTCGAACGCAATGCGCACGGCGCCGACCTCGCGCGCGCGGTGGTAGGTGATGTCCTCGAACTCGAAGCCCTCCACCTTTTGCCACTGGTCGGCATCGAAGATGTCGGAAACGGCGCTGCGGGTCATGGGGCGCGGACTATAGCGTCACTTCGCGCTCTGCCGGAAGGCGAGAAACCGCTCCTTGAACACCGCGTCGTCGAAGCCGCGGTCAGCCTCTTCGTGCACGTCGATGAAGCGGCGGAAGCGCTTGTCCGGCCCGTCCACATCGCCGAAGAGGAAGGTGAGCAGCGCTTCGATGACCTCGCCCTTGCGACGCTCGTCGAAGAGCACCGTCAGCTTCGCCCGCACCGCGAACGCAAAGTGCGTGAGGACGACTTGCGTGTCCTCCGTCTTGCGCCCGAGGGTCAGGAATTTTGGCTCGCCGAGCGTGGCGACGGACACCACCTCCGTATCCGCGATCTGCTGGCGAAGGGCGTCCTCCACCTCGCTCCGGATCAAGCCGAACGGGTCTTTCAGCCCGAAGAACATGTGCTCCTGCCCACGAAAGGCGCTGAAGTCGTCGTCGGGCGAAGCCGGCATGAGGCCGGACTATGCCGCGGATCTTTCAGGGCAGCGGAGGAAAGTCGACGAGGACCTGCCTCAGCGCGTCCTTGTCACGGTCCAGCGCGAACGCGCCGAGGGCAAGATCCCACTCCTCGCGGCGCCGCACGAGGAGCCGCACCTTCGCGTCTCGCAAGTCGCGCAGCGTGCCTTGCGCCACGATGTCTAGCTTGCTTTCGTCGACGTCCAGACGAACCGGGCTGGAGCCCTTGATTTCGTTGAACGCGAGCTGGCCCGCTTTGGACGCCACCGTGCGCAAGAAGTCTCGCGCGGCCGTCGCGTGCTGGCTGCCCTTCACGAGGGCGAACACATCCACGCCGTAAAAAAACAAGTCGGTCGCGCCTGGCATGGCGAACACGCCGAAGCCCTCGCCTGGCTTCCAGCCCAGCTGCACCAAGTAGCCTTTGGCCCAATCGCCATGGATGAACATCGCGGCTTTGCCGTCCAGCACCAGCTGCGCGGCGTCGGCCCAGCCGAAGCCTTCGTCACCCGCGGACTCGTTCACGTACTTGCCGAGCACCTCGTCCAGGAGGTCGATGGCGTCCTCCAAGCGAGCGTCCTCGGTCGGCGAGCTTGCGGTGAGGTAGTCCGCGAACGGCTGCGCGCCGATGATGGCGGCGTGCAAGGCTTGGAACAAGATGCGCTGCACCCAGCCTTCGTGCGAGGTAGCGAGCGGGGTGATGCCGGCGGCCTTGAGTGTCTCGCAGGCTGCGAGCAGCTCCTCGAGCGTGGTGGGGATGGCGAGCCCGAGGTCCTCGAAGATCTTCTTGTTGTAGTGAACCGCGTTTTCCCGGTGAATGTTGACCGGCATCGAGTAGATCTTGCCGTCGAAGGTGACGTCCGCGAGGACCTCCGGCACCACGACGCTCGACAAGCCGAGCTCTTCGAACAAGTCATCCAGCGGAATGAGGCTGTTCGGATTTTGGGCCATCACGGTGCCGAGGTTGTAGACGTTCTCTTGGTAAATGTCGGGCGGCTCACCCGCCTGAAGTCGCTCGGCGAGCACCTCGCGCGCACGCTCGCCGGACTCGATGGCGGCGTTGTACGGGCGCTGGTGCGGGTGAGACGACTCGTGCAGGGAGACCAGCGCGTCGAACGCGTCCGCTTCGCCCGGCGCGATCCACCACGAAAAGATCTCGATGTCTTCGTCCGCGGTGGGGTCGGCGGTCGAGGGCGCCTTCTCGTCGTCGCTGCAGCCGCAAAGGTACAGAGGCAGAGGCACACCAAGACCGAACAGACTGCGACGAGTCAGCTTACGCATCAGATCCCTGCCACTGGTAACGGCAAGGCGCAGCAGGCCTTAAGTCGTGGGCGGCGGCCCGGGGTCTTCCCTCACACGGGGCGGTTTGGTAGACCAAGCTGCCATGATTGATCACACCGGGCTCAGCATGACGGACCCAGCCGCGAGCCGTAAATTCTACGAACGTGCCTTGGCACCGCTCGGCTACCAGGTGCTCATGGAAGTGCCGACCGAGTTCACGGGCGGGGTGGTGGTGCTCGGCCTGGGCGTACCTTCCAAGCCGGATTTCTGGCTGCACCAAGGTGTTCCTCAGACCCCGCGCATTCACATCGCGTTCCGCGCGAACAGCCGCGCCGTGGTGGACGAGTTTTATCGAGCCGCGATCGCCGCCGGGGGCAAAGACAACGGGCCGCCGGGGCTACGGCCGCACTACCACCAGCACTACTACGGCGCGTTCGTCCTGGATCCGGATGGCCACAACATCGAAGCGTGCTGTCACGAGCCGGCGTGAGCCGCGGTGGGCTCCAGCGCCTGCAAGTGCGTCTTCCAGCTGATGACGTCGTTGTGTGAGTGCGTGAAGCCGATGCTCCGCTCGTAATCCACGGTCGCGCGGCTCCGGTGCGCGACGACGTACGTGCGCCGCCAGCCGCTCGTCCCATTACCGGGAGACCCGTGCACGATGCGCTCGTCGTGCACGCTGATACTGCCGCGCTTCACCGGCAGCGACACGACCGCGTCGTTCGGGCCGAGCTCGACGGTCAGGGTGTGGGCCTCTTCCCTCAGCTCCGGAGACGTGGACCAAGCAGAGGGCCGATGGGCACGGAGCCTCGGCTCCCGGTGCGAGCCCGGGACGACTTGGAGGCAGCCGTTTGCGGGCGTCGCGTCGTCGAGCGCGAGCGAGCAGGTGACGGTGCGCGTGTCGGGCGTACCGGTGGGCCAGTAGCCGAGGTCTTGATGCCACGCGAACACGGCGCCGGGCCGGCGCGGGCGCTTGGCCAGGAACTGATCGTAGTCCAACGTCGCGTCCGCCCCCATCAGCTGCCGCGCGATGGACGAGGCGCGCTGCTCGAAGACGTTGCCCACGAGCGACGGGTCGTACACGCGCGGGAGCACGGCGTTGACGAGGTTGAAGTCCTCGAAGGCGCGACCGTAAGGGCCGCTCATGTCGCAAAAATCTCGCCCCATGCCGGGGACGCGACCTTCGATGAAGCGCTGGAACGTAGGCTCGATTGCTCCCAGCTCCGCCTCTGTCACGACGTCTTCCAGCACGAGGTAACCGTCCCGCTGGTAGGCGCTGAGTTGCTCGGGGCGCAGGATGAAGTCGTTTCCGCTACGGCTCACGGGTTTGCTCGAGACGAAGAGTTTTGAGGTGCAGCCACCACAGCCGCGAACATAACACCGCGCTGGAGAGCACGCTCGACCAGAAGATCGCCAAGACGAGCCCGGCGACTCCTCTGCCCTGCGCTTCCCCGAGCCAGTAGGCTAGCGGCGGCATCACGCCAACGTACGCGACCAAATGGCTCCAGGTGGGGAACCAGGCATCGCCGCGCGCGCGCAGCGCAGAAGCGGCGACGACCTGCACGCCGTCCGGCACCATCGCGAGGGCCGCCAGCCACATCAAGCTCGAGAGCGTCGCGGCGAGCGCCAGATTGGCGGTGTAGGCGCGGCTGATAGGGCCCGAAAACCCGAGCAACACCAGCGCCGCCACGACCATGAAGCCACAGTTGAGCAGCACGCCCTGGTAGCTCGCGCGGGTTGCTCCGGCTTCGTCCCGGCGGCCAACCGAGTCGGCCGTGAGCACGGCGGTGGCGCTCGACATACCGAGCGAGACCATGAACACGATCGAGAGCACGTTGAGCAGCACTTGATAGGCAGCGACCGCGTCCGGACCCTGTCGCCCGGCGAGCAGGGTCGTCCCCGAAAAGGCTCCCGCTTCCGCCGCGTGGCTAATGGCCGCAGCCGTGCCGACGCGTAGCAGCGCGCCATAGCTGGGCTGGGCCGCGGGTCGCCGCACCCCGAAGCTCTCCGCGTCGCGCAGGCGCCAGATGTAGACCAGCATCACCGCCGCCAAACTGAAGCGCGCCCCCACCGTGCACCACGCCGAGCCGACCGCCCCGAGCTTCGGCACCAAAATCAAATTGAGGACGAGGTTGATGACGTTCGCCGACCACATGGCGAGCGTCGCGGCCAAGGGCCGCTGCAGCGCCTCCAGAAAGAGCGCGCTCGTGACGTACATGAGCTGCAGCGGCACCGAGAGCATCAAGATGTGGGTGACGCGGAGGGCCGGCCTCGCCAGCTCCGGGGCGATCCCGAACGTGGTGAGCAGCTGCTCTCCCGCGCCGAGCACGAGCAGCGCCGCGAGCACGCCCGCCGCGAGCGAAAGCCCAAGCCCCCGGCGCCACGCGGCTCCCGCTTCGGTGGGCTGCCCCGCGCCGAGCCCCCGAGCCGCCAGCACTTGCACGCCCGTCAGCAGCCCGATCCCCGCAACCGTGAGCACGTTGATCGGCGCCCAGCCGAGCGCTTGGTACGGTAGCTCTGCGGGGGCGAACTGGCCGACCACCATCACGTCTACCACTCCCATGCCCATGATGCCGAGCCGCGCCAGCGCCACTGGCCATGCCAAGCGCAGCAGCTTCGAAACGCTGGGCCCCACTTGCGACATCGGCGCGCGGTGTAGCCGAACCCCGACGCTCGGTAAATTCGCGAAGTGTCCGCGGCGGACACGTGTCACCCGCCCCGGCGCGGACAATCGCCGTACAGTGGCCGTTTTTGCCCAAAAATGGGGCTGGAACGCTTCCTGCTGTGTGCCTTTCGTGCTCGCGAACGGCGGGCAGAAAAGGAACAAGTCCATGCGCCACTTCTCTCGTTACCTCACGCTCGCCGGCCTCCTCGGCCTCGCTTCCCTCTCGCTCCTCGGCGGCTGCTCCAAAATCGGCGAAGCCATCGACTGCGACCAAATGTGCGAGACGCTCCGCACCTGCATGGATGGAGACTTGAGCGTGCACCGCTGCAGTGACCGCTGCGAGGACCAAACCGATACGAGCGTCATGCGCAATCACCTGGATGACTGCACCGACTGCCTGGATCAAGGCTGGGCCTGCGCGGAGCTCAGCGACAATTGCCCGATGTGCCAGGACCTGATCGAAGAGCTGCTGTAAACGGTGGCGCGCGTGGGCGCGAGATAAAGCCGCTCCGATGCGGAGCGGCTTGGCCCCGTCAGGCGATGGAGCGCACGACCCCGCCGTCCACCCGTAGCGCGGTACCGGTGGTGGCGGAGGCGGCCGTGCTGCACACGTAGGCGATCAGCGACGCGACCTCTTCCGGCGTGGCAAAGCGCTGGATGAGTGAAGAGGGACGAGCGTGCTTGAAAAAGTCTCGCTCCACGCTGGCGATGTCCGTGCTCTGCGCTTTGGCGAGATCCGACACGAAGGTGGACACGCCTTCCGACGCGGTGGGGCCGGGCAGCACGCTATTGACGGTGACGTTGGTGCCAGCCAGCGTCTCCGCGAGACCGCGCGCGATGGAGAGCTGCGCGGTCTTGGTCATCCCGTAGTGGATCATTTCGGTCGGGATTTGGAGGCCGGATTCGCTAGAGACGAACACGACCCGGCCCCAGTTGCGAGAGCGCATGCCGGGCAGGTACCCGCGCGAAAGGCGCACGCCGCTGAGCACGTTGACCTCGAAGAACCGCACCCAGTCTTCGTCCGGGATTTGCTCGAACGGTTTGGGCTCGAAGATGCCCATGTTGTTGACGAGTATGTCTACGTCCGGATGGGCGGCGAGGAGGGCCGCGCAGCCAGCGGCGCTGCCGGCATCCGCGGCGATGCCAGACACGGTGGCACCAGGGGCAGCGGCGCGCAGCTTTTGCAGCGCGGCTTCCACTCGAGGTGCGGTACGGCCGTTGATGATGACGTGGGCACCTTCGCGGGCGAGGAGCTCTGCGGCCGCGTAGCCGATGCCCGCGGTGGAGCCGGTAACCAGCGCGCGCTTGCCTTTGAGTCCGAGATCCATGAGCTAGTGCCTAGGAGGGCAAAGCGGAGCCGTCAAGGCGCGGTTCTTTGCGGGCAGGCGAAGTTTTTGGGAACTGACGGCGGGGACCGCTGTCTCTCACCAAGCTCGCGACGCTGCGTTGGCGTCGTCAGCCGAGGAGGTGACCTTTGGCAAGCCAAGCTTGGGCGCGTCGTGGCGCGCGCGTTCTCTCGTTCTTTGCGGTGTCGGCGTTGGCGTCTATTTCGGCCGGCGCGGAGAAAGACGAGCCCGCCACGGCGGACGCGTGCGTCTCTTTCCAGCAGGAGACGATCGACAAGGCGCTCGTGGTCGAGGCCGCGAACGATTGCCAAAAAGGTTTCGCGTGTCGCTTGGACTACACGGTGCGCTGCACGGACTTGGACGGTAAGCAGACTAGCAAGCTCGACAAGCGAGCTCCGTTCGGTCTCTCGCCCAAGGGGAAGGCGAAGGTGACGCTCTCCGCCGGCAGTTGCCTGCAAGGCTGGCGCATCGATGATTTTTCGTGGACGTGCGGGTGAGCTACTCGGCGCAGGCGGTGCTGCTGATGGCGGCGCCAGCGGTGCAAATGCTCGCCTCGGGCGCTGGCGGCTGGCCGACGTGGGCTTCGTAAAATGCGGAGAACGTCTCCGCGTCGAAGCAATTGGCGCGCAGGGTGTAACCCCAGGCGCTCGCGGCCCACTGCACGTCCAGCAACGGGTCCGGGACGAGCAGCACGCGCGCAGGGCCGGCCGAGCACGTAGCATCCGGCTCGAGCGATGCGAGCCAAGCGCGCGCAGCGGCGAGATCCTCCTCGCACCCCTCTTCGCAGTGGTACGTAACGACGACGGCGCCATGCTCGAGGTTGTGCACCCAATAGCCTCGCGGTAGCGCGAAGGTTTGCTCGCCATAGGGCGCCCACACCGGGTAGTGCTCGCCGGAGGACGGCGGGTTGGTCGCGTGCGTGATGGGCGTGCACTCCACGACATGAACGCCTTCGGCGAGCGCCTGCTCTTGTTCCACCGCGCCGCAAACGCCGCTGCCGCTGCCGCCGCCGCCCTCGCTCATCGCGGCGCCGGCCCCCGCCTGGAACGTGGCGCCGGCTTCGGGCGGAGCCCCGCCGTTGCCGCTCGGCATCCCCGCGGCGGACGTAAACCCGCCGTCCGCAGCGTCGGGCTCACCGGCCGCGCCGCTGCCCGCTTCGGTCGAGCTGCTCCCGCCGGCGTTGTTGGGGCCCTCCGCGCTGTCGCCGCACGCCGCTGGCGCGGCGAGCAAGAGGGCGAGACCTAGGGCGGTGAAAGTGATGGCTCGATGACTCATGGTGGGGCCGGTGAGCCCGGGAGCCTGACACGACCGTTGGGCGTTAGACCAGCCCGCTCCACAGAGGCCGCGGCCGCGAGTTTAGCGGTCGTCTTTTCGAGCGCGCGCGGCATACTCCGAAAGCCGTGCCTACTCGCAAGCGCCGCTCTTCTGCGCTCGTCGAATGCCCCTTCTGCGGGCAAGCGGACGAGCTTGCCATCGACCTCGGCGGGGGCGAGCGGCAGACTTACACTGAAGATTGCGCGGTTTGCTGTCGCCCACGCGTCGTTCATGTGGAGCCGGGGGATGAGCCAGGCGAGGTGAACGTGTGGATCGAACGCGAAGAGTGAGCGCGCACGGCGTGACAGCGCCGAGCCCTCGCCGCGAGTAGCGCGAGGAACTAGCGCTTTTCCGCCCTCACGAAGCCCTCCGCCGTGAGCTGAACCGCGCCGAGCTTGAGCAGTCGGCCGACGGCGCGCTTGAACGCCTTCTTGCTCAAGCCGAACAAGTCCCGCACCAGCTCGGGGCTCGAGCGGTCCCCCACCGGCGGCGTGCCCGGGCGCTGCAAAACCGCCAGCACGTGCTCGGCGTCGTCTTCCACCTGCTCGTGCGCGGGGGCTCGGAGCGAGAGCTCCATCTTGCCGTCGGGCAAGATGTTCGTCACGCGAAAGCGCGCGGCTTCCCCCCGAGCCAAGGCGTGCGGCTCGTGGCTCGGCAGCAACCCGACGAAGGCGCGCTCGACGATGACGAACACGCCGATCTCCGGATCCTTGCGCCACGCTTCGCCGTCCACCCACTCGTCTTGCTCGAAGCCTTCACTGCGCGTACCGAGCATCTCCGTGACGCGCATCGTTCCCGTGAGGCGCCCGCGATCGTCCAGGTAAAGGCCGATGGGGTGCCGCGCGCCGACTTGCAGCTCCTGCGTCTGGAGCGCCGATGGCACCAGCAGCTCCTTGGGGAGCCCCCAATCGACGAAGGCGCCGAAGGCAGTGACGGAGGAGACGCGCAGAAACGCGACCTTGCCCAGCGTTAGCTTCGGCATCGTCGTGGTCGCGAGCGGCCTCGCCTCCGAATCCAAATAGACGAACGCCGAAATGCGATCGCCCTCGCGCGCGTCTTCGGGGATTTCTCGCCCGAGCAGCAGCAGGGTCGGCGCGCTCGCGGCGCTGCCGACCTCGGCTAAAAAGGCTCCCGCATCACCGAAGCGCCGAATCTCGAGCTCGGCGCGGCGACCCAAGAGGTGTTCGAATGGATTTCGCAAGGCCCGCGCGGCTTAGCACGAACGACGGCGCTGGCGGCGCCTCAGGGCACGCGGACGCGCCACAAGCCGGAGGTCAGGTTGGAGGAGAACAGCAGCTTGTGGCCAGAGTCGTAGCCGAGATTACCGCCCATCGGTATTTTCGGCACGTTGGGCAGCTCTGTCCAACTCTTGCCGTCCGACTCAGGGGAGGTGAGGTAGCGCGCTTGGTCGCAGAAGCCGCCGGCGTAGCAGGTGCTGGTGTACATGTTGGTGCCGTCGCTCACGATGGAGCCGGAGATGGGGCCGGTGCCCTCGATCAGGGTCCAAGTGTCGGCCTTGCCGTCGGGGCTACGCCACACCCCGTCCCCCGCCGGCACGTAGAAGGAGCCGTCCTTGGCGTGGAGCAATCGGGTGCCTTGCAAGTGACTGGTGGCCATCTTCGGGACTTGCTCCCAAGTTTTGCCGCTGTCCGGCGTGCGCCAGAAGCCGTTGTTCTGCGAGCCCCACAGCCAGGTGGTCGGCGTATCCAGAAAGAAGATGACCTGGCCTTCTCCGCCGTTCCATCCCTCTTTGCCGCCGATGACCTTCCAGCTGCCGCCGGCATCGAAGCTCTCCACGATGCAGGTGCTGGGGTTCGGAGGCAGGCAGCCTTCGTGGAAGGTGAGCAGGAGGTGCCGGCCGTCTTCCGGATCCAGCGCGATCGTGTTGGCGAAGTTGTACTGAAACGCCTTGCCTAGCTCGGGCTGCGATGCGGCCGACCAGATATCGGTCCAGTTCTTTCCCCCATCCGTCGACTTGAAGAGGCCGTTCGAGCCGTAGCCCGAGTTGGTGTAGACGGTGTCCGGGGCGAACGGATCCACCTCGAAGGTCCAGTTCATGCCGCGATTGACGTCCGCGCCGTTCATGCCGCTGTCCAGCTTGGTCCACGTCGACCCGCAGTCCGTCGTCTTCCACACGCCTTGCAGGAGGGTACCCGAGTAAACGGTGCCTTGATTGACCGGGTCCACCGCCATCGCGAAGGGGCCGCCTTTGACTTGGCCATCCGGCGCCTTTTGACCGATCGCGATCTTCACTTCCGCGGGAGTGATCTCTTCGAAGACGCCTGGCTCTGCGAGGCCGTTGCAGTCGTTCACCATCGGCGGCGGCATCACCGGCGTGCCGCCGCTCGGCTTGCCCGCTTCGTTGCTGCTGCTGCCGCCGTTGATGGAGCCGCCGGAGCTCGGCGCGCTGCCGCCGCCGCTGCTGCTACCGCCGCTCACGGCGGCGCCGGCGACGTTGCCGTTGCCGCTGCCGCCTGCGGGCGTGAGGGCAGCGCTTTGAGAGCCGTCGTCGTTACCGCAGGCTACGCACCAAAGACCTACCGCACACGCCAGAGAGAGAGTCCGCATGCCACCAGCTTACGCCTTCTTGAGGCCCTAGATAAGCGCCCGCAGTTAGCGAAGGCCACACCGCAAGAGCGCCGCCCCCATGATGAAGAAGCAGACGAGCTGCACGCTGAAGAAGGCAAATCGCGCCAAAATCGCGCGGTTACGACCGCTCCCAATGTGGGCAAGACTCTGCAGGACGCGCGCCGGGAGCACGCAAAACGCGGCTACCTGAAACCACGTTCCGGTGACCCCCAAGGACCCCCCGAGCAGCACCAGCGCGGCGAACACCGGCAGATTTTCTACGCAATTGGCATGCGCTCGCATGCTGCGCTGGTATCGCTCGCTGCCGTGCGGAACGGCCGCGTTGTACGAATTCGGCCTCGCTTCCTTACGGGCAATCGCGGTCAAGCGCGGTGCGCCGATGGTGGCCACCACGAGCAGCACCGTCCAAGCCACGAAGCCGAGCAGCGCCCACTGAGAAAGCAGCATGGCGACGCCTTAGCCGTAGGCCGCGCGGCTGGCTACTCGGTATCTTCACCACAGCTCCACCCAACGCCGGCGCGCGCCGTGGGACCTTGAGCCCATGCGGAGCAGGCGAGGTAGGCTGGTAGCGGCGGCGCTCGCGGTGGTTGCGCTCGGGCTGGCCTGCCGCACGCCAGTCGCGCCCCGCTTCGCCGAGCTCTACCTGGGGGATGTGCTCTGGGGCGCGCTATTTTTCTTGCTGATGGCTGCGTGCGGCCCCAACGCTCGCCGCGGGATGGTCGGCCTCGCGGCGGCCGCCGCCACGGAGCTCATCGAGCTGAGCCAGCTGTACCGCGCACCATGGGCGGAGTCGCTGCGCCAAACGAGGCTGGGCGGCTTGCTGCTTGGGCGCGGCTTTTCCTGGAGCGACGTGCTGTGCGTCGCGCTCGGCGCGGCGCTGGCGGCGCTGCTGGACTCCACGACGGCGTTGCGAAGCGCGCGGGGCTGAAGCATCCTTCCGCCATGGGTCGGGTGCTCCTGTTGGTGCTGGTAGGGCTCGCGGCCTGTGGCGGCGACGACAAACAGCGCCGCGAGCTCGTAGACGACGGGCAGGTGTGCCTCCGCCTGCAGCCGAGCGGCAGCGTCGAGGTGGACGTCGTGTTCCGCGACTGCCTCACCAGCTGCGACGTGGCGCAGCCCGCGACCTGCGCCGTGAGCAAGGAAGCAGGCGAAGAAGCGGGCTTGCGCGTCGCCAGTCGGGGCGTCGTGGAGAGCACGGGAGCCAGCGTCTGCTCGCCGGGGTGTGGAGCGCTCCGCGCGAGCTGCACCTCCACGGATACGTTCGCGCCGGGCAGCATCACCGTGCATCACGGTGCTGACTCCGCCCAGCTGTTGCTTGGCACGAACGTTCAGTGCCTGTTCTAGCCCTGAAGGACTAGCTGCCCGAAGGTCGCCGCCAAAAGGTGGGCCGCCAGTAGTAGAGCGCGGTCGCATCTTCGGGGCCGCCCTCTTCCTTGACCTCGGGCTCGAACGAGTCGCTGTCCTCGATGGGGCGAAAGCCGGGGTCCAGCGTGTCCTCGCTGGTCGGCTTGCGCACATCTTCCGAGAACCGCGCTTCGATCGCCCCGAACTTGGCGTAGTTCTCCTGCGCCTCGCGGAGCGAGACCGAGTTCGTCACGTCCGCAAGCGACGGAAAGCGCAGCTGGGTCGCGTCGTCTTCCCAAAAGCAGATCAGGCAGATGTCGTCCGAGCCAGGAGGGCTCTCCATCACGAGGTGCCCGCAGCAGGGGCAGGGGAATGCGGCGCTCATCGAGCCAGGCTTAGCCTATTTTCGGCTGCCAATCTCCTGCTCCAGCGCGTCCAGCAGTCGCTGCAGCTCTTCTTCGGTGAGCGGCAGCGGGGCCGCGGCTTCGGGGGGCGCTCCGGCGTGCGCCAGGGCTGCGCTGTCCGCGGCTTGCGAGCGGCTCGGCGCATCGCGGTCCCCGCCGGTGTCGCTGCAGGCCGAGACGAAGGCCAGCAAGAGCGGGCAAGCACGGTGGAGCGGGTTCATAGGCTGCCTCCAGCAACCGCCGTGCCGCCGCGACCCTCGCGCTGAATCAGCGACAAAGCGCCCAATCCTGACGCGAAGACCGCATTCGGAGTGCGAAACTGGCAGCCCGCGGACGCTCGTCACCCGGACGGGTGTCAACCAGTCAGGCCGCGGTCCATCCCCGCGGGCAGGATGGGACCCGCCCAGCTTCAGGGGCTTTTCAGCGCCGCTCGCGAAGCCAACGTGCTCCGCGCGAGGACGGACGCGATCGTGAGGAGGAACGCGAGCGCCGAAAGCGCCAGCGACGTATGAATGCTGGTCATGCTGCCGGCGAGGCCGACGGTGATGCCGCTGAAGGTGCGCAAGCCGGATGACGCCATGCTGAACAAGCCGAGCACGCGCCCGCGTGAGGCCTCGGGCGCCTCCAGCTGCACGAGCGTCTGGGCCATGCTGCTGAACGAGAGCTCGAAGAACCCGGCGAGGAACAGCAGCGGGAGAGCAAGCCAGTAGCTGCGCGTCACCGCGAACCCGAGGAGGGCGGCTCCCCAACAAAGCGAGAGCTTGAGCGCGTTTTGCGTTCGCGTCGCCATCCACGAGCCGCGGCTCTCTAGCAGGATACCGCCGAGCAGCGCGCCCGCCGCGTCGGCCCCGAGCAGCGAAGTATAGGCAACGCCCGGATCGCCGTGGCCCACGTCGTGGGCAAAGCCGGGCATCTGCGCCTGATAGCTATTGCCGACGAAGAAGGACGCCGCCCCCGCCAAAACCATCATCGCGACGATGGTCGGCAGGCCGCGCACCTCGCGAGCAGTGGCGATGATATCACCGACTCCGCGCACGCTGCGCTTGGGCGCCGCCACGTCCTTTTTGAAGTGGCGGCCGTAAGGCGCCCACGCGAGCCACAGGAAAATGGGCAAGTAGAAAGCCGCGTTCAGGAAGATGCCGCGCGTGGGACCCAGCGTGAGCATGATCAAGCTGCCCATGCCCGGCCCCACCAGTGTGCCGAGGTAGCGCACCGTCGCGTTCAGCCGCACCGCGCTGGAAAGCTGCGCGGCTCCTACGATGTCGTAGAGCAGCACCGCGCTGGACGTGCTCCAAAAAACTCCTGCCAGGCCATGCAGCGTGAGCAGCACCATCGCGTGCCACATCTGCAGGCTATCGGTCACGAAGAAGTACCCCCAGCCGAGCGATACCCCCATGAACATCACCGCGCCGATCTGGATCAGGCGCCGCGAGTCGATGCGATCGTTGAGCCCGCCGACCGCCACCGAAAACAAGAGGTACGGCACCCAGTGCGCGACCACCGCGAAGCCGCCGAGCGCAGGTGAATGAAACTTCTGAAAAGCGACCCAGTAGCTGATGACGTGCTCGACGTTGTCGGCCATCATCGTGAGCAGGAACGTGCCCAAGAACATGGGGTAACCGCGCACACCGAGCGCACCGAAGGCGCGCGCTTCGGAGGCTTGGAAACGGCCGCTTTCGGCTGACATTCAGGAGCCTCTTTAGCAGCTGCCGCACGGCGGGGGCACGGCCCTTGCTGACGCAGCCCCTCCTTGCTTATCGGCCAGCTTCGCCGCGCGGCCCGAGCCGCTACGTGCCGGTTCCTAGACCGCTTCGCGCGCTGCAGGGCGCGCTAGCTTGCGCTGCACCTTGCGACGACCCGGCGTGGAGGGGGCTTCCGCGGGCAAAGCCTCCGCGGAATCATCCGCGTCCACGACTCGCGAGGCCGGCTCGGACTGCGACTCCCCGCCTTCCGTCTGCGTAGCGGTTTCCGACGGCGCGACGCTGGCTTCCTTCGCCGCGTCCTTCGGCGACTCGTCCGCACGGGCGGGCTTGGCCGAGGGCTTCCGTGGTTTGGCCGCGCGCGGTAGCACGATGTCGTTCAGCTCCGCGCTCAACGCTTCGTCATTTTCCGCGTAGATGCGGGCGTAGGCGAGCGCTTGCTGAGCCAGGGCGAGCAACGACTCCTGCCGTTGCGCCAGGCTCTGCCGCAGCTCCACGAGCTTGGCTTCCTGCTGCTCCACCTCCATGGCGGCTGCCTCCACCTCGGTAGCCATACCGGTGAGGCCCACCGCGTCTATATCCGCGAAGCGGACCTCCGACAGGGGACCCCGAAACAGAGCGACAACAGCTTGGAGCGGCGGCGAAAGCGACGTCATGGCGCACGGAGCATACGTTCAGTATCCGCCTCACGCCAGCCAAAAAACGAGCTTCCATAAGCCGACAAATGCGGGCCCGTCAATGCCTCGCGCGCCGCGCCTTCGGATGCCGCTCCGCTGTTGAAGCGCACCGCATCCGCTCCGCTGCACTCCTCCGCAGACTCCGCTCGGCTGCAGATTCTGCTCTCGCGACGAATGAGCGGAGCCGCGCGAGAGATGGATGGAGCCGGGCGGGGCGACGGAGCCGGCAAGCAACGAGCTGCACCTCGCCGGTGAGCGCGCGAGCGAACCTACGCAGCGGTGGGAGGTAAGAGGCGGCGAGTTGACGGAAGGCGACTGCAGCGAGATGCATGAGCCATGACTCAGCACCGGTACCGAATTCAGATCTTGGAGCGCCACCTGGATACGTTCGGGCACGTCAATAACGCGACGTACTTGGAGCTGTTCGAAGAAGCGCGCTGGGATTGGATCACGAGAAACGGTTACGGCATCGAGCGAGTGCAGGCCGAGCGGCGGGGGCCGACGATCCTGGAGATTAAAATCGCCTTCAAGCGCGAGCTGCGTAACCGCGCGTGGATCGAGATCGTGTCGTGGATGGAGAGCTATCCGTCGCGTGTGGGCACCGCCGTGCAGCAGATGTTGGATGACGACGGCAACGTGTGCTGTGAGGCGCGCTTCGTCATTGGCTTGTTCGACCTGACCGAGCGCAAACTCATTTCGCCTACGCCAGCCTGGCGGGTCGCGGTCGGCTTGGCAGAATCCGGCGTGGCGGAAGCAGCCACACCTGAACCAAATGACTAGCCGCTGACGAGGGGCCGCTTTGTAGGAGCCACAATGCCCTATTGTGGAGCTCGCTCGCGCAGGCGTACGGTCGCAGCAGACTCGTGATCTGCGGCCGGAGAGGCCGCGCGATTCGGAGGCCAAGCGATGACGACCCACGTTGCATTCAGGTTGTGCGCGCCGGTGTGCGCGTTATTTTTCGGTGCGGTTGGTTGCGGTCCACGCCACGACGGGGGAGGAGGCGAAGGCGGCGACGCCGGGAGCGGCGGAGTCGCGGGCGAGGGTGTCGCTGGGAGCGGCGGAATCGCGGGAACGGGGGCGGTTGGCGGCGGCGGAGTCGCGGGCGCGGGAGCGGTGGGTAGCGGTGGAGTCGCAGGGTCAGGAGCCGCCGGCAGCGGCGGAGTGGCGGGCGAAGGCGGCGCGGCGGAGGTACCGGGTTACGATGAAGTGATCGGCTGCCCGCCGGTGTCTTGGCCGGAGACAGCGACGTTCACCATCCTGGGCTCCATGCAGGATCGCTTCTTCCCCTCGGCGCTCAGCGGCGACGGGCGAGTCGCGGCGGGTCAATACGACGGCGGGTATGCGCGCTGGACCGAGGCGCAAGGGTTTACGCCCGCGGGCCAGGTATTTCCGGACGTGCTGAGCTGCACGGGGCAGTTTGCGGTGGGCCCGGGCTCACCGTACGGAGTGTTTCGTCAAAGCGACGCGTACGGTGAGGAGTACTTGTTCGGGACCGAGGGGGTGCCGGTACGGCAACTCAGCGTCTCGCCAGACGGGTCGGCAGTGATTGGCAATCTGGACGACTCGTACGTGAACCCGGGGCCATTCCCGGTTCGATGGAGGGCCGGCGTGGGCGCGGACTTGCTTTCGCCTTTGGCGAATTCGCTCGTCTACCACACCAACTCGGATGGCACGTCGCTGCTCGGGGTGGACATCTTGCACGTGTTCCGCTGGCAGGACAGCGCTCCCAAGACAGTGTTGTTGCCGCAGGCGCCGCTCGCTTTCGACGGCCCCCCGATCATGCCGGTCAGCGCAGACGGGCACGTTTATGCCTTCACCTCGCGCAGCACGTTGGACACGTTCATCGTAGCGCGCGACGACGTGGCCACGCTCGTTTACTGCCCTGGAACTTGCGCGCCTACCGACGTGAGCGGTACTGGCAAGGTCGTCCTCCTCTGGGGGGATGGTCCGCACATTTGGACGGCGGAGCACGGGTTCTTGGATCTCGCCACGCTGCTGCAGCAGTTCGGTGCGGACACGCAGGGGCGCCGCCTCAGCGTGCATAACGTCAGCAACGACGGTCAGGCGTTCCTCGGCCTCGCCGCGGATCCGAACAATCCGCTCGACTATCAAGGCTTTTACGCGACGCTGCCGCGCGCAGCCTACGAGGTGCCGGCCCCCGCCATCGCCGAGTAGTCATGGGTTGGCCGAGGCTGCGGCCGTAAACGTCGCGATGAGGCGCGCGAGCTCGGCCAAGCTCTCGGGCGCGCAGCCTTCGGCCTTGTTGTTGACGAGCACCAAGGCCGGGACTCGGTGGGCCAGCGCCTTGGCGACGAGCGTGGCGATGTCTCGCCGGTTCGGCAGGTCTGGCTCGACGAGCTGGGTGAATGGCATGAACCGCGAGCGTGCGCCTTCGTAGTCGTCCCCACGCCGCATGAGCCAGCGCACGATCAGGGGCCTGCGAGCGCTGGGCGGGGTGAGCCGCGCTTGCTGCAGCACGCTCGGCATGGTGCCCCAGACGTTGTGCGCGTGCACGCAGCCGGTGCTCTCCAGCGCGCGTGCGTACGCTGGCGTGAGCAACTCCGGATTCCGGAGCTCCACCGCGTAGGGCACCTGCGGCGGAAGCGCCGACAAAAACGCGCTCAAGCGCTCCGCGAAGGCGAGCGGCTCGCTCGCGTCTTGCGGCGGAAACTGAAAGAGGATGGCCCCGAGCTTTTGCCCCAGTCCGGTCACGGCGGGGCCGACGACGGCGTCCGTCGCGTAGGCGGCGTCCAAAAATCGAACGCTGCTTTCCCCTTGCTTCTTGCCGTAGCGGGGGTGCTTCGGGAACCGTGGCAGTGTGCACTCTTCGTGAGCTTTGACGACGAAGCGAAAGCCTTCCGGAACCTGTCGCGCGAGCGACTCGAAGTAGCGCGCCGGGAGCGGCTCGTAGAAAGATCGGTCCACCTCTACCGCCCCCAAGAGCGGGTGCTGCGCGTAGGCAGTCAGGCCGGAGTCCGCCAGGACCTTGGGGTCCGCGTCTTTGCCGTAAACGAGGCCACGCCAACCTGGAAACGACCAAGACATGGTGCCGAGGTAGAGCGAGCTCGGGAGCTTCTCCGCGAGCGCGCGCTGCTCCGCGTCCTCCGGCGCTGGCTCCACTTGCCGCGGCGGTAGCTCGAAAAGGCTCGGTTGGTCGTCGGCGATGGGCATCAGTAAAGTTGGCGAGACGTTCCGCCGCGGCGGCGCGAGCGGCTGAGCCGTGGCGCCGCCGGCAGAAGCCCCGCGGGGGAGGGCCGGAGGACGCGCTGCACAGACCGAGCCTGGGTCAGCATGGTCCGCACAACATAGCGCACCTCACGCCCGCGGGGATGATCGGCTCAGCCAAGCACGAGGGTCGGAGCGAGCTGGATGGCTTTTACCAGGTGGTACACGTTGGGCGACGACTTGAGCACTTCTTGGTGAAGCGCTTCCAGCTGCTCCGGGGTGGCGTTGGCTTTGATGCGCACGGCGCACGCCAGCGACTCACACCCGGCCGGAACCGGCGCGAGGCCCATCGCGCCGCGCAGGTCCAGCTTGCCGCGCGTGTCGATCGCGAGGCGCTCGATGACGATACCGGCCACTGCCGCCTTGATCGCATAGGTGTAAAGCATGCAGGCATTGAGCGCTGCGAACAGGTACTCTTGCGGATTCGGCGCCGAGTCTCCGCCCAAGAACTCACGCGGCTCGTCGCTCCGAAAGCTGAAGTTGCGCGGCATGCTGGCGCCCCCGAGCTCGAAGCTTTCGACGCGGTGTTCGGCGACCGCGCCGTCCACCCAGCCGGAGCGGACACGGAACTCGACGAGGGCCTTGGCCGGATCTTCCGTGAGCACTTGCGCCACTTCTTGGATGACGCCGACGTCGAAGCCGTTGGTGATTGAAGAGACGGACTTGAGAGCAACTTGTGTCATGTGATTTCGTTTCCTTTGGTTGGGGTTATTTCAAGCTCGCGAAATTTGCGCGACGGTGCGGCGGAACTTGGGGTGCTCGCGCCCGGCGTCGATGAAGGTGCGGTGATAGGAGCGTCGCTGTGCGGCGAGGATTTCGGCTTGCGCTTCGCGCGGGAAGTCGCGCCCGCTGGCTCGCGACAGCGCCTCCAAGTCGAGCTCCGCTTGGCGATCGAGGCCGCTGCCGAGTAGCCGCACGATGCGCTGGTAGTCGGCAATTCCTTGCTGAATTTCGGCCGAGCCCAGCGGCTCTGCGACCTTGTGCGCGATGAGGGTGTCGAGCTTGGCGTGCTGGGCTTCCTCCAGCCAATGATGGTGAAGGAGACGCTTGAACAAGGGTTCGAGCGACGCGCTTTTGACGGCCTCCACGTAATGTTGCTGCGTCATCCACTCGATGTGCAAAACGGCGAGCGCGACGCCGAGCTGCGAGTGTTCCAGCACCGCGTCGGCGATGTCGCGCGCGGGGCCGATGACCTCGACCGGCGTTCGAAAGTCTTCGCGAAAGGCCGCCGCGAAGCGCTTGAACAGCTCGATGTGCTTGGCTTCTTCGCTGGCGAACTGAAGGAGCGCTCGCACCTCGGCGTCTTCGGCGTCCACTCGGCTGCGCGCGTGGTCCAGCACGAACGGCAAGATGAACTCCTCCACCAAGCCGAACAGGCGGAGGTAGCTGTAGCCGCGAAGCTGGTTGAGGGTCAGGCGTTCGGCGGAGCTCAGCGCGGCGAGGCTTGCGGTGTGGGCCAAGCTCTCGGGCAGAAACGGCGCTGAAAAGTCGAGTCGGTCGCTGGGCGCGAGCACGTCCTCGAGGCGCCAGGAAACTCGCGTCGACGCGAGCAGTGTTTCACGGTAGCTGTAGGCGGCGTCCATGACCGAGAATCTGCGGGCGCCCCGTGTGAAAACGCGTGGGAGCCAGCGTGTGAAACGCAGGGTCGCTCGCTTTACGAGCATTTGACGGCGGGCACCGGCGGCCCCAGAACTGCCGCGTGGGCAACGGTCCGAGCTCTGCAGAAGCCTCCGTGCGCGTGTGCGTGCTGGGAGAGCTGCGCGTCTACCGCGCCGGCGCGCGGGTGGCCTTGCCACAATCCAAGAAGGCGCGCGCGCTGCTTGGCTACCTGCTCGTCACGCGCCGCCCGCAGCGGCGTGAGCGCTTGGCGAAGCTGTTTTGGGACGTAGCGGACGACGCGCGCGGCGCGCTCCGCTGGACATTGAGCCGCGTGCGTGCAGCCATCGACGCGCCTGGCGAGTCATTGCTCGTTGCCGACCGGGACGAGGTGCGGTTCGCCCACGAAGGGGTGTGGACGGACCGCTTCGGCTTGCCCCGCGCGGACGCGTCGCTCGCGGAGCTGGAGCAGGCCGCGGCACTCTTCCAAGGTGAGCTGCTAGAAGGCTGCGATTTGCCGGATTTCTTCGAGTACTCGGCCTGGCTTTCCGCGGAGCGCGAGGAAGCGCGGCGCGTACGCCAGCGGCTGCTCACCACCCTGAGCGAAGGTGTACAGGATCCCGAGCGCGCCCTGACTCACGCCCGCACGCGTGCCCGTATCGATCCGCTGGACGAGAGCGCGAGCATGCACCTCATGAAGCTGCTGGTACGCTGCGGCCGGCGCGCGGAGGCAGAGGAGCACTGCGACGCGGTGGCGCGCCTGTTGGTGAGCGCGGGTCTGACTCGCGCGCCGTGGCTTGCGTCATTACGCGGAGAGCTGCGGGCGGTAGCCCTACGGGCGGAGCCGTCTGGCGCGGCGGTGATTTTAGGGGGCTCGCTCGACGCGGCGCCGTTCGTCGGCCGGGCCCAGGAGCTCGAGCTCCTGCTCGCGGCCGGGCGCAGCGAGCGCTCTCACCTCGTGCTCGTCACCGGCGATCCGGGCATGGGCAAGTCGGCCCTCCTCGGCGAGGCTGGGCGCCAAATGAGCGGCGTGCTCGAGGCTCGCGCCTTCGAGCAGGACCGCAATTTGCCGTTTTTGCCATGGGTGGACGCGTTGCGGCGGCTCGGTACGGCAATCGGCGAGCTCCCGGCTCTGCTCGGCGGCACCGGGAGCGAAGCGAACACGAATCGCGAAAGTCTATTTTTAGCCGTCGGGCGTGCGCTCTCCGCTACCCGTGTGCTGGTGTTCGACGACGCGCAGTGGCTCGACGACGCGTCGCTTTCGCTGCTTCAGCACGTGCTTCGGTCACGCACGGAGACGCCGCTCGTGTGTTTGCTGGGGGCTCGGCGCGGCGAGCTGCCCGACAATCCCGCGCTCGTCGCGGTGCTGAGGGGCTTTCGACGCGACCACCTGCTCGCGGAGCTGGAGCTCGGGCCGCTGCCTGCGGAAGACGTGCAGCGCTTGGCGCTCGCGGTGGGCGCGCGGCTCGACCCGGAGCGCGTGGCGCGCGAAAGCGAGGGCAGCCCGCTGTTCGCGCTCGAGCTGTCGCGCTGGTCCGAAGCTTCCGGCGCGGAAATCCCAACGACGCTGCGCGAGCTGGTTGCGGAGCGGGTGGAGCGGCTGCCTCGTCCGGCCCAGGAGCTCATGCAGTGGGCCGCCGCGCTCGGGGGTCAGTTCGACGTCGAGGTCCTGCGCGACGTCAGCGGAGCCAGCGCGGACGAGCTCCTGCGTAGTCTCGAGATCCTGGAGCGCTACGCGCTGCTGCGTCCGGCGCCCGCCGCCCCTGGCAATTACCACGTGTGGCACGAGCTTCTTGGCCGCGCCATCTATCTGGGCATCTCGGAGCCGCGCCGTAAGCTGATGCACCGGCGCATCGCCGAGCGCTTGGCGGACCAGGACGGGGAGCTCGGCCGCGCGACGGACGTGAGCCGGCACGCCGCGCTGGCCGGTGATTCGCGGCTCGCCGCGGACTGCTGTCTGCGCGCCGCGCGACGTTGCTTGCGGCAGTTTGCGAACGACGAGGCGCGCGCCTTCGCCCAGCGCGGCCTGCAGCACGCCGCGGTGCTGGAGGACAGCCGTCGCGTTCCGCTCGAAATCCAGCTGCGTGGGGTCGCGGTGTTCGCGCGGCGCCCGATCGACCGCGAGCAAACCGTGGCCACGTTCCTGAGCTTGGCGGAGCGCGCCCTGGACCTGGGCTGCGCAGACGACGCGCGGGCCGCGTATCGCGCGGTCACGCAGCTTCGCTGGGAGACGGGGCAGTTCGCGGAGGCGGAACGCACCAACTTGCACGTGGAGAACGTGGGGCGCGGAGCCGGCCCGGTAGAGCGCGCGCGCGCCATCAGCGAAGCCGGGCACTGCCTGGCGGTGCTCGAGCGGGACTTACCGCGCGCGGAGGCCTTGCTCTTGGAGGCGCGAGCTTTGTGCAGCAAGGCGTCCCTCGAGCTCTATGTCGTCAGCGCCGGCTTCGGACTGCTCCATCGCTTCCGCGGAGAAGGAGCGGAGGCGGCCCGGTTGTTCGCGGAGGCCCGCGGTCGCGCGCGCATCGAAGGTGATCGCGCCTCGGAGTTCGACGCCTTGGCGCAGCTCGTCGAGCTCGCCTACCAGGCCGGCGATTGGGCCGGCGCGGAGCGAGACAGTGGCGAGCTTCTGCAGCTCGGGGCGCGCTTGCCGGAGGGCTCCGAGCCGGCATTTTCGCGCGGGCTCACCGCGCTGCTGCGCTACGCCAAGTCGCCGCAGGCACGGCAGGAGCTCGAGGAGTGCTGTGAGGAGCTCCGCTTGCGAGACGCGACGCACCGCCTGGCCGCGCTGCTCCTGTATGCCGCGGAGCTGGAGCTAGAGCGCGGCGAGCCAGCGTTGGCCGCTCCGCGCGCCCACTTGGCGGCGGCCTTGGCCGAGAACTTACGGCGTGAAAGCGACGTCGTCGTTGCCCGCGCGCTCGCGGCGCGCGCAGCGGCCGCGCTGAATCCGAATGACCTCCCCTCCACCTTGGCCGCTCTCCGCGCCATGTCGAGCAGCCACCTCTCGGCGCGCGCTCGACGCGCCCTCGCCGACCTGCCTTGAGTCCAGAACCATGAAGACCATCATCGTAGAACGCACGTTGCTCGAGCCCGTCGCCGCTAGCACGATGGCGGAGCGAGTTGCGAGCGGGAGCGCTTGCTTGGACGCCCACCGCGTGCGCTTCGTCCGCTCGCTGATTTCCAGCGACGGGTTGCGCGTGATCTGCGAGTACCAAGCGCCGGACGCGGAGACGGTGCGGCTCGCCAACCGCAAGCTGGGTTTACCGTTCGATCGCGTGTGGGCGGCCGAGAGCTTTGCGGCGGCGCCGAGCCTCGAGACGTGACTACTCTCCTTCACGCGCGCGGTACGCGCTCACCATTTCCGCGGTCACGTCGCGCTCGAAGCAGAGCGGCGCGGCGCCGCCTTCGCGATCGTAGGCGCTGCGCTTGCCGCACCGCGAGCCGTTGCGCGCTCGGCTGTAGGGGCAGGGGCAGCTTCCTTCGTAGGAGGCGATCGACTCGTCGATCAGCACTTTTTTTACTTGAGCGTTGCTCAATCGTTGCGGCTTGGCTTCGCCCCAAGCCATCGAGCAAACCAGGACGAATCCCACCGTCAGTCGTGCCGCCCGCATCACCCCAGAGTACAGAGCGGCCCGAAAATCGCCCTCACCCAAGCATGCGAGCGTCCGCTCACGATGAGGGCTGCCGCGCCGCGGCCAACCTCGCAGAAGCTAACGGGGCGACGCTCGGTACATCCGGGTCACCTGTACGGCGCAGCGCGCGTTCGGGTGTAAAACCGGGTCGAAGCGATGCACGTCTTCGAAATAGTCATAGCTCTTCTGCTGGCGGGCGCCGGGCTCACGCTGCTATCGCGGCGCATCGGCACCCCCTATCCGGCCCTGGTGGCGCTGGCCGGCGCGGGGCTCGCGCTCGTACCCGGTACCCCTACCCTGGTGCTCGACCCCGAGCTGGCGCTCACGCTCTTCGTCGCGCCGGTGCTGCTGGACTCGGCGTTCGACGCCTCCACCCGCGACCTGCGCGCGAACTGGCGCACGGTCACCGGGCTCGCGCTGGGCGCGGTCGTGTTCACGGTCGCGGTGGTGGCGGTGGTGGCGCGCGCGCTCGTTCCCGACATGCCGTGGGCGGTCGCGGTGGCGCTCGGGGCGATGGTCGCCCCGCCGGACGCCGCCGCTGCAACCGCGGTGCTCAAGCAGCTCCGCCCGCCGCACCGTCTCCTCGTCATCCTGGAGGGTGAGAGCCTCTTCAACGACGCCAGCGCGCTGTTGATCTACCGGCTCGCCATTGGCGCGGCGCTCACCGGCTCGCTCTCGCCCGCCTCCGCGCTGCCAATGTTGCTCGTCGTCACGCTGGGCAGCGTGGTGCTTGGCTTCGTCCTGTCACGGCTGCTGTTCCCGCTCCTCAGCCGGGTGGAGGACGTGGCGGTCGGCGTCGTCATCCAGTTTTGCAGCACCTTTGCGGTGTGGACGCTCGCGGAGCGCCTGCACCTCTCCGGGATTTTGACCCTCGTGGTGTTCGCGATGGTCACGAGCCGCCGCGCTGCCAGCGTCACCCCCGCCCGCTTGCGTATCCCTGGCTACGCGGTGTGGGAGGTCGCGGTGTTCGTGCTCAACGTGCTGGCCTTCATCCTCGTCGGGTTTCAGCTCAAGGGCATCTTGGAGCGAGTCGATCGCGGTACGCTGCTGAGCTACGCCGGAGTCGGGGGCGCGGTTTGCGTCGCGACGATACTGGCGCGCATCGCGTGGGTGTGGCTCGCGGCGCTGGTGAGCCGCTACCGCCACCGGCGCCAGCTACGGAATCGCAGTCAGGACGAGGCTGGCCGGCCCCAGGGCGAGCTCGAGGCGGCGTTGCTCTCGAATGGCTCGGCCGCGGTCATCGGCTGGTGCGGTATGCGCGGTATCGTCACCCTCGCGGCCGCGCTCGCATTGCCGGCCGGAAACGCCGCCAGCTCCACGTTTCCGTATCGCGATTTGATCTTGTTCAGCGCCTTCTCGGTGGTGCTCGGCACGCTCGTCGTGCAGGGCATGACCTTGCGGCCCCTCATGAAGGCGCTCGCGCTGAAGGACGACGGCACCGTCGAACGTGAGGTCGAGTCCGCGCGGGTGGAGATGCTGCGTGCGGCCTTGGCCGCCAGCAATCAGCTCCAGGTCGCCGAGCTTTCCGGGCTGATGCGGCACCGCTACGAAGTACTGCTCCGGCGAGCGGAAGCGGAGCTGGCCGGCGCGGCCGCGCCGAGGGCGGACGCACCCGAGCTCGATGACGCCGCCGCCATTCGAGCCGTTACTTCAGCCGAGCGACAGCGCTTGCTCGCGCTTCGCCAGAGCGACACCATCGGCGACGCGGCGTTCCAGCGCTTGGAGCAGGAGCTCGATCTCGAGGAGATCTACCTGCAGCAGGTGGCGGTGCGCGAGCAGCCGGAGTGAGCTTCATCCGCTCGTGACCCAGTCCGTGGTCAGTCGGCCGGTGACGTTTGTTGGCCAAGGCGCGCGCCAGCGGTGCCTTGTCGCTGTTTCGAAACACGGCGTGTGGCAAGAAGCCGGCCCGCCCGTCATGTCCGCCAAGCCGCTCCCAGAAGCGCCGTCTCGGCCTCCTCTCGATGCGTACCCGTTCTCGAGGCCGCGCGTGCTGGCGATCTGGCGCTCCGGTTTTGCGAGCGCGCCGCTGCCGCAGTCAGGGTCGTTGCTCGTCGGTCGGGGCTTGGCCGCGGAGCTACGAGTCAACGCCGGGTCGGTGTCGCGGAATCACGCCCGCGTCGTCGCGGGAGAGCCGCCGCGCATCGTAGACCAGGACAGCGCGAACGGCGTCCACGTGGACGGAGTGCGGCTCGAGCCCGGGGTCGAGACGACCTTCGACCGCGACAGCATCGTGGAGCTCGGCGACGCCTTCTTGGTGCTGGACGACTCGCTCGCGACGCCTTCCGCCTTCGGCGGTAGCGTCGCCGCGACCTTGCCTCCGCCCAGCGCCCAGGCGTCGCGCACCACCCGCGTGGATGTGCTCGAGAACCCGCTCCAGCGCGTGCGGCGGCTGGAGCCTTCGGGCGCGCGCCTGCAGCGGCTTGCGGATCTCATCGCGACCACGAACCTGAACGCGGTCGTCGTGGGCGAGGGCGGCTCGGGCCGCGCGACGCTGGCCAAGCGGCTTCACCGCCGCTCAGCGCGCTCGCAGCTGCCGTTCTTGAGCATCGACTGCGCGGCGCTGGTGGAAGAGGGCGCGGGGGGATTGGGCCTGCTGCGCGACGCGAGTGGTGGCAGCGTGCTGCTCGAAAACGTGTCCGCGCTTCCGCTAGCCACGCAAGGCGAGCTGGTCGCGGTGCTCGGGCAGGCGCGGGTGCTGGAACGCTCGGAGGCGCACCGCTTTTTGGACGTGCGGCTCGTCACGACCACGAGCACGGACCTCCGCGCGCTCGTCGCTACGGGTAGTTTTCGGCTCGACCTCTACTTACGCCTGAGAGGGGTGCAGCTGCGTCTGCGACCCCTGCGCGAGCGGCGCGCGGAGATATTGCCCCTCGCGCATCAGTTTCTCGTCCAAGCGGCGGGCCGCGCGGGCAGCGCCGTTCCGGAGATTACCGCACCGGCGCGTGACTACTTGGAGCAGCAGCCCTGGGCCGGCAACCTGCTGGAGCTGCGCAGCGTGATGGAGCGCGCCCTCGAGCGCTCGCAGGGCCTGGCCCTGGAGCCTCAGCACCTGAAGGGCGCTTCGGATTTCAAGTCGGACGTGGGAGCGAGCGCGGTCACGCTGCAAGACACCCTGCCAGAGCCCGAGCACCCGACGAATCCGTACGCCTCGGACGCGCCGTTGCGTGAGCGCTGACACAGGGCCCGCTCCGCGCCTACTCAGCTGCGGTAATCCGCGTTCTCGCTCACGTACTCGTGAGTCAGATCCGCGCCGAGGACCACCGCGCTGGCGTTGCCGATGCCCAGGTCGATTTGGACCTGCACGGCGCGCTCGTGCGGCGGAAAGTCCACCGGCGGGCTGAACGTGCCGTCCGCCGCAGGGCGGCTCTCGTACAGCTCGGCGCTCTTCAGGTGCTGAACGAGCTCCGCCTCTTTGCTCGGCTCGAGGAAAAACTCGGCTCGGTTCACGATGGGGATGCCTCCGAGGCGCATGGAAGTATTGGAGAGGTTTACCTCCGGCGCGGCTGCGCCGACGTACTTGCCGACTGCTTGCACGAGGCGCCCCACGTTCGGGTCGTTACCGGCGACTGCGCATTTGAAGAGCGGCGCGTTGACCACCGCCTTGCCGATGCCGCGCGCCAGCGCCTCTGTCGGCGCCCCGGTTACCTCCACGCGCAGCACATGGCGCACTCCCTCGCCATTGCGCACGATGTCCTCGGTCAAGTCGCGGCAGACTCCGAGCAGAGCGGCTTCGAACCCGGCGAGGTCCGCGCAGGGCACCTTGCTGGACGAGACGAGCACCACCGTGTCCGAAGTGCTGGTGTCGCTGTCGATGCTCATCGCGTTGAAGGTCGGACCCACCACGCGCGGAAGCATTTCGCGAAGCGCCGCTCGCGGCACCGCGAGATCGGTGAACACGTAGACGAGCATCGTCGCCAAATTCGGCTCGATCATGCCGGCGCCCTTCGCGATACCTACGATGCGCCCGCCTTGCACCTCCGCCGAGCGTACTTTGGGGTACAGGTCGGTCGTGACGATACCGGCGGCAGCGCTGAGCGCACTGTCGACGCGCAGCGCCGAAACCGCGCTGGGCAGCGCGCTCAGCATGGCCTCCAGCGGCAGGCGCCAACCGATGACGCCGGTGGAGCACGGTAGGATCGAGCTCCCGGGAACGTTCAGCAGCTTGCCGAGCTCCTCGCACAATCGCTCCGACGTCTCTTCCCCGCCCGGCGCGCACACGTTCGAGATCTTGTTGTTGACGAGGATCGCCGAGAGCCGCGGCTCCGCGAGGCGGCGTCGGCCAATCTTGACCGGCGCGCCTGGAAACGCATTGTTCGTGAAGACAGCCGCGAAGTCCGTGGTGGGCTCGTCCAAGGTGACGAGGGTCAGGTTCATCTTGGCGGACTTGCTCGGCAGCTCGTAGGGCGCGAACTCCAGCTTGGTGGTACCGACCCGGAACCCGCGCGGCAGAGCACCCTGGCTTTGCAGCCAGGCACGGTGTTCGTCGCGTGAGCCGAAAACGAGCTGGGTGGAAGCCATAAGGTGCGGATTTGTAGCTCCAAACCCGCCGCGAGGCGAGGGCTGAGCGCGCTAGGCCTTGGCGCTCTCGATCGAGCGGCTCAGCACTGCCGCGAGATCGGCGAGCAAGAACGGCTTACGTAGGCTGGCACTGAAACCGAAGCGGCACGGCTCCGCCATGATCGGGTCGTCCGAGTAGCCGCTGGACGCGACGATTGGCAGCGTGGGCGAAAGCTCGCGGAGCGGGCCGACCACGTCTCGCCCCCCTTCACCGGGACCAACGGTCAGGTCCAGCAGCGCTGCGGTCAACACCTTGCCCTCCGCGAGCAAGCGGCGCGTTCGCTGCAGAGCCTCAGTGCCGTGCGACGTAGGGATCGGCTCGTACCCCAAATGGGCAAGCATGCTCGCGGTGACGCGGCGCACCATGTCATCGTCGTCCATGACCAGCACCATGCCTTGCCCCTGCTTGGGGGCGCGTCGAGCGGGCGCGACGTCGGGCTTCGTTTCGGGAGCGGCCGGAAGGAGAACCTGAAATGCCGCGCCGGGCTCGACGCCGAGCTCGACCTCCAGGTGGCCTTGGTGCTTTTTCATGATCGCATACGCGGCCGTCAAGCCGACGCCGCTTCCCTCCGGTCGAGTGGTGAAGAACGGCTCGAAGATGCGCTCGGCGATGTCCGGCGGAACGCCGGGCCCCTCGTCGACGAAGCGCAGGCTCACGTACTTTCCGGGTGGGAGCCCGGGTTCCGGCGGCGACGCGAGCTCCACGTTGCGCGCCACCACCCGTACCGCGCCGCCCTTCGGCATGGCCTGCTTGGCGTTGATCAGCAGGTTGTTGAACGCTTGCGACAGCAGCGTGGCGTCGAACTCCGCGCTCCAGAGGTCAGGCGGCGCTTCGAGGACCCATCCCACGTTGCTACCGCTGAGGGTCAGCTCTGCACATCGGCGGACGGTCGCCGCGACGGAGCCCACCTTGCGGAGCGGCGTGCCTCCCTTGGCGAAGGCCAACAATTGGCCGGTCAGAGCGCGCGCTCGGGCGAAGGCTTGCTCGCCGAGGTCCAGGTGGGAGCGGGCGGCGCGGCCGCAATCCGCGCTGCTTCGCGCGAGATCCAGGTGCCCGGAGAGCACCCCGAGCAGGTTGTTGAAATCGTGAGCAATGCCCGCCGCGAGCACTCCGAGTGACTCGAGCTTGGCCGCGCGCTCCATACCCGCGGACAGCTGACCGAGCCGCCCCTCCGCCTGCTTGCGCGTGGTGATGTCGATCAGGGTCACGAAATCTGCGGGCCTGCCGCCGTACTCGATGGTGCGCGAGTACTGCTCGACCCAGCGCGTCTGCCCGCTCTTGGTGATGATGCGGTACTCGTAATGGGTGAGCGCGCCCGGGTCTCCGGCTTGCTTGCGGCGCGCCTGCTCTGCCGCGAAGGCGTAGTCTTCGGCGTGGATCACGCGGGACAAGTCGCTCACCCGCCACTCGGACATCTCCTCGAGCGAGTAGCCGTTGGTGTCTGCGATGGCCTGGTTCACGTAGCGGATGGCGTCATCCTGGAGGATGGCGATGCCGAGCAGAGACTGCTCGGCGAACATACGAAAGCGCGCCTCACCCTCCCCAATCTGCTCCTCGGCCAATTTCCGATCCGTGATGTCCTCGAGCATCCCGAGGATCAGCGGAGCTCCGCCGCGGCCAAGAGGCGCGAGCACGGCGTTCATCGAAGAGCACTGCCGCCGTCCGTCCGGGCTCCGGGTCCAGCTTTCGAACCCGCGCACCTCGCCGTCAGCTTCCAGCTTCGCGAGCAGCCGGGCTCGATCTTCGGGGCGCTCGTACATCGAGGCCAGGTCGATTGCCAAGAGCGCTTCTCGGTTGGGCGCGCCCGACATTTGGAGAGTGCGGTCGTTGCACTCCAGCATGCGACCCTCGATGCTGGAGACGAACACACCCACGTTCAGGTGGTTCAACAGCAGCTGGTAGCGAGCTCCGAGGTGCGCTGAAGCCGTCGCCTGCTCCTCCAGCTCGCGCACACGGGCCCGGAGCTCGGCCAGCTCGTGAGCTGGATTGGAGGCATTGGAGGTGGAAGTAGTCATGCCTGGCGCGTGGGTACGGCCAAGTAGCGCTGGACATAACTGTCCCACCCCGACCGAATCAAGCGAGCGACGCGACGAGGCCGTCCAAGATGTCGTGCTCGCTCACCAGCAACTCCGGCAAGTGAAAGTGCCGCAAAATCTCCAGGAGAACGATCGCGCCGCCGACGATGACGTCCGCGCGCTCCGGTTCGGCCAACAGCCGCCGCCGTTCGACGGCCGGCGCGCGGCTCAGCTCGTGGACGGATTGTTCCACCTGGACCAAAGACAGCCTGGTGTGGTGGGTCTGCGAGGCGTCGTAACGCCGCAAGCCCAGCTGCAAGCCGGCGAGCGCGGTCACGGTGCCGGCCAGCCCCACGACCCGACGGGCTCGGCTCACGTCCAACCTGTCGGCGCCCGCCAGGGCCTCGGCCACGTCCTTTTGGCAAGCCTCGAGCTCCGCCGCGCTGGGCGGATCCGAGCGGAGGTGCCGCTCGGTCATCCGCCGGCAGCCGAGCTGGAGGGAGACCAGCTCCTCCGGCTGCGTCGAGCCAAGCACGAGCTCGGTCGAGCCGCCGCCGATATCCACCACCAGAAACGGCGCGTCTTCCGCGGGTAAGCCGGAAGTCGCGCCCAAAAACGAGAGCCGCGCTTCTTCTTCTCCACTCAGCAGCTCCGGCCGAACCCCGAGCGCCTGCTCCGCTTCGTCGAAGAAAGCCTGAGCGTTCTCTGCGTCACGGGCGGCGCTCGTGGCGGTCGCGCGTAGCCGCCGCACGCCATGAAGGCGGCAGGCCGCGCCATACTCCGCGAGTACCGCAACGGTGCGGGCCATCGCTTCTGGCGCTAGGCGACCGGTCACGTCTACGCCTTGCCCGAGGCGAGTGATTCGCATCGGCCTCGCCAGCTCTCGGCCGGATTCGTCCGCGATGAGCAGCCGAGCCGAGTTCGTGCCGATGTCCACCGCGCCCACGGTCATGGCTCAGGCTCCCTGCGCCCCAATTTGCCGCGGCAAACCGAGCACCGTGAACAGCTCCATCCGCGCCGCCGGGTCTTTGAGGAACAGGCCGTGCAGCTTGCTGGTCGTCGTCCAAGAGCCGGGCTTCTTCACTCCGCGGTAGCACATGCAAAAGTGCTGGCACTGCACGATGACGGCCACGCCCTGCGGCTTGAGGTGTGTCTGTATCGCGTCCGCGATCTGCTTCGTGAGCTTCTCCTGGACTTGCAGCCGCTTGGCGTACACGTCCACCACCCGCGCGAGCTTGCTGAGGCCGACGACCCGCCCATCCGGGATGTACGCCACGTGAGCCTTGCCCACGAAGGGCACCATGTGGTGCTCGCAGTGGCTGAAAAGCTCGATGTCGCTCACGAGCACCAGCTCGTCATACCCCTCCACCTCTTGGAAGGTCTTGGCCAGGTACTCCGCCGCGTCCAGCTGGTAGCCGGCGAAGTGCTCGCTCATCGCCCGCACCACGCGGGCCGGAGTCTCCACCAGCCCTTCGCGGGTCACGTCCTCGCCCAGGTAGGCGAGGAGGCCCCGCACGTGCTGCTCCGCGGCGGCGACTCCGGGTTTGCTCACCGCCGCGTCCTTGTCGTTCGCTCGTTCGTCGTGCTTCGCCATGAGCGGCGCAGCATACATCAAGCGCCGGCGACGGAGTGGCGCAGCGACCGCCCCTGAGCCGCTTGCTCCTGCAGCAAATCGCCGAAGAGCACGCGGTAATGCACCATGGCTTGCCGCAAGTCCTCCGTGCTGGCGCGGCCGTGGTGGTTCTGATCTGCGATCGTCCGGGCGGCTCGGTAGTGCTGGATGACGGCGGCGTGGTCCACCGAGAGATCCGCCTCGCGTTGCTCGAAGCTCTCCACCGGATAGCCGCGGGCGGCCATCACCAAGTTGATGAGCTCGTTCGCGCTCCGCACCGCCATCGCGGGGTCGTCCACGAACTGCGCTTGCACCGTCGTCCACTGCGACGCAAAGCGCGCACGCTCCGCGGCGCCCAGCTCGCGGAGAGCGAGCTTGTCGACTCGACGAGCGCGAGCGGAGAGCTCTTTCTCGGCCTTCCGCGCGTCGCCCAGCTCGTAGGCAGCGCGGTCGTATTCCGGCCCGAAGCGATCTTGTAGCTGCGCGCGTCGCAGCCGTGCCTGCCGTCGCGAGAACGCCACAGCCGCCAGGATGATGACGACCATCCCGCCCAGCAAAACCAACGCCCAAAACAGGTCCTGTTCGCTCATGTTTCAGCCTCTGCGTCGCCATGAGCAACCGCCATGCCACCTGCGCGTCAGATGTCCGGTTGGCATCGAAAGGAGCTCGCCGGCCGGACCCGGACCCGGCGAGCTCGCTTCTCGGATCCTAAACACCAGTTTTCCGCTGCAAACGGCGCGGACGAGCTCAACCCGAGGAGTGAAGAATGGGTGACGGAGCTACCTCCGCCGGACAGGGCGCCGTGAGAGGCGGCAGAGCTCCTTGAGCGAGCGCGCAACTCGGTTTAAGCCCTCGAGCCATGAAGCTTCGCAAGAAGGTCGTCGTGATTGGCGGAGGCTTTGGAGGACTCGGCCTGACCCGAGCCCTGGCCAGTAGCTCCGTACACGTCACGTTGATCGACCGCTCGAACCACCACCTGTTCCAGCCCTTGCTGTACCAGGTGGCGATGGCGGGCTTGTCGCCAGGGGAGATTGCGGTGCCCATCCGCGCCGTGCTCAGCCGACAAGCCAATGCCAAGGTTCTCTTGGCAGAGGTAGTGGGCGTGGATCTGGAAGGGCGTCACGTGCTCACGCGCGAGATGCCGCCCATTGCCTACGACTACCTGGTGGTGGCGGCCGGGGCGGAAAGTAGCTATTTCGGCCGCGATGACTGGGCCCAATCTGCGCCGGGCCTCAAAGATCTGGACGACGCGGTCGAGATCCGGCGGCGCGTGCTGCTCGCGTTCGAAGCCGCAGAGCGAGAGACCGACGCGGCCGTCCAGCGCCGTCACCTCACTTTCGTGGTGATTGGCGGCGGTCCCACCGGAGTGGAGCTGGCGGGAGCGATCGCCGAGCTCGCGACGGTGGTGCTGTCGCGTGACTTCCGCGCCATCGAGAGCGACGCGACGCGCGTGGTGCTCGTGGAGGGGGGCGACCGCATCTTGCCGAACTTGCATCCCGAGCTTTCCGAGCTCGCCGCCGCGAACCTGCGCGCGATGGGGGTCGAGGTGCGCACCGGCCTGCGCGTGACGGACATCGATGCGGACAGCGTCAGCTGCGGCAGTGAGCGCATCATCGCCTCGACGGTGCTGTGGGCGGCGGGCGTGCGCGGCTCCCCGCTGTGCCAGGCCATCGGGCTGGAGGTAGACCGGCAGGGGCGGGCCAAGGTTCTCGCTGATTGCTCCGTGCCGGGGCGTCCAGAAATCTTCGTGGTGGGGGACGCGGCCGCGTTCGTGCCCGCCGGCACGGACCGCGCGCTCCCCGGCGTGAGCCCGGTGGCGATGCAGCAAGGCCGCTTCGTGGCGCGGCAGATCTCGCGCAGCATCGACGGACACCCACGCGAAGCCTTCGCCTACGTGGACAAGGGCTCGATGGCGACGATTGGGCGCAAGCGCGCGGTGGCGCAGTTCCGCGGGATGCGGCTGAGTGGGCTGCTCGCTTGGCTGGCGTGGTTGTTCGTGCACGTCTTTTACTTGATCGACTTCCGCAACCGCATCGTCGTGCTCCTGGACTGGACGTGGGCGTACTTCGCGTACCGTCGCGGGTCGCGGCTCATCACCGGTCGGCGCCTGCACGCGGGAGCCCCCGTGAGCGCGCCCCTTCGTCCCCTGGCCGAGCTGGCGATGGAATTGCCGACCACCTCGTTGCGGTTCGGCACTCAAGGCGCACCACTGCCGCCGAGCGCGCGCCCGCTCGCACCTCCGCCTCCGCCGAGCCGCGCGCCGCGGAGCAGCTGAAGCGCCGCGCTCCACCGCCCGCCTGAGCAGGTGGGAGCACCACGCCATTCTCAACCGGAGAAGGCCGAGAGCGAACGCAACGTCGCCAGCTGAGACGTCACTCGCGGCTTACGGCGGCGGTGGAACCGAGTCTCAGGAAACCGGCTCATTTCGTGCCAAACGCGTCGGCCACGGCACTGGCCTGCGCGTTGCAGCATGAGGCGCGAAGCCGAATCTCCGAAGCGAGCCAGATCCGGCAGTGGCGCTGACTCGTAGACGTAAAGCAGCAGCATGTTGACGAACCAATTCCCCTCTTTCCTCGGCACGACGCGGAGCCGCTTTGCCGTAGTCTTCGCGCTGGGGTCGGTTAGGCGATGGGCTCGCGCATGACCGCACTGAAACTCATCATGGGCACGCCATCCGCCGACAGCGAGATACGAACCAGCCCCGAGCTGTTCGCAGCGTTGGGCAAGGTCACTGGGAGACTCACCGCGCTAGACAGCCAGCGCATCGAGGCGGCGGACGAAGCCACCGTCGCCGCGCTCACCACGGAGGTGGCCGAGCTGCTCGCGGACGTCCTGGCGACGCTGGAGGACCTGGAGAAGAGCGCCACCGCCGATGAAGTCGACGACGATTTCGCGGACGAGGAGCCCCAGACGTGGGTCGGCTTCCGTCCCCCGGTCGAGGTGCAGCCCTCGCGCATCGAGGACGTCTGCTTCGTCGCGAGCTTCGAGCTGGGCCGCGCGCTCCGCACCCTGCAAGGCGCGGCAGGTCTCGAGGCCCGCTCCATCGCGGCCGAGAGCGCGATCCGCAAGCTGCACCGCGTGCTGTACGCGGTGATGGCGGGCGCCGAAAGGCTGCGCGGCGCATCGCTGCAAGGGACCGAGCCGCTGCGTCGCCGCCTCGGGGCCGAGCTCGAATCAGCGCTAGCGGTTCGCCGCCTTTACGTCTCCTTTCGCCGCGCGCTCCGGCGTCCGGAAAACGACAGCCGCGAGGCGGTGCTCACCGCGCTTCGCTACGCGGCCGGCGGGCTCGCCACCATCGCGGCCTCCCCGCACTATCACTCGGTTCGCTTGTCGGACCGTACGCTGCTGCTGCACCAGCGCGACCGCCTGCTGGACTGGGCCCACGCCGGTAAACCCACGCAGGCCGGCGTCCAGTTGCTGGAAGACCTCTTCACCTGCGCGGATCTGTTGAAGGACATCAACCGCCGCCAAGAGCTGCGGGCGCACGACCTCCGCCTCATCCGCGAGCTGGTGGGGGACACCACGCGTGAGCGCGAAGACTGGCTGCTGAAGCTGGAGCGCCTGGCCGGGCTGGACGGCGAGCTCGACGAGCTCACGGCGCAGCTCCGCAAATCGCCGGACATGGGCCCCGTCATCGACATCATCGTGCGGCTGTCGTTGCTCGTGGGTTGAGCTTCAGCGCAGGCCCACCAGGAGCCGCGAGAGGAGCGTCGCGAGCCCGAGGAAGCTGAAGAAGCCGCTCACGTCCGTCACCGTGGTCAGGATGATGGAAGAAGCAGTGGCGGGGTCGCGCTTGAGCGCGGTGAGCACGATCGGCACCGAACAGCCGGCGATCGCCGCTATCACCATCGAGCAAATCATCGAGACACCGATGATGAGCGCCAGCCCGGGGCTCTTGCTCCACAGCGCGGTGCACAGCGCGGTGACGACCGCCACCGAGGCGCCATTCACGAATGCGGCCAAGGCTTCCTTTCGGCAGACGCGCCACCAGTGCCCAACGCGAATCTCCCGCAGCGCAAGGCCTCGGCTCGTCACCGCCAGCGCCTGCGCGCCCGTGTTACCGGCTTGCCCCGCCACCACGGGCATCAGCACCGCGAGCGCGGTGAACTGCGCGATGGTCGCGTCGAACAGGCCGACCACGGACGCGGCCGTGAAGCCCGTCACCAGGTTGATCAAGAGCCACGGGAGCCGGCTCTTCACCGTGAACAGCGGCTTGGAGAGCGCGCGTTCGTCCTTGCCTGCGCCCACCATCTGCTGAAGGTCGTCCGTGGCCGCGTACTGAGCGGCGCGCACGAGCGTATCGTAAGGTAAAATGCCGATGATCTGGCCGTCCAGATCCACGACCGGCAAGCTGGTCAGCGCGTGTCGATTCAGCAGGTCCACGATCTCGTCACGCGAGGCCATGGGGCTCACGACGGGGCGATCGCGGTCCGCGAGGCTCCCCATCGCCGCGGTGTCGGGCGCGCCGACCAGGCTCTGGAGCGAGACGACGCCGCTCAGCTTGCCTTCGTCGTCCGCCAGCACCACGTCCGTGATCTTACGGTTCTTGGACTTGCGGATGCGCAGCAGCGCCTCGTCGACCGTCGTATCCTCCCGAAAGATGGTGACGCGCGGATCCATCAGCCGCCCCGCCGTACCGGGCGGGAACTCCAGCGCCTCCTTGATGTTGCGCTGGCTGAGCGCCGGTAGCGCCGCCAGCAGGCGTGCGCTCTGCGCTTCATCCAGCTGCGACAGCCAGCGGGCGGCTTGCACGAAGTCGGCCGCGATGAGCGTCTCCCGGGCCCACGATTCGTCCATGCAGCGCAGCGCTCTTGCCGCCGCGTCCACGTTCATTCGCGTTAGCACGCTCGCTCCGCGCTGCACGTCCAGCGGTAACAAGGCGGCCGCGGCTTCATCCGGATCCAGCTGCTCGAGCACCGCTCCGGACTCGGTGGGGTGCTGGCTCAAGAAAGCGAGGGCGAGGTCGGCGACCGCGCTCACGGCATCCCTCCCGGAAGCACGCTGCGCCGGATGCTGGGCGGCGGTGGCTCGGAGCGGCGCTCGGGTCCAATCGGGTCCAGCGCGAACGCGGCGCCGATGAAGCGCGCCATCGCGGAGGCGCCGACCGCGCACAGCTCCGCGAGCGCGGAGGCAGTTTGATCCGTATCCGGCCCGGCCGCAGCTTGGCCCAGCTCGGTCTCGATGGCTCGGAACGTGGAGTAGCGGAGCGCGCCGAGCAAGCGTCGTTCCCGATCCACGACCGGCAGCGCGTGGCTGCGCTTCCACGCCGCGTGCCGCGCGACCACCTCGAGCGGATCGTGCGCGAACAGCACCTCCGGGTCGCGCGTCACGATCGTGCTCAGGGGCGCTTCTGGCGCCGCGAGCATCAGCTCGCGCATGTTCACGACGCCAGTCAGGCGCCGCTCCGTATCGATGGAGTAAACATAGTGCATGACCCCCGCCGGCGCGGCGCGCAGCCGTTCCAGCACCTCCGCGACCGAGAGCGTCTCCGGCACCGCCGGCGCACGCGGGTCCAAACGACCCCCGGCGCGGCGCGGGCCATACTCGGTCATGCGTCGTAGCTCCTCGGCGCGCGCAGGAGCGATGCCCTCCAGCAAGCGCGCGCGGGTGGAGTGCGCGAGGCGAAACAAGAGGCCGGCCGCCAAGCTCGGGTGGCACGCCTCCAGCACGTGAGCGGCCGCTTCGCCCCCGAGCTTGGCGAGCGCGCTCGAGCCGATGAGCGGCACTGCGTGGGACAACACCTCCGCCGCGACCTCGGGGTCGAGCGTCGTCAGCACCTCCGCGCCCTCCTCCGGTGGCAGCCGCTCGATGAAGCGCGCTACCTCCTCGGGGTGAGCGCTGGCGTAGGCGCGCACCAGCATCACCTCGGCGCTCACGGTCCGCCTCCTTTGCGCACCACGAGCGTCGAGCGAGAGTCTGCGAACACCCGCGCCGGTATCGACACGTCCCCATCCGCGCACTCCAAAATTACGGAGGTCTCCGCGATGCGCACGATGCGCCCCTCCACTCCGTCGATGCGCACCACTTGCCCCACCTGGTACAGCCGGTGGACATAGTGGGCCGAGAGGATGTTCGCCACCAAATCGCGACCGCCGATGCCGAAGGCCAGGGCCGCGCCGAGGAGCAGCCCGCCGAACAAGATGAGCAGCGTCGCCTTCAAAAACGAGATTTCGATGCCCAGCTGCTCGATGGCGACGAGGGCGGTGCCGAGCAGCAACGCCAGCTCGGTCACTCGCCCCAACCGCTCCGCCGAGCTCACGTTCGCGCCGCTCGCGGTGCTCGTCACCACGTGCCGGGTGATGCGCGCCGCCACCGTGCCGAGCGCCACGATCACGATCGCTACCGCCACTCGCGGCAAGAACGTGGCCACGCCGGACAGCCACGCCGTCACCACCGGCAAGCCGAGCGTCTCCGTCGCGGCCATCACCGCGAACACCACCACCAGCCAGTACACCGCGCTGCCCACCGCCCTCTCCACGCGGTCCAGCTGAGGCACGCTCACCGCGCCGGGTTGCCAGCTACCCAGCCAGCGCGCGCTCCTCGCCACGAGCCGCCGCGCGAGCCTCCCGAGCACCGCGGCCGCGATCAGCCCGAGCAGCAGAATCAGCGCCGCCACGATCGTGCTCCGCGTCAAACCGGTCGCCTGCGCTATCCGATCCGCTAGCGGCTTCGCCACCTCGAGCCAGGCACGTCCATCCATGCGGGTAGGCTAACTCAATCGGCCGTGCCCCCCGCGATTCTATCGTCGCCGACGAAATGGGGCTGCCGCGACGCAGCTCGCTTGCAGAAACTTCCGTGCCGGCAGCAGGCCGCACTGCCTCGCCCCACCTCGCGAGGCAAAGTACTCGCTCGGAAGGACGCGTTCACGCCCAGCGGCGGCGGGTCCCGGCCGTGCGCCTCCGAACGCACGCAGTCCGACCGAAGCTCGGTTTGGACCCGCTCGGTGCGGTGAAGTACACGCCGGGAGCCGGCGCGACGAGGCCCACGCCGGCCGTGATCCGGCCCCCGGCATCTTGCGGGGCAGCGCGCACCTCGAGCTGACTCGCTCCGGCATCCATGAGCACTTCGTCCGGGCTCGCGCAGACGTGCGCTAGCGCGCCGCTGGTACTTCGCACGGGGTGTCTTCGGATCCGAGGAACGGTTCGAGCCGCGAGCAGTGCTCCCGGCGCCAATCTCCTGCTCGCAGGAGTGACCTGGCGCCGCGCTGGTACTTCGAAGGCGGTGTCCTCGGATGCGAAGCACGGTTCGAGCCAGGGAGAGCGCCTGCCGGCGGCCGGCTTCAGCGACGCTTTTTGCGTGTCTTCTTGGAGGGCGGCGCTTTCTTCGCGGGCTTCGGCGGCGTCGCGCGCTTCTTACGTTTGGCAGGCTTGGTGAGCCGCTCGGGGGTCGGCGCGGCGGCGCGGGGGCGGCTGACTCGCTTGCGGGGGCGCTTGGCGGGCTTTTCCGGCGGGGCGGTGAGCGCCGCCAGCTCGGTCATCACCGAGCTGACCGCTTCCTCCAGCTTACGCACCCTTCCTTGCAGCTCCACGCCTGCTTTCTTGAGCGCCGCCGTGGGCATGGTGTGCCGAACCGCTTGCTTCGCGAGGCCTAGCGAGGTGTCCCCTTCCGCGCGGGAGTCCAGCTCGCGCTTCACCTGGCGGAAGTAGTCCGCGTGGCGGCCGCCGAGGATGATGCTCTTCACGACGTCGAACGCGAGGCTCAGTAAGTCTGGCAGGGGCGCGCCGGTTTCGTCCACGCCGCGGTCGTCGCCGCGACCTTCGGTGAGGAAGCGTAGGGCCGCCACGATGGGGCCAACGTTGACGGCCTCGCTGCCGTCGTCCAGCCGCGCGATGCCCGTCTCGTGGAGGAGCAGAGGTTCCGATTCGCTCACGCGCCGAGGGTAGCCGACTACGGCGTGGCGCGGCTGCGCAATGCGCGCGCTTTGAGATCGATGGCGAGGGTCGCGGGAGCGCCGTTGCTGGCCTCGCCTCGCTCTCGTTCGATATGAGCCCGGAGCTCCGGCGCGCGGCTGTCCCACCAGCGCTGCGCGTCCGCCGGTGACCAGCTGCCCGAAAGCGGCAAGTGCAGCAGCAGGTCGCGGAGGGTCGCGGCGTCCTTCGGGCGCCCCCCTGGCGCTTTCGCCAGGCACGCCAAAATGAGCTGCTCCAGCGGGGCCGGCACATCCAACCGGGGATCGAGGGAGGGCGGCTCCGGCTCGGCCATGAGGTGCTTCGAGCACACCTCCACAATGGATTGTCCCTCGAAGACGGGGTGACCGGTGAGCAAGTGGTAACCGACCGCGCCGAGCGCGTACAGATCGGCGCACGGCCCGACCGCTTCTGGATTCGTGATCGCTTCCGGCGCGAGGTAGAGCGGCGTGCCGAGCAGCGCCGGTTGCGAGTTGGCGGTGGCGTCCGGCTCGGACAGCTCTTTTACCAAGCCGAAGTCCAGCACCTTGACGTGATCGGGCACCCCGCCGCGCCGAGAGAGCATGATGTTGGCGGGCTTGATGTCGCGGTGTACGAGGCCGAGCTGGTGCGCCTCCACCAGCGCGCTGCACGCTTGGAACAGGATATCGCGCACGCGACCGGCCGGCTGCGGACCGTCGTGATTGACGAGGTCTTCCAGCGTGATGCCGTCCAGGTGCTCCATGGCGTAGTAAAAGACGCCGTCCGGCGTACGCCCGAAGTCGTAGATGGCGATCGTGTTGGGGTGGGTGAGCAGGCTGGTGAGCTGCACCTCGCGCTCGAAGCGGCGGATTTGGCGCGCGTCCGCACGCTCTGGCGAGAGCAGCTTGATCGCGGTCGGCCGCCGCAGCAAGGCGTGACGAGCGCGGTAAACCACGCCCATTCCCCCTTCGCCGATCTTCTCCTCCAAGGTGTACTGGCCGAGCTCCGTCGCCGCCCGGACTTGCTCCTGCAAACCGTAAATGATGCGAGATGCCAGCGAGCACGTGGCGACGCCGAGCAAGCACCACGCGCCCACGAAGGCCGCGGACGCGAGCGGCCCCCACGTGCGCAGAACGAGCTCGCTCGGCGGCTGCTCCAACGTGACGACGTAGGTCGTGAACGGCACCGGAGCGGCCGCGAGCGCGCTCACCCACGCCGTGCGCCGCGCCGTAGCCGGCACGATGATGGCGTGGGTGCTGAGCGTCGTCACCAGGATCAGCGTCAAGATGAGCGCTTGCGGAAAGCCCCGCCCGGGCGCCAGCCCGATCATCAGCGCATAAAGGACGCTCGCAGCCAGCAGGCTGCCGACGTCGAGCACGTTCAGCTGGGCGGCGCTTCTTTCGCCGCTCCGGCACAGCAGCCAAAGCAGCCAAAACACGCACGACGCGGCCAGGTGCATGAAGGTGGCCGGGTGCACCAGCTGGTACCACCAGTGCGGGTTCACGAGGACGCTGAGCAGCCAGTTGAACGCGTAAAACGCCAGCGAAAGCGCGCCCACTACCGCGCCAAAGTAGGCAATTCGCTCACCCATCACCCGGCGGTCCGCCTCGCTGTCGCTCGGAACTGCACGCAAAGGCGGTAGCGCTTGCAAGCTATCGCGCGGAGACAAGGACTTCATTGCGAGGGACGGCGTGACGGTAGCACCCGGCGTTGTGCCAGGGGTGTGCCAAGTGTCGCGCTGCGTCCAGCGCATTTGCGAGGCCGCGGGGCATCGGCCGACGGCGCGGCTCTTGCTGTTACCCTGCGGATGTCGTCCCTCCGAAGCCTGGCGGCGCTGCTGCTTTTATCGAGCTCGCTTTCATGTGGCGGCAAGAGCTTCGACGCAGACGAGCGGCCGAGCGGTGGTACGAGCGCGGGGGGCACCGCGGCCGGTGGCACCGCGGCGGGCGGCACCGCGGGCGTGGCCGGGCAGGGAGCGGGCGGCAGTGCCAGCGGGGGAACGAGCGCCGGCGGCGGCTCCGCAGGTCAGCCGAACGCGTGCACGCGCTTCGATGACGAGCCTGCCGCGGCAGTGCTGGTCTCAATCACCAATCAGACCGTCAGCGCTCTTCACCTCGGCCCCGCCGCGCCGACGTGCGAAACCGTTCCGCTGTTCTCGGTGGCAGACGCTACGGGTGCCGAGCTGCCGCACGTTGGCTGGTGCCGCTCGTCGTGCCAGAGCTTGCACGAGCAGGGCGGCGCGGGATGCCTCGCCTTTTGCCCGGTGTGGGACACGGTGACGCTCCAGCCAGGCGAAACGCTCTCCACGATTTGGGACGGTCACTACCTCGTCGAAGGGGCGCTACCGAGCCGCTGCGTCTCGGGTCAAGAGGCGGGGCAAGAGCTCACGTGCGATCAGGCGAAGACGATTCGCCCTGGCGCGTACACGTTCACGGCCCGGGCCGGCGCGGAAATCAAGTGCGAGTCGCCTGACGGGTGCTCTTCATGCGCGCCCGACGAGCGAGGCGGCTGCAAGAGCTCGAACGCTCTGGTCGGAGGCGTATCACACACTGCGAGCGCAATCGTCGAGCTGGACGCCCGCTTCGGCTTGCTTCGTCTGCCGGAAATTCCCGGTAGTCCCGGCGCCGCACCTCAAGAGCCGCCGGTGGTGCGCTTGGTCTTCACGGAATGAGCCTCGAGCTTTCGACCCGCGAAGAGGGCGACGGTGCGAGCGGCGAAAGCCGGTACGGGGCCGACCCGGAGCTGAGCTACCGCGGCGACCCCGACTTCAACTCGCCGAGACTAAGCGGCCGCTTCCGCGGAGGCGCGGTAGTGCACGTACTCCTCCCGCGCGGCTTTGACCGAGGGGCGCGCGGTCATGCGCTCGCACCAAGCGACCAGGTTTTGCGGCGCTGCGCCGAATACGCCGCCCGCGAGCGACTTACTGACGGCCGAGTACATTTGGATGTCCGCGATGCTCAGCTCCTCGGCGAAGTACGCCTTGTCCCCGAGCAGCTCGCCCAAGATTTGCCCGACGCGCACGGCCTTTTCGCGCAGCTCCGCGAGGCGCGCCGCGTTCCGTTCGGCCTCCGGCTTGTAGAGCTCGCCGAACAGGCCCTGGCCGCCGACGGTGGGGGCTAGCAACGAGGCTTCCACGAACATCGCCTGGTACATCAACGCGCGGCGCCGTGAGTCCTCCGGAATCAGCCGCCCGTGCTGCTGCGCCAGGTAAAGCGCGATCGCCCCGGACTCCGCCAGCAGCAGCTCGCCATCCCGAATCGCCGGAGACTGCCCGGTGGGAAAGGACGCGCGGTACTCCGGACCCCGGAGCTCCGGGCGCGTCATGTCGCGCTGCTCGTAAGTCAAACCGAGCTCTTTGAGTAAAATCTTCGTTTTGAGACAGTTCGGGGAGGCGTCGAAATCGAACAGGGTGAGCATGATAGGTTCCTTTGCTGCCCCAGCGAGGGGCTCCCCCAGCAGACGCAGCGGCCTCGAAAAGGGTACGGCGAAAAAATTCGCGTCACTTTCTGGCGGCTGGTGCGTCTCCCGGAGCGTCAGGAGAAATCCGCAAAGTGGAACCCGAGCTCGAGCAAGTTTTACAGGCGCGCCAGCGCTTCGAGGAGGCGTGCCAAGCCTTGAGGCCGGATTTGCACCGCTTCTGCACGCGGATGACCGGCAGCGTGACGGACGGAGAGGACCTGCTGCAGGAGGCGCTGGTGCACGCTTTTTACCATTTACCCGAGCTCCGGCAGGGAGCGTCGCTGCGCTCGTGGCTGTTCCGAATCGCGCACAACTGCTGCATCGATTGGCAGCGGCGCCGTCGCGCCCTGGTTCCACTGAACGACGAGACGCCGAGCGGCGCGGACGTGGCGCTCGACCTCGAACAGCAAGAGCTGGCCAGCACCGCTCTCGCGGCGCTCTTCACCCAGCTGCCGCCGCGCGAACGCGCCAGCGTGGTGCTCCGGGACGTGCTCGGGTACTCGCTCGAGGAGACGGCAGAGGTGACGAGCAGTACCATCGGCTCGGTCAAGGCGGCCATCCATCGAGGGCGGCAAAAGCTAGAGCACGCGGTGCGGAGCCGAGAGCCGGTAACGCTGTCTGCCGAGCACCGCGCGCTCATCGACCAGTACGCGGCGCGCTTCAACCGTCGCGATTGGGACGGCGTGCGAGCGCTCCTCACCGCGGACGCGCGGCTAGAAGTGGTACACCGCACGACGGGGCCGTTTCCGGGTCAGTACTTCGGCAACTACGCCAAGCTGCCTTGGGACTTTCGGTTCGGCGTCGCCGACGTGGAGGGCGTTCCCTCTCTGGTGCACTACAAACGAGAGGCGGGCACGTGGCTGCCTTTTGCCGTCGTTCTGCTCATGACGGAGGGCGAGCGCATCTTCCTGGTGCGTGACTACGTGCACGTGACGTACCTACTCCACGGCGCGCGCGTGACCGCCCTTTGAGAGCGGGTGAGCGAGCGTGTAAGGTGCTCGCCATGAGCCAGCTCATCCAGGTCGTCGCGGCCGCCATCGTGCGCTCGGGGCGATGCTTGGTCGCAGAGCGCGGGCCCGGCATGCTCCTGGCCGGCAAGTGGGAATTTCCGGGCGGTAAGGTCGAGCCGAACGAGCCGCCGACCGCGGCGCTCGTTCGCGAGCTCCGCGAGGAGCTCGGCGTGGAGATCGAAGTGGGTCCGCTGCTCGGTACCGGCCGCGCACCGTCGGGCAACAAGGTGATAGAGCTCGACGTGTACGCGGCGCGGCTGGTGTCAGGTGAGCCGGCGCTCAGTGAGCACTCGCGCCTGGTCTGGGCCACGGCGGACGAGCTCCTTGGGTTCGACTGGGCCGAGGCGGACGTGCCGAGTGTGCCCGCGGTCGCCGAGTGGCTGCTCGATTCCGAGTCATGAGCCCCGCGCCGTGGTCAGGAAAAATGCAGCAGCGCGCGACTTGATGGCTGGAGCCGAAATGGGAGTCGGCCGCGTGATCGACTCGGCCTCGAGCGGCATTAGGGTGCATGTCGAAGGGTGTCTGTTGGCGCGCCGCGCAAGGGTTCTCCGCGCTCTCGCTGCTCCTGGCGTGCTCGGCAAATTCGGACCCCTCGAGCGGGCCGAGCTCCGGGGGAGCGCCGGGGGCATCAGGTAGCGCTGCCACCCCGGGCATGCCGTCGCTACCCGGCGTGGCCGGCACGCTTCAGGTGAATGTGCCGGGCACCGGTGGCGCGGGGGGAAGCGGCGGCGGTGACCCTGCTTGCGCCACCGTGCCGGTGACGGCCATGGTCACACGCGCCCCCGTCGACATCATCGTCGTCATCGACAACTCCGGCAGCATGCAGGAAGAGATCGACGCGGTGGAGAAGAACATCAACGTCAACTTCGCCAACATCCTGCAGTCCAGCGGGGTGGACTACCGAGTGATCCTCATCTCTCGGCACGAGCGGTCAGGGCGCAAGACCTCCATCTGCGTCACGGCCCCTCTCAGCGCCAACACCGCCTGTCCCCCCACGCCGGACCTGCCCGCCTTCACCGAGCGCTTCTATCAATACAGCTTGAAGGTGGAGAGCCTGAACTCGCTCGTGCTCGTGGTGGATACGTTCGACGGAACGGAGCAGGACGAGTTCGACCTCGCGCCGCAAGGCTGGGGCATGTGGCTGCGGCCGAACGCGTCCAAAGTATTTTTGGAGATCACGGACGACAACTCCACCGAGCTGACCGCGGCAGAGTTCACGGCGCAAATGGTGGCCAAGTCCCCGCAATTCGGGAGCGTCGCGGCGCCCAACTTCCGCTTCCACAGCATCATCGGCATCGGGGAGAAGCCGACGCCCTCCGAGCCCTGGCTCCCCACGGAGCCAATGCAGACCGCGATCTGCACCGGCAACAACGACCCCGTGGAGAGCCCAGGTCCCGTCTATCAGGAGCTCAGCATCGCTACGGGCGGCTTGCGCTTCCCACTCTGTCAGTACACCGCATTCGACGCCGTGTTCGACAAGATCGCCCAAGACGTGGCCAGTCACGCGGCGATCGCGTGCGAGTTCCCGGTCCCGGCTCCGCCCGCTGGCAAAGAGCTGGATCTCAGCACCGTCGCGGTCGCGTACACGCCGGACGGCGTGGCGGCCCCCAAGACCTACGGCCAAGCCATGAACCTCGCTGGGTGCGTACCGGACGCCTTCTACGTGGACGCCGCGACGAACAAGATCTTGCTCTGCCCGGAGACCTGCGCGGCCGCGCAGCAAGGGAGCAACCCCAAGATCGAAGTCCTGTTCACGTGCGAGCCAACGTTCGTGCCCCCGCCGAAATGACGTGAGGCAAGCTGCGACGAAGCGGCGCCGGGGCTCGTCGCCTCGCGCGTTGCGGTGGCGCGCCAGCCGGATTCAGTGCCATGCTGGCGGCCATGAAACGAGCTTCGTTTTGGGCTTTCGGCTTACTGGTGTCGCTGGGGTGTGCCTCTCGCCCGCAGACGGATAGCGCGCCGATCCCCGCGCTCTCCGCCGTCGCAGAAGAGACGAAGACGCCGACGACCGATCCCGCCCCCGGTACCGCGGACAGCCCGACCCTCACCATGGACGAGTGCCGCTCTCGTCCCGGCGAGGTGCTGACGGACAAGGGGGACGGCTCGCTCCACTCCGCGGGCTGTCCGGATGGTCGGCAAGAGCTCGGCAAGGTTCGGGTCGGAGTCGAGAATGGTCTCTGCTGCGCACCCGCCGCGGCCCAAGTGGCGCCCTCCGCCGGCCCACCGATGGGCAAGCGCGCGCCCTGCCAAAACGACCAGTCGTGCAACGAAGACGAGACGGTGTCGGCCTTGTGGGGCAAGTGCACGCCGCTCGGCGTGTGTGAGTGCAAGCCGGGGTTCGAGCTCAACCCCAAGGGCCGCTGCCAGAAGCCGGCGAAGTGAAGCGTGGCCAGCGTCGTCGTCGACCCTAAGGCGGTTCGCGCGTTCCCGAGCCAAGCCGCCTTCGAGGCGTGGCTCGCGAAGAACCACGCCTCGAAGGCCGAGGTGTGGATCAAAATCTACAAGAAGGGCAGCGGCAAGCCGAGCATCGACGCGAGCCAGGCCATCGACTCGTGCCTGTGCTGGGGCTGGATCGACGCCATTCGCAAGGCGCTGGACGCGGAAGCGTTCCTGCAGCGCTACACGCCGCGCGGTAAAAAGAGCCGTTGGTCGCAGATCAACCGCGAGCGAGTCGCCAACTTGCTCAAAGCCGGGCGCATGACGGCGCACGGCCAAGCCCACGTCGACGCCGCCAAGGCGGACGGCCGTTGGGACGCCGCCTACCCATCGCCGAAAGCGATCGAGGTGCCGGCCGAATTCTTGAAAGCGGTCGAGCAGGTACCGAAAGCGCGCGCCGTGTTCCGCGAGCTGAGCCGTCAGAACACGTACGCGATAGCCTACCGGCTGCACCACATCAAAACCCCCGCGGGTCGCGCTCGATTCATCGAGCGCATGGTCGAGCAGCTCTCGCGAGGCGTGCTGCCTCATCCGCAGGCTCCAACGCTCGCCAAAAAGCCGAAGCCGAAGCCGAAGGCAGCCGTGAAGAAGCCGGCGAAGAAGCGCTAGCGGCTACTCGCGCCGCGAAGGCGCCGCTACTTCAGCTGGCAGATGTCCAGGACCTGCATGTCCGTGTAGTCCAGGTTCTCGCCGCCCATGGCCCAGATGAACGCGTAGCTGCTCGTGCCCGAGCCCATGTGAATGGACCAGGGCGGAGACACCACCGCTTGGTCCGGGCCAACCACCAGGTGACGCATGTCCTCCGGTTCGCCCATGAAGTGCAGCACGCGCTGGTCCACCGGTAGGTCGAAGTAAAAGTACACTTCCGAGCGGCGGTCGTGCAGGTGCGGTGGGCACGTGTTCCACACCGAGCCGGGTTTCAAGATAGTGAGGCCGAGCAGCAGCTGGCAGCTCGGCACCGTGCTGGGCACCACGTATTGATAAATGATGCGCTCATTGGAGGTCTCCAGCGCGCCGCGCTCCAGCGGTACCGCCTGCGCCATCGACACCTGCTTGGTCTCCAGTCGGCGGTGTGCCGGCGTGGAGACGAGGTAGAACTTGGCCGGCTCCGCGGCGTTACTGGACTCGAAGCGCACGTCCTCGCTGCCCATCGGCACGTACAGGCAGTCTTTGGGCGCGAGCTCGAAGCGCTCGCCATCCACCCGGATCACGCCGGCGCCGCCCACGTTCACCGCCGCCAGCTCGCGTCGCTCCAGTAGCGACTTGCCCGCGGCGGAGGCGGGCTCCGTTTGCCGAGGCAGCTCGATGGCCTGAGCGCCGGGCATCACGCCGCCCACGACCAGCCGCTCGAAGTGCGTGTAATGCAGCACCGCCGCGCCCGGCTCGAACAGGTCCGCCATCAGGTAGCGATCGCGCAGCTGCTGGTTGCTGACGCCTTTCATGGAGTCCGGCGAAGTGGCGTAATACACGCGGCGAAAGGTCGACATCTGGCCCAGCTAGCACGAAGCTCTCAGGCCAGCTGCTCTGGTGGCGCTCCCATCTCGCTCGCACCAGCCGTGCGTGCCGGCGGCCACTGACCGCGCCTCAGCAGCAGCTCTGCCACGATGAGGTTTGGCATTTAGCAAAGAAACGCGATCGCGCGGTAGCCTTGAATGAACGCGATGGGCAGCGCCGGCAAGATCGCGAGGTAGATGCGCAGCGTGACCGCCGCGTAGGTGAGCGAGAAGGATCGAATCATCCACACGCGGTGCTCGGCCAATCGCCCCCGCAGCGCGCTGAGAAAACCCGCCGTCGTCACGTAGAGCCAAAGTAACGAGAGCATGCCGAAACCGACGCTCGCCACGGGACCCGCCGCGGAGCCCGCCGCCAGGAGCGCACCCGCCACGCCGCCCACCATGCAGGCAAGCACGTAGACGCGGCCCAGCCAGCGATGCACGCTCGGTGCTTTTTCGCGCAGGCGGGGAAGGAGCTGCAGCGGGCTCACGAGCAGCGCCGTTGCCGCGCCCATGACGTGCAGCACGAGCCATGGCTGCTTGAGCTCGTTCATGGCGATGAGCGGGGGGACGGGACCGACTCCGAGCAGGTACCGGAACGAAACCAGCGCGACGAGCGCGCAGGACACGGCGTTGAACACGGCGAAGGATCGCCTCTCGAGTGCCATGGCAGCTCACCTTTCGAGTAACTAATATGTTCTTAGATATAATCTGAGAGATGTCAAGATGGCCAGCCGCGCTATGCTTGGCCTTCATGGCGCGGATCGCAAAGAAATCGGGCGCTTACCACCATGGTGACCTGCGCCGAGTCTTGCTGGAAACCGCGGTGAGGGTCGTGGAGCACGAGGGGCTTTCCGCGCTCAGCTTGCAAGCCCTGAGCAAGCGCGCCGGGGTCTCTTCGGGCGCTCCCTATCACCACTTCGAGAGCCGCGAGCAGCTCCTCGCCGCCATCGCCGAGCAAGGCTTTCAGTTGCTCACGGCCGAGATGAAGCGCTGCGCTGCGCTCGCGGGGCGGGACGCTGCTTCGGAGCTACGCGGCTTGGGCGAAGGCTACCTGCGCTTCGCGCTCGCGCACCGCGGGCACTTCCGAGTGATGTTCCGGCCCGAGCTTCAAGATCATCTTTCCAAGTCTTGCGCGGCCCCAGGCGAGGACTCGTTCGACATGCTGCGCGCCTCCGTGCAGCGCTGCCAGGCAGAGGGGCTGGCGCGCCCGGGCGACCCCATGCCACTGGTGCTCGTGGCTTGGGCCGGTGTTCACGGCGCGAGCACGCTGTGGATCGACGGCTCACTGGGCAGCAAGCGCATGGTACCGAGCGAGGACATCCTGGTAGACATGGTGGCCCGCACCCTCGTCGAGCTCATCACCGGCAAGCGCTAGGCGGAATCTGGCGAACGGGTCACGGCTCGCGGTGAGACAGTCCGAACGGGCCGCCGGTTCGCTCCTGCCGTCCGAAAAAGGCGTTCGAGCAACCACGCGCCGCCGGCCTCTGCGAGAAGGAAGGTGACGCGCGTTGCTGACGTACTATCTCTCCGCACCCCACGACTTTCGGGTCAATGAGCTTAGGAGCGACGATGCGTTTTTCGATGTTGTTGGTTGGTTTGGCGGCGACGGCGGCGGTGGCTTGCGGCGGGTCGGACGACAATGACGGCGGCGGAACCGCTGGCAAGGGCGGCAGCAGCAGCGCCGGCACGAGCAGTGGCGCCGGCACGAGCAGTGGCGCTGGCACGGCCGGCACCGGCAGCGGCGGCACCGGCAGCGGCGGTACCGGTTCTGGGACTTCGGGCAGCGGCGCCGGTGTGTCGGACGACACGCTCGGCAAGGACCTGACCGACGCTCAGTTCGAGGCCCTGTGCGAACGCGCCGCCAAAGAGGCGGAGGACGTCCTCGGCGAAGACGCTAAGAAGGCGACGTGCGGCTTCGCCGCGTTGTTCGCGACGACCCTATCTGGCGCGATGGGCGAAGAAGCCGATGCGCTTTGCAAAATGACCTACGACGAGTGCCTCGCCGAGCCCGAAGAGCCCAGCGAAAATGAGTGCACCAAGCCCACCGAAAGCTGCACCGCCACCGTGGGCGAGATCGAAACCTGCTTCAGCGACACCATCGCTCAGGCGAAGGCCGGGCTGGCGGACTTGCCGAGCTGTGACGACCTCGGTACGGAGTTCGAGGTGCCGACGGACAATGAGACGCCCGCGTCATGTGAAATCGTGCAAGAAAAGTGCCCCGAAGCCCTGGAGTGAGGTGACGTGCAGCGCGCGCGGGGCCGCAAGGTTCCGCGCGCTGTCACCGGCCAGAGACCGTCGTTCAGAGCCTGCCGCTCGGCACCCGCGCGCCTCGAGGCGCTGGAGCTCAGTAGCGCCTTCAGCACCGGCTCGGTGCGGGCGCTGGGCGAGCCGAGAGTCTCCGTGAGCTTGGCGAAAAGACGGGGCCGAGGCGCCTGAAGTGACGGCGCCTCACGGGCGCGGCAGCGTTGCCCTTCTCCGACACGGTAGCTTCTGCGAGGTGAGCTGCGAGGCGGCAGCCATCCCTCGGCTCGACGCGATACCGGTCGCCTCGACTGTCATCGAAACGTCATGAATGGAGTGGACAGCCGGCGCCGCTCCGCGCGATGAGTGGGTTCGATGAGAGCCGTCGGCTGGCTGCTTGCGGTGTGCGCTCCGGCCTGGCTTTCGTGCTCGTCGGCGCGCATTTGTGAGGTCGGGCAGGGCTGCGGCGGCTCCGCCAGCGCTCAAGGCGGCCAAGAGGCAGAAGCGGGCGCTCCGAGCGCTCCCGCTGGTGGAGGCGGCGCTGAGAGCTCGGGGCCGGAGGGTGGGGAAGCGCCGCGCGGCGGTTCGGAGAGTGACGCGGGCGCGTCGCCGGAGGCGATGGCCGGCGCAGCAGTGGGCGGGACCGAAACCGGTGAAGGTGGAGGCGCTTGCGACGCTGAGCCCCGGGCCGTTGGCGCCTTGCAGGGTGAGCCCCTGACCGAGATCTCGGGCATCGTCGCGAGCGTGAAGAATCCAGGCGTTTACTACGTCCACAACGACTCGGGTGACACCGCGCGGTTCTTCGCCATCGACGAGCAGGGCCGCACCTTGGCGGAGATCTCACTGACGGGCGCCACCGCCATCGATTGGGAGGACATCGCGCTCGGGCCCGGGCCGGGCGGGGAAAGCTTCGTGTATTTGGGCGACGTGGGGGACAACAACGCGCGCGTCGGCGCGACGCCGCGGCCCTCCATCGACGTGTACCGGGTCGCGGAGCCCCTCATCCTTTCGGATGAGGAGGTCCCGGAGCCGCTGGCGGTGAGCGACTGGAGCCGGCTGCCCCTTTCGTATCCGGGCCCCGCCCACGACTGTGAGGCATTGCTGTTGGACCCGGAGAGCGCGGACCTGGTCCTGGTCACCAAGGAAAATGACGGCAGATCGTCTGTTTTTCGAGCGTCTGGCCTGGTCGCGGACGGCGTCAAGCAGACGCTGGAGCTCGTGGCGGAAGCTGAATTTGGTACTACGCAGGCCCCTGGCAGCTCCCTCGTGACTGGGGGCGAGCTCTCTCCCTCGGGAGACGCTCTACTGCTTCGCACGTACACGTCCGTGTTCTTCTGGTCGCGACCGGCGGGCTCCGCGCTCGCGGCTTTGTTCTCTGCCGCACCGCAGCAGCTGCCCGCGCCCGCGGAAGAGCAGGGGGAGGCGATTACATTCTCGGCGGATGGGCTCAGCTACCTCACCGTGTCAGAGCAGGAGCACGCGGACATATTTCGCGCGCGGTTGTCGTGTGAGCTTTGACCGAAGCGAGTCGTGCGGCCGATAGCTGAGAAATGAGCGTGCCGTGCTACGGTCCGGAGGCGGGTCAGGTGTTACGGTGCGGGCGTCCTCAATGCAGCCACTGCCTACCCATGCACCGGGCGCTCAGGCCCGGCTCGGCACGACCCTCAGCGGCAAATGGCGGCTGGACAAGGTGCTCGGCGTCGGCGGCGTGGCCACGGTCTTTCTCGTCACGCATCGCAACCAGAGCCGCGCTGCGCTGAAGCTACTGCACCCGGAGCAGGCCCAGAACCCGACGGTTCGGGAGCGCTTCGTGCACGAGGGCTACACCGCCAACTCCATCGAGCACCCCGGCGTGGTGCGGGTCATCGACGACGACATCTCGGAGGACGGCTTGCCGTACTTGGTGATGGAGCTGCTCGAGGGCGAAACGCTGGAAGATCGCGCGTACAGGCACGGCGATAGCCTGCCGGCGGGCGAGGTTTTGGCGCTGGCCGATCAGCTGCTGGACGTGCTCATCGTCGCCCACGAGAAGCGCGTCGTGCACCGTGACCTGAAGCCGGACAACCTGTTTCTGACGCGTGAAGGTCGCCTCAAGGTGCTGGACTTCGGCATCGCGCGGCTCACCCAAGCGGTGCCGCACCGGGACGTGACGGCGGTGGGGACTCTGCTGGGTACGCCTTCTTTCATGCCGCCCGAGCAGGCTCGCTCACGGTGGGAAGAGGTAGACGCACAAAGCGACCTTTACTCCGTCGGCGCGACCATGTTCACGCTGCTGACCGGCAAGCTGGTGCGCGAAGCGGAGACTCTCACGGAGCAGCTCGCGCTCGCCATTCACGAGCCAGCGCCCAAGCTCGCCAGCGTGGACAAGACGCTCGACCCTTCCGTGTGCGCGCTGGTAGACCAAGCGCTCGCTTACGAGAAGAAGCACCGCTTCGCGGACGCCCGCGCGATGCTCAGCGAGGTGCGTCGCGTGCGGGAGCTGGTGCCTCCTCCGCTCAGCAGCAGCTTGAGCTCCCCGCCGGACGGCCGCCGTCCACCGCGAGTGTCGCAAGAGATGCCCACGCTGCTGGAGAGCGGGCGAGTGCCGATCGCGGCCGCTCCCGCGCGCGACAGCAAGCCGATCACGATTGCGATCGAGCGGCGGGTGGCGACCCTGCTCGTCCTCGGGCTGCTCGTTGCGGCGGCATTCGTGCTCTGGTTGCTCCGAAAGCCCGAGCAGAGCGCGCTGACGCCCTCGGCCCCCTCCGCGACCGCGGTAGCGGCGCCGCTGCCTGCTCCGCCCCCGCGCGAGCGAGAGCGGCAGCAGCAACCACCGCAAAGGCCGCAGGAAGAGGAGCCGATGAGCGCGCCGGCTCCGGTGCTAGAAGCGGCAGCGCCGAACGCGGCGCCCCGGCGCGTCACGACGCCGCCGACCCCCGCCTCCGTGAGCGCGGCCGCCTCCACGAGCGCGCCGCCAGCATCCAACCCGCCGGCTCCGGCGAATAGCTCGGACCCTTTCTCTAGCCGTTACTGATCCGCCATGCTTCGTCGATTCGCTCCGCTTCGCACCGCCTCCGTTCTCTCCATCTTGGCCTTGCTCACCTTGCCAGCGCGGAGCGCGCGTGCGGACAGCGTGACGGCCGAAGCCCTATTTCAATCCGGTCGCGAAGCCATGGATAAGGGCGACGCGAGGACGGCCTGCGATCGCTTCGAAGAGAGTTACCGGCTCGAAGCGAAGCCGGGCACCGCGCTCAACCTCGGCAATTGCCGGGAGCAGCTGGGGCAAATCGCTTCCGCGTGGCAGCGCTTTCAGGAAGCCGCTCAAACATTGCCGAAAGAAGACGCGCGGCGCCCGATCGCCAAAGAGCGCGCCGCGGCGCTTGCGGGCAAGGTTCCCAAGCTCACGCTGCGTGTCCCCGCGGGCGCCGAGGGCTGGGTCGTGCTGCGGGACGGCGTGGAGCTCGGGAGCGCAAGCTTGAACCTCGCGTTGCCGGTCGACCCGGGCTCGCATCGCATCGAGGTGCGAGCGCCAGGGCGGGCTCCGGCGCTCACGACGGTGGACTTGTCGCCCAGCGAGCAGCGCGAGGTCGTGCTCACCGCAGGCATGGCGGAGGCAGCGACGAAAACGGAGCCCCGCGAGGAAGTCGTCGCCGCTTCGCCGCCTGCTCCCAGCAGCTCGCACCGCACCCTGGGCTGGGTGCTCGGCGGAGTCGGCGTGGCCGGCGTCGCGACGAGCCTCGTGACAGGGGCGGTGGTGCTTTCCAAAGACTCTACGGTGGACCGTGAATGCGTGGACAAGCGCTGCACGCCCGCGGGGCTAGACGCGGCGGACTCGGGTCGCACCTTCTCCACCGTGAGCACCATCGCCGCCATTGCTGGCGTCGCGTCGCTCGGCGTGGGGATTTACTTTTTGGTTTCAGACAGCGGCAACGAGCCACGCGCCGCGAGGCAGACGCGGGTCGGCGTCGCGAGTACGGCGAGCGGTATGTCGCTCACCTTGAGGTCGAGCTTTTGATGAAAACGACTCGCAGTTGGGCGCGCTTCACCTTGGTCTGGGCGCTGCCAGTCGCCGCGTGCAGCACCGTCGTCGGCGCGGATTTCGACGGCCTCGAACCGGTCGGGAGCGCAGGCTCGAGCGCCGGTGGGGCGACCGCCGGCGCAGGCGCTAGTGGCGGCACCGGGGGTCAGGCGCAGCCGCCGCTCGGTGGCGCGGGCGCAGGCGCAGCTCAGGGCGGCAGCAGCCAAGCCGGCACCTCGAGCGGAGGGTCGGGTCCGGGCGGAGTCGGCGGCGAGCCGGTCGGCGGCGCTCCGCCAGCCGGTGGCGCCGCGTCCGGCGGTGCGGGCAGCGGCGGAGAGAGCGGAGAAGGCGGAGAGGGCGGCGAGCCGACCACTTTGGTACCTCCGACTGCCGTCGTCATCAACGAGCTCAAGGGGCAAGGCTCCGGCGACGACTACATCGAGCTGTACAATCCCGGCCCGGAGACAGCGGACGTGGGCGGCTGCTACGTGGTGGACGACTCGAACAACCGCGTGACGCTCCCGCCCGGCGCGACCATCGCTCCTGATGGGTACGTGGTGATCCGCTTACAGCAAACGGCTTCCACCGGGCTCGTGACCACCTGCTTCGGTTTCACGCCTTGCTACGACGGCGTGCAGTGGGGCATCTCCGCCGGCGGCGAGGTGATCTTCCTGCATGACTCCAAGGGCGTGCTGCTCGACCAGCTCACTTACCCGAACGACGCGGGGCCGAACAACGTGGGAGACGGCCACGCCCTCGGCCGCATTCCGGACGGCGCCGCGTCCACGGGCGCGATCCTCACCTCGCCCGGCGCGACGAACAACGCCGTTCCTTGAATCGCGGCGAGCGCGCCCTCAAGGAACGACCACGACGAGCGGCGTGCCGTTGAGCTCGAGCGATAGCTTGCCATCGCTGGGCGACTGCATCTCCGTCGTGCCGCCCCCTGGGAGCTCGAAGCGGTGCACGGTGACCACGGCGCCGGTGGCGAGGTCGTAGCTGGCGGTGGCGCTCTCGTCGCCTTCGGTCTTGGCCCACAGGACGTAAACCTTGGTGTCGCCCTTTGCGAAGGCGGCGCCGCGAACCGCCGCCGGTAACGCGAGCGCGGCGAGAGCGTCCGAATCCGCAGCGGTGCCGGGTAGCCACCCGGCGAGCCAGGCGTAGGCGTCACCTTGCGGGCTGCGCTTCGAGTCCGCGACCGTCGTGACCTCGGAGTAGTCGAAGTAAAGCCCCATGTAATCGAACGCATCGGTGGAGGCGCCCACGGCCGCGCCGTCTCCTTGGGCGAACCAGTCGATGCCGAGCAGGCCCTCGTAGTGGCCGAGCGTCATCGCTTTCACCAGGTAATTGGCGGCGTACTCCTCGCCGCCCACGTAGTCCCCGACCGCGTAGCGGGGCGCGCCGCTCTCGGTTACGACGAACTGTCGCTCGCCTTCACCCGCGTCCTCGAGCCGCTTGGCGTAGTCGTCGCGCGCCTCCAGCAAACCGTCTACCCCGCGGTCCGAGCTGCCGCCGCCGAACACCGGGTAGTAGTGGTAGCTCACGATATCCAGGTACTTGCCGGCCTTATCCGGGTAGTCGCTCGTCACCTTGCCCGCGCTCGGCTCGTCCGTGTACCGAAGGAGCGCGCTCAAAAAGCTGCCGTAGCCGATACCGCCGGTCGTGACCGCGGCCGAATCGTCGAAGCGGTGCACGACCTCGTGCGTGATGCGCAGCATGCGAACGTAAGCGAACACGGTGTCTTGCCACCAAATCAAATCCGCCGGCTCGGGGGGAGCCGTCTCCCACGCGGCGGTGGCTTGCCAGTTGCCGCCGACCTGGTCCGGCTCGTTCCAGACTTCGTAGATGTCCAGGTAGGGTCCGTAGGTCTTGGCCACGCGCTCCACGTACGCCGCCCAGTAGTTGTCCGGATTGACGGAGCCGTCCTCCAGGAAGATCGGCTCGTAGAGGTTCTTGGGCGCGTAGTGCGCGAGCTCCCAGTCCTCCGTGCCCGCCGGTGCGGAAGAGTGCGCGAGCGTGGGACCGATGAGGAAGCACGCGTGGTGGCCGAGCGGCAGAGCTCCGTAAAAGTCGTAGTCCTCCTTTTCGATGCCGTCGCCCCACTTGGCCAAGTAGTACTCGGGTAGCGTCGTGCGTAGGCTGCTGGCGCCGGCCGCCAACGACAGCTGCGAGCTCTCCCGCCGGTCGATGCCCGGGCCGTAGTAGCCGCCGTTCACTCCAAAACGGAAGTAGGTGGGCCCGAACTCCGCTCCTGGACCGGGCCCTCCGCCGTTGGGGTCACCCGCCGCGCCGCTGCCGCCGGCCGCGCCGCTTCCACCGCTGCCGCCGGCATTGCCGTTACCGCCGCCGTTACCGCTGCTGGCACCGGTTCCAGAACCGCCGCTCTTCGTCCCCGCCGACCCTGCGCTGGAGCTCGCACCGCTCCCGCTGCCCGAAGTTCCCCCTTGGCTCTCGGGGTCCGAGCTGCCGCAACCCGCGACGGACAACGCCAACATCGCGCAACCCCAACCGAGCAATGGCTTCACGCTCGGCAATGTACGAGTCGTACCGCGCGCTTTCAACGGACGAGCGAGCCTGACACCGACTTGGCGTGAGCGAACGTAGCTCAACCCCCGACAAGTCGGACCAGGTGGGCCCCGCCGCGCCCCTAGACCGCTACCTCGCGGGAAGCTCGCTCAGAAAGCGCGCAATCAGCTCACCACCGACGGGCGGCCAGCCATGCGTGCTCCCATCGTAGCCGCCGTAGCTGTGCTCGCACCAGCGCAGCGGCGAGCCAGCGCGACAGCCCGCGATGTCGACGCAGCTTGCCTCTTCGAGCTTGGCGTCTCGCGCTTGACGCATCGCCGCGCGCAGGTCGGCGAGAGGCGCCGCCACGCTCGGTTGGCAGCCGGAGCGCGTGACGTACGCCTCTCGAGATAGCTCGCCGCGCGCGATCGGCACGTGGTGGTCGTCGATGCCGTGGATCAAGATCGCAGCGGGCGCGCCGCGGCACGCCTCGGGCTCCGGAAAGCCGCCTGCTACCGTTGCGATCGCTTGCAGCCGCTCGCCGTAGCGGCAGCCTAGCGAGTGCACGAAGGTGCCGCCCGAGCTGCTCCCCGCGAGCACGATGCGCTCGCGGTCGATGCAGTACCCAGCTTCGATGCTCGCCCATAGCGCATCGAAGAACGCGAGGTTGTCGTCGCGCTCGTCGGGATGCTCCCACCCGCTGCTCGGCGCGTCGAGCGGCTCGCGCAAGGATTGCGGGTAGACCAGCACTGCCTTTCCGCCGAGCTCACTCTGAATGCCGGTGCAGTCGGTTTGCTGACAATCGCGATGGTTTCGGTTCCGGCCGTGCAGCGCGAATACGAGCGGGTAGGCGCGCTTCTCGTCGTAGTCCGTTGGTAGGGAGACGAGGTATTGCCCCGTGCGCTCCCCGACTTGCAGTCGTTGCTCACCCGGCGCGACGTAGGGCCGGCCGCACCCGGCGCTGCGTGAGCTGGAGTCGACGGGCGCCGCCACTGCCGGCTCGGGCACGGCGCGCGCCGGAGCGCAGCTCACCAGGCACAGCGCGGCGCTCAGTCGAAGGGCTCTCTGCATCGGGCCGAGACTAAAACGCCCTCACGCGACTGAGGGCACGTTGTGAGCGCAATTTTCCTGATGACGGGAGGATGAAGAAATCTTGATCCGTGGGATGGGGCTCGATGCATCCCCAACCGTCATGAGCTTCCGTGCGCCGTGGATGGGTTGGGTCGTGCTCGCGGCGGCGGCCGGCTGCGGCCAAGGTGCCACGCCCGGAGAACCCGCGCCCAGCCCCGGCGAGGCGGGCAAAGCAAGCGCTAACCCCGCGGCAACCGCGGGCATGGCCAACGCTGGCGGGACGAGCGCGGGCAGCGCGCAGGCAGCCAGCGGCTCTCCGCCTAGCTCTGGCGGTACGAACAGCGCGGGCAGCTCCGGCATGCCCGGCGTCCCGGTCGTGGATACGAGCGGCGAGCTGTACGACCCAGACGTGGTGCCGCGCTTCGATCTGGAGCTGCCACCCGACTCGATGAGCGCGCTCGAGGCCAATCCGGACGTGTACGTGCGCGGCTCGCTCCGTTACGGCGAGGAGCGCGTGGCCGACATCGGGGTGCGCATCAAGGGGGAGGGGAGCTTGCGCTCGCTCGCCGAAAAGGCGGCGTTCAAGCTCAAATTCGACGAGTTCGTGAGCAAGCAGGGCTTTCATGGTTTGCGGCGGATGACCTTCAACAACATGGTCGAAGATCCCACCTTCCTCGCCGAGCGGCTCGCACATCACTTCTTCCGTGAGGTCGGCTTGCCCGCGCCGCGCTGCAACCACGCGCTGCTCTACGTCAACGACGAGCTCTTCGGTCTCTACGCCAACGTGGAGACGGAGGACAAACCCTTCTTGCGCCGCTGGTTCGAGAGTGACGACGGGAACCTGTACGAAGAAGGCCAGGTGGACTTCGAACCCGGCAATGAAACCAAGTTCGACCTGGAGACGAACGAGGAGGCGAACGATCGCTCGGACATGATCGCGCTCATCGCGGCGGTGGCCAGCGCCAAACCGCAGACCTACCTGGATGATCTCGGCGCTCAGCTGGACATGACCCATTTCTTGAAATTCACCGCCGCCGAGGCCGCCGTGAACCAGTGGGACATGTACGCGTACACCGTCTTTTATCCGAACAACTTCCGCATCTACCGAGACCCAACGACTCAGACGTTCGTGATGCTGCCCTGGGGCATGGATATGTCGATGAAGCCGTACCGGGACTCGGGTCGGCCGCACATTCTGCCTCTGAGGCTCTCGCGCCAGTACGACCAACCGAACGGGCAGATCACGACGGGGCGCATCTTTCGGGATTGCCTGACGAGTGAGCCGTGCCGCGCCGCGTACATCCAAGTCGTGAAGGACACCGCGACGAAGTACGAAGGCGCGGGGCTCGAGGCGCTAGCCAAGAAATACCACGCTCAGGTGGAGGCTCACGTCGCGGCTGATCCTCGGCAGGAGTACACCGCGTCCGAAATTCAGGAGGCTTACGAGTCTTTGCTGAAAGTCGTGCGCGAACGGCCAGCCGCGCTCCGCGAAGGCGTAGCGGACTGAACGTTGAGGGCGGCTCAGCGCTGGGCGAGCGTGTGCTCGTGACCTTCGCAGCAGGGCGCGCCCGGCTTGCAGCACGCAGCGCCCGAAGCGCAGCAGTCTTGCTCGGGCGACGCGTAGACGTGGGCCGCATAGCCGCCGGCGGTGCCCAGCACGGAGAGCGCGGCGAGGGCGGGGAGGAACCAGCGGCCCTTCATGTTTCCGAAAAACTTCATCGCGCGCGAAGCCTAGCGTGAATCAGGAAGGTGCGCGAACGACGCGGGCCCGGCTCCGCCGACTGGGCTGGTTCGAGGCTCGTGCCGGCGCCACACTCGGCGAATGTCCGAGCTTCGTGTCGTGTCGGGAGACATCACCCAGCTCCGCGCGGACGTGATCGTCAATGCCGCGAACGAGCGCTTGCTCGGGGGCGGCGGAGTCGACGGCGCAATCCACGCCGCGGCTGGGCCGGAGCTCTTGGAGGCATGCCGCGCCCTGCCGGAGGTGCGCCCAGGCGTGCGCTGCCCGACCGGCCAGGCGCGCATCACGCCCGCATTCCGTCTGCCCGCTCGCTTCGTGGTGCACACGGTCGGGCCCGTGTGGCACGGCGGCACTCAAGGCGAGGGGTTCTTGCTCGCATCCTGTTACCGGGCCGCGCTGGCGCTGGCGCGCTTGCACGGCGCGCGTAGCGTCGCGTTTCCGGCGATCAGCACCGGCATCTTCGGCTTCCCGCGTTACCTGGCGGCGCGCATCGCAGCTTACGAGTGCGCGACCGCGCTCCTGCCGGTCGCAATTCCAGAAGGCGCCGGGGCGTTCGAGCAAATCTTGCTGGTCGCGTTCAGCGAGGCGGACGCCACGCAGTTGAGGAGCGCAGTCGCAGAGCGGACGCGACCCGCCGCACGCCGGGAGGACCGCCTGACTGAGCCACTGCCGGCCGCGCGCACCTCGCTCGGCCGACCCGACATCGATCGCGTCTACACGCCCATTCAGTTCGCCTGGTTGCAGCAGGGCGTGCTGCCGCTCGAAATGGAAGATCGGTGGTTCGTTTTCTACGAAGCGCCCTGGCTCTACCTACACCGCAGCTGGACCGGTCACTGCTTCTTTCAGGCGCGGTTCGAGGAGAGCGCTACGGGGGCACGGCTCGCGGAAGCGCTCGTCAATCGCGACCCGGAGCAATACCCGGAGGCGGATCTCGCGGCGGCGGCCCGCTACCTGCTTGGCTTGCTGGACGGCTGGGCTCATCGCTAAGCGACTCGCAACTGCGCCCGCCCGATTTCGAGCTAATATGAGCCAGATGCTGGGACGTGCGCTCTGGCTAGTGGTGGCGGCAGTGTGGATGGTGGGATGCGGCGGCTCTCAAGTCAGTCCGGTGACGCGCTCGCTGCTGCCGCACTCGGAGGCGCCGCAAGTGGCGGAGCTCGCGATCTCCCGTCGCAACGAGCCATACCTCGTGAGCGGCCGCACGGTGGCCGAGCTGTCTCGCTCCATGCGAGCCCACGCCTCGGCGAATTGGCCGGATCCGCAGGCGGTGGGGATGACCGTGTCCACGATACCGGTGGCAGGCATTTGCCAGGAGTATTCGGACGGCGGCGGGCTGCGCGACGCGACCATCTCGCTGTCGCTGGTCGTCCACCTACCGGAGTGGCAGGAGCACGACCAGGCGCCGAAAGCGCTCCAGCGCTCGTGGGATCGCTTCCTCAAGGCGCTCACCGCGCACGAAGAAGGGCACGTCGAGATTTCAATCGAGCACGCCACGGCGCTTCGTAACGAGCTCGCCATGCTCACACCGGAGCCCTCGTGCCAGGAGCTCACCGCCAAGTTTCAAGACCGCGCCAACCTCGCCCAAGCACGCATGGACCGCGCTCAGGCCGAGTACGACGACAAGACCCAGCACGGTATCAAGCAAGGCTGCGTGCTTTGAACCGACGGCTGGGATTGCAGTCCTTGCCCACGCTTCAGTTGCCACCGGCGCGAGGCGGGCAACGTCAGCAGTTGACATAACCGATGGGCTCCCGCGTTCGTCGCGCCCGGACGCCAATGCTCCGGGCCCATTCGCAACTGGCGCTCGCACGGGATTGCGATCGAGGGCGCTCGGCGCAAGGTAGGATCCGCGCCGTTTCCTGGCGCCGCCAGTACGGAGACAAAATGGGCAAAATGAGAGCGGTTCAGGCGCGTGACGGCAAGTCGCCCTTCGAGCTCGTCGAGCGAGACATCCCGGACCCGGGGCCTGGTCAGGTCCGCGTCAAGGTAGAGGCCTGCGGCATCTGCCACAGCGACGCGCTCGTCCGGTTCGCTCACTTTCCGGGCTTGGTCCTCCCCAGGATTCCGGGCCACGAGATCGCAGGCCGAATCGACGCGGTCGGCGCCGGTGTCACGGCTTGGAAAGAGGGCGAGCGCGTGGGCGTCGGCTGGCACGGTGGGCACTGCTTCCAGTGCAACGCCTGTCGCAAAGGTCACTTCATCAACTGTGAAAACGCGAAGATCACCGGCATCAGTCACGACGGCGGGTTCGCGGAATACGCCGTCGTTCCTGCGGAGTCCGTCGCTCGCATTCCGGAAGAGCTGAGCGCGGTAGACGCAGCGCCGCTCTTGTGCGCCGGCATCACGACGTACAATGCGCTGCGGAACAGCGGCGCGCGCGCCGGTGACACGGTGGCGGTACAGGGTATCGGCGGGCTCGGTCACTTGGGCGTACAGTACGCGGCGCGCATGGGCTTCCGAACCGTCGCCGTTTCCAGCGGTGCGGATAAGGAAGAGCTGGCGCGCAAGCTCGGCGCGCACGATTACGTGGACGCGAGCAACGGAAGCGCGGCCGAGGGCTTGCAAAAACTAGGCGGCGCTGACTTGGTGCTCGCCACCGCGCCGAACGCAGCCGCCATCTCGGACATCGTGAGCGGGTTGAAACCGCGCGGTACCCTCCTTCTCGTAGCCGCCCCGGGCGACTCCTTCTCCGTGTCCGCCTTCGGAATGCTCAGCGGCAAGCGCATCCAAGGCTGGCCAAGCGGAACCGCCATCGACTCCGAAGAAACCATGCGCTTCAGCGCCCTCTCCGGAGTTCGTCCCCAGATCGAAACGCTACCGCTCGAGCGCGCGGAGGAGGGCTTCAACAAAGTCATGAGCAACAAAGTCCGTTTCCGCGCCGTCCTCACGCCGTAACGAGCGCTCGGCGGCTCCTCCGTCGCCTCCCGCGGCTTTGGCCGATCTGCGCCGTTCGCGCCGGTTACTCGTACGCTGCGGGGGGGCGGCACAGACCTGGGCCGTCGTCCGATGACGAAAGCGGCATGTTGCGGCGAGGCGCGCGTAGGCGAGGGTATTCAAACCTCGCCTAAGCTGCCGTCCTCACCCTTGCCCACAAGGGCTGCATCCCTCGAATACCCAGCCTTTCAGCAAAGGCGATACTTGTTGGGCCCTAGCGCGATTCACGGGTAGCCTTTTCGATCATGCCACTTTCTCGACGCGCGTTGGCTGAGATCATCGGCACGTTTTGGCTGGTCTTCGGGGGGTGCGGGAGCGCCGTCTTGGCGGCTGGCTTTCCCAAAGTGGGTATCGGATTGCTCGGCGTATCGCTGGCGTTCGGCCTCACCGTGCTCACCATGGCTTATGCCATTGGTCACATCTCGGGCTGTCACCTGAACCCGGCGGTCTCCGTTGGTCTCGTGGTGGGTAAGCGCTTCCCTGCGCGCGAGCTGCCGGCCTACATCGGGGCTCAGGTTGTCGGCGGCATCGCGGGGGCCGGTGTGCTTTACGTCATCGCCAGCGGAGCACCCGGCTTCTCCACCGCGGGGGGCTTTGCCGCGAACGGCTTCGCTGAGCATTCCCCGGGCGGTTATTCGATGGTTGCGGCGCTCGTGACCGAGCTGGTGCTCACGTTCTTCTTCCTGATGATCATCCTGGGGGCGACGGACAGCCGTGCGCCGGCCGGCTTCGCGCCAATTCCCATCGGCCTCGCGCTCACGCTGATTCACCTCATCGGTATCCCGGTGACCAATCTTTCGGTCAATCCCGCACGCAGCACGGGACCCGCTGTATTCGTGGGCGACTGGGCTCTCACGCAGCTCTGGCTCTTTTGGCTCGCACCCATCGTTGGCGCGGCCCTCGCCGGCATCACGTATTCTTCGCTCTTCGCCACCGCGCATCCTCCGCCCGTCAAAGGCGTCAAAGAAGCCGAAACGGGCACTGTCGCGCGCGGCGCCTAACCCTCGTCTCGCGGCTGCCCCAGACCCCAAGGCGGCCCCACACCACCCCCAAACCTGTTGCTCGGCCCGTGCTCGCTCCGTGCTCGCCTTCGGCTGCGCGCGGGACTTGCGCGCGGGGCCTGCGCGGTCAGGTGGGGGTGGTCGTCTTCTCCTCTCCACCGGGTGTGGTTCAAGCAGTCGGCATACGACGAGCAGTGTCAGTCGATCGGCGTTGTCGTTCCTGCGCCGACCTCCAGCGCGCGGCATGCGGCCGAGCTTCGCGAGAGGGCGCACGCTCCGCGCCAGCGCGGGTGATTCAAGTCGCCATGCGGCGGGGCGACGTCATGGAGCCTGCGCCTGGGTGGCTGCGCCCGGCCGCACGCCGCGCGCTGGAGGCACCATGCGCAGTCACAACCAAGAACGCCAAGCTCGTTCCAACCAGCTCGTCAGTCGCGCGCGCAGCATGCGGCACTCGCCCACAGCTTCGGAGGAGGCGCTGTGGCAGGCGCTTCGGGGCCGCGCACTGGGTGTGGCGTTCAAGCGGGAGGTACCGCTCGGTGACCGGTACATCGCGGACTTCTTTGCGCCGTCGGTGCGGCTCGTGGTGGACGTGGACGGCGGCGCGCATCGCGGCCGTGGCTCGGCGGATCGCCGGAGGGACGAGTGGCTTAGCCGTCGCAGCTACCGAGTGGTGCGGGTTGAGGCGGCGCTGGTGCTGCGGGACAGCGCGGCCGCGCACTACGTAGTGCTGGCTGCTCTGCGTGCTGCGCCGGTGATGTGAGGGGGGACATAGGGCGGACGAATCGGAAACACAGTGCTGATCGGTGTGGGCGTGGTGCCCGGCCGTGTGAGGCGCCCATCCGGCGACTGATCGGACGCGCGGTCGTAGCGCGTGGCGATGTACGGATCGGTACATTCGCGATTGGCGACGTTGGAGCCCGAAATCATTGATGATTTGATGTGCGATTCCTTACGTCGGCGCGAGGTCACGAAAGGTGGCTAATCGCGGAGCGAAATCGCGTGCCGGGGCGTCAGCGCCGCGCCGCGCCGTAGCGACTCGCTGAGGGTGCGACTACACGTGAATTGGCACCTGGTTGCGCCCCAATAGCCTTCTGCAAAGCGAGCTGCGTGGCGGCAGCCCACGTGGGCACAAAAGCCGAACGGCGCCTCCCCGAGGGGAAGACGCCGTTCGGCACGCATCAGCGTGAGCGGATGCGGCGTGACCCATCTTGATCCCCCCCGCCGGTCACGTGCTCGCTGCGCTACTTCTGCGCCGGCACGCCTCTTGCTCAGTTTCGCTGTATATGCTCGAGAACAGTCGAAGGACGGCAGTGAAGCTCGCGGGGCACAAGACTGTGAACGTGCTTCACGCTTGCCGCGTGTTCTTTCACAGAGCTGTGATGGTAGCCCTCCTGGGGCAGCTCATCGGCTGCAACGCGGATGAGTGCGAGCGCTACGCGGAGCAGCGCTGCCGAGGCAACGCCGCGGAGCTCTGCTCATACGCCCGAGATAGCACGCAGCTCGTTCTGACCTCGGTCGGCTGCGGTAGCGGGGCCTGCAGGGAGGACGGCAGTGGCGCGTATTGCGCGCTGGCGGCCGAGCCAGATTCGCGCTGCGGTGTCGCAGTCGGCGACACAGCGTGCGAGCAGAACGTGCTCGTCGTCTGCCGCTCCGGCTTCGCGATCAACGAAGTGGATTGCGAGACCGCAGAGGTTCGCGGGAAAGAGGTCTACGCTTGGTCTGTCGAGAGCGGCGGGGTTTGCGTGGCCACACCCAACGCGGCGTTCTGTGCGCGTGACGACGAGCCCAGCGCAGCCTGCCCCGACGTCGCCCTCGAGAGCGGTTGCGACGGTAACGAGCTGGTCTCTTGCCGGCACGGCTACGTCACGTCATCCGGAGTCGACTGCGCTGATCGGTTTTGCTCAGTGACGCCTGGCTATGCAGCTTGCATGGTCGAAGCTGCGCTCCATCCGCTGTGTCCACCGGATATTTCGGGCACCACCGTGTGTGACGGCCCGAACGTAATCGAATGCGCCTACGGCCACCGAGAGGGGCAGCATCCTTGCGAGCCAGGCTATGTCTGCCGTAAAACGTCGACCGAAGCGGGATGTCTGAATGACAATCCCGACGCGCAACAGCCGTAGCCCTCCGAATGCCAGCTAGCAATGCTCGCGAGTCTCGCGGCAGCAAGAGTGCGTGTCGGCGCGGCGCTCGTGCGGCGCGGGTGAATCAAGTTGCTCTACGAGGGAGCGCTGTCACGGAGCCTGCGCGTTGAGAACTGCGCTCGGCCGCACGCCGCGCGCTGGCACCCTGCGCAGTCACAACCAGAAACGCCAAGCTCGTTCCAATCTGCTCTCGGGCTGTCCCCTACCGGTCGTTTACGAGCGCGCGAAGGTGAATCGGCCGGCGTAGGAAGCGGGCGGCGATGTACGGATCGGTACATTCGCGATTGGCGACGTTGGTGGCGCGAAATCATTGATGATTTGATGTGCGATTCCTTACGTCGGCGCGAGGTCACGAAGGTGGCTCCCGCGGACTCGAATCGTGGAGCGAAATCGCGTGCCGGGCGCACGTCAGCGGTGGCAGCCCACGTGGGCACAAAAGAGGAACGGCGCCTCCCCCGAGGGGAGACGCCGTTCGTCGTGCATCAGCTGAGGCCGATGCGGCGTGACTCATCTTGATGCCCCCGCCGGTCGCCGTCCTCGGCGCTTCGCGCCTGCGGGTGCGCCCACCACCCCCAAACCTGTTGCTCGGCCCGTGCTCGCTCCGTGCTCGCCTTCGCCTGCGCGCGGGCTTGCGCGCGGGGGCCTGCGCGGCCAGGTGGGGGTGGTCGTCTTTCTCCTCTCCACCGGTCTGGGTTCAAGCAGCCGGCATACGGACGAGCATTGTCAGTCGTTCGGCGTTGTTGTTCCTGCGCCGTCCTCCAGCGCGCGGCATGCGGCCGAGCTTCGCGAGAGGGCGCACGCTCCGCGCCAGCGCGGGTGATTCAAGTCGCCATGCGGCGGGGCGCTGTCACGGAGCCTGCGCCTGGGTGGCAGCGCTCGGCCGCACGCCGCGCGCTGGAGGCACCATGCGCAGTCACAACCAAAAACGCCAAGCTCGTTCCAACTTGCTCGTCAGTCGCGCGCGCAGCATGCGGCACTCGCCTACGGCTTCGGAGGAGGCGCTGTGGGAGGCGCTCCGCGGAGGCGCGCTCGGCGCCGCCTTCAAGCGGCAGGTGCCGCTCGGTGATCGCTACATCGCGGACTTTTACGCGCCGTCCGTGCGGCTCGTGGTGGAGGTGGACGGCGGCGTGCATCGCGGCAGCAGTGCGGCGGATCGCCGGAGGGACGAGTGGCTGCGGCGTCGCGGGTACCGCGTGGTGCGGGTTGAGGCGGCACTCGTGCTGCGGGACATCGCGGCGGCGCTTGAAACCGTGCTGGCTGCCCTGAGTGCTGCGCCGGTGATGTGAGGCGCACATCCGGCGACTGATCGGACGCGTGGTCGTAGCGCGCGGCGATGTACGGATCGGTACATTCGCGATTGGCGAGGTTGGTGGCGCGAAATCATTGATGATTTGATGTGCGATTCCTTACGTCGGCGCGAGGTCACGAAGGTGGCTCCCGCGGACTCGAATCGTGGAGCGAAATCGCGTGCCGGGCGCGCGTCAGCGGTGGCAGCCCACGTGGGCACAAAAGAGGAACGGCGCCTCCCCCGAGGGGAAGACGCCGTTCGTCGTTGCATCAGCTGAGGCCGATGCGGCGTGACTCAGAAGTCGCCGCCGCCCATGCCGCCGCCGTGGCCGTGGCCGGCGTGACCGCCGCCGCCGCCCTTTTCGTCCTTCGGCTTCTCTGCGATGAGCGCCTCGGTCGTGAGCATGAGGCTCGCGACGGAAGCGGCATTCTGGAGCGCCGAGCGGACGACCTTGACGGGGTCGATGACGCCTTGGGCCACGAGGTCGCCGTACTCGCCCGTTGCGGCGTTGAAGCCGAACGTGCCGGTGCCTTCCTTGACCTTCTGGACGATGATCGAGCCTTCTTCGCCAGCGTTGGCGACGATCTGGCGGAGGGGCTCTTCCACCGAGCGGCGGATGATGCGGACGCCGAACTCTTGCTCAGCGGGGACCTTGAGGCCGTCGAGCGCCTTCTGGGCGCGGATGAGAGCGACGCCGCCGCCGGGGACGATGCCTTCCTCGACCGCTGCGCGGGTGGCGTGAAGGGCGTCTTCGACGCGAGCCTTCTTCTCTTTCATCTCGACCTCGGTCGCAGCGCCGACCTTGATCACGGCCACGCCGCCGACGAGCTTGGCGAGGCGCTCTTGGAGCTTCTCGCGGTCGTAGTCGGACGAGGTGTTCTCGATCTGGGTGCGGATCTCGGCCTGGCGGCCCTTGATCTTGTCCTTCTCACCGGCGCCGTCGACGAGGGTCGTGTTGTCCTTGTCGATCTTGACGCGCTTGGCTTGGCCGAGGTCACTGATGGTGACGTTCTCGAGCTTGAGGCCGAGCTCCTCCGCGATGACCTGGCCGCCCGTGAGGATGGCAATGTCCTTCAGCATCTCCTTGCGGCGATCGCCGAAGCCCGGGGCCTTGACGGCGGCGCAGTTGAGCGTGCCGCGGAGCTTGTTGACGACGAGGGTCGCGAGGGCTTCGCCTTCGATGTCCTCGGCGATGATGAGCAGCGGCTTCTGCGAGCGGGCAATCGCCTCGAGGACCGGGAGCAGGTCCTTCATGTTGGCGATCTTCTTCTCGCTGAGCAGGATGTACGCGTCCTCCAGCGACGCTTCCATGCGCTCGGGGTCCGTCACGAAGTACGGCGAGAGGTAGCCGCGGTCGAACTGCATACCTTCGACGACGTCCAGCGTGGTCTCGGCGCTCTTCGCCTCTTCCACGGTGATGACGCCTTCTTTGCCGACCTTTTCCATGGCCTCGCTGAGGAGCTTGCCGATGGTGGTGTCGCCGTTGGCGGACACGGTGCCGACCTGGGCGATCTCGTTCGGATCCTTGGTGCTCTTCGCGCTCTTCTTGAGCTCTTCGACGATGGCGGTGACGGCCTTGTCGATACCGCGCTTGATCTCCATCGGGTTGTGGCCGGCGGAGACGAGCTTGCTGCCCTCGCGGAAGATGGCTTGCGCGAGCACGGTGGCGGTCGTGGTGCCGTCGCCAGCGATGTCGCTGGTCTTCGAGGCGACTTCACGCACCATCTGCGCGCCCATGTTCTCGAACTTGTTCTCGAGCTCGATTTCCTTGGCAACCGTCACGCCGTCTTTGGTGACGGTCGGAGCGCCGAAGGACTTCTCGATCACGACGTTGCGGCCCTTGGGACCGAGCGTGACCTTGACGGCGTTGGCGAGCGCGTTGACGCCGCTGAGGATGAGGTTGCGGGCGGACTCTTCGTAAACGATTTCTTTTGCAGACATAGTTCTAAATTCTCCTCAGATCACTTCTCGATAACGCCCAGGATGTCGTCCTCACGCAGGATGAGGTGCTCCTCACCGTCCAGCTTCACCTCGGTGCCCGAGTACTTGCCGAACAGGATGCGGTCGCCGGCCTTCACGTCCAGCTTGCGGACCGTGCCGTCGTCCTGAACCTTGCCGTTACCAACGGCGATGACTTCACCCTCGACCGGCTTCTCCTTGGCGGAGTCCGGGATGATGATGCCACCCTTGGTCTTCTCTTCTTCTTTGACGCGCTTGACGATCACGCGGTCCTGGAGCGGTCGGATTTTCGTAGACATGTGTGCTTCCCTCGAGAGGTGTTGCTTGGGTTACTTGCTGGCCTTCGCGGCGCGGTTGCGGGCCTAACCAGCGAGAACTTTTGAGATTCCGGCTCTTAGCACTCAACGGGCGCGAGTGCTAACAACCCGAGCACGCGGAGGGTAAGCACGCCCTCGATGGAGTCAAGAGACGCTCCGGTCGATTCTGCAGGCGGTGGGAATCGTTCAAGGTTCGTCGGCACACGTGAAGCGGCCCGACGGCCGCACCGGCCCGCTGACGGCGACGCCCCCGTGGCGGCGGCTCACTCGGCTGAGTCGGCCCATGCAATCGGGGAGCCCTGAGGCGAGGGTGGCGGAGCCCCGACGTGCATCATTCCGAGGGGTGACGAGCTCGGCGGCGGTGCGCGTCAATCACGCCTACTGCGCTGCGTCGTGAGTCCCGCTCGTTTCGGATTAGCAGCCGCAGGGGGAGAGTGCTGAGAATAGAAGCCGCGGGGTTGGGCGAGCGCAGCCGGACGCCGTACTCTGATGGAGCCTGCTCAGAGCCACGCCCCGCAAACCACGGCGGGCACTTACCGCCGAACTCAGAGTCCACATCGACTCTGTCGGGGGACGAATCACTCGAGTGGGCTGCCCACTCGCAGCTCGTTTGCAGAAGCTCACGTGGCGGCGCTCGGTCTCGCTGGGCACGCGGTGCTGCGCGCGCCGCGCGCGATGCCGCGCACTGAGTAGCGACCGCGCGAACGTGGGAGTCGATCGACACGTGCCGCTCACGGCACGGAAACGTCTAGAGATGGAAGGGTGTTTGCATGGCTAAAGGAATGCGAAAGAGCTTGGATCTATCCGCGAACCTCGAAACCTTCTTTCACGACGTGGTGGACGACGCGATGCGAAAGAAGCAGCTCGCGGCCACCGAGGCCGCCGAATATTACCTGGTTTCGCTGCTGACTGACTACGCGCGGCCCGACGCGCGGAGCTGCGAAGCGCTGGAACGGCCGCTCACGTTGCTCCTGGACGAAGCGCTGCACGCCCCCGGGCAAGAGCGCTTCGAGCGGCTCCGTGTACTGGGCGACGGCGTGCTCTACGTGAGCGGCTTCTTCGCGCCTCACCTGGAGACGCGCGGTGTGGAGGTTCGCTACGTTACTTCCGTCGGCGCGCGCGCGTACGACGGCGCCGGTCGCATGCTGCGCGGCAGCAGCGGTGAAGCGGCGCCCGACTTGTTCTTCGAGCTCGCGGAGAACTTTCAGCGCTTCGCGGAGCTGCTCAGCGATATCGCGGAACGACTCTCGCTCTCCTCCACGTCTTCCAGCACCGGCGTGCTGAAATTGTACGAGCGCTGGCTCAAGACCGGCTCGGAGACGCTCGGCACCGAGCTGCTCGGGCGCGGCGTGCTGCCGGTGCGGGGCCAAGGAGGTCTCCACTGAGCGCACCGCTGGAGACGCTGCACCGGCTGCAGCGCCGGCTGGAGCGGTTTTATCACCTGGAGGAGACGCCGGACGTCCGCGGCTTCGTGCGCGAGGCGTCCGATCCGGGCGAGCGCGAGTCGCTCCTACTGCGCGAAACGGAGGGCGAGCTGGAGATGGCGCTCGTGGTGCCGGCGGAGGCCGCCAATGACCATGACAACTGGCTGCAGTTGGCAGAGGGCGTGAGTCACTTCGTGTACGTGGCGAACCGCGCGCGACAAGAGCTGCCGGCGACCCAGCTGGAGCTGGAGCTGCAGGCAGAGGTCGACAAGTTCGTGCTGCTCGTGCTCGAGCACGTGCCATGGCACCCCGGTGAAGCGCTCACGGTGCACTCGCGGCTCTATGAGCGCGTTCGCTTTCTGCACGAGCCGGGCACGGAGCTGGGCGAGCGGTACCGCACCGCCAACGATCTGGCGGCGCGGTTCGTGCGGCGGCTGATGGGCTACGGTCACGTCACGACCCACGCGACGCTGCGTCGCTTTTACCGCGCCGGCCAATCGGAGAAGATCCGCCTAGTCGCTGCTTGAAGCAACCCAGGCCTCTCCCCACTGCGTGAGCGCGGCGGAAGCGGACAAGTCGTTCATGTTGTAGGAGACGAACACCCGCTTGCCGACCGCGCCGTGCTCCACCGGGAAATCGTCGAAAAACTCGTCCAATTCGTCGGCGGCGGTGGAGCTCTCCAGCTCGAGCTGCCACAGCGCATAGGTCGAGTCGTCCTCACCGCTATAAACCGAAAGGCGATCCCCCCGCCACATGAGCGCCTGGTCGATGAAGTCCGTCACTCGTGCCGGCACGCCCGTTCGTTTGGTCAGCACCAAGCACAGACCCCAAGCGCCCAGCGTGTCGTCTCCGTAAAGGGTGAGCCCTTCCGGCACCTCCGGCGGCGGTACCTCGACGCTGGGTGACTGCGGTCGGTTGCGGCCGAAGAGCGGCGACAGCACTTTTTGCATCGTGAGCGGAGGATCGCTCCAGAGCCGCTCTATGGCGCTCGGACCGTCCACCTCCCACGCGTGAAACGCTTGCAGCGCGCCCACGCCGTACGGAAGGGTACGTTGACTTTGGCTGAGCAGCAGCGGCGAGTCGAAGGCTTTCACGAGCAGGCGATCCATGAAGTTTTGGAACGTGCTCTCGAAGTCGACGCGCCGGTAGTCCAGCCCGAGCAGAGGCGCCGAGATCCGGCTCTCGTAAAAGGAAGCTTCTCCCTCCACGATCGTGCGGGCGGCCAAGGTGGAGTCGAAGGTCCAAACGGTCTCCTCGCTCGGCCACGTCTCGAGGTCGTGCTCGTCGTCTTGGAGCGCGTGCACGAATTCATGCAGCAGGGTGGCGTCGATGTCTGCGGAGCTGGCGGCGCGGCCATGATCGACGACGATGATGCGCTTTTCGTCCTGGCGGTACTGGCCGCCGACGAACTCGGCCTGCTCCTCGAGTTGATCGTCGTAAGGCACGCCGTCTTTGGGGGCGAGGTTGAAGAGCGAAAGCGCGCGACTGAAGTGTTGAAGCTCCGGCTCCGGCCGATCCGCTGCGTCGTCACGCAGCATCTCCAGGTACTCGGCCTTCGTCATCACGTCGATTTGCAGACGTGCGGGCGGCTCGCGCCCACGAACGCAAGCGGCGAGCTCCAGCAAGCGGTCTTGGCAATCCGCCTCGCGCACGTCACACGTCGAGTAGTCCGCATTGGGGCACTCGGGCAGCGCCGGGCCAGGTTGGAAGAGCGAGCGACTGTCATCGTCGCCCGAGCAGCCGGTTAGGAGCAGAAACGCAGAGAGAACACTCGTTGAGAGCCAAGGGTCGCGCTGGTGCACGCGCGGGAATCTACGACGGAAGCCGCAGGTTGGGCCTGCCCTGCGGCGACGAGCGACGCCCGGTAGGCCTGAGGCCACGGACGAAGGCGCGAAAAAAGACTGTCGAATCGGGTGGTTGAGCGCTCCCTAAAGGGAAGCAAGCGCGCGCCGTTCATGACGATCCGTGAGCAAATCCTCGCTGGAGCATCTGGAACTAATCTTCGGTTCGGAGTTTCCGACGGAGCGTGCGCCCGAGCGCGCGGCGCTCGCTGCTCGCAAGGCCGCTCAGACTTTGACGGACGCGTCCGAGGTTTCGGATTTCAGTGACATCACGGAGCTCGCGGAGGTGCTGGACCAAGAGTTTTGGTGCGACAGCGAGGCGCCGACCAGCGTAGCGGCCGAGCGACCGCTCTTGCCGCGCCCGCCCCGCTCGCCGAAACTGTAACCTCCGCGCCGTGGTGCGCGTGTAAGCTCCGCCTCCATTTTCGAAGAGGAGCTTGCATGATGTCGAAGACGTCCCTTGGCGCGCTGTGTGGATTGCTACTCGTCGGTTGCTCGAATCCGCAGCCGACGCCGGTGGCTCAGCCTGGTGAAGCGCCGCCAGTCACCCCCGTGATGGTGGAGACGATCCCCGCGCCCAGCGCATCGGCGGCGCCGGCCGCCTCCGCTACCCCGAAGCCGGCGCTGGAGGAAGCCGCGAAGCCGCCGGAGCCCGCGCCGGTCCTCACTTTCAAGGGCGCGTTCGCCACGCCGGAGAGCGTGTTCTACGACGCGGCCGGCGATCGCTACTTGGTGTCCAATATCAACGGCGGCCCCGGCGAGGTCGACGGGAATGGCTACATCTCCGAGCTCTCGCCGGACGGCACGATCAAGACGCCGAAGCTCATTGCGGGTGGCGAAAAGGGCGTGAAGCTCGACGCCCCCAAAGGCCTCATCGTCGTCGGTAAGGAGCTTTGGGTTACGGACATCACCGTCGTGCGCAAATTCGACTTGAAGACGCTGGCGGCCAAGGGCGACATCACCCTGCCGGAAGCCACGTTCGCCAACGACATCGCGCTCGCGCCGGACGGCAAGGTTTACGTCGCGGACTCCTCGGTCAAGCCGGGCCCCAAGGGCTTCGAGCCGCAAGGCGGCGACCAGGTGTTGGTCATCGACAAGACGGGCAAGGCGAAGGTGCTCGCCAAATCCAAGGACCTGAGCGGACCGAACGGCTTGTTCGTCGGCCCCAAGGGCCTGCTCGTCAACGCGCTCAATTCGAACGAGGTCTACGGCCTCGGTTCCAAGGGCGAGAGGGTCGACGTGATCAAAGTGCCGGGCGGCATGCTGGACGGCATGCTCGTCGTGGGTGACAAGCTGTTCGTCTCGAGCTGGGGCGCGAGCGCCATCTACCGCGGCAAGCTGGACGGCACGGGCTTCGAGCCCATCGTGCAAAACGTGAAGGGGCCGGCGGACTTCGGTTGGGACAGCAAGCGAAGCCGCATCGTGCTGCCGCGCTTCTTGGACAGCGTCGTCGAGGTGTACGAGGTGAAGTGACGCGACCTCGCAGTGGTTAGAACGGCCCGGGCTGGCGCGAACTGTTGCCAGCCCAGCGCCGACGGAACCACCCAGCCCCAGGTGAGATGAAGCGGCTCGTTCGAGGCGCTTTCGTCGTTGGATGCAGGCAGCAGCTCGTGAGCGCGGTTTGCTAAGCGGCGGGCGCGCTGCGGAAGGCGCGCCGGTAAGCTTGCGGCGTCGTCGCGACCAGCTTCTGGAAGTGCTCGCGCAAAGACGTCGCGGAGCCGAACCCGACCCTCGTCGCGATCTGCTCGACGGAGGCGCTCGTCGTCTCCAGCAGACTTTGCGCCTCTCGCACTCGGGCGCGCAGCAGCCACTTGACCGGCGACATCCCGGTTTGCTCACGAAACCGCCGGCTCAACGTGCGCACGCTCAGCCCTGCGCGCTTGGCGATGGCTTCGAGCGAAACAGGGTCCGCCAAGCGGCTTTCCAGCCACTGCAGGAGCGGCGCGAGCGACGCGCCTTCCGGGGTCGGCGGCTCGTTCACGATGAACTGAGACTGCCCGCCCGCGCGTTCGAGCGGCATCACCGCCAGCCGCGCGGAGTCTGCCGCCACCGCAGAGCCGTAGTCCAAGCGCACGAGGTGCAGACACAGATCCAAGCCCGCGGCCGCGCCAGCCGACGTGAACACGTTACCGCGCTGAACGTAGAGCACGTCCGGGTCGACCTGCACGCGCGGGTAGCGCCGCGCGAGCTCGGGGGCAGCGAGCCAATGGGTCGTGGCGGGACCGTCGTTCAACAGACCTGCGGCCGCGAGCACGAACGCACCGCTGCAGATAGAGGCCACGCGCGTACCGGAGCTCGCGGCCGCTTGGAGCGCTCTCAACGCTTTCTCCGGGAAGGGGCCGGCGACGTGGCGCTCGTCCACCCCCGGAACGACGATCGTATCCGCGCGCTGCAGCGCTTCCAAACCCGCCGCGACGCGCACCGTGAACTCGCCCGCCGGTACATCGCGCGCAGGGCCGCACACCTGGACTCGATAGCCGAGTCGACCGCCCGGAAGCCGTGCGTACCGAAACACTCCGCACGGAGTCCCGAGGTCGAACGGGAGCACCCCTGGCAATGCCAATACCGCGACCTCGTGCATGGCCAAGAATAGCCGCAGCATAAGAAAACGGCCAACAGGAGGGTCGGCGGTAGCTGCGCCTTCACGAATAAACGCCGCATGGCTGAAAACTTGCGACGAATGTCATTCCGGCCACTCGCGAGCCGAAGCGAGGCGCCGCACCCTACGGCTGCAGTGCCGTTCGTCTTCTACCGTTTGCTCTTGCTCCTCAAGCTGCTCGCCGTCTTGGGCTATGCGGGCGGGTTGGGGGCGAGCCTCCTCGCCCGATCGCTTTCGGAGAGGCGGCGCGCCGTGCACGCGGTTGCCTCGCCGTGCCTCGTCGTGGTTTGGCTGACCGGCTACGCACTGGTCGAGCGGCTAGGGGTCGGGCTGGGAGAGTTATGGGTGCTCGGAGGCATCGGCGGTTCGTTCGTTTCTCTCGCCGCGCTGGTCGCCTCGCTCCACGTGCCCCGACGCGCAGCGACCGGCGCGATCTCCGTCCTCGCGCTCGCGGCGGCGTTGGCTCTAATGGTCTTCCGCCCCACGTGGAGCGCGGCGCCATGAACGGGCTCCTCGCTTTGCGCGTGCTCTCCTGGTTGGAAGGTACTTCGCTCCTCTTGCTGCTCTTCGTCGCGGTGCCGTTGAAGCACATTGGGGGTGAGCCGTCCGCCGTGCGCCTACTCGGCAGCCTTCACGGCTTGCTGTTCTTGATGTTCGCACTCGCGCTCCTGGCGGCGAGCCTGGAGCGAAAGTGGACGCTCTGGCGCAGCCTGCAGCTGCTGCTCCTTTCGGCCGTGCCGTTCGGCGCGCTCGCCATCGAGCGCGCACTTTCGCGAAAATCATGAAGCGGCTAGCGCTTGCTCTCTTGATCACGGCTTGCGGCGCAGCGGAGCACGAGCCGCTACCCGAGCCGGTCTACGACTTCGGTTGCCCCAACGAATCTTCGCTCGCGTGCACCGGTCTCTACGGCCCGGTGGGTGAGCATTGGTACAGCAAGCGGCTCGGCTCCGGCGTGGAGCCGTTCACGCCCGCGGCCGCGCTGTGGAGCGACCACATGCACAAGCAGCGCTACGTGTGGCTGCCGCCGGGCTCGACGATCGACACCACCGACCCAGACGACTGGACATTTCCGGTCGGGACCAAACTTTGGAAAGAGTTTTCCTACGAAGGTAAGCGCATCGAGACGCGGCTCTTGGAGAAGCGCAACTACGAATGGCGGGCCGCGACATACCGCTGGACGGAAGATGAAATGGACGCCCTTTCAATCACGGAAGGAGAGCGCAACGTGCCCGGCACCTTCGAGGACCGCTACGAGGTGCCCGCCGTCCGCGATTGTCGGCGCTGCCATCAAGGCGCGCGCGATCAGGTTTTGGGCTTCAGCGCGGTGCTGCTGGCAGGCGCGGACGCGCAAGGTCTCACCCTGCAAAAGCTCCAACAAACGGCGAAACTCTCGACTTCGCCACCGGCCTTGCAGGTGCCCGGTACACCCGTCGACCAGGCCGCGCTTTCTTACCTACACGTCAACTGCGGGGTCGCGTGCCACAACCCGAGCTGGAACGCGGAGGCATGGTGGACCGGCTTTTACCTGAAGCTGGACGCGCGGGACCTTACCCAGGTGTCCGAGACCGCGGCTCACCGAACCGGCGTAGGGCAGGACTCGTACATCGTCGACCCGGCGCGGCCCGATCGCTACCTGAAGCTGATCGCGCCCGGAGAGCCGGAACGCAGCGCGGTCGTGTACCGCGACGGCGAGCGCGGCTCGGAAATGCAGATGCCGCCGCTCGCCACCCACAGCGTGGACGAAGCTGGGCTCGCCGCCGTCAAAGCTTGGATCTCCAGCCTGCCCGCGACCCGCCCTACGCCGTAGCCGCTCAGTTGTAACCGTCGGGATTCGAGCGGCCGCGCAATACGGCCTTGCCGAGCACGATCTCGTCATCGTCCGCCTCGAGGTCTTGCACGACCGTCGAGCGATTCTCCGCGTTCGGCGGCGCGTAAGTCGCCGTCTTCAACGCGTAAAGGCGGAATTCATAAACGTTGCCGACTGCGCCCGGGCCCATGTAGCCGTCGTCTTGCCCACTAAAGCTATCTTGGCTCGAGCCGGCCGGTGCGGCTGGCATCTTCTGGCGTGCGACGTTCGCCGCCAGCTGCCGCGTAGCGCTCGGGATGTTCCACAAGCACCAGTGCGTATTAGGGCTCAAATCGTGCAGGCACATCACGTAACTCATCGTGCCCGCTGGACCAGCCGTCCAATTCAACTCCGGCGACATGTTGCTGCCTCCGATCGACGTCATGACGTTCGCTTTCGGAAAGTAGCTCGTCGGCATGCAGCCTTGCTTGTTCTGTTGCGTGCACTGCTCGCCATGCTGAAACGCGGGCGATGTCAGCGCAAACGTCGCCGCTCCGCCGCCGCCCGCCGCTCCACCACTGCCGCCTGCGCCGCCCGCCGCTCCACCACTGCCGCCTGCGCTGCTCCCGCCTGCACCGCCGCTCGCACCACCGGCGCCTCCGCCCGCTTGCGGCTGGCCGGCGCTCCCCGCGCTGCTGCCGCTGCTGCCGCCGCTGCCACCCCCTGCGCCGCCGGTTCCACCCGGGCCGCCCGCGCTGCTGCCCGCGCTCGCGGTACTGCCTGCGTTCGCAGTACTGCCGGCGATTGCGCCGCTACCCGCACCGCCGCCGCCGCCCGCCCCGCCGGAACTGGCCGGCGCCGGATCCGCCTCCGAGCACGCCGAGAGCAGCACCAAAGCCGCACCCCACCAAAATCCGCCTAATCCGCGCTCAAACATACGGCCTCGCATGATGCCATCGAACTCTTCAAACCTTCATAGGATATGCCGGGTACCCGCCGATCCTTACAAGGACGGACAGCTTCACCGCCACCTGAGTCGGATCGCGACACTTCAGCGAGTTCGACCCGCGCGCGGCTGCCAGCACCCTCTTTTGCACCCCACGTGGGCTGCCACCGCCGCGGCTCGCCTTGCAGAAGCCTGCCGGCTGACCGTGTCGCTTCCCGCCGTACCCGCACCAAAACATCTTCGTCGTTGGGCGCTGCATGCCAGCCGCTGCTCCTCCGAGAGGCGCCGCGCCGCGCTTCGCTCTACGCCCCGCGTCGCCGGGGAGGCACCTTCGTGACCTCGCGCCAACGTAAGGATCCGCACATCAAATCATCAATCATTTCGCAACGCGAATGCCGCTCTTCGCGAATGTACCGATCCATACATCGTGTGGGGTATGGGGTATGGGGTATGGGGTATCGGCTCTTTCGTGCCCACGTGGGCTACACCGCGCAGCACATTAGCGGATCACCTTGCAGAGGCTGCTAGAAGCCCGGTGTCGCTACCGCGGTGCTCGCACCGAAATGTCCTCATCGTTTCGGCGCCGCATGTCAGCCGCTCAGCGTAGATGCGCCCGTCACGCGCCTCCGCTACACGCGATGCGCCGCCGGGTAGGCATCTTCGTAGCCTCGCGCCAACGTAAGGATCCGTACTTTAAATCATCAATCATTTCGCCGCCCGAATGCCGCTTTTCGCGAATGTACCGATCCGTACGTCGCGTATCGCGTATCGCGTACCGCGTATCGCGTATCGCGTACCGCGTATCGCGTATCGCGTATCGCGTATCGCGTACGGGTATCGGGTATCGGGTATCGGGTATCGGGTATCGGGTATCGGGTATCGGGTATCGGGTATCGGGTATCGGGTATCGGGTATCGGGTATCGGGTATCGTTGAGCTCGCTTTCGTGCCCACGTGGGCTGCACGGCGCAGCACACTCGCGGATCACCTTGCAGAACGCTGCTAGAGGTCCGGGGTCGCTACCGCGGTGCCCGCACCGAAATGTGCTCATCGTTTCGGCGCCGCATGTCAGGCGCTCAGCGTAGATGCGCCCGTCACGCGCCTTGCTACACGCGATGCGGCGCCGGGTAGGCATTTCCGTAGATTCGCGCCAACGTAAGGATCCGCACACTAAATCATCAATCATTTCGCCACGCGAATGCCGCTTTTCGCGAATGTACCGATCCATACGTCGCGTATCGCGTATCGCGTATCGCGTCTCGTTGAGCTCGTCTTTCGTGCCCACGTGGGCTGCATCGGGTATCGGGTATCGGGTATCGGGTATCGGGTATCGGGTATCGGGTATCGGGTATCGGGTATCGGGTATCGGGTATCGGGTATCGGGTATCGGGTATCGGGTCTTTCGTGCCCACGTGGGCTACACGGCGCAGCACATTAGCGGATCACCTTGCAGAAGGATGCTAGAGGCGGGTGTCGCTACCGCGGTGCCCGCACCGAAATGTCCTCATCGTTTCGGCGCCGCATGTCAGCCGCTCAGCGTAGATGCGCCCGTCACGCGCGTTGCTACACGCGATGCGGCGCCGGGTAGGCATCTCCGTAGCTTCGCGCCAACGTAAGGATCCGCACACTAAATCATCAATCATTCCGCAACGCGGATGCCGCTTTTCGCGAATGTACCGATCCATACGTCGGATATCGGGTAATCGGGTAATCGGGTAATCGGGTAATCGGGTAATCGGGTAATCGGGTAATCGGGTAATCGGGTAATCGGGTAATCGCGTATCGTTGAGCTCGTCTTTGGTGCCCATGTGGGCTGTATCGGGTATCGTTGAGCTTCGTCTTTGGTGCCCACGTGGGCTGCATCGCGTATAGCGTATGGCGCATCGCGTATCGGTGAGCTCGCTTTCGTGCCCACGTGGGCTGCACGGCGCAGCACATTGGCGGATCACCTTGCAGAAGGCTGCTAGAAGACGCGGTGTCGCTACCGCGGTCCCCGCACCGGAATACCCTCATCGTCGGCCGCCTTCCGTGGCTTGTGGCGTAACGTTCAGCTCATGCTTGGTGCAGACACATGGGCTGCAGGGCGGGCCGCGTCTCGATTGAGCTCGTTGGATGCGCCTGCGCCCCCGCGTCAGCAGCGCGGTGCACACGGAAGGAGGGCGGCCATCGATGTGTGGATCGGTACATTGGCTCCGAGCGACCTGCAGGCCGCGAAATCATTGAAGAATAGAAGTGCGAATCCTTACGTCGGCGTGAGGACAGGAGAGGCCCTCCTCGACGACGGGGAGTTGTCGACGCGTCACGGCATGAGCGTCGCGGTCAGGCGGCGCTCGCGGCGGTCGGTGGTGCGGAGGGACGCGTGAGCGGGGTCCCGCAGTGGCGAGCGGGGGCGATGCTCGAGCGGGGGCGATGCTCGAGCGGGGGCGATGCTCGAGCGGGGGCGATGCTCGAGCGGGGGCGATGCTCGAGCG
>SECP01000029.1 GCA_004193285.1 Myxococcales bacterium | reverse complement strand
CCTCCCCCACCGCCTCCGGAGCCCGAGGCGGCTCCGCCTCCGGAGCCCGAGCCCCAAGCCGAGAAGGCGCCGCCCCCATCCACGCCGCAAGCGCCGGCGGAGGCGCCCCCGCCCGCTGCGCCCGCGCCGGCGGAAGCCGGCCAGGTCCTCACCGATCCGGACGCGCCGGTGGACCTCACGGGGGACGGCTTCGTGACCGGCACCGGCGAGTACCGCGGCGGCATCACCTCCAGCGCCGGCACCGCGAAGAACGCCGTGCGGGACGTGAACGCGAAGCCTGGCGGCGTGCCGGGAGGCACCGGCACGGCGGTCGCGCCGGCCGCTCGCGCGCCTGACAAAGACCTGTCGCAGGCAGCGTCGCCCATCGGGACGAGCTGGTCGGACTGCGGGTTCCCGGCGGAGGCGCAGCTGGATGGCGTGGAGTACGGCATCGTGAAGATGGTGGTGACGGTGAGCACGGACGGGCGCGCCAAATCGGTCACCATCCTCGCTGACCCCGGCAGCGGCTTCGGCAACCATGCCCGGCAATGCGCCATGCGCCGCACCTTCAAGCCAGCGCTAGACAAGACGGGGCAAGCCATCGTCTCCAGCACGCCGCCCTTCTCGGTGCGCTTCGTGCAAAACTAGGCACCGCTCACGAGCGCCCAAGCCCCTTGGCCGCCGCGCCAGCGCGGACTAGGCTCAGCCGTGCCGAACATGGACCGCGTGGAGCAGCTCAGCAAAATCGATCTGTTCGCGGGCCTCAAGCCGCAAGCGTTCGAGCTCATCGCCAAGGTAGCGACGGAAGAGACACACCCGCTCGGCACCAAGATCTTTCAGCATGGGGACGTGGGCGACAAGCTCTACGTCATCATCGAGGGCAAGGTGCGCATCAGTCGCGACGTGCCCGGTATGGGTGAAGAGGCGCTCGCGGTGCTCGGCCCGGGTCAGGTCTTCGGGGAGATGGCCCTGCTGGATGATTCGCCGCGCTCCGCGGACGCGCGCGTCCACGAGCGCTGCCGTTTGCTCGCCATCCCGAAGGACGGCTTCGACGACCTGCTGTTCCTCCACAAGGACCTCGCCTACGAGGTGCTTTGGAGCATCGTCCGCATGCTGGTCGGGCGTCTGAGGGAAACGAACGACAAGCTCACGTTCCTGTCGATCTCGGGGAAGTTTTAGGGCGGGCCGGCCGCGAAGCTTGCCACAGGCGCCCTGTGGAAGACTTCTGGACTGCCGGTGCACAGCCGTCTAACCGCTCGACTTTACTCTGCTTTTTACAACTGCTAGGGCGTTTAGACAGCACAGAATTTGACGCGGAAACACCCGTTCAGTATCTTCCGCGGGCCATGCAGGGTTTGACGAAGCGCCAGGAACAAACCCTCGACTTCATTCGTCAGTCGATTGAAGACCGAGGTTACCCGCCCACCCTCCGCGAGATCGGTGAGCACATGGGCATCCGTTCCACGAACGGAGTGAATGACCACCTGCGCGCTCTCGAACGCAAGGGCTACCTCACCCGTGAGGACATGAAGAGCCGCGCGCTGAAGTTGGTGGAAGACCAACTCTCCGCTGCTCCGTCCTCGGTCCAGAAGCTCAACCCGGACGAGGACCTCATCGAGGTGCGGGTGCTCGGGCGCGTCGCCGCCGGCCTGCCCCTGTACGCCGAAGAAAACGTCATCGATACGGTGCGCGTGGACCGCATGCTCGTCCGCGGCGGGCGAGAGGTCTTCGGCCTGCGCGTGACGGGCGACTCGATGATCGAGGCCGGTATTCTGAGCGGGGACTACATCTTCGTGAAGAAGCAGTCCACGGCGGACCGCGGCGACATCGTGGTGGCGCTCATCGGGGACGAGGCGACGGTGAAGTACTTTTACCCCGAGCGTGACTACGTCCGCTTCCAGCCCGCCAACGCGCAGATGGCGCCGATTTTGGTGAGAGCGAGCGACTTCAAGTCGACGATGCTCCTCGGCAAGGTCGTCGGCGTTTACCGCCGCCTCTAGGCACGGGCGCATCACTCGGCGGGGTGACCTCGCGGTCGAGCCATTCGATCCGAGGCACGGCTGCCGCCGGGGCAGCGGGAGCTAGGTTTAGCTCCCAACAGCTGAATTTTCCGGCATCAAGCGCAGGGAGGGGGCGCGTGGGGCGGGCCCCCACAGACCGAACAAGAGCGCTTCGCACCGAGCGGCGCGGGGTTTGACGCGGCCAGACGAGCCTGCCGCGCGCGGCGGAAATGCGAGACGCTTGTTGACGGGTTTCCTCCCCAATTGCTAGCGTTCGCGGCAAATAGGCGGTCTGTAGAGCCTACCAGCCTCGAGGAAACGCACGGTGCCACGGCTCAGAACTTTCGAGAAGTTTCGCTTCCTTGCGTTGAGCGCACTCGCCGGCGTCGGGGCCTCGGGGTGTGGCAACGCGCTCTACGCCGTGTCCGCAAACTCCGCCTCGTCCAAGGTGGAAGAAGCGCGTGAGCTAGGCGCCGAGCAGTACGCAACGTACGAGTACTTCCTCGCCACCGAGCACCTGCAGAAGGCGCAAACCGAAGCCTCGGAGGCGGACTACAGCGACGCTGCAAACCTCGCGGAGCGCGCGGAAGAGCATGCGGACAAAGCAATCCGCCTGGCGCGCGACGCGCACCGCGGAGCAGGTCGATGAATCACCGTCTCGCAGCGCTCGCTGCGGTGGCGTGCCTCGTCGGCTGCTCTCAAAGTCCCGCGCTGCGCGGCAAGATCGCCGGCCTCACCGACATCGTCGACCAGGCGGAGCGCAACGGCGCGATTCGCTGCGCGCCTCGTGAGCTCGCGGTGGCAAAGAGCCAGCTGGAGTTCGCTTCGCTGGAGTTGGACCAGGGCTTCGTCTCCAAAGCCAAGTCCCACCTGTGGAAGGCCGAGCCCAACGCGCACGCCGCGTACTTCTTGTCGCCGCCTCAGTATTGCGCCGAGCGCGGCTTTCAAATCATCCCCGGCCCCGGCGATCGGGATGGGGACGGCCTGATGGACCCGGTGGACAAGTGCCCGGACCAGCCGGAAGTCTACCAAGGCTTCGAAGACACGGACGGCTGCCCTGACGACGCGGACGCCGACGGCGACGGCATCCCGGACACGAAAGATTCGTGCATCGTCGAGCCGGAGGACAAGGACGGCTACCTCGACGAAGACGGCTGCCCCGAGGTCGACAACGACCTGGATACCGTGGCGGACGCGACCGACAAGTGCCCTCTGGAGGCCGAGGATCCAGACGGTTACGAGGACGAGGACGGCTGCCCGGATCCGGACAACGACAAGGACACCGTCGCGGACGTCAAAGACCAGTGCCCGAACGAGATCGGCTCGACGAGCCAGGAGCCCCTGGGCTGCCCGACCAAGCCTGCGCTCGTCGTCGTGACCGACTGCGAAGTGAAAATCACCCAGCAGATTCATTTCGAGTTCAACAAGGACAAGATCCGTCCTGAAAGCTTCCCCGTCCTGGACGCGGTGGTGGAAGCCCTGCAGAAAAACCCGAATATCAAGATCGAAGTGCAGGGTCATACGGATAACAAGGGTGCCGCCGCGTACAACAAGAGCCTGTCGGATCGCCGCGCTGCGTCGGTCATGAAGTACGTCGTGTCGCATGGCGTCACGGCCGCACGGCTCACCTCCCACGGCTACGGCTTCGAGCGTCCGTTGGTCGACAACAGCACGGAAACCAACCGCGCGCTCAACCGCCGCGTCCAATTCGTGCGCACCGAAGGCGTGAAGGAAGGCTGCCCCAAGCCTGCGGGTGGTTGAGCTGCTAAGCCGCCCTGCCTCCACTGCACCATCCCCCCCGCGACCGCGGGCCCCAGATCACCAAGCACTCCCCCCAAGAGGAATCCACGTGTACCGCCGCTTGTCGCTCCGTTTGCTCTGTCTCCTGCTCACCCTGGCCTTGCCCGCGTCCGCGCAGTTCACGCGCGACAACGCGGCGAACAAGAAGATCGACGAGGCCATCAACGAGCACTACCTCGCCACCGATTTCGACAAGGCCGAGGGGGTGCTCACTGGCACCGTCCAGGCGTGCGGCGACAAGTGCAGCCCCCAGGTCATCGCGCGCGCGTGGATGTATGTCGGCATCGTTCGCGGCAGCGGCAAGAACGACCAGGCCGGTGCGAAAGAGGCATTCCAGAAGGCGATCGCGACGGACCCGCAGGTGAAGCTGGACACCGCGCTCGCCACCCCCGAGACGCAGAAGACGTTCGACGGCGCCGGCGGCGCGGGCGGGGCGGCTACTCCTCCTGCGGCCCCGGCAGAGGCGCCTGCGGCCCCGGCGGGCGGGGAAGAAGAGGGCCCTGGTGGCATGAAGTGCACGCCGGACGCGATGGAGGTGCAAACGCGCCGACCCATTCCAGTCGAGTGCGCTTCGGACGAAGAGGCGGCGGGCGTGGAGCTTCGGTACAAGCCGTTCGGGGGCGACTGGAAGACGGTCAAGATGACCAAGAAGGGCGAAGTCTTCCGCGGCGAGATCCCTTGCAACGACACCAAGAGCGCCGGGGACCTCAAGGTCTACGCGCGCGCCAAAGACGCCGCCGGCGAGACCATCGACAATTGGGGCTCCAAGAACAAGCCCATCAACTACACGATGGGCGAGGCAGTCACGGGCGAGCCTCCCGCCTTCACGGGCGAAGCCGCCCCCGCGCGCTGCGCGGACTCGGCCGAGTGCCCGCCGGACTTTCCGGGCTGCGGCACCTCCAGCAACCGCGGCAACGTGGACTGGGGCGGCAAGTGCGAGAACTCCACCGAGTGCAAGCAGGGTCTCCTGTGCGAGAGCGGCGTCTGCGAGACAGCGCCAAGCTGCGAGTCGGACAACGACTGCAGCACCGGTAAGTGCACGGAAGGCAAGTGCGACGTGGGCAGCGACGGAGGCTCGGCTTCGGGCCCGTACCCCAAGAACTGGCTTGGTCTGCACTTTGCTCAGGACATCGCCATCATCGGCGGCTCCAACGTGTGCGGGGAAGACGGCGGCTACGAGTGCTACGACGCGGGTAGCCGCACGTCGGCTTACGGCGGCCCGCCCTACCCTGGCACCGGCATCGCCAAGGGCACCGCGCTCGCGACTCAGCGCCTCCTGCTGAGCTTCGATCGCGCATTCACGGCCAACTTCACGGCGGGCTTGCGCGTCGGCTACGCGTTCTCGGGCGGTCCCCCCGCCGTGACGGTGGACGGCACGACCGGCGAGCAAAGCGGCAAGATCAACTTCTTGCCGTTCCACGCAGAAGCGCGCCTCACCTACTGGATCCGTCCACTGAGCAAGGTTGGCTTCCGGCCGTACGTGTTCGCTGGCGGCGGCATGGCCCAGGTGGACGCCAAGGTGAAGGTCACCGTGTTCGACTGCAGCGCGCCGGATCGGTCTGGCAATGCGCCGCCGGCGGATTGCTCGAGCGGCGGGCCGTCGACGGCTCCTGGTGACCTGACCACGCGCAAGGTGGATGCGTGGAAGAAGCTCGGCCAGGGGTTCATCGCGGTCGGCGGCGGCGTGGTCTACGCCATCAAGCCGCAAATCGGCATCCAGGCGAACTTCAACTTCTTGTACATGCTCGGGTCATCCGGCCCCGTGCTGCAGCCGTCGGTCGGCGTCGTCTACGGTTTGTGAGCCAGACGAGGGGGCTCGGGTCGTGAACCGACGCTGAGCCCCTGCCCGGGTCCCTACTACGCGCTCAGGCGCCCTTACCGGGCACGGTGCGGCCGAGGTGTTTCAGCACCAGCTGCAAATCGGCCCACACTTCACGCTTCCCGGCCGGATTGCGAAGCAAGTACGCGGGGTGGAAGGTCGGCATCACCGCGATGCGCCCCTGATAGAGGCGCCACCGGCCGCGGATGCGAGTGATGCTCTCCACGCTGCCGAAAAGGCCCTGAACCGCCGTCTTTCCGAGCGCCACGATGACCTGGGGCTCGACGAGGGCGAGCTGCTCGGTGAGGTAAGGCATGCACGAGCTCATCTCGGCGGGCTCCGGCGTGCGATTCTGCGGCGGCCGGCACTTGACGATGTTGCACACGTAAACGTCGTCACGCGCGATGCCCATCGCCGCGATCATTCGGTCTAGCAGCTGCCCTGCGGCTCCGACGAACGGGAAGCCCTGAGCGTCCTCGTCGGCGCCCGGCCCCTCTCCCACGAAGCACAGGCCCGAGGACCCGTTGCCACGAGAGAACACCGTCTGCGTGCGCGCCTCGTGAAGCGCGCACTGAGTGCACCCCTTCACCTGCTCCGCGAGCAACGACAGACGGTGTTGTCGCTCTGCGGGGTCAAGCGTGAGCGCCAGCGCTGGCGCCGCGCGCGGTGCAGCTTCCGCCGCCGCCACACGAAGCTCGGGCGCCGGCGGCGGTTGAGCAGCCACCGGAGCGGCCGCCGTGAGCTCGGGAGGCTGCGGCCGCGCTACGGGCACGTCTGCCGGGAGCGCGTGCGCACCGCACGCCTGTTGCCATTCGGCGTGCGCTCGCAAGGCTTCGCTCAGGAAGCGGAGCTCGGACAGGGGGTCGAGCTCGCCCGACATGCCTCAGTGCTGAGCCGCGAGGAAGCGCTCGGCGTCCAGCGCGGCCATGCAGCCGGTGCCAGCGGCGGTGACCGCCTGACGGTAGGTGAAGTCCGCGACGTCACCGGCCGCGAACACGCCGGGCACGTTGGTCCGGGTGCTGCCGACTTCCACCTTCAGGTAGCCGTTCGGATGCATGTCCAGCTGGCCCTTGAAGAGGTCCGTCATCGGCGTGTGGCCGATGGCGACGAACAGAGCGCCAACGTCCAACGTCTTGTGGTCGCCGGATTTGAGGTCCTGAACCTTCAGGCCCGTCACGCGGTCCTGCTTCACGTCCATGACCTCGGTCACGACGTGAGAGCGGAGCACGGTGATCTTGGGGTTCTCCATGACGCGCTTCTCCATCGCCTTGGAGGCGCGGAACTCGTCCCGACGGTGGAGCAGCGTGACGTGCTTGCAGAGACCGGCGAGGTAGCTGGCCTCCTCCATCGCCGTATCGCCGCCGCCGACCACCGCGACGTTCTCGCCGCGGAACAGCGCGCCGTCACACACCGCGCAGGCGCTCACGCCCTTGTTCTTCAGCACGTGCTCGCTCTCCAGCCCGAGGTAGTTGGCGCGCGCGCCGGTGGAGATGATGACCGTCTCTGCCAGGTGGAGGATGTTCTCGTCCTCCCCTACCCAGACCTTGAAGGGGCGCTGCGAGAAGTCCACCTTCTGAACGTCCGCGGTGATGATCTCGGTGCCCTGATGCTCGGCCTGCTGCCGGAACCGAAGCATCAAATCCTGGCCTGACACCGAGGTAGGGAAGCCAGGGAAGTTCTCCACGTCGCTCGTGAACATCAGCTGGCCACCCGGAATGAGACCGCCGGCGTTGAAGCCTTCCACGCAGAGCGGCTGCAAGTTCGCGCGCGCGGCGTAGATGGCGGCCGTGAGGCCGGCGGGGCCGGAACCAATGATGAGGACCTTGTGCAGACGGGGATCGGACATGGACGCTGGCTTCCTGACAGAGGCAAGAACCAGCGTCAATCGTGGGGATTGTCGAGCCCCGCGTCAACGGGCAAGGAGTCCGGCGGGGGCGCGCGTTAGTCCTTCAGCGGCGTCGCCTTCAGCGCCGCCTTACCCTCTTTGACATAGACACTGAACTTCACGCGCTTGGCGCCGTGGCGGTTCATGAGCGTGTCGCGGTTCTTTTTGAGGGTGGATTCGAACTTGTCGTAGGTGAAGCCGTCCGTGCTCTCGCCGCACTGCTGCTTGAGCGCGACGAAGTCCTGATAGACCTGGCGCCACTCCGCAGGCTCGGACGTTTCACCGCCCCAACCTGCCATGGCCGGGCCGCCGCTCGCGGGCATGTCCGTAGCCGCCTCCATGGTGGAGTCCAAGTTGGCAGCGCCCCCGGGGCGACCGGGCGGGCGAGGCAAACGACCGGGCGCCGTGGGTAGCCCCTTCGGCGTGGCGATGGGCGCGCTGTTCGGGAGGTTCACGGAAGGCGCCGCCGGCATGTTCTCGCCGGGGAAGCTGAAGGCGCTCATTTGCGGCTCTGCGGGCAAGTCACCCAGCACCTCCTTCAGATCCGCAGGGCCCCGCCGCGGGCCGCCGCCCTTGGAGAGGATCTTGTCCACGCCGTCGTTCAAATCCGAAGCGATCCGGCGGAACACGCCGCGGAACCGGCTCGGCTGCAGTTGGTCCGACTCACCCTTGGCGAGCTTGAGCACCTCCAGACGGAAGTTGTGAATCGGTCGGGTGTGCTCCAGCAGGGTGAAGGCGATGCCAATGAGCGCGGCCGCCAGCGCGATGCCCACCGCCAAACCGACGTGCGCGTTGGCCTTGTCCTGGTCGTCGGCCTTCTTCAAGAATCCGAGGGGACCCTCCACGGCCTTGGGCTCGCGCGCCACCGCGTAGCCCGCGCCGAGCTTCCAAGCCTCGCCGGGCAGCTTGGAGTACTGCACGCCGACCATACCCGCGATCGTCCGGATCTTGCTGCGCCCCTTGGCCTGGTACTCCTCGTCGCTCTCCAGCGAAGAGAAATCGCTCACGATCTGGTCGAGCTGGGCCGAGTTGAAGGACTCCGGGGCGCCGGAAGATACCCGCGCGCCCGCGGTGTAAAACGCGATCGCGGCGCCGGTCCGCGAAGAGAGCTCGCGGGCGAAGCGATCGTCCAGAATGCGCGCACCGACGATCGCGCCGGCGGGGAGCTGAGACGTGTCCGCCTCGACCGGCCGCGCCACGACGCGGTAGATGCGGTCCAGCACCAAGGTGTCGTCGCGGATGTAGCCGCGCAGCGCGTCCGCCACCACCGGGTAGCCGCCGAGCTCGAAGTCTTGATTACCAGACGCCTGCTCGTAGCCGAGGTGGGCGACCACGCGGCCATGCTGGTCCACCGCGAACACCGCGTCGAACGCTTGGTCCGCGGGGATGCCCGCGCTCACCTTTTTCAAGCCGGCGAGCGCCTTCTCGCGCGCCTCCTCCGGCACCTTCTGCTCGTTGTCGCTCGACTTGGCGAGCGACTTGGCGATGTCCTGATCGATACCGAACGAGATGAGCTGCGCCGAGCGCTGGCGCGCGTCGTTGCTCAGGTACCAATTGACGACCTGGCTGTCGGACGAGAGCGCCTCGCCCATCGCGCGGGCGCCCGCGCGGTTGTACATGCTCGTCGCGAGGAACAAGAGGAAGGTCGCGAGGCCGACCAAGAGGCCCAAAACCACGTACCAGAAGCGTGAAGCGAGCATGATTTACTTGGCGTCCTGCGCTTTTTGGGCCTTGGCGGCCTTCTCGTCACTGGCCTTTTCTTCGGCGTCGGCGGTCTTTTGATCCATCACTTTGATCGCAGCGCGCAGGTCCACGTCGGCCGCGTCCACCTTCACGGGCACGGCTTCACCGACCTTCTTACCCGCGAAGAACGCCTGGAGCGTGTACTCACCGGGCGTTTCCACGTTCACCGCGAACTCGCCCTTCAGCGAAGGATACGTGACGCTCGCCACCGTTGGCTCGGCGACGATCCACATCCGCAAGCTGGGCGCGGCCTCGTCCCTAATCTCGTAAACGCCGGGGGTGGACGGCGTCCAATCGCGCGATGCGCCGTGGCCCTGATCGGCCGGCGCGAACGTCTTCTGGTCCACCCCGTAGAGGCGGTGCTTGAACGGGTCCGTATTTTGGAAGGTCAAGCGCGTCCCCGGCACGACCACGATCGTGACCGGCGTGGTGCGCCCACCGCCGACGCGGATCAGGATCGGCTTCGGTGCGGGCTGCGGCGTCGCGGCGAGTAGCGCCACGCACAGCTCCTTGGGGATGTGCGGAAACGGCCGGCGGAACTCGGAGCGCACCGTGGGCACGGGCTCACGGAACGAGAAGCCGTGATTGTTCGTCTCCTTGGCTTCGGCCCACACGGGGTTACGCAGCAAACGAAAGCCCTCGAGCTTGCCTTTGACGCGCGCAGCGTCAGCGCTCGACGGTAACGCCAGCAGCGCCAACACCGAGAAACCAACCCCCGCTCCCCAACGTCGCCATGACAGAGTCCGAAGCGTGCTCATTGCCGTGGCACGGTAATCGGTATCAAGGCGAACGGGCCAGCGAAAAACGCCAGCCCGTTCAAAGGCAACTTACCGCTTGGGCCGCGAAGTCATGGTTGTAGTGCGAACCCCTAGCGTAGCTAGGTGGGAGACTCTTCATTCCCCGGCTTCTGGCTTCCCGGTGAGAAAATCCGGGCCTGCTCTCCACCAGGGACTCATCTCCCGGTTCGATTACTATCAGGGATTCGTTACTACGGACTCGCGCACCCCGCAGAGGGAGCCGGAGATGATCTTATGGACGGCTAGCGGCTCCGTCAACGGCTGGGCAGCGCTCTGTTGGCAGAAAACTGGGCCAAACGTCGCGAGTTTTGCAACTTGTCGACATGATCGAGTCGGCCCAAGCCCTTGACACCAGCAGCGGGGCACAAAACCCGTCGGAGAATGCCACTCCGGCCTCGGGTCCGAAGAAGTCCACGTACGTCGGCGAGGCGCGCTTCGTCGGGCCGAGCGCCATGGCGGACCTCCTGAGCGAAGCGGACGCCGAAGGATTTCTTACCGTTCAGCTGGAGGCGCCGGGCCCGGGTCATCGCGGCCGGCTTGGCGTCTTGATCGAAGCCGCCGTGGAGCAGGCTCTCGAACGCCGAGGCGCCTGCCCGCCCGGCGTCGCCGCGGCCACCGATCTTGCGCTCTCGCTCGCGGACCAGCTCTACCGAGCGCGGCTCGTGGAGCTGCGCGGCGTCGCGATCGGCTTGGGCACGCTCGGCGGCATGGCGGATATCGACCACACCCTCGATACCGAGGACAGCGCGGTGCTGCGCTACCTGCTGACCGCGGCCGCGCTCCACCCGCTGCGGCTCTACTTGAACGGAGCGGACCGGGGGCTCCGGGTCTTCACGGTGCCCATCCCGCTGCACGAGCTGATGCCAGGAAGCGCGCCCAACGCGATCGTCTGCCTGGAGACCGCGCCGCCTCCCTGCGTGGCGCCCGCAGTGGCCCGCAGCGCCGCCGCGATGGAAGCCAGCGAGCCGCCGCCCGCAGTCGAGGTGAGGACGGTGGAGCTCCCTACGGAAGACGAGCACGAGGCCGACACGGTCGTGCCGCCGCCGGTCATGCTGGCCGCCGTGCCCGCGGTGCCCGCCGCGACCGCCGTGCCCGCCGCGACCGCCGAGAGCGACGTGCTGGAGGCGATCACACCTCCGCCGAGCTCCATCTCCGGCATCGACCTCTCTCCGCCGGACTTGGCGGCTTTTGCCGCGCCTCCGCGGGTCGCCGAGGCCGCTTTGCCACCGCTTCTGCCGGAGGAGCCGGAGATCGCGCTCGAGCCCAGCCCAGTGCCTCCGGAGCCCTTCGAGCGCGGTCCGCTCTATCCTTCGGCCGACACCGATTGGCGCACCTGGGCGAGCGAGCTCTCGATGGCGCGCGGGCCCAAGCCGCTCAGCGTGATCGAGCGCATGTTCGTGAGCGCCTACGTTCCGCTGTGTGACGCCCTCGCTCGCGGCATCGGCGACGCGTCCGCCCAGCAAGTAGCGACGACCTGGGCAACCGCCTTCGAGCAAAGCTACCGCGAGGCGTTCGCGGCGCTGTGCGTGCGTGGCAAGCGCCCGAGCATGGTGCTGGACTTACCCGAGATTGCCCTCCGCATCGGCCGCTTGCACGGCGCGCGCCGGGTGGAGCTCATCGCGGTCGACGGCATGCGCTTCGATCTGGGCCTGCGGGTCGAGCAGCGCGTCCGCTGGCGTATGGCTCAAGAGGTAGCGCTCACCGAGCGCTTGCTGCTCTGGAGCGCCCTCCCCTCCACCTCGTCCGTTCAGCTCGAGCTGCTTGGACGCGGCCCCGAGGCGCTCAAGACTTGGACCGGCGAGGTCACCTCGGAGATCCCGGTCGCGCGTGGCCAAAACGCGCGCAGCTTGCGGCGCGTGAAGGTCGGCCATCGCGATTTGCTGAAGCTCGACCTCGTCGAGGCTCGGCTCATGGAGCCCGGCGATCACGAGGCGGAGCGCCTGGACGACCTGGCCGACGAGCTCGCGGAAGTGCTGTCGGCCCAGCTCGCTCGTCTCCCGGCACGAACCCTCGCGATCGTGTTCGGCGATCACGGCTTCAAGCTAGACGCGATGGAGACGGGGACCACCAGCGCTAAGAGCGGCGGGGCTTCCCCGGAAGAAGTGCTGGTTCCCGCGTTCGCGTGGCTCGTCGGCGGGGTGCACTGATGAGCGCTCCGCGCTCATCAGTGCGGTTTGCTTTCGTTGCCACCAGGCCTCCACGGCGCCGGGCGACCTCTCTCACTTGAGGCGCAACTCGCGCTCGGCCTCGCCGAGTTTCTGCACACCGCTCCTCCCTGGATGATCGGGATCTGCTCGTCCCAAAGTCAGCCAGGGACATCCAGCTCACCCGCCAAGACGCGCTCGCCGCAGCGCGTGAAAGCTGGTTGGGCGCGGGAGCGAGTCTTGGGGGTAGGCCCGGTTACGGGTTGCCCAGCTGGGCAACCCCAACAGGAACACGGCCTCCCCCTCACTCTTCCGCGGTCACCGGCGACGGCTCGCCCAGCAGCTGATCGAGCTCCTTCTCGCCGCGGTCGAGCTTGCCGCCCTTCTTGCGGCGCTTGCGCCACTCGAGGATGTCGTCGAACAGGGAGTAAACGACCGGAATCGCGATCAACGTGAGGAGCAGCGAGAACGACTGCCCGCCGATCACGATGCCGGAGATGTTGCGGTTGTTGCCGGAGCCGATACCGCGCGAGAGCGCGAGCGGCACCATGCCGGCAACGAACGCGAGCGTCGTCATCAAGATGGGGCGCAGACGATCGCGGTTGGCCTCGAGGATCGCTTCCAGCCGCGGCTTGCCCAGAGCACGCAGGTGGTTCGTGTGATCGATCTGCAAAATCGCGTTTTTCTTCACGACGCCGAACAGCACGAGCAAACCGAGCGCGGACATCAGGTTCAAGCTCTGCTTGAAGATGAGCAGCGAAAGGATCGCCCACGGCACCGTGAGGGGCAGCGAGATGAGGATGATCAGCGGGTACAGCCAGGACTCGAACTGCGCCGCGAGGATCAGGTACATGAAGACGAACGACAGCGCGAACGCCAGCAAGAAGCCGGAGGCCAGCTCGGAGGAGGACTTGGAACGCCCTGTCGGCACGAGGCGATAGTCCGCGGTGGCGTGCACGTTCGCGTAGGCGCTTTGCATCGCTTTCACGACGTCGCTCTCGCCGAAGCCGGGCGCCACGTTGGCCATGAATGTCACCTGGCGCTGCCGACCCAGGCGGTTCACTTCGCTCGGGCCCGCGCCCTCGGATACATTGACCACCGAGGACAGCGGCACGGTGCCGTACTTGATGGAAGGCACCGTCATCAGCGCGATGCCGGTGACGTCGCGCCGGTAACCCTTCTCGGCGCGGAGGCGGATGTCGTACTCCTCACCGTGCTCCGCGTAGGACGACGCCTTCACGCCTGCGACCAGCATGCGTAGCGTCTCCGCCACCTCTGCGACGTTCACACCGAGGTCGGAGGCGCGGTCGCGGTCGATCGCGACGCGGAGCTCCGGCTTGCCGGTGATGAGGTTCGTGTCGTAGTCCACGACGGCGGGGTTCTTCTTGATCTCCGGCTCCATCTTCGCGGCGTAAGCCTCGAGTTGCTTGAGATCCGGACCCGCCAGCACGTACTGCACCGCTTTGGAGGAGGCGCCGGTGCTGATGGCGGCCACCTCGGAGACGCTGACGCGCAAATTCTTCGGCAATTTCGCGAGGATTTGCTTGCGCGTGATGTCCATCAGCTGAAACTGCGTGATCTCGCGAGCGCGCGGGTCCTTCAGCGAGACGTAGACGCTCGCGAGGTTTTGCACCTTCGCGTCGCCGCCGGCCACCGTCGTCACCGTGTGCACCACGCCGGAGAGACGACGGATCTGCTGGGCCACGCGCTCGGAGATGAGTGACGTCTCGTCTGCGCTCGTGCCTTCCGGGGTGCGGATGTCGACCTGGAACTGCCCCTGGTCGTCCTCGGGCACGAACCCGCTCGGCACGTGCTTGATCATCTGAGTGCACGAGGCGAGCGAGGCCACGCAGGCGAGCACGATGACCCAGCGGTGACGCATCGACCAGGCCAGGAGCGCCATGTAGACGCGCTCGATGGGTCGGTAGAACCAGTCCACGATGCGGCTGAGCCCCTTACCCTGCTCGTGCGCGCCGCTCTTCAGCAGGCGCGCGCTCAACGTGGGGGTGAGCGCGAAGCTCACGAACATCGACACGCCGACCGCGAAGGCCATCGTGAAGCCGAAGTTCTTCAAGAACCGGCCCGGGATGCCGCCCACGAACGCCACGGGAACGAACACCGCCATGAGCGACAGGGTCGTGGCCAGCACCGGCAGGCCAATTTCCCGCGTCGCCAACACCGCCGCGGGGAAGGGTTTGACCCCCTTTTCCTCGATGTAGCGCACGATATTTTCGAGCACCACGATCGCGTCGTCGATCACGATACCCACCGCGAGCGCGAGGGCGAGGAGCGTGATCATGTTGAGCGTGAAGCCCATGAACCACATCAGGGCGAAGGTGCCGACGATCGAAATCGGGATCGAGATCGCCGCGATCAAGGTGCTGCGCGCGTTACCCAGGAACAGCAGCACGACCACCGCCGCGAGCAGCGCGCCGAGGACCAAGTGCTCCTTCACCGCGCCGACGCCGGTTCGGATGGGAGCCGAGTTGTCGCGGACGACCTCCATCTTGATGCTAGCGGGGAGCGTGCGCTTCACCTCTTCCAGCCGCTTGAGCACGGTGTCCACCACCTGAACCGTGTTGGTGCCGGACTGCTTGCGCACTTGGAGCACGACCGTGCGCTCGCCGTCGTACGAGGCGATGCTGGTCAGCTCCTCCTCGCCGTCCTCCACGTTCGCGACGTCCGAGATCCGAACCGAGGAGCCCTCTTGGTTTTTCACCACGATGCGCCCGAGGTCGTCCACGCTGCCCACGCGACCCGCGATGCGCAGGGTGATCGCCTGGGGTCCGGTGTCCACGCTCCCGCCGGGAGTCGTGAGGTTTTGCGCGCCAAGGGCGCGATTCACGTCCACCGCGGTCAGACCATAAGCGCGCAGCTTGATGGGATCCATGCGCACGTGGATCTGCCGCGCGCGGCCGCCGATGATCTGCACCTGGCCGACGCCGGAGATGCTCTCGATCTGGCGGCGCACCTTCTTGTCCGCGATCTCCGTCACCTCGCGGATGGGGTCCTTGGACCGGAGCGCGACCAGCAAGACCGGCATCGCTTGCGGGTCCACCTTGCTCACGATCGGCGAATCGATGCCGCGTGGCAGGTCGCGCAGCACGTTGCTGATCTTGTCGCGCACGTCCTGCGCGGCCACGTCGCTCGGCTTCTCCAGCTTGAACGCGATCGCGACCTGGGAGAAGCCTTCGCTCGAGGTCGAGCGCAGCTCGTCGATGCCGTCCACCGTGTTGACGGCGCCCTCGATCTTGTCGCTGATGTCGGTCTCCACCTCCTCGGGCGCCGCGCCCTCGAGCGTGGTGCTCACGAGCACGAACGGCAGGTCGATGTTCGGAAACTGATCGAGGCCCAGGCGCGTGTAGCCCACGCCGCCGAGCACGAAGATCACCAGCATCAAGACGCCGGCGAAAACCGGCCGTTTAACGCAAACTTGGGCGAGCCATTGCATGTGCGTGTTCTCCGATGCGTCAGCGCACCTTGCGACCGTTGGCGAGGCCGGTCAGATCCGAGACGACCACCTGCTCGCCTTCCTTCACGCCGCGTACGATAGCGATGCGATCCCCGACCTTGGGCCCGACCGCGACGATGCGCTCCTCGAGTCGCCCCGCGGTGACGACGAACACCCGCGTCTGCTCGTCCGCCTCGCGGGTCGCGGCGACCGGGACGCTCGCCGACTTTTGACTACCCACCGTGAGCTCCACGTCGGCGAACATTCCGGGGATGAGCAAGCGGTCCGGATTGGGAACGATCGCTTCCGCGACGAGGTCGCGCGTCGTAGAGCGGAGGGCGCCCGAGACGAATCGCACCTTGCCTTCGAATCGACGCTCCGGGTACGCGGCCACCGCGAACGTCACGTTGGCGCCCTCTTTGACGCTCGCGACTTGAGACTCCGGCACCGTGATCTGCAGTCGGAGCGGGTCCGCCGAGACGATGGTCACGATCCGCGAATCCTGCCGCACGTACTGCCCGACCTCGACGTAGCGCTCCGTGACAACGCCCGCGAAAGGGGCACGAATCACGCCGTCCCCGACGTTCTGGGCGGCGAGCGCTGCGCGCGCGGTGGCGGCCTGCACGTTCAGCGGCAGGGTTCGGCACTGGGTGATCTTCTGTTGGTACTCGAGGTCGCTGATGGCGCCGCGCGCCTTGAGCTGCTCGTAGCGTTCGCACTCACCCTGAGCCTGCTGCTCCTGGGCGCGGATGCTCTCCGCCTGCGCTCGCGCGTCGGCGGCGGAGAGCGCAAGCGCGCGCGTGTCCAGCTTGGCCAGAACTTGCCCCGGCTTGATCTGCTCGCCGCGCTCCACCGTGGTAGACAGCACGCGCCCGCTCGCGTTCGCCGCCAGGTCCGTCTCGCGATCGCCGCGCAGCGTGCCGGTGAGCCGCAGGGTGCGCGGCACCTCGATGCTGGTGACGGGCGCGGTCTTGACCTCCACCGCCGGCTCTTCTTTGACGCCAGCGGCGGCGTCGGCGGTCTTGCCCTTGCACGCCGTGAGCGGAGCTACCGTGAGCGCGAGGGTGGAAACGAGCAGGAGCGAACGAAAACGAGTGGCTTTCATGGGGTCGGTGGGCTCAGCGCGGGCGCTTGTCGGAAACGGGGATCCCCGCCGCGAGGCGGAGCGAGGCTCGAGCGAAGGCCAGGTCGGCGTCCGCCTGAATCTTTGCGGCCGAAGCGAGGAACGCGTCGCGCTGGGCCTGCGTCACGTCCAACTGGGTCGCCACCCCGGCCTTGTAGCGATCTTCCGAGAGGGAGGAGGCGCGGGTGGCGGCGGTGGCCTGTGCGCGCGCGGCGCGGCTCTTGGCGACCCCCGCTTCCACGCGCCGGAAGGCTTCGAACGCGGCGTCCTCCGACGCGCGCTTGCTGCGCTCGACCCGAACGCGCTGCACCTCGAGCGCCGCCTCTTGCGCGCCCGTGCCGGCGTAGGTGCCGTAGTCCAGCCTCCACGCCAAGATGAGCTGCAACGTGTACGCGCTGTTCCGCCCCGTGAAGCCAGTGGCATTGGTGAAGCGCTCCTGGGCGTTGCCGCTGAGGGTCGGCCAAAGCGCGCGGTTCGCGGCCTTGCGGTTCTGCTCGGCGCTCTCGGCGAGCTTTTGTTGGGCGCGCTGGGCCGGTGTGCTGCCCGCCAGCGACAACCAGCCATTCAGCGAGCCCTCCGGGTGCAAATCGTCCTCCGGAAACGGCTGCGCGGCCTCCGGGCTGAGCCCGCTCAACGTCTCCAGGGAGCGAGCGGCGAGCGCGGCGCTCAGCTCTGCATCCGCCAAATCTTGCTCCGCGCGCGAGAGCGAAGCCGCGGCGCGCTCGTGATCGAGGTCCGTCGCGGCTCCAGCGGCGCGGCGGTCGTCCACGTTTTTCAGGTTCGCCTCGGCGGCTTTGATCGATTCGCGCGCCGAGTCCACGAGCGAGGCCGCGCCGAGGAACTGGTAATAGGCGCGGGCCACGCTCCGCGAGACGTCGATGGTCGTCGCGTCCTTCTGCGCCGAGCTGCTCTCGGCAAGCGCCCGGGATGCCTTGTACCGGTGGTAGCTCGCCAGATCGATGATGGGCACGTCCAGCTGCAAGAAGGCGTCCAGCTGGTTGTAGGGCGTGATGACCAGGCGCTCCGTGGAGCCAGGCAGCTGCACCGCGGCTTCGTACTGATTGCGCGTGTACACGCCGCGGGCGCTGAAGACGGGCGTCAGCCTACCGAGCGCTACGTCCGCCTCCGAATTGCGCTGACGCACGGTTGCGGTCGCCTCGCGCGTGTCGAACGCATTGGTCTTCGAGCGTTCCAGGAACGCCTCGAGGGGTTGGGTGGCGTGAGCGGCGCTGGGCAGCAGGGCGCCAATCGCCAAGGAGGAGGAGAGAATTCGGCTCAGAACACGGCGTTTCATCGATTATTTCCTAGCTTCACGTCACTCCGGCGCGCGCGACCCACTGCCTGCGGCCAGGAGCACGTCCACGACGTGCCTTGCGAACTCTCGGTGCCCGAAACGGCCGCTCATGCCGCCCATGAACAGCTCGGTCATGCAAAAGTGATGCAGGGAGCCGATCAGCATCCGGCTCAGCACCTCGGGCTCGGCGGGGCCGATGTGACCCTCCCGAATGCCCTCGGCGAAAACACCACACAGCGCGCCTAGCAGCCGGCTGTAGTGCGTCGTCCGCTCCGAGTTACGCTCCGAGCAAAGCTGCTGGTCGGGGTTGGACCAGGACATCATCATGACCGGCAGCGCGACGCGCCCCATCTCGATGAAATGCTCGGCGAACTCCAGTAGCACCTGGCGAAAGCTCAGCTCCCCCGAGCGGGAAAGCAGAGCCACCGCGCTCTCGATTTCGGCGTCAGGGTCGAAGTTCATCGCCGCGCGGAAGAGCTCCTCCTTCGACTTGAAGCGATGGAAGATGGTGCCTTCCGCGATGCCCGCGCGCGACGCTACCTCGGAGGTGGTCGCCCGAATGCCGAGCTCCAGGAACACCTGCCGGGCCACCTCCAAGAGGCGCTCAGTCGAGATGACCGGAGGTCGGCCGCGCGACCGGACACGAAGCGGCGCCTGGGCGAGCTCTTCCGTCGGGCGCGCCGGGGGCGGCGGTGACGGCGGGTCTGGAGTGCGGGACGGGTGGGCCACTGATTATTGAGTTGGGGCTCACATAATTCATAGCCCCCGTTCCGCAAGCCCTTGGCGTTTAAAAAAACGTTAAGGGCGGAGCACGACGCCCGTCTCGACGTGGTGCGCGGAGGCGACGAAAGGTGCCCGAAACCGGCGCCCGCGCCGGAACGACTCGGACCAGTCCACGCTCAGCTCGAGCTCGAGCTCGCCCTCGAGCCCATTCGGACCCGGGGCCCCGCTGGCCTCCACCACCCGCGCGGCGCTGAAGTCCATGAACCTGCCGATGAAGGGGTACAGGCACTTGTACAGGCTCTCTTTGGCAGAGAATGCAAACGTGACGAGCGCTGGCTCCGGCGCGTGCAGCTTCGTCAGGATCGTGCGCTCGTCAGCGTCGCAGATTCGCGCCAAAAGCTCGTCCTTGGCTCGCGCGCTCATCAACTGCTCGGCGTCGATGCCCACGCCGAGCACGTCGCTCGCGCGAGCCACCGCGCTGAAGGCGCGACTCGCGCCGTGGGTGATGGAGCCCGCGATGCCCGAGGGCCAAACCGGGCAGCCCCGCTCGTCGCGACCCGGAGCGCCATCGATACCTAGCCCCGCGAGCGCGCGCCGAGCCGCATAGCGGCCTGCCATGTACTCCGCTCGGCGCTTGGCGACCGCGCTCTGCGACAGGCCTTCGAGGGGGACGAGCGAACCGAGCTCGGCGATGACCTGCTCGTGATCACCGAGTTGAAAGCCCGCGCTGGTGATGCCGGGCCCTAGCGGGACGAGCAACGACGCAGGCTCGAGGGCCAGCACGCTACTCCGAGTCGATGACGGCGCTCTGCGTCGCGCCGCTGGGCATCGGGTTCTGTTCCTTCTCCAGGTAACGGAAGATGGTCCTCGGATCGACGCCGAGGTCCCGCGCGGTCTGGGTGCGGTTGCCGTTGTTGCGCTCGAGCACCTCGAGCACGTAGCGGCGTTGGAAGTCTTCTTTGGCCTTCTCCAGAGGCACGATTGGCTGCTCGGCTTCAGGCCCCAGGTCCAGGTCCTCCGGCCCGAGAAGCGTGCGGTCGCACAGCACGAGCGCCTTCTTGATGCGGTTCTCCAGCTGCCGGATGTTGCCAGGCCACGCGTACTTCTTGACCGCAGCCAAGGACTGCGGCGAGAACCCGCGCACGGGGCTGTTGAGCTCGTCCGCGTGCTTGCTGAGGAGCGCTTTGGCGATGATGAAGACGTCGTCGCCGCGATCGCGCAGCGGCGGCAGCCAAAGGTTCACGACGTTCAACCGGTAATAGAGGTCTTCTCGGAAGTCCCCCGTCTTGATCATCTCTTCCAAGTTGCGGTTGGTGGCCGCGACGATGCGGATGTCGCACTTTTCCGGGCGATTGTCGCCGACGCGAAACACCACCCGCTCCTGCAGCGCTCGCAGCAGCTTCACCTGCATCGGCGAAGGCAGCTCGCCGATCTCGTCCAGGAACAACGTGCCGCCGTCAGCTTGCTGAAACTTGCCGGCGCGGCTAGCGACCGCCCCCGTGAACGCACCCTTCACGTGCCCGAACATCTCGCTCTCGATGAGCGCCTCGGGGATGGCGCCGCAGTTCACGGTGACGAACGGGCCCTTCTCGCGATTGCTGCGGCGGTGAAGCTCCCGAGCGATGAGCTCCTTGCCCGTGCCCGTCTCGCCGGTGATGAGCACGTTGATATCCGTCGTCGCGACCTTCTGCAGTTTGCGGAAAACCTCCAGCATGGAGGGGCAGCTGCCGATGATCTCGCCGAAGCGCTTGTCCGAAAGCTCGGCGCTGAGCTTCTCCTTGTCGGCGCGGAGAGCGGAGAGGAGCATCGCATTTTGCAAGATGAGCGACGCCTGGGCTGCGAAGATTTGCATCAAATCCAGCTGCGGGCGCTCGAACAGATGCTTGACCTCGTCGTTGGCGACGTACAGCGCGCCGATCGCTTCGCCCTGGCTCCCCAGCGGCACGCACATCACGCTCGAGAGCTTGAGCGCGATCACGCTCTCGCTCTTGCTGAACGTGGTGTCGGTCAGCGCGTCACTGACGATGACGGGGCGACGTGACTCGATCACCTGGCGCACGATGCTGTCGCTGATGGCGCCCGACGCGTCCTGGATCGCTTCGCGCTGCAAATTGCGCGAAGCGCGGACGCGCGGCACGGTGTCCTTCGCGTCGCCGGGATCTACCAGCAGCACCACGCCCCGCCCCGCGCCAGTCAGCTCGATGATGGCGTCCAGCAGCCCTTCGAGCAGCTCGTCCACCGAGCGGCTCGTCATGAGCCGCTCGCTGAAGGCCTGGAGCCGGCGGATGCCCTCGATGTCGCTCTTCTCGCTCTTGCTCCCTGGCGGTAGGACCGAAGCGGGCGAAACCTCCGTGAAAAAGCTGAAGCCGAGCTGGGCGCGGCCAAGGGTGAAGCGGTCGCCATTCGCCAGGCGTGCGCGCCGCTTCTTCTTGCCGTTGATGAGGATTTCCCCCTCCCGGTCGAGCTCCTCCAGCTGGAAATCCCTGCCGTTGAAGACGATCTGCGCGTGATGGTGCGCCACGCTCGCGTCGGGCAAGTGGATGTCGTTACCGAGCGCCCGGCCGAGCGTGGTGACCGGCTTGTGCAGCGCCGTCAAAATCGGGGGGCCGTCGTTCGGGAAGTAGCGGACCGTTGCCATCCAGGCGGAAAGGGTACCAGAACGGGCCGCCCTGCGGAGCCCGTCCGACGAAAAGGGCTTGGATTTCTGACACCTTGCCCGCGACGGGGACCCGGCTGGCGGGGGCGCCTGAGGTCGCAAGCTCCGACAATCCGCCCGCTTTTCGAGCATGAGCGCTCGGCCGAACGCTTGCCGCGCTCGGAGCTCAACGCTCCTTCGTAGCTCCCGGCTCGGCGCCCCGGGGCGCGGTGCCGCCGTTCGCCGGACGCGGGCCCCGGGTCTACCCCTGGACGCGAGGTGACTCAGCAGCGCGCTCGCGCCGTGGCATCCAGCGGCTCAGTAGTCCTCGACCGACTTCAGCAGCTCGGCGACGAAGGTCGCTCGGGGACGAAGCAGCATGATTCGCGGGCCGCAGGTTCGGACTCGCAGCAGGGGCGGCGTGACTCCCAGCGTCTCACCGATCAGATCCTCTTCGTCGAAATGATAGACGTCGAGAGGCTCTCGGCTCTGAGCTCGCGCGGTCGGCGCAACCCAAAGCAGGGCCAGGCCCGCGGCGAGGCAACGTAGCTGGATGGCTCTCATCATGATCTCCAGCCTTCGGACGCGCGGCGTCCCCGGTCCTTGGGTGACTACCGCAGCGCGCCCAGAACCTGGATACCGGCGCCGTTCGGCAAAGCGAGCGGAGCGAAGCCGTAGAGCTGCGCGAAGCGAGGCTCCTCATCCGCCGCGGCCGAGTCAGTCGAGCCCCAGGTGAGGAGCGCGCCCGCCCCGATACCGAGCGTGGTCGCGACGCCGCTGAAGATCAGACCCCGCTTCGCGGGCGGTCCGCCGTCGCGCGCGTAGAGGAGGTACACCGGTAAGGAAGCCGCGAAGCCGATGCCGCCCCCGAGCCACATCGCGGCGAGAGACTTGTAGGTCGGGACGTACACGGTGGACAAGCCCGCCGCCGCCGCCAGGCCCACGTTGAAGCCGATGAGGCCACCCAGACCGGCGCCATCGTTGGAGATGCCATACGGCTGCGGCGAGTGGGTGGCACCGTAGCCAAACATTGCGCCCACCGCGGTGCCCCACACCACCGAGCTCGACAGAAGCAAGCTGCTCTTCGGCGATGGCGATTGAAAGTAGCCGAGCGCAAAGCCGCCGGCGGCGCCCAAGGTGGAGCCGAGCGCCTCCGCGCGCGCGAGCCCTCGAAACCCCCATTCGTCGGCTTCCTTGGCGCTGACGACCTGGTAACCCCAGATGCCGAGCCCCTCACCGGCCCCGATCAAAGCTCCTGCCGCAACCGCCGCGGGCACGCCTCGCTTGAGCTTGGGGCGATCGAAGAAGTAGACGCCTACCGGCGCTGCGACCCCGAGCAGGGCCGGAGGGATCAAGAACAACGCGGGGTCCTCGAAGCCGGCTTCGGTCGATATCCAGATCCCCATGCCGGCGCCGTAGGCGGCGGAGACGCCGTAGAGAGTGCCCATTTCCAGCGAGGTACGCTGTGACTGCTGCTGCGGAAACTGCTGCTGCGGAAACTGCTGCTGCGCTCGGGCCGGAGACACCAACGACGTGAGCGCCAGCACTGCGCAGCCGATCACCAAGCAAGAACTTTTCATCGCGCGCTACTCCGACTCTTTCCTGAGTGGCCTCGAGAGCAGGTCGCGCACCGCCTGGGCGACCGGCTTGCCCGAGTACAGAACCGCGTGGACCTCGCTCGTGATCGGTAGGTCCACCCCCAGCCGCTCCGCGAGGTGATGCGCGCTCTGGGCCGTGACGACGCCCTCCGCGACGTGCCCTAGCCCCGACAACACCTCCGGTAGCTGGCGGCCGCGCCCCAGCTCGAAACCGACGGTGCGGTTACGGGAGAGCTCGGCCGAGCAGGTGAGCACCAAGTCCCCGAGCCCTGCAAGGCCGGAGAGCGTGAGCACGTTGCCGCCCTTGGCCACCGCCAGGCGGCCCATCTCCGCGAGCCCGCGCGTGATGAGGGCAGCCCGCGTATTGTGACCGAAGCCCAAGCCGTCCGAGGCTCCGGCCGCGATCGCGATCACGTTCTTGAGCGCGCCGCCGACCTGGACGCCAGCGGGGTCGTCGCTCGAATACACTCGCAAGCGATCGCTGGCAAAGCGCTGCTGCACGAGGCGTGAGCGCTCCGGGTCGCGCCCGGCGGCGACGAGGTTGGTCGGCAGACCCCGCGCGACCTCCAGCGCGAAGCTCGGACCCGAGAGGAACACCGCCTGATGCTCGGCGGCGCCGCCCAGCACGTCCCGCGTCACCTCCGACAAGAGCATGAGCGAGGTCGGCTCGATGCCCTTGGCGACGATCACCAAGCTAGCCTCCGGCATGAGGTGGGCCTGAGCGAGACGGAGCGTCGCTCGCACCCCTTCGCTCGGGACCGCCACCACCACGAGCTTTGCGCCCGAGAGCACCTCGGCAAGCTGGGCAGTCGGCGCGATGTTGGGGCTCAGGGAGTAGCCGGGTAGAAACTCACGGTTTTCTCCGTCCGTGGTGAGCGCGCGCGCGTGCGCTTCTTGCCACGTCCACAGCCCGACCGGCCCGCGCTCCGCGAGGAGCCGAGCGAGCGCGGTTCCCCACGCGCCCGCGCCCAGAACGGCAATCTTGTCAGCGGTCTCGTCCATGGCGGCAGCGTGAGCACTTTTTCGCGGGGCCCGAAGCGCTGTCAAGCTATGCTGCCGCAACATGCTCTCCGTTCGTGGATTGCGCTGGGTGCTGACACTCTCTTTCGGCCTGCTCAATGCCAGCTGCGGTTCACGCGAAAGCATGGGGGACGGCTCGCTGCGGGTACTCGGCGCCGGCGTCGTGAACGACCCCGCGAACAAGTCCCTCCGCTTCGACATGCTCAAGTTCGGGTTGGACCGCTTCTGCGAAGAGATGCTGAAGGCGGGCGCCGCGCTCAAGCTCTCGGACCGCGAGCCCGTGCTCGGCCGCTTCTACGCGGAGAGCTGCCAGTCTCAGGTCATCGACGAGGAGGCGCGGAAATCGTTCGTCCTCCAGTACACGGGTAAAGGTTACGCGTGGACGAACGTCACCGGAAAGCTCGGCTTCACGTCGCGCGGCCTGGTGGAGTACGCGCCGGATTTCCAGCTGAGCGACGGCGCCTTGTACGTGTACTTCCGCCCCAAGTCCGTGGATGCAGCGGTCTTTCAGTTGCTGACGGTGGACTCACAGCTCGCCCAAGCGGGCATCGCCGCCACGGCCGGGCAGCTCAGCCCGGACGAGGTGGGCAAACACGTGCTGGACTCGCAGCTCAAGCGCGGCTTCACCGTGATTCGCTATGGCAACGACGGGCGAACGGACTTCGGCGTCGGCTACGTGCCCAAGGGTGAAAAGCCCTACAAACCGTTCGATATTTCCACCACCAAGGCTGTCCTCGTGAACGAGCGGACCGAGGTGCACCTGCAGGGCCAGGACTACGTCGGCCCTCTCACGGTGACGGACAGTGGCTCCGCGTTGTTCGTCAACCTCGAGCTGGACGGCGCGGACGCGGTCGACTACCAGCTCGTGCCGAAGGCGGTCGGGGACGCCATGCTGGACCGCTACGTGCGCAGCCCGGGGCCATGCCCGCAGCTTGCGCCACCTGCTTTCGATTCGAGCGCGGCCCGGGGCGCGCGTGCGGTGCAGCCCGTCCCGCTGCCGGTGGGACAGTACTACCTGGTTCTCGACAATTCAGGTGCGCTCGGGCGCAGCCAGCCGCCTGCGGCCGCGGCAGGAGACGCGGCGGCGCGCGTCGATTACGCGCTCCTCCTCGGCCCGCGGGACTAGCACCGGGCGGCGCGAGGGGGTCGAATTCGGGAATTGTCCTGCGAGCTCTAGTGCTAATGAGGTTCAGGCGTTCGTGAACCCCAAGACTTTCCGATACCTTCTCTGGCCGTTCTGGTTCGTGCTCGTCCCGGCCGCTCTGTCCGCGCTCACCTACAATTTGGTCGCGCCAGAAGAGCAGGTCTTGCAGGGCTCGCTTTGGCAAACGATTCAATACTGGGTCAAGGACCAGCCCGTCCCGACGCTCATCGTCTTGTTCACCGTGTTCGAGATGGTGCTGTACAGCTACCGGCACTCGCTGCCGGGCGCCCAGTACCTCGGCAGCAACGAGCGGAGCGACGTCCCCAAGAAGGTGCGGCGTGAGTTCGAGCAAGCCACGCACCTGTTGGACGAAGCGGAGCGCATCCAACGCAAGAACCGAAGCGCGGTGGAGCGCTCGCTCACCTCGGACGTGCGTACCGAGCTGAACGAGGCCCTGGAGGACTTGCGCGATGCCATGAATCGCAAGACCTTCGACGAGCGCGGCTTCCTCGAGAGCTACGATCGCGCGTCGCGGCTGGTAAGCAAGCACCTGTCTCCCTGGCAAAAGGGAGAGCTGCGTGAGTACATGGAGTCCATCGGCGTCGCCGTCGGCGTCGCGTTCCTGCTGCGGGCTGGCGTGGTGGAGGCGTTCAAGATCCCGAGCGGGTCGATGCTCCCGACGCTCCAGATCCAAGACCACATCTTCGTGAACAAGTTGGCCTACGGCCCGCCAATTCCGTTCACGAATACTCGGCTGTTTTCCCGACTCCCACCCAAGCGTGGGGACGTCATGGTCTTCGAATACCCGGAGCCCAACCCCAACGCGGAGCATCCGGACTACATCAAGCGCGTCATCGCCACCGAGGGGGACGAGCTGGTGGTCGAGCATGGGCACCCGCGCATCAATGGCTGGCTCGTCCCGAGCTGCCGCGTCGGCAGCTACAAGTTCGACGAGGGTCCCGAAGGCACCATGAAGAGCGGCGAGCTCTACATGGAGTACCTCGGCGAATACGCCTACCTCACCATCTACGAAGAGAACCGGGACGAGGGCATCCAAGGCCCGTACCGAGTCAAACCCGGCGAGACCTGGGTGATGGGCGACAACCGCAACAACAGCAGCGATTCTCGCGCTTGGTACGGCGGGCGGGGCGGCGGCGTGCCGGACGCGAACATCAAGGGTCGAGCCATGTTCGTTTGGCTCAACTTCAAACGTAACGGTTGGCCGGACCCGGACCGCCTTTTCACCAACGTCCTCGGTACCCCGCGCTTGCCGGTGGGTGCGCCCACGGAGATCCTGGCCGCCATCGACAAGTGTTTGAGGGAGCGGCCCCCTGCGGATCAGATGAACGTGCCGCCCTCGCGCGGAGCGGCGCCCTAGCTGTCCTCGTCAGCGGTGGGTAGGACGACGCGGTAGACCCCGCTCGGCTTCAGGTCTGCGCGGGGCAGCGCCTCAACGGAGCACTCCGGGCGCGTTTGGCCGAAGACCCCGGAGAGCATGATGCCTAGCAGCTTGGCTTCCAGGTAGGGGTCCGGCGATGGCGGTCGTGTCATGCAAAGGGGTAGTACGCCGCGCCCGCTGATCGCCTTCCTCGACGCGGGATTCCGGCCCAAACGTGCTACACCCCGCCCGTGCACCACCTCGATTTCCTGGACATCTGCGCGATCATGCTGGGGATCTGGTTCACGATCTCCAAGCTGGACGCTCAGGGTCGCAGGGCGGAGGCCTTTCCGCACGTGCCCCTCGCCGAGTTCGAACGGTGGAGGGATTGGACGGTGTCGATCTTCCGGCTCGGCAGCACCGTCTGCTTTCTGCGAGTGGTATTCCACCAAGGGTGGATGTACTACGTGACAAAACACGTCGTAGACGCCCCGGCTGCTCCCAAGAGCCTGGTCATTCCCGCTCTGCTCATGGACGTCCTCTTCCTAGGGACGGTCGCAGCGACGTTCATCCGCGGCAGCCGCGCGCGGGAGCTGCGGCGCCGGCTCGGCATCGTCCTGCAGCCCTTGAGTGCCAAAGAAGCAGCGGCCTTGGCTCCCGAGGACGAGAGCAAGGCCGCCACCAAACCGGACTGAGCGCTGAGGCTCAGACGTAACGGTTCACGAGGTTCTCGAGCGCTTCTTGTCGCCCCGAGCGCGGCTTGGGGTCGATGCCCTTGTCGAGCACGAGGTCGCTCAGCTCCGCGAGGCTGAGCTTGCCGCCCGCGATGCGCTCGCCCAAGTCCGTACGCCAACCCGCGTAACGCTCCTGCACCGCTTTCTCGAGCTTGCCGTCCGAGACGATCTTCTCCGCGACCAGGAGCGAACGGGCCAGAACGTCCATTCCGCCGATGTGCGCGTGGAACAGGTCGTCCGGCTCGGTGCTCTGGCGACGCAGCTTGGCGTCGAAGTTCATGCCGCCGCTGGTGAAGCCGCCGTTCTTGAGGAACGTGGCCATCACGAGCGCAAGCTGCGGCACGTCGTTCGGGAACTGGTCGGTGTCCCAGCCCAGGAGGTCGTCACCACGGTTGATGTCCAAGCTTCCGAATACGTCGTTGGCGTACGCGTACGCGACCTCGTGCTGGAACGAGTGACCGGACAAGATGGCGTGGTTCGCCTCGATGTTGACCTTGTACTCCTTCTCCAGGCCGTAGCGCTGGAGGAACGCGAACACCGTCGCGGTGTCGTAGTCGTACTGGTGCTTGGTCGGCTCCTTCGGCTTCGGCTCGATGAGGAGCATGCCTTTGAAGCCAATCTTGTGCTTGTGCTCGGCGACGAGGGTGAGGAAGCGGCCGAGCTGATCGACCTCGCGCTTCATGTCCGTGTTGAGCAGCGTTTCGTAGCCTTCGCGCCCGCCCCAGAGGACGTAGTTTTCGCCCTTCAGCTGGTGCGTCACGTCCAAGATCTTACGGACCTGGGCGGCCCCGAACGCGAACACTTCCGGATCCGGATTGGTGGCAGCGCCGCTCATGTAGCGCGGGTGGCTGAACAGGTTGGCCGTGCCCCAGAGCAGCTTCACGCCCGTGCGCGCCATCTCTTTTTCGGCGCCGGCGATGATGCGGTCCAAGTTCGCGTGGCTCTCCTTGAGCGTGGCGCCCTCGGGCGAGATGTCGCGATCGTGAAAGGTGAAGTAGGGCGCGCCGAGCTTTTGAAAGAACTCGAACGCCACCTTGAGCTTCAGCTCTGCCGCCTCGATGGGGCTCTGAACCTTGAACCACGGGCGATCGAAGGTACCGCCGCCGAACACGTCCGACCCTGGCCAGGCGAAGCTGTGCCAGTAACAAACGGCGCAACGCAGGTGATCTGCGATGCTCTTGCCCAAGACCAGACGGTCTTTGTCGTAATAGCGGAACGCGAGAGGGTTCTCGCTGTTCGGCCCTTCGTAACGGATGCTCTCGATGCCCGGGAAGAACGCCTGACTCATGGCTACGAACCTCTCCTCGACTCTGTTTGCTCGGTAACTGCCGGCGACTAGATGGCGCCGAGCTGGTTCGGAAACGGTACCTCACGCGTGCAGGCCGTGCAACGCCGAACCTGGAACCGGTTCCACATTCACGACAGCGCGTTTTCATCAATGATGGTCACCACTTAGACGCCACGCAAACGACGTCGGCATTCCAGAATTTCTGGTGATGCGTGACAGTTACAAGGGCCTGGCGGTCGAGGCGCACCGCAACTAACTATTCATAATCTATGATCTTTTATGACGCACGGCTCCCCCACTGACCCCCTGGTTTTTTCTTAAGTTTATTAACTATAACGCACAGCGGCAGGTGGTACGGCTCGGGGCCCCGTGGCAGAACCGGCCGGCATGTCCAGCAGCATGGCGGAGGCCGCCGCGGCGGCTCCCCTGGTTTCGCGCAAGCTCCCGTTCGGTTCGGTCGCGCGCTGGGTCACGGTCGCCACCGTGCTGGTCGTGCTCCTCGGCGCGGTCGTTCGCATCACCGGCTCGGGCGCGGGATGCGGGCAGCACTGGCCCACGTGTCATGGCGAGGTTGCGCACCTGCCCAAGAGCGTGGAGACGTGGATCGAGCTCAGCCACCGCACGACCTCCGGTCTGGACTTCTTGGGGGTGCTCGGTCTCGCGATCCTGGCGTTCCGCCTCCCACCTCGCCACCCGGCGCGCCTCTCCGCGTTCGCGGCACTCGCGCTCATCGTCGTAGAAGTCTTGATTGGTGCTCGGCTGGTGCTCCTGAACCTGGTGGGCTCCAACATGTCGTTCGACCGCGTGGTGGTGATGCCTGCGCACTTGGTCACGACGTCGCTCTTGATTGGGGCCCTCGCCGCCGCCAGCTACTTCGGCAGCTCCGAGCGGCTGCATCGAGACCTGACCCTCACGCCCCACGCGGCTCACGGCGTGCGCGTCGCCTTGGGGTGGTCAGCCGCCGCCGCCGGCTTCCTGCTGCTCGTCTCGATGACGGGAGCGATCACCGCCCTGGGCGACACCGTTTATCCCGTTCGCGGTGACGGAGCTCTCGCGCACCTGCAAAACGACCAAGCCGCATCCTCACACCTTCTGGGCAAGCTCCGCGTCATTCACCCTTTGCTCGCGCTGCTTGGCGTGGGCGGCCTGTGGCTCGCGGCTGGTCGCGCCAGGGAGGCGACCCAAGCGGCGCCCGTGCAAAGGCTCGCGCTGGGGCTGTACGTGGGCGGCGGGCTGGCGTTGGTCGTAGGCGTCTCCAACATCTGGCTCGGTGCGCCGGGTTACATCCAGGTGACGCACCTGCTCGTCGCTTGCTTGCTGTGGCTCGGCATCGTCATCATGACCGCTATGCTCTGGGATCTGTTAGCGAGAAGGGACGAGCACATCCGATGAAAGTCATCAATCCTGCCAGCGGCGAAGTCGTCGACACCCTCACGGAGACGGCCGTCAGCGAGCTGCCAACGCTCTTGGCCGCAGCCCGGCTTGCGCAGAAGAGCTGGGCCAAACGGTCGCCGAGCGAGCGTAAAGCCATCCTGGCAAAGTTCCGCGCGCTCGTCGTCGAGCGCAAAGAGCAGCTGGCGCAGACGCTCACGCTCGAGGTCGGCAAGCCGATCGCGCAGTCGCACAATGAGCTGAACGGGCTGTTACCGCGGCTCGATTTCTTCCTGGAGCACTTCGAGGCCGAGCTCACCCCTCGGGGCGTGCTCGGCGCCGCGACCGACAGCCTGGAAGAGCGCATTGCGTTCGAGCCGCTTGGGGTCGTGGCCAACGTGTCGGCTTGGAACTATCCGTACTTCGTCGGCTCCAACGTGTTCGTACCGGCGCTGCTCACCGGCAACGCCGTATTGTACAAGCCGAGCGAGCTCAGCAGCCTCACCGGTCTAGCGATTGCTCGGCTTCTGCACGAAGCGGGCGTGCCGAAGGACGTGTTTCAAGCCGTCATCGGCGGCCGTGAGCTCGGGGCCGCGCTGGTCCAGCTGGACGTGGACGGCGTTTTCTTCACTGGCTCTTACGCGACCGGTCGCAAAATAGCGGAGGCCGTCGCTCCGCGCATGATTCGGCTGCAGCTCGAGCTCGGCGGCAAAGATCCCGCCTACGTCACGGACGAAGTGGACGTCGCCGCCGCTGCGGCCGCGGTTGCGGACGGCGCGTTCTACAACGCGGGGCAAAGCTGCTGCGCGGTCGAGCGCATCTACGTGCACGAGCGCATCTACCCCGAATTTTTGGACGCGTTCGTCGCCGAGGTGAAGAAGCTGAAGCTCGGTAGCCCGGCGGAGGAGGGCACCTACCTGGGCCCGCTGTGCCGCGGTGAGGCGGCGCTACAAGCGCTCGCCGATCAAGTCGCTGACGCGGAAAAGCAAGGCGCGCGCGTCCTCACGGGTGGAAGGCGCGTCGATAGGCCCGGCTACTACTTCGAGCCAACCGTCGTCGCGGACGCAAAGCCTGGCATGCGCGTGATGAAGGAAGAAAGCTTTGGCCCCATCATCGGCATCGCCAGCGTGCCGGGGGACCAGGCCGCGCTCGCCGCCATGGCCGACACCGAGTACGGCCTCACCGCCGCCGTGTACACGACGAACGAAGCGCGGGCCGCGCAAATCCTCGAGGAGCTCCCGGTCGGCAGCGCGTACGTGAACTGCTGCGACCGCGTGAGCCCGCGCTTGCCGTGGACCGGCCGCAAGCACTCCGGCATCGGCTCCACCCTCTCGACCCTCGGCATCCAAGCCTTCCTCCAGCCCAAAGCCTGGCACATCCGCCGCGCCTAACGCCCCCCGCCCGCCACCGACCTCCGCCGTTCAAGATCCGCAACGCGCGCCGCCGTACGGAGCCGATCTCTGCCGTTTCAAGATCCGCAAGGCGCGCCCCGCACGGAGCCGATCTCTGCCGAATCAAGATCCGTAAGGCGCGCCCCGTACGAAGCCGATCTCTGCCGTTTCAAGATCCGCAACGCGCGCTCGCACGGAGCCGATCTCTGCCGAATCAAGATCCGTAAGCGCGCCCCCGTGCGGAGCCGATCTCTGCCGTTTCAAGATCCGCAACGCGCGCTCGCACGGAGCCGATCTCTGCCGAATCAAGATCCGTAAGCGCGCCCCCGTACGGAGCCGATCTCTGCCGAATCAAGATCCGCAAAGCGCGCCCCGTACGAAGCCGATCTCTGCCGTTTCAAGATCCGCAAAGCGCGCCCCGTGCGGAGCCGATCTCTGCCGCTTCAAGGTCCGCAACGCGCGCCCCGTGTGGAGCCGATCTCTGCCGTTTCAAGATCCGCAACGCGCGCCCCCGTGCGGAGCCGATCTCTGCCGTTTCAAGGTCCGCAACGCGCGCCCCCGTGCGGAGCCGATCTCTGCCGTTTCAAGATCCGCAACGCGCGCCCGTGCGGAGCCGATCTCTGCCGTTTCAAGATCCGCAACGCGCGCCCCGCACGGAGCCGATCTCTGCCGAATCAAGATCCGCAACGCGCGCCCTGTACGGAGCCGATCTCTGCCGTTTCAAGATCCGCAACGCGCGCCTCGGACGGAGCCGATCTCTGCCGTTTCAAGATCCGTAAGGCGCGCCCCGTACGAAGCCGATCTCTGCCGTTTCAAGATCCGCAACGCGCGCCTCGGACGGAGCCGATCTCTGCCGTTTCAAGATCCGTAAGGCGCGCCTCGTACGGAGCCGGCCTCCGCCGTTTCAAGATCCGCAACGCGCGCCACGTGCGGAGCCGATCTCTGCCGTTTCAAGATCCGCAACGCGCGCCACGCACGGAGCCGATCTCTGCCGTTTCAAGATCCGCAATGCGCGCCCCGTACGGAGCCGATCTCTGCCGTTTCAAGATCCGCAACGCGCGCCCCGCACGGCGCCGATCTCTGCCGAATCAAGATCCGCAACGCGCGCCCTGTACGGAGCCGATCTCTGCCGTTTCAAGATCCGCAACGCGCGCCGCCGTACGGAGCCGATCTCTGCCGTTTCAAGATCCGCAAAAACGGCGCGACGTAAGGAGCTGGTGGGCAGACCCGCTGGGCTGCCCGTAACCAGGCCTCCCCTACCGAATCTCGAATTCGCGGCGGCGCGGCACGGCGACTTGATTCGGCACTGTTCGCGGCGGCGCGGCACGGCGACTTGATTCGGCACTGTTCGCAGCGGCGCGGCACGGCGACTTGATCGGCAATGTTCGCGGCGGCGCGGCACGGCGACTTGATCGGCAATGTTCGCGGCGGCGCGGCACGGCGACTTAATCCGGCACTGTTCGCCGCGGCGCGGCACGGCGACTTGATTCGGCACTGTTGCGCTGCGGCGCTGGCGGCGGGGCGGTGCGGGGGTTAGGGGCGCGCTTCGGGTTGATCGAGGCGCTCGGGGCCGATTTCGGCGGAGGCGAGGCGGAAGGTGCCGGAGCGCTTTTCGAAGAGGGCGGTAGCGTGGCGGGGGCGACGGAGCTCGGGGAGCTCGGGCTGGAGCATGGTGAGGAGATCTGCGGTGAGCCGGGCCCGGTTGCCCTCGACCGCGACCTCGAGGGACTCGACGCGGAAGTGGAGCTTCTGACCCATGGTCTCGGCTTGGGTGAGCGCAGAGACGATGGCGAGCTTGCCTTCGAAGGCTTCGGACAGCTCGGTGATGCGGATGCGAACGCCCGGAAGCGCATGCTCGTCCAGCGCCGCCGAGAGCGCAGATGGGCTGTGATTGGCGGCGCTGACGAGCGCTTCTGCCGCCGCTTTGACGCGCTTTTCGTCCGTCGGGTAGAGCCAGGTCCCGATGACGGCCGCGACCGCGAGCCCGAGCGCCGCCCAGCGCAGCCAACGTGCGGAAGCCATGGCACGCAGCGTAGCGAAAGTCCGCCCGTTTGGCGCGCCTCGTTAGTGGTATGAGCCCTGCCGCGCATGAGCCAGCTGTTTCTCCCCTACCTCACGGTGGTGGGCTGGGTTCTCGGGCCCGTGGCGCTCGGTGCGCTTTGGGGCCGCGTGGGCGCGCCCGTCTCCGCCTCGCGCAAGCTGTTCAATTTTGCGTTCTACGGCGCGCAAACCTTCATCACCGTTTGCTCGATCTGGATCGCGCGCATCGATCGCACCTCCGCAGTGATGCCCCTGCTCGCCACTTCCGGTTGGCTGCTATCTGCCGGCGTGGCCTGGCTCGTCAGCGTCTGGCTCGAGCACCCGCGAGAGCGAAGGGGCGCGTTCATCGCCGTCATGAGCCAGAGCAACAATGGTTTTACCTTGCTCGGCTTCGTGGCCCTGGTTCTGTTCGGCGAGTCCGGCTTGGCGCAGGCGACGTATTCGCAGGCGCTGAACGCGCCGTACCTTCTGCTGTTCTGCTTCCCGATCGCGCGCATGTACTCCAAGCATGGCGCCGCTGCCGGGCGCTCGGTACGGCAAGTGTTGTTCGACAACGTGCGAGACCCGCGCGTGTTCTTACCGCTCACCACCCTGAGCTGCGGCTTGGCCCTGAATCTGCTCGGGGTGCCGCGCCCGGCCGTGATCAGCAGCGTGATTCGCCCGCTCATTTACGTAGGAACGGCGTGCTCCGGGCTCGCGGTGGGACTGCTGTTCCGCGGCGCGCAGCTGAGCCGCTATTGGCGGGAGAACCTCGCCTCGTTCGCTTACCGCTCGACGCTCTACCCGCTCTTGTACGCGGGCCTCGCGCTCGCGTTCGGCCTCGGCCCGCTCGACGCGCGCATCCTGATCTTGTACGGCCTCGTGCCGAGCGCGCTCCTCGCGAACTACCTCGCCGTGTTCTTCGAGCTGGACACGGAGCTGACTAGCTCGGTGTTCGTCGTCAGCACGGTCGTGTTCTTGGCGCTGGTGTTGCCCGGCTACGCCTGGTTGTCACGCTTGCACTGACGCGGCATGAGCAGCTTGGCGACCAGGCCCGTCCACCCCGTCTGGTGCGAAGCGCCCACGCCTCGACCGGTGTCGCCATGGAAGTATTCGTAGAACGGCACGTAGTCGCGAAAGTGGGGGTCGTTTTGCAGCAAGTCGCTGTCGCCCAGCACCGGGCGGCGCCCCTGCTCGTCGCGCAAGAACAGCCGGCACAGCCGCCGTGACAGCTCGTCCGCGATCTCCAGCAGCGTGAGGTACTTTCCCGAGCCGGTCGGGCACTCCACCTTGAAGTCTTCGCCGTAGTAGTGGTGGAACTTCTGGAGGCTCTCGATGACGAGGTAATTGACGGGCATCCAGATGGGGCCCCGCCAGTTGGAGTTGCCGCCGAACAGGCCGGACTCCGACTCGGCTGGCAAGTACTTCACGCTGAAGCGCTCGCCCCGCACGTCCATCTCGAACGGCGCCTCCAGGTGCTTGCGGGAGAGCGCGCGCACGCCGTAGTCAGAGAGAAACTCGGTTTCGTCCAGCATCCGCACGAGCAGCTTCTTCATGCGGTGCCCGCGGAGTAAGGACAGCAGATGCCGCTCCTCGGTCGCTGTCTCTTGCCAGCGTGAAACCAGGGAGGCGAGATCGGGTCGGTGCTCGAGGAACCAGCGCAAGCGACCTTCGAAGCCGGGGAGCCGCTCGAGCAAGCTCGGCTCGAGCACCTCCACCGCGAAGAGCGGAATGAGCCCCACCATCGAGCGGATGCGCATGGGTGCGGAGAAAGCGCCGGGCACGCACAACACGTCGTAGTAAAACTTGTCCTCTTCGTCCCAAAGGCCGTGCGCCTCCGCTCCGACCTTCGTCATCGCCTCCGCGATGTGCAGGAAGTGCTCGAAGAACTTGCTGGCGATGTCCTCGTACACGTCATTGTGCTGCGCGAGCTCGAGCGCGATGCGCATCAAGTTCAGCGAATACATCGCTACCCAAGCCGTGCCGTCCGCCTGGTTCAGGAAGCCGCCGGTAGGGAGCGGCTTACTGCGATCGAACACGCCGATGTTGTCGAGACCCAAAAAGCCGCCCTGGAACACGTTGCGCCCCTCGGCGTCTTTGCGGTTCACCCACCACGTGAAGTTGAGCATCAGCTTGTGGAAGATGCGCTCCAGGAACTTGATATCGCCAGTGCCGGACTGCTTGCGGTCCATCTGGTAGACGCGCCAAGCCGCCCACGCATGAACGGGAGGGTTCACGTCCCCGAAGGCCCACTCGTAGGCAGGCAGCTGCCCATTGGGGTGCATGTACCACTCACGCGTGAGCAGCACGAGCTGCTGCTTCGCGAACTCTGCGTCTACCATTGCGAGGGGGATGCAGTGAAAGGCAAGGTCCCACGCCGCGTACCAAGGGTATTCCCACTTGTCTGGCATGGAGATCACTTCGTCGTTCACGAGGTGATCCCAGTCGGCGTTCCGGCCGTATTTTCGCGACTCTGGCGGCGACGGCTGGCCCTCATCGCCCAGTAGCCAGCGGCGCACGTCGTAGCCGAAGTATTGCTTGGACCAGATCATGCCGGCGAGGGCCTGGCGCTGCACGAGTCGCGAGTCCGGATCGCTCAGGTCCGCCTGCAGCTCCGCGTAAAACTCGTCTGCTTCGACGATACGCTTCTCGAAAATGGACGAGAAGTCGGCGAAGGGAGCCGCGTTCTCGCTCTGGCACAAGCGGTAGCGCACGACGCGGGAGGCGCCGGCCGGAACCTCGAACCGGTAGTGCGCCGCGACCTTGGTACCGCGCTCGTCCGCGGCGAGAGCTTCAGCGCGCTGCCCCACCACGTACTCGTGAAACGCGTCCTTGAACGGGCCGCCGCCGGTGAGCCCCCAGAGCCGCTCCCCGTTCGTCTCGTTTTCCGTGAACAAGAGCTCCGGAGAGCCCTCGAAGTAGAGATGGAACTGCTTGAGCTGGGGGTGCTCGAGCTGGACCGAAGCTTCGCCGCTTCGGTGCAGGATAGGCCGCTCCGGCTCCGCTTCGAACGACCAGGTGTTCCGAAAGAGAGCCTGCGGTAAAATCCGCAGCTTGGCCGGCTCGGGCCCGCGATTGACGGCGGTGATCTGGCAGAGGATTTCGTTCGGCCCCGCCTTGGCATACTCGACGAACACATCGAAGTACCGCCCGCCGTCGAAGACGCCCAGCTCGTGCAGCTCGAGCTCTGGCTCGTGCATGCTGCGCCGGCCGTTTTCGCGCACGAGGTCGGCGTAGGGGAACTCGCGCTGCGGGTACTTGTAGAGCATCTTCAAGTACGAGTGAGTCGGCGTGGCGTCCAGGTAGAAGTACTGCTCCTTGACGTCCTCACCGTGGTTGCCCTCGGCGTTGGTGAGGCCGAACAAACGCTCCTTCAAGATGGGGTCGCGCTCGTTCCACAGCGCCAGGCTCAAGCACAGGCGCTGGCGGTGGTCACTGACGCCAGCGAGCCCGTCCTCGCCCCAGCGGTAAGCGCGGCTGCGCGAGTGGTCGTGCGGGAAGTACTCCCAGGCGTTACCGTACGCGCTGTAGTCCTCGCGCACGGTGCCCCACTGGCGCTCCGACAAGTACGGGCCAAAGCGACGCCACGGTGAGTTGTAAGCTCCCCCTTCCTCACGCAGTCTCCGCGCTTCTGCGCTGAGCGCTGCCGGAGGGTTCGAATGACTCATCGAACCAGAGAGCCTAGTGCTAGCCGACCGCCACGCCCAGCTCCGCCCTCAATTGGCCCAGCTCGGGGCTCACCGCAAAGCGGAGCAGGTCGGCCCGGCGCTCCGCGGGCTGGGTCGCGCTACCGCGAGGAAAACGCGCCGACAGCGCGAGGGCGGCCTCCACGCTGCCGCTCGCAGCCAAGCCGACGCGCCCGGCGACGAGCTCGGCGCCGCGCACGAAGAGCGAGGCGCGGCGGCTGACGTCACGCGCGTCGATGCGGGCCGCCGCGCCTTGCAAGGCGTCCAGCGCGGCTCCCCGCACCTCGCGCTTCAGCGCGCTGGCCAGCCGCTTGGCGTCGCCGTCTATCGAGCGCATGCTGGCGTTGCCGCCGACGGCCAGCGCCGCGAGCAGCAGCTGGGTGAGCTCGGCGACGGTGGGGAAATAACACAGGGCGGTCTCTTCCGGCCGGGCGAAGGCAAGCTCACGCGACCAGAGGAAGACCAGCTCCGGCAGGCTGAAGCCGCTACCGAGGGAGCGAGCGCACGCTACGAGCGGCCGCTCGGGACCGGGCGTCAAGCCCAGAGAGCCGGGCAGCTCCGGGAGCACGTAAAGCTCCGACACTGGAACGCAAAGCAAGCGAGACGACCAGTACAGGGTCTTGGCGAGCGTGGTCGTGCTCTTTTCCAAGTCTTGACGGAGGTCGTCTCCCAGCTCCCGCTCTTGCCGCTGCCTTCGCACGTGCTGAAAGCCGACCCGGGGCAGCGCGTTCGCGATCGCGCGAAGGAGAGCGGTCACCTCCGGCTCGCGCGCGCCGTTCGAGAGGCGCTCGTTCCAGTCCGCGTAAGACAGCGTACCGCGCACTGCCTGCATGCCGTCCGGCTTGTGCTGGCTCACGAGCAGGCTTTCGTTGATGTCGGCCTCCCCGAGCGCTTCCAAGCACAGCGCAGCGCGGTACGCTGCGTCTAGCTCCCCTTTGCGCTGGAAATGGTTCAGCAAGAAGCGGTAGCCCGAGGGGTCTTCGGGCGCGTGCGCGCCGCCGGGGGCCGGGGCCATCGAGCTTGGCGGCGTGATGATGATGGCCGGCGCCGAAGGCGGCGTAAAAGGCGCCCGGCTGGCGAGTGGCACCGTTACCGGGTCCGAGGGCGGCGCCGGCACGAGCTCCACCGCGGCGATGGTGGTGTTGGGCGGCGGTAAAGGCGGCGGAGGCGGTGGCGGCGCGACCGCACGCTTTGCCGTCACCTCTTCCGTCTCGTCGTAGGCGTGCTGCGCCGCGGGGCGCACCGGCGGCGGAGGCGGAAAGAACGAGGCCGCTACGGGCAAAGGCGCAGGAGGGGGCGTCAAGCTGGGCGCGGCGCCTGGCACGACCACGAAGTCTTGGCGGGCGAGAAAGCAGCCGGCGGCGGGAATGTCGGCGAACATCACCTCTTCGCTTTGCATCGCGCGGAAGAGGGTCTCGGGCGTCAGCGCAGTGGGGCTTCCGGTCTGCGCGTCCAGGATCAGCTGGACGAGGCCAGTAAAGGGCGGCGGCCCCTGCTCCACCCTTCGCTGCGGAGGCCGCACCGAAATCAGGCTGGAAATATTCGAATCTCCTCCGCTCAGAGCTGCGCCCATGGCGCGCACGACGTCGAGCGGCGCGCCTTCCGAGCCCGCCGCGAGCGTGGCGTCAACGACGACGAGCGCTTCGTCAGCGACTTCGTGCAAGAGTCGACGAAGGCGCGCCAGCGTGAAGCTCGACAACTTGGGCCCGTCGAGCAGCAGGGTCGCGCCGCGCTCCTGGGAGAGCAGCGCGTATCCCCAAAAGTAGAAGATGAGCGAGCGCGCCCGCCCCGGCTGCTGACGGGCGAGCTCCTCGATGCCCTCCGGCAGGCCGCGCTGCGCGTCGAACGCGTGCACGATGAACCCCGCGTCCGGCTCGGCGAGTCGGCGCCCAAAGAGCTCGACATCCACCTCAGCGTTGGGGATCGGTGCGACTTGTCCGTTTTCTTCGTACGAAGACGCGGCGACGATGGCGAGGCGCATGTGGAGGAGGAGAGGATCGAAGTAACCCAACTCAGATTAGCCGGCCAACCGAACTCCAAGGGCAAGGGCGAAAATCCGCGCTGGGGTGCGGATTTTTCCGCCTGGAGTCCATTCTGGGCCGGGACTATGAAGGTAAAGGCGCATGTCCATCGAGAGACTGAATGGGCTCCTCGCTCGCCTTCGGCAGGAGCTCGAGAGCACTCCCGCGGGTAGTGGGACGTCGCGCTTTGCGCCCGCGCTGGCGCGCGAGCTCCTCGAGTCGATGCTCCTCGCACGCCACCTGGACATCGCGGCGCTGGAGCTGCGAGCGCGCGGCGCCGGGCACTACACGATCGGCAGCGCTGGGCACGAGTCCAACGTGGTGCTCGGGCGGCTCACCCGGCTCACGGATCCGACCCTCGTCCACTACCGAAGCGCGGCGCTTCAGCTCGAGCGGTCACGCCAAGCTTCGGGCACGGACGGCGTGCGGGACATCGCGCTCTCCCTCGTTGCTTCTCGAGACGAGCCCGTCAGCGGTGGCCGCCACAAGGTATTTGGCGGCACCGCGCTCGGTATCATCCCTCAAACGAGCACCATCGCTTCGCATTTGCCGCGCGCGGTGGGCCTTGCCTACGCTCTCGGCTGGAAGAAAGCGCAGCAGCTCGGAGAGGAGCCGGCCGACGCGGTCGTCGTCTGCAGCTTCGGGGACGCGAGCGTCAACCACAGCACCGCGCTCGGCGCCTTCAATGCGGCGGGCTGGGTCGCGCACCAGAGCTTGCCGCTGCCGCTGCTCTTCGTGTGCGAGGACAATGGGCTCGGAGTGAGCGTCCGCTCGCCGCCAGGCTGGACGCGCGCGCGCCTGGAGTCGTTGCCGCACGTCCGCTACTTCGCGGCGGACGGCACCGACGTGGAAGCTTGCTTCGACGTCACGGAGGCGGCACTCTCCCATTGCCGCGCGACGCGGCGACCGGCGGTGCTCCACCTCTCGTGCGTGCGGCTCGCCGGTCATGCCGGCAGCGACGTGGACACGACTTACCGCTCGCGCCCGGAGCTGGAGGCGGTGGCGGAGCGGGACCCGGTGTGGTGCGCCGCGCGCGATTTCGTCGCCCGAGGCGTGCTGAGCGCGTCGGACGTGCTGGAGCTGGAGCGCGCGGCGCAAGCTCGCGTGAGCGCCGAAGCGGAGCGAGCGGTGGGGACGCCCCGGCTCACCTCGCGGGCGCAAGTCGCGGAGAGCTTGGCGCGACCGATACCGGCAGGTTTCGCGGCCAAAGCACGGCCCGCGGCCCCGACCGAAGCGATGACCCTCGCGCAGGGCGTGAGCTACGCGCTCGCGGAGATCTTGCGCAGCGACCCGGGCTCACTCCTGTTCGGCGAGGACGTGGCCAGGAAAGGCGGCGTCTATGGCGCGACCAAAGGCTTGCTCGATCGCTTCGGTCACGCGCGGGTGTTCAACACCTTGCTGGACGAGCAAACCATCTTGGGCCTCGCGCTCGGCGCCGCGACGCTCGGACTCTACCCACTCCCCGAGATTCAGTACCTGGCCTACCTGCACAACGCGGAGGATCAGCTACGCGGCGAGGCCGCCACCTTCAGCTTCTTCTCCAACGGCGCCCTCCAGAATCCCACCCTCGTGCGCATCGCGGGCCTCGCGTATCAGAAGGGCTTCGGTGGCCACTTCCACAACGACAACTCGCTCGCGGTGCTTCGGGACATTCCCGGCATCTCCGTCTGCGTACCGGCGCGAGCGGACGACGCCATCGCGCTTTATCGCACCGCGCACGCGCTCGGGCGTCTGCACGGGCACGTCGTCGTTTCCGTCGAGCCGATCGCGCTCTACCATCGCAAAGATCTGACGAGCGAAGGGGACGGGCAATGGCTCGCGGCGGCGCCTAGTGGCGGCGCCGAGTACGGCCGAGCGCGGCTGTACTCCGCTTCGCAACCGCGCCTATCTTTCGTCACGTACGGCAATGGTGTGTCGATGTGCCAGCGCGCGAAGGGCGCGCTCGCGACCGCCGGTATCCAGGCCGAGGTGCTGGACTTGCGCTGGATTGCTCCCCTGCCCTGGGACGACGTCTTGCGCTCGGCGAGGGCTACCGGGCGCGTGCTGGTCGTCGACGAGTCGCGCCACAGCGGCAACGTGAGCGAAGCGCTGCTGGCTGGTCTTCATGAGCGCGCGCCGGGAGTGAGAGCAGCGCGCGTCACCGCCGCGGACTGCTTCATCCCGCTCGGTGATGCGGCCGAGCTGGTGCTCGTCTCCCAAGGGGAGATCCTGGAGGCAGCGTTGAAGCTCAGTCGCAGCTGACGCCGAGTAGCTTCGCCGACTGCTTGTAGCTTTGCAGCGGTTGGTCGCAGCTCGCCTCCGGAAGCTGCTTGAGCGCGAGGCAGCCCGCCTCCGCCTGCGCGCCGGCGTTGCTCTTCTTGATGATTTTGCGGCAGCACTCCGCCGCCTTGGCGCAGGCCCCGCCGAGAGGAGCGCCCGAAGAGTCCGTCGCGCCTTCTGCCGGTGCGCCGGGGACGGCGGGAGCGCCCGCAGAAGCAGCGGCGGCGCTGAGCGCGAGGCCCGCCTCCTCGACCTTCTTCGACACGAAGAAGTAAGCGCCGACGCTGGCGATGGCGGAGAGCAGCAAGAGCCCGCCGCAGCCGATGCCGACCCACATGAGGGCGTTGGACTTCTTGACCGGTGGCGGCGGCGCGTAGCCGAGCTGCGGTTGGCCCGGAGCGCCCGGATAGCCCGGAGGAGGACCGCCATAACCCGGAGGACCGCCTTGCGGAGGCCCACCGTAGCCAGGAGGACCGCCATAACCCGGAGGACCACCTTGCGGCGGGCCGCCGTAACCGGGCGGCTGACCGCCGCCGGGCGGGTAACCGGGAGGAGGAGCTCCACCACCCGGCGGGTAACCACCCCCGGGCGGGTAACCAGGAGGACCGCCATATCCCGAGCCGTGCTGCGACATGTGACGTACTCGTATCACCCCTACGGCTCCGGCGGAACTGCTCGCGCTCCGCGCGAAAGTCACGTACGAACTCGCCCATGCGACAAGCCTTGCTGCTCACCGCGATCGGCCTGTTCGCGCTGCCGCTCTCGGCTCCGGCTCAAACCAAGCCAGCGCCGAGCGAAGCCGCGAAGCGGGCTGCACCTGTCGAACCGGCGGCGCCGAAGCCAGAGCTCGAACGCAGCCCATCCAGCGCGTCGCGCATCGCGTTCGAGAAGGTCACGCTCGCCAATGGGCTCAGCGTGATCTTGCACCGCGACCCTTCCCTCCCCCTCGTCGCGGTCAACATTTGGTACCACGTGGGGCCTCGTAACGAGGCGCCGGGCCGCTCGGGCTTCGCACACTTGTTCGAGCATTTGATGTTCTCCGGCTCTCGCCACGTCGGTCGTGACTTCGACGTGCTCTTGGAGAGCGTGGGGGCCACGAACGTGAACGGCACCACCAGCTACGACCGCACCAACTACTTCGAGACGGTGCCGCGCGAGCAGCTAGACATGGTGCTCTGGATCGAGAGCGACCGCATGGGCTACCTGCTGGACGTCCTCGACCAAGGCCTGCTGGACGTGCAGCGGGACGTCGTCAAGAACGAGCGCCGGCAGAGCTTCGACAACGCGCCGTACGGGCCAAGCTACCTCATGCTGGTAGACTCGTTGTTTCCTTCGGGTCACCCGTACAACGGCGCCATCATCGGCTCCATGGCGGACCTTTCGGCGGCGACGCTGGAAGACGTGAAGGGCTTTTTCCGGGACTACTACACGCCGAGCAACGCGACCCTCACCATCGCGGGCGACTTCGATCCGGCGATCGTGAAGGCGTCGGTACAAAAGTATTTCGGCACCTTGGTGGATCGACCCAAGAAGCCTACCCCGCAGCCAACCCAGGTGCCGGCCAAGGTAGGCCGGTACGTCGTTCAGGAGCCGGTGGAGCTCGCGCAAGTGACTTTCGGTTACCGCACGCCACCCGCGTACACGGTAGACGACCCGATCGTGGACGTGGCGATGGCGGTGCTGGCCGGCGGGAAAGCCACCCGCCTGTATCAAAGGCTCGTCGTAGAGAAGAAGCTCGCTTCCGAGGTGAGCGCCAGCCAGGACTCCAATCAGCTGGCGGGCATCGTCACCGTGAGCGCCACCGCCGCTACGGGCAAGACGGTGCAACAGCTGGAGAGCGCGCTGGCGGAGGAGCTAGCGGCGCTCGAGAAAGCGGGGCCGACGCCGGTGGAGCTCGAGCGCGCCAAACGCGGCATCTTGCTGACGACCCTGAAGAGCCTGGAGCTGCTCAACGGCCCTGGTGGCGAGTCCGGCCGCGCCGGGTTGCTGCAGCGCTTCAACCACTACACGGGGGACCCTGGGTACCTTCCGAAATGGGTCGAGCAAATCGAGAAGGTCTCTTCGGCGGACGTGCAGCGCGTTTTGCGCGAGCACCTCGGCGCGGGGCAGCGCGTGACGGTCGTAACCGAGCCCAAGCCCAAAGCCGCCCCGGCTCCGGAGAAGAAGCCATGAAGCACGCCTGGTCCATCGCCTTACTCCTTGGCGCAACGTTCGCTTGCGGCGGCGCTCAGACGACGAAGGTTCAGCCCACTGCGCGGACGCAGCCCAGCGCCGCGCCGGGCCCGGCCTCGAAAGATCCCGAGCCTTGGCGGGCGCAACGGCCCCCGGCGGGCCCCGCCTCGGAGGTTCACTTCCCGGTACCGGAGCAGGTCAAGCTGAAGAACGGCCTCACGGTCATGGTGGCCCGCAAGCCCGTGCCGGTCGCGTCGATCTCGCTCGTGTTTCGTCACGGGGGCGCGGCGTGCCCCCCGGACAAGAGCGGGCTCGCCGCGCTCACTGCGCGCTTGCTGACGGAGGGCACGAAGCGCCACCCGGGAGTGAAGCTCGCCGAAGAGGTCGAGCAACTCGGGACGACTCTGGACGAAGACGCCGGCCGGGACACGTCCTCCCTCTCGCTCTCCGCGCTGACTCGAGACGTGGACCGCGCGCTGCAACTATTGGGTGAGGTCTCCACCGAGCCAGCCCTGCTCCCGGTGGACTTCGAGCGCGTGAAGAACGAGTGGTTGGACGGGCTTCGGAGCGAGCGGCAAGCGCCGGAGCGGCTCGGCTCATTGGCGACGCTCGGCAGCTTGCTCGGTAAGCCGCACGGCAGCCCCGTCAGCGGCAGCCTCGTGGACGTTCGCAAGCTCACCCTGAAGGACGTGAGCGACTTCCATCGCAAAGCCTACCGCGCCGGCGACGCGCTACTGATCGTGGTCGGGGACGTGGACCCGAGCGCGATCGCCAAGAGCGCGGAAAAAGCACTAGGAAAGCTAACCCCGGGCCAGAGCGAGCTCGAGCAGCCCTTCGTGCCGCCCGCCCCGCCGCAGACCAAGCGACTACTCCTCGTGGACCGCCCAGGCGCGGTGCAGTCGTCGCTGATGATCGCTCAGCTCGCCGGCAAACGTAGCGACCCTGGCTACGAACAACGCGAGCTGCTCACCACCCTTTTCGGTGGGCTCTTCACCTCGCGCCTCAATCTGAATCTGCGCGAGGAGCACGCCTACACTTACGGCGCTCGAGCGCAGAACTTGGCGACGCGCAGCTGGGGGGCGCTGCTGCTCGCGACCAGCGTGCGGACGGACGTGACCGCCGACGCGTTGAAGGAAGCGATGAAGGAGCTCGCGCAGCTCAAGGATCCCAAGCTCGGCAAGCCCATCCGCGCCGAAGAGGTGGCTCGCGCCCGTGCGGATCTGGTGCAATCGGTCGGGGCTCGCCTGGAGTACGGCCAGCGCCTCGGCAGCACGCTCTCGGAGCTCTGGCTGCATGGTCTCCCGGGGGACTACTTTCAGAAGTACCCGAGCTTGCTCGCTGCGGAGACGCCGGAGTCGCTCGCGCGCGCCGCGGCCGCGATCGACCTGGATCGCTTGCTCGTCGTCGTGGTCGGGGATCGCCAGCAGATCGAGAAGCCGCTGCTCGCGCTGGGCTACCAGGTGCAAGCCGCGCCGCCCGAGCTCACCGAGTAGCGACCGCTACTTGTGCTCGATCGGGAGCTCGTCGATGCTCACCGAAGGCGGCTCACCGGTCGGGGTGGGCGGCGCCTTCGGTGCGGCGGCGGCGGAGGGTGCCGGCGCCAGCTGAGCCGGGCTCACGCTCTCTTCACGGGTGGCGAACAACGCCACCAGCCCGCCTGCCAGGAACGCAGCCACACCCACAATCACCCACAAGACCACGCTCTTGTTCTGAGCGGCGGGGGGCGCGGCCAGGCGCTCTTGGTGCTGAGCCATTTGCCGCCGCAGCTCTTCCACCTGGCGACGGTCACGAATGACGACCGTCTTCTCGGTTCGCTCCGAGCGACGGCGGCCGCCGGAGCTCGAATTGCGCGGCATTCTCGGATCCGAAGGCGGATTCGAGCCCGGCGCGGGGTGGTCCGAGATCACGATCGAGCGCGCTTCTTCGGTCACCTGCGCGCGTGGCTGGGGCGCGTGGGCGCCCAACTGTTGCGCGATGATGGCGTCGTCCCCGAGCTCCTCCAAGTGCTCGACGTCATCGGCCCGCTCGGTAGGAGGGGGAGACCCTGAAGCGTGCGGCGGGACCCGACTCACGCGGCCGTATATACCGAGAAGCCCCCCGGAACGCAAAACGAGGAAAACGCAGGTCAGCCCGCGCAGGGCCTAGCGTGATAGCCTTAGTCCCTTCGTGGCCTTCGAAGAGACCATCCTGGTCGTCGATGACGACGCCGTCAGTCGGCATGTGCTGTGCCAGACGCTCAGCGACGCCGGTCTCAACAACGTGGCCTGCGACTCGGGCAACGAGGCGCTGGCCTACCTGGCGGACCACGTGCCGCAGGTAGTGCTGCTGGATCTGGTCATGCCAGCGCCGGACGGTTATGCGATCTTGCAGCATATCCGGCAGACCCCGCGCCTGGCGGAGGTGCCGGTGGTGGTGCTCACCGCGCTCGAGTCTGACGAGGAGATCGAGCGGGTTTTTGCGTCCGGCGCGGACGACTACGTTCATAAGCCCTTCCGTGCGGCGGAGCTCATCGCCCGCCTGCGGGGGCAGATGCGCGTGCGCGAGTACGTCGAGCGCATTAGCCAGCGCGAACGCCACCAACAAACGGTTCTGGAGCTCACTCAAAAGCTCGCTTCCACCCTGGACATAAGGGACATCCTCTTCACGGTCGTGCAGCGCGTCGCGCAGGTGGCGCACGTGGACCGCTGCAGCATCGTGCTGTTCGCCGAGTCCGGGGACCTGGGCTACGTGCTGGCAACGAGCGACGACGAGCAGCTGCGCGACCTCCCCATCGATCTCGGAAAGTATCCCGAGATTCGCGAAGTGTTTCGTACCGGTCGCGCGCTCGTGATCCGCGACGCCGCTCGCCACCCGCTCTTCGAGGTGGTGCGGCAACGTGAGGCGGCCCCCGGGTTCAACTCGCTAGCGCTCTTGCCCATCCTCCACGACCACGGCCCGATGGGCGTGCTCTTCCTGCGCTCCAAAGGTCGCGCCGCCTTCCACGCGTACGATCTCTCCTTGGTGACCACGGTCGCCAACGCGATGGCGATTGCGCTCCGCAACGCGCGCATTTTGCAATCGCTCCGGGCCGAAACCGAAAAAATCACTACCGCGCGGCAAGAGGCAGAGCGCCGGGTGCAGTTGTTTCGCCGCTACGCAGACTTCTTCGAGAGCGCGGCGGACGGCATGATCGTCATCGACCGTACCGGCCAAATCTTGTTCGCGAACCCGCGCGCGCGCGAAATCATCGGCTACACCGAGACCGAGCTCACCGCGCTACGCATCACCGGGCTGGTGACGCCGGAAGGCCGAGAGCGCGGCGAGAGGATGCTGCGCGGGTTCTCCGACGGCATCTATCCGCGCGGGGTGGACATCGTCATCAGCCACAAGTCCACCGAGCCGATCACCATCAACGTGAGCTTCAGCTCCGTGCTCCACGAAGACGACGCCGTGCTGTGCACGTTCCGAGACGTCACTCAAGAGCGCCAGACCGCGATCGAGCTGAAGCAGACCAAAGAATTTTTGGAGCGCGTCATCGACAGCTCGGTGGACGGCATCGTCTCCGCCAACCTCAAGGGCACGGTGCTGCTCTTCAACCGCGCGGCGGCCCGTATCTTCGGCTACGCGCCGAGCGACGTCGTGGGCAAGATGCGGGTGGAGCGGCTCTATCCGCAGGGCGTCGCGCGCGACATCATGCGGCGCATCCGCGACCCCGAGGTCAGCGGCTACGGCCGCCTGGAGGACTACCGAGTGGACATGCTGGGCGCCGGCGGCGAGCAGATCCCGGTCACGCTCTCGGCATCCCTCGTCCTAGACAACGGCCGCCCCATCGGCAGCGTAGGTATCTTTACGGACATCCGCGAGCGCCTGCGCATGCAGGAGCGGCTGGAGCGGGCCCAAGAAGAGCTGCGCGGTCGCGAGCGCATGGCCATCGTTGCGGAGCTTGCGGGCGCGGCCGCTCACGAGCTCAATCAACCGCTCACGAGCGTGATCGGCTACGCTGAGCTGTTGCGACGAAAGCTCGAAGAGGAGCCGCAGCTCTCGAGCGCGGCCGCGGTCATCATCCGCGAGTCGGAGCGCATGGCGGAGATCGTGCGCAAGGTCGGCAAAATCACCAAGTACGAGACCAAGAGCTACGTCGGCGGCGCCAAGATCCTGGATTTGGAGAAAGCCAGCGGCACGGACCCCGGAGCAAAGGACGTCTGACATGAGCCAGAATCCCGACTCCTTCACGCCCGTTCCGGGCAGCGTGGAAGGCCTGGACCCGCGCGAGACGCGGCCGGCTCCTTCCGGCACGCGCCGCACCTCGGAGGCGCCCATCGCCGAGCCGTGGCGGGACGTGCTGCTGAGGTTGAGCAACTCGCTCCCCATCGACGTCTCGTTCGAGGACCTGGGCCGCATCTTCCTGGATGGCGTGTCGCTGCTCTTCCCTGGCGCCTCGCTCGGCATCTGCCTGGTTCAAGCCGGCCGCCCGGAGCCCGTGGTCCTCTACCGGCTCGGCGCGGGCTTACGCCGAGGTCCGGAGCGCGACCCATCGCGGTTGTTTCCCACTTACGCGGAAGAGCGCATCTACGAGCTGGACGACGGCAGCGGCACCTCCGGCTCCAGCTTTCATGTCGGGCGCAGCGCGGGGACCGAGCCGCTCAGCCCGCTTCGGCGCGAGATCGCGGCTCAGGCAGCCACCGTGCTCGGGGCCGCGCTCGGTCGCCTGCGAGTCTATGGGCGCGCCGAAGAATCGGTGCGCAACTTTCACCGCTTGCAGGCGCAGGTCATCCAAACGGAGAAGCTCGCGTCTTTGGGTCAAATCGTAGCCGGGGTGGTGCACGAGCTGAACAACCCGCTCACGTCGATCATCGCGTACTCGGACTACCTGACGAAGAAGCTGAGCCGCGGCGACAGCGCCGATTGGGTGGACGACGCGGAGCGGGTGCGTCGCATCGGCGAAGCCGCCGAGCGCATTCTCAAGTTCACGCGTGATTTGGTGGCCTACGCGCGCCCAACCGGTGACTCGCGCGGGCCGGTGCGGGTGGAAGAGGTCATCGAGCGTGCCCTCCTCTTCTGCGAGCACGAGTTCGAGGGGGACAACGTCGAGGTGGAGCAGGATTTCGCGGAGCCGCTGCCGGTCATCGCGGGCATCACTGGCCAGCTCACCCAGGTGTTCGTGAACCTCTTCACCAACGCTGCCCACGCGATGTCCGAGCGCGGAGGAGTCTTGCGCATCGCGGTCCGAAGCGTGGACTCCGGCGAGAGCCTGCGCATCGACGTGAGCGACACCGGCAGCGGCATCCCGGCCGAGGCGATGCCGCAAATCTTCGAGCCGTTCTTCACGACGAAGACGGATGGGCGCGGCACGGGGCTCGGCCTCTCGATCGTGCGCGGTATCTTGGACGCGCACGGAGGAACGATTCAGGTCAGCAGCGCCATCGGCGAAGGTACGAGCTTCACGCTCACGCTCCCGATCGGCTGAAGCTCACCGAAGGACCTTGAACACGAGCACGAGGACGCCGCGCCGGTAGCTCTGGCCCGCGACGATGAAGGACTGCCCCGGACGCGCCTTCACCTCCAGCAGCGGCAAGAAGTCCTTCGCCTGGGGTCGATTGATACTGGCTACGAGCCGCGAGCTGCCGTCCGGCAGCAACGCGTCGAGCCGCGCCTCCAGCAGCCGCCCGTCGGGAAGCTTGAGCTGGCGCTTGGTGCCGCGCGCCAGCGACAGCGACGTACGCGAGAGCAGCTGGTAGCTCTCGTACCGCGCGAAGGGCCCTTCCCGAAGCTCCGGCATGTCCGCGGTGCGAGGGTCGGGGGCGCGCTTTTCATGGCTGCCGTGCAGCACGCTGACCTCGATGACGGTCTCCACCGGGGCTTGCGGCGCGGTCAGGCGGGAAGGCCGCTTCGCCGCGGGTGAGGCGCTAGCCAGGCCGCTCGAAGCGAGCACGCTCACGGCGCCGAGCACCACCACGAGCAACGAGCGGCGGCGCATGTCAGCCCGGGTCCTGCTCGGCGGAGGCGCCCTCTTCCGGCGCGTCGTCCGCGAGCCACAGCACGGGCGTGCTGGAGCTCCCGACCACGAATACTTGGGCGTGCCGATCGCTCGCCTCCACCCGCTCGATCGCCGCGCTCGCAGGCAGCAACGCGGGCGCCCCGGTGGGCGAGACCACCGAGTCGAGGCGCCCCCAGGGGAGGGTGACGAGGGCCAGGGTGGCGGCGGCGAGGTAGCCAACCCGCACGTGCCGCGCGCGCCGCTGCTCGTGCTGGCGCGCGCGCGCTAAAGTCGGCTCGAGCAGGCTCGCCGCGCGGGGCTCCACGCTGCGCGACCACAGCCGCAAGGCCCTGCCTACCTGACGAACGGCCTCGAGCTCGCGCCGCAGCTGGCCGCTCGTTGCCAGCCGCGCCTCGAACGCCGCCGCCTCGGCCGGAGTCATCTCTCCGTCCAGGTAGCGCGATAGCTGCTCGGAATCGGCGTTCACGCGGTCTTTGCTCCGGGGCATTCTTCTTCGTGACAATCGAGGAGCGCGCGCTGCAGCTTCTTCCGCGCGTGAAACAGCCGGCTCATGATCGTCCCCTTGGAGACCTGCATCGCCTCTGCCATCTCCTCGTAGCTCAAGCCCTCCACCTCGCGCATCAGGATGACTCCGCGGTGGTACGGGGGTAGCTGCTCGAGCGCGCGCTGAATGCGCTGCGAGAGCTGGGTGCGGCGCACGGCGTCGTAGGGGTCGGCGTCGGTTGCAGGGAGGAGCGCTCCTTCAGGGTCGTCCGACTCGAGCGCAAAATGGAGCTCGGCCTCCCGGCGCGATGGCTTGCGCATGAGATCGATCGAGAGGTTCGTGACGATCCGGTACAGCCAAGTGAAGAAGCTGGAGCCGCCGTGAAACTGAGCGAGGCCCTTGTGCACGCGCAGGAACGCCTCTTGCGCGATCTCGCGAGCGTCTTGCTCGTCGCGCACCAGCCCGAGCGCGATCGCGAAGACGCGTCGCTGATGCCGCTCGACCAGCAGCCGAAACGCGCCCGTATCGCCCGCCTGAGCGCGCACGATGAGGCAGCGGTCTTGCTCGGATTCTTGGTCACGTTCCAGCCGGTTGGACGCGGGCTGGTCCCCCCTATTCACCTCTCTGACATTTCGATCACGGGCGACCTGCGTCGTGACCGAGGCCGGCTCGGAATCCCCAAAAACGAGCCGGGGGGCAAGAATACTTTGCGACATCTCCCGTCGTGTTACGGAAGGCGGCGCGGCAATCTCCCCTGAGGCCGCGTTCGGGCGAAGCCAGCGAACGCGCTACGGAAAGTCGTCTTCGGGCGCTTCCAGGGGCGGCGCCGAAGAGGCTCGCTCGGGCAGGGCATCCAGCTTCAATTGAAGATCGAAGAGCCGGCCGCCGCGCGCGACGCGTAGCGTTACCGTCTTACCTACACCGGCCAGACTAGCTACCCAGCGCAGTCGATCCGGATTCGGCATCGCCTCGCCCTGGAAGGACACGATGACGTCGTCGACGGCCAAGCCCGCCTTCTCGGCCGGCCCACCCGGTACCACCGCGGTGACCTTGACCCCGGCCTCTTCCGGCAGCTGCAGCCGCTCGCGATCCTCGGGCATGAGCACGCCCACGACGACGCCGATCGCGCTGCGTTTGATGGTTCCGTCAGCGAGGAGCCGCGGCAAAAGCTCCTTGATCATGTTGACCGGGATCGCGAAACCGATGTTGTTGGCGGCGCGGCGGATCGCGGTGTTCATACCGACGACGCGCCCGGCCATGTCCAGCAAAGGGCCTCCAGAGTTGCCCGGGTTGATGCTCGCGTCGGTCTGCAAGAAGTCGTAGTAGCCGGACTCGTCCAGCCCCTTCACGTCCGCGATGGTGCGGCCACGCGCGGAAATGATGCCGGCGGATACGGTGTGCGACAGCGCGAAGGGGTTGCCGATCGCGACGACCCAGTCCCCCACGCGAACTGCCTCCGAGTCCCCGAGCGGCAAGAACGGCAGGTTCTTGTCCTCGACTCGAATCACGGCGACGTCCGTGCGCGGGTCCCGGCCCACGATGGTGGCCTTGACCTGCTTCTTCCGTCCGAACACGACGTAGATTTCGCTGGCGCCCTCGATGACGTGGTTGTTCGTGATGATCAGGCCGTTGGGGTCGTACACGAACGCGCTACCCACGCCCTCACCCACCACCTGGCGACGCCCGGTGATGCCGCGACGCTCTTGCAGCGTCTTCACGAACACGACGGCTGGATCGGCCTTGGCGGCGAGATCTGCGAAGCTTGCCGGTGCTTGAACGCCCGGCGGCGCCACGACCTGGACCGGCTGCGTCACGACGGGCGCGCCGGTGACGACCACCGCGCCCGAAGGCACCGCGGGCGCGCCGCCGCTCGGGCCCGGGCTCGGCTTCTTGCAGGCCGAAAGCGCGAACGGGAGCAGCGCGGCTGCGCCGAGAGCGAAGCGCGAGACCTTCACTTGCCCTGCGCGACCTCGACGAAGCGCATGCGAAGGTCGTAGATGGCTTGAGTCAGCACGCGCTCTTCCTCGCCGGAGAGGTTGCCGTGAGTCTTTTCCTGCAGCATGGCCAGCAGATCGATGGTCTGGCGGGCGAGCGGCAAGTCCTTCTCCCGCGCGCCCGTCACCGGATCCGGCGCGTCACCCAAGTGAAGCAGCGCCGAGTGGCTCATCGAAACGACCAGATTGAGGAAATCGACGGCGGGAAGCTCTTTGGCTTGCGCGTGCTCCGAATACGCGCGCTCAGCTGCGTCGTGCTCCCCGTTCTCGCTCACGCCTTTTCTCCTTTTTCCGCGTCGTCGGCTTCCTCCTCGTCGTCGTCCTCTTCTTCTTCCTCTTCGTCTTCTTCCGCGACGGCGGCGACCACGGCCTTCGCCTTGGCCTTCGGGTCGAGCACGACCTCGTCGTCGTCCTCTTCCTCGAACGGACGAATGGGGGCGGGGCGAGCCGCAGGAGCCGGACGCGAGATGCGCGGGCCGTCGATCGCGCGCTCGGATTCCTTCTGCAGCGCCGGCTGCTTCAGCTCGAGCACGACGGCTTTGTCCTCTACGTCGAGCAGGGCGGCGTCTTGACGCTCGACCTCGTCCTCGGTCAGCTGGTTCTTGCGCAAGAGTCGATCGCGGACTCGGATGTCGTTCTTCAGAGTGTCGGAGATGGGCATCGTTTTACCGTCGTAGCTCCGGCCTAGGCGCCGGTGGGCCTTCTGTTAGCCCCGGGGACCCCCTCGAAGCAAGCTCGCTGCCGGAATCAGCGTTTCTTTGTGCTCTCCTGGGTCCAAGAGAGCGGCCTCCGCCGCCGAAATCTCGGCTTCATCCGCGGGCCGCACCTCGACGACCTCTACGTCGAAGCGCACCCGCTGCCCGGCCAGCGGGTGGTTTCGGTCCAAGACCACGGCCTCGGGAGTGACGTCCACGACCCGCAGGAGGACGGGCGTACCGGTTGGGCCCTCGCCCTCGTCCTCCTCCGCCTCGAAGACATCGCCGGGGGCGACGTCTTCAGGGAACTCGTCGCGCAGCACCTCCAGCACCGCGCCCGGGTCGCGCTCGCCGAACGCCTCCGCTGGCTTCACGTAGACCGATTTGGTGGCGCCTTGCGGCAACCCCTCGATGCTCGCCTCCAGCGCCGGCAGCGTGCCGCCAAAGCCGAACACGAAGCTCGTCTCCGTCGGCTCCTCTTGCACGACCTCACCCTCGGCGTCGCGGATCACCACGCGCAGCCGCACCCACATCTCGGGTCCGATTTGAAACGCCGAGTCGCGCCCGCGGCCGCTCACGATTGCGCTCCTGTGGGCAGCGCGGCTTCGCTGGGCGCCGCGAGGTGCCCAGCGAGCGCGCTGGCCGCGACGACCCATGGGCTCGCTAGGTAAACGCGGCCTGGCCCGCTCCGCCCCGGAAAGTTTCGGTTCACCGCGCTGACCGTCACCTCGTCTTCGCGGGTGGAGATGCCAGGGCCCGAGCCGATGCAGGCGCCGCACGCCGGCTCCAGCACGATGGCGCCGGCGCGCTCGAACAACTCCAGGTAGCCGCGCTCCTCGGCGTACCTGCGAATTTGCAGCGAGCCGAGCTGGATGTAGAGCCGTACTCCTTCGGCCACGCGGAGCCCCGCGCCCAGCCCCGCGCCGAGCACGGCCGCGTAAGCGTCGATGTCGGTCGCTTTCGAGCCGGTGCAAGAGCCGCCGTAGGCGATGTCGATGCGCACCGGACCTCCGCGCTCGGCCTCTCGCAAAGGCATGCCGTTGCGTGGATCTCCCGGCAGCGAAATCATGGGCTCCAGCTCGGAAAGGTCCAGCGTCACGACCGCGGCATACTGCGCCCCGGGATCTGCGCAAGCTCCGGCGGAAAGGGTCACGCCCCGCCGCGCGGACAGCTCGGCCGCCGCCCGCGCGTCGAAGGGAACGACCCCGGTAAAAGCCGAGGCTTCCACCGCCATGTTGGTGAGCGTGGCGCGCTCGTCCAGATTGAGGCTCGCGACGCCCGGACCTCCGAACTCGAGCACCCGCGCGCGGAATGCGCCCGCGCGTGCCTCGGGCGAAGCGAGCAGGCGAAGCATGACGTCCTTCGCGGCCACGCCCGGCAGTAGCGCGCCCACGAGCTCCACCTTCACCGTCTCCGGCACTCGCAGGCGCGCGTCACGAGTCAGGAATGCGTTGGCCATGTCGGTGCTGCCGACTCCGAACGCCAAAGCGCCGAGCGCACCCGCGGTGCACGTGTGCGAGTCAGTCCCGATGATCACGGTCCCGGGGAGCCCGAGCTCGTCGAGCACGACGTTGTGGCAAATGCCGTAGCTGCGGGGACCAGACGGCCCCGCCACCTCGTCGAACAGACGCACGGAGTGCCGCTCGGCAAAGCGCTCCTGAGCGCGCTTGAGCTCCAGCGCGTGGTCGTACAGCTTGAGCTCGCGGTGCCGGGGAGTGAGTGCTTCACCGAGTAAAGTGAGGTGATCGCGAAAAAGGACCAGGCTCTCCGGCTCTGCCACCTGTGCGTCCTCGCCAAAGCCTTGGCGAAACAGCGAGTCGGCCATGGCCGTCACGTAGTCGTGAGAGAAGCGGAGGTCGGCGCGTACGAAGTAGGATTCGCCCGGCGCCACGCTACGCACTCCCAGCTCGCCCCGGTCACCGACGACGTGGGCTGCGATCAGCTTTTCGACCAGAGTCATGGCGCGCGGGGGCGCGCTCGGCGGCGGCGCTGCCACTCCCCCTCGCAAGCGCCGCGCGTTGTAGGCGAAAAGCCCCCCCGCGGCGACGACGTCCCGAGCCAGCCCGTCCAAACCGAGCAAGAGCTCGCGCGTCTCCACCCGCTCGCCGCGGAGCAAACGCGGTAGCAGACCGAAGTCCGTGCTCACGTAGATGCCGAGGTTCTGGCAGTTTTGAAGGAAGATCTTCTCGACGCTGGCGGCGATGATCAGCCGAATGCCAGCCGCCTTCAGCGAAAATGGCGCCGTCTCTCGCGACGAGCCGTAGCCGAAGCTCTCGCCGGCCACGAGGACCTCGAAGCCGCCCCGCTGCACGTCGCCGGCTTCCACCGCGCCTCCGGCGAGCCCTACGAGGCAGTAGCGAGCCAGCGTTGCGTCGAAGTAGTAGCAGGCCCAAGCCGGGGTGATTTCGTCAGTGGAGACGCGGTCTCGCAAAGGCGCGAGCGCCGCCGACCCCAGCGCGCGCTCGCCACCCGCGAGCTGCGCCTTGAGGAGCTCTGGATCTTGGGAGAGGAACAGCACGCGCCCCTCGAGGGAAAACCCGTCACTCAACGCAGAGCCTCGACAACCGACATGGCCGAAGAGTATGCCGAAAGCCGTGCAGCTGCCGCTCCGGAAAACGCTCGCTCTGGCGCTCGGCCTCGTCGCGCTCACCGCGGCCTGTGGAAACCGCGGCCAGCAAGGCACGAAGCGCGCGCCGCCGGTGCCGAGCGCCAGCGCAGCGGCCAGCGCGCACCGCCCCACCACCGAGCCGTTGGCCCGAGAGACGCGGCAAATCCCCGGTGGCACGCTCCGAGCGGGCAGCACCCCGGGGGACGCCGGTCGCGTGCCGGAGCTGGAGGCCAAAAATCAAGAGGTCGAGCTCGGCCCTTTCGGGATGGACCGCTTGCCCTACCCCAACGATCCGGCGCAGCCGCCACTCCTGGGCCAGTCACGGGACGACGCCCGAAGGCTGTGCGCGGAGCGCGGAGCACGGCTCTGCACGGAGGTCGAGTGGGAGCGCGCGTGTAAAGGCCCCAAGCAGGACCCCTATCCTTCGGGGTTGATCTGGGATCCTGGCTGCACCGCGTCCGCCCGCGCGTGCGCGACGGGCTTCGACGTGCTCGGGCTCGGCACGGTCGCCGCAGAATGGGTGGCCGGTGAGCTCACGATCGACGACAAGCGCCGAGCCATGGTGCGCGGCGCTGCGAAGGGCGCGGCGGCCACCGAGCATCGCTGCGCCGCGCGCCGCCCGACGGACGCCGCCACTCGCAGCGAAGACATCGGCTTTCGTTGCTGCAGCGGCGCGCCCAACGCCGCCGTCGTGGCAGAGCCGAAGCAGGGCCCGGTCTTCACGAAGACGAAGCTCACCGCCGAACAGCTCCAGCAGGCGCTCGCAGCGGACCCAGCGGGCAAAGCGCTCGCGCGCGACATCAAGTTCTTTCGCGAGGACGGCGCCGGCACGGTAGTGACGCGCGGCCCGGGCGACAAGAAGGGCTTCGACTTCACGGTCTCGCCGCTGCTGTGGAACCCCACTCCGGGCGCAGAGATCTTGCTCGTCACCGCTCGCTCCGGCGAGACGACCTCGTTCATCGCCGCGTTCCACGTCTTGCCGGGCGGCCAGTACCGGCTCGCGTCCACGTTCGTGCTGCAGAACGAGCCCGGGCCGGTGGCTCTCGCCTACAGCCCGGACATCAAGCCCCGAGTCCATTTCACGACGTGCTGGGGCTGCCCCGGCGAAACGGGCAAAGCCCTGTTCCGCAAGCCGGAGACGGTCGTCATCCTCCAGCCGTAACGCGCAGCGTTATTCCTCGAGCTGCTGCGCGAGGTAGTTTTCGCGGCCCATATCCGCGACCTGGTGCAGCTGCGCTTCCAGCCAGTCGATGGCTTCTTCTTCCTCGGAGAGGATCTTCTCGACCAGATCTCGAGTGCCGCCGTCGCTCTTGTTCAGGCAGAGCTGAATCGTTCGGTTCAGGCGAGCGATCGCCTCCAGCTCCAAGGTGAGGTCGAGCTTGTGCATCTCGATGGGCTCCTCCCCCACTCGTACCGGAGAAAGGCGCTGCATGTTGGGAACACCCCCGAGGTAGAGGATGCGCTCGATCACCCGATCGGCGTGCTTCATCTCCTCGATGGATTCCTCGCGTTTTACCTTCGCCAGGCGCAGGTAGCCCCAGTTCTGCAGCATCTTGTAGTGGATGAAGTACTGGTTGATGGCCGTGAGCTCCGACGTGAGGATCTCGTTCAGCGCGTCTACGACTTCGGCATCGCCTCGCATAGTGAGCGGACCCTACCACAGGTCCGCCAGGTCGCCTGAAACAAAACCCAACGATTTCGCGCCTGTAGAGAATGACTTTGACAATCACTTTCAACAAGCTACGTTCCACCTGCCGCTCATGATCGTCTGCCACTGCCATGGTGTCACCGACCGCGAAATTCGAGCCTGCGTGCAAAACGGCGCAAGGACGCCGACTGATGTGGGCGACCACTGCGGCGCCAGCACCGGGTGCGGTGGCTGCACGGAGCTCGTCGCCGAGATCGTCCATGGCGAGCGGCGGCGGCTTTGCATGGTGAAAAGTGACGTAGCGGCGGCCCCCCGCGCGCAATCCTCTGCCATGGCGGGCTGAGGCCCTTTACACCGCGGCCGTGTTGCCCCAAGTGCCTACCGGCATGCGCCCCGGTCTGGCTCGCTTTTTCGATGGCGCTTTCGGCCGCTACGCTGCGACTAGCGCGCTGGCAACAGGGACGGACTTCGTGATTGCAGGTTCACTGCATCACGCCGGCCTCTCTGCTGCCCTGGCAACGTTCATCGGCTGCGCGGGCGGCGGCGTGGTGTCATTCGCGCTCAGCCGGCAGTGGACGTTTCATGCTGGTGGCGCGCGGGCGCTGCCGCAGATGGCTCGCTTCCTGTTCGTGTGGGCGACGAGCGCGCTCCTCAACTCGACGGGCGTGCCCGCGCTGCTGAGCTGGCTGGGTTCCTTCCCGGTGGCCTGGGGCCTGGTGCGAGCCGGCGTTTACCTGGGCTGGAACTACCCGCTTTCACGCTGGTTCGTGTTTGCGAGCGCCAAGGGCGCCCCCGAGCTCAGCGCCCCGTAACGCAGAGCTCGAAGCGCGCTTCGCTGGCTGCGGTGCAGCGGACCTTGGCGCCAGCGACGCCAGCCGCGATGCGCGCCGCGTACAGCCCGAGCCCCCGGCTGTAACGACCGCCGGAGACGTTCTTCGTCGAAAGCTGGCCCTCCGCAGTGAACGCCTGCTCGCCTACGTCTCGAGCGAGCGGTACGCCACTGTCGGTCACGCCGACGATGACCTCGGCGCCGACCCGAGCCGCGCGCACGGTGACTTTGCCCGATTCACCGGCGTGCTGAATCGCATTGCGGATGAGGTTCGAGAGGGCGCGCAGCAACATGTCGCGATTGGCGAGGCAACGAAGCTCGACCGCGGAATCCGCGTCGACCTCCAGCCGCACGCGGTAACTGTCAGCGAAACGCCGCGACCTTTGCCCCGCCTCGCGGAGCAGCTCCCGCACCGGAAATTCGAGCGGCTCGCGACGCTTTGCGCCGTCCAGCGCGAGCGCGAAGAGCTCCAGGTTGTCCGTGATGTGGCCGAGCGCGTCGCTCGACGCGGCCACGTCCTCCAGCGCCTCGTGCGCCTCCGTGTCCCCCGAGCTCACCACGGAGCCGAGGAAGCTCACGTTGCTGTGCAGCGCCGACAGCGGATTGCGCAAATCATGAGCGAACAGCCCCAGGAGGGCGCTTACTAGCTCCGAGCTCAGCTCTTCCTTCATCAGCCCATGCCGGGGCGGAGGACGCCCCGAGCGAGCGGGTACTATCTCACAACGAGCCGAGAAAATCGCGAAGCACTTCTCGAAGCCGGCCCCGCTCCTCGAGAGGCAGCACATGTGAGCCGCCCTGCACGAGCGCGAGCTTGGCGCCAGGGATGCTCTCCGCCATCGCCACCGACACTTCTGGCGGGGTGAAGGTGTCTTTGGTCCCTGCGACGACGAGGGTGGGCACCGCGATCCGCGGCAGGAGGTCCTCCGCGGAATGCTCGCCCGCCGCCCGCAGCATTCGGACGAACAGCTGGAAGTCCACGTGCAGAGCGTGGCGGAAGTAAGGTTCCACGTCTTCGACCCGCACCTTGGCCGGATCGATGTCGCCCGTCATGACGCCGACCTTCAGGGCGATACCGACCGGCACGCGCGCCCAAAGCGCCTTGAGCAAGCGTGGGTGGCGCTCCGCGAAGTCCTGCACGTTGGGCAGCACCGTGGAGAGCACGTCCGACCCCTTGAACGTGTGAGTGATCCGCCCGAAGCTCCCGCACAGCAGCACGAGAGCCCTCACCCGGTCCGGCCGAGCACGATACGCCTCCAGGCATACCTGCGTGCCCAGCGAGTGCCCCACGAGGATCACCTCCGGGTCGCCCAGGTGCTCACGCACCGCATTCATGTCCGCGGCGTGCGCTGGTACGTCCAGCTGGCCGTGGTCGACCGGCAAGCCGCTGCGACCGTGCCCCCGATAATGAAAATGCGCCACCGGCAGGTGCTCTGCCAGATCATCCCAAAGGTACCTATAGATGTACCCATCGCAGACGAGCCCATCGCACAAAAGCGCGGTGGGCGCGGCTGACGCACCGGCAACAGGCGGATGCTGCCGGACGTAGAGACGAGTGCCGTCGCGCCCTATTGCGAAGGACGCCGACGACTCGAGCGCCGCATCAGGTGGCGGCCTCGTCCTCGTCGTCACTGATGTCGTTCACGCTCGGGATCTTCTTGATCTCGAGCCGAGCCATCTTCCACGCACGCTGCACAACCCAAGACAGTGAGCGGTCGAGCCGCGCTGCCTCGTCCTTGATTTCCTGGAGCATTGCTTCAGGGAAATACAAGCTTTGCTTGCGCTTATCGCTACCGGCGGTCTTGTTGGATTCGTTGTCGGCCACGCATACCCTCGGTATGTAGGGAGGTATCCTCAGATACCTTCAAAAGAGCGAACCTCATCACTACCACCCACGGCGCCGTGGAATCAATAGCTTAACGCGCCTGCTCCTCCCCTCGCCCTCGCTTCATTAACTTTCGAAGCACAATTGCGCGGTGTTTTACGCACGGGGCGCTGCCTTGGGCCGCTCGTTTTTCGAACGAGTCCGCGCCTAGTTCGCACCTGGCCCGAGAGTATTCCGAGAGAACCTGCGAGCAGTCCAAGAGCGGGATGCGGCGGGCAATTTTGTCGCGAAGGGCCACCGGCACTGCGGACTTTACGGGGAAAAGCGGGGCCAACGCGCTTGCGCTCGGCCAAGGCTCGGCGGAACACTGCCGCGATGACGACTTCGCTCTTCGCCCGGCGCCGCAGGCTGCTGGAGCTCGGCCTCGCGGCGCTCTTTGGCAGCGCGGTGACGGGCCTTCCTCTTCTTTCCGGAAGCGGCGGCGCGCTCGCGATCCGCGAGGCGCAGGCGAAGAGCGAGTGGGACAACCCGTACTTTCCGTTCGAGCAGCTCGGGCGAGTCTTGGCCTGGGTGGAGAACGAGTACGTCGACCCGGTGGAGCGGAAGCGGCTCGTTGAAGGGGCCATCAAAGGGATGGTCGCCGAGCTCGACCCGCACTCTTCCTACTTGCCGGCAGAGGACTACGGCATCTTTCAGGCGGACACCGAAGGGCACTTCGGCGGCATCGGAGTCGAGGTGGATTTCGGTGACGAGTACATCACGATCATCGCGCCGATCGAAGGCTCGCCGGCCGCGCTCGGCGGCATCTTACCGGGCGATCGCATCCTCGCGATCGACAACCAGAGCGTGCGCGGCCGCAACGCCGCGGACCTGGTGCGGCTGATGCGCGGAGAGCCGAACACGAAGGTTCTCCTCACCGTGCGGCGCAAGGCGCAAGAAAAGCTCCTGTACTTCAAGCTCACGCGGCAAATCATCAACGTGGCCAGCGTCGCCAGCAAGTCGCTCAAAGGCGGAGTCGGGTACCTCAGGATCAAGACGTTCCAGAACGGCACGCATTCCGAGCTGCTCGAGCAAATCAAAAAGCTCCGCGAAGCGGCCCAGGGTGATCTGACCGGAGTCATCTTGGACATGCGCAACAACCCCGGCGGGCTCGTGAACGAAGCGACTGCGATCGCCGACGAGTTCTTGTCCGGCGGCGTCATCTTCACGACGCGTCGACGCGGGCAGATCATCGACGATCTGCGAGCCAACGGCGGAGGAGCGCTGCGTCGCGGCCCGGTGGTGGTGCTCGTCAATGAGTACAGCGCGAGCGCGGCAGAGCTCGTCAGCGGAGCGCTCCAGGACAACAAGCGCGCCACCATCGTCGGGGCACCGACCTTCGGTAAAGGCTCGGTGCAGAGCATCGTGGACCTGCCGGGAGGCGCGGGCCTACGGCTCACGACGCTTCGCTACTACACGCCCAGTGGGCGCCCGATTCAGGCCCAAGGCGTGAAGCCGGACATCTTGGTCGGCGGCGCCAGCGCCGCGCTTGGCTACGGAGTCCTCAAAGAGGAGAACCTCGAGGGGTACTTGCCGCCCGTGGAAGGCGGAAGAGCGCCGGTCGCAAGCCCTCCCCAGGCGCCCGACGCCCCCAAGCCAGAGCTCGAGAGCAAGAGCGAAGAGGAGCTCGACCTGGGCATGTCCCGCGACGTGCCCGCGGACCCGGAGACCGGCGCCGACGAAGCCCTCAAGATCGGTTACCGCGTCGTCACCGGTCGCTACGAGCGAGCCGCCGTCACGCCCGCCAAGTAGGGCGAGGCCGGAGCCGACCCGTCGTGAGCGGTCGCGAGGAGGCTGCGCTCCAGCCGCCTCCCGCGCGTGTGCGCTTACTTTTCGCGGCTCGTGACTTCGTTCGGGGCGGCGGCCATGGCCGAGAGGAGCTCGCGGTTCATCTTCGCGATGAAGCCAATGCTGATGCCCTTGGGGCACGCCGCTTCGCACTCGCCATGGCTGGTGCAATGGCCGAAGCCTTCTGCGTCCATTTGGCCGACCATCTTGCGCGCGCGGTCTTGCCGCTCCGGCTCACCTTGCGGCAAGAGTGCGAGGTGCGAGATCTTGGCGGCGGTGAACAGCGCCGCAGACGCGTTCGGGCAGGCCGCGACGCAGGCGCCGCAGCCGATGCAGGTCGCCGCGTCGAAGGCCTTGTCCGAATCCACCTTTGCGATGGGCAGCGAATTTGCCTCCGGCGCGCTGCCGGTGCGGACCGATACATAGCCGCCGGCTTGAATGATGCGGTCCAGCGCGCCGCGGTCGACGACGAGGTCGCGCACGACCGGGAAGGCACCCGCGCGCCACGGCTCCACCGTCAGCTCGTCGCCGTCCTTGAAGGTGCGCATGTGCAGCTGGCACGTGGTGGTGCCGCTGGCGGGCCCGTGAGGCACGCCGTCGATGACGACGCCGCACATGCCGCAGATCCCTTCGCGACAGTCGTGGTCGAAGGCGATCGGGTCCTCACCCTTGGCGAGCAGCTCCTCGTTCACGACGTCCAACATCTCCAAAAAGGACATGTGGTCGCTCACGTTGTTGGCTTCGTAGCGAACGAACTGACCGGAAGTGCTCGCGCTCTTCTGGCGCCACACGTTGAGCACCAGGCGCATGTTGCGAGACATTACTTGTAGCTCCTCTGGCTCGGGTGCACGTATTCGAAGGTCAGCGGCTCTTTGTTGAGCTTGGGGCTGGAGACGTCCCCCGTGTATTCCCAGGCCGCTACGTACGAGAAGTCCTCGTCGTTGCGCTTCGCTTCGCCGTCCTCCGTTTGGTACTCCTCGCGGAAGTGACCGCCGGCGGACTCGTTGCGGTGAAGCGCGTCCCGGCACATGAGCTCACCGAACTCGAGGAAGTCCGCGACGCGGCCTGCCTTCTCGAGCGACTGATTCAGCTCTTCACCGGTGCCCGGCACGAGCAAGTTGCTCCAGAACTCTTCGCGCAGAGCCGGGATTTTCTGCAGGGCCATTTCCAAGCCAGCCTGGGTGCGCCCCATGCCGCATTGGTCCCAAACGAGCGAGCCGAGCTCGCGGTGGAAGGAGTCCGGAGTCCGCTTGCCTCGGATGCTGAGGAGCTGGTTGATGCGGCCCTCCACCTCGCCCTGGGTTTGGCGCACGGCGGGGTGGGTCTCGTCCACTCCGCCCGCCTTCTGCGAAGCGAGGAAGTTGGAGACGGTGACAGGCAGGATGAAGTAGCCGTCCGCCAAGCCTTGCATGAGCGCGCTCGCGCCCAAGCGGTTGGCGCCGTGGTCGGAGAAGTTCGCTTCGCCGCCGACGAACAAGCCCGGGATCGTGCTCTGGAGCTCGTAATCGACCCACAGCCCGCCCATGGTGTAGTGAATGGCGGGGTACATGCGCATCGGCACCTTGTACGGGTCTTCGCCGGTGATGCGCTCGTACATCTGAAATAGGTTGTCGTAGCGCTCCGCGACCGCGCCTTGACCCAGCCGTTTGATGGCGTCCCCGAAATCCAGGTAGACGCCGCGACGCACGCCCAGGACCTCGGGTCCGACGCCGCGCCCTTCGTCGCACATGTCCTTCGCGCGGCGCGAGGCGATGTCGCGCGGGACCAAGTTGCCGAAGCTCGGGTAGAGCCGCTCGAGGTAGTAGTCGCGCTCGGACTCCGGGATGCTCGCCGGGTCCTTCGTGCAGTCCGCCGCGCTCTTGGGCACCCAAACCCGGCCGTCGTTGCGGAGCGACTCGCTCATGAGCGTGAGCTTGGATTGGTACGCGCCGCTCTGCGGGATGCAGGTGGGGTGAATCTGCGTGTAGCAAGGGTTGGCGAACAGCGCGCCACGACGGTGCGAGCGCCACGTCGCGGTGGCGTTGCAGCCCTTGGCGTTCGTCGACAGGTAAAAAACGTTGCCGTAGCCGCCCGAGCACAGGACCACCACGTCCGCCACGTGGGAGGAGATCTTGCCCGTGACCATGTCGCGCACCACGATTCCGCGGGCGCGGCCGTCGATGACGATGAGGTCCAGCATCTCCGTGCGGGAGTACATCTTCACCGTACCGGACTCGATTTGGCGCGACAGTGACTGGTAGGCGCCGAGGAGCAGCTGCTGGCCGGTCTGGCCGCGCGCGTAAAAGGTGCGAGCCACTTGAGCGCCGCCGAAGGAGCGGTTGCCGAGCAGACCGCTGTACTCACGCGCGAAAGGCACGCCCTGCGCCACGCACTGGTCGATGATGTTCACGCTCAGCTCGGCCAAGCGGTACACGTTGGACTCGCGGGCTCGGAAGTCCCCGCCCTTTACCGTGTCGTAGAAGAGGCGGTAGGTGCTGTCGCCGTCGTTCTGGTAGTTCTTGGCGGCGTTGATGCCGCCCTGAGCCGCGATGCTGTGCGCGCGACGCGGGCTGTCCTGGTAGCAGAAGCAGGAGACGTTGTAGCCCATCTCCCCGAACGTCGCCGCGGCGGCGCCGCCAGCGAGACCAGAGCCGACCACGATGACGCGGTACTTCCGGCGGTTGGCCGGGTTGACGAGCTTGCTGTGGAAGCGGTGTTCGCTCCAGCGGTTCTCGATTGGTCCCGCAGGGGCGCGCGAGTTCAGTTCCATGGGGATTTTGTCGTTTCGAAGCTTCAGTGAACGATGCCGAACAGGACGCTGAGCGGCATGACGATGTTGCCCGCGGTGACCAGGAAAGCGAAGGCGCGCGCTCCGTGACGCGCCTTCACGTTGTAGCGGGGGTGATTCAAGCCGACCGACTGCAGCATGCTGTAAGCGCCGTGATAGAGGTGCATGCCGAGCAAGGAGTTTGCGACCACGTAGAGGAGCGTGATCCACCAGACTTGAAAGCCGGCGACGAAGTTGCCGTACGCGTCCACCTTGCTGAACTCGTGCCCGCCGAGCGAGAGCCCCGGAAACGTGAAGTGAGCGAGGTGAAACAGGATGTAGAGCAGGAGCGCGGGCCCGCTGTACTTCATGGTGGCGCCAGCGTAGCTGGTCGCGATGTTCTTCTTCACCTTGTAGGCGATGGGACGCGCCGCCAGCGAGCGCTGGTAAAGCTGCACGACCATCGCCACGTGGGTGACCGCCGCCACGAGGAGCACGGTGCGCGCTCCCCACAGCAAGATGGCGTTGCCCTTCACCGTCTCCGCGTAGTGGTTGTACGCCTCCGCGCCCAGGAACACCTGAAGGTTCCCGAGCATGTGCACGATCACGAACCCGAACAAGATGACGCCGCTCACCGCGAGCAGCGCCTTCTTGCCGACCGTGGTGTCACCGAAGGTGAGCGTCTTCTGAGTCGTAGCTGTAGCCATCTATCCTGAAGCTCCTGAGAGAGAGCGCTGCGAGGCCGACCTACGTTCAGCTCTTGAGGAGCTGGCGCAGCACGTACTGCAGGATGCCGCCGTGCTGGTAATAAGCCAGCTCGACTGCGGTATCGATGCGCGCGCGGACCTGGATCTGCTTGACCGAGCCGTCCGCCGCCTTGGCCTCTACCGACAGCAGCTTGCCCGGGGCGAGGCCGTCTGCGATGCCGGTGATGCTGTAGATCTCCTCGCCGCTGAGCCCGAGCGACTCCCTCGTTTCGCCAGCGACGAACTGGAGCGGGAGCACGCCCATGCCGATGAGGTTCGAGCGGTGGATGCGCTCGTAGCTCTCGGCGATGACGGCCCGGATGCCGAGCATGAAGGTGCCCTTCGCCGCCCAGTCCCGCGAGGAGCCGGAGCCGTACTCTTTGCCTGCAAGCACGAGGAGGGGCGTCTTGGTCGCCTGGTACTTCTCCGAAGCCTCGTAGATGCTGGTTTGCTCGCCAGTGGGTAGGTAGCGCGTGAAGCTGCCCTCCACCCCGGGCACGAGGCCGTTGCGCAGGCGCACGTTGGCGAACGTGCCTCGCATCATCACCTCGTGATTGCCTCGGCGCGCGCCGTACTGGTTGAAGTCCTTCGGAACCACGCCGTTGTCGGTGAGGTACTTGGCCGCGGGCGAGGTCTTGGAGATGTTGCCGGCCGGCGAGATGTGATCGGTCGTCACGGAGTCGCCCAGGGTGGCCAAGACGCGAGCCCCCGCGATGTCCGTCAACGGAGCCGGAGACGCGGCCAGGTTTTCGAAGAAGGTGGGCTTGCGGACGTACGTGCTCTTTTCGTCCCAAGCGAAGCGGTCACCCGCCGGAACCGGCAGGGCGCGCCAACGCTCGTCGCCTTCGAACACGGCGCCGTATTCCTCCAGGAACATTTCGGAGGTGACGTTCTGCTTCACGACCGCCGCCACGTCCTTGGGGGACGGCCAGATGTCTTTCAAGAAGACGTCCTCGCCGTCTTTACCCTTACCGAGCGGCTCGGCCGCGAAGTCGATATCGATACGACCAGCCAGCGCGTAGGCAACGACCAGCGGCGGGCCGGCGAGATAATTCGCCCGCACGTCCGGAGATACGCGGCCCTCGAAGTTGCGGTTTCCAGAAAGCACGCTCACGGCGACCAATTCGCCGTCCGCGATCGACTTGCTGATGGTCTCCGGCAAGGGCCCGCTGTTGCCGATGCACGTGGTGCAGCCGTAGCCGACGACATTGAAGTGCAGCGCCTCGAGCGCGGGCAGGACGCCGGCCTTCGTGAGGTATTGCGTCACGACCTTGGAGCCGGGGGCCAGGCTCGTTTTGACCCAGGGCTGGACTTGCAGCCCCTTTTCGACGGCGTTCTTGGCGAGGAGGCCCGCCCCGAGCATGACGTACGGGTTGGACGTGTTGGTGCAGCTCGTGATGGCAGCGATCACCACCGAGCCATTCTTCAGCTCGAAGCGGTGGTCGCCCAGCGCGGTGGGCACCTTGGTCGCGAGCTCTTCCGCCGTGACCGTGACGCCCTTGGGCTTCTTCTTGGCTTGAGCGAGGAGCTCCGGGAGCACCTTCTTGAAGCCAGCGCCGACGTCAGTCAGGGCGACCTTGTCGTGCGGGCGACGGGGGCCGGCCAGAGTCGGCACGACGGTGCCGAGATCCAGCGAGAGCGTGTCCGTGTACGTGGGATCCGGCTGCCCCTTGGTGCGGAACAGACCCTGCGCCTTGGCGTAGGCTTCCACGAGCGCCACGCGCTCGGCGCTGCGGCCGGAGAGGCGGAGGTAATTGAGCGTCTCCTCGTCTACCGGGAAGATGCCGCAGGTGGACCCGAACTCGGGCGCCATATTGCCAATCGTCGCGCGATCCGCCAGCGGCAGGTGGTCCAGGCCGTCCCCGTAGAACTCCACGAACTTACCGACCACGCCCTTGTCGCGCAGGATGCGGGTGATGGTGAGCACGAGGTCCGTCGCGGTCGCGCCTTCCGGCAAGGTGCCGTAGAGCTTCATGCCGATGACCTGGGGGATCAGCATGTTGATGGGCTGCCCGAGCATCGCGGCCTCGGCCTCGATACCGCCGACGCCCCAGCCCAACACGCCGGCCCCGTTGATCATCGTGGTGTGGCTGTCCGTGCCGACCACGGTGTCCGGATAAGCGACGCCGTCTTTGTCGAACACGACGCGGGCGAGGTACTCCAGGTTCACCTGGTGCACGATGCCGGTGGAGGGCGGCACGACCTTGAAGTTGTCGAAGGCGCCCTGCGCCCAGCGGAGCAGCGCGTAGCGCTCCTGATTGCGCTCGTACTCGCTCTCCGTGTTTCGCACCAAGGAGTCAGCGCTGCCGTAGTAATCGACCTGCACGGAGTGGTCGATGACGAGCTCGGCCGGGAACAGCGGGTTGATCTTGGACGGGTCTCCGCCCATGGCCGCCATCGCGTCGCGCATCGCGGCGAGGTCCACCACGCAGGGCACGCCCGTGAAGTCTTGCAGGACCACGCGCGCGGGGTGGAAAGCGATTTCGCTGTCCGGCTCCTTCTTCGCGTCCCAGGCGGCCAGCGCCTCCACGTCTTTTGCTTCTACCGCTAGGCCGTCCTCGCAGCGCAGCAGGTTCTCGAGCAAAATGCGCAGCGAGTAGGGCAGCTTGGACAGGTCCTTACCGGTCTTAGCCGCGAACTTGGGTAGGCTAAAGTACGTGTACTTGGCGCTACCTACGAGTAGCTCGGAACGCGTCTGAAACGAATCGCGAGAGCGGTCGGCCATGGCTTTTAAGATCCTTCAGCGGCGGGCCTACCCTAATGGAACCGGCCGCGCAATGGCAGTGCTCATCGTTTCCTTGGGCAACAGTCGTGAGCACGCACGGCGGCTCGAGAGCCTTCCAGAATTAAGCAGTCCCAGCGGCGGCCGCGCCTGCCCGCAGGCCACTCTCCAGTGCTTGGCCGACGCTAGGCGGAACCGGCCCCACGACGTCACCGGCGGCAAAGACCGCAGAAGAGGCCGAAACGCGACCGTCATGAGCGACGGGTAGCCCCACGTGCTCCAGCAGCCCTCGGCCGCGTGCGGCCAGGTCCACCCCGAACAAGGATGAGACCGGCTGAGCCAGCTCACCGCGGAGTAGAACCGGCGGCAAACCGCGGATCGCGAGCTCGAACCCTGCCGGGTCCGCTCCGGACAGCGCGCCGGAAAGGAGGAGGCCGCCGCCGACGAAGCCGCCGCTAGCAACCACGAGCGCGCCGCCCACCACCACGACGCCTCCCTCCAGCCGAACCGTGACGTCGCCGCCGGTTGTCAGCACCTCCGTCACCCTACCGGTGACCCGCTCCACGGCAAGCGACGCCAGCAGGGCGTCACGCCGGAGCTCGAAGCGAGCGCCCGCCGCGCCTCCTGGGGGAGACGTCACCTCCCCGACCGGTACCCCAGTAGCGCGCGAAAGCTCCGCCGCGAGCGACCGAGTGAGCCCGAGCCAAGGGCCGAACAGCCAAGCATTGGGCCCCGCTTTCGCTTTGAGCACCTCCGCGAGCCACGCCGGGCGCTCGGGACGCTCGAAGCCGGCCGCGAAATCGTAGCTCGAGACCCGCCGCTCGTGGCCCTTCTCCAGCAGCGGCAGCGGCACGAGCTCGAAGCGCGTGCCGGTCGAGCGCGCCCAATCGCTCGCCGCGAACGAGCGCGCGAGGAGGGGGCCATCCCAGTCATCGCGGGGCACGTCCACCACGCCGACGTGCTTGCCTGCGAGGGGAGCGAGGTCGAGCAAGGCGGAGTCGCGGCCGTCGGTGGTTCGCACCACCCCTTCGCGCGTGGCGATGTGCGTGTCTTTTGCAAGCCGCAAGCCGAGCGCGCTCAGCAGCTCTTCAGGTACGCCTGCCCGCAGGCCATCCACACCGCCGCAGTAGAGCGAGCTCGCGCCTGGCCCGCCGTCCACCACCGTCACGGTCGCGCCCGCTCGGCGCGCCGCCCATGCCGCCGCCACGCCGGCGAAGCCGGCACCGACCACCACTACCTTCACCCTGCGTCTCCATCGCCACCCGCGTCCGGTTCCACGCCCAGCTCTGCCCGCAGGGATGCGAGCCCGAGCGCCTCTGCGCGTGCTTGCTGGGCGCCAATGGCAGCCGCACGACGACGCGCAGCGCCTTGCAGGAATCGGAGGGCCATCGAGAAACCATCGGCCGGGCTCTTGCCGGTCGCGTCCGCCACGATGCGCCCGCAGCGCACCGCGCAGCGCATGCCGCCGCACGCCCCGAGGCCGAGGCGCGTGCGACGCGACACGTCGTCCACATCCACCGCGAGCTCTTGCTCGACGACGTAGCGCACCTCCGCGACCGTGACCGGCTCGCAGGGACAGAGCACGGCCGCTTCGCGCGGATCCCTCTTCATCCGCTCGAGCACCCGGAGGCTGCGATTGCCGTGGCGGTACTCGAGCCGCGTCGCCGTGACCGCCTCCATGCCGCCTTCCAGCACCAGGCGCATCGGGTCGACCGATTCCTCCCCGCCGGGGAGCGCGACGATGTGCGACTGACACGGCCCGCCGCGCCCCAAACGGCGCGCCAGCACGTCCGTCATTTCCTCGGAAAAGAGCCGGTAGCTGGCGAGCTTGCCCCCGACCATCGAGTACAGGCCGTCCGCGCCGTCCTTCGCGTGGTCGAGGATCTCGTGCTCGCGCGACAGACGGTCTTCGTTCATTCCCCAACCGAAGAGGGTCGGCCGTACGCCGCCCCAGGTACCGATCGCGCGCGCCTCACGGATGCTGGGGAAGAAGCGCTCCACGGCTTGAAAGAGGTAGCGCACCTCGTCACCCGTCGCGCGCACGTCGTCCAGATCCCCGTAGTAGTCGTCGTCCGTCGTGCCGAGCACGCTGACGTTCTGCCACGGCATCAAGAAGACTTGCCGCCCGTCGATGGCCTTGAGCGCGATCGCGTAGTTCGTGACCCGCCGGTCCAGGAACACGTGGATGCCCTTACCGGGTCGCAGACGCGCAGCGTGCGGGGAGAGGCCGCTGAGCGACGCAGTGAGCGGAGCCCAAGCGCCGGTCGCGTTCACGATGAGCCGGGCCGTGCGAATGCCGGTCTCGCCCGAGCGCCGATCGCGGTAGCGCACGCCGTAGGCGCTGCCGTCCTCGCGCCGCAGCACGTCCGTGACGGTGGTGTGGACTCGAACCTCCGCGCCGCGCTCCATCGCGTCCCTCGCGTTGGCGACGCAGAGCCGCGCGCCGTCTATCCCCCACTCGTCGAACGAGACGCCCCCTTGCGACGGCACGAGGCCTGGCTCCAGGGTGTTGACGTCTCCCGCGGAGAGGCGCGCGTGGGGCTTGCCGGCTTTGAGCGGCTGGTACTTGTCGTAGAGAGTGAAAAACCCGTCGTAAGCCGCGAGCGTAGCCTTGGCGGCGAGCCCTGCGCGGTCGAACACGGGCATCAAAAATGGAATCCGAAAGAGCAGGTGTGGGGCGACGCGCTGGATGTGACCCGAGTCCAGACACGAGGAGTAGGTGACATCCGGATCGTAGGAGAGATAGCGGGGCCCGCCGTGGATCATGCCGCTCGAGTTGCCGCTCGCGCCGAAAGCCAAGTCGTTCCGCTCGAAGAGCGATACCTCGAGACCGCGCAACGTCGCGTCGCGCAGGACCCCCACGCCGTTCACCCCGCCGCCGATGACGATGACGTCACGCTCCAGCTCGAGCCCCCGTGGGTCGCGCTCGTTCAGGGAGGACGGAGACGCCAGCATCCGAATCTTTCCCTACCACGCGGCCGAAAACTTGCCTTTCAAAACTTGGCCCCGGCCCCGCGCCGGCAGTACCACCGCATACCGTGCGCGCTTTGGGCCTGCTCTCGATCGTCCTCGTGCTGGCCGCTTCCGCGCCCCGCGTGGCGCTCGGGCGAGAACCGGCGATTGTGGGGCCGAGCGATGGTCCGGAAGGGCGCCCGCACGTGGTCCTCGACCGGCTCGAGGTGCCGAGCACGGTGCCCGAGCACGAGCGCGTGAGCAAAGTGCTCGCCAAGGTGCTCAAGCACGAGCAATACCGGGTGGAGTGGGGCGCGGGGCGACACAATCGCATCACCTACCGCTTTTACCTGGAGCAGCTGGACCTTTCGGTGGAGCGCGGAGTGCTCAAGGTCCGCTGCACCGCGCTGGGGCGCCTGCCCAAGGGCAAAACTGCGCGAAGCAAGCTGGAGTTCGGCGGTGACGCCAAAGCGCCTCGCCAAGTCATCGACCACGTGCTCGGCATCGTGGCCCGCGGGGTGCTCACGCGCCTGGCAGACCTGGAGCGCGAACGTCGTGCGCGCCGCTAAGCTCGGCCGAACCGCAGCGCGACGCTGAGCCAGGCCTTCGCCGCGTACGCGGCGTTGACGGCCAAATACGGGTAGAAATACCACTCGAGGTGCCCCGCGAGCGCCACGTACAAAATATACGAGGGGTAGTGGATCAGAAACTTCGCGACTGCTTCCACGAAGCGCACGGCCCGCGCCAGCGCGCTTCGTGAGGGCGCCGCGTCGCTCTTCGGCGGGGCGACCTGAGGGTGGCGCTGGAACGACGTGAGCGCGATGCCGGACGCGAGAGCAACGAGGCCCAAGATGCCGAGCACCAAGAACGGCTGCTCCGGTTGCTCCAGGTGGAGCCGAACCGCAGCCGCGCCCAGCACGGCGAACGCCTTCAGCTCATCCATCAAAAAATCCAGCAAGTGGCCGGCGGGCGAGGCGACGCCGCGCCACCGTGCCAGCATGCCGTCCGCGCAGTCCAGCACGTAGGAAGCCTGATAAACGACCACGGCGGCGATGAGGCCCAGGTGGCCCGGCAGCGCGATCAGTAGCCCCGCCGACGCGACGCCAACGACGAACGAAGCCAGGGTGACCTGATTGGGGGTCACGCGCGTAGACTGGACGGCGCTCACCAAGACCGCCGCCACCGGCCGGCAGACGAAGCGGTTCCAGAACAGGTCCGGCACCTTCTTGGTCTTTTGATACACTTCGCGGGCGCCCATGACGTGGACGGAGCCTACACGAGTCGCTTGGCTGGTCTTCGCGTGTTTTTCGGCCTTCTTCTGCGAAGAGCGCGCTCAGCACGCGGCCCCGCCCGCCCGCAGTGCGCCGCTCGCGGCCCAGGCCCAAGCCGCACCGCCGACCGCGGCCCCCAGCGCCTCCCCTGCGCCTGCGCCAGCTCCGCGCCGAATCGAGCAGGTGCTCGTACTGGGGGATTCGCTCAGCGACGAGGCCGTCGGGGGCGGCGGGTTCGTCAAGCGGCTGCGCGAGCGCTGCCGCGGAGCGCGCTTCGACAACCGAGCCAAAGGCGGGTTCATGGTGAACCAGATCCGCAAGCGGCTGGAGACGGAAGTGTTGCCCCAAGGCGGCCGCTACTCGCACGCGGTGGTGTTCGGCGGCGTGAACGACCTGTACAGCGACCAAACCGCGAACCGCACCCTGCCGCGGATTCAGAGCGACCTCACCAAGACCTACGAAGCGCTCACTGCGCGCGGCACGGAGGTGATCGCGATCACGGTTACCCCTTGGGGCGGCTTCAAGCGCTGGTACACGCCCGAGCGCGGGCAAAACACCCTCCGCCTGAATGGCTGGATCCTGGATCGCGCCGCCAACGGGGTCATCGCGGACGCGGTAGACGCCTACCCCCTACTCTCGTGCGGAGAGCCGGAGAGCCTTTGTCCGGAGCTGGCAGCGCCGCACAAAGATGGTCTTCACTTCGGGCGGCTCGGCCACGAAAAGCTGGCCGAGGCTCTGCTCGCGGGCCCCTTTCGAAGCTGCGAGCACTAAGCGCCGAGCGCTTCTTCGTCCGTGAAAGAGCGCTGCGTCTGCCGCGCCACCATCTCCGCGTAGCGACCGCCGAGTCGAAGCAGCTCGTGGTGACTGCCCTTCTCCAGAATGCGGCCGCCCTCCAAGACCACGATCTGATCCGCGTGGGTGATGGTGCTCAGCCGGTGCGCGATGATGATCGTCGTCCGATCGCGGAGCAGCTCGTCTATCGACGCTTGGATGAGTTGCTCGCTCTCGGTGTCGAGGTTGCTGGTAGCCTCGTCCAAAATGAGAATCTCCGGGTCGGCCAGGAGCGCGCGCGCGATAGAGAGGCGCTGGCGCTGGCCCCCCGAGAGCTTCACGCCTCTCTCACCGATGAGCGTGTCGTAGCCGTCCGGCAGGCGGCGGATGAACTCGTCGGCGTTGGCGCGGCGAGCCGCGCTATGGACCTCTTCGTCGCTCGCGGTGTGGCGGCCGTAGGCGATGTTGTCTCGCACGGACCCGTCGAACAGGAAGACTTCTTGCTGCACGATCCCGAGCAGCGAGCGATAGCTCTTCAGCTTGATTTTGCGAAGATCTACCCCGTTCAGGCGGATGGAGCCGCGCGTGGGGTCGTAGAACCGGGCGAGCAGGTCCGTCACCGTCGTCTTGCCGGCGCCGCTCGGCCCGACCAGCGCCACCACGCTGCCGCCAGGCACGGTGAGGTCGAAATTGCGGAGGACGGGGAGGCCGGGGCGGTACTCGAACGACACGTCGTCGAAGCGCAGCTGCTCGACGCGCGGCGGGGCCGCGACCGCGCCCGGTACGTCCGGCTTTTCCTGGGGCTTGTCCAGCACGTCGAAGACGCGCTCCATCGCAGCCAGGCCGCGCTGAGTCTCGCTGATGGAGCTGGAGATTTGCATGGCCGGCTCGAGGAGCCGCCACATGTAGCCCTGAATCGCGATCAGGACCCCCACCGTCGCCATCCCGCGGACGACCAGGTAACCGCCAAAGGCGATGATGGCGACCTGACCAAGCGGCGCTAGCAACTCCCAAATCAACGAGACGAAGCGCTGGGTCCGCGTGGCGAGCATCACCTTGCGGATCACGGTGTGATGACCCACGGTGTACGCTTGCTCCTCGCGCTGCTCGCGAGCGAAGCCGCGCACGATGCGCACGCCGCTCAGCCCTTCGCTCACGCGGGCGTCGATCTCCTGACGATCTTGCCCGGTGGACTTCCAGATGACGCGCAGCTTGCGCACCCACAGGTTTTGCGCCAGCAAAACGGGCGGCAAGATCATCACCACCGCCATCGCGATGCGCCAATTCAGCGAAAAGATGATGAATAAGGTCAGAAGGAGCCGCAGGCTCGCGAGCAGCGGCGAGAGGAGCGCTTGCTGGAGGAGGCCGGTGGTGCTGTCCACGTCACCCGACAGACGAGACAGGATGCCGCCTGTCTTCATGTCGGTCAGCTCGGTCATCGGCAACCGCAGCACGCGATGGAACAACGCGGACCGCAGCTCGAACGCGAGCTTGCTGTTCAGCAATTGCTGACCGAGCGTGCGCCACCAAGTCAGCCCTGCGCCGACCAAGAGCAGCCCGGCCATCCCGAGCGCGAACCCCAAGAGCTCGGAGACCTTGCGCTCGACGCTGAGCTCCGAGCTCAAGATGACGTGATCGATGAGGTGCGCCGACATGAGCGGCCACACCATGTCGATACCGATACCGAGCACGGAGAGCACGATGACCCACGAAAGCGACGCCCGGTGGGGCCGCAGCAGACCGAAGTAGCGCCGGGTGAAGTTCCCGGCGCGGCGACCCGAGCCGGCTGAGGTGCCCTCGGGCGGCGGCGTCTCGTTGCGGCTGCGCCGGAACGCGACGAAGCGCTTTTGCGAGGTATTGAGCTGCGACGTCATTCCTGTAGCGCGCGCCTCAGCCAGCCTCTGGCAATGAGGCTGCCGCTTTGGAAAAAGCTTGCAGCTCCTGCTCGGAAAAATCCCGCTCACCCAGAAATGCGATGCCCACGACCGCTCGCAGGCCGCCGGAAGACGCGCGCACCGGGATGGCCAGGGCCGCTTGGGCGTCCACCGCTTTGGCGCCGGGCCGCACGTCCCCCGTGGCGTCTGCCTTGAGGTTGCAGGTGGAGACGACCTCGTCGCGCTCCCAAGCCAGCCCCGCCATGCCCTTACCCTTCGGGATGACGTCCGTCACCTTCACGACGGGAGGGGGGATATTGACGGAGCTGGACAGCTTGAGCACGTCCCCCTGAAGTAAGTGCACCGTGCCCGCGATGCCGCCATGCTCGGACAAGAAGGATTGAAGCCACGCCTCGGTTGCCACGCCCGGAACGTAATGCGATGACGCGGCCGGAGCCAGTCCGGAGAAGCGCCACCATCTTGCCAGGTTGAAACTCCCCCCGGCGGACCCTCCGGAGCCGCTCGCTGCTATGCTGTTGGAGTCTTTTTGAGCCAAACTCCCCTCGCCGGCTTTCGGCCGAAACATTTGTTCGAGCAAAAGTTTCGCGTCGAGTTCGACTACCCAGTGGTTTTTTGCCGCAGTGCCCTGGCCACCGCGGACAGCACCTTGGCCTGGGCAATCTCCCGGCGTGAGCTCGAGCGCCGGCACCCCGTGTTCGCGGTGCTGGACGGCGGGCTCGTCGCGGCGCGCCCGCAACTGGCGGACGAGCTCAAGAGCTACGTGGCCGCGTTCGCCTCACAGCTGGAGCTGCGCGCCGAGCCGCTCGTGGTGCCCGGGGGCGAAGCGGTCAAGAACGACCCGGGCGTCGTGAGCGACCTCCTCGCGCGGTTGGCGGCGGCCAAGCTCGATAAGCAGGGTGTGCTCTTGGCCATCGGGGGCGGCGCGGTGTTGGACGCCGCTGGCTACGCGGGTTCGGTTACCCATCGCGGCGTGCGCATCGTGCGCATGCCCAGCACGGTTCTGGCGCAGAACGACGCTGGCGTGGGCGTGAAGACCTCCGTCAATGCGTTTGGGGCCAAGAATTTCTTGGGAACGTTTGCGCCTCCCTTCGCGGTGGTGAACGACGTGGAGCTGCTGAGTACCCTACCGGAGCGGGACGCCCGCGCCGGCCTCGCAGAAGCGGTCAAGGTCGCGGTCATTCGCGACGCGAGGTTCTTCGAGTGGCTGGAGCAGAACGCCAAGGGGTTGCGTCACGCAGACCTCGCGCTGCTGGAGGTGGCGGTGCGGCGCTGCGCCGAGCTGCACCTCGAGCACATCGCGACGGGAGGCGACCCTTTCGAGCGAGGGAGCGCGCGCCCCTTGGACTACGGGCACTGGTCCGCACACAAGCTGGAGACATTGACGCAGCACGAGCTGCGACACGGCGAGGCCGTGTCCATCGGCATGGCGCTGGACGCCGCTTACGCGGTCGCTCGCGGCATGCTCGCCGAGCCGGTGCGGGAGCGCCTGGTGAATCTCCTCACGGCGCTCGGGCTACCCGTCTATCACCCCGCGCTTTCCGCAAAGAAAGACGGAACGTCCGTGATCTTGAGTGGTCTAGCGGAGTTCCGAGAGCACCTCGGCGGCGCGCTGTGCGTGACCATGCTGCAGGCCGTCGGCTCCGGGGTGGAGATCCACGAGATGGACTCGGAGCTGGTGCTTGCCTCCATCGACTGGTTGAAGTCGCATCGGAACTGAATGCACCTCAGCACGCTGAACGACGCGGAGCTCACCTACTGCACCAACGTGCACGCGGGTGAATCATTGGCCGAGGTGCGCGCCCTGGTGAGGGAGCACGTCACCGCCGTGAAGCGCCTCGTGGCGCCGAGCATACCGTTCGGCGTCGGCTTGCGTCTCGCTGCGGCCGCCGCCGAAGAGCTGCAGCAGCCGCAGGCGCTCGCCGAGTTCCGCGCCGAGCTGGCGGACCTGGGCCTGTACTGCTTCACGCTCAATGGTTTCCCCTATGGCGCGTTCCACGCCACGCGCGTGAAAGAGTCCGTTTACGAGCCGGACTGGCTCTCGCCCGCCCGCGCGCGCTACACCCGGCACCTCGCGAGCACGCTGGCGGAGCTCTTGCCGCAAGGGGTAAGCGGAAGCATCAGCACCGTGCCCGGTTGCTTCAAGCCCAACGCCGCCGCGCCGGAGGCCGAGCGCGCGATGGCCTTCGCGCTGATCGACATGGTGGCAGTGCTGTCCGACATCGCGCGGAGCAAGGGTCGTCACATCGCCCTCGCCCTGGAGCCGGAGCCCGAGTGCTTCCTGGAAACGACGGACGAGGCGGTGCGCTTTTTCGAGCAGCAGCTGCTGGGTCGAGCGGCCTTGAGCCGGCTGGCAGAAGCCGCGGACCTCGAGCCCTCGCAGGCCGAGTCGGTGCTTCGTCGGCACATCGGAGTGTGCTTGGACACGTGTCACGCTTCCGTCGAGTTCGAGTCCCCGCTCGCCGCTTACCGGAAGCTGGGCGCCGCGGGCATCGCGGTACCCAAAGTCCAGCTCAGCGCGGGCCTCAGAATCCCGAGCGCCACTCCGGAGGCGCTCAGTCGCCTGCACGCTTTTGCGGACGGCGTTTACCTGCACCAAACCGTGGTGAAAGCCGGGGCCGAGCTGCGTCGTTACCTGGATTTGCCGGACGCCCTGGCCGCCCCACCGGAGCCCGGTGCCGAGTGGCGCGTGCACTTTCATGTGCCCATCTTCATGCGCGAGCTGGGCGTCTTCGAGAGCACGCAGTCGGACCTGTTGCCGCTCCTGGCGGAGCTTGCCCAAGCACCGAGCTGCCCGCACCTGGAAGTGGAGACCTACACGTGGGACGTGCTGCCGGACGAGTTCCGGAACGTGCCGATTGAGCAGGCCATCGCGCGAGAGCTCGGCTTCGTCCTGAATGCTCTGGGCAGCGCGGCGGCAGGGCGCGCGTGAACCTGCGGACCCTGCTCACGTTGGGGCGGACCTCGAACCTGCCGACGGTCTGGTCCAACATGCTCGCGGGCGCAGTGCTCGGCGGAGCCGTGTTCGGTCCGCGTGCGTACGCCGTGCTCGCCCTCGCCGGCTCCGCCTTTTACGAAGGCGGCATGTTCCTGAACGATGCTTTCGACGCGGACATCGACGCTCGGGAGCGCCCGCAGCGCCCGATCCCTTCCGGCCAGGTCACGCGGGGCGCCGTGTACGTCCTCGGCTTCGGGCTTCTTTTCGCGGGCCTGCTGCTGCTAGCGGCCGGCTCTGCCGTGGGCGCGATCCGCCCAGGCTTTAGCCCCTTTCTGGGCGGTGTCGGCACCGCCGCGGCGGTGCTCGCGTACAACCGCTGGCACAAGGGGCACGCTTGGTCTCCGGTCGTGATGGGCGCTTGTCGCGCCGGGCTGTACCTGACCGCAGCCCTCGCCGTCTCCGGCAAGCTCTCGCCGCCGGTGCTGCTCGGCGCAGGCGCGCTGTGGCTGTACATCGTAGGCCTCACGCACATCGCCCGGTTCGAGAACGGCAGCGCGCTTCAGCGGACGTGGGTGGCCGCCTTCGTCCTCTCGCCGCTGCTTGCCAGCGCGCCGCAGATCATCGAGCAGCGTAGCGGGCTCGCCGCGCTCTGCTTTCTCGCGCTGCTCGGCTGGAGCCTACGGTCGATCGGTTTTGCGCTGCGCGGCGGCAAGGGACAGATCCCACGCGCGGTGGTGACCCTCATCGCCGGCGCTTCCTTGGTGGACGCGCTGTTCATCGCGCTCTATGGCCCTGCCTACGGCGTCCTCGCGGCTTTTGGCTGCTTCTTGCTCACGCTTCGCTGGCAGCGCCGCATCCCGGGAACCTGAGCGCTTTACCCGAAGACGTGCCGCAAGAGCAGGTCTTTCACGTCGGTCGCCGAGACGCGCTCCTGCGGCAGTAGCTCCGGCGCGGAAGACATGAAGAGCGGGCCGTCTTCCTCGCGATCCGTGATGCGGCCGTGCGAGCCCTTCACGATGCTCGCGTCCAAGCCGATCACGTCCAGCAAATTGCGAAACCCCAGCTTGCGCGCGAGCAGGCGGCGCCCCACCTTCAGCATCGGGAGCGAAAGCTTGGGATCCAGCCGCAGCTCGGCCGGGTCGTAACCAGGCTTCAGGTGGATGTCCACCGTGCGCGCGTAGTCCGGCGCGCGCGCGTCATCCAACCAGAAGTAATAGCTGAACCAGTGGTCGGCCCGCGACACGAGCACGAGCTCCCCGGAGCGTTCGTGATCGAGCCCCGCCGCTGATTTACCCGCGCCGTCCAAGACTTGCTCGACGCCCGGCAGCTGTTCGCAGAGCGCGCGCACCGCCGGAAGATCGGCAGCATTTTTGACGTACACGTGGGCCACCTGGTGGTCTGCCACCGCGAAGGCGCGGCTGGCTCCGGCGTCCAGCTGCTCGAGACCGAGCTCGTCGCGTACGCGAAGGAAGCCAGCTTCGCGCAGCGCGCGGTTCACGTGCACGACCCCGCCGACCTCCGTAATTCCGTATTCCGAGAGGATCACGACGCGCAGGTCCTTCTGCTGCGCGAAGCTCAGGAGCTCGCCGCACACCGCGTCCACCTCCGCGAGCGCGCTGGCGATGCGCGGGTCGTTCGGACCGAAGCGCTGCAAGTCGTAGTCCAGGTGAGGAAGGTAGACCAGCGTGAGCGTCGGGGCGTGCTGCTCCACGACGCGCATCGCGCTCTTCGCGATCCAGCGCGTGGAGCTGATATCCGCGCGCGGCCCCCAAAAATTGAAGAGCGGAAACATGCCGAGCTCCGCGCTGAGCTCGGCCCGAAGCTCTGGCGGGTCCGTGTAAACGTCCGGCAATTTGCGGCCGTCAGCCGTGTACATGGGGCGCGGAGTGATCGAAATGTCCGCGCTGGAATACATGTTGTACCACCAGAACAGCTTCGCCACGGTAAAGCTGGGGTCGCGGCGCTTGGCTTCGTCCCACAGCTTTTCACCGGCTACGAGGTGGTTACTCTGCCGCCACAGCCAGACCTGGGAGAGGTCGCGGAAGTACCAACCATTGCCGACGATGCCGTGCTCGCGCGGCAGCTTGCCGGTGACGAACGTGGACTGCACCGAGCACGTCACCGCCGGCAAGATGGTAGCGACCGGCCGCACCGCATGCGCATCGCGGAACGCACGCAAGCTGGGGGTGTGCTCGCCGATGAGGGACGGCGTCAGCCCCACCACGTTGAGGACCAAGGTCTTTTGCAAGCGCGACTCCAGCTACTGAGCAGCAGCGTCCGTGCGCGGCGCCTGACCACGCAACACCGAGTTGCCCTGGAACAGCTGCCGCTGGTCCACCGGCAAATCCACCCCGAACTCTTTCACGTCGAAACGGCCGCTCTGTGCGAAGAAATTGACGGGATTTTTCCAGCAGATGGTGTCCACCGTCGCCGCGTCGATGCCGGCCGCCTTCATCGCCTCCGCCGTCTTCGGCACCTTCAGCGGGTCACTCACGCCCCAGTCTGCGGCCGAGTTCACCAAGATGCGCTCGCCGCCGTACTGCTGGACGAGCGTCACCATGCGCTGCTCATCCATCTTCGTGTTGGGGTAGATGGAGTGGCCCGCCCAGCAACCCGAATCCAGCACGGACTTGAGCGTCTCCTCGTTGTTGTGATCCACCAGCGTGAGCTCGGGAGCGATGCCGCTCTCCTTCACCACCGCGAGCGTGCGCTCCGTGCCGCGCTTCTTGTCCCGGTGCGGCGTGTGAATGAGGATGGGGAGCCCCGCGTCCTTGGCGAGCTCGATCTGGGCCATGAAGTACTTCTCTTCATGAGCGGTCACGTCGTCGTAGCCGATCTCCCCCACCGCCACGACGCCGTCCTTCTCCACGTACAGGCGTAGCAGCTCCATCACGCCGTCCGCCAAGCGCGCGTTGTTGGCTTCTTTGGGGTTGAGGCCCATCGTGCAAAGGTGGCGAATGCCGAACTGCGCGGCCCGAAAGCGCTCCCACCCCAGGAGAGACAGGAAATAATCTTCGAAGCTGCCGACGTGCGTGCGCGGCTGCCCGAGCCAAAACGCGGGCTCGACGATGGCACGGATGCCAGCGGCAGCCATCGCCTGGTAGTCGTCGGTCGTGCGGGAGGTCATGTGGATGTGCGGGTCGAACAGCATTGCTTAAGCTCCGTGCTTGCTGAGAAATTCTGCGTCGGCGGGGACCGGGCGCCCCGCGGCGCGGCGCTCGCTCGCATAGCTGCTGGCCATACGAGCGAGCTCCGGCGTGATGCGGGGCTCCAACCGCTCGATGCGGTGAATGGAGACCTCCATGAAGATCGCCTTCATGACCGCTTGGTTGAAGTTGAGCTCCGGGAAATGCGCTGACAGAAACGCGTTTTCGCAGACGATGGCCTCGAACACGTCACGCGCGTTGGTGCGGCATGCTTGCAGGCCCGTCTCCAAGAAACGCTCGGGCTCGGGCAAGGCCGCCAGCACGCGCAGCAAGCTCACCTGCTCGCCGAGCTCGCCTCCCTCGAACAGCTGCAGCACGAAGTCAGGCTGCTCTGCCGAGCCAACAAGCGGCAGCGCGCGCGCCACGAGCCAGAGCCTCGCGTAATCGGTCAAGGTCCAATGGGGGCGAGCCTCCGGCAAATCTGCGGGCGCTTCCGCCAGCACCTGAGCGACGTCACCTAGCCGGCGCGGCACGCTCGCCAGCAGCCCTCGAAAGCGGAGCCCCGGCGGTCCCGCGAGCTCCTTCTCCGCACGCTCGAAGAACCGCGCGCCGTCCGGCAAGCTCGCATCGAGGAGGTTCTTCGAGGCAAGCTCCGGTCCCGGCATGACGTTGGTTACTCCTACGGCTGCGGGGGGCAAGCGGCCGCGGGCATCGCCGTGATCCAATCATCGACCAGCTTCGCGCCGACCGGGTCCACCACGTTCGAGCCGATCTTGGGCATACGCAGCTCGTCGAGCGCGTGCACGCGAAACGACATCGAGCTCTGCAGGGGGTTGCCCGGAACCACGCGGTACTTGGGCAGACCATTTTTGCCCGCGTCCCGTTCGGAAAGCGCGCATAGGTTCATGTTGGCAATGGCGGTGCCCCAGCGCATGTCCATGCCGCTGTACTCGCCGCTCGGGCGGTGGCAAATCGCGCAGTTGACCTGCAAATACGAGAGGGTGCGGGCCTCGGCGGAGTCGGCGCCGGCTGGGTCCGGGTAGCCGGTCATCGCTTTCGGGGGAGCGTCGAACAAGTCCAGCTGCTTGAACTTTTCGATCTGGTTCATCGCTCCTTCTGCGTAGGGAAAGTCCGAGTTCAGCTGCGGCGTGCTCGGGCCGAGCGAGAAGCCGCCACCGGGAGTGTGACACTGCGTGCACTGGCTACGGCCCGGGTACTGCCAGGTTTGCGCGCCGACCTGCCGCGCCTTACCGACGTCGTCATCCGGCAGCAGGCTCGCTTCCGTGGCGGCGTCGTTCCATTCGTAGCTGTAGAAGAGCCAGCGCGTCATCGAGCGGCGCATCACGAGGCGCGTCTCGATGATCTTGCCGCCAAGGCTGAAGTTCTTGACCAGCACCGTGCCGACCGGCATCTGCCAATGGCCGTCGTCCCCGCCAATCGTGTCCGCGGCGCAGCCCGCCGAGTCCGCCGGGGAGGTGCAGTCCAGCACGTGAATCTTGCTGCCGCTCGGGATCCGAAGAAAGCGGTGCTTCTCGGCTGAGTCCGACCACAGCGGGCTCCGCACGGAGTAAGGAATGAAGCCGGGCAGAGGCTTGGAGGGATTCGCCATGTCCACGCAGCCGGTCTGGCTGAGCATGCTAGGCGGCTCTTCGTTCTGCGCGGGAATGGCGCAGCCCGCTGCCGCGCCGCCGCTCCCTCCGACTCCGGCTCCCGCACTCGCGCCGCCGACCGGCGCGGCTCCGCCACCGCCGCCTACGGCTCCGCCGCTCGTTCCGCCTTGAGCGACCGCCCCGGTGCCGGCGAACGCAGAGCCGCCCGCGCTCGTCCCCGCGGCGGCGCTGTTGCCGTCCGTGCTGTCCGAACACCCGGCGTTTGCTAACGCCACGAAAGAGAGGATGGCAGTCGTGAGTGCGCGCATTCGTCTTCCTTCAGCCGCCCCGAGCGCGACGACGCCCGAGCACGAGGCCAAGAGCGGCGCCGAGCGCTGCCAAGCCTAACGCCGCCGAGCCACGGCCGCTCGCCACGCGGCAACCGCAGCCCTCTTCCGATGTCGGCGTCGAGCCGCCGCCGCTCGCAGCGCCAGCCGCCGTTGCACCCGCAGCGCCCGGGCCGCCGGCACCGCTCCCTCCGCTCGGGCTCGCGGAGCCGCCGGTCGTGGCTGCGCCGCCACTCCCGCCGGTGGCGGTGCCGCCGGCCGCGCTCCCGGCACTGCCGCCGGAGGTAGCGCCACCACCGCCGCCACTGCCACCCACGCCGCCCGGCGTCGGGTTCGTGGTGAGGCAGGAACCTGGCGTCGCTTCCGGCGCGGCCTTGGCGACGATGCGCGTCACGCTGCCGGCCCCGCGCTCCACGATATAGAGCGCGTTGTCGGTGCCCATGCGCATCGCGGTGACGCCGTTCGTGTTCGCAAAGTCCTTCTTGGAGTCTGCGACGATGCCGTCACGGGTGGCGTTCACGTCGATCGACCACACCTTGCCTTGTTCGTGGTCGCCGAAAATGTATCGGCTCTTCCACTTATCCGGCCAACCGCAGCCGTCCAAAATACGCCCGCCCATGACCGCCCCTGCGTTGTCGGGGCCGGCCTTGGTCGTGTAGTCCAGGAGGGGCGCCACGCAGGCCGAAGCCGGCGTCATGCCCATGCAGGTGCCGGTGGGCTGAAAGGTCTGCTGCGTGTTCGTGTACTTCTTGGAGCCTTCTTCGAAGGGGTACCCGTAGTGCTTACCCTTCTCGACGAGCGAGATCTCTTCCAGGCTCGCCTCACCCACGTCACCGACCCAAAGCTTACCGGTCATGGGGTCCGCCCAAATGCGGAAGGGGTTGCGGAAACCCCATGCGTAGACCCGCTTCTCCGGTGGCCGCATGACGAACGGGTCGTCGTCCATCTCGGACGAGGTATCGCATCCGGTGACGAGGTTGACGGCCATCAATGGATTGTCGTCCGCGGGTTGGCCGAGCGTTGCGTCGTCGTTCAACTTGACCCGCAGCACCTTGCCGTTCGCCAGGTTGAGGCACGAGCCGATGTGGTTGGCCGGCGTATTGTTGTTCTTGCCGGTGTCCCCCACACCGACGAACAGGAAGCCGCCGTAGATGGAGAGGCCGCCGCCGTTATGGTTCGCCGGGCCCATCAACCCCATGTCGATGACCGGCTTCATGACGCCGAGCTTGTTGTCCGCGCCGAGCACGTAGCGCCGCACTTGGTGCCGGTTGTTCTGGTCCTGGACGACCGACGCGTACACGTAAATGAAGTTGTTCTTCGCGAAGTCCGGATCCGCGACGATGCCAAGCAACCCCTGCTCGTTCTGGCCGCCCGTCACTAGCGAAATGTTGGAGACTTCCGGATCTTCGTCGCCAGGCGTGAAGACCTTCACGGCGCCGAGCTTCTCGATGATGACGACGCGGCCGTCAGGCAGCTCCGCGACGTCCACCGGGTTACCGAGGCTGGTAGCGAAAACCGTGGCCGTGAGGTCCTGTGCCGCCTCGCCCTGTAGCGTCAGCGCGCTCGCGGGAGCAGCGTACGAACAGACGAGCAGAGCGCCGAGCGCCCCCCGAAGGATGGATCCGTGAAGGAGCGGGCGACTTGTAGGCATGGCTTACCTTGGAGGTGGGGGGCGACCCCCAAAAAGGATCTGGAATATAGCCTAGCCGGCGCGAGCGGCAGCCTGCGATCGTGCTCCAATCGAGACCTGGCGCGCCGCGACACGCAAAATTTCCGGCGCAGAACCGCAGGCCCGCGGAGCCGCGTCGAGGGGTTAGTGTCCGGCCGACTTTTGCGCTATCAACCCGCGGCGATGAGCGACAGCGACAAACCTGCCCCAAACGCGCAGCCTGCAGCACCGCAGAGGGTGAAGCCGAAGGCTAGGGTTCAGCTGCGAAGGCCGGCGGAAGAAGAAACACCGGTCATCGGTGGAAGGTTCCTGACCGCTGCCGCAATTATCGGTGCCGCAACTCTCTTGCCACTGTCGTGCCTCGGTCAAAAGCTGGAGCCGCGTGAGCCGCCGACTTCCGCCGTTTCGGAGTGGAAGGTCGGTGGTAAGTCCACCTTACGAATCACGTTGGTGACGGCGGATTACGCGGGGCTGGCGTGCGCCTACGACAAAGAGTTCGAGGGTAAGCACTGCGCGAACAAGACCGAGAGCGAGGCGTGGCCGCGGGACCCGAACGCGCCGCTCGACGACAACAAGGCTAACGTCGTTCAGCCTTACCGCACCTGGAACGACAACCGCCTCGTCATGGTGGCAGGCCTCTGGGCGACGCCCGCGCTCTCGACCCGCCTGCACATCGAGCCGCCTGGCAACCTGCTGCCGGAAAAGCTCGCTCGCTTCGTGACGGAATGCCAGGTGCACTTCGTCGGCCAGATGGAGCAGCCGAAATTGCGCTGGGGTCAGAGCTCCGGCTACAACGCCGACCCCACCACCAAGCAGGTGATGGTGGCGGTGCCGGACAGCTGCAAGCTCATTCCGGAGCCTTCCGAGCCGTGCCCGAGCGGTATCATTTGCGGCTTGCTGACCCGCTTGTAAACCAAGACAGCACCGCCGGCAGGGCGAGCGTGGCGGCCACCAGCGACGCCAGCTCGCCGCTGATCGCAAACACCCCGAACGAGAACAGCGCCTGATTCTCGACGAGTAGCAGAGCGCCCCAGCCGATCACCGTCGTCGCGGAGCACATCGCAAGCGCGCCGCTCGCGTTCGAGAGGCCGGCCTCGCTCTCGTCGCCGGACTGAAAGCGCCGCAGCATGTTGATCGAGTAGTCGGCGGAGATGCCGAAGGTGATCGGGAGCGCCACGAAGTTCGAAAAGTTCAGCTTCGCCCCGGACCAAGACAGCAAGCCGAGCATGAACGAGACGCCGAGTAACAGGGTGCCTATGGAGAGCGCAGAAAAGGCCCACGCCTGCTTGCTGTAGACGCCGAACGCCGCGACGCAGATCCCGAGCACGCACAGGAAGGACAGGAGCGTCACGCGCGGGCCGTCCGAGCGCAGGGCGTCGGCCAAGTCGCTCGAGAGCAAGAGCGGACCGGCGGCGATGGCGCCCGCGGCGGCGGCGGCTTGGCGCAGATCACGAGTGAAAGCGGCGAGCCGCTCCGATTGCCAGGTGCCTCCCCCGACCTTCGGAAACACGAGCACGCTGCGACCAATGGTGCCGTCACGCTCCCGTAGGCCCGCCGCGAACGCCTCCGGCAGATCCGCGGGCGTGAGGGGCACGAGCGAACGGTCCGAGAGCGCGCGGTCGAGCAGCTCCCGCTCGCTGTCCTTCAGCTTGCTGCGGAGCTTGGGCGTGATGGCGCTCTTCAGCAGCGCGCCCTCTTTGATGGACTCAGCGCGGTAGTCCGGCAAGAGCTGCTGAGCGCTGCGCACCTCCGCGATCAAGTCCCCCGCCCCGCCCTTCTCCTTCAGCTCACGCAGCCGCGCCTCGAGCTGCGGGACGTCGGCGGCGCGCTTGGCCATCACCACGCTGGGCGTGAGGTAGCGGCCGGTCGCGGCGTCCATGCGCTTGCCCCAGTAGCGCTCACCGTTCACCCACGAATCCTTGCGGCGCAGCTTGGAGAGGTCGTACTCGATCCAGTCGCCCCGGCGCGTGGCGAGGCCCGCGACCGAGATGGCGGCCGTGATCGCGAGCCCGGCCAGCACGAGCTTGCGGTGCTTCATCGTGAGCTCGGCGACCTTCGCCGCGAGGCCGCGTGAAGGCGCCGCGCCGCTAGCCGCAGCCGCGCGAGGCCGCAGCCGCTCACCGAGCGATACGCAGAGCGCGGGCATGACCACGTACATCGCGGCCCAGCACATGACGATGCCGAAGCCACCGATCCAGCCGAACTGGTTGAAGCCGCGAAAATCGGTAAAAACCAGGGAAACGTAGGAAGCGGCGGAGGCGAGCGCGGCCGCGAGCGTCGCGCGCCAGCTCTCGTCGACTCCGGTCGCGACGGCGTCGCGCACGCTCTTCTTGAGCGCCAGCTCCTCCTGGATGCGCGACAGCAGCATGATCCCGGAGTTGATGCCGTTGCCGATGACGATGGAACCGAGGAAGGCGGTGTTCGTGTTCAGGTAGCGAATCGACAGCGGCGGAAGCGCGACGAGCGCGAACCCGGCCCAAGTCCCGAGCGCGAGCGGGACGAAGAGCGCGACCAGCGCAGTCCACGAGCGGTAAAACCAGATCAGGCTACCGATGACGAGCAGCGCGACGACCGCGCTCGAGATGCCGAGATCCGAGGCGAGGCCGTGCGTCTCCTCCACCCGCGTCGCCACGTCGCCCGCGTAGCCGAGTCGGCTGCCGGCAGGCGCACCGCCTAGCTGCGCCACGTCTGCCTGAACGCGGGTCAGGAGGCGAGAATCCGCCTCGAAGCCGGTGGAGGTCGAGCTCGTCTGAATGAGCAGCGCGCGGTCGCGGCCGTCGGGCGAGACGAAGCGGTCCCCCTGGCGCGCGCTGGCGGCGGCCCCGAAGCGTGACTGGTACTTGCTCCGCAGCTCCTCGAGCGGCAGCTCCGGAGGCTTGTCCGCGTCGGCCTCGTCGTCCAAGTCGCTGCCCATCGCGCGGGAGACTTCGAAGTCACGGCGCGCCTCCACCGCGTCGCGCAGCTTCTTCACGTCTGCCGGCTCCATGAGCTGCAGCGCGTACCGCTCGGCGAACTCGCGCTCGGCCTTCGTGTCGAGCCGCACGCCGCGCACCAGGTCCGGCGGGTACTGGCGGACCCGCTCGGTGAGCCGGTCCAAAAACCGATCCGCGTCCGCAGCGCGCGCGGGGTCGTCCGTCTCCAGGACGACGCCGAGGAACCGGAGACCGGGCAAGCGCTGTCGCAGCTCTTGAATTGCAGCCACGCTTGGAGCCGACCGCGGCAGTAGCTCCTCCAGCTCGCTCTTCAATGAGCTGTAAGTGAGCACGGTGCGGTAACCGCACACGACGCCCAGCAGCGCGGCGATGGTGAGCACCCAGCGCGAGTGCTGCATCACGAAGTGCGTGAGCCGCACTGCGAGCGAACGGTCCGTGCTCATTTGGACCCCACCGCGGCCGCTGTCACCGGCGCCGCCTCGGGCCGCCCGAGCAACTTACCGGAAAGCCAGACCGCGACGCAGGCGAGGGCGATGCCGGCGATACCGTCCCAGAGCCAGTGGTGATCGAGGTAGTTGGAACCGACGAGCATGGTGATCGCGTAGAGGACGTGAATGGGGCGCGTCTTCCAGGTGACGGAGCGCCAGGCGGTGAGGAGGCCCAGCATGGGGTAAGCGCAGTGCATGCTGGGCATGGCTCCGAAGACGGAGGCGGCGCGCGAGTACAAGTTTTCGTAGTAGTGCATGCCGAATAGTTGGTCGACGCGCAGTAGCCCGGCCGCGCTGGGCAGCGCCGCCATGCTCACCTGACAGCCGTTCGCCCGGACGTACCAGGGAGGCGCGGCCGGAAAGACCATCCAGACCACGAACGAGATGAAATTGGCGATCGCGAACGCCCATAAGTAGCGGCGCATGCGCGGCCTATCCACGAAGTACAGGAAGCCGGAATACACCAGGGCCAGGTACGCAAAGATGGTGTACGGCACCGCGAACACCAGGTCCCAGAACGGCGCGTGGTGGAGCTGAAACCAATCCTGGAGGGTGACGCCGGGCGACACCGAGAACGCGGCAAGCTCGGCCGCTCGCAGGTCACACGCGTGGACGCGCTCGGCGGTGACGAACACGCGCCGGGCGTAGCGTACGAGGTCGTAGCCCAGCGCCACCAGCACGTAGGGCGTGATGTCCGCCAAGAAGGCCCGGGACCTCGGACCGAAAGCGGAGAGCGCCACCACCACCAGCACGAGCACCACGTGCTCCACCCGCAAGTCACCGATGCCGGCAACCACGAGCACGTAGACGAGGGGCACCACCGGGAACAGACGAGAGATGAGCTGCCGGTGGCGCAGCAGGCCCGGGCGTGACGGCAGCGGTCCCCGTGTTACGGTGCCGCCATGGCTCACGCGGCCCTCCCTGCACGACTGCTCGCAACCTGGTTCGGCTGCGGCCTCTCTCCCAAAGCTCCCGGCACCGTCGGTTCCATTGGCGCGGTACCGCTGCACTTCGCGCTCGCCACCCTCGGGCCGTTGCCGCACGCCTTCGCCATCGTTGCCCTGTCCGCGGCTGGCATCTGGGCGTCCAACGAGGTTGCCAAGGCGGAAGGGATCGAAGACCCGCAGCACGTGGTCATCGACGAGGTAGCGGGGACGCTTATCGCCATGGGCATGGTCAGCGGCAGCAGTATCGGAGTTCGGGTGCTAGCGCTCGCGCTTTTTCGAGTGCTGGACATCACCAAGCCGGGCCCAATCGACACCGTTCAACGGCTCTCGCCGCCAGGCCTCGGCATCATGGCCGACGACCTGCTCGCCGGCTTGGGCGCAGGCCTTATGGCCTACTCGGCGTCGGCGCTGCTGGGGCGTTGACGCGGGCTACCTCGTCCACCGAGAGCACCACGTAGGCAGCGCGCAGAGCCCACACGGCTGCGACGAGGCTGAGCAAGGCCATCACCCCGATGACCGAGAGCATCGCCACCTCGCTGGGGAAGCCGGGCACTTCTACCGCCCCGAGGACGAGCGCCAGCAGCAAGAGAACCAAGCGCTCTGCCCGCCGCATGAACAACGGGGGCAAGCTGATGCCGAGCCCCTCCGCACGCGCTCGCACGTAGGACACGGCGAACCCGGTCATCATGGCGAGGACCAAAACGGCAGAGGCCAGGGGCGTCTGCGAACCGGCGACGACCAAGCCCAAGAGGGGCAGCGCGTCTGCCAGACGGTCCACCGTGGAATCCAGCAGGGCGCCGAACCGCGTATTCAAGTGCGCAGCGCGCGCGACGATGCCGTCCAGCAAGTCGAAAACGCCGCTGGCTACGAGACAGCCGGCCGCCACCAGGTAAAGCCCCAGCGCTGCAGCCACACCGGAAGCCACGGCGAGGGCCAGGGCGGCGTAGGTCAGCGAATTAGGCGTGATCCCGTGATCGGCCAGCCAGCGACCGAGCCCTAGGATCGCAGCGTAGGTGGTCCGCGCCACCTCGCTCCGTTCCCAAACGCCACCACGAAGCTTCTTCGAAACTTCGTCGGTGTGCGTCACTAACTCGTGCGCGAATGCATCAGATGAAGGCAGAGACCCGTCCATGATTGTCGGCTCGGTGACTCGAACGTGTCGCCTACATGGGACGGTGCGCCGCGGCGCGCAAGCCCCTTGAGTCGCCACTCAACAAATCTTTGCAGCAAGAACGACCGCGTTACTGTAACCGGAAGATAGTTGAGCGAAGCTCAACAATTGTTTCCTGAGCCCTGCTCAAAAATACGTCCGGGACTTTACGGTGGCGGCTCCCGAAACGGCTCCGAGGGCGAATCGGCGAGCACCTGACGCTCATGAAACCAGTGAGCCAGCTCCTCCGTGAGGGCGCCGCCGGCGACGTGACGGTACCGGAGGAGCTCGCCTCGCTCGAAGTCCACGAGGGTGAAAGCGCGCTCGTGGTCGCGTAGCAGCGTTCCGCCATTGAGGATGGAGAGCGGCCCGAACGTGCGCAGCATGGCCCGGTGCGTGTGCCCATTCAAAACGAAGCGGTAGCGACGCTCCTGAATCAAGCGCTGAAGCTCGGTATTGGAGGAGACGTCTTCGGCGCCGCTGTCAGGCCTGATCCCCGCCATGTCACTGGTGCCCAGCCCGTGGCAAAGCAGCACGTGACCTCGAGGGGACCGGAACTCCCGAGTGACGGGCAGCTGCGATAAAAACGCGGTGACGCTGGGCGGCGTGGCGCTCAGCGGCTGGGCGTAGGCGAGGTCGCGCTGCTGGTTCGTGAGCAGCCAGCGGTCGTGATTGCCTCGCACCGCCAGAACCCGATGCTCACGTAGCAGCGCGACGCACCTCTCCACGTCACCCGGGCCGTCCGAGATGTCTCCGACTTGGAGCAGCGCGTCGACCCCCATGCCGCGGAATTCACGCAGCACGAAGGCGAGCGCATCGTCCTCCGCGTGCACATCTCCAATCAGTCCGACGCGACGAATGACGTGCATGAGCCCGAAACGCCTCGCCGCATCATGCGACCGGTAAGGGCCCCGAGCAAGCACCGGGCGTTTTGCCGAATCGACGCGTTTCTTGTAGGTTCCGCCGCCATGCGCCGCGCATTCGCCCTCGGTTTCGTTTACCTCTCTTACGTCGCTTGCGCGGGCCCGCAGGCGACCATCGGCGCGGAGCCACTTCCCCCCGCCAAGGCCCCGCCGGTAGCCCCCAGCGCAGCCCCGGTTACGGCCGCGACCGCGACCGCGAGCGAGGCCTCCCCGGCCGGCTCCTCCTCGGCGCCTGCCCCCGTAAAAAAGGCGCCCGAAGCCCCCAAGAAGACGGCCAACCAAAGCTCGGCGGACGTGGACGACAGCGCCTGCCCCGAGGGCATGCAGCTGGTCGAAGGCGAATACTGCACGAAGGTAGAGCACCAGTGCATCAAGCAGTGGCACGACAAGGCCAACAACAAAGACGTCTGCGAAGAGTTCGAGCCGAAGAGCACCTGCGTCGGGCAAAAGGTGAAGAAGCGCTACTGCATGGACACGTACACGTGGCCCAACGAGAAGGGCGCACGGTCGGAGGTCATGAACAAGTTTCATCAAGCCCAGGTCAAGTGCGCGGCCGTCGGCAAGCGCATGTGCACCGAGAGCGAGTGGACCCTCGCCTGCGAAGGACCGGAGATGCTCCCGTTCCCCTACGGTTACGTCCGCGACACCAAGAAGTGCCACGGCGACATCGAGTGGGACTCGCCGGACATGAAGAAGGTCGCGCAGCGAGATCCGGAGGAGCTGGCGCGCCTATGGAAAGGGGTCCGAAACGGCAGCCAGCCGGAGTGCGTGAGCCCCTACGGCGTCGCGGACTTGCCCGGCAATACGGACGAGGTCACCCAGAGCGAGAGCTACAACGAGCCGGACTTCAAAGGGAAATACGACAGCATCCACTCCGGCGGCCCCTGGTACAAAGGCGTGCGCAACCAGTGCCGGCCCAAGATCTACACCCACGACGAGGGCTTCTATTATTACTTCCTCGGCTTCCGTTGCTGCGCGGAGCCTGACGGCAAGCCCACGGAGCCGCTCACCGGCAAGCAGCGCAAAGAGAAGTGGAAGATGGAGCGCGTGGAGCGCATCGCCGGCTTCACGGTGGCTCAAATGAAAGAGACGCTAGAGAAGAAGAAGGCCGGCAAGTGCACCTGCAGCGAGAAGGACACGCGCTGCAAGACGATGTGCGGCACGCTGCTCGGCGCGGCCACGAAGGATTTCAAGTAACGAGGGCGGGGGCTGCCGACGCGCAGCCCCTCTCGCAGAAGGCTGCTGCACCGCGCCCGGTACCGCTGGTCGGCGCGCGCGGCTAGGCGCCGAGCAACCGCTCGAGGCGCGCCACGCGCTCGCTCAGCGTCGCGACGTCCGGCGCGCGCACGGTGACGTGACCCACCTTGCGACCCGGCCGCGGCTCCTTGCCGTACCAGTGCAGGTGCGCGTCCGGCACTTGGAGCACGGCGCCGGGCTCCACTGCCGCGCCGATGAGGTTGAGCATTGCGCAGGGCTCCGGGATTTCGGTCGAGCCGAGCGGCAGCCCCAAAATAGCGCGCAAATGGTTCTCGAACTGGCTCGTTCGAGCGCCCTCGATCGTGAAGTGGCCGGTGTTGTGGACGCGCGGCGCGATCTCGTTCGCGAGCAACCGGCCGTCGCAGTCGAAGAGCTCGAGCGCGAGCACCCCCACGTAGTCCAAATGCGCGAGCAGCTTTTCCACGTAGCCGCGGGCGGCGGCTTGTAGCTCCTCGCTCACCTCGGGAGCGGGCGCGATGGTCTTGCGCAGGATGCCCCCCTCGTGGTGATTCTGAACGAGCGGGTACGTCGCTACCTCGCCCGCGCTGCTGCGAACCGCGACGATGCTCAGCTCGCGCTGAAAACGCACGAAGCCCTCCAAGATGAGCGGAGCGCCGCCCAGGCGCTCGAAGGCGGCGCGCGCCTCCTCCTCGTTTCGCAGCACGGCCTGGCCTTTGCCGTCGTAGCCGAAGCGGCGAGTCTTCAGCACCGCGGGGTACCCCAAGCTCGCCAGCGCTGCGAGCAGCTGCTCCCAGCTGTCCACCGCCTCGAACGGCGGGGTGCCGATGCCGAGGGAGCGGAAGCACGTCTTCTCGTTCAGGCGATCTTGGGCGATCTCCAGGGCGCGGGAGCCAGGATGAACCGCGCCGCGTTCCTCCAGCTGCTTGACCGCCGCGACGGGGACGTTTTCGAACTCGAACGTCACCACGTCCGCGCGGCTCAGGCGCGCGAGGGCGGCCGCGTCCGTGTAGTCCGCCACGAGCAGCTCGCCGGTTGCGGCGGCTGGGGAGCTCGGGGTCGGGTCCAAGAACGTGAGCTCGAGGCCCAGCGCTCGCCCGGCGAGGCCGAGCATGCGCCCGAGCTGCCCGCCGCCCAGCACTCCGACTCGAGCTCCGAGAATGCCATCAGCCATGACGATGCTCGCTCAAGCGCGAGGGTCGGGTTTGTCCAGCACCGCTTGGGTGCGCGCGGCCCGGTAGGCGTGGAGCGCTTGACGAATCGACGGCCGCGTCGTCGAGACGATGGCGGCGGCGAGCAGCGCTGCGTTGGTGGCGCCCGCCTTGCCGATGGCCAGGGTCCCCACCGGGATGCCGGCCGGCATCTGCGCGATGGAGAGGAGAGAGTCCATGCCGCTCAGCGCGTGGCTCTGCACCGGCACTCCGAGCACCGGCACGACGGACTTTGCCGCGACCATACCGGGCAAGTGCGCCGCGCCGCCGGCGCCCGCGACGATGACCTCCAGGCCCCGAGCCTCGGCGGTGGCGGCGTACTCGAACATCAGGTCCGGCGTCCGGTGGGCCGACACGACCTTCACTTCGTGAGGGATCCCGAGCTCGGCCAGCGTTTCGGCAGTATGACGAAGCGTCTCCCAGTCGCTGGAAGAGCCCATGATGACGCCTACGAGAGGCTTATTTTCCGCGTTTTGTGAGCTTTGGGCCACGAGGGAAGCGCGCACTCTAGCGATTTCCGCGATTTCCGCAACCGCCGCCGCGGATGGCGCGCCGCAGCATCGTAAACGGGCCAAATGACACAAGAATGACCACGGAGGAGCCGCCGCTAACTTAGGTTCAGCGTGCTCATGTTACCGGTTTTGCTCTTCTTCGTCGCTCACTGGCAGATCTCGGTCTTCTTCCAGACCTTCTTCCTGCACCGCTACGGGGCGCACAAGCAGTTCACGATGTCGAAGGGCTGGGAGCGCTTCTTCTTCCTCTGCACGTACATCGCGCAAGGGTCGAGCTTCTTGTCCCCGCGCGGCTACGCGATCTTGCACCGGATGCATCACGCGTACAGCGACACGGAGAAGGACCCGCACTCGCCGCTCTTCTACAAGAACGTCTTCACGATGATGCTGGCGACGAAGAAGCGCTACGACGCCTTCGCCTACTACCGCGAAACCGCGGAGCCCCGCTTCGAGGCGGACTTGCCGAGCTGGCCGCTGTTGGAGAAGATCGGTCAGAATTGGGCCGCGCGTTTGGCGTGGATCGGCGTGTACACCGCCTTCTACGTTCACTTCGCGACCAGCCCTTGGCTGTTTGCCCTGTTGCCCGCGCACTTCATCATGGGACCGATCCACGGAGCGATCGTGAACTGGTGCGGCCACAAGTACGGCTACCGCAACTACCAGAGCAAAGACGTCTCGCGTAATACGTTGTTCTTCGACTTCCTGACCGCGGGTGAGCTGTTCCAGAACAACCACCACGAGTTTTCGATGAGCCCCAACTTCGCGGCGCGGCGCTTCGAAATCGACCCCACCTACCCGGCCATCGTCCTCTTGGACAAGCTCGGCATCATCCACATCGCCACTCCCCAGCGCATGCGTTACCCGCGGCGCCCGGAGAGCGAGACCGAGCTAGAGACGCCCGTCGCGGCGGAGTGAGGCGCAGCTCAGCCCGGAGTGCGCTTCGCTTCGAGCTCGCGCACTCTGGCCTCCAGCTCCGCGCGCACGGCCCGATCCCGCTGCGCTTCGGCCTTGGCTAGCTCGGCTTCGGCTCGGGCTCGCTCAGCTTCGGCCTTGGCTTGGCCGGCTTCGGCCTTCGACTGGCCCGCTTCTGCCTGAGCTCGGTCGGCTTCTGCCTGAGCTCGGTCGGCTTCTGCCTGAGCTCGGTCGGCTTCTGCCTGAGCTCGGTCGGCTTCTGCGCGGGCTTGCAGCGCCTCGGCGCGAGCCTCCGCCCCCGCCTTTGCGGCGGCGGCCTCCTCCAGGGTGGGCCACAGGCGCTTCCCTGCTCGGTCGTCCGAGATGCACAGCTTTCGCTGGTCCACGAACAGCCAAGCTTCCAGCGATTTGCTGAAGACGGGTGCATCACCGGCGTGGGTGCGCTCGAAGGCACCGGTGAGGTCGCGTTCCCATAGTTGGAGCGCGGCCGGCCCCCCGAGCGACTTTGGCCCGAAGAGCTGCGGATCGAACACGAGTAGCTCCGCCACGCCCATCTCCGCGTAGCCCTCGTGCACCCAGCTGTAGTCCTTGTACGGGTGGCTCTTGCTCACCACCTCCACGACGAACGGCGGCGGCGCTCGATTCGCTTCCCAGAGCCGGTAGGAAGAGAGCTCGTCGAAGTCCGCCGGCCCCGGCCACAGCACCGCGATGTCCGGATCCAAGCCCGTCTTCGGGTACTGGGGCAGCCAGCGCAGCGCCAAGTTGCGAGCGATTCGGGCGCCATTGGCGCTGCGCATGGCCCATGCGCTCAGCAAAGAATAGATTCGAAACAGCGCGGCGTCGTGCGCGGTGGACTCGGGCACGGGTCCCTCCGGGAGCTCCCATGCTTCTGGGCTTCTACCAACTCGGTAGCGGAGCGAGACGACCGGCTGCGAGACCATCGTGGCGCTCACTATAGCTTGCATGGCCGAGCGGACGCACTGCACGGAGCGGACCGCGTCCCAAACAGGCTCGAACGCGGCACTTTCGGGTGCTTCCACCCTGGCCGCCAGGTCGCCGCCCCAAGGCGGCCACCTTCAAACGAGGAGCGCGGCGTCTTTCAGGAGCTGCGCCATCTGCTCGTCCTCGCTGGTGCGGTAGTAGCCCCGGATATCACCGGCGCTGTCCACCAGCACCAAATGGGAGCCGTGGAAGAGCCCGAGATGATCGGCACCGGGCGTGGGCTTACCGTCGAGCGCCAGCTTGAACCCCTGCTCAGAAGTTTTGCGCACGACGCTCAAGTCCCCGGTCAGAAAGCTCCAGCTCGTGAGATCCGCGCCGTACTGCCGAGCGTAGGCCTGCAGAACGGGCGGCGTGTCGTTCTCCGGATCCACACTGAAGCTCACGAGCTGCACCTTCACCTCCTCCTCCGCGGCGGCTTGCTGCAGCGCGCGCATGCGCCGCGTGATACGCGGACACACCGTGGGGCAGCGCGTGAAGAAGAAGGCGGCGACCCAGACTTTGCCGCGGAAGGTTTGCGCGCTGACGGCCTGGCTCGCCTGATTCGTGAGGCTGAAGGTGCCAACGTTGCCGAGCTGCGGCAGGTCCGAGGCCCGACGGCACCCGCCGCCCAGCAGGGCGAGCCCCGCGAGCGCGCTCAGCTGGCGGCGCGACAACGAGCGGACGATGGAGCTCACGCGCGCCGTGTACGACTCGTCCCGGGCACCGTCAAGCCGGGACCCCGTCCCGCGTGGTCTCCCAAAGCTCACGCAGCAGCTTCCGGCGAGAGCGACGCTCACCCCTCGCGACCGCCCACACCAGCTCTCGCGCCCGCGCGTTGATCGGGACGCTGATGCCGTGGCGCGCGGCGCGCTCGACGACCTCGCCGTTGAGGAAATCCACCGCCGGCTCTCGACCGCGCTCTAGCGCGGCCAGCATGGACGAGCGCATGCGCCGGTACCGAGCGCCCACCGCGAGCATCAACGTGTGCTTGGTCGCGAGCGAAACGGACGCCTTCATCCGCTCGTCCGCGCTGAGCGACAGCCAGGTCAAATCGACGGTGCCAGCAACCTTCTCCAGCTGCACTCCCTCCGCCCGCGCGACTTGCACGACCTCCGAGACGATTTCGAGCGCCAAGCGCCGCACGAAGCGCAGTCGCAAGATCGCCCCCAAGCGCTCGCCCGCCAGCGTGCCGAGGGTAGACACCGCGCAATTGATGGCGAGCTTGCTCCAGCGTACGCCGGCGAGGTTCTGAGTGATGGTCACGGGCCCCACGACCTCCAGAACGCGGGCGAGCTCCGGCAAGCGCGATGCGTCGCCGCCAGGGAGCACCCCGAGCGAGAAGCCGCCCGCGGAAGTGCGCTCGTACACCCCCGGCTCGATCATCGATGCCCCCCAGGCCACCACGCCTCCCACCACGCGCTCGGGGCCGGCGAAGCGCGCCACCCGCTCTTCGCACAGGCCATTTTGAAAGCACACCAGCTTGCCGTGCGGCGCCAGCGCAGGCAGCGCCGCACGCGCCGCCTGCTCGACCTGCGGCGGTTGCACGGCGAGCAGTACCCAGTCGTAGTCGCGACTCTCCGGAGGGACGGAGAGCACCGCGTCCGGCTTCCCACCCCGCCCCGCGTCGTCGCCCCGCAGCCTGAAGCCGCGCTCTCGAAGCGCCTCGGCGATGGCGCCGTTCGTGGTCAGCACGTCGAGCTTCGCGCTCCCTCCCGCTACCAGCGAACCGACCACTCCGCCGATACCACCCGCCCCCACGAGCAAAATTCGAGGTGTTTTCCCCGCGCTGCGGGCGTGCTTGACGGAGGCCGCGCTCACCGCCCGAGCATAGGCGAAATCCTTTGCCAGTCAGGGGGAATGGATGTACCACCTTGCCTCACACCGCCCTACCAGCGGTGTACCACCCGTCCAGGAGCAGCCCATGCGTAGGATCAAAAAGCTTCTCGAGCGCCTCCGCCTGCCGCTGCCCGCGTTCGCCTGAGCGGCAGCGACCCAACGTGGTTTCGCGCGATCCTCGGCCGCCCGTGAGCCCAGCCGAGCGGTCGCGCGTCGGCCTTTGTACGGCTTGTCTTCACGCGCGGGTGATCACTTCCGCCAAAGGCTCGAGCTTTTGGCTCTGTGGGCGCGCGGCGAGCGAGCCGGCCCGCTTTCGCAAATACCCTCCCTTGCCGGTCGTGCGTTGCGCGGGCTTCGAGCCCGCAGTCTAGTCAGCGAGCCCTGCTGCCTCCGAGTAGGATCTCAGCGCCGAAGCCTCAACCGGGGCTACGCCAATGATAAGGTCCCGACCGATGCGCGGTCTTCACGTGAGGAGAGCGGGCTGGCTCGTCGCCTGCCTGTTGATCACAGCGTGCGAGGGGAAGAGCACGTCCAAACCGGCGTGGATCTCGTTACCCCTCGCCATGGCGGACGGTGACGTCGCCAAGCTCATCGGCGTGGACAGCGGCCTCTGCCTCTCCGTCGGCGGCAAGGGCTACTCGGATCGGGATCCTCTGGAGCTCGCCGCTTGCACGGACGAGACTCGCCAGCAGTTTCGGCTCACGTACAAGAGCGCCGGACACTTTCAGCTCGTCAACGTCGGCGCCAACAAATGCGTGGACGTCGACATGGCTTCGATGGATCCGCGCGCAAACGTCTTTCAATGGTCCTGCGGTGACAGCAACAACCAGCAGATCTCCATCAAGAATTTCGGGAGCCTGGCCCAGCTGCAGATGCGGCATAGCGGGCTGTGCTTGGACGCGGATCACGCGGGAAAGGAGCCGGGTACGCGCCTGATTCAGTGGCCCTGCTCCGGAGGGCTGAACCAACTCTTTTACTTGCTCCCAGCCCAGCCGCCCGAGCCGCGGCGCTGAGCGCGGGTCACGCCGGTCGAGCCAGGCGCCCGAGCTGGAAGACGCGCAGCTGGTGGCGATACACTCGGGCGATGCCGTCCACGAGCTCGGTTCGCACCAAGCCGCGTTGTTCGCGCCAGAGGCCGGAGCGAAAGGTCAGCTTCCTCGGTTGCAGCGCGGTCATGGCCCGAACGCCGAGCACGACGCGCAGCTGGCGCTTGGTCATGGAGCGAAAGATGCCGAGCAGCGCGGCGATGGTGGACTCCCGCTCCGAGGCGACCAACTTCGTGAGCTGGGCTCCTGGCGGGAGCAGCGCGAGTCGGTTCAGCGCGTCCACCGTCATGGCTCCGGCGTCGTCGGCGTAGAGGTAGTCGCGAATGGTATCCAGCGGCACGAAGACGTGCGCCGGAGCTCCGAAAACCGCGCAGCGCGCCAGTTGAGAGATGAGCCCCTGCGGCTTGTCCAGCCGCTGGCCCACGCCGTAGAGGTTGGAGTAGCGAGCCGCGAGCGTGCTCACCAGCGGCATTTCGCGGGTTATCTCGCGCAGCAAGCGCTCCTGCTCGACCTTCGTTCTTCCGTAGTCCGAAAGCGGCGCGGGCTCGCTCGCCTCCGTGGCGGGCTGCACGCGCGCGCCTGCGTGCACGCCGCCCGCGCTACTGGCGAGTAAAATGCTGCCGCGCGTTTTGGCCAGCACCGGGCTATCACGCACACTTTCCAGCAGCTGCCGCAGAGCTGCGGTCTCGCGCGCCAGGTCGGCCGCCCGCGAGCCGACGACTCCAGCGCCCGCGCACCAGTAGAGCTCCCAAGGGTGCGAGTCGCGCGCGTTCTGTGCGGCCCGGGCGAACTCGCTCACCGCGGCACTCACGGAGGCGTGCAGGCTCGGGTCCCCCCAGCGCAGCGCAGAGCTCGGCTTGAAAGGCGCGGCTCCCAGCGCCCCCACCACCGCCGAGCCGAGGAGCCCGCCGGCGCCGACGACCCACGCGGGTCCGCGAGTCACGAAGACCTGGCGATGTCTTCCCGCGGGCGGGAAACGATGAGGTACGCCGGCCTTCCCATCGCCATGCCTACGGCGAAAGCCAGGTACTCGGCGACAATGCCCAGCGATATCAACGTGAGCCCGGCGAGCAGGCAGATGACGACGATCGTCGAGGTCCAGCCGGGGATGGGGATCTGGTGCTGGAGGCGCTGGTAGATCGAGATGCCGCTGAAGGCGAACGAGCCGACCACGGCGATCATGCCGAGGAGCGATATGAAGCGCAGCGGCCTCGTTCCGGAGGTGATGACCAGTTGCCAGAAGTGCCTGAGCAAACGCTGCAAGGTGTAGCCCGAACGGCGGCCGCGCTCCTCACGGAGCATCACCTTGCAGTGCGAGGCTTTTCCGACGACCCACGACAGCGCCACGTCCAAATACACGTTGGCCCCGCAATAGGCGGCGACGCCGCGCGCGACTTCACCCTCGATCAGACGGAAGCTGTTGAACGCGCCAATCGGTACCGCGAGCAAACGTACCGCCACCCATTTGGCAAGCTTGGAAGCGGCGTTGCGTAGCGCGCCGTGCGGTGGCGGGTTCTTGGGGCTGGCGTAGACGAGGCGGCTGGACTCGTCCAGCGCGGTGTCCAGGAGCGCGCCCACGTCTCGCGGATCTTGCTGGCCATCTTCGTCCAAGGTGGCTACCCATGTGCCGACCGTGCTGGCCATCCCCGCCAGCGTCGCGGGGTGTTGGCCGAAGTTGCGCGAGAGCCAGAGCGGCCGCACGAAATCATGCTCCTGGGAGAGCGCCTTGATGACGCCTGCGGAGCCGTCGACCGCGCCGTCGTGGACGAGGAGCAGCTCGGAAATGCGAAACATGCGCCCTTTGGGGGTGCGGTGCGGCGTCGTCAACGGAACGACCTCGCTCACCAAGGCGCCGAGAGTCCGCTCGCCCTGGTACACGGGCACCACCAGCGAGACTTCGTAGACCGCCGGCTCGGATGTGGGCTCCACTGCGACCATCGGACACTCCTCGAAATTAAGATGACCCGGCTCGCAGCGGCCGGCCGTTGCCTCAGCTCGCGCTGCGCGGGCGCTCGAGCACCATCATGAAATGAGAGGCCGGCATGCGCAGGGTGTCGCCGACGATCCGCGTCTCCACTCGCTCGAACACGCCCTCTGCCATGCTGCGGAATTGCTCCGCTGGACGCACGAACTTGCCGCGATCCCGCCGAGCGATCGCCGCCGCGAGCCCGGACTGGCCGGGAAAAAACGCGGTGTCCAAAGTGACCACGCGCGCGCCCGGCTTCATGCTCCGGACCACCAGCTCCAGCAGACTTTTGCACTCTGCGTCGTCCAGATGGTGAAGGAGGCCGAGCAGCATCACCCCGTCGAACTGACCAAGCTGCTCGCAATGCGAGCTCATGTACGGCTCGCTGTAGAAAGTGCCGCGGTCCCCGAACCGCTCCCTCGCGGCCGCGATCTGCGCGCGGTCCGTATCGAAGCCGTGGTACTCGCACGGCGGCAGGGCGTTCAGGTAGTAGGCGGGCCCGCAGCCGATGTCCAAAATCCGCTGACCGGCACGCGGAGCGAGGGCGGCCACGCATTGCTCCCGCGCCAAATCCGCCCCCACGAGGCGCTGGGAAAGAACGTACAGAGCGGCTTGCGCGCGGTCGAGCCAGGCGGACATCGTGAAACGTCCCCACGGGACGCGGCGATACATACGATGGGCGGTTGGAGCACGCAAGGCCAGCTCCCGGGAGCCCCGTGCGCGCCGCAGCGGAGCGGCCCCGCGGCCCGAGGGTCGTCTCGATGGGCACGCACGCACGCGGGCCGAAGCTACCGCTTTCCGGGCGGCCTAAGCTAGAGTGCCGCGCCTCTGCGCACCACGCCGCGTCGCTCCCGGCGCCGCAGCAGATACCCGTCCCCGAGTGTCACCCCCAATGCAGGATAGCGGCCAGTCTTCCCCCCTCAACGGACCCGTGCAGGAAGCCGAAGCGCCGCTCACGACCGCTGCTGCGCCGCCCCCTGACCACGGCGCACCGACCGCTCCGTCACCCGTGGTGGATGCCCCCGCCGTGGTCAGGGGGCGGCGCAGCAGCGGTCGTGAGCGGCGCTTCGGCTTCCTGCACGGG
>SECP01000028.1 GCA_004193285.1 Myxococcales bacterium | reverse complement strand
TGGTGACCCGTCGCTACGACGCCGGCAAGCCCATCGTGCTCAGCACCAACAAGGCCTTCTCCGAATGGGGCGAGGTCTTTCCGCACGCGGCGTGCGTCGTCACGCTGGTCGACCGCCTCATTCATCGTGCGGAGGTGATCGACATCGACGCCGACAGCTACCGGCTCAAGGAGGCCAAAGAGCTTACTGCCGCCCGCTCCAGTCGCCGCGGCAAGAAATCCGCGTCCTGATGCCCACCGTCACCGGTGAACTTCACCGCTCTCAGGTGCGGTTTTCACCGGTGAACTTCACCGAATATCCGCGGTTCCTGATGCCCGCCAACATCCTGAAAACTTGAAGCGCCGCGCGGCAAGCAATCGGTTGATACAGGCAGCCGAGCTCGTGGTTTTCCTGATGCGCCCGGCGCTCCACGGCGTTACGTTTGGAGGGATCCTTTGCTTTCGCTCGGTTCCATTTCCCGCTCAGAGGCCTCGGCGCACTTTCCGTTCTTGTCGGCGCGGTTTCGCGGCCGCCGCAGCGCGATCAAGGAGTTCACTCATCGCGATCCGGACTTCGTGTTCTGGATCTTCCCTGACGGTCGTCTCCACGACGCAAGGCGAGCTCACGCGGCGAACGTTCCTCGCGGGTTCGAGTACATTCTCGATGATGAGCCGGATTATGGTGGTTTCCTGCGCGGGAGGGTTGCGACCGATATCGACGGTAATCAGCTCGTCGTCGTCTACTGTCGGTCCGAAGCGCTGGCGGAGCCTGGACCCAAACTGAACCAGCTCCTCTCCGGCATCCGAGAGCTCCCAGTTCCGGTCAACGCAGGTGCGTTGGTTATCTCGGACAACGCCGACATCTACGGCACAATCGACGACCTGGAGCGCCGAGCTCTGGCCGGCGCTTAGCGCAACGCATCGAGCTCGAGGAAGCAGCATGGCACGCAAGGACGATTGGCCGCGGGAGAAGCGTTGGAAGCTCGTCTACACGCGGTCCGCCAAGCTCGCTCGTGCGAACAAGCTGGGCTTCGAGTACCCGCGTACCACTGGAGACCTCTTGGCAAGACAGCACTCAGAAGCGCCAGCTGACGGGAAGCGAAATGTGCTTTTCATCTGCAGCAAAAACCAGTGGCGCAGCCCAACTGCGGAGGCTGTCTGGCGCAAGCACCCTGCGCTCTCGGTTCGGTCCGCCGGGACCAGCTCATCCGCTCGACGCAAGGTGTCCGTCGAAGACGTCCGCTGGGCAGACGTGATCTTCGTGATGGAAGAGAAGCACAAGTCCAGGTTGCTGGCTGACTTTACGACCACCATCCAGCAGAAACCGCTTCACGTTTTGGATATCCCGGACGAGTACAAGTACATGGACCCCGCACTCGTCGAGCAAGTGCGGGAGGCGGTAGCCGTAGTACTCGGTCTGGACTAGCGCTTCGCCGCTCCTTCCGCGGGGCGGAAGAATATGCCCACTGCACGAGACGAAATTGACGGTTACTCCCGCGCCCGCGCGAGTGGCAAGCCCGGGGCAGCAGGAAGCACGGCCTGCCGGGTGGTGGGGTCGATCTCGACCGTGCGGCCCGCGGGGTCGACTTCGCGCGTGGGAGCGGTGTCAGCTTGCAGCTCCCACCAGGCTTGCGCGCGGGCAGAGCTCCACTCATCGGCGGCGGCGCACGCTGCGAGCGCGCGCTCCAGCTCCGCTGCGCTGGGGTAGCGATCTGCCCTCGACTTCGCCAAGCACCGAAGCACGACCGCCTCGAGGTCAGCCGGCACGGCGCGGCCCAACCGCTCGCTCGGCGCCTCGGGAGTCGAGCTCAGGTGTTGTAAACAGACTTGGACGACGGTGCTACCCAGGAACACTGGCTCCGCGGTGAGCATGAAGTAGGCGACTGCGCCCAGAGAGTAGATGTCACTGCGCGCGTCGACCGGAGCTCCCCCATTCAAAGATTCGGGAGAGATGTAGAGTGGCGTGCCGAGCACCACGTTGTGAGCCGATAGCTCGGTGGGTGGAGACGCGCTGCTTTTGGCGAGCCCGAAGTCGAGGACCTTCACCGCGTCTGGCTCGCCCCACCGCCGGCACAGGAAGATGTTCGCCGGCTTGATGTCTCGATGCACGAGACCTACGTCGTGCGCCTCGTGCAGGCCACGCGCGACCTGCCTGACGATGTGGATGACTCGCTCCGCAGACTGCGGCCCGTCGGCTGCGACCAGCTTCTCCAGGTCCATTCCCTCGAGCAGCTCCATCGCGTAGTAGAAAGAGCCGTCGGCAGTGCGACCGTAGTCGTGAACCGTTACGATATTGGGGTGGTTGAGGCCGGCGAGTAGATGGACCTCCTGCTCGAAGCGAGCAAGGCTCCCGCCGCCTCCATCCGCCAGGAGCTTGATCGCAGTTGGGCGGCGCAGCATCGCGTGGCTGGCGCGGTAGACTACCCCCATGCCGCCCTCGCCGAGCTTCTCGCCCAAGGTGTACTGCCCCAACCTTCGCGCGTCTCGGACTTCGCGCCGTAGACCGTAGAGCGTAGCGGAGGCGACACCGGAAAAGATCAGCGCGATCACCGACCAGTTGATGCTGAAGCCCAGCATGGTAATCCACGACAGCGACTGGTCGTCGAAGCGGTGGGAGCCGAGCACTACCCCGAGGATGGTCGGGCCCGACATCAGGACGCCACACAACAGAGTGCGCTTGACCGTGCTGGGAACGATCAAGGAACGCAAAAGTAAGATGCAGATGAAGCCGATCAGGTTCTCGAACACCCCGGAAATCGTGCCCAGGTCGCCCAGCATCAGAAAGACGTTGTCGATTCCGATCGCGAGGCTCCCGACTACGTCCGCGGCGAGCAGCACGGCCGTGGAGCGCGGCTTTCCGCGCGCCACGAGCCAGTACAGCGAATAGATGGCCGTGAGTAGGAACACGTCCCATGACGCGAGGTGCCGGAGGGAGCGCGTGAAGCCGACCGTCGGCCCCCAGATGGTGGCGTAGATCAACCAATAGAGGACGCTCTGGACGACTAGCGCCTTACCGTACAGCGCCAAGCGACGCTGAAGGAGCGTATGACCGCCGACCTCGCTCGGCTCGAGCGCAGGATCGCTCTGCGTCCCCCCTCCGCGACCCTGGTCGAACAAAGCCGCGAGCATGCGCGCTAACAGACCCGAGTCCCGCGGTCGTGTCGAGAGCCTGGAGCAAATTCTGGTCCTGGGGCCGGAGGTGAACGCGGCCATTCGCTTAACCCGTGAGCGAAGCATCGTGTTCAGCGCCTGCTTGGGGACGCGACTTGAATTTGACGAAACCTATATGACGCGTTTCAGATGCGACCGCAGCGCAAGGACGATAAGTTCAGCGAGCGACAGGAGCCCGAACATGCAACCTGCAAGGCTTCCACTAGTTCTTCTTCAGGTGCTGGTCGGCTGCGGCGCGGCCGCCCCGAGTGCAACACCGCCGCAAAGTAACGTGTCGGTGACGGCACCCGTCGTAACTGTCATTGCCAACGACAACCCGCCCGAATGGGATCGGCTCGTCGAGCGCGAGCTCGTCTGGCGAAGGCCCGACATGGACGTCGGCTGCGGCCCCTCTGAGTCCGCTTTCTTCGTCCGGAACGCAGCCCCGGACGAGGCGCTCAGTACAGCGCTGCCTAGCGAGCTGGGTTGCCGGCTTCCCGAGAGCGCCGTCTCGGGCGCAACCGCGCGGCCGGAATTCTTGGGAACTACCTGCTGCTGTCCCCGAAGCCGCTCCACGCCGATGCCCCACACCGCTGGAGCGCCTTCTTGTGAGCAGGCAGTGGAGGACTACAGGCGCGCCTTTCGCGATACTGATAGCGAACCTCCGCCCAGTGACAGCAGCGCTGCTCAGTACGCAAGCATCCTCAACCGCGGGTCGTACTTCAAGCACTGCGCCGTTCCCGACACGACTGGGCTCGAGATATGCGCAGCCGTGATCAATGGTAACGTCGTGGGCGTCACTGTTCGCACCCAGCCGGCTGCGCCGAGCCATGCCGATTGCGTTGCCGCGGCCGTACTGCAACTGGCTTTCCCGCCAAACGTGCGAATGGACGTAGCGCGAACGCAGTTCTAAACCGTCAGTCGCACTACCTGACACGACTCTTTCCCAATGCGGCCGCTGCTGGCTGGCGGTAGGTTCGGGTCACCCGCGATGAAGAACACTCAGGTGATCGACGGCGCCAAGGACGAGGAGGCGGTGAACCCGGATGGCACGCGACTCAGAGCTTAGGCTATGCATGGAGTCGCCTCGTTGACTGGCAGGGCAAACGTGCACAGTGAGCTCGCATCACACGGGTTCGTGACTGTCGGTAGCGCGGTGGACGAACCCCGGCGCGCTGAGCTCGTCGACCAACTGTCGTTTCTGCCAGCCCTACCGATCGTCTTGATCTGTGCAGTAGGTGGTGCTTTTCTCGCCCGAGATAGAGCCAACGCGTTGGGTGTCCGGCCTTAGCTCGAGACGGCTCGGGCCCGTTGCCGTCGCCAGCTCAGTCTTTTGGTGAGTCCGGCCGCTGCTGAACGGGGTACCTTCACGGCGTGGGTGGCAGCATCGACTCTTACCTGGGGATCGCCGACGACTGGTGGGCGAAAGATTTCGCGTGCTCAGGCAGTGAGCTTCGGCCCACCAAGACGCACGTTCAGCAGCATCAAGGTGCGCTGCTGGAGGCTACGGGGATCTGGATCCTCGTCGCGGGCGGGGCACCGCTGATTTCATTGCCCGCGGATACGGTGAGCACCTTGGGCGATCGGGCGCGCTCGTGGTCAGCGGCTGACGTTGCAGATGTCGAGGGGCTCCGTAGGCACTTGGTCGCCGCGTGTCCGCGCGCGGTGGACAGGATCATCGGCCCTGCGTTCATTGGCTATGGCGTGGCTGAATCGCTCGACCTTGCGGATGCCTGTTTAGCACGACCGATCTCGTCGGCTGCGCAAGCTCGTCAGCTTCAAGCAGCCTGCCAACCGGAGGAGTGGGAGCACGGCGGGAGCGACCCCGAGCACGAGCAAACCTTCGGTTGCGTCGACCCAGGCCATGAGCTGCGCGCGCTTGCCGGCTACGCCGTTTGGGATGGTTCGATCGCGCACATCTCGATCGTCACCCATCCGCATTGCAGAGGTCACGGCTACGGCAGGGCCGCTGTAGCCCTCGCGGCACAGCATGCGCTGGCCGCCGGCCTCCTGCCTCAGTACCGCACCCTCCGCCAGAACCTGGCGTCCGTGAACATCGCCAAGCGCCTGGGGTTCATTGAATACGGGTTCTCCGTATACGTTAGATTGGGGCCCGCATGAGTGTCGCTCGAGCAGTCATCCGTCACGCTCGAGCGGCCGATGCCGAGGGCATTGCTCGCGTTCATCTCGCGTCTGCCGAGGAGTCTTTGGCGCCGCTGGCCCGCGAGTGGCCGGCACCGGACCTCGCGCGACGTACCGCGCAATGGCTGACGTCATTGACCTCGGCGGGCCGAGTCGACGTGGTCGCGACGGTGGCGGACGAGGTCATAGGATTCATAGGCGGCGGTCCACCACGTCAGGAGCATATTCCGGGGTGCGTCGAGATCTACGTGATCCACGTCCTCCCCACTCATCGAGGCGCCGGGGTCGGGGGTAAGCTTTGGGACTTCGCCTGCACGATTTTGCGTGGCCCCGCTCACTCGCCTCTGTACCTCGAGACCCTCGCCGAGCTGCCTTGCTGCAACTTCTACGATGCCCGTGGTGGGGAGGTACTCACCCGCACCGCCGGAACCTTCCACGGCGGCCCAGTCACGCACCTCGCGTACCACTGGCCCGCTGGCAAGTCGCACCAACGTCGCCCCGAAGGAAGCGCCGCCCCCTATGGTTCCGACCACGCCTGAGGAGAGCCCGGTCGAGATAACGCCGACCCTCGTCGAGTCACTGGTTGCCGAGCAGTTTCCCCAGTGGTCGCGGCGTGCGGTCAGGGTCGTTCAACCCGGCGGTTGGGACAACCGCACTTTTCGTCTTGGCGACGAGCTGCTGGTTCGGCTTCCAAGCCACGCCAGGTATGTGCCCCAGGTTGCAAAGGAGCATCGTTGGTTGCCCTACCTCGGGCCCTTGCTGCCGCTCGCTACGCCCGTGCCCGTCGCCCTCGGGCAACCTGCTCTCGGCTATCCGTGGCCCTGGTCCGTGTACCGGTGGTTGGAGGGCGAGCCTGCGAGCAGCCTGATTCTTGCCGATGCGGAAGCTTTCGCAGAGAAGCTGGCGGCTTTTCTATGCGCGCTGCGGGCGATCGATCCGAGCGGAGGTCCGCCGCCCGGGGAGCACAACTTCTTCCGTGGACATTCTCTGTTCACCTACGACGAAGATGTCCGACGCGCGCTCACCGAGGCTCACGGAGTGGACAGGGCCGCTTGCACGCGCGTTTGGGAAGCCGCACTCGCGGCCGTACCAAGGGAACCTGCTGCGTGGCTGCACGGAGACATCGCCCCGGGCAACTTGCTGGTGAGGGATGGTTGCCTTTCCGCGGTGTTGGACTTTGGCGCCATGGCAGTCGGCGATGTCGCCTGTGACTTGACGATTGCCTGGACGCTGCTGGAAGGAGCCTCGCGCAAGCGCTTTCAACAGCGCATTCTTCTTGACGATGGAGCATGGGCCCGCGCCCGTGGGTGGGCACTGTGGAAGGCCCTAATCCTCATCGCGTGGAAGGACGGCCCTACCGACGCGGTGGCCAGCGCCCCGCGCGTGCTGGACGCCGTCCTGGGTGAATGACTGCGCGCCTTTCCTGGCTTCACTCGACGAAGAAGGATTCGCCCAGGGAGCGCGCGGTGGCCAGGTGCTGCTGCCTCACCGAGCCCTGTCCGAGCGCGCCAAAGAGCAGGTGCAGCTGGGTCTCGGGTATGCCGCAATACTCCATCATTCCTCGTGCGATTTGAACGCGCATGGCTTCGTCCGCGCCGCGCCGAGCGTAGTGTTCGGCGCTGGCGCCGGCCGTGCCGAGCAATAAAGCCTTGCGGTGCGGCAGCTTGCGCGCGCCGTACGCCCAGCCATGGTTCCAAACTCGGTCGATCCAGCCTTTGGTCGTCGCGGGGAAGGACCACCACCAGACCGGGAACACGAAGGCGAGCGCGTCGCTTCGCGACATGCGCGCTTGCTCCGCCAACACCGCGTCACTGTAGACCTGATGCGCGTCCTTCCAATCTGGCTCGTCGCCGGGAGTGAGCCGAGGATCGAAGCCTTCAGCGCGCAGGTCGGCGAGCTCGACGTGATGGCCGGCTGAGCTCAGACCGCTGATGAGCTGGTCCAGCACGGCCCCGCAGAATGAGTCACGACGCGGATGATCGAAGACGATGAGTACTTTCAAGAGCTCGTCCTTTTCCGAAAATTTGGCGTACTGCGTCGCATCAGCGTGGCTCCGTCCACGAGCCTGGGCTTGCGGGCGTTCCGCTGAGCTCGGCAAGGCGCTCACGCCGTGCGTCGGCGAGGGCCTTCAGCGTTCCCGCCACATCGAGGTTCGCGGTGTACACGGGGGTCCCCGGCTGCTGGCGCCAAGAGTCGTCGATTCCTCCCGCGTCGACGGCGTCGAAGCCGAGCGCATTCGTGAGCGCCATCACCTTCGCCTTCGCCGTTGCATCGTCGGAAGCGATCGGAAGCGCGAAGCGGTCTCCCGCGCCGCGAGGCCGCCCGCGTCGGAGGAGGTCGTCGGCCCAAACGTTGTTGTAGGCCTTCACGACAGGCCGGCGCAGCAGGTCGGACACCCACCGGCTCTCGGTTCTACCCTGCTCGATGGCGTCGATTCGCCCGTCGCGGTGGCGCGGGTAGTAGTTGCCGGCGTCCACCACGACCGGCGCGCCGGTCTCGCGAGCGAGAGCCTCGAGGGAGGCCGGACCACGCGAGTTCGCGACGAAGACCTCGTGCCCGAGCGCGCGGAGGCGCCGGGTCAGCGTGCCGCCGATATTCCCGGAGCCGATGACCCCGATTTTCATCGGTGGCTCTTCGCTTCGCGCGACGTCCACGCGTACCCCGAGCTCGACCAAGCGTTCGAGCGACGCAGAGGGATCCAGGATGGTTTCGGGGTGATAGAGGCCCGGGGCGACCGGCGAGCCTCCGCGGCGGCCGAGCAGACGCTCGAGGGCCAGGGCCGCGCCACACGCGCTCATTCGCGCATGAACGTCGTTGTCGGCGAGCGTGACGCGGATCGTGGACGCACTGCCGTTTTGGCCCGAGCCCTTCAACTCGATGATGACCTCGGTGGCGCATTTCTGCTCGTCTGGGCTTCGGATCGTGAGGTCCACGCGTAGCGACCGGGCCTTGGTCACCGCAGCAAGGCTGACGACGTCCAAAAGCGGGAGCGCGTGAGCGATTCGCTCTTTGCCGTGGGAATCCACGATGGCTCGCGCCGATGCGGCATCCTTCAGCCAGATCCAATCGCCATCACGCAGCACGAGCGCGCCGTGACCGCCCTGCGCGTAGCGCACGAAATCGGCTTGAGCCGCCGGTCCGCCGGTGTCGTCGGAGCCCGCGACGCCGGTGATCTCGATCGACCAGACCTCACGAAGCTCTTTGGCAAAGTGGAGGGCGGCGAGGGTCGCGGTTCCGCCGACGACGTGCCCGAGCATCAGCAGAGGCGCGCGTTTCGGCTGGTGAACGAAGAGCCCAATCGCCGGCGCAATGTCGAACGAAAAGTCGGAGAACGCGACGTAGGGAATCCCCTTTTCTTGCGCATACCTGAGCGACCGCATCCCAACGTCTTTGACGAACACTGCGACCGCGCCAAAGGACGCGTCCAACGGCAATCCGAGATCGTCGCGTCCGAGATCCGCCGCGAGCGACGTGGTTGGCCCTCCAGTCTCGGCGGCTACGCTTGCGGCCTTCTGTACATCACGCCCAGCGATGACGATCGGCAGCTCCGGCTGCAGCTTTCTGAGGGCTCGGGCGGCGCGCCGGCCAACGACGCCGGAGCCCCCGATGAGAAGAACGGTTTCGCTAAACAGGTTGGTCATGGTTGCTCCTAGGTTCCTACATAATGTAGGTTACAGAATGTATGTACGCCTCGCGTGGTAGTGTCAAGACCAAGCCGAGCAATGGGCGAACGCAAAACGAGCAATGCTCCAAAGAGGGCTGCCCCGCGCCTCTCCAAAGCGGAGCGCCGACAGCAACTGCTGGACGTAGCGCGCTCGATAGTTCGAGGCGAAGGGACGGATGCTCTCAGCCTCGTCTCCCTGGCGGAGCGAGCGAACGTGACGCGCCCCGTAACCTACGAGCACTTCAAGACGCGCCCCGGGCTACTGATCGCGCTCGCGCGGCACATCGACGATCGCCAAGTGGAGCTCTTTCGCGAGGCTCTGGCCAAAGCCCCACCGCGCCTGACCGAAGTCGCGCGCGCTGCGAGCAGCACGTACATGCGCTGCGTGACGCAGGTCGGCCGCGAATGGCACGCCATCAGTGCCGCCCTGCAGGGGGATGCCGAGATGGACGCGGTGCAACACGAGCTTCTCGAGCGCTACGCGGACATGTACTGCGAGGTCTTGGCGCCGTGTACGAAGGTGCCGCGCCGCGAGCTCAAAAAACGCTGCGTCGCCATCATTGGGGCGGCCGAGGCGCTCGCGCGCGAGATGCTGCTCGGGAGGCTCGAGGAGGAAGTCGCAGCCACGACGCTACGCTCGTTGATTGTCTCCTGGCTCGAATGACGCGGGCCCCGCGCACTGAGCTCGTCTCAGCGGTAGCGAAGCTCAATCGAGCTTCCGGAAAGATGCGCTCGCGTGCAAGTGCCCGCTGAGTTCCTGATGCGGCCGCACGTGAGTGGCGGTACGCTGGGCAAATCGTGGAGATTCGCATCATCGCGACCCCGCCGGGGGAGGCACCGCTCGCCATTCGCGAAGCGTGGATTGGCGCGCAGCTCCCTCTCGCCGACACGGACGGCGGCGCACGCACGGTCCGAACTGCCGGCGTGCTTTCGGGGCCCAAGACAATTCTGTCGGCCATCGCGACTCTCGTTTTTGGTCGGACCAAAAAGGTGCGCGGTTTCCGAGTTCACGCGCCAGTCGCGATCGAGGTGTTGGGGCTACACCATCCGATGGCCGCGCGATGGTGGCGCGAGCAGGCACCGCAGTTTTTGGAGCCCCGCAGGCTGTTCGTTTTCCCGGCTGAAGTTTGCGAGCTCATCGAAGAAGTCGCGCCACCGGCACCAACGGAGACGTGAGCGCACTCTTCTGCGACGCGCGGCGCGAGCGACGCTCTGTGAGCGCTGGAAAGAAGGACCCTTCGCGCTGCGCCCGCGTGGGCTGCCACTGCCGCAGCCCCTCTTGCAGAAGGCTACTGAGTCGAGCCAGGTACCCGCGCGCGGCTTGGCCACAACGTGGCGCGCCGGGAGGCACTTTCGTGTCTTCGCTCCAACGTAAGGAACCACACCTCGAATCCTCAATGATTTCGCGCTATCGACGCCGGTCGCGGCCCACGTACCGATTCGTACATCGCGGTCGCCGCTGCCGCACGCGGCGCCGCCGCCGACCGAGGGCAGTCACCACGAATGCACCCGCGCGCGCTTCACAACGCGTCGTCGTCTTCGTGCCCGTCCTACCGCCGTGCCCGTCTTACCGCTGTGCCCGTCTTGCCGCCGTGCCCGTCTTACCGCCGTGGCCGTCTTACCGCCGTGCCCGTCTTGCCGCCGTGCCCGTCTTACCGCCGTGCCCGTCTTGCCCGTGCACGCCGCCGACGACGATGTCCGCGAGCGGCACTTCCGCGGGTGCCTGGAGCGTCGAACGAAGAGGCGTGCCCACCGCGCCAACCTGCAGATTGCCTGAGCGAACGGCTTCTTGGCGCATCGCACCGTACCCGCGCAGGCGGAGCCACTCATGCGACGGCGATCACCGCACGCCTGGCGCGGTGCACTCGCGACTCGGTCTCCTGACGAATGCGGGCTCGTCCTCGCTGAATAGACCGCGAGAGCGACCTTGGCCAAGAAGGGTAGGCAGCGCTACGCTGCGATGATTGCTCACCCTCAGAACGGTGGTTGTAGTGGTAGTTGGCGTCGCTCTCGGCTTCTCCTGCAAGCGCTCGAGTACGGCCGCTCGCTCACGCGCAGCGGCTCGGACATCTCAACAGGAACCCGCGGCGGCTGCAGGCACATCACGCCTACGACAGGGCGACCTCATCTTCCAGCAATCCACGTCTGCGCAGAGCGCAATGGTCGGCGCGCTCACCGATAGCCGGTGGACTCATATGGGCGTCATCTTCAAAGAAGCGGAGGGGTTGGTCGTCTTGGAAGCGGCTTCCCCGGTGCGGAAGACGCCCCTCCAAAGGTGGATCGCGCGTGGCCGTGAGCGAGGTTACGTCGTCAAACGCCTCCGCGATGCGGAGAGCCTGCTTTCAGACGAGGCGCTCGTGAAGATGCGAACGCTCGGCTCGACTTGGCTAGGACGACCTTACGACGCTCGGTTTCGATGGGATGACCAAACCCTCTACTGCTCCGAGCTTGCATACAAGCTCTTCGACCGCGCGGCTGGCGTGCGCCTCGGCACGCTACAGCGCGCCGGCGAGATGAACTTGAACGATGAGAAAGTCCAGCAAGCTCTGCGAAAGCGATTTGCGAGTGCCAGATTCGACCCCATGGAGACGGTCGTGACGCCGGACTCCATCTTCAACGACCAGCAATTGGTGCAGATCGAACCCTAGCGATTTCGGGACGCCCACCTCGTTCAGAGCGGCAAGCCGAGGAGTGAGCGCCTCGGCGCAGGCCTGCTTTGGGTTGCTTTTCCTGATGCGGCCTAGGCTGAACGCCGGTACGTTGAGCGAGCTCGCAATGCCTACCCGAGGACGATGGTCGCTTCACGACTCAGGTTAGTGGACGGAACCCTCGAGCTTCTGCAGGCGGCGGTGCAAGGGCGCGACGCGCTGGAGGCGCTTCTGCGTGTTCCGATTGCGGAAGGCTGGGAGGGTTTCCCGGAGGCCCTGCCGGTTTTGCGCAGCTTTTATGAAGCGAGCCCGCAGCCGCAGCAGTGGGGCTCTCTGCTGTTCATCACGACTGATCCTCCGCGGTTGGTGGGGTTGGGCGGATTCAAAGGCCCGCCGTCTGCCGACGGGGTGGTCGAAATCGGGTACGCCATCGCGCCGGCGTTCCGCGGCCAGGGGCTGGCGACGGACGCGGTCGCGCAAATGCTCCAGCGCGCCTTCGCGGACCCGACGGTCTGCGCGGTGGAGGCGCACACCTTGGGCTCCGAGAACCCGTCCACGAGGGTCCTTCAGCGAGCTGGGTTTCGGAAGATCGCAGAGTCGGACGACCTCGTAGAAGGGCCGGTCTGGCGCTGGCGCATCGAGCGGCCGGTGCGCTGAACGCGCGTTGGGCGCGCTCGCGACTCCACCGCCGAAGCGTGGCGCGCCTTCCAGAGCTCAGCAAGTCTCGCCGACTCGGGGCCGGCCCATCCCGAAGCTTACGGCAGCCACTCACCACGGGGGCGCGCCCGGCGCCCTCCACTGGCGGAAAAGCACGCTACATTAGGCCGATGTTCGAGAGCGCGGACACCGTGGTGAAGCAGCTTGCCGGCGAGCGCGTGCTTGGTGCGCTGCTCGACTCCCTGCGCGACCGCTGGGGAGCCTTCGACCTGCTCGCTCATCACCAGCAGGGGGAGTTTCATCACGACGTGGTGGTCCGAGTGCCGAACGCCAAACCGCGCCTGCCCGGGAAGTACCTCGTCATCTCGACCAACTGCAACGGCGGCGTGAAAGAAGTCCTTTGCTTCGACGAGCCGGTCGATCCGGCTGCGCTCTGGCACTTTCGGTGCCCCCAGAACGAGGAGTTCGTTGGAACCCTTCCAGCCCTGCTCGCGTCTGCACGGACCGAGCATTGGTTCGACCCCTGCGAGCTACTCGGGGAGAACGCCCGCAGCGAGCTGAAGCCCGAGTTTCGCGATCGGCAAGCGGGCGGCGGATGGTGCAAGAAGTCGAGTTGAAAGGACGCCGCATGGACATCACCGTTCGGCGCGGGACTTCAGCAGACGTGGCCGGTCTCGCCGCGCTGGCGGCGCAGATTTTTCGGGAGACGTTTGCCGCGGACAATACTCCGGAGGATATGGCCCTGCACTTGGCTGCAGCCTACGGCTTGGTCCAGCAGGGCCGCGAGCTCGCCGACCCCCACATCACGACGCTGCTGGCGGACGCAAGCGGTGAGCTAGTGGGTTACGCGCAGGTCCGTGAGGGTCCAGCCCCAGCGTGCGTGACGGGTGAGGCAGCGCTGGAGCTGTGGCGCCTCTATGTAGAGCGGGCGTGGCACGGCCGCGGCGTCGCCCAAGAGCTCATGAGTTGCATCGAGCGAGAGGCGCGGCAGCGCGGCGCCCGCACGCTGTGGCTGGGCGTCTGGGAGCGCAACGAGCGAGCCAAGGCGTTCTATCGGAAGTGGGGCTTCGAGGACGTGGGGTCACACGTGTTCCTGGTCGGAAACGACGCACAGACGGACCGCATTTTCGCTCGCGCCCTCCTGCCGGGCCGAAGCGCGCAGAACGGCTAGGCGCCGGGAGCGGCCGAGCTCGCCTCGGTTGCCAGGCGCCAAGCGCCAAGCGCCAAGCGCCAAGCGCCAAGCGCCAAGCGCAGCTAGCGGGACCGTATCTTGGTGACCCACGTGGGTGAATTCGACGCTCAGGTCACCCGCTCTACAGCGAGGATCGGCCAACACCGGGCGCGAATTTGACGCCAGGCTCGCGACGTGACGTCTTGACACATGCGCCGGACATTTGGGTCCGCCCCATCGGAGCCTCATGTCAGAGAAAGTCAAAGACCGGTCCCGCATCAATGTCAGTGACGCCGTGGAGGTCGCCTACTGGTGCCAGAAGCTTTCCTGCTCGGAGACTCAACTGCGCACAGCGGTAAAAGTCGTAGGGGTCGCGGTCAGCAAGGTACGCGCGCACCTCAATCAACGTCGCTGATCGACGGGGCATCCAGCGAGAGACCGAGAAGCGGCGCCAGGGCAGTTCCTTTACCAGCTCGAAGCCGACAAGGTCGCGCTCGTGCCGCCCCTTGAGATCCCGTGACCCAAGCTCTCCGTTCTCCTGGTAAGGCATCTTCTCTACGCGGCGGCGCGCTGCTGGGCGCGCTCATCGGAATCGCCGCGTGCTCGGGTGAGGATGGCGCGGGCGACCCGCAGAGCTCGGCGGGCACCACGAGCGTCGGCGCCACTTCGGCGGCGGGCTCGGCCGCGCAGGCCGGCGCGGCCACGGTCGGGGGCAGCTCCGGCAACACCGCGGGTAGCTCGAACGGCTCCGGCGCGAGCAGCGGAGGCGCCGCCACCACCGGGGGGACGAGCGCCAGCGGTGGTACCGCTGGTTCAGGCACCGCAGGCACGGGCGGCACCGCGCCCACGGGCGGCAACGGTTCGTCAGGGAGCGCGGGCGGCCCGAGCGGTGGCGCCGGCGGCACCTCGAGCGGAGGCACCTCGAGCGGAGGTACCTCGAGCGGAGGTGGAGGCGGCTCGGGCGGAGGCGGCTCGGGCGGCTCCTACGCGTGCAACGGCTCCACCGCCGGCTACACGACCTTGATGGTCAAGTCCGGGTCGACTTGGACGGTGACCAAGGGCGCGCAGCAGGTTCACTCCGGCTCGGACATGGAAGCCGCGTTGCGCGCGGCCTATGGCAGCCTCACCGCCGGTCGCTCCTCCAAGCAGAGCATCTTGGTGCAAGGCTCGGGAGACATTCCCGCCAGCTCGCAGGTGGCGATCCCGAGCTACACGGTGCTGAACGTGTGCGGCACCCTCAACGTGAGCGGGACTCCGAGCGGCTCGGACCGGTCGCCGCTGTACGCTCGCAACGCTCGCGACATCGAGATCCCGAACCTCAAGATGACCGGGTCGCCGCAGTACGGCATCTTCTTCCGCGGCACCAACAACATGCATCTCGGCCAGATCGACCTGCGCCTCACGAGCGCGGCCGGTATCGGCATTCGCGTGGACACGAGCGGCAGCGCAGGCTCGGACACGAATTTCAACGAAAACCTGACCATCGACTACGTTTACGGGTCCGGGATGGGCAGCCACATCGTGGAGACGTACGGCATCAGCAAGATCACGATCGGCAAGGTGGAGGGCGACAACGTCGGCGAGTGCGGGGTGCTCCTCAATCGCAGCATCAACGCCAACATCGACCAGGTGAGCTGCACCAACTGCGCCACTGGCACGGGCTACGCGGCGTTTCGCATGGCCAACAACAACGGGCGCGTCAATGGCGGCTACGACCCGGTGAACATCGTCGTCAAGAGCGTGGTCGCGCGGGGCGGCGGGCGCGGCATGTTCTCCGTTTCCGGCAGCGGGGCCGCGCGCATCGATAAAGTCGACATCGAAGACACCGGCAACAACAGCATCTTGCTGGAGAATGCCCACAACGTGACGGTCGGCAACGCGACGACGCAAAGCCGAATCGCGGACTCCGGGCAGCTGCGCATCGCCGGCACCTCGAGCGACATTCGCATTCAGAACATCGCGGTGAGCGGGACGCCCATCTCCGAGAGCCCTTGCGCGACGAACAGCACCTGGACGAACGTCAACGGGGCTCCCACGAACTGCAACTGACGATTAGCATGCCCCCGCATGGTAATCCGTGAGCTCGGGCCGGGTGACTTGCAGGAGCTGCTCGGCTTGTACCGCGACCTGCACGCGGAGGACGCGCCGCCGCCCACCTTCGCAGAGCTCACGGCCCTGTGGGCCAGCATCGTCAGCGACCCGCGGCTCGTCTACTTGGGCGCGTTCGAAAGTGGAGAGCTGCTCGCAGCCTGCAATGCGGCGGTCGTCCCCAACTTGACGCGCGGCGCGCGGCCCTATGCGCTCATCGAGAACGTCGTCACCAAGGCCGCCGCTCGGAGGCGAGGGCTCGGGGCGGCGGTGCTACGCGCTCTGCTCGAGCGCTGCTGGGCCGCCGGCTGCTACAAGGTGATGTTGATGTCAGCGGCCTCGCGCCCCGAGGCCCATCGCTTTTACGAGAGCGTGGGCTTCGACGGGCAAAGCAAGCACGCCTTCGTCATGCAGCGCCCTGAAAACTACTGAGTGGTGCCGGCTGGCTCCCACTCGCAAGCGTAGCCGTCCGGCTGGTCACAGCGGTGGTCTTCCCACGCGCCCTGGCCGTTCATGATGAGGCAGTGCTCGTAGCAGCGCTGGTTGTTCCAGCCGCTGCAAGCATAGTTGTCCAAATCTGGCTCGCCTTGAGCCCAGTTGGTGTAGCTGAGCGCCTCCCCCGTGACCCAGGTGTAGTCGCCCTCGCCTTCTTCCATGGGGTCTAGCTGCTCCCGGCCGCCGATGAACTTGGAGCTGTTCACCAGCTCACGCACGACTGCGTTTTCGGCCGCGCTGGTGATCGTCACGAGGTGCGCGCCGCGCTCTTCACAAGCCGCCACCGCGCCTTCGAAGGTTGCCTGGTCGTAACCGCGGTAGCAGTGATGATCTTCGGACTCGACGGTGCCAGCGCCGAAGTGCGCGCACATGACCTGACACTTCTGGCAACCGTCCATCCCGGCGTGGTCCGCGTCGTCACACTCCTCATTGGCTTCGATGATACCGTTGCCGCACACGGGGGCTGGCGGATCGGGAGGCGTTTCCATGCCCCCCGCGCCTTCACCGGCGCCGCCCGGCATTTCTGTTGGCTCGCCGGCGCTGCCGTTACCCGGCTCGGTTCCGCCAGTGGTCGTGCCGCCCGCCTGCATGCCGCCGCTGGGCTGCGCGGCGGTGCCCCCTTGCGCAGACGTACCACCGCTCGCCTCCGCCCCGCCGCTCGCCTTCGAGCCGCCCGCCGGCGACTTGCCGCCACTAGCCCCGTTCCCTCCGCTGTTTTCTGGCACATCCTCGCTGAAGAGCGCGGAGTCGGGGCGGTTGCAAGCGAACACGCAGAGCGCGATCGCACCATAGAGCGCGGTGGCTTTCATGATTGAGCTCGAGTCCAGAAAGCGAGCGTCCGCTTTCTTGTTCTACGCGGAGGGTTACACCGCTCGCGCGGTCGAGCAATAGAGGTCCGGCTCGCACTCGAACCTTCCTTATTGCGAAACCGCTCGCAAATTCGCCTGAGGCTTCAGCGCGCCTGCCACGATGGGCACCGCTCGGCAAGAGCGATCGCATCAGCTCGGGAGCAAAAATGCGCTGTGGACTGACGCTGGCGCGAAGCGCTTCCACTAGCTAGTTTCGGGCTCTCACCAGTAGGCGGGAACATGGGGACAGAGCCGCTTCGATCCGTGCAATCGCTCAGCAGCTTCGAGCTTCAAGCAATCGCGGAAGCGCTCGACCTCGCGGTGCCGCCGGACGCCGCGCTGCACGGCGTGTGGTGGGAGGGCGAAGCGGAGAGCACCCGCAACTACCGGCTCACGATGTGGCGCGACGCAGCGACGCCGCTCTGCAGCACGTGGCTTGCGGAGCGCGCTGGCGCCGTATTTCGTCTCAAGGCTCGGCCCGCGACACCGGAAGAGATTCAAACCTTGCTGGAGGCGCTGGAAGAGCTCGGCATCCGCGAGTCCGTACCCGAAGCGCCGATCGCGGAGGTCGAGTACGACTGCCGTTACCGCAGCTACCAGCTGTGTTTCACCGCGCTCGAGCACATGATCGAGGGCAAGCCATACAAGCGCTGGATCTTCCGGCGCCACCGGGATGGGCGGCCGCTCTCGGTCGGGTACCTGCGAGAGACTCGCCGCGGGGACGCGCACGCGACACTACCCGGCGCCTCGATCTTGCGCGGCAATCCATGGGCCGATTGAAACGGAGGCTGGTGGTGTTCGCGACCACGTCGATCGCCGCCGGCGCTGTGGGCGCGGCCGTTGCGCTCGTCTATTGCACGGCCATGCCGGGTCGCTCGATCACGGGGCCGCTGCCGGAGCTCACCCAGGACGAGCGAGAGGTGAGCGCGGAGCTGAGGCGGCATGTGCAGGCGCTAGCCCTCGGCGTTGGGGCAAGACGGGCGACGGAGGGGGACTCGCTGGCGCGAGCCGAGCGGTACTTGGTAGGCGAGCTATCGGCGTTGGGAGCGGGCACCCTGCGAAGAGAGCGCATCCCCAGCTCACCGAGCGAAGCCGCGAATCTGGTGCTGGAGTTACCAGGGCGCCGGGTCTCGCCTTTCGTGCTCGTTGGCGCGCACTACGACACCGCGCCGGGTGGTACCCCGGGCGCCAACGACAACGGCAGTGGCACGGCGGCCGCGTTGGTGCTCGCGCGCCGGCTGGCCCGGAGCAAGCGCGACTTGCCGCTTCGCTTCGTGCTCTTTGCGAACGAAGAGATGCCCTACTTTCAGACCAAAGCGATGGGCTCGCTCGTGCACGCGCGCGGCTGCTCCGAGCGCGGTGAAGAGCTGCGGGCGATGTTCTCGCTAGAGACGATGGGATATTTTTCGGACGCCGCCGGATCTCAAAAGTACCCGCCGCCGCTCAGCAAGCTGTACCCAGACACCGGCAACTTCATCGGCTTCGTCGGCAACTTGGCTTCGAGATCGCTGGTGCGCGACAGCCTCCGCCATTTCCGCGCGCACGCCTCGGTGCCTTCGGAAGGCGCGGCCCTGCCCGCCTCGCTCCCGGGCGTCGGCTGGTCCGATCATTGGGCGTTTTGGCAGCTCGGCTACGAGGCGGTGATGGTGACCGATACCGCGCCCTTCCGCGATCCGAGCTACCACGAGCTTTCGGATTTGCCGATGCACCTGGACTTCGATCGGCTGGCGCGCGTGGTCGTTGGCTTGGAGGCGACGCTGGCGGAGCTGAGCGACTAGCGCTTGATTTCGCTCATGGCCTGCACGATGGAGCCGTGGCGTGAAAGGTCGATGTTGGCAATGGGCTTGCCGGCATCCAGCAACAGCGCTTGAGACGCGACCTCGCCGCGTGATAGCCGCCCCGCGAGGCGGTTCACTCGCTCGGCGTCCCCGATACCCAGCGCGGGGCAGCCGCTCGACTGCTTGCACTGCGCGGGTGAACGGCACAGACCCGCGTCGTAGGCGAGCGAGAGCTGAAGATCGGCCTTCTCTCCGTTGCTGAGCTGCAGGGTGAGCGCGCCTTGATGATCCGCCGGGACGCGCACGGGGAGGCATGTAAACTGGCCGTTGCCCCACACGCTCGGGTCGTACGCCGGCTCTGTCCACGCGGCGGGCATGGCCCCGCCGTCAGCCACCGGCGCGGGCGCGGGCCCGGGCCCGACAACAGACCCGCTGGCCGTTGGAGCAACCGCGACGACCTGACCGCCCCCGAAGCGCTGCTTCAGGTCCGCCTCGAGGTTGTTTACCTCGTTGTTGAGGGTCTTGTGGACCTTGTCGCCGCGCACCAAGTTTCCGGCCGGCGCGAGCTTGACGAGACCGGGCGCGACCTCCACGTCGATGAACGATTTGCTGCTGACGCGAGACTGGAGACGCACCTTCTTCGCGGCTTCGTCCTTGGAGTCGACGGTGTAGCCCTTGGCGGTGGCCACCTCCAGCACGGTGGCGTAGGCGGCCTGCGGCTCTGCCTGGAACGCGACGTCGTGACTATTGGCCGGTTGCCAGCGGCCAGCGCAGCCCAAGGTGAGTGACAGCCCCAAGACCACACCGCACAGCGCGCGCTTCGAACCCACGGAAAGCATGGGCCGAGCCTAGTGCCAGGAGCGCGGAGTGACAACGGAGCACTGGACCACCATCGCGGGTCAAGGCAGGGTTCTAGGCCATGCACAGCGTCTTGGCCGGCCGCTACCGCCTGGAGCGCCAGCTCGGCAAAGGAGGCATGGGTTCGGTTTGGCTCGCGGAGCACTTGGCGCTGCGCTCGTGGGTCGCGGTCAAGCTCATGGATCCGGCCATCGCCGCAACGCCGGAGGGCGCGGAGCGGTTCCGCCGCGAAGCGATGGCGGCCGCGTCGCTCCGCAGCGCGCACGTCGTGCAGGTGCTGGATTACGGCGTGCACGAGACCACGCCGTACCTGGTGATGGAGCTCCTGAACGGAGAGAGCCTCGCCGGCTGCCTCGAGCGCGAAAAGCGTCTCGCCCCCGAGCGCACGGTCGCGATCATGACTCAAGTGGCGCGCGCGCTCGGCCGAGCGCACGGCGCCGGCATCGTTCACCGTGACCTGAAGCCGGACAACATTTTCTTGGTTCGGGAGGACGACCAAGAGCTGGTCAAGATCTTGGATTTTGGCATCGCCAAAACGCCCTCTTCCACGTTCGGAGGGATGGAGACGAAGACCGGCGTCACCATGGGCACGCCGTATTACATGAGCCCCGAGCAAGTCGAGGGCAAGAAGGCGGTGGACTTCCGCACGGACCTTTGGGCGATGGCGGTCATCACCTGCGAGTGCATGACCGGCGTGCGGCCGTTCGACGGCTCCACGTACGGCGAGCTCTTGCTGAATATCTGCGCGCGCCCGATCGCGCCGCCCTCTTCGCAAGGCTTCATGCTGCGCGGTTTCGACGAATGGTTCGCGAAGGCAACGAACCGCGAGGCGGAGCAGCGCTTCGCGAGCGCCCAGGAGCTGGTCAGCGCGCTAAGGGACGTGGTGGCGGGGACAGCCGGAGTCGCGCTTTCGGGGCAGCCGGCCTACTTCCCGAGCGGCACCGGGCAAGGGGCCGCGCCTTCGGTTTCTTCGGTGAGCACGTCGCAGGCGCTGGATGAGCTGAGGCGGAGCACGAAGCCGAGCCCGCTGCCTTGGATCTTGTTGGGCGTGGTGCTGCTGCTCGGCGGCGTCGGCGCGCTGGTGGTGCTGCTGCGCCAGAAACCGACGCGCGCGGCTCCGGCTCCGGAGATGAGCGCGCCCGCGGTCGCATCTCCTCTCCCCGCTGCGAGCGCGAGCGGTGAGGTAGCGCTCGCTCCGGCGACTCCCGAGGCATCCAGCCGGGAGCCGACGGAGCCGCCCGCCAAGCCCCTCGCCACGAGCAAGGCGCCAGCTACCCGCGAATCGGCCGCGCCGGTCACCCCTACGACCGCCGGCCCGACCGCGGCGCAGCGCTGCTACCGGGACCCGTTTTCGGGCCAAGTACGGCCGACGAGCAGCGCGGCGCCGGGAGGAGCGAGCACTTTCGGCTGCAAGCAGGACCCGTTCACCGGGAAGTACAAGCGGCTCTAGCCAGTCCAAACTCCGGTGCCGCGGAGGTGCGGTGAAAACTGCGGAGCGGACCAGCCTTGCAGCACGTCTGCCCAAAGCAGCCCCTCGCTGACCTCGAAGCGGAGCAGCCGCTCCGCGCCTTCGAACGCGTCCACCTCGGGCCCTTCCCACTGCACGGAGGCGGTGCCGGTGAGCGACAGGAGCGCTCCGGAGTCGAAGTCCAGCGCGAGTAGCCCGGCGCGCGGATTCACCTCCAGGTTGCCAAACGTGTTGAACATGAAGTTGCCGGAGAAATCCGGCATCGTGAGCCGCGTGGTGGAAGCCTCCGTGACCGTCCGCACGAAGCCCGGCCGGCCGCCGCGGTGCGATACGTCCACGCCTTCCGAAAAGCCTCGCTGCGGAGCTTGAGAGCTGGTCGCGATGAAGGTGGTGTCGGTTCGAGACAGCAAGCTCAGCGCCGCCGCCGAGAGGGCGGCTGCCTCGTGAGTGGGCGCGGCCGGCCGCCGAAAGATGCCGGCGCGCGCTTGGATGTATTGATTACAGTTGCCGAAGCTCTGCTCGACCTGCACCTCGAACGAGTCGGAGCTTCGACTGCTCACACGCCCATTGGCGCGGTTGCGCCGACGCGTCGGCAGCTCGATGCCGAGCAGCCCCAGAGGAGCGCCGACACGCAGGTTCTCGCCTAGCGGATCTCCGGGTAAGGGCGCGGCTCGAATCAGCAAGCCGCGCTCGGTCGGCGAGCTCACGAACCCGGGTTCACCGAACAGGAGGGACGCCCAAAGCGTCCCTTCCGGGCGCGCGCTGCCAACGACCAAAAACGGCAGGTCTTCGAAGAACTCTCGGTGCTGGTCGGGCATGAAGTCGCGCACGATGCGGCGCCCGACCTGGTCCATTCGCTCGCGCATACCGACGTGCTCTTGCGCCGCTTGCTCGCCGGGGTGAAACGGCGAATCCGCGGAGCCCCATCCCGGCAGTGGCATCTTAGCTCCGGCTCACTAGCATCGGCACGAAGCCAGGCAGCGCCTCGACGCGGCCAAGCCAGGCGCGGATCGCGGGGTAGGGCTCGAGCGACACGTCACCCTCCGGCGCTCTCGCGGTGTAGGCATAGAGCGCGAGGTCCGCGAGGGTCGGCTGGGAGCCGACCAGGAACGCGGCCTCGGTGAGCTCACGCTCCATCACCCCGAAGAGCCGCTGGGAGATGCGCACGGTCGCGTCGTAGTCCAGCTTGTCGCCGAGCAACTTCGCGCGGCGGGCAGCGGCCGGACCGTAGGCGAGCTGCCCGGCGGCCACCGATAGCCAGCGCTGAACCTTCGCTCTTTCCAGGGCGTCGCGCGGCCAGTACCGGCGTGCCTCGTCGTAGCGCTCGCCCAAGTAGGTGAGGATCGCGATGCTGTCGGCGAGGGTGACTTCGCCGTCTTCCATCACCGGTACTTGGCCAAACGGGCTCTTGACCAGGAAGTCCGCCTGCTTGTGGGCTCCCGAGCTCAAATCCACGTGGATGAGCTCGTGGGGAACGCCGAGCAGTGAGAGGTAGAGCTCTACTCGGTGGCAATGACCAGAGATGGGGTGTCGGTAAACTCGGAGCGTCATGACCGCAACGATGCGGCGTTTCACCCACTGAAACAATCCGCGTCTTTGACAAGTCACTATTCCTCATTCAGAAACGGTGCGTGGATCGCCTGGAGCTGATGCAGACCTTCGTCGCGGTTGCAGAGGAAGAAGGCTTCGCGCCAGCCGCGCGCCGCCTGGCCATCTCACCGCCGGTCGTGACTCGGCACGTGGCGGCCTTGGAGCAGCGCTTGGGCGTCGTGCTGCTGGAGCGGACGACGCGAAAGGTGCGGGTGACCGAGGCCGGCGCGCGCTACCTCGCGGACTGCAAGCGGCTGCTGAGCGAGGTGGAGGATGCGGAAGCGGCCGTCACTGGGGAGCACAGCGCACCTCGAGGCGCGCTCGGTGTGACCGCATCGGTGATGTTCGGGCGCCTGTTCGTCGCTCCCCTGCTGGTGAGCTTTTTGGAAAAGTACCCGCACGTCACCGCGCGCGCCCTGCTGCACGACCGCGTCGTGGACCTGATGGATGAGGGGCTGGACGTCGCGGTACGCATCGCGCACCTGGAGGATTCGTCGCTCAACGCGGTCAAGGTGGGGACGGTGCGGCGCGTCACCTGCGCATCGCCCGCGTACCTTGCGAAGCACGGCGTTCCCAAGACGCCGCGCGATTTGGCGGAGCACCGCACCTTCGTCTTTTCCAGCGAACGGGCCGTCCCGGCTTGGTCCTTCGAGCACCGCGGCAAGTCCGTGTCGTTTCGACCCCGCGCGACGCTGCTGGCCAATGCCTCCGAGGTTGGCATCGATGCAGCGTTGGCCGGTGCGGGCATCACGCGCGCGCTTTCGTACATGGTCGCGGCCCACGTGAGGGCCGGTGAGCTCCGGCTCTTGTTGGAAGATCACGAGCCCGCGCCGCTGCCCATCCACGTCGTGTACCGCGAAGGCCGTCGGGCGCCGGCCCGGGTGCGCGCCTTCGTGGATTTCGCCGTCCCTCGGCTGCGTCAGAGCGCAGATTTGGGCCTGGATTCGCGCGCGCGCCGGCGTTCGTGAGTTTGTCCGAAGGCGGGCGCCCACTCGTGACATGAATGGTCGCATGCTGCGCCCGGTGAGCTTGGTGACGCTCGGTCTCGCGCTTGGAGCGTGCACGCCGGACGTCGAGCTCGCCCGCTACTCCGCGGCCGGTGGCAGCGCCGGAACCGAAGCGCTCGGGGGCACGGGGGGGAGCCCGAGTAGCGGCAGCGGAGGAGTAGCGCCGGAGGGTGGGGCGAACGATGGCGGCGGAGGGCCGGCCCTTCCCGAGGCTCGCATCTTGGCGGACTCGGTGGCGGACTTCAGCCTCACTCAAGGCGAGCACGGCTGGTACTACGGGTCGGACTCGGGGGACGTCGCGGATTTCACCCAGCTCGGGCGCATCGATACGATCACCGCGTTCATGCCCCCGACGAAAGACGTGTGGGACTGCTGGGCGAGTGAGAACACCCACTGGACCCAGATCTTTCGGCTCGGCGCGCACCCGAACGGCACGGACACGAGCCCGCCCAGCGACCCGCTCTTGGAGCGGGCCGTGCGCCGCTGGGTGAGCAACTACGAGGGCGACGTCATCATTCGCGGGGAGGTCGCGAAGATCGACCTCGTGGATTCGAATGGCGTGCTGGCGCTCGTTTACGTGGACGGCGTGCAGGTCTACTCGACCATTATCGGCGGTGATGACGGCGCGGGCCTGGCTTATCAGGCCGAAGCATCGCTCCGTGTCGGCTCGAACGTGGACTTCGTGCTCGACCCGCGCGACGGTGACGACCATCACGACCTGAGCCGATTCACCGGCATCGTTGCGCGGACAGCCACGCCGCCCGCTCAGTGAGCCTCAGCGCGCGGCTATCTCCCGCAGCTGACGCGCGTAGATGCCGCTCGGGTAGCGCTTGAGGCTGGCTTCGGCGCGAGCCTTGGCACCGGCCGCGTCCCCCATCGCGAGCAGCGCGCGAGCGGCGAGCAAATCTGCTTCCGCAGTGAGACGACCCTTCGGAAATTCTCGAGCGTGCTCGGCCGTGAGCCTGAGCGCAGCCGCAGGACTCGAGCCGACGAGTGAGCGCGCTTTCTCCAGGAGCTCGGCCTCTTCCAGCCGAGGGTCCAGCTTGAGCTTGGGCGCGGGAGGCGGCGCGGTGGGCAGCTGCAGCGCGGGGAGCGCCTCGACCTGGATGGGAGGTGCGAGCGACGGCGCCGCGGGTGAGGCTGCGACCTGCGCCGCGACGGGGGCGGGAGGAGGCGCGGCTTGCTTACTCGACAGCGCGTGCACCACGTAGCCGCTGCCACCGCCGATGAAGGCGATGATCGCGCCCTTGGCAAAGAACGCGGACCAAGCCGAAGTCGCCGGGCCTACCGCCGTTCGTGCAACGCCCACGGCGAGCCGGTAGCGCACTGCCTCCGTGAAGGGCGGGGGTGAGGGCGCTGCGGAGAGCAAGTCCGCCGCACCGGGCGGCGCGTTTTCGCCGGACGACAGCCAGCGGACAGGGGGTTTCACGACTCGTTCTCCATCTGGGCGGGGCCGAGCTTAGCAAGCGCGCGAACGAAGCGCTTCCTGGCTCGGTGCAGCCGCGAATACACCGTGCCTAGCGGCGCTCCGACACTCTCCGCGATCTCCTCGGAGGACAAGCCTTCGATCTCGAACATCACGAAGACCACCCGGTACTCGAGCGGAAGTGCGTCCAGGATCCGCTCCAGCTGTTTCGTGCGGCGGGCGGTGACCAGCTGGCGCTCGGGCGAAAACGAGGGCGAGCTCATGGTCTCCAGCTCGGACCAATCCGGCACCAGCTCTTCGCGACGGAAATGAGCCTTCCGCCGGTAGCCCGCCGCAACGCGGAAACAAATCTCGTAGAGCCACGTGGTGATGGCGCACTGCCCCGCGAACGTGTGCAGCCGCCGATGCACGACCAGAAACACTTCTTGGTACACGTCGTCCACGTGGGGCGGGCGAATGCCCATGCGGTGGAGCGTGCGCCACACGAACTCGCCGTGGAGGTCATGCACCTGCGTCACCGTAAGGGCAATCTCGGACGTGGCCCCTTGCGGCTCGGGGAGGACGGGGACTGCCGCTGGTTTTGCGCGCATGACGTTCACCGGGTCAATCCAGGCGCAGGCCGAAGCCGAGAAACGCCTCCACGATGGCGCCGCGCTGCTCGAATGCGAGCTGGCTTTCGCCGTTGGGCGAGCCGATGGCGAAGCGGTGCCGCACGAACGGGAAGACTGCGGTCGCGCCCGCTTCGGCGAACACGCGGCCAAAGAGCGTCTGCCGGACGCCAAGCTCACTGGACGCCGCCCACCAGATGCGGTCGCCCGGGCTCGCGGGCTCCGGCGCATAGACGACCGTGTGCAGCGCGCCGAGCTGAGCTCCCAAGCACGACCACAATTGAGGGTCCTTACGGCGCGGCCAAAGGCAGCCGGAGACGACGGCGGCGCTGAGACCGAAACCCAGGCGCGCTTCCCCGCGTTCGAGGCGCCGCTGCGGGTAGAAGAAGCCACCGAGCTGAAGGCCGAGCAAGTCACCACGCAGTGTCACCGAAAGGGCCGCGCCCGCAGCGGTGCGCGGCAATAGGTTGGGTGAAAGGACCGCGCGCACGGCAACCGCGCCATGAAGCGAGGCGTGCGGGGGCGGCGGTGGTGGTGGTGGCGGCGGGGGACACGCCGGCTCCTCTGGCGGCGGCGGTGGCGGCGGCAGCGCGGGTAGCTCCGGAGCTAGCGCCAAGGCGACCGCGAGCGCCACCGATTTGCCCAGCTCGGAGCAGTCCGGCGCGACGCTCTCGAGAACGCGCGCCGAGTCCTCGTCCGTGTCGCCCACGCGGAGGTACAGACGCGCGCGCCACTTGCTCGCATCCCGCTCCAAGACAATCTCGATGCCGTGCTCCGCCGTCGGCGAGAACGGATCGCGACCGAGCCGCGCAGTCACGTCCTGCTCGAGGGTGCTGGCGCTGAGGCAGCTGCCCGTGCCCTCCGCGCGCACCAGCTCCAGCCGATAACCGGAGTTGTCCGCGCGTGCGGCTTTTGCCGCCATGAGCAGCGCGCACGCACCAGCTAGCGAGTGAAAACGCGCGCCCAACGGTCCGGCTCCTTCGACGCCCGCCGGCGCCGCATTGGCTTTCTAACGCAAAAAGCCCAGGAGTCAAACGGTTGACCAATGGTCCCCCTCGAGAGATGAAGGCTCGCTGCGGGGCCGCTCAGCCCGTTAGCCCCTGCTGGGCCCCGCTGTTGAACTCGGCGTGGCCGTAGCTGGTGCGGGTGTCACCGAACAGGTTCAGGATGGAGACGAGCAGGTTGTTGTGCGGCTTGCCGCCGGCATCGATCAACCGGCCGCCCTTCAAGCCGCCGCCGCCGCCGGCCAGCATGAACGGCATGTCCTTCTTCGCGTGAGTCGGCGGGTGCGCCAGCTCGGACCCGAAGAAGACGACGCTCTCGTCCAACATCGTGACGCCCGGCGCCACCTCGACCGCGTCCATGGCGCTCAGCAGGTGGGCGTGCATCTGGGAGTACCAGATCCCGATCTGCTCGCAGGGCACGGGCTGGAAGCCGCCGTCGTGCTGGTAAAAGTGATGGTGATTCTTGAGCGAGAGCCAGGGGAAGGTGTGCTTCGCCTCGGTGTCCGTCCACTGGAAGTGGCCGACGGACGTCAGGTTGCAGGCGAACGCCATGACCATCATGTCCATCATGAAGGTGCCGACCTTCGGGATCATCTCATCCGACTTTTGGTCGAGGACGTTTCCGCCATCGTCCGCCGAGAGGCCCGTGGTCGGGTTGTAACCCTTGGTGTCGACGTGCGTCGGCGCCTTGCAAATCCCACTGCCTACCGCGCCGTCTTCGAGGGCGGACTCGATCTCGCGCAGCTTGGTGAGGTGATTGTCCAGCTTCGCTTTGTCCGCCGCGCCGAGCTTGCTGGCGAGAGCGACGTAGCGCTTATCCACGTAATCCAGCACGGATTTGCGCCGGGCGATGTGGAGCGCCGCGCCGTTTTGCGAGCTCGGATCCAAGCTGCCGAACAGGTCCGTGAAGATCTCTTGCGGGTCCAAGCGCGGCGGCAAGGGGGTGACGCTCGCGGAGTCCTCGAAAGTGGCGGCGTTGATCGGCGACAAGAGGCCGTGGCTCTTGCCCGTCGCCCAGCGGACGCCGAACTGCAGGCTGCCGCGCGGGCGCTTCGTGGCCGGGTCCTTCTGGAAGCGTGAGGCGATGACCTGGTCGATGGAGGGGTAGGTCGAGTAGTTCTTGGGCGACCCGTTCTGCTTGCTGCCGGTGAGCAAGCCGATGATGCCGGCCTGGTGCTGCTCGCCAACGGCGCAGTCCATGTTGAGGCCTTTGACCACGAGCAGCTTGTTCTTGTGCTCCGCGAGGGGCTTCAAGATGTTGCTGGAGGTGGGGTCTGCCTTGTCCGTCGGCCAGAACTTTTCCAGCACGGTGCCGCCGGGCGTGTAAACGCTCAGGAACCGCTTGGCGGGCGCTCCCGCGGCGTGGGCCAGCTTTTCGTGGCCCATGATCTCGAGCCAAGGGAGCGCGATTGCAATGCTACCTGCGCCGCGCAACATCGTGCGCCGGTCCAACTTCAGCTTACCCATGAGTTTCATTCCCGCACCGCCGGCAAGGTCAAAAACGCTTCGGATTGAGTTAGCGCCAACAGGAGCTCCTGCACGTTGTACCCCTTGGCTTTGAACGTATCCCGCACGCTCTGGACGGCGCACGCCTCCGTGGCCGTCATCGTTCGGCCGTAGCCGAAGCTCATCCAGTTCGTCGCGAAGCACTGCTGCACGTCCTCGCTCTTCGCGAGCGCAGCTTCCATCTCCAACGCGCCGTTGAACTTCCCGAGCAGGGGAGCGTCACCCGAGGCGTCGATGGCGACGCCGTTTTCTTGCTCGCGCCACTGGCCGACCACGTTGAAGTTTTCCAGCGCGAAGCCGAAGGGATCCATGTTCACGTGGCAGCCCTTGCAGACCGGGTTGGAGCTGTGGGTGCTGAAGCGCTGCCGCGCCGTCGCCGCGCTGTTGGGATCCGGCGGGGTGACCATGGCGGCGATATCTCCCGTGGGCAGGGGGATCGGCCTGCACATCAGCTTTTGCACGACGAAGGAGCCGCGCACGACCGGATTTTCGCGGTTGCTGTGCACCGGGCCGGCGAGCACGCCTGCCTGAGTGAGGAGGCCCCCGCGGTGTGTGCTCGGGTCCAGCATCACTTTTTGGAACGTGTCGCCCGTCACGCCGGAGAGCCCATAGAACCGGGCGAGCTCCTCGTTGGCGTACGTGTAGTTGGCGGTGAAGACGCCGGGCCACGTGCCGGGCCCCTCGAAGATTTCCTTCTCCAAGAAGGTCTGCGTCTCCGTGCGCATGAGCGAGCCGACCTTGGCGTTGAAGGCCGGGTACTGCTCGGGGTCGCGCTCTAGCTGAGACAGGGACGAGATGGGCAGCAGGTTGTCGAAGAAGAAGCGCACCACCTCGCGCGCTCTCGGGTCGGCCATGAGCCGCTGCGCCTGCAGCCGCACGCCGTCCGGAGTGAGGAGCTCGCCGTTCGCCGCGGCCGTCCGCAGCGCTTCGTCCGGGGTGGAGCCCCAGAACAAGTAAGAGAGGCGCGTCGCCATCTCCTCGCCGGTCGGCTGCTTCACGTCCGTACGACCCGCGACCGCGGTACCGAACTCCGGCTTGTACAGGAACTCGGGACTTTGCAGGATTGCCTCCAGCATGGCCGAGAGGCTGCTCTTGAAGTCCGAAGCCGCGCGCACCTCCGTAAAGAGGGCGACCAAGCCGTCCGCCTCACCCGGCTGAAGAGCCCGGCGCCATGCCTTGGGAGTGAACGACTCCGCTACCGTCTTGGCGCACGCTGCCTCCGACGCCGGGTCCGTGACCTGGGCGGCGCAGGGCGCCACGGTGGGCAGCCGCTCCGCGGACACCGCGTTGGTGGCGACCTTTTCCGCGACCGAAACGTACTGCTCGGCGAGGGCTCCCACGACCTGCTGCGAGTCCGCGTCGTTACCGAAGCCGTTGCCGATTTGCTCGCTGGGGAAGGTGTTGGCCGGGAACGACGAGTCCCCGAGCAAGTCCCGAACGGTATTGTTGTACTCGAAGCGAGTGAGGCGACGCAGCGGGGCGCGCGTAACCGTCGTGGTGCAAGATGGTGGCGGCACCGTACCGCCACCCGCGCTGCCGGCGGTAGCGGTAGTAGAGCCCGAGGAAGTGCTGCCAGCGGTGGCGTCACTCCCACCTTGGCCGACTCCGCCCATGGGGCCTTGCGCGACCTCCCCGGTGCAAGCCGCGGCCCCGCCCACCGCGAGCAGCAGCGCGAGCGATGAAACAGGCTTCAATACCCTTTGCGTAACCACACTGGGTCTATGCGGGTGCGTCTCCAGAAACTTTCCGCTTTTCGATGCGACGCGAGACCGTCCAACCAACTCCGAAAAATGCAGCGCGCGACGCAGGGAGGGCACTTGAGTGAGTGCGGTTGCGACCTCGAATTAGCTCGACAAAATGCAGCGGGGTCACGCCGGCGCGAAACGGCACAGCCGCGCCGCTCCACCTACACGCGGCGGGGCTGCTGTCTCACCGCGGGGCGCGCCGGCTAAAACCTCGCGAATGCGCGCGGAAGTTGACGCATGCCGGCGCGTGATACACTCCCCGCGCCGTGAAAGTCCGCCTGATCCGAGAGCAACGCTTCGAAGCCGCCCACCGCTTGCCCAAGGTGCCGCCCGGCCATAAGTGCGCGCGCCTACATGGCCATAGCTTCAAGGTGGAGCTGGTCGTATCGGGGCTCGTCAACCCGGACACCGGCTGGTTCATCGACTACGGCGACCTGGACGCGCTGTGGCAGCCCCTGCAAGACGTGCTGGACCACAACTACCTGAACGAGGTGCCAGGGCTGGAGAACCCCACCAGCGAGAACTTGGCTCACTGGCTGTGGAACAAGCTGAAGGCTAACTTGCCCGCGCTCGAGCGCATCATCGTGCACGAAACGTGCGACGCGCGCTGCGAGTACGAAGGAGGCTGACGTGGCGTTCGCGAAGATGTTCGAGTTGGCGTTCATCGGGTGTGCCGCCCTCGGCGTCTACGGGTTCGTCACCGCCGCCAAAGACGGCGAGACGCGCCGGTCCTGCACGTCGCTCTGCGCGCTCCGCCCTGCCTACGCCGCGCGCAACCGCCTCGCGCCGGACTTCGAGCTGCCGTCGATGAACGGCGGCAAGGTGAAGCTCTCCAGCTACCGCGGCAAGACCGTCATCCTCAACTTCTGGACGAAGACCTGCCGCCCCTGCCTGGAAGAGATGCCGTCGATCGCGGACTTGGCGAAGGCGCTCAAGGCCCACCCGAACGTCGCCCTCGTCACCATCACCACGGACGAGAGCGCCGCGGACGCGCGAGACACGCTGCGCAGCGTGCTCGGCGGCGGCGACCCGCCCTTCGAGGTGCTCATCGACTCCGAGTCGGACGTCGTGCGCGACAAGTTCGGCACCAAGCTCTTTCCGGAGACTTGGTTCATCGACAAGCAAGGCGTCATCCGCGCGCGCTTCGACGGCGGGCGCAGCTGGGCAAGCCCGCTGACCATCGACTTGGCAGAGAGCTTGGACAACCCGCTGGAGTGCGCCGTCGTGTTCGACGAAGGCAAGCCGCGCGGGCCCATGGCCAACCTGTGCGGCGAGTTCACGCCCAGCGTGAACTGAAATGAAGCAATTCGTCTGCCGCTGCGAGGACGTCACGCTCCACGAGCTACTGAGCGGCATCGAGCGCGGGCATCGCGACATCGAGTCGTTGAAACGCTACACCGGCTTTGGCACCGGTCACTGTCAGGGCAAGTGGTGTCTCGCCACGTGCGCGCGCATCCTCGCGGAGCAGGGCGGCGACCCCGGCCAGGGCATCACGCCGCGTCCGCCGTACCACCCCGTTTCTTTGGCGGAGCTCGCCAGCATCGACCCCGAGTGGGGCTAACTCATGGACAAACTCGAAAAGAAGCTCCTTTCACAGGTCGCCAAGGCCTCGTCGGATTTTCGGATGCTGGAGCCCGGCGACCGCGTGATGGTCGCGGTCAGCGGCGGCAAAGACTCCCACGCGATGCTGTACTTGCTTCGTGAGCTGCAGAAGAAGGCGCCATTTCCGTTCAGCCTCTTCGCGCTCAACGTGGATCAAGGTCACCCCGGCTTCCCGAGCGACCTCTTGCCCGCCTTCTTCGAACGCGAGGGCTACGAGTACGTCATCGTCAAAGAGGACACCTACTCCGTCGTCACGGAGAAGATACCGGAGGGCAAAACCTTTTGCTCTCTGTGCTCGCGCCTTCGCCGCGGCATCTTGTACACGCAGGCGCAGAAGCTCGGGGCTACCAAGATCGCGCTCGGTCACCACCGGGACGACGTCATCGAGACGCTGATGCTCAACCTGCTGTACGCGGGCCAGCTCAAAGCGATGCCCGCGCGTCTGAGGTCCGACGACGGGCGCAACGTCGTCATCCGTCCGCTCGTCTACGCAACCGAGGCCGAGCTCACCGAGCTCGCGGCGGTCAAGGGCTTCCCGATCATTCCTTGCGACCTCTGCGGGTCGCAGGACAACTTGAAGCGCAAGCAGGTGAAAAATCTGCTGACCACGCTGAATGCCGATAACCCCACCGTGCGCGCCAACGTGTTCGCGGCGCTCGGGAATATCCGCCCCTCGCACTTGTACGACTTGGACTTGAGGCGGGTCATGGGCGTGGACGAAGCGCTGGAAGAGCCGCAGACGGGCGGCGTGGCAAACAACGTCGTACCGCTCACCGCGCTGCGCCGTTAAAATCCGAGCGGAACCTCCGGCGGTCGGCGGTGTCCCAAGGAGGTGAATCCCGCGGTGCCATTCCCGAGCCAACGTAGCCTCATGGCGGCGTGCGCTTCGCTCGGGCTCCACGCTGCGCTCCTCCTCTCCGTCACCGTCGTGGTGCGCGAGCAGGCCCCTTCCACGCTGCAGGCGCTTCCCAACAGCGTCGCAATGCCGGGCAACGCGATTGAAATCGAGGCCCCTACCCCCGAGCTCGCGGCTACGCCGGCGTCACCTGCTGCGGTGGCAGTCGCCGCGCCGGTCGACGTGGAATCTCTCCCGCCAGAGCCGCCCAGCCCGCCAGATCCAGGCCCATCGCCCGTGGAGACGGCCAAGCCCGCCAACGCGGCCAAACCAAAAGCAGTGACGCCAAAGGCGTCCAAACCCCTCGCCACGCCGAGACCGCCGTCTCCTCGGGCGGAAAGCGAATCCACGCCCTCGAGCGGCGCGGATTCGACGCCCAGCGGCGCGCCCGCGGCCGGAACCTTCGGGCAGGAAGGCCTCGCACCGGGCGTCCGTCGACTCGGCTACGCGTTCACTCGCGCCTTACCCGCCGCTACCCCTGCCGACCCTGAGTGGCGCGAGCTCCCCGCTGGCCACGTCGGCACGATTCGGATCGCGCTCACGGTGGACGAAAACAACCGTCTCGGCGCCGTGGAGCGCTGGCAATCGCGGCCAGGCGAGCCAACGCCGCCCGCCGTGCTCCAGCGGATGGTGGAGCGCACCCTCGTGTTGCTCCGAGCCGGCCAATTCGCCCTCTCCGGCTCGAACCAGCCGGGCTCTGAACGACTCGTGATCGACGTCACTCTGCGGGATGAAGCCGCCGAGGACGAGCCCACCGAAACCGTCGTGCAAAAACGCTTCGACGGCGCGAGCCCCGGTCGCCCCGGCAAAGCCTACTTTCGTTACGGCACGGGCCGCGCCTTCGAAGCAAAAATCACCATCGCGGCCTCCGGTAGTAAGTAGGGGCTGCCGCGGCGCGCCCCTCTTGCAGAAGCTGCCTTCGCGTCGACGGATAGCCCCGTTCGGCGCGAGCGAGGGCTTGAGGCGGTCGCGGGGATCAGGCCATTTCCCCGAAGTACGCGGGATGCACGCGACTCGCACGGACACGAGGCCCGTGGTTCGTGTCCCAGCTCTCGAGTTGGCCAGGGGCTTGCTAGGGGGACGCTGCGGGTCAATCCATGTCTTATCTAGGATGTAATTTGCGGGTTTTATTCGGGGCGGGTGTGATTCTGTTGCTACACACGCGCGCTGCCTGGGCGGAAGAAACCACGGCGCGTGGTATCTCGAGCACGGTCTACGCCGGTGCGGGGAAGCTGAGCGAGCCCAACAACGAAACGAGCTCGGACGCTTATGCAGTCAAGCGTGCTGGCGTCGCGGTCCTCGGAGTCTGGCGCCGCCGCCTGCCGCGTACGGCTCCACCCGATCAAGACCGCGGGTTCTTTGCTGCGTTCGGGGCCGGCATCGAGCTCGAGGATTCCGCGCTCCAGCCCTGCTCCGGCACCTACTCGTGCTTCGCCGACCGGATCGGAAAGCACTCACTCGGGACGCATGTCGCGGCTCGTTTGGGTGCCGGCTACAGTTGGCGGTTGTTCGAATTTCGCGTCGGCGTCCTCGGCGCGCTGCCGGATGCGCGCGTGACCTACGCCGAACCGGTGGTGCTGCCGGACGTGCTCCTACGCGTCGGCGACCGTAGCCTCGGCTGGTTCGAGCTCGGCCTTGGCGCGTACGACGCTTCGACCAACCTGAGACCCGGCGTTTACGTGGGGGGCGCCATTGGCTCGGACCGCGTACTGCGCGTCAGCGGCCATGTGGGCGCTCATTTCGTCAACGGCTTTTGCTGCTCCACCGTGCTGGGCCCCGGCATCCGCTACGAGCTCGGCGCCACCCATGCCCTGACCGACTCGCTCCGCATCGGCGCGGGTGCCGCACTGCTCGAAGCGGGCGACGACGGCAGTCGCTTCGTCGTCGAGGGCCGCGCGAGCCTCGCCTGGGCATTCTGATCAGCAGGCGTCACGCACTCGACCCGAGCCGTCGGTGTCAGTGATGTCATGCCTCGTCACGTGCGATCACCGACGGTCACGTAGGATCACGCATGGTCACGTACGATCACCGCCGATGGCGCATGACCCACGTGGGCGCGACGGTCGTGCCGTAATGTCATGCGTGGTCACGTGGGATCACCGAAGGTCACGTACGATCACGACGCCCCCGATCACGTGGGATCACGCATGGTCACGTACGATCACGACGCGTACGGTCACGTGGGATCACGAATGGTCACGTAGGATCACGACGCCGATGCACTATCAAGCTAGTTGGGTGTGCCGAGTGGGCGCGCCAGCAAGCCTCCACCCAGGTGGGCGCAACGTCGGCGCGAGTGATGTCACGCATGGTCACGTACGATCACCCGGCGTCACGTACGATCACAGCGCACGCGGTCACATAGGATCACGCATGGTCACCTACGATCACCCGCGGTCACGTACGATCACCGACGGTCACGTAGGATCACGACGCGTACCGTCACGTGGGATCACGCATGGTCACGTACGATCACAACCTACGCGGTCACGGGGGATCACGCATGGTCACGTAGGATCACGATGCCGATGCGCGATGAAGCTAGTTGGGTGCGGATGCCGGCGAGGGGGACCGCCAGCAAGCATCAACCCACGTGGGCGCAACGTCGGCGGGGGTGATGTCACGCAGGATCACGTACCGGATCACGCATGGTCACGTACGATCACCCGCGGTCACGTACGATCGCCGACGGTCACGTAGGATCACGACGCGTACCGTCACGTGGGATCACGAGTGGTCACGTACGATCACGACGCCGATGCGCGATGAAGCTAGTTGGGTGCGGATGCCGGTGAGTGGGCGCGCCAGCAAGCATGAACCCACGTGGACGCAACGTCGGCGGGGGTGATGTCACGCATGGTCACGTAGGATCACGACCCACGCCGTCACATACGATCACGCATGGTCACATACGATCACGACCCACGCCGTCACATACGATCACGCATGGTCACGTAGGATCACCCGCGGTCACGTACGATCGCCGATGGTCACGTACGATCACGACGCGTACCGTCACGTGGGATCACGAATGGTCACGTACGATCACGACGCCGATGCGCGATGAAGCTAGTTGGGTGCGCCGAGGGGAGCGCCAGCAAGCATCAACCCACGTGGGCGCAACGTCGGCGGGGGTGATGTCCACGCATGTCACTAGGATCACGACTCACGCGGTCACGTGGGATCACGCATGGTCACGTAGGATCACCCGCGGTCACGTAGGATCACGACGCCTACGGTCATGTAGGATCACACATGGTCACGTAGGATCATCTATGAGCCCACGTAGGCGCAACGCCAGGTGCGAGTGATGTCATGCGTGGTCACGTAGGATCACCGACCCTCACGTGCGATCACAACCCACGCGGTCACGTGGGATCACGCGTGGTCACGTAGGATCACGCAGGGCCACATACGATCACGAGGCCTACGGTCACGTGGGATCACGCACCGTCACGTAGGATCACCTGGTGTCACGTAGGATCGCGGTGCGGCGGGTCAGGTGGCAAGAGGCACCGAGCGCCGGCACGGTAGCCTTCTGCGAGGGTGGCTGCGAATTGGCAGCCCCGACCGGATGACTCGCGCGGGTTACGAGGGGCGCGCGAGGGTGAGGTGCTTGTGTTTGAGGCGCTCGGGGGCGATGGGAGCTTCGGTTTCGGCGTAGCCGCGGCCGTCCGGGCTGTGGCCGAGGGCTTGGAATTCGCGGCGGTAGGCGGCGAATTGGCCGCCGGCTTGGACGGCGCGGTAGAGCGCGAGGGCTTCGGGGACGCCGCCCTGGGCGAGGACGTATTCGACCCAGGCCCACTTGGCGGAGACGTTGCGGACGTCCGCCCGACCACGGAGGCCGCGGCGCAGTCGGTCCAGGCGGGCTTCGACGGTGCGGATGCCGGCGTACGGCATGCGGTCGAGGGGGGTGTTGCGCTTGGCGCAGAAGGGGGCGACGCCCAACGCGACGGGGATGGTCCGGGAGAGCTCGGTCACGAAGCGGACGCACTCGTCGATGTCTTCGTCGGTTTCGCCGGGGAGGCCGACCATGAGGTAGAGCTTGAGGCGGTCGTAGCCGTGGCGGCGGGCGTTTTCGGCGGCGATTTGGTAGTGGGGCTCGCGGCCGCGGCGCTCGATGAGGTTACGCATGCGCTCGCTCGGGCCGTCCAGCGCGGTGGTGAGCGTTTTGTAGCCGGCTCGGCGGAGCGCGCCGACGAAGTCGTCCTTCAGCTTGTCGGGGCGGAGGCTGGAGAGCCCCACTTCGCAGCCGCGATCGGCGAGGGCGTTCACGATGTCCGTGATTTTTGGGTGGTCGCTCACCGCAGCGCCAACGAGGCCGACGCGGTGGTACTCGTGCGGAATGGCGGCGAGGACGACGTCTTGCGGGACGATACGCATGCCGCCGTTGGTGGAGCGGCGCATGACGCAGTAGGTGCAGCCGCGCGAGCAGCCACGCTCCGCCTCGAGCAAGAACATGTTCGAGAGCTCGGTGTGCGGCGTGACGATGACGCTCGTGGCGGGCAGGAGCGCGTTGTCGCAGGCGGCGATTTGCGCGAGGCGATCGCCGTGGTGCTCGGGAACGAAGACGTTCGGGTGCTCGGCGAGCTGCGCGAGCGCGGCGGCGCGAGATGGGCTCTCGCCGATGGTGCGTATCACCCACTCCGCGACGCCTTCGCCTTCGCCCATGACCACGGCGTCTGCGAACGCGGCGAGCGGCAGCGGATTCGAGAAGGTGAGCGGCCCGCCGCACAGGATGAAGGGCGCGTTGGGCCCGCGTTCGGCGCGGAGGGGCTCGATGCCCGACGCCTCGAGCAGCTTGATGAGGCCCGCCAGCTCCAGCTCGTACGCGACGCTGAGGGCGATGATCGGGAAATCCGAGAGGCCGCGAAGGGTTTCGTACGTAACGGGGCGTTCCGTCTCACCATCGCGATCGGTTTCGTCCGGCAAGAAAGCGCGCTCACAGCACACCCCGGGCATATCCATGAAGGCGCGGTAGATGCGCTGGTAGCCGAGCGAGCTCATCGCCACGTGGTAGGGCGACGGGTACGCAAGCGCGACCGTGAGCGGCGCAGACTTCGAGATACGGCCGCGCTCGGCGGCGAGCCGCGTCGAGATCGTGCGCCGTGTGGATTCGGAGAGCATTCGAACGAGATGAGGAGCGGCGCAGTATATCTGGATGAGGGGCGCGCGCTCGTAGCGTGGCGTAAAACGGCGCTGCCCGCGGTAGTCCCGGGGCATTTCCCGCGCTAGGCTGACCCTCGAGTGAGCCCGGATTCGCTGCTTTACGACTGGAATCGCGACGCCCCCGCCTGGGAGAGCCGGCACGTGGCAGTGCTGGACGAGACGCTACGGGACGGTTTGCAGAGCCCGTCGGTGCAGAACCCGAGCCTGGAGCAGAAGCTCGAGGGGCTGCGGCGGATGGCGCGGCTCGGGGTCGCCGCCGTCAACCTGGGGATTGTATCGGTTTCGGCGGCCGCGCGCGCCGAAGCGGAGCAGATGTTGAGCGTCATCCGCGAAGAGCGGCTCCCGCTTTTGCCGGTGTGCGCCGGCCGCACCTTGGCCGGTGACGTCACGCCCATCATCGAGCTCTCGCAGCGCACCGGCATGGCCATCGAGGTATCGGTGTTCGTGGGGGCGAGCCCCATCCGGTGGCGCGCCGAAGGTTGGGATTTGGAGCGAGTCTCGCGGTTGACGCGCGAAGCGGTGCGGCTCGGCGCCAGCGCGGGCCTGCCGGTCACGTTCGTGACCGAAGACACGACGCGCACGCCGCCGACGACGCTGCGGCGTCTGTTCGAGCTCGCCATCGAGCACGGCGCGACCCGGCTCTGCCTGTGCGACACGGTCGGAGCCGCTTCCAGCGCGGGCGTGCAGGCCTTGGTGCGTTTCGCGCGGGAGGTAGCTCCGGCCCACGTGCAGCTGGATTGGCACGGCCACGACGATCGCGGCCTGGGGCTTGCTAACGCGCTCAGCGCGGCCGAGGCCGGAGTCGGCCGCGTCCACGCCACCGCGCTGGGGGTCGGTGAGCGGGTCGGCAATACGCCGCTCGAGCTCTTCGTCGCCAACCTCGCGCTGCTGCGCGGCCAAGAGCCGCGCGCGACCGCCTTGCGTGATTACGCCGCGCACTTCGCGAGCGCGCTGGGCATGGAAATCCCGGACAATCACCCCCTGGTGGGCCAAAACGCCTTCCGCACCGCGACGGGAGTGCACGCCGCGGCCATCGTCAAAGCCTTGGGGCAGGACGAGGCGCTGGCGGATCGCGTTTACAGCTTGGTGCCGGTGAGCCACTTCGCGAGCGGGCACGACATCCGCATCGGGTACATGTCGGGCTCTTCCAACGTCGTACATTGGCTGCGGCGTCACAGCATCGAGCCGAGCGAGGCGCTGGTGGCGCGCATCTTGGACCGGGCTCGCTCCGCCAAGCGCGTGCTCCGCGACGATGAAGTGTTCGCGGTCGTTCGAGCGCGCTGAATCATCGACTCGGGACGTGCTCAAGGTCGCGCGCGGCCGACCGTTCAGGCTCCTCGTGCCGACGTCCATTCAGCCTTCGTCGCAGCCGACTCCCGAGATTCGTTACCAGCCCTCCATGCTCAGCGTTCCGAGCGCCGCGTCTACCGTAGCGCCGGAAAACGGAGCCGACCCTGGTTCGCCGCAAGCGCCTCGCCCCGCGCGCCGCAAGTTGTGGTTCTTCGTCGCACTCTCCGGGATAGCGGGGGTGACCGCGACCGCCGCCCTGGAGCGGCCAGCCGTGACGCGAGACGTCAGGAGCGGCAGTCCCGGCTACCGCAGGTCCTCTTCCGGCATCGACCAGCATTGGCAGAGGAAGAACGTCACCGTGTACCTCGATTCTTCGCTGAAAAAGCTGGACCCCAACGCGAGCGAAGCCGTGATCCAGGCGTTCGGCAGCTGGGCTGCGAGCGATCCCCGCGTCCCGAACCTCACCTTCGACAGCGGCAACACTACCACGCAGCCCACGCAAGACGGCAAGAGCACGGTGAGCTATGCCGAGATCACGACTCCTGGCCACGAGAAGGACGTCGCGATCACCGTGACCTACTCGAACGACAAGACGGGCGAGATCTTGGAAGCCGACGTGCTCCTGAATGCGCGCTACCCCATGGGGGTGCTGACCGCGGACATGAAGAGCAAGGTCCCAGGCCTGCACGAGACCGAGGCGGCGGACTGCCAGAGCCGCTACGACGCGCAGAACGTGACGACCCACGAAGCGGGACACTTCTTCGGCTTGGGTGAGGACATGGTCGAGCGCGAGGCGACCATGTTCTTGAGCATCGGCCAATGCGAGGTTCACAAACGCGAGCTCGCGGCGACCGACGTGGGGGCCTTGAGCACGCTCTACGCTGACAGCGCGTCCGAAGCGGCGAGCGCTGGACCCAAGGCGTGCAGCTTCGGACCCGCTCGCTTCGGCGGCGGTTCTGCGTTCTTTGCGGCAATGCTGGGCATTTCGGCGCTGCGTCGCCGCCGCCGCTTCTGATGCTACAACCGCGGTCGTGAACACAGCCCCCGGCCGCCGAACGGCGCTCAGCCAGCTGGGCGGAGCCATAGAAACCTGGGGCGAAGCCTCGCAGGCGCTGAGCCACGCTTTCGACGTGGCCGCGACCGAAACTGCCGAGCTGGCGGACGTGCACGGCTTCCATAGCTACCCAGCGCGCATGCACCCACTCACCGCGGCGCGCTTGGTCGAGGCGTTGTCGCGCGGGGGAGAAACGGTGCTGGACCCATTTTGCGGCAGCGGCACCGTCCTCGTGGAGGCTCGCCGACAAGGTCGACGGGGGCTCGGCTACGACGTGAACCCGCTCTCACGCGAGCTGACGTGGCTGAAGACGCTCGCGCCTGAAGACGCGTGGGTCGCTCAACTGGAGACGGAAGCTGCGCGCGTCGCCGCGCACGCGGATGACCGACGCAAGCGCAAGGCGGGCGCGACTCAGCGCTACGGCGAGCGAGACCGAGACGAGTTTGCGCCCCACGTCCTCCTGGAGCTAGACGGCCTCCGTGACGGCATTTCCCGCACCGAGCAGAGCGAGCTCGAGCGAGCGCTATTTCTCGTGCTATCCGCCTTGCTCACGAAGGTGAGTCAGCGCGCCGGTGATAGCGCGGGCAGGCCGACCGAAAAGCGCGTGGCGCCGGGCTTTCCGAGCCGCTTCTTCGTCAAGAAGGCGAGTGAGCTGGGTCGAAAGCTCGCCGAGTACCGGCGTTCGTTGCCGGAAGGGGCCCCCGCCGCGAGCTGCACGCTCGGGGACGCACGCAAGCTCCCGGGGCTGGCGCCGGGCAGCGTGAGCTTGGTCGTGTCGTCGCCGCCATACCCCGGCGTGTACGACTACGTGTCGCACCACGACGACCGCTTGCGCTGGCTCGGGCTCTCTTCCCGCGAGTTTGCGGATCTGGAGATTGGCTCACGGCGCGAGCTCTCGGAAGAGAGCTTCGGCAAGGCCCTCGCGCGCTGGGAACGCGACCTGGGGGCGACGCTCACCGCGCTGGCAAGAAGCGTATCCCGACCTGGCAAGATCGTGCTCTTGATCGCGGATTCGACGCTGGCCGGTAAGGCGCTGTTCGCGGAGCGCGTCGTCGAGAAGGCAGCGCCGGCGGCCGGCCTTGCGATGCTCGGCCGTGCCTCTCAAGCGCGGCCGCACTTTCATGGGGCTTCGCGCACCGCGTTCGCGGAGAGGCCCCGACGCGAGCACTTGCTGCTACTGGGCCGCTCTTGAGGGCCGCGAAAAGAGCCCGAGGGCGAGCGCCCACGCCGCGCCGATACTGGCGTGTCCCAAAAGCAGGTGCCCCACGTGAGCCGAAGGGCAATGCGCGTGGAGCAGCAAGTTGGCGGCGATGCCGGCGAGCGCGCCCGCTGAAACCAGGGACGTAACCGGGACCGCGTCTCGACGCTCGAAAAGCCAGTACAGGAGCGCGAACGGCACGACGAGCGCCGCGCCGTACGAGAAGCAGCCCATCGGGTTGCCGAAGGCCTCCGCAGCCTCTGGAGTGCGCGAGCCGATGGGGACCACGAGCAGCGCGACCGCCGGCAGCACCAACAGCGCCGCCGCCACGCCGCGCTCACGAGCAGCGCTGCCGACCGGCAGTGTGGCGCCGCGCATCAAACGCAGCGCGCCCACCGCCACCGCAGCGCCGAGGAGCGCGACGACCGCCCAAAACACGAGCGGCGAGAACTCGGCGAAGTCCTCCCGGCGATTGAATGCGAGCTCGTAGACGAGCAGCGCGAGAGCTACCCCGAGCAGCGCTCCGGCCCGCACGCGGCTCGGCAAGGCTCGTAGCGTGGCGCGAAGCCCCGATTCACGCTCGATGCCGCGATGAATGGCGGCGAAGAGCTCGCCCGGCTCCGGCATGGGAGAGGACGCAGCCGCCAGCTGCCGGCCCAACTGGGCGCCCTTCGAGAAGAGCTCCGAACAAGCGGGGCAAGATTGCAAATGAGCGTCTACCTCCGGTCCCGCGGGTAAGCGTCCGGCAACGAAGCCGTTGCGGATCTCAGCACAGTCCAAGGCGTTTCTGCTCATACGCTGCGCCCCCCTTCGGGGTTACCGACGCCAGGCTCGTTCGCCAGCGGTGGAAGGGCGACGTCGTCCCCCAACGCGGCGCGAAGCCGAACGTAGCCGCGGTGCGCCCGGACCTTGACGGCGCTGACACTCGCACCCACCACCTGGGCGACCTCCGGGAACTCCAAGCCGTCGAACCAATGAAGCTGGATGACCTCGAGCTGGTCGGGGGGCAAGTCCGAGAGGACACGCGCTAGGGTTCGCCGAGCATCTACCTGGGCGGCGCCGAGCGCGCCGACCATGGGCTCGACCGCAGCCTCCACCTCCAGCGACCGCTCCGGCCGGCGCTTCTTGCGGCGGAAGTACTCGCGCTTCAAGTTCATCGCGATGGTGAAGATCCACGGCTTGAGCTTCTGAGCGCGATCGAAATCCGCGCGGGCGCGGTGCAGCTGAAGGAAGGTCTGCTGCACCAGGTCGTTCGCTTCCTCGCGCACGTACAGCTCGCGGAGCATCGCGCGGAGCAAGAGCGGCGCGTAGCGCTCGAAGATGACGCGAAACGCCGCGCTGTCGCCAGCCACGTAGGCGGCCATCAGCTGCTCGTCGCTTCGCGGGTCTGACAACGGCCGGACAGTAGTCAAAAGCCAGAGCTTCGCCAATTCAGCCGTGGTACCGCCTAGTCATGGCTCGGGAAAACCGCCTGGCCGGCGAGACCAGCCCCTACCTGCTGCAACACTCCAAGAACCCGGTGGACTGGTTTCCCTGGGGTGAAGAAGCGCTCGCCCGAGCGCGCCAGGAGGACAAACCCATCCTTTTGAGCATCGGCTACGCCGCGTGCCACTGGTGCCACGTGATGGAGCGCGAATCGTTCGAAAACCCTGCGATCGCGCAGCTCATGAACGATTCGTTCGTCTGCATCAAGGTGGACCGCGAAGAGCGCCCGGATCTGGACGACATCTACATGAGCGCCACCGTGGCGATGTCGGGCAGCGGCGGCTGGCCGATGACGGTGTTTTTGACGCCGGAGCAGCAGCCGTTCTTCGCCGGCACTTACTTTCCGCCGGTGGATCGGCAGGGCCGGGCTGGGTTCACGACCGTGCTGCAAAAGCTCGCCGAGCTTTGGCGCACCGACCGCGAAACCTTGGTCGACCAAGCCCAGCAGCTCACGGAGCACGTTCAGCAGCTCTCCGGTCCGGGTCCGCGCGGGGGGCTTTCGCTGGACCGCCAGCGCGCGGCGGTAGAGCAGCTGGCTCAAAGCTACGACTCCCGGTACGGCGGTTTCGGAAAGGCCCCCAAGTTTCCGCCCAGCCAGAGCTTGGAGCTCATGCTCCGCTTCGTGCGCCGCACGGGGGACGCGCTCGCGCTCCGGATGCTGAAGGGCACGCTGGACGGCATGAAGGCGGGCGGCATGTACGACCAGCTCGGCGGCGGCTTTGCCCGCTACTCCACGGACGAGCGCTGGCACGTGCCGCACTTCGAGAAGATGCTGTACGACAACGCGCAGCTCGCGAAGGTGTACACGGAGGCTTTTCAGCTCACCGGCGACGCAGAGTATGCGCGCATCGCCCAAGAGACGCTGGACTACGTGGCGCGCGAGATGCAAAGCCCGGAGGGCGGTTACTACAGCGCGACGGACGCAGACAGCGAGGGCGTCGAGGGCAAGTTCTTCGTCTGGGAACCCCACGAGGTGGAAGAGCTGCTCAGCGCGGAAGACGCGGCTGATTTCTGCGCGTACTACGACGTGACTCCGCAGGGCAATTGGGAGGGGTCGAACGTGCTCCGCGTGGAGCGGACCCACGAGGAAGTCGCGGACGAGCTCGGCATCACCGTCGCCGAGCTACGGGCCTCTTTGCAGCGCTCCATACCGATCCTGTACGAGGCGCGCGGCCGCCGCGTGCCGCCGCTTCTGGACGACAAGATCTTGGTGGCGTGGAACGGCCTCATGATCGAAGCGTTCGCGGTCGCGGCCCGAGTCTTTCCGGAGCGCGGCTACGCGGAGAGCGCCGCGCGCGCCGCCGAGCATCTGCGCAAGGCCTTGGTACGCCCGGACGGCGGCTTGTTCCGCACTGCTCGCGCTGGAAAGGCGCACCTTGCTGGGTACTTGGAGGACTACGCCTACCTCGTGCAAGGCCTCGTCAGCCTCTATGAGGTGTCGGGGGACGAGCGACACTTGATCGAAGCGGCGCGTCTGGCAGAGCGGCTGCTTCGAGACTTTGGCGACGACGGGGGCGGGCCTTTCTACCAAACCGCGCACGATCACGAGGCGCTGATCGCGCGCGTGCGCGATGGCCACGACGGCGCGCTCCCCAACGCGAACGCCATCGCCGCGCATGCCCTCACCCGCCTCGCGCGGCACCTCGGCCGCCCGGAATGGGAAGAGCGCGCTCGGGACGCGCTGCGAGGCTACGCGAAGTCGCTGGAGCGCCTGCCGCGAGCGTTCGGCAGCAGCTTGAACGCGCTGGACTTCATGACCGAGGCCTCGCTGGAGCTGGTGCTCGTCGGGGAGCCAGGCGCGGACGGCTACGACGACTTGACCGCCGAGCTCGCGCGGCACTACGCGCCGAACCGCGTGGAAGCTCGCTTGCTGCCGGGTCACACCTCCGAGCTTCCGCTCGCCAAGGGCAAGCAGCTCGTCGGCGGGCACGCGGCGCTCTACGTGTGCCGCAACTTCGTCTGTGCAGCCCCGGTGACGACCGCCGAAGACGCGGCCGCCCTCCTGGTAGCGCCTGGCGAGCGAGAGAACGGAATCTAAGGAGTGCCTGGATACCGTGAGCTCGACCCCGCGCGGATCGTCGAAACGGCTGTCACGCTTCACAAGCGCGTGGCGGAGCGGTTCCCCGCATCCAGCTTGAGCCGGGTCGCGGCGGAGCTGAGCAGCGTCGCGCGGTCCGCGGACGAGGTTTCGCTGTGGTTGTCGCGGCCGATCCTGTGGGTGCGCATCTCGGTCGGGGTCGCGGTTGCGATCTTGGCGTTCCTGGTCTTCGTGGCGCTGCGAGTCGTCAGGTTGGACTTGACCGGGGCGGGCTTCTCGGAGACGGCGCAGGGGGTGGAAGCGGCGGTGAACAACCTGGTGTTCGTCGCGATCGCGATCTACTTCTTGGTCGGCATCGAGGCCCGCATCAAACGCGCGCGCGCCATCAAGGAGCTGCACGTGCTGCGCTCCATGGCGCACGTGGTGGACATGCACCAGCTGACCAAGGACCCGGAGCGCCTGACCGGAGCGAACGCCGGGGGCGACACCGCGTCCTCACCCAAGCGTGACATGACGCCTTTTCAGCTCACGCGCTACCTGGATTACTCGAGCGAGCTCCTGGCCATCCTCAGCAAGATTGCCGCCATTTACGTGCAGCGATTCAACGACGCGGAGGTGCTGCGCGCCGCCGGGGACATCGAGGATCTGACCGTCGGCCTCAGCCGTAACATTTGGCAGAAGATCATGATCCTCGATCGCACGGGAGGCGAGGCCGGTTGAGTTACTTTTCTCCCCCGTTGGCGTCACTCAGGAAGCGGTACAAATCACTCTTGCTGGAGAGGACGAGCGTGTCGTTCTCGGAGATGACCTTCTTGTACGTGTCCAGCGTCTTCACGAAGGCATAGAGGCTCCGGGCCTCCGCGCTCTGCGAGTAGGCGGCGGCGTAGATGCTGGTGACCTTGGCGTCCGCTTGTCCGCGCATCTCTTGCACGGTCTTGTAGGCTTCGGACTCGATCACGCTCAGGTCACGCTCGCGGTCACCCATGATCTTGGCCGCTTCGCCCTCGCCCTCGGAGCGGAAACGAGAAGCAATCTGCTGCCGCTCCGAGATCATGCGCTCGTAGATCTTGTCCACGACCGTCGGGTTGTAGTTGATGCGCTTGAACCGCACGTCCAAAAGCTCGATGCCGAGCTCTTCCAGCTTTGTCTTGGCGGCGTTGCGGATTTCCAGCTCGATCGCGGCCCGGCCCTTTTGAATGGGCTGCAGCACGCCGATGGAGCCGTAGCCCTCGTTGGGCGCGCCCAGGACATCGTCGCGCAGCGGAGTACGGGCCTTGGTGGTCCGAACGACCTCGATCAGGTCGTGCTTCGCGATCGCGTTACGGGTCTCGCTGCCCAGCACGTCCTCTAGCCGGGATTGCGCGCTGCGCTCGTCGCGCAGACGACGGAAGTACTCCAGCGGCTTGCTGATGCGCCAGCGCGCAAACGCGTCCACCGAGATGTACAGCTTGTCGCGGGTGGGCATTTCGCTGCGCTGCCCGTCCCACTCCAAGATGTTCTTCTCGATGATGTTCACCTGCTGGGTGAGCGGCGTCTTGAAGTGAAGGCCGGCCTGGGTGACCGGCTGGCCCACGGGCTTGCCGAACTCCGTGATGATGGCCTGCTCTGTCTCCTGCAGCGTGTAGAGCGAGGCGCTCGCCAAGAAGAAGCCGGCGATCGCCAGCACCCAGAGCACGAAGCCGAGCTTGAGCGCCTTCATGGCTTGGCTCCGCTCGAGAGGCCATTCAGGTTCAGAATCGGCAAGAGTCCTTTTGCGTCCTCGCTCACGATGATCTTGTTTTTCACCTTCGGCAGCACCTCCGCCATGCTCTCCAGATAGAGCCTGCGGCGGGTCACTTCCGGCGCCTTGCTGTACTCGGCCAGTAGCGCGTTGAACGCGGTGACCTCACCCTCCGCTTGGTTGACGCGCTGCTTGGCGTACCCCTCGGCGGCGCGAATGGTCTGGGCGGCCCGGCCCCGCGCGCGCGGCACCTCTTTGTTGTACTCACCGCTCGCGACGTTGATAGCGCGCTCGCGCTCCTGCTGCGCTTGGTTCACCTCGTTAAAGGAAGCTTGCACCTTCTTCGGAGGGTTCACGTTCTTGAGCTGCACCTGGTCGACCTTCACGCCCATGGCGTAGGCTTGCACCAACGTGCGCAGTTTTTGCAGCGCTTCGTCCTCCACCTCTTGGCGGCCGATGGTGATGATCTCGTCCACCGTGCGATCACCGACCACCTCGCGCATGACGCTCTCGGCGGCGTCCCGCAACGTCTCGTCCGGGCTGCGAACGTTGAACAGGTAGTGGTCGGCGCGCTCGATCCGGTACTGAATCACCCACTCCACCAAGACCGCGTTCAAGTCGCCGGTCACCATGGACTTCACTTCCTCGTACTCCTCGGGGTCACCGAGCTGGTGCGGCGCGCTCGCGTTCTCCGTACCGAAGCCGAACTCGAGCTTCAGTTGGCGTTTGACCGGCACGAGTTGCGCGGTGTCGATGCCCATGGGCAGCTTGAAGTGAAGGCCGGAGGGCACGACGTGACTGAAGCGGCCGAAGCGCAGCACCACGCCTTCCGCTTCGGCCGGAACCGTGTAGTAGGCCGTCCACGCGAAGACGAGCCCGCCTACCACCAGCAGCGCGGTGCCGATCCAGCCGGTCTTGAAGGTTGGGAGTCGAGGGCGAGAGGGGAAATTGATGGTCGCCACCGAATGGGTGTGGGCCGGTCAGTCTCCGGAAGTCAAACGCGCTTTGCGAAAGCTGACGAGCAGCGCGCCGAGCAGTAGCCCGGGAGCGACGAACCAGGCGATGAAGCGAGCGGCGTAAAACGATACAGCCAGTGGGACGATCAGTAACAAGCGCCAGCCTTGTGGCGCGAGCAGCCCTTCGACGAGGCCGAGCCAGTCCAGCAGCCGCGCACCGAGGAGGTTCATCAGCGCGGAGCTCACGAGCCACGCCGTCGCCCGAGCGGGGCTCATGAGGACACCTTCCGGCAGTGTTTTTGCCATTCGAAGCTGGCGCTGGTCATCGCCAGCAAGATGGCGTTTCCGAGCGGGCCGCCGCTCATGAAATGCCCCCCGAGCGGCACGCCTACGAAATTCACGGTGCGGTACAGCGCCGTGAACTGCTCACGGTCGCGGTGGAGGCGCGCTCCGGCGAGAGCGAAGCCGGTCGCGGAGACGCCCACGCCGAGCAAGACGGGACCGGAGTCGATGTCCCCGCGGCCCGCCTTCCCTGGCGCGTACTCGTGCATCATGCCGAAGCCGAGGGGCTGCACCGCGTGACGACGCACGCCGTCATAAAGCCGCGCCGAGAGGTCACGGTCAAAGAACGACAGCGCGTAGGCCGCGATGGCGGCGCCGGAGCCGCGCGGCGCGTCCAGCGGCCGGCCCGTCTCGGCTTCTGCGGCTTGGTAGAGGAGGCCTGAGGCAGGGTCGATGTAGCGCTCGAACGCGCGGCGCCAGGCAGGAAAGAACGGTCGTTCGGCGCGGCCGGCGGCGCAATCGTGCAGGGCGATCGAGCCGGCCACCATCGACATGTCGGGCGCGTACGCTTCCCCCGGGTAGGTTTCGAACAGCGCGTGCGGCGCCGCGGCGAGCCGGCTCGCCATCGCGTCCGAGAGCTCGTCGCTGAGCGCCGCGAAGCGAGTCTGCGGGTCCACGAGCCGCAGCATCGAGAGGGCGAGGTTGGCGTAACCGAGGTAGCCATGGCCGTGGCCGTCAGGCAGCGTCCGCAGACCGACGTTGCCCCACGCTTCGGTACCGAAGGCGTTCGTCTCCGGCGCGAGCATGCGTTCGACGGCGTGGCTCATGGCCGGCAAGAGCTCTGCGCGGAGCTCCGGGTGCTCGAGCGCGACCTGCCCGAGGCCGAGCGTGGTCATGAGGTGGGTGCCGAACGCCCATTCGCCGTCGAAGCGCGCGCTGCCGGTGTGAAAGTCATTGGCGCCGACGCCAGCGAGCGACTTGGACGCCACTTGGCGGGCCAAATCCACCTGCGCGGGGCCGCCCTGCCAAAGCTCGGCCGCTCCCGAGGTCGCCAGGAGACGCGGAAGCAGCGCCGCGGCGAGCGCGAGCGCGGCGCCCCGTATCAACAGGCCAATTCGATCGTCCGCCATGCCGTCCACTCTGACCCGGTGGGCCCCGCCACAGTGGGGAGAGACGATGGCAATTTCGTGGCGAGCCTACTCGGACGCGGCGGGCGCCGGCTCGACATCCACCGGGGCGGCTTCCACCGGTTGCGCGGCGGCGCGCTCTTTTTCGTCCAGGGCGGAGGTCGCGCGCTGAGCTTCCGGGCGGTTCTGCTTCCACCACAAAGCCGCGCGCTCGTCTGTCCACGGGTGGTCGAAGTGCAGGGCGCCGAGCGCCTCTGACAGCTCGTGCGCGGTTTGCGGGCGCTTGTTCGGGTTCTTCTCCAGGCACTGCATGACGAGCGCCTCCAGCCCGGGGTGAATCGCGCGGTCGATGCGCTTGGAAGGGAGCAGCGGCTTCTGGTGCGCGTGCATGACGAGCATGTCCGCTCGCGTCTGCGCTTCGAAGACGCGCTTTCCGGTGAGCAGCCAGTAGCCGACGCAGCCGAGCGCATACAAATCCGCCCGCGCGTCCACCGGCGCTTGAAAGCGCAACATCTCTGGTGCCATCACCGCCGGCGTACCCACGAACTGCTTCTCGTCCTCCAGCTCTTCGCTGGTGAGATGGCGATCCAGGACCAAGCCGAAATCCAGCACCTTGACGAAATCGTAGTCACCGCCGACCGCGCAGATGAGCACGTTGGCGGGCTTGACGTCCCGGTGCACGAACGCGCGCGCGTGGGCTTCGCGGAGCGAGTGGCAGACCTGGCGCATCAAGCTCGCGACGCGCTCGGCGGACTGCGGACCGAAGCGCTCGACGAGCGTCATCAAGTCGATGCCGTCGAGCAGCTCCATCACGTAGTAAAACGCGCCCTCTTGCGTGATACCGAAGTCGTAAATCTGAATCGTATGAGGTGACCGGAGGGACGCGGTGGTGCGCACTTCGCGAGTGAACAGGCGGAGCAAGCGCTCGGAATCCGCCGGGCCGTGGTCGATCAGCACCTTGGGGCGGATGAGCTTGATCGCGGCGGGGCGGCGCAGCATGCGGTGATTGGCGCGCCAGACCTCGGCCATACCGCCGACGCCGAGTCGCTCCACCAGCTTGTAGCTGCCGACTTCACGCGCCTTGACGATGCCCTCCGTCAGGTGATGCACGACCTTGGAGACTTGCTGCGCCACGAGGGCGGCCACCAGCGGCGAAGCCAGCACGACTACGAGCTCGCTCGCGTCGTAGTGAGTGTGCGCGCGCATGAGCATCAGCCCCAGCGGATCCATCGCGGCGCCGAAGAGCATGATGACCAGCGCCTTGCCGGGAACGGTGGGAATGAGCGCGCCGTACGTGAGGAGCGGAATCACCACCGGGGATACCTGCCGCAGCAGGTCACCGGCGGTGGAAGGCTGCGAGTGCCGGAGCACGCCCAGCAGCAGGCAGACCAAAAACAAGTACACGTTGCCGAGATCCGCCATGTTCTGCGGCGGGATCTTGCGGAGCTTGGTGACGCCGAAGAGCACCAAGCTCAAGGCCGCGCCCGCGATGGCGATGCCGATGGCGGTGCCGTAGCTGGAGCCGACGCGAGCCCTTCCGAGCAGGAGCGCCCACAGTACGTAGGAGGAAAAAGAGAGCGCGCCGAACAGACCGATCTGCCCGAGCCGGGTGACGGCGGTGCCAAGCAAGGAGCCCGATAGCTGACGGTTAGCGGCGCCGCGCACCGCTTCCGCCTGATTCCAGACGCTCAGGTCGAGCCGTCTGGGCTCGGCCTCGATGAGCTGCATGTCATCCGGCTCGAGCCGCGGGAGGTCCGCGTCCGCTGGCTGGGCTTGTTCCGGCGTCGCTGCCACCGCGCGAGCATAGTGCAAGCGCTCGGCTAGCCGTCCAAAATCGCTTTAATCAGGCGTTTTGGAACACCTTACGGTCCAAAATCACCCGAACCACCTCGAGCTCGCGCCCCAGCTCCGCGACGGCCGCTTGCACCTGCGAGAGGTCTCCGTGCTTCGCCTGCCGCTCGCTCGCTTCCGCGATGCGCGCCATACGCACCGCCCCGAAGTTCCCGGAGGCGCCCTTCACGGCGTGAATCACGTTCAGGTAGGCGCGCTGGTCGCGCGCCTTGGCGGCCAGCCCCAGCGCGACGATGCGCCGCGCCACGTCATCCAAAAAGATGCGCGACAGCTCGACCACGATTTGCTGAGAGCCGGACTCGTGCGCCAGCTCTTGCAAGCGCGAAAGGTCCATCACTTGCGCGTCGCCGAGCGCGCGCGAAACGTCCGGGTCGCTCTTGCGGTCTTCCGGATCCGGCGGCTCCGAGTCGATCGCCGGCAGCAGCCATTCCAGCACCTTCTTGCGAAGTCGGCCGAGCGAGAACGGCTTCGCCAAAAAGTCGTCCATGCCGGCTTCCAGGCAAGCGCGGCGAGCCCCGGATACCGTACCCGCCGTCACCGCGACGATGGGTACGCGGCTCTTGCCGGCTTCGATACTGCGAATGCCTCGCGTCGCCGCCAAGCCGTCGAGCTCCGGCATCTGGCAGTCCATGAGCACCAAATCGTAGCGACCCGGTTGAAACAGCTTCACCGCTTCGGTGCCGGACGCGGCCTTATCCACCTGGCAGCCCATCGGCTCCAGCACGTGATCGATGAGTGCCCGATTGAAGGAGTTGTCTTCGGCGAGGAGAATCCGACGACCGGAGAGCACGGCCGCCACGCGGGGCGCGGCGCGGTATTCGCCAGAGCTCGGGGGCGCGCTCTTGCTGATCTGGTGCGCGTCGAGCAGTCGATCCACGACGTCCAAAAGGGCTCGCCCGGAGCGGTGCACGTTCTCCGCGGCCAAGCGCTGCGCGGTGTCCAGCTCGCTCTCCAGGAGCAGCTCGGTGGACCCGAGCACGTTCGTCATCGGGTCGCGCAGGTCGTGGCTGAGCTTGCGCAAGAGCTCCAGCGCCTCCTCACCGGTGAGGGTAGGCTCCGGGCCCGAGTCGCGAGGTCTCGTCACGCGACGTCTCGAGAAAGATCCAGGGTCGCGATGCGGCGATACAGGGTGGCCCTACCGATACCGAGCAACTTGGCGGCGCGGCCCACGCTGCCGTGGGTCGCGCGGAGCGCGCGTTGTATCGCGCGGCGCTCCAGCTCGCGGAGCGGGATGATGTCTTCCTCGCTGGGCTCTTGAAAACGGCTCGCGCCGTTGCCGTTCATGTGATGCACGGTCGGCAGGATCGCCGGCAGCGCCAGCTCGCGGATGTCCGGCGGCAGGTCCGCCAACATGACTTCGTCGCCCCGGCAGGCCAGCAGGCTCCGGTGCACGACGTTCTGCAGCTCGCGCACGTTTCCAGGCCAAAGGTGGCGAGCGAGAGCTTCCAGCGCCTCCGGGGAAATACTTTGCACGTCGCGCCCTACGTCTTTGGAGAGCGAGCGCAGGAAATGCCCGACCAAGAGCGGAATGTCTTCGACGCGCTCGCGAAGTGGCGGAAGCTGGATGGGGTACACCACCAGCCGGAAGTACAAGTCCTCGCGGAAGCGCCCCGCCTCCACCTCGGCGCGAAGGTCGCGGTGGGTCGCGCAAACCATGCGCACGTCGATCGGGATCTCGCCCGAGCCGCCGACGCGGCGAATCGTTTTTTCCTGTAGCGTGCGCAGCAGGCTGGCCTGGGTTTGCAGGCTCATCTCGCCCAGCTCGTCCAGCAGCAGGGTCCCCCCGTTGGCTTGCTCGAAGCAGCCGCGGCGCTGCTGGGTAGCACCGGTGAAGGCGCCACGCTCATGGCCGAACAGCTCGGATTCTTGCAAAGACTCGGGAATGCCGGCGCAGTTGATGGCCACGAAGGGCCCGCGCCTTCGAGCGCTACCGTTGTGAATGGCGCGCGCGACCAGCTCTTTGCCGGTGCCGGATTCGCCGAACACGCACACCGCGACGTCGCTCTCCAGCACGCGCTGAACCTGCTGCGCGAGCTCGCGCATGGGCGGGCTCTTGCCGACGATCGAGCCGAGCACGGAGCGCTCGGTGAGCGCAGATTCCAGACGGCGCACGTTCGAGAGCAGCTCGCGGCGCTCGTTGGCGCGGTGCACCGCGAGCAGCAAGCGGTCGCGGTCGAGCGGCTTGGTCACGTAGTCGTACGCGCCGGCTTGCATCGCCGCCACCGCCGTCTCCAGCTCACGCTGCGCCGTCACGACGATGATGGGCAGCTCCGAGTCACGCGCCTTCAGGTGTTGAATCACCTTGATCCCGGTCACCTCTCCCAACCCGAGGTCGACGCAGGCAAGCTCCGGGATCGGACCATCGTGATCCAGCACGCTACGTGCGGACTCGTGCTCGACGACGGTGTAACCCGCCCGCTCCAGCCAAAAGCGCATCAGGCGGCGAGCCGTGGGGTCGTCATCCACCACCGCGACGCTGACTGGGCGCGGGCCCATCGATGCAGACGTTTCTTCGTCGAGCATTGCTACTCAACCTTCAACGCACGATCCGGTCCCAGCTTTAGACGCGCTCGTCCAGGAAGCTCAGCCTGAGACCGAAATAGTTGCTAAAACCGAGCGTCCAGCGTCAGCGGAATTGACCCAAGTCTCGGTTGTTGCTCGGGAAAGCCGTTACCCCTCACACATGCCGGGTTTGGGCTCGCCGTGGAACGCGTTTCGCAATCCGGCCTCCCGCTTTGCCAGCCTCCTCCCGTCAGTCCAACTCTCCGAAGCTCCCCCTGCAGCGCGGCCTCCTCCGCATCACCGGTGACACCCTCGAAGGGCCTCGCGAGACCGACGCGTTCGACATCGTCAGCGGCCCGGGCGGAGACGTCGGCATCGTTCTGCTCGACATCGCCACCCGTCACTCGAGCCCGAGTGACGTCGCTCGCGCTCTGCTCGCCAAAGCCGCGCGGGGCATCAACGAACGCACACCGCTGCACGCGGTCATGCTCGACCTCGTGCGCGCGCTCTTCGAATACCCGAGCACGGAGCTTCGCGTCACTATCTTGCGCTGCTCCATCGCCGAAGCGCGCGCGGAGGTGACGACCGCCGGCATGCCACCGCTGGCTTGCGCGCGCCCGGATGGGCACGTCTCGACCCACGGCACCTCTTCACCGCCTCTCACGTCGACCACCACCGTGCCCCCGCCGGTCGAGGTCGTGCCGCTCGTCTGGGGTACCACGTGGCTGACAGTTTCGGACGGCTTCACCGCCGGCTCGGATCACCCCGATCCCGTGCGCCGGCTCGCCCTGGATCTGGAGCTTCCCCAGCGCGGCCTCATCCTGAGCGGACAAAGCCCCGACGCGCTGTACGAGCTGCTCGCGAGCCGCGTCTCCGAGTCCGGTCGCTTCTCGCGCGACGATGCGACGCTCGTTCTCGTCGGAGCCGACCCCAATGCCAGATTCGAGAGCGGCATTCAGCGCGGCTCCGAGCCTGGCTGAGAATAGGGCGGCCACTACGGGCTTCCGGACACCCGCCAAAACCTCAAGGAATTTCGCCACCTACAGCTGGTCGCGCTGTGCCAAAAATCACTGACATAACGCTGTCATTTGGTCGCTTTAGGTTGGGAGCATGACTGCATCGAGCCGTGCCCCGAAACACAGCGACCGGTGGGCGAACGAGCTGTGGAACGTCTCGCTGCTGCCGGTGATGGGAGCCAACGAGTCAGGGAGTTTTCCACAGCGTCCGACCTCGGCTTTGACGCAGAAAACGGCAGGGGCAGCCGAGGAAACTGGAAAATCTCGACGAGAGGCGAAGCGAATCTTGCGCGCGGCGCCCTTTGAGGGTCAGCCGCACTCGCGTGAGTGGTAACCTGGTGAGACAATCTCGCTCCTCGGAGGGAATGCTTGGCAGCCTCTATCGCCGACAACGAGACCTGGCACGTGATGATCGCGGACGACGACATGAAGCGCATGAACGTCGAGCAGCTCGACGACGCGTTTCGCCTCAGCTTGGTGGATGCATCCACCTTGGTGTGGAAGGCCGGCATGAAGACTTGGCAGCGCCTCGGCGCGGTCGCCGGTCTGGACGACGACGAGCCGGAGGACTCCGTGACCCGCTTGATGGCAGCGCCCCGCGCTCCTTCAGCACCTCCGCGCCCCATGGCCCGGCCCGCGCCGAAGCCGCCTTCGCCGCGCAGCATCCCGCCCGCACCTCGCCCGGCTCCGGTAGCTCGCCCGGTGGCGGTTGCGCGCCCCGTGGCCAATCCGTTTCTCACCACCGCGCCGAATCCGTTCGCGGCCACCGCGCCCGCGTTCCCCCCGCAGCCGCTGGTCGCGCCCGTTTACCAGCAGCCACGGTTGGTCGCTCCGGTGTACACGCCCCCCGTCGCGGTGAAGCGGCGCTCGGCGATGACGAGCGAGGTGGACTTTCGTCGCAGGCCGGGCGGCGTGCGCTGGGGCCGTTGGCTCATGCTCGGGCTCTTGCTCACGGGCGGCGTGCTCGCTGCTTACCGCCAGAACTGGCTTCGAGAAGGCGCGCGGCGCGTGGGAATGGAGAACAAGTACCTGTACGGCGAGCGTCGCGTCACGGCTTTCGTGAGCGCGAAGGCGCCGTTCGCAGTCAAGAACGTGCTCGGCAAGCTCGCCCTGCTTCCCGGCCCCAACGCGGAGCCGGCCCCCGTCGCCCCGCGGCCGCGCGCACCGGAACCGGCCACGCCCGCTCCGCTGCCGGTGGCGGCCGTGCCCGCGACGCCGGCACCGCTGAGCCAAGACGCGGAAGCGAAGCCCAAGACCGAAGCGGTGCAGACGGTGTCTTTGGACTCACTGCCCACGCTGGCTCAAGGCGCGGCTCCGAACCCGGAGGCCGCGGCACCGAGCGTCGTCGCGCCGAAGGCTCGCGCAGCCGTAGCAGCGAGGCCGGCCCAAGCGGTGACCAAGTCGGAGCCACGGCAAAAAGCCGAGCCGAAGCCGAAGGCCGAAGCAAAGCCGAAGGCCGAGCCCAAGCCCAAAGTCCAAGCAAAGCCGAAGGCCCCCGCGCCGGTCGCCAACGACAACCCGCTCAAGGCTGCGATCCGCAGCGCCATCGCCGCGGACAACGCCAAGTAGTCAGAGCTTCTGCGCCACGTAGAGCGAGTACTGCGCGTACCGCCCGCTGGCCCGGTCCGAGACGAAGTACAGCTTCTGCCCGTCCGGGCTGAGCCAGGGCATGCGCTCTTCCGCGCTGCTGTTCAGGTCGGCCAGGGCCTGCGGCGCGCCGAACGAGGTGGCGAGCGACGAACGACGAGCGACGTAGAGATCCGACGTGCCCGCGCGAGTCGAGGAGAAGTACAGCGCGAGGCCTTCTTCTGCCAAGAAGCCGTCCGCGCTCTGGAACTCCGCCGAGTTGATGGTCTCCAGGCCCGCCTGGCTCGGAGCACTCCACGCTGCTTCCGCGCTCGCCCGCGTGACTAAATAGATTTGGTAAAGGGTGGGACGGCCATGGCGCTTGGAGGACAGCGCCATCATCGTCTCACCGAGCGCGGGAGGACGAGGCGCGTCGTCGTAGTCGCCGTTGAGCTCCTCCACTTCCACGGGTGTGCCGCACACCCCATCGAGCAGCTCGCAGCGGAACACGTCCGTGTCACGGCCGGTGGGGTTCATGCCGAACCACAGCTCTCGCCCCGAAGGCGACACGGCCGGGCTGGCGACGTCCGCGCTCGTCATCGTGCCAAGCTGCAGCGCGGTCGGCGCGCCGAAGCCACCGGCTACCGGAGGCGCGTGCCAAACACCGGTTGGCTTGGGCTCCCCGCCCGAGGTGCCGCGCTCCTGCGCGGAAAAGAACAGCTCGCCGCTCGCCGTCAACGAGGGGCTGGCGAGGAGCAGGCCCTCCATCTGCGGCAAGAGCGGCGCCTCCGCGACCTGCCACACGCGGATGAGTGGCGGCCCGCCGGGGCGCCCCGCTTCCCCCAACGGCGCGTCGGAGGTGCCCAGATTGACGAACTCACCGTCGCAAGCGGAGAGCAAGCCCGCCCCCATGGCGAGCGCGAGCGCGAGCAGCGGCGACCGAGCCATGAAGGCTCAATCTATCGCGAAGTCGCGCGCTCCGCGATGGGCTTCAAGCGGGCGACGTGAGGACTGTTCGGGAAGCGCGCCACGAAGGATTTGGCGAGCTGGGTCGCTCGCGCGGAGTCCCCCGATTGATCGAGGGCGCGAATGCGGAGCACGGCCGCTTCTTGACCGAAGGCGCCCCGCGGGAACCTGACCGCGTAGCTATCCAGCGCGGTCAGCGCGCCCTTGGCGTCCCGCCCGGCGACGCCGGCGCGCGCTGCTTCAATCAGCAAGATTTGCTCGGAGAGATCCGCGCTGGAGCCGGGCGCGGGGGAGCCGCGCGAGGGCCGCGGCGCGCTGGCTGCCCGCTCTTCCACTGGCGGCAGCGGCGAGACGGCCAGCTCTTCCGCGGGAACCGCGCTCGCAGGCTGAGGCCGGACGGGACTGACCACGACCGGAGACGGCGCGACCGCGGTCACCGGCGCGCTCGGCGCTTCGCCCTCACGAGTCAGCACGAGCGCGCCGACCAAGACGAGAGCGCCAACCGCAGCGGCGACCTTGGCGAAGGTGAGCGATTTACCCGCCGCTGGCAGCGCTGCGGCCGCAGGCTGAGTCGCGGGGAGCGGAGCGGGCGCGGGCGGCGGCGCCGCGAGCGGACCGGAGAGCGGCAAGCCAAGACCGAGCGCTGCCCGCAAGCGAGCCTTGTGCTCGCTGGAAGGCTGCTCCGCGCGTGACGCTTCCAGCAGCATCCTCTCCAGCGGCGTGGGCGCGTCCGGCACGAGCTTCAAGTTGCTCATGTCTTGGCCCCTTGCGGCACCGCAGCCTCGAACGCGGCTACGGCCGAGCGGAAGGCTTCACGTGCGCGCCGCAGGCGGGAAGTCGCGGTGCCCAGCGGAATCTCCAGGAGTGACGACACCTGCGGCATCGTCATGCCTTCCAGCTCCGCGAGGATGAATACGGTCTTGAGGTCGTGGTCCATGTTCGCCAAGATGCGCCCCATCAGGTCGACGGCGCGGCGTTGATCGGCGAGCTCTTCCGGACGAAGAGCTGCGCTGTTGCGAAAGTCCATGTCGTCTTCCAAGACCCAGCGCTTCTCGTTGCGGGAGACACGACGGGAGACTCGCAGCGCGGTACCAAACAAGAACGCTCGCTCGCGTCCTTCTTGGATGTCCAGGATCCGCTCGGCTGCGACCAGAAAGACTTGTTGTGCGGCGTCATCGGCGGCTCCGCGGCTGAGCCCCAGCCGCCGAATGAGTCGCCAAATGAAGTCGTGGTGGTCATTGAACATCTGTTCCAACCGCAAGCGCGACGCGGCCTGTCTGGCGACGTCTGCTTCGGTGGAGGGGAGCTCCAAATCGGAGATTGTGTTCACCCGCACCTCTCATGATGCGAGCACGGCCGCCATCGATCACGGAAATCCGCCGGCTAGTCCCAAGCCGGCAGAAAATCCCAGTCTGGGTGTCGTGAAAAAACCCCGATTGTCGAAGCCGAAGCGATCGCGCGGGAAGAGCGCTCCCACGCGCCCATCCGCAACGATTTCGAAGGCTTCGCTCACCCGCAAGCCGACCCAAAGTGAGCCGCCACCGGAACCGGAAAGGCGAGCGCGTGACTCACCGGCCCCCGAGGCGGAGCCCCACGCCTCCAGCATGCCAACACTGCCGTAGGCGCACGGGCGGATGCCCAGCTCCCGAGGCCCGAGCCGCACGGGGCAAACGTCCAGTGTCGGCAGGGTGAAGGCAAAGCTGGCGGAGCCGCCTGGCTCGGCGATGCCTCGGCGCTGTGCATGCACGAGCGAAAGCCGCACGAAGGGCGCGAGCACGGCGCCGGGCCAAAGCTCCAGCGCGAGCGCGGCAGAGGCTCCCGGCGCCAGCTCCGGCGCTTGATTGAAGAGGAGGGCGGCGCCGAGACCCACGCTGAAGCGATACGCGGCAACGGACTCACGGGGGGGCGGAGGCTGCGGCTGCACGCCGCGCGGCCGGTGCTGAAGCTCCGCCGGGCGAGGTGGCGGCTTTGCCGTGAGCTCGGGCTCGGGCTCGGGCTCGCCCTCAGGCTCCGCCAACAGTGCGTCCGGATCGAGAGTGACGGTGGCGATGAGGGACAGCGCGTCTACCGCCTCCGCACAGGTGGATGCCCTCAGCTGACGGGAGCGCGCCCCACCCCCGGGCTCGACGACGCGCACGGAGCCGCGCAGCACCCCCGGCAATTGCTCCTGAATTTCCACCACCAGGGACCGTCTCGCAGGGCCGGGAACGAGCACGATGCGCGCCGAGCGCTTGCGAACACGCGCGGAGAAATCTTCCACACTGCTGCACCCCGCGGGCGCGCGCAGCTCGAAATGCGTCGGCTCCCCGGAGGGGGCTTGCGCCCTGGTGGGCACCGCGAACAGCGCGCCGGCGACCGCCAGGGCGACAGCAGCTCGATGACGCTGTGATCGTTTCACGGGCACCGAGCATTAAACACCGAAAGGGGCAATGAGTGCGCGCCCTCGAACACAGCTCGACACAGATTCCCTCCAACGCACTGCGCCTAGCCGTGCTCGCCCCGGGCTGTTCGGCCGGCATCACGCGCGACGCCTCAGCCTCGACGAAAGAAAGCCGATGAGCGCCATCAATCGCTTCTTGACCGAAGCGCGTATCTCACTCCGCCAAAATCCCTGTATCTCGCCCGATTTTTGCCTGGATTTTGCGCGCCTTTACGACCGATTGGCGCGCAGCGCGCGGGTCACTCACTTCGAAAAAAGCCGCTTCACCGTCGCGCTCGGCACGTTCACCCTGGCCGAGGACGAAGACGGCGACTGCGCGTGGGTCTTGAAGAGCAGCCGCGAAGGCGCCGAGAGCGTGCTGGAAGACGGCGTGGCGCTCGCCAACGACACTTACGCCTTTCCGGCGACGTGGCAAAACCTGCTGACGCTCAAGAACCTGGTGCAGGAGCACGATCCGAGCAGCACCATCTTCCCTAGCGCCAGCGGCACGTTGCAGGTGCAGAGCTTGGGCGTCGGCGCGCGCTTCACGACCTTGCATTGGCCAGCAGTCGAGTGGGCGATGTCCGCGCTCGGCCTGAGCATGACCGCCAACCAGAACAGCATCCCTCGCGAGCTCGTGTACGACGTGAACGCCATGCTCGAGGGCCGCCTACAAGGCGTGCCGTTTCCGTTCATCGGGGCGGAGGTTCCAGAAGGGCACCAGGGCCAGAGCGTGGAAGGCATGAGCCACGGCGCCGTGCTTTCCAAGCTAAAAACGGGCTTTCACCAGCGACGTATCGCCTGGGGCTTCAACGCCGATCACCAGCCCGTGGGCGGCAAGTACGACGCGCGCGAGGCCGAGCTCGTCGCGGGTTGCCTGCTCTCGAGCTACATCACGTTCGACCTTTCGCCAGAGCTGAGCATCACCCCGAAGCAGAGCGACCCGCTCGGCTGGTGCGCGGCGCAGGTGCCGAGCAAGATTTTGGACCACGTGCGCGCACGCGCGAGCGGGCTCGGGTTGTACTTGGACGAGCGCGCGCTGGCGGAGCTGCTGTGCGCGGTGTGGCCGGCAGTGCAGAAGCTGCAGCGGCGCGATCGGCTCTACGCGGAAGCCAGGCGGCGCGCGTTCAGCACGCCCAGCGGGCAGGCGTACTTCCGTGAGCTCTCCATCGACGAGCTACCCGGCCTCACCTCACCCGAGACTCTAGCGACGATGCTGGCGCTCTGCGAGGCGCTGGACCTACGTATTCACTACGTGGCGCCCGCTTTCGGCTTTCAAAAAAACTTTCCCTTCGACGACAGCGCAGAGCTGGAGCGGCGAGTGCAAGGTGCTTGGCGCATTTGCCAGGCTTTCGGCTGCTCCATCGGCTTTCATAGCGGCTCCGGCAAGTCCGAAGAAAACTACCGGCTGTGCGGGCGAGTCACGGGCAGCAAGCTCGAAATCAAGACGAGCGGCCGCTACACGTACGAGATGGGCCGCGCGCTCGCCGCTTCTTCGAACGAAGCGGACCGCGCGCTGTGGCAGGACTGGCACCGCTTCACTCGGGAGCTCGCGGCGGCGAGCGCGTTCGCGGCCGACGAGCAAGAGCGCAGCATGGCGCGCTCGTTCGTCTTGCACGCGCTCCGCAGCGAAGGGCGTTCAGAAGACGTGTTCGAAAGCGAACGCGCGTGCCGGGAGGCGCTCTCCGCGCTTTCCCCGAGCCCCGATCACATGTTCTGGTTCGAATACAATTTCCTGTTCGTCCTCGCTGCTGGCGGGCGAGCGGACAAGGCATCGCTCGGTGATCACACCCCGGCCGGCTACGCGCAGCGCGCTCGGTTCTACGCGTTGAGCGACGAGGCGCAGCTGCTGTACGCCAAGAACGTGGCGCTTTACTTGTGCTTTTTGGCGGAGACGACGGGCCAGGCTACCGCCCTCACGTGTCACACTGCGCGCGAGAGGCTGTCCGGGATTTCGAGCTACGCCGCGCTGCTGGCGGACATCGCTCCCGCCTGAGCGGCGCGGCAAAAACGCGCGAAACGTGGCTGGGCTTCCGGCGGCTGGTCGGCGCAGCTATGCTGGTGCGCCGGGGTCGGCGGACTCCTCGCCATGTCGCTGCCCTCCCCTTCCACCCTCTCGGCCGAGCTCACGGAGCTGCTCTCCGGTGACGACGCCCGCGCTTGTTTGGAGCAAGCGCTGGCGCGGCTCGCCGAGCTGGGGGTGCGTCGCATTCAAGCCGGGGCGGCGGGGGCTTCGCTGAGCGTTAGCGCGGGCAGGCAGGTTCTGTCGCTAGCCGGGGGCTCGCGCGAGCTTTGCGTGGCGCTCACCCCACTGCTCCGACTGGCGCTGAAGCGAGCGGTAGAGCAAGAGGAACACAGGAGCACGCGCGAGCGCTTGCAGCTGCTTTCCGAAGCCTCGTTCGAGGGAATTTTGGTGCACGTAGGCGGCGTCGTCATCGACGTGAACGAGCGCTTGGCGGAGATGGTCGGCTGCCGGCCCGAGGAGCTGCTCGGCCCGGACACGATCCACCGCACGGTGGCGCCAGAGGACTTGGAGGCGACCAAGCGGCGGGTGGCGCTCGGCCACGAAGGCACCTACACGATCACCGCGCGGCGCGCAGACGGCACTCGCTTCCGCGCCGAGCTGCAGTCCAAACAAGGCCGGCTCGGTGATCGCCCCGTGCGCATCGCGGCGGTGCGGGACGTGACGGAGCGCGAACGCACCCTCTCTTTGCTGCGCGAAAGCGAGCAGCACACCCAGGACTTGGCCCTCGGCGCCTTCGACTTCATGTGCGTCTCGCAGAAGGGCATCTTGGTGCAGGTAGGCGGCCGCTTTCAGGAGCTGCTCGGTTTCACCGCCGAGGAGATGGTCGGGCGACACTCGCTCGAATTCGTCGCGCCTTCCGCGAGGGTCGTCTCGAGCGAAGCCATCGCAGACAACCGCCACGGCGCCTACGAAACGGTCCTGCTCAGCAAGAGCGGCGAAGAGATTCCGACCGAGGTAGTGGGCGTGCGGTCCACGTTTCACGGCGAGCCAGCGCGGGTCGCCGGCTTCCGCGACCTGCGCGACCGCAACCGCCAGCAGGCAGAGCGACGCAAGCTCGAGCTGCAGCTACAGCGCAGCCAAAAGCTCGATAGCCTGGGGGTTTTGGCCGGCGGAATCGCGCACGACTTCAACAACCTGCTCGTGGGCGTGATCGGCAACGCGAGCCTGCTGCTCAGCACGCTGGAGACGCCGTTCGATCGCCAAGCGGCTCAGGCCATCATGAGCGCGGGCGAGCGCGCGGCGATGCTGACTCGGCAAATGCTGGCCTACGCGGGCCGCCAAGATCTGAGTCGGCGCGACCCCGTGGACTTGAACGACCTGTTCCGCGAGCTCCGCACCTTGCTCGACGCGACGCTCTCCAAGAAGGCGGCGATGCGCTTCGTGATCGCACCCAACAGCGTCGTGATCGGCGATCGCGCGCCCTTGACGCAGGTCATGATGAACCTGCTGACCAACGCTTCGGACGCGCTCGAGGGTAAGCCTGGCAAGATCGACGTGCGCACCAGCCTGATCGGCGAGCTGGACGCGCGCTGGGAGGACGCCCTCGGTGCGCGTGTGACCGGCCGCGCGGGGGATTGGGTGCTGATCGAGGTGGAGGACGACGGCGTCGGTATGGATGAAGCGACGCGGCAGCGGGTATTCGAGCCGTTCTTCACGACCAAAGAGCACGGTCACGGCCTCGGCCTCGCGGCGTGCCTCGGAATCGTGACGAGCCACGGCGGCGCGCTCCTGCTCGAGAGCTGGCGGGGAGTCGGCAGCCGATTCTCGGTCGTGCTGCCTGCGACCACACGGCGCGAGGACGCGCTCAAGACCGATCCGCCCGCGCTCAGCAACGAGCCTTGCCGGGTGCTGGTCGTGGACGACGAAGAGCTGGTGCGCTCGCAGCTGCGCCGCTCCCTCGAGCGAAAAGGCTACGTGGTAGACGAAGCGGAGGACGGCCTGAGCGGGGTCGCGCGTCACGCCGCCTGCCCCGCCGATGTGCTCGTCGTGGACATGACCATGCCGGACATCGACGGCGCCGAGGTCGTGCGGCGCGTTCGCGAAGCAGGCTCGCGCGTCGCGATCGTGCTCTCTTCCGGCTACCAAGCGCACGCGGCGGCGGACCGGCTCGACGCGCGCGCTTACCAGGTCTTCCTGCCCAAGCCGTACAGCTTGAACGAGCTCGTGCAAGCGATCGAGCAAGCTCGCGTGCAAGCGCTCGGCTTATAGCCGCGGGCTCATTCGACGACGACGCTGCCGCCGTCGTAGACGCAATTGCGGTCCGGCCCGGTGGTGGTCTTGCTCGGCTCCAGGCCGCGCGCGTTGCCGAGAAAGCGCTGGCACACCGGGAAGCTCGGCTTCGCGTCCACGAAGACGCGGTTCAAGCCCTTGAAGATCGCGCGGTCGCCGTAGTTTTCGTTCAGGCCGACGAGGCACGAGCTCTTTTTTCCGACGAGCGCGGTGACGTTCTCGAGCACGATGGTGCGCGCGGACTGGCGGCTGCAGTTGCCGCACGAGCGGTACAGCTTGCCGAAGTTCTCGACGTAAAAGTCTTTCACGATCATCGTGCCGACGCCGTTGTTCTGAAAGACTTTGTCCTTCGCGCCGCTCGCACCCCCGCGGTCGATGAGCATCACGTCGTCCGGCATTTGGCCTCGGAACGTGGCGGCGTCCTCACCTACCCGCTCCCACCAGACGTTTTTGAGGGTGCAGGAGCCGTAGCAGTGAATGCCGTCCGCGGCCGGGTCCCCGATGATCACGTTCTCTAGGACTGCGTTGTCCGAGAGGCGGAACATGGGGTCTTGGTTCTCGTCCTGGCTGCTCGTGCCCAGGTCGTCCACCCCGTAAAAGCGCTGCATTTTCCCGTCGAAATGCGTGAGCACGCGGATGGTGGCGTCCACCTGCTTTTCGCCGGTCGGGGTCGGCCACTTCACGATCGGCGACGACGCCGGGGTCGTGTTGGCGCGAGGAAACGTGGGGCCCTCGGGTCCGCAGGCGGAGAGCCCCAGCAGCGTCACGAGGGAGAGCGCGCGTAGAGTGGTCATCTGAAGTCTCTTCACTGGGCGCGCCACCAGCGGTTGGTGCCGCCACATTGCCACGCGAGCCGGCCGGCCTTGTCGGCGCAGAAGCAGCCGCGTGGGGACGTACCGGTCGGGTTGAAGTCGCGCGAGACACACAGGTCCCACTGGGTGTCACAAGGACGGTCTTTGAGCAGGGCCTGCAGACCGTTGCCGAGCGACTCGCACTCCTCGGCTCCAGGTGAGTACCCTTCGCTGAGGCCGCACTGCCATTTGCCCTTGCTACAGGTGCAGCCCTGATTCGGAAAGGTGCTGCTGATGCACTGACTGCCTTCCGAGGAGCAAGCCTCGGTGCTCAGGTAGCGCGGCTGTCCGGTCAGTCGATCGCAGTAGGGCGCAGCGGGCACGTCCTTGTAAGGCCAGTCGGCGGGCGGCAGACACGCGCACTGCAAAAACACGCCGCCCTCACACGTGCATACACGGCGACCGAGACTGCTAGCGCATGACGCCATGAGGCAGTCTTTGGTGCACACGTCACCCTGGCCGGGCTCCATGTCCGCTTCGCAAAGCAGGTCACCCTCCGCGCGCTCGCCGTTGGGGAGCGGAGGAACGTCGTAGCCCCCGGAGCAGCCGGCGGCGGTCAGCATGCCCCCCGTCGCCACGACGACTGCGAGCAGCAGCCGTCGTAGCTCGAAGCCATGCCGGGGGGTAACAGCGTGCGTCGCCATGCTGCCTCCGCTCACATCGCCGCAGCCCAAGTGGACGGCGGCTTGTCGCAGTCCCAAACGAGCGCGCCCTTCGCGTCGGTCCAGCACGCGCACACCTCGCCGCCGGCGCTCTGGCATACCTTGCCCTTGTCCGCCTCGTTGCACGTGATGTTGTCACCCTCGATGCCGGCACAGGCGGCCAGATCAGCGGGTTTATCCTTGAAGGGGGATGCTGCGTAATCGCAAGCCGTGCACGCCCACGTCGTCGCGCAGTTGCACGAGCGAACGCCGCTGTCGGCGAGGCCGCACGCCTGACCCGGGCACGACGTGCCTTCCGGCATGCAAGCCATCATGGTTTTGATGCCTTTGCAATTGAGGTCGGCGGAGCCCGTCCCGCCAGCCGCGGTGCCGGCGGTGCCGGTTCCAGCCGTGCCCCCGCCAGTCCCGGCCGTGCCGGTGCCGCCCGCGCCGGTGCCCGCGGTGGCGGTTCCCGTGCCGGAGGTGCCGGTGCCGGCAGTGCTGGTTCCGGTGCCGCCGGTACCGGTACCACCCGTCGGGATTACGGTGCTCCCGCCGGTGCTGGTGGTCGCGCCGACCGAGGTCGTGCCGCCACTACCCGTAGGAGGGTCCGCGCTGCTGCAACCGGCTTGGCTACCGAGAACGAGGAACCCGACCGATGCGATGCCTGCATATACCTTGTTCATTCAAACCTCACTTTTCGTGCATTCTTCGAGCGCCAAGTCAGAAGGCGACCATCGCCGTCAGCGAGATGAGGTTCTCGTCTGGCTTGGTTATGGTAGCCAACGGGGCCGACGGTGGATTGGGCTGGGAGTACGGCGCGCTGGGCCGCACCTGACTGCCGACTCCGACGAAGCGCGTGTAGTTCAAGATCACGTACTCGCGCCCGATCCACTTGGAGTGCAAAACGATGCGCGGTGAGATGGCGGAGTAGGAGACTTCCTTGTTGCCGCCGTCCGGCATCACGGTGTCGAACCGGCAACCGATGGAGAGCTGCTCGATGGGCGCGACCTGCAGCTCCGCGCCGAGCTTCACTTTGTCCTGCTTGAAGGCGTAGGCCGGCACCGTCATGCCGTTCAGATCCTGCTTCAGCGCGTCGACGTGGTTGTACATGCCGAAGACGCCCAGCGAGACATCGGGACCGGGCTCCTTCCGCCCCAGAAGCGGCGCCGCGCGCAAGATGTATTGAAAGAGGACGGTGTGCAGCTTGCCCGAGTCGTCCCGACGGGGGTCGTCCTTGCCCTGCTGCAGGACGGGCGGCACGCCGGCGGACAGAGGCCCAAAGTAGTTGTCTTTGAAGCCGGCGCCGTTTGCTCCATGCAGCACCTGCACGCCGTTCGACAGCGGCAAGATGCGCTCGGCGTCGATGTAGGAATAGCCGACGTAGCCATTGCCAGCCACCGGGTGATCCAGGTGCACCTCGCCGCCCATGATCGTCATGCGCGCTTCTTTGGCGGGGTTCTGCGTCACCTCTTGCAGATCGTTGGGGCTCCACGACGAGAGGTAGTGAGCCGCGACCGACAGCCAGTCTTTGAACAGCAGGTTCACGTGCGCGTGGTGCACGAAGTTCGACCCTTGCGGCGTCGGACCTTGGTTCGGCAAGTACGGCGCGATCGGCGCGCCGCTCTTGGTGTACGGCACGACCTCCACCTTGGCGCCGATGCCGTGCTCGAGCACCAGCTCGAGATCCGGAGTCACGTCCCAGTCGAGCACCATGGACTCGCCCGCGACGTGGGTGCGGCCGAACAAGTAAGTCCCGTAGTAGCCAGTGCTCTGCTGGTAGGGGCCAGCGTTGCCGAAGCGCTCCGAAAACGCGCCCACGTTGAGCGCGGCGCCGCCCTTCAGGCCCAGCATCGCCGGCGCCTTGAGGGTGACCCATGCCTGCGAAAAACCGCCCAGCTTGTCCAGGTGAGGGTAGGCCGCGTCCGCGAACAAATCACCCGCGAGGATGACGTGGCCCTCTACCCGCTGGTTCGTGACCGCGAGCTCGAGCTGCCCGATCGCGCCGGGCGCGACGTTGATGTAGCTCCACTCGTCCGAGCCGAAGCCGGTCATGCGCGGCGGGCTGTGCAGCTGGCTGCCGCTCGTCGTGCCCGTTTCCGGGCCGATACCGACGCGCATCGGCGCGCGGAAGAAGCCGCGCAACGCGTACGCCCAGCGGCGGTTGTCCGGCGGAGGCTTGAGCCGCCCGACCGAGCTCACGATGTCCGCCTCCGCGCCGAAGTCCACCGCGCCGAGCCGCATGCCGACGCTCGTTACCTGCAGCTTCTCGCGCTTGGGGGCCGGGGGGCGGTCCACCGGCGGCGGGAAGACCGTATTGACGCCCTTCTTCTCTTCGATCGGCTTCGCGTTCCCCGCCGCCGCGGGGTCGTTGAGCTCCGGCGTCGGCGCGACCAGGTTGGCGTCACCCCCGGGGGCGGCCGGAACCGGCGCGTCCGGATTTGGCGCGGGGCGCGGCGCAGGCGCGGGCGCTTGGTTGTCGGCGGGGGGCTCCTGAGCGAGCGCCGGCGCGGAGATACCGAGGTTGAGCGCCAGGCTCAAAGACAGCGAAGCGACCTGTTTGCGGGTGAGCGTGGCCATGATCAAAACGACATCCTGCCCATGACCACGAGCATGTCGGGGTCGGGGTGAAAGTACTCGTCGGTGTAGGGCGAGCCCGGCACCGTGTTCTTCCCCATGAAGAAGTGCGTGTACTGCACGATGGCTTGCTCCTTGCTCTTCCACTTCGTGTAAAAGCTCACGCGCGGCGAGAGCGCGGTGTACGCGTCCGAAGTGTCCGCGAGCCGCGGGGCAACGCGATCCAGGCGCGTGCCGACGGACATGAATTTGAACAGCGACAGGTCCAGATCGACACCGAATTTGAGCTTGTCGTCGTCGATGTTGATCGAAGTCGGATCGTTCGGATCTTCCTTCGGGCTCTTGGCCTTGTTGTACATGCCGTACACGGCCAAGTTCAGATCGCGGCTGCCGAACGGGTCCCCCAGCAGGGGCGCGACCCGCAGCATTCCCTGCCACAGCACGGTGTCGATCGTGCCGGAAAAATTGGACGGCGTGATCCCAGTAAAGCGGTCTTTTTGGCCGAAGTAGTTGAGCTTGAGCGAGCGCCCGGTGCCGCTATGCAGCACGTTCACCGCGTCCGAAAGCGGGTACACGTTGTTGGCGTCCACGTGCGAATAGCCGACGTACAGATTGAACAGCTCTTTGTCGATGTGCACGTCACCGCCGACGACGTTCAAGCGCGCAGGAGCCACGTGCGCGCCGGTGAGCAGCGTCTTGTCGTCCGGCGACCAAGAGCTCAAGTAGTTGGCGCTGACTCGGAACCAGTCATCGTACAAAAGCGCGGCGTGGGTGTGGTGCACGAACGTGGAGCCGTAGGGCTGCGACTGCTGCCCTGGAAAGAAGTCCGCCTCGGGCGGGCCGTCCGGTGCCGCCCCCGAGTTGGCGAAGAACGGCACCGTGTCCGTCTTCGCGCCGACGCCGTTTTCCATGATGAGCTGCACCTTGCGGCTCAGGTCGATGTCGAACGTGAGCGACTCGCCGGCTTGGTGGGTGCGACCGAAGAGGTAGGTCGAGTAGTAGCCAGAGCTCTTTTGGTACGGCCCCGAGAGACCGAAGCGCTCCGAGAAGATGCCGGTCATCAGGGAGATGCCGCCACGGTTGCCGAAGGCTTTGGGGAACTTGAAGGTCAGGTACGCTTGGTCCAGACCGACGTCGTCGATGACCGAATAGGAAGGGTCGCTCAGGTGGCTCGTACCGAGAATGATCGTCCCGCTGACGACCGGGTTCGCCACGACGATACCGAGGGTGACCGAGGCGTTCGGCGCGAGGCCGACGTAGTTCCAGTCGCCGGAGCCGAGGCCGACGATGCGCGGCAGCGCGTGCATCTCCGTGCCGGGCTGGCCGTCGTTCCGGCGGCCAAAGCCGACGCGCAGGGGCGCTCGGATCGAGCCCTTCATGCTGAAGCTCCAGCGCTCGAGCATCGCCGCCATCTCCCGCGAGTCACGGACGCCGAGGATGTCGGCCTCGCTGCCCAGATCCAGCGAGTTGGGCGGCAGGCCCACGCTGCTCTGCAAAGACTTGCCGCGTTCCTGCGGAGGCTCGTACGGCGCCGCCTTCACGTCTTCGATGGACTCCGCAGGCTTGGTGACCTGAGCGGGTTTGTTGGCCTCCTGCCCCCACACCGCCGCAGGGGCTAGCAGTGGGGCGAGAAGAGCGGCGGCAATCGGCAGGCGGTGCCTGGACATGGAGCAAGGCTTCTGTCGCGCCGATTCGCGATCATCGCGCTCGACTCCGTGTAATGCGGCAGCGATAACTTTCGATCACGAAATTCCGTATCGTTACGGCGTATTCAGCGGCGAGCCTGACGGCGCACTGCAGCGCAAAGTCGGCGTGGTCTCGAGAACGAAGCGGCTCGAGCACGGCCCCGCGCCGTTTTGTACGGAGTCTTGAACCGTGTTCACGTCTGCGAGCGTGTACGGATACGGCGGCACGAACACCGCGCTTCCGCGATCCGCGACGGTGCCGGACGCGCCCAAATACAAGTTGTCGCGCGAGACGACGATGCTCTGCTCGTTGGCGTAGCTGTTGCTCTCGATCGGGTCGTGCACCGCTTGAAAGACGTTCGCTTCCGTCAAGATGTTGGCGTACACGCCGAGGCCGATGCAGTAGTCGTTGCCGGTCGCGGTATACAGGCTGTTGAAGACGTGCACCTGCCCGTAGCGCACCCGCGGCATGCGCTCACGCACGTGCTCACCCCACCAAACGTGATGGTAGCTCACCCGCAGCTTTCCGGCGTCCGACGGCTCGTCGTCGTTGGAACCGACCAGATTGGAGAACTGATGGCCGCCAGCGCGAAGGCCCGAGTACGAAAATTTCGTCCACGAGATGGTCACGAAATCCGCGCCCCCGTTCACGTCCAAGTTGCCGTCCGACCCATCCGAGACGTCGCAGTGGTCGACCCAAACGTGGTGCGCGTCACTCCCAATGCTGACCGCGTCCGCCCCCGCCGAGCAGTCACTCGGGCTGTCTACGCAGTTGTTGCCGACGATCTTGAGATTGCGAATGATGATGTTCGAGCCGCCGCTCACCTTGAGGCCGCCGTGAAACTCGGCCCCGGGGAGGCCGATGATGGTGTGGTTCGACGTGATGGTGACGCGCGTTCCTTCACCGATGACGCCGCTGACGAGCACGGTGCTCGGCTGCGCCGACTTCACTTGCGCGATGAAGTCCGCCGTCGTGGTGACGGTGACGAGCGGACCGCCTTCACCGCCGGTCGTGCCGTTCAGGCCGAGCGCAGGCACCGCCGCCCAGCCGCTCGGGGCGGTGTCGAAGGGAGGCGGTCCCGAGTCGGTCGTCGCGGCTTGGCCGGTGACTTGAGTGGGGGCGCTGGAGCACGCGAGCGAGATGCACGCGGCGAGCACCGCGCTTCGCCTCATTTGCCGTCCTGATCCGAAGTGTCGCAGCCGGCCATCTCGCAGCCGGCGCTATCGTCTTGGTACTGCTGGTCGGCGTCGCGGTCGATCTGGCCGCGCTCGTCGCGCAGCGGCTCGTCGGAGCGCTTCTTGGCCCACCAATCGTTGACTTTTCCGGCGCTGCCCATGCCCCATTCACCGAAGATTTCGGCGGGGCGACCGGGCGCCGCGCTGTACACGAAGTAGCCGCTCCCCGACCAAGTCTCCTGGTTGCCCTGCGCGCGCTCGGTCCAGTCGAGGACCAGCAGGTTGCCGTTCACGGTGCCGGTGAACGCGCCCTCGCGATTGCCGACCGCTCGCCAGTTGCCTTCGGCACGACCGCCCCGAGTCCAGATGTTGAGGATGAGGTGGTAGGGCCCCTGATAGAGCCCGGCCCACGTAGCGCCCGCTGGCATCGGCGCCGGCGCGGGCGGCGTAGCGGCGGCGGGCTTGGCCGCGGAGCAAGACAACGCCGAGCCGAGCACGAAGCAGCTCAGCGTGCGACGCAGCAGAGTCACGGTCGCTCCACGCTCGCCAAGATGAACGCGCCGAGCCCTTTAGGGTCGTTCGACGCAATGTCCGTGCTGACGTAGTACTCGTAGGAGCCGTCTCGATAGGGGTTGCCGCCCAGACCCGCCACCTTGCACACGCCCCGTAGCTCCACGTTTCCTTGGGCGTCCACGCTCGCGAACTCCTTCAGCAGTCCCGCGTAGCCGCGCTCCGCGACCGGTCCGTAGACGCCCTTGTCCAGCCAGCCTTTTCGGACGCCCTTCTCGAGCGCGTACACGAGCATGGCGGTCGCGGAGGCTTCCCGGTAGTTGCGCGGCGCGCCCGGCTTGTCCAGCACCTGCCACCACACGCCGCGCTCCGGGTCTTGCGCTGCCTTCACCGCCGCCGCGAGGCGCCCGAGCGCCGCGAGGACGTCGGCGCGCTTCGGGTGCTTCTCCGGCAAAAAGTCCAGCACGTCCACGAGGCCCATCGCGTACCAGCCGACCGCGCGTCCCCAAAACTCCGGGGAGACGCCGGTCGACTTGCTCGCCCAGCGCTGCTTCTTGCTCTCGTCCCAGCCGTGATACAGAAGGCCAGTCTTGGGATCGCGCGTGTGCTGCTCCATGAGCGCGACCTGCTTGATCACGTCATCGTAGAGCGCCGGTTCCTCGAGCTTGCCCGCGAGCTCCGCCATGAAGGGAGCGGCCATGTACAAGCCGTCCAACCACATTTGGCTGGGATAAATCTTCTTGTGCCAGAAGCCGCCGTCCGTCGTGCGGGGCTGCGCTCGTAGCTGACCGCGCAGCAGCAGGAGCGCCTTCTTGTAACGCGCACGGTCCTTCGGGTCATTGCTTCGGTCGTAGAGGCCAAGCACGAGCTTGCCGGAGGCCACGTGGTCCAGCTGGTACTCGTCCAGCTTGAAACCCTTGATGCTGCCGTCGGCGGCGATGAGCGGGTCGATGCTCTTTCGCACGTAGTCCAGGTAGCGCGCGTCGCCGGTCTTCAGCCCCAGCTGCTCACACCCGCGGAGCACCAAGCCGTTGTCGTACTCCCAGCTGGGTAGCCCTTCAGGGTGACCAGCCATGAGCCAATCGCAAGTCAGCTTGGCCCAGGCGCCGTCCGCCTGAGGCGGGGTGGCCGCGCGCTCCGCTGCATTGCTGAGCGAGACGCGCAAGGGCGCGCGGAGCGCCCGAGCGAAGCCCTGCGCGTAGCCGAGCCACGCCTTTTGGTCGGCGAAGTCCCCGCTGCGATCCCAACCGAAGCCGGCGTAGTAGACCTGCGGTCCGTTCGGAGGCACGTTCGCGACGAGCAGCGTATCCAGCTCGGTTTCCTGCGAACCCTCGACGGTTTCCGGCGACGCCACGATGCCGCAGCCGACGTTGCCGCCGCCTTCTTTGAGCGGCTCCCAGCTGTGCAACAGGCCGAGCGACTTGTCGAACCCGGCGCTACCGCCCTTGTGCTTGGCGATCCCGATGCCCACCGCGGCGGGGCGCGAGCCGCTCTCGACCTTGAAATGGCTCTCGAAGCGGTTGAGGTTGCGGCCCGCGTCCACCGTGATGCGCTTGGTCTCGATGACCTTGCCGCTCGCGGTTTCGTAAGCGGGGTATTCGAGCTCGAAGAGCAGCCGAATTGGGCCCTGCGCGAGCACGCGCGACCCCACGAAATTACGCGAAACGTAGAGCTTTCCACCGTCCCAAACGCCGAGGCCGCCGCAGCCGCGCGCCTTGTTCACCGAATACAGGTCGGCGCCGTCGCCGTTGTCACGGTGGTGGTCGTCCGTCATGTACCAGTCGTTGATGACCAGCCGGTGCGTGCGCTTCGCCCACACGTCGATGCCGCTCGAGGTGAGGGGCTCGGCCTTCCAGGTCTCGAGGTCCTGGCCGTACATGCGTTGAGCGAGCTTGTCGTTCTCGAACGCGAAGTCGTCGTGACGCTCCCGGACGAACCGCCCGTACACCTTGAAGTCCGAAGCCTTGTAGGGCTTGCGCTCGCCCGGCTGCACGCGCAGCGTCTTCGTCTCGCTCGCGGCGAGGGTCGTCTGAAACACGAGCTCGTCCGGCGACTCGTCGCCGTTGGTGTCCACGAGCTGCGACAGTTGAACGCGCCCTGCGCCGTCCACGACGAGGAGCTTCTTTGGCTCGAGCGTCGGAAGAATGCGCAAAAGATCGCCGATTTTGACGGAGATGGTCTCGGGTCCGCGCGCCTCCGGCAGCGGATTTTCGACCGTAACGCCCACGCCCTGCGGCGAGAGCGCTACCACGTCTTCCGCGGTGGCCGGGGGGGCCGCCGCCGATGGGTTTGCGGGCCTGGTAGGCACGGCCGCAGGCTGCGACGGTGCGGTGGCGGCGCACGCCGCGACGCTAGCGGCGAGGACCGCGCTGAATGCGCGCGACAAGGGATACCTCCGACCTACTTGGGAACGATGACGGGCTTGCCAGGGCAGCCGAAGATGATGTCGATCTTGTTCTGGCTCGCGGTCTTCACTTGCTGACACGCATCACCATGAAGCTCGAGCGCCACGTACTGGTCGCTCGTGTAGTCCCACCCTTGCGCCTTGGTCGGGTCCTGGCTCAGCTGCTGGCCGTTGACGATGACGGCGATGTTCGTCGGAACCGGCGGCTTGGAGGTGAACTCGAAGACGCAGCTGACGACTTGGCCGGTCACGGCCTTGAGCGCGTTCGTCAGCTCCTCTTGGCTGTACGCCTGGTAAAACTTGTCCGCGATCGGGTTGTCGCTGCGGGAGGTGCCGCCCGCGTCCGCCATCGCGTTGAGCGTCGGAAACTTGCTCTTGTCCTTGACCGGATCCAGCACGCCGACGACGTACACCGGAAAGCCCGCGGCCTTGGCTTCGCTGATCGCGGTGATCGCGTAGGCTTCGGGCTCTTTGTCCGGACACGACGGATCACCGTCCGTCGCCAGCAAGATGAACTGATTGCTGGCACCGCGTGACTTGAGGTACGCGGTCGCCCTCTTGATGGCCTCACCCGTCGGTGTGCCGTTGCCGAGCGCCATCGTCGCCGTGATCGCGCCGGTCACCGCCGCAGCGTCTTGGGTCGCAATCGGGACCGGGATCGCGTCCGTGACGCTGGCCTCGATGCACTCGCTGCCTTCGCCCTCGGGGAATACCTTGAGCCCCCAGGAGACGCTCGCGTCCGTCTCCGTGATCACGGCCTTGAGCGCGGGCACTACCGCGTCCCAACGCGTCACGTTGTTCGGCGGCACCTTGTTTTCGATCATCGACTTGGAGCGGTCCAGCACGAGCAGCACGTCCGCCGGTTTGGCTCCGACGACGACGCTTTGCTGAGCGCACTCGCCGTTGTCCACCGGTGAGGTGCCGCCGGCGCCGCCGCTACCGCCGCTGGGCATCTCCAAGACGGGGCCGGCGCCGATGCCGATGTTGCCGGTCGCGCCATTGCTGCTGGTCGCCCCGTTGCTGGAGCTGGCACCGGAGCCGTTGGCGCCGCTCCCGCCGTCGCCGCCCGACTCGGCCGAGCAGGCCACGCCGAGCAAGATCGCAACCGAACCGACAATGATCGAAGGCTTCATGATTCGCTCCCAGAGGCTCGAAGCGCCAGCTCTCGCACTCGCGTCATCGGGGCACCGTCGTCGCTTCGACTTGGCGAGCCCGATGGGCCGCGGCGGGTCCAAGCAGGTGGCCCAGCTGCTCGTCGCAAGGGGATTGCGTATTAAACGACGAGCAGCCGGGCACCCGGCGCGCTTTCACCGGTTGCGTGTGGAGTGGCAAAAGCGGCCATGATTAATCACCGCACACCTGCTTCCCCACCCGTCGGGCGGGTCTCCGCCGAGCAGGGAGCTTGTGTGCGGCTGACGACGTAATGCGCGTGGCCGGGGGATCGATCATGGCGGCGTGCTTTTTTTTCACCACCAGGTGCCGGGCGCCGTGGGCGAGGGTGACGGGCGCGACGAAAAGCGGTCTTTTCGATCGAATTCGCGCTCGCGCGCATTAAGGCGCATGCCCGAGGGTGCCCATCGTTACCGATGGCTGGTCTGCGCACTGTTGTTCTTCGCGACCACCGTCAATTACATCGACCGTCAGATTCTCTCGCTCCTGAAGCCCATCCTGGATGAAGAGCTGAAGTGGACGAACACCGAGTTCGGCGAGGTGAACGCGGCTTTCCAGGGCGCTTACGCGGTGGGCCTGCTCGGCTTCGGCTATTTGGTCGACAGGTTCGGTACCAAGGTCGGGTACGCGGTGTCGATCGCGGCTTGGAGCATCGCCGCGATCGGGCACGCCGCCGTCGGTAGTGTGAGCGGCTTCGTGCGGGCCCGCGTCGCGCTGGGTTTGGGTGAGGGCGGCAATTTCCCGTCCGCGATCAAGGCGGTTGCGCTTTGGTTCCCGCGTAAGGAGCGAGCGCTGGCGACCGCGCTGTTCAACTCCGGCACCAACGTGGGCGCGATCGTGGCGCCCGCGGTCATCCCGCTCATCGCGGATTTGTGGGGCTGGCGCGCGGCCTTCGTCGGCGCCGGCCTGGTCGGTCTACTCTGGCTCGGTTTGTGGATTCCGTTCTACGAAATCCCCGAGCGCAGCCGGCGGCTGCACGCTTCCGAGCTCGCCTACATCCAGAGCGATCGCGAAGTGGAGCACAGCACGAAGATGAGCTGGGGCAGCTTGCTGAAGTACCGGCAAACCTGGGCCTTCGTTGCGGCGAAGTTCTTGACCGACCCGGTGTGGTGGTTCTTCCTGATCTGGTTGCCGGATTTTTTCAAGAAGACGCGCGGGCTGGACATCAAGCACAGCTGGGTGCACCTCGTGCTCATCTACTCGATCGTGACCGCGCTCAGCGTGGTCGGCGGCTGGCTGCCGGGCTACCTGATGCGCCGCGGCTACACGCAGAGCCGCGCGCGCAAGACGAGCATGTTCGCCTTCGCGGTCGCGGTCATCCCCATCTTGGCCGTCACCCAGGTGGGGGATTGGACCGCGGTGCTCCTGATCGGTCTGGCCGGCGCCGCTCATCAAGCCTGGAGCGCCAACCTGTTCACCAGCGTATCGGACGTATTCCCCAAGCGCGCGGTGGCGAGCATCGTGGGCATCGGCGGCATGGCCGGCTCCTTCGGCGGCATCTTGTTCCCCCTGTATTCGGGCAAGCTGCTGGATCGCTTCCAAACCACCGGCAACGTCACCGCCGGCTACGCGATCCTGTTCGCCATCTGCGGCTTCGCCTACCTGGTGGCGTTCGCCATCAACCATGTGCTGGCGCCCCGCTTCACCCCGCTGGAAATCGACGAAAACCTGGACGCGTCCAGCGCTTCCGCACAATAGCGGCGGAAGTGCGCACCGGGCCGTGATCGAATCTCGTCGCAGCGGCATAAGGCCTGTGGAGTGAAAGGGCTCGGCAATTTTCCAGGCGGCCTCGGCGGCTCGCGGCGAGGTCAGGACGCAGCCGCCCGCTCCGCGCGAGGCACCTGGCGCCCGGCCAATTCGCGCTATCCTGTGCGGTGGGCTCGGCCTCCCTCCGCGGCGCGCCCGTTCATGCGAAGCCCTGTCATGCACCGTAGCGGCCCTCACCGGCGGCAAATGCTAGCTGCCAGCGTGCTCGCGCTGGCCGCGCTCGGGGCTTGCTCGGCGAAGACCTTGGACCCGGCGGACGGGAGCGGCGCCGGTAGCTCGCCCGGCATCGGCGGCAGCATCCACTTGCCGCCGCTCCCCGCGAGCTGCGAGGACAAATCCTCCCTGCGCTGCAAGAAGGTGGACTGCCCGGCGGACAGCGTGCCGTCGACCACGTCCGTCAGCGGTCGTGTCTACGACCCCGCCGGCAAGGTGCCGCTCTACAACGCGGTCGTTTACGTGGCCGAGCCAGGTTCGCTCGTGGACTTGAAGGACCGCGCGCAGTGCGAAGACTGCGGCGCTCACTTTCCGGACACGGCGACGGCGGTCGCGCTCACGAAGCCCGATGGCAGCTTCAAGCTGACTGACGTGCCGGTCGGTGACGCCATCCCGCTCACGGTGCAGCTCGGCAAGTGGCGCCGCACGGTGGAGATCAAGGTCGAGCCGTGCACCGACACGAAGCTCCCGCCGGACATCACGCGCTTGCCGCGCAACTCCGCGGAAGGCCACATCCCCAAGATCGCCGTCACGACGGGCGGCTCTGACGCGCTCGAGTGCCTCCTGCATCGCATCGGTGTCGACGCAGACGAGTTCACCCCGGAGAGCGGCGGCGGGCGCGTGAACCTGTGGGCGGGCTACAAGGCCGCTCCCTCCATGCTGAGCAACGGGCAGTCCGTCGCGCTCCCCTCCGCGCGCGAGCTTTGGGCCGATTCGAACCGCATGCTCGGCTACGACATGATCTTGATGAGCTGCGAGGGCAGCGACAACCTGTGGAACCAACCGCCGGACAAGCTGCCGGACGACGTGACCGAGCGTCGCCCCCTGGAGATGCACCTGGAGGTGCGAAAGTACGCCGACCTGGGCGGGCGCATCTTCGGCTCGCACTGGCACCACCGCTGGATCAACTCCGGGGACACGACTCCCAACGACGAGTACCCCAAAGTGGCGTCGTTTTCGAAGGGCGCGGCTGACATCGGCTCCGTGACGGTCCAGGTGGACGACACCTTCCCCAAAGGCATCGCGTTTCGCGATTGGCTGATGCAGGTCGGCGCTTCGACGACGGCCGGCAAGCTGTCGCTCGTCAAGGCCGAGCACTCGGTGGACATCGTCGACGACAACCTGGCCCAGCGCTGGATCTACGGGACGGACGAGGGAGCGGACGGCGACGAGCGCGCCGCTGACATGGTGCAGTACTTCTCGTTCACCACGCCGGTAGGTCAGAAGGAGTGCGGGCGCATGGTCTTCAGCGACGTGCACGTCACGTTCGGTGGCGACAAGCTCGCGGCAGAGCCGTTCCCCACGCGCTGCAACATGAGCTCTAGCGCCGAGCTCTCGCCGCAAGAGAAGGCGCTCGAGTTCATGATCTTCGACCTCTCTTCCTGCATTCAAAAGGAAGACGACGAGATTTCGATTCCGATTCCGCCCGTCAAATAACTCGCCCCTACAACTCAGCGATTTCGAGCAATCCGATGGCCCAAGCCCTCCGCGATCAGCAACTGGTTTTTTCCGGCACGACCGCCCACAAAGGTCGCAAAATTTCGGTATCTCCCGGCAATAGCGCGGTTTCGCACCTGCACTATGGCCGCATCCTGCTCGATGCCTCTTCGCCTCACGTGAGCTTCGAAACCGCCCGGCGCGAGACCGCGCTCCTGTGCATGCACGGCGGCTGCAGCGTCGTGGTGGATGGCGCGCGCCACGTGCTGGGGCAGTACGACGCGATCTACGTGCCGCGCGGCTCGAGCGTGGAGGTCACGACAGACTCCAACGTGGACTTGGTGGAGTGCGCAGCAGAGGTGGACGGCGAGTACCCGCTGCAAGTCGTGCCGTACGCGACCGTGTCGCAGAACCCGGCGCAGAAGTTCACCGCTGGCGGCCCCGCGACCTCCCGTGACCTCAACATCGTCATCGGCGACAACGTGAAGGCTGGCCGCATCTTGATGGGCTTCACCAAGAGCCAGCCCGGGAACTGGACGAGCTGGCCGCCCCACGAGCACACCCAGCTCCTGGAAGAAGTGTACGTTTACTTCGACATGCCCGCGCCCGCGTTCGGCATTCAGCTCGTCTACACGGATCCGCAAACGCCGGAGCTCGTGAGCATCGTGCGGGACGGCGACGCGGTGCTCATGCCGGCCGGCTACCACCCGAACGTCGCCGCGCCCGGGCACGGCATCAACTTCATCTGGATGATGGCCGCCCACCGTGAGGTCGAAGATCGCAAGTTCGGCGTGGTGAACGTGCAGCCGGGCTTCGACCAGGCCGGCTCGGGTCTGGAAGCGAGCCAGGGCCAAAAATGAGCGATCTTTTCCGGTTGGACGGCAAGGTCGCGCTGGTCACCGGCGCATCCGCCGGCATTGGGGCGGCGATCGCAGAGGCGCTCGCCGAGCAGGGGGCGGACGTCGCTTGCCACGGGAACTCTCGCCCCGCAGACGGGACGGCCTCCGTCGTCCGAGCCAAGGGCCGCAAGGCGGCCGCCGTCTCCGGCGATCTGAGTGACCGCGCCACCCCCGCGCGCCTGGTGGCAGAGGTGCTGGAGCGGTTCGGACGGGTGGACCTCCTCGTGAACAACGCCGGCATCATCCGCCGCGCGCCCGCGGTGGAGCATAGCGACGAGGATTGGGACGCGGTCATCGGCGTGAACCTGACGAGCGTGTTCTCGCTCTGCAAGCTGGTCGGCAAGCACCTGCTCGAGCAAGGCTCGGGCAAGATCGTCAACGTGGCTTCGCTGCTCTCGTTCCAGGGTGGGCTCACGGTGCCCGGCTACGCGGCGGCTAAAGGCGGCGTCGCGCAGCTCACCAAGGCGCTGGCCAACGAATGGGCGGGGCGCGGAGTGAACGTGAACGCGGTCGCGCCGGGCTACGTGGAGACCGACAACACCGCCGCGCTCCGCCAAAACGCCGAGCGTTTTCGGCAAATTTCCGAGCGCATTCCGGCCGGGCGCTGGGCCACGCCGCGCGATATCGCCGGCGCGGCCGTGTTCTTGTGCTCACCCGCCGCAGGTTACGTGCACGGCCATGTCCTCACGGTGGACGGCGGGTGGATGGGACGCTGACATGAAACGCGAAGAAGTACTCGAGCAGTTGGAGCAAAGGGTGCTCGTACCGGTGGTGCGCGCGCCCACCGCGGAGCTCGCCACGGCCGCGGTAGAAGCGATCCTCGAAGGCGGCATCTCGATCTTCGAGATCACGCTCACGGTGCCGGGCGCAGTTCAGCTGATGGAGAGCCTATCGAACCGCTTCGGCGCGCGGGCGCTGATCGGCGCCGGCACGGTGCTGAACGTGGAGCAGGCTCGCGCTTGCCTGGGCGCTGGCGCAAGGTTCGTAGTGAGCCCCGGCTTGGACTTGCCGACGGTCGAGTACGTGCTGCAGCAAGGCGTCCCGATGATGCCCGGCGCCCTGACCCCCACGGAGGTCATCACGGCCTGGAAGGCGGGGGCGGACATGGTGAAGATCTTCCCCTGCTCCGCGATGGGGGGCGCCAAATACCTCAAGGCGCTCAAGGGGCCGCTTCCCCAAGTGAAGCTCCTGCCCACGGGCGGAGTGAACGCCGCCACCGCGCCGGAATACCTGGCCGCCGGGGCGGCCGCGCTCGGCATCGGTTCCGAGCTGGTGGATGCGCAGGCGCTCGCGGCCGGCAACCTGGCCGTCATCACGGCGCGGGCCAAAGAGCTGGTAGACGCGGTCGCGACTCACCGCGCCCACTGAGACGAGCGCTTGGCGACCCGCTCGGGGCGCCTTACGTTGCCGTCCATGCGTGACGTGGCGCTCTCGGTCTATGTGGCGGTCGTGGCCGCGCGGCTCGGCCTCTCCTGGCTCAACTTACGGCACCTCACTCGGCGCGGTCACGAGGTGCCGGCCGAGCTTCGCGGCGAGGTGGACGCGGAGAAGCTACGAAAGATGAGCGACTACACCGCGGAGCGCGCGCGGTTCGGCTTGGTGCACGCCGTCGCCTCCGCGCTGGTCACCGGGGCGTTCCTGTTCGGCGGCGGGCTGGGTGCGTACGACCGCTGGGTGCAAAGCCTGTCGGGCTCGTTCGTCGGGAGCGGCGTACTGTTCGTGGTCGGGCTGCTGGTAGCCGGCGCGGTGCTGGAGGTACCGTTCCAGCTCTACGGCGACTTTCGCATCGAGCAGCGCCACGGCTTCAATCGTCAAACCGCCGGCCTTTGGTGGAGCGATTGGCTGAAGAGCACGGCCCTTTCGCTGGTGCTCACCGGCTTGCTCGCGGCCGGCGCGCTGGCCCTGGTTCGAGCTGCGCCCGGCACTTGGTGGCTGTGGGTCACCGCGCTCGTCGCCGGCGTGGGCCTGCTCATGAACTTCCTCTCGCCGTACGTCATCGAGCCTCTGTTCAACAAAATGGAGCCGCTCGAGGTGAGCGGCCTTTCGGAGGGGATCCGCGCCATGACCGAGAAGGCGGGCGTTCACCTCGGCCGCGTGCTGAAGGTAGACGCTTCCCGCCGCAGCTCGCACTCGAACGCTTACTTCACGGGGCTGGGCCGCGTGAAGCGAGTCGTTCTGTTCGATACGTTGCTCTCGCAAATGAGCCACGCGCAGATCCTCGCCGTGCTCGCTCACGAGCTCGGGCACTGGAAGAAGCACCACGTGCTCGTGCGCATGCTGGTGATGCTCGCGCTGCTCGTGGGCGCGGCGTACTTGGCGTTCACGCTCGTTCCGAGCCCCGCCGTTCCGGGCCTCGTCGGGCTCTCCGCCGCCTCTTTCCCATCCCGGGTCGTCGTGTTGATGGTGGCCGCCTCCAGCCTCTCGTTCCCGCTCACGCCGCTCTTTTCGGCGTGGTCCAGGCGCGACGAGCGCGAAGCGGACCGCTTCGCGGTGGACCTCCACGGCCACGCGGGGGATCTGGCGGACGCGCTCGCCAAGCTCGGCACCGAAAATCTGTCCAACCTTCACCCGCACCCGCTCTACGCGAAGTTTTATTACTCGCACCCGCCGCTGGTCGAGCGGATCGGTACGCTGCGCGCGCTCGTCTGAGCTAAGGGGCCGCGGTCACGCTCAAGTCGTCGAAGGCCACGCTGCCTTCGGCGACCCCGAGGGCGACGCCGCCGTTGGAGATGAGCGCGTCGCACATCGCGGGCGAGCCTATCGGCGCGTTGTTCAACGTGACGGAAGCGGTGGTGCCCTTCACGGTGATGCCGACCGTGTACCAAGTCCCGGCCACGATCGTCGGCTTGGGGGAGGGCGCGACGAGGTCTTGGGTCGAGCCGTTGGCGCGACCGCGGAGCTTGAACTTGCCCTCCGCCATCTCGACGAACAAATAGGTCTTGGCGTCTTTGAAGCGCAGCACGATTTGCGCGCCGGAGTCGGCATCCGCAAGCTTCACCTTCACCTTGAGCGCGACGTCCGTCCACGCGGTGACGCCTCCGACCGCGAACTCGAGCTCCGCGACCGGCGCCTTGGGCTGGTAGACCTTGCCGGCGCCCTCTGCCACCACCGCCCACTCGCCCGCCATCAAGTCCTCGTTCCAGGGCATGAAGCCGTCCGCCACGCCGTCCTCGAAGCTCTCGGTGAACGGCAGAGTGATGCTGGGTTTGCCGCCGCTGCCGGGGCTACCTCCGCCACCCGTGCCGCCGCTCGTTCCAGCTCCGGAGCCGCCGCCAGAGGATGTGCCCGCGCTACCGGGTGAGCCGCCCGTTCCCGCGGTGCCCGAGCCCGTCCCCGCCGTCCCCGCGCCAGCGCCGGTGCCAGCAACGTTGCCGGTTCCAGCGACGCTGGGTTTGCCGCCAGTGGCGGGACTGCCTCCGCTTGCCGCGCCCGAGCCTCCGGCGGAGGTGGTGTTTCCGGTCCCCCCTCCCGGCAGGTCGTCGTCGACTTGTTCGGCGGCGCAGCCAGCTACGGCCATCAAACAGCAGACGACCACGGGCAGTCGCGGGAACATCCCGTAGTCATCCCGGAAACGGGGTCGATCGATCACGAGTCGCGGCGGTTCTCCTTTTGGAGCACTCACCGTGATTGGATATCTGCGTCGGTGCTGGACTCGGCACGCGCCGACCGCGCGCGGCGCGGTCGGCGACCACCAAAGGCGGTGATCGACGACGCAGCGGCCCGCATTAGCTGGTGCCATGTTCCGACTTCCGCTCCACGCGCTCGCGACCCTCTCCGCACTTGGCTCGCTCGCCGCGTGCGGTAGCGATGGCGCGGAAGAGCTCGGCGCGCCGGGGGCGGCGGGCAGCGCTGCCACCGCTTCCGGCGGCGGCTCCGCGAGTGGCGGCTCCGGCTCGCCCCCGAGCAGCGCCGGGAGCGGCGGAGCGCCCTTGCCGCAAGGAGGCGTGCCGAGCGGCGCCGGGAGCGGCGGAGCGCCTTCGACTCCGACGGCTGGAACCGCGCCCGGAGGCGGCGCGACCGTGGGCGGCGCTGCCAGCGCGAGCGAGCTCTGGGTGGCGACGACCGGCGCGGACACGAACCCCGGGACGGAGGCGGCTCCCCTCGCCAGCCTGGCCGGCGCGCTGCCCAAAGTGAAGCCGGGCATCACGATCTGGTTGAAGCCGGGGACGTACGCGATCGCCGCGACGCTCGACATCGAATTCAAATACAGCGGACAGCCCGGCAACCTCGTGAAGCTGCAGGCAGCGCCGGGAGGTCGCCCGGTGCTGGACTTCTCGACCCAGCCGCGAGGAGTGGACAGCAACCGCGGCATCAGCATCGCCGCCAACTACTGGCAGCTCAAAGGCCTGGAGGTGATGAAGGCGGCCGACAACTGCATCGCCATCTCCGGCTCCGGCAACGTCATCGACGACGTGATCGTGCACGAGTGCGGCGACACCGGCATTCAGATCACCGCGCCCAGCAGCCAGGCCACCGACGACACGCGCGCCGCGAACAACACCGTCTCCAACTGCGATTCGTGGGGCAACCTCGACACGACGACGGGAGGCGAGAACGCGGACGGCTTTGCGGCCAAGCTGCGCATCGGCCCTGGCAACGTGTTCCGCGGCTGCCGCGCCTGGAACAACGCCGATGATGGCTGGGATTTGTTCGCCGCCGACGACGTCGTAAAAATCGAGAATTCGTGGGCGTTTTCCAACGGCAAGCCCATCGGCGGCAGCAATCCGCAAGGAGACGGCAACGGCTTCAAGCTCGGCGGGAAGCCGAACGGAGAAGGGCAAGGCGGCGCCGTGCACCTGGTGAGCGGCTCGTTCGCTTTCGAGAACAAGGCGTGCGGCTTCGTGCGCAACAACAATACGGAGACGCCCCAGCTCACCGCCTGCGGCGCCAAAGACAACAAGACCGCCTACTGCGACCTGAGCGTCTCCGGCCCCGTAGACATGAGCTTATCGGCGGCGGATGCGCGCAGCGCGCCGCGTAACGCCGACGGCAGCCTGCCCGCCATGAAGTGAGCCGCCTTCAGCGGCCGAATTGAAACGGCACGCGCTTACCGGCAGCGACGAACGGGCGCGGCGCGTGCAGTCTCTTTTGCAGGTAAGCGACGTACGCCGCGCGTTCGCGGTCCGCCGCTTCGGCGCCGCCGGTAGAGAGCCACTCGTCAGGCACCTGGGCAAGCGCGCGCGCCAGAACTTCCCTGCTCAGCACCTCCGCGGACCGTGCGTCGGCCAGCAGTAGGTCTCGCTCCGAAACCTGAAAGAGGTGCGCTGTCACCACGGAGCCGGGCTCCCGCGGTGACTGCTCGGTGACCGCGCGCCAATCGTGATGAAAGTTCAGCGCTGCCCCGTGATCGATGAGCCAGATTTTACCGGCTTTGATCATCAGGTTCGGGTTCTTCGCGGTGCGGTCGGGGTTCTGCACGAAGGCGTCCAACCACACGACGCGGGCCGCGAGCTCCGCCGGAATCCGAGAAGCGTCCGCCACCGTGACGTTACGAAAGCCTTCCAAGTAGCTGAATCCGAGGTTCAGCCCCGCGCTCTTCGTCAGCAAGTCGCGCAGCTCTTCGTGCGGATCATCGCTCGGGACATCCGGGGGAAGCTCGACGAGCAGGCGCGCCGGCGTCGCGAGCCCGAGCGCATCGGCCAGAGCACCGACCACGACCTCCGCGACCAGCGGCAGCGTGCCCTCGGCAGAGCCGTGCAGCTTGACGACCACGCTCCCTTCGCTCGCGAGCGCCAGCACCGGCCACGTGCTGCCTCGAAAGGTGGAGCGCACGCGCGTGACCCGAACCCGCCGCAGCGGTTCGTTCACCGCGTGACCACGATCGGCTCGCCGCGAGTCACGATCATCGTGTGCTCGAATTGTGCTCCGACGCTGCCGTCCGGCGTGCATAGAGTCCAGCCGTCGTCCGCCTCGTAGATGCTGGTCGCGCCCGTCGTCAAGAAGGGCTCGATCGTGATGACGAGGCCTTCGTGCAAGACGTCTTGATTGCCGCGGTCGAACGTATTGGGCACGTTCGGAGGCTCGTGAATGTTGCGACCCACGCCGTGCCCGCACAAATCACGAATGACGCGGAAGCCGGCGCGCTTGGCCCGGCGCTCCACTGCGCGGCCGATGTTTCGAATCGGCGCCCCCGCGCGCACCTCGCTCATGGCCTCGTTCAAGGCCTGACGAGTCGTGAACAGCAGATTGCGCAGCTTGGGTGCGACTTTGCCCACCGGGTAGCTCGCGCCGCTATCCGCCCAATAGCCGTCGAGCTCCGCCGAGACGTCGATGTTGACGAGGTCGCCATCCTTCAGCTTACGGTTCGAGGGGATGCCATGCGCCAGCTGGTCGTTCACGCTGATGCACGTGGTGCCCGGGAAGTCGTACGCGAGCTGGGGAGCCGAGCGGGCGCCGTGGCGCCGGAGCACCTCGCGACCGATCGCGTCCAGCTCGCGCGTCGTGATGCCGGCGGCTACGTGTGCGGCCATGGCGTCCCGCGCCTCCGCCACCGCTGCGCCGGCGCGCTTCAAACCTTCTACGTCGTGCTGACCGTCGATGGACATCGTCCCAAGATTAGAGGCGAAGCGCGCCCGCGCAAATCCGCGCGCATTTTCAGCCGTTCGGCACGACAATATCGTCCTCGGTCTCGGCGGATTTGTCGGGGCCCCGCGAGATCACGGTGGCGTCGTCCCCCTCGCACTTGATGACCCAGGGCTGGTCCCACGCGTCCGCCTTGGTGGACCTGCTCTTGTCGAGCGCGCCCTCCGCGATGAGCTGGGGGACGGTGGGGCAGTCCTTGTTGCCGAGGGCCCACCACACCTTGACCGCGCTGCGTAGCGACTGCGCGTTGGTGCGCGTCAGCTCGATGTCTTGCCCCTTCTTGACCTTCACGACTCCTACCGTGACCGCGGCGGAGAGCATGGCAATGATCGCAATCGCGACGACGATCTCGATCAAGTTGAAGCCGCGAGCGCGGCGCCGTTCGTATCCCCTCGAGCGCTTGAATGACGTGAGCTGCATGCCCGCGCTACAGCAACGTGCGTGCCGTCGAGAAATGCCGAGCTTCTTCGTACTGCGTCGCGGGTTGCGCGACAGTCTGACAGGCGCGCCGGCGAGCGCGCTGTCAAGGTGACAGGACGTTGGCCGCGAGGAGCGCGACGGTCGCCCGCAGCGGGACCGTGACCGCGAGAGCCAGGCTCAGCTTTGCCGGTAAGCTGAGCGGCCAGTGCGAGAGGCGCGGCAGGAAGCGCCAAGAAAGCGCGACCAAAAGCGCGCTGTCGACCGCCGCGAAGGCTCCCCCGAGCGCGAAGTCGGCCGGCGCCAGGGCGAAGGTCTCGCGATCGCCGAGCGTGAGCCCGGCCAGCAGCGCGACGCCGGCCGCGACGAGGTAGCCAGGCAGCGCGACCAGCGCGGCGCGCCGCAAAATGCGCGGCAGGTCCTGCTGGAGCGCAGCCGGACGCAGCGGGTGCGCCCATAGCAAAAGGGCGAGTAGCACCGCCGAGCCACTGGCGGCCGGCGCGGTGGCGCGCACCAGCGTCCCCCACACGAGGTGCCCCTTCTGAGCCGCGCTGGGATCCAGCAGCGCTTGCAAGCTGGTCCACAGCCCCATGACGAGCGCGATGGCCGGAGCCGCGATCGCGAAGAGGCGGCAAAATCGGCAAGGGTCGCGCTGGCTCAAGGCGCGCGCATCCAAACACGAGGCTCGGAGCAGTGCTACCCACATTGAGTCGCCGCCAGCGCGCGTGTAGCGTTGGGGGTCGATGAAGCTCAAGACTGCGACCATCGAGCGCCTGCGGGACGCGCTGCTGCAGAGCGGCCGCCGCCCCAGCGTCGTGCTCTCCTCCGCCTACGAGACGTTGACGCGCGAAGGTTTGCTGAGCCCGGAGGAAGCGAGCGCCCTGAACCGCGTGGACCCGCTGGCCGAGGCAATGTTCTTGATGATGTCCGCCGACGGCGAGGTGGCCGAATCCGAGCGGGACGCCGTGCGCGGCGCGGTGCGTGGGCTCACGGACAACCTGCTCCGAACCGGCACCATCAACGTCATGATGGAGAATTACGCGGAGCGCCTTCGCGCCCAAGGTCGAGACGCCCGGCTCCAGGAGATCGCTTCGGAGATCGCCGAGGAGAAGGGAGAAGCCGAAGGCGCCTTCGCGCTGGCGGCGGCCATCGCCCTCGCCGACGACGAGGTCACGGAGGAAGAGAACGCCTTCATCAATCAGCTCGCGGAGTGGTTCGGCATCGCCCCCGAGCGCGCCGGCGAGCTGCTAGATCAGTTGGAGGAAGACCGCGAGGTCTGAGCCGCAGGGCTCGCGACCGTCAAACAGCCGAGCTCGTCGGGTCCCGAGACGACGGCTCCGCCCGTATAACGGGATAGCTCGACCAAGTGACGCCGAAACAGCTCGATCGCGAGCGATTCGCGCTGGAGTTGGAAGGAGCGGGGCCGGTGACCATCCAGCGCGAAGGGGCAGGCGGCGAGCGCGGGGGGCTTGCCTTTGGTCAGGGTGAGGCGCGCGAAGAAGCTCTGCCGAGTCCACGGTCGGTCCTGGTGACCGGCGAAGGCGAGGTTGCCCAAGCTGTAAAGAATCGGGCGACCGGTGACGTGACCGATTCCTTGCGGCACGTGGGGGTGATGGCCGATCACCGCGTCTACCCCGAGCGCCATCATCTGCCGCGCGAACCACTGCACGCGCTCGGTTGGCGCGTGCACGTACTCTTCGCCGCCGTGGTAGCTCACGAGCACGAAATCGTGCTCGCGCCGCGCGCGCTCGATGTTGGCCCTCAGCCGCGGCACGTCCGCCCAAGCCACCAGCTCACGGCCGGGGTGGGTCGCGAAGGGCGGCTGGTTCCAAACGTGCGTCACCGCGAAGAGCGCGATGGTGCGTCCCTTAATGCGGAGCACGTACGGCCGGTACGCCTCTGGCGCGTCCCGCCCCGTGCCCACGAAGCCGACGCCGGCTTGCTCCAAGTTCGTCATCGTCTCGAGCAGCGCCCCGCGGCCGTAGTCCCAAGCGTGGTTGTTGGCAGTCGAGACCACGCTTACCCCGGAGAGTGAAAGGACGGCCGCTCCTCCTGGCGGGCCGGTGAAGATCAGCCGATGCCGAGGTGATTGGGTCTCGCCGTTCTGATCGCTGAGCTGCGACTCCAAGTTGGCGAAGCGCGCGTCGGCGCTCGTCCAGGCCGCTCCGAGCCCGGCGAGCGGCGCGTAGGCGGGATCCCGCAGGATCTCTTGCCCGCATTCGCGCCCGAAATTCACGTCCCCACCCGCCGCCAGCACGAGGCTCGGTTCCGGCTCGGGGTCTGCGGGCGGAGGCAGCGCCTCCTGCGGGATCGCTGCTATCGTTTCCACTAGTTGCGCGCTTGCGAGCGCTCTTACGGACGCGCCGAGCCGCGGTGACTTGGGCGCCTCTCCGTCGCTGCGACTGCACGCAGCAGACGCTGCGGCCGCGAAGACGCAAACGAGCGCGAGGAGCGGGTAAATGGAGCGAGCCACCAAGGAAACCAGCCGGCTATTTTGGCCGAAAGGCTGAACGTTGACGAATCTATTTGCGCGGCGCTCGCGCTCGATTTACTTCGGGTTTTGTGAAAATCGCAGTCATTGGGTCTGGCTACGTGGGTCTCGTGGCGGGGGCATGCTTCGCGGATTCCGGTACGCACGTGACGTGCGTGGACGTGGACGAGCGCAAGCTCGAGAAGCTGCGAAACGGCGAGGTTCCCTTCTTCGAGCCCGGCCTCGCGGACCTGGTGAAGCGCAACTGGCCGCACCGACTGGATTTCAGCTCGAACTTGCCCGACTCCATCCGCGGGCGAGACGTCGTCTTCGTCGCGGTCGGCACGCCGCCCGCGGAAGACGGCTCGGCGGACCTCTCCCACGTGCTCAAGGTGGCCGAGCAGGTCGCCACGGCGGCGGAGCACGAGCTCGCGCTGGTGCTCAAGAGCACGGTGCCGGTCGGCACGAACGAGCGCGTGCGCAAGCACATCGAGCCGTTCGCCAAGCACAAGATCATGGTGGTCTCGAACCCCGAGTTCTTGAAAGAAGGCGACGCCCTGTCCGACTTCTTGAAGCCGGACCGCATCGTCGTCGGCGCCGAGGACGAGCGCGCGTTCGAGCTCCTCTCGCGGCTCTACGCGCCCTTCAACCGCCAGCGCAACCGCTTGCAGCGCATGGCTCCCAAGAGCGCCGAGATCGTGAAGTACGCCTCCAACGCGCTGCTCGCGACGAAGATTTCGTTCATGAACGAGATCGCCGAGCTGTGTGATGCCGCGGGCGGCGACGTCGAGCAGGTGCGCTTGGCCGTCGGCTCGGACGAGCGCATCGGCATGCAGTTCCTCTACCCGGGCCTGGGCTTCGGCGGCAGCTGCTTTCCCAAAGACCTGCGCGCGCTGGTCAGCACCGGTAAGGACTACGGCGTGAGCATGGAGGTTTCGGAGGCCGCGGTGCGCGCCAACGAGGGCCCCCCGGAGATGCTCCTGAAGCACATGGAGAAGGACCTGGGCGGCGTCTCCGGCAAGGTCATCGCGGTGTGGGGTTTGGCCTTCAAGCCCCGCACGGACGACGTGCGCGAAGCCCCTGCGCTCAAGCTCATCTCGGAGCTGCTGAAGCGCGGCGCGACCGTTCGCGCTGCGGACCCGGAGGCGCTCGGCACCGCCCGCGAGTCGCTCGAGCGCTCGGGCGAGACCAAGGGCGTGGAGCTGTTCGACAACGAGTACGACGCGGTCAAGGGCGCGGACGCGCTCGTCATCGCCACGGAGTGGAACGAGTACCGCTCGCCGGATCTGCCCCGGGTGAAGCAGCTCATGCGCGGTCGTCACTTGTTCGACGGCCGCAACGTGGTCGTACCGGGCGCGGTGGTGGACGCCGGCCTGCGCTACCGCGGCATGGGTCGCCCCGCCCAGGGCTGATGCAGCCGAGCGCGAGTGAGTCGGGGGCGCTCGGTGGAGCTCAGCGCCTCAAGGCCGTCCTGCGCCCGATCATGGGCGTGCTGGCGGCAGTCTTCGTGGGCGTCGCGGCCTGGGACTTACACCGCCGCTGGCAGCCGGGCGTCGTCGAGGTGGACTACTGGCTCGCCGCGCTCTCGATGGTGCCGCTCGCGGTCGGCTGCGTGCTGCTCGGCCTCGGCTGGGTGTGGCTTCTGTCGCGGATGAGCGGCGTGAAGGTGCCGGTGCTTCCGGCCATGGCCATCCACCTGGAGTCGCAAGCAGCGCGGTACACCCCCGGCAAGGTCGGGCTACCGTTGGTCCGCATCCTCGGCGCAGAGAAGCTCGGAACCACCGGCCGCATCGCCGGCTCATCCGTGTTCATCGAGGTACTGTGCTTCGTCGCCACCGGCGGCGTGCTGGGTCCGCTCGTGCTCGTGCTCTCCGGTGATCTCTTCGGTCGGCTCACGGAGGCGCTGGGCGTGGTCGGCATCGTGCTGCTCGCCGGCTTCGTGGTGGCTCTGCTGGTGCTGCTGCTCGTGGATCGCCGGCGCTTACCTCAGAAGGCGCGCGACCTTTTGAAGCTCGATGGCGAAGGGCCCTTGGTACCGGCAGTGCTGCCCCTCATCCACGCTGGCTACTGGCTGACCTGGGCCGTGCATGGCTACCTGACCAGCCGCGCGGTGCACGCGCCGGTGGACGTTTCGCTCGCGAGCATGGGCTTTTACGTGCTGGCGCCAGTGATGGGGTTCTTGGCCCTCGCGGCGCCGGGCGGGCTCGGCGTGCGTGAAGCGGTGGTTTCGATCGCGCTCTCTGCCTCGGTAGGGCCCGCGGCCGCGCTCTACGCCGCGCTCATCTCGCGCGGCACCTCCGTCATCGTGGACTTCGGCGTGTGGATGGCTTTCCGTCCCTTCCGAGACAGCGGCGCCCGAAAGCCGGTTTGACTGTGCCAGCGACGGCCTGGCACATGGCCGTAAGTTGCTGGATCCGTTGCGCCAGCCATTCGCTGCTGGTGGCACATAGCTTGCTGAGCGTTAATCGAGGAGTTGCATGAGCCACCTAGCTTCGTTCGCGCGTTTTGGCCTGGTCGCGGTCGCTGCGGTGGCGCTCGGCGCCGCGTGTGGCGGCAAGAGCGTGGATGTGGACGGGGGAGACGAAGGCGGCAGCAGCGCGGGCGGCACCCCTGGCTCGGGTGCGACCAGCTCCACTTCCGGTAAGCCCCCGGTGGGCGGGAGCATCGGCACGGGCGGTACGGGGGCGACTCCTGTCGGCGGCGCGACGAGCACGAGCGGCACCGGCAGCGGCGGCAACCTCAATCTGGCGTGCGTTGCGCAGCCAGAGGCCGGTCCTTGCGAGGCCGCCCAGCCCGCCTGGTACCACGATGCAGGCATCGGTATTTGTCGGCCCTTCACGTACGGCGGCTGCGGCGGCAATGACAACCGCTACACGTCGCTCGAGGAGTGCCAGAAGGCGTGCCCCAGCCAAGGACTCAACTACGACGCGTGCACGCAGCCGAGCGACTGCGTCGTCACGGGCACGGGTTGCTGCGGCGTCTGCGATTCGCCGAGCCTCACCAAGCACGACTTCATCGCTTACAACCGCAAGTACCAAGCCGCGCTCCAGTGCGCGGGGGTGCCGCTGACCCTGCCGCCGCCCGGCAGCTCCGAGCCCGCGGGAGCGCCGGTTGCGTGCGCGCCATGCCCGCCGGTGGTGGGCGGCGCGCGACAGTACTTCGTGCCGGACTGCGTGCAGAACCAGTGCACCGTCGTCGACCTGCGCGATCCGCAGTTCACCGCGTGCATGACCGCCGAAGACTGCACCTACCGCCTCGGCACCGCCTGCTGCGCGAGCTGCCACGAATCGGAAGCCATCGCGCTCCGTAAGGACGCCCGCATCGAGAGCCTCGTTTGCAGCGGCGATGGCGACGTCGCTTGCGGCGCTTGCCCGCCCATCTCCCCCAAAGCGGCGCCCATCCCTCAATGCGGCGCGAATGGCCGCTGCGAGCTGGCTTACCTCGCGTACTAACGCAGCCGCGCGACGCGCGACGTGACCTCACCTTCGAAGCGCGCGAGGTACTGCTTCAGCAGCTGCGCCGGATCGGCGCCCTGGAGCAGAGGAGTGAGATCCATGCCCCAACTGAGCGCGGACTCGCCGTCCGCCTCGTGCGACTCGAAGTAGGTGGCGTGCGCGCGGCGCCGCCCAGCGGTGGCCAGGTCGTAGCGCTTGCCGCCGGCGATTTGTGAATCGAACACGCCCATCAACGCCGCGTGCAGGTTCTCGTGCCGTGAAACCGGCATGACGACTTTGTCTTCGTCGCACAGCCAATCCAGGTCGCGCCAAACCTCGCAGCCAATGATGCGCTGCGGGCGGGCCTCGGCGGGTAGCTCCAAGCACGCGGCGACGACGCGCAGCGCCACCGCGACGTGCGTGTCGTGCTTGTCGGCCAGATTGTGGGTGTACACCACGTTCGGGCGGCTCAGCTCCAGCACCTGGGCTAGATCGCGCACCACCTGCGGCGCGGGCGGCGTCTTGACCTCCTGGCTCGAGTGAAACAACTGCAGCATCGCGGAGTACTCGCCGACGTACGCGGCTTTGCGCTGCTCGAGGCGCCGCACCGCCATCATCTGCTCGTCCGTGTACTTCTGGTACTCGAAGTCCCGCGCGCTCCCTCTTCCGTCCGTCACCACGACGCCCGTGAACCAACGCGCGGGGTTCTGGAAGCACTCCATGACGCCGTGCGCGGCCATGAGCTCCAAGTCGTCTTGGTGCGCCCCCACCGCGAGGTGGGTGGTGCGCGCGAGAGCGCTGGGGGCGTCGCTGCCGTCCGGCACGAAGACGTCGGCGCCGCCCTGGCTGAGGCTCAGGCTCATGCCCTTCGAACCCTGGGTAAGCTAGCGGCGGCGATGGCCTGCCCGACACGGCGCGTCGCTTCGTCCGGCAAGTGGAGACGCAGCTGCTCGGCGAGCTGCGGAGCCTCGCGCTGCAGCACCTCGCGCGCCTTTTCCAGTAGCAAGTTGCCGCCTCCGCCGGAGGTCACGCGTCCGAGCAGCAGCACGTGCTTGAGGGCGTAAAATTGAGCGTAAAGGAGCAAGCCGTAGCCGAGGTACACGCCCAAGCTCTCGAAGACGGCGACCGCGCGCGAATCGCCGACCTGCACGTGCTCTTGGAGCAGCTTCAGCTTCTGCCCCGGCGACGCGTCCGTCGGCAGCTCGAGGCCCGCGCGCTCGGCCAGACGAATGGCGGCGTCTTGGGAGAAGTAGCTCACGCCGGTACCGCGATCGCCAGACCAATCGCTGTCCACGGGCGCCTCCGCGCTCACGTCCACGGGAGCGAAGGCAAGCTCGTTGAGCCAGCCGGTGACGAGCCCCTGCTCGTTCACGTAGCCGGCAGCTTGGCTCGTGCCCATCGCGATGCCGAGCACTGAATGATCCTTCAGCTCGAGCGCGCCCGCGAGCGCGGTGACGTCGCCGTCGTTGGCGACCTCCAGCGGCACGCCGCCCCACTTTTCCGCGATGTCTTGGTAGATGCTCTTGATGCGCACGGCGAACTGCGCCTCGGGAACCTTGCGAAAAAGTGACGCCACCATCGTGCGGTTGTCGACGTAGATGCCGGCCGAGCTCACGCCGATCGCGTCGATGCGCGGCAAATGCGCGGCGGCCTGGCGGATCGAGTCGTCGATACCCGAAAAGTGATAGTCGGGGTCGCTCTCCAGCTTCGGCTGCCACACCGTTTCGGTGGAGAACACCTCTTTGCCGTCGATCACCGCCGCGACTTTGCGGTCACTGCCGCCCGCGTCGAAGCCGATGCGGCACCCGTCCAGGTGCCCGCCGACCTCCTTGCCGCGCTCGACCTCCGGCGGGAGCGCCGATTCTTGCACCGCCTCCAGCACGAAGCGCGGCTGCTCGTAGACCTTCGCGAAAAATTCCGCGTCGAAGGCGCGCTCACCGCCCGCGCGGTACCGCTCCTCCAAGTACTCGGACACGTACGCGGGACCCGCCACGTACACATGGTGGCCGCCGCGCTGCCAAAGTAAGAACTTGAGCACGCGCTCCACGAGCGCCGCGCTCTCTTCGCAACGTGCATGCCCGCGCTCGAACACTCGCAGCGAATGGCGAGACACGCTCCCGCCGCCGCGCTCGAGGGCTAGGCTGAGCCTCGCCCCGCCCTCCCCCACCGCGCGCGCATGCTCTCGCAAGGCCAGGTAAAACGGCCGAAAGCTAGCGTCCAAGGGCGGCGCCACGAGCGGAGCCTGAGCGAAGGTGGCGCCGGGCACGGCGGCTACTCGCTGACCACACCGACCTTCGCCTGAAAGACGAGGCGGCCCGACTTGGGGTCCTGAATCGCGATCTGGTAGTCGTTCGGCACCTCGAACACGATTTGCGCGGGGGGCGTGATGGGCGAGGAGCCCTTGTCTTTGCCGACCGGCTTGAGGGTGACGCTCGTCGCTGTCTCTTCCGCGATCTCTACCGGGATCTTGTGGAGCGAAACGAGCTTGTTGCCGTTCTGGCGGACCGTGATCCACCACCACTGCTCCTTCTCGTCCTTCTTGAAGCGATGACCGTCCGCCGGGAACGCCTTGCGCGCGGCCGCCATGCACTCGTTCTTCTTCTTCGGGTCGCTCCCTGCCTTCTTGTCGCACTTCTCTTCCGCCGCTTGCTTCGGCTCCGAGTCATTGAACGAAAACAGGTAGACGACGTCCGGCGCGGTGAGGATGTCAGCGGCGGAGCGGGTCGCCTTCGGCCCCTCCTCCGCCGCGGGCTTCTTCGCTTCGGCCTGCGGCGCCGAGCCTTCCGCGCTCGAGCCGGCGCCGCTAGCGGGCGGCTTTTCCGAAGCCTCCACGGCCGGCTCCGGCGATTCGGCCGGTTTGGAACCACCGCCGCACCCGACGACCAACGAGCAGACCGCGAACGACCAAGCAGCTACCGACCCGCGCCTTTGCATGGCGCCATGATTAAATCATCGGCGCGCGGAACGGAAGGAAACCGCGACCGGAGGGCTCAGAGAGACTGCATGAAGGCGACCAAATCGGCTTCCTCGCCGCGGGTCAGCCGGGACGTGATGCCGTGCTTGTCCCCGCCCCCGCATGGCCCGAAGCGCCCGGCCAGCGTGGCCGCGCAGCCATCGTGGAAAAGCGGCGCGCGCATGTTCACGTCCACCAAAGACGGCGTGACGAACGCTTCGCCCGTCCCGACGTCGTGGGCCAGGTTGTCGGTGTAGTCGCTGCCGCTGTGGCACGTGGCGCAGGCCAGCTCTTCGTCGTTGAACAGCAGGCGGCCGCGCTCGACTTGCCGAGGGTCCAGGCCGTCCGCGGTGGGCGCCTTGGGTACGCTGTCCAGCCAGTCGCGCAAGGCTGCGCGTTGGCCCGGGTCGACGTCTGCGAACAGCGACATGCGCTTCATCATGACCTCGTCCACGAGCGCGTCGAAATCGCCCAGATCGCCGCTCCAGTGAAATGGCGCGCGCTGGCTGGCGCCGCCTTCGAGCGTCTGCGAACGGCGCGGCCCGAACGAGAATTGCCAAGTGTGGCCGTCCTCCCCCGCTTCGGGGTGGCACGAGGCGCAAGCGATGCCGCCGCCGGTGTTGAGGTGGAACATCGCGAAACCGGTATCGAAACGCGAGTCGGTCGCGAGCGAGAGCGTGGCCCCGCCCTCGAAAGTGAGCCGCGCCGGCTCGCGCGATTGCGCCACCCAGCGCCCGTTCGCGTCGAACGCGACCGCGACCGGCTCGCCTCCGACCGCGACGCTCACGGACGTGCCCGAAGTCGACCCGGCGCCTCCGCAGGGCACGGCCAAGCCGCCCGACGTGACCTCGGCAGAAGAAGCGAGGAATAGGTTGGCGCGCGTGGCGCCGTTCGGCAGGTTCCAGGCGTTGCCGACGGCCAACAGCGCGACCCGCATGCCATCCGCGGATACCGCGATGTCCAGCGGGCCGGAGGCGTTCCCGATGGGGCTAGAAGCCACCGTGGCTATCGTCGTTTGCGAGCTCGTGCCGGCCGGGTTCATGACCGTCGCGGTGAGGTCCGCCACCGAGCCCCCGCAGCTGGCGCCGTAGTAGGCGCCGGCGCCCGAGGGCAGCGTGGCATCGCTCGAGTCCACATGACCCACCAAGACGCCGCCGCTCGGCAGGGCGAGGGCGCGGAACGCGACGGTCGGCGTCACGCTGGCGCCGCGTAGCGAGCCTTGCGGATTGGGGGCGGAGCGGCGCAGCACCTTGCCGTCACGAGCCACCACCATCATCTCCGCGCTCTTGAAGCGAGTGACCACGAGATCTTCACCGAGCAGCAGCACGTCGCGCAAATCCGGCTCCAGCTGGTGGCGCGCCGTGACCTCGCCCGTCTGCGCGTTCAACTCCGCCAAGAGCCCCGAGCGACAAGCCACGTAGAGCTTCGCAAAATCCGCGTCGTAGGCGAGCCCGCGCGGCGCGCTGCAGACCGGAAAGCGGCGTGCAGTCCCGGCGGCGGTGTCGACCGCGATGACCGCGCCGCCGCGACGCGCGACGATGAACGCGGTACCGGCCGGGCCCTCCACGACGCGCCCGGGCTCGTCGTTTTCCAGCAGCGGCACGGTCGTCACCTTCTGCGTCGACAGGTCCGCGACGTACGCCACGTCACGGTCGGGGTCCGATGCAATCGCGTGGCCGCTTTTCGTCACGAGCAGCGTGCCGCCCGCGACCGGCGCGACCTTCCCGCTCGCACGCACGGTCTGCCCTTGAAACAGAGAGCTCGAGCCCGAAGGCGTGGAGGTAGGCGCCGGCGGCGTCGTCGCGGCGGGCGCCGGAGCGGTGTCCTGGTAGCCCCAATCGCCTGGCTCCCGGCAGCCGGCGGCTCCGGTCAACAGCACTATCGCCCCCAACGCCGAACCCAAGCCGGTGTGATTTCTCATCGCGCTTCCACCCATCTCCCGGCTCCGCCCGACCGCGCAGCCAACAGGCAGGGTAACACCCATCGTCTTTCGCGCCAGGCGCCCGTGACATCGGAGTGTGCGCTCAGCCGAGCAGGATTCAGCTTCACTGGAAATTGCGAGGACCCGGTTCCGGTTCACGCCGCCCGTAAAAGAGGGGACCGGGCGCGCCATTCATCACCCTTAGGAGTGATTGAAAGCCGAGCTCGCGCGATTCCGGCCCCGCGCGACGCGCGCCAGGCTGCGGCATATACTTCCCTACCTCTTTGAGGTTCCTGGTCCCGACCATCTCCGTCATTGCGATGACCGTCGCGGCGTGCCTCGCGGTGCTCGGCTACCGCTTCGCGCGGCTACCAGGCTGGCGCGACCAGCGTTGGTTCTGGCTCATCGCGGCGAGCGCGAGCCTCTACACCGGCTTCAACGTGATCGTGACGCTGGACGTGCCGACGTGGGCGGTGCTCGTCGGGGCGCGCGGCAGCTGGGCGTCGTTGTCGCTTCACGTCGTCGCGTGGTCGCTGCACAGTGCGGCGCACTTTCATGCGGAGCTGGGCCGCACGGAGCGGTTCGTGGTCGCGGCCGCGGTCGCGGTCGGCGTCGCGGCGTTGCTCCCCGGGGTGCTCCTGCAGGACGCGGTCGTCAGCCACCAATTCCTGGGCGTGGTCTACCGCGAGCCGGTGACGACCTCGCTCGGCTCGTTCGCGGCGTTGCCCCTTTATGGCGCGCTTTTGGCGCCGATCGCGCGTTTTCTCCGCCGCGCGCGGCAGCGCCCGGACGCGCGCCGCTACGCGGCGGGGCTGCTCCTGCTTTGCGCGTGCGGCTTGAATGACCTGCTCGCCTCCACCGGCCAATACTCGCTGCCTTACCTGTTGGACATCGGGTACCTGCTGCTGGTGGCGCTGGTGTGGAGCGTCCTCATGGAGCGGTTCACGGTCGCCACGCACCGCCTGGACGTGCTCTCCACGCGGCTGGAAGGCATCGTCGCGGAGCGGACCCGGGAGCTGGCCAAGGCTCACGAAGCTCTCGCTCAAGCCGAGCGGCTCGCGGCGGTGGGTCGTCTTTCGGCGGGGGTGGCGCACGAGATCAATAACCCGTCCGCGGCCGTGGTCTCCAATCTCAGCTACTTGAAGACGTCGATCGCGCAGGGCGAGCTGCCAGCGGACGCGAGCGAGGCCGTCGAGGATTCGCTCACCTCGATGGGCAAGATCGCCCGCATCGTGCGCCAGCTGCTGGACACGGGGCGGGTCGCGGCCGCCGAGACTTCGATGCGTAGCACCTTCGATGTCTCGCTCGCCGTCGATCACGCGGTGCAGACCGCCCGCGCGGCGCTGGACCGTCCGCTCGAGGTAGCGGTGGAGGTGCCGGCCCTCTATGGAATCGGCGATCCGTTGATGGTCGAGCAGGTCCTCGTCAATTTGATCGTGAATGGCGCGCAAGCGGTTCCGGACTCACGCGCCGCGCGCATTTCGATCCGCGCCGAGGCGGGTGCGAGCGGGATCAAGGTCGAGGTTTCCGACAACGGCGGTGGGATGCCAGAGGAGGTAGCCCGGCGCGCCTTCGAGCCATTCTTCAGCACGAAGCCCTTCGGCAAGGGCACCGGGCTCGGCCTGTCCGTTTCGCTCGGTCTCGCGAAAGCGGTCGGCGGCGATCTGCGAGTCGCGTCCAGCACGGACGAGGGCACCGTCATGGAGCTCACGGTTCGCTCCAGCTTGCGCCTCTCCAGTTCCCCGCCTCCGCCCTCCGGGCCCGGCGCGCGGTCGACGCAGCGCCTCCTCGTGGTCGACGACGACCCGATCGTGCGAGAGAGCCTGTCGCGCATGCTCGGCAGGGTCTTCGAGGTGGAGACGGCCTCGGGCGTGACCGAGGCTCGGCGCAGCCTGAACGGCTCGCACTTCGACGCCATCTTGTGCGACGTGATGATGGATGAAGGAGGCGGTGAGGCGTTCTACACCTGGCTCCTGCGAGAGCGCCCCAGCTCCGCAGCACGGGTGATCTTCGTTACCGGCGGCGTCACGGACGAAGCCTCGCGCCGCTTCCTCGACGCTCAGGACCAGCCGGTGCTGTACAAGCCGGTGGACTTGACGACGGTCGCGCGGGCGGTGGACGAAGTGAGCTCTGGGGCTTCGTCGTGCCTCTCGGTCTGAGGCCCGGAGCGCCCGCGCGTGCGTGAGGCTCCGGGGCAGTCTATGTTCTCAGGATGGTCAGCGAGGTCGAGCGACCGAAGCGCCGCCGCGGCGGCGTCCTCCCCTTCTTGGTCGGCGGCAGCGCGCTGTGCCTCGGCGTCGGGCTCGGCCTGTTCGGGTTGAAGACCTGCGCCGCTCCCCCACGGCCCCTGCTGCCGCCGATGACCTCCTCGGTGACGGTGGTGCGCCCGACTCCGGACGTGCTGGTCGCGGTTCGGGACCTGGCTCGCCTGGAGTCCGCCGCATTCCACATGGAGCGCGTGATCGACCTCTCCGATAAGCAGTCCAAGCTCTGGGGCATGGTGAGCACGGAGGACGCCATCTTGCTCGTCGCGGTAGCGGAGGTGACGGCGGGGCTCGATCTGCAGAAGCTGACCGCGGCGGACGTCGTGGTGGACCCGGCGCGTCGCACCGCGCGCATCGAGCTCCCGGCGCCGGAGGTGCTCCACGCCGCGCTCGATAACGAGAAGACCTACGTTCACTCGCGGAAGACGGGCACGCTCGCCTCGCGCAACGAGAACCTGGAGAGCCGGGCCCGCAAGGAGGCGGAGCGCACGCTGATCGAGGCCGCGCGCCAGGCCGGCTTGCTCAGCCGCGCCGGTGACAACGCGCGCCGCACCGTCGAGGCGCTCGTCCATTCGCTCGGCTACGACAAGGTAGAAGTGACGGTGCGGGCACCCAACGCGCCCGCGCCTGCTGCCGCGACTAGCGGATGAGGCAAAGGCCCATGCCGGCGGCTCGCGCGGCCGCGCCGTCCGCGTCGTCGCGATCGCCGATGACCAGGCACCGCGCCGGCTCGACCCCCAGCCGCCGCGCCGCGCTCAGGTAGCCTTCCGGATCGGGCTTGAGCTTGCTCGGACCGCCCTCCTCGCCGTTCGAGACGACGAGGTCGAACAAGGTCGTCGCCCCGAGCGCCGCGAGCTTGCCGCTCGCCGGGTAGTCGCTCACGAGGGCCGTCTTCCCGCCTCCGGCCCGGTACTGAGCCAGCGCGTCCAGCAAAGCCTGGCGTTTGCTGCGCGCGACCCACTTGAGCGGGCGCTCGAACATCCACCGTCGGACCACGCGCTCCACGTCTTGAGGAGGCTTGCCGAGCTTCTTCGCCGCGAGCTCCAGCTGGCGCTGGAACGGGCTCGTCCCCACCGCGAGCGCAGTGCTGGACTCTGCCCGCAGCTCCTCGTGAGAGTGGCGAAATGTGCGCAAGGTCTTGATCGACGTCCAGCCGAACAAGAGCAGCTCCGCCGCCATCGCTAGCTGCACGGGTTTGTGGCGGTAGAGCGTGCCGTCCAAATCGACGAGCCAGGCGGAGTAGCGGGTGGAGTCGGCAGGTAGCAAGTAGGTCCTATTCGCGGGCGCGCCCGAAGATCTTGGAGCCGGGAGGAACCGAGCTCACGAGCCACACGTTGCCGCCGACGACCGAGCCCTCGCCAACGACCGTGTCACCCCCGAGGATGGTCGCCCCTGCGTAGATGGTCACGTTGTCCTCGAGAGTCGGGTGGCGCTGCTTCACGAACTCGTCGTGCTCGCATTCCCGGCGGCGGGTGCTGAGCGCGCCCAGCGTGACCCCTTGGTACAGCTTGACGTTTTTGCCGATGCGGCTCGTCTCCCCCACCACCGTGCCGGTGCCGTGGTCCAAGAAGAAGGCCTCGCCGATGCTGGCGCCCGGGTGCAAATCGATGCCGGTTTGGCTGTGCGCGTACTCGGCGATGATGCGCGGGATCATCGGCACGCGCTCCCGGTAGAGCACGTGGGCGACGCGATGCGCGGTGATCGCCTCGATGGCCGGATAGCTGAAGACGATCTCTTCGACGCTGCGCGCCGCCGGGTCCCCTTCGAAGGCGGCCACCACGTCCGTGTTCAGCAGGCGGCGCACGTTCGGCAGCTCGCGAAAGAGCCGCAGCACCACCTCTTCCGCCCACCCCGCGGGGAAGCCGCCCTGCGCGCGGCCCACGCCCGTCTCGTAAGTGAGCGCGCGATCGATTTGCTCGACCAGCGCCTCGTAAGCCGGATAGAGGTGCTCGCTCACCGCGAACCGCAGGTTCTCCCGCCGGAGCGACCGCAAGCTGTAGAAGCCGAGGTAGATGACCGGCTTGATGTGGTTGTAGGCGTCGACGACGGCGCGCTTGTTGGGCAGCGCCGCACTCTCCAGGTTGTTGATCTCTTCCGCGCCGTCGTAGCTCTCGACGACGCCGTCGATCGCGAGCTCGAGGTCTTGGGTGCGCAGCGTGTGATGCATTTCGGCCGCCGGCACGAGTTTACGCGGACGCTGGCTGTCGGCAAAGGAGGGCATGAGGACGCGCGCGGGGACGAACCGCCGGCGCTAGTTCGTGTGTGCGACGACGCCCAGCGTGGTGGTGAACTGGTTACCCACGTGGCCACGCACGTCTTTATTGAAGATCTCGTAGCTCGCCCAGTCCAGCCGGTTGTCCAGGCGGATGGTCAAGAAATCCGAAGGCAGGTAGTCGAGGGTCAGGGTGCCGCCCAGCAAGTCCACGTCCAGCTCCGGGTGGTCGGCGACGACGAACCCTCCGTTATCGCGGAAATACTCGCCGCGCACGCCGATGCCGAATTGGTCCACGACCGCGAAGCGCGCGCCGAGCATGGCCCCGTAGTAGGTGTGGCTGTCGAAGCTCGACGATTCGGGGCTGCTGCGCCGACGCTCCACCCCGAAGTCCGCGTTCAAGACCAAGAGCAGCCGGTCGATGGGGCTTGCGGTGACGACCAAGTCGATCAAGTGCCTCAGGCCCTTGGTGTTGTTGCTCGCGGCGTCCACCACGCCCTTGTCGAGACCGCTGTCCACGACGTCTTGGCGCGACCGCGACGCGGGGGACGCCACGCACTGGAGCGTGCTCGCCGAGAACTCCGTGCCGTCGCCGCAGCCGATGGTGCGGGTGTCGTCACGCTCCGGCCCACCCAGGTAGCCGATGGATGCGCCGAACACGTCCGCGCCGTCGTCCTTTTTGACGTGGAAGTTCAGCTGCGCGCCCAGGCTCTTGCCGACGTTGTTGTCGATGGTGTTGTTCCAGCCGTTGACGGCCAGGAGCTTGAAGTCGAAAGCCTCCGACACGGCGAAGCTGGCGCGCAAGCCGGTGTGAAACAAGGGCTGCGAGTAGAACAAAATGCCGCGCGTGTAGTTGATGTTCAGCTGGCTATCCAGCACCTCCGCGCCGAACGGCGTGTCGAACTTGCCGAGGTCCAGCTGGAAGATGCCGTCCGCCCCGCCCGGCTTCCACGAGCCGAACGCTTGCTTGACGAACTGAAGGCCGTACGCGGAGTCGCACAGGCTCTTGTCGTCGCTCACGCAGCTGCCTGCGACCGTGTTCGCGGTTGGGCCGAAGCGCAGGTTGATGGTTGCGCCCACCGGATCCGCCGGGTAGCTGGCGTTCACGCCCACCCAGGAAAGGGCGAAGCCGTTCGCGATGTCGTTCGTGCGGAGCGAGTTGCGGCCCACCTGAGGCTTGGGCATGTTGTAGTTCACGCTCGCGTACGCATCCACGAACGCCGAGAACTCGATGGCGTCGTACCAGCTGTAGTCACCATCCGACGCAACGTCCACGGGCGGCGGCAAGTCCGGCTCCGGATCCGCCGGGGACAGGTTGTCGACCGGTAGCGGTGCGGGCTCCACCGGCAGGGGGGCGGGCGGCGGGGCCGGCTGAGGCTCGGGCGCAGGAGGCGGCGCTGCGTCCGCAGGCGGGGGAGGCATGTCCGGCGCGGGCACCGGCGCGGGTGCGGGTGCAGGCGCGAAACCAGGAGCCTGAGCGCCGGGCGGCGGAGTGGGAGCGGGAGCGGGAGCAGGCGCGGGGGCAGGTTTAGCTGGAGCCGGCGCGGGCTTTGGCGCGTTCTGGGCGAACGCTCCCCCCGACACCGACAGGCAAAGCGCGAGCACGCTCGTCACGATCATACGCCGACGCATCATCATCAATCTCCGAGGCGTACTCGCTACCACACCCGGTCGCGGAACGATCAGCGATTTCGGCTCGATGATTCGCTACTTGCGCGTGCCGACGACGACGTCCAGCGAGCCATCGATTTCCGTCGTGCCGTAGATGCGATCGCAGGCCAGGTTCGTGACCGCGGTCTGCAGCTCCGGCAGCGGAATCGCTTCGGTGAGCTCCGCGGCGGGCGTCGCGCTCCACAAGCCGGTGACGTAGCCGAGCGCTTCGTCCAGGACGAACAAGGTGCGTTCGTCGGAGGAAACACTGACCACCAGCTTGGCCTGACCGTCCTCGGTCCCGAGCGTGACAGGATCTTGCATCTCTTGCTGGGAGAGCTGCTCGCCATGGGCGCGGTAGACGTACGCGACCGAGGGGCCCTTGCGCGCCGTGTAGTAAAAAGATTCGCCACTCACGCTGAGGGCAGGCGACGAAAAGAAGTCACCGGACGTGACTTGCCCGTTGTTGAGCAGGGTGAACCTCGCCGTGCTCGCGGCCTCCGAAAAGGGCGAGCCGCGGCTGGCTCGCGACACCTCCGCGAAGCGCGAGCCGTCCTCGGCGACGATGATCAGCGCGAGGCCATCCGCAGTGACGGAGACACCTAGCGCGTGCGTGTAGCCCGGCGGCAACGCGACGGCCGTGACCTCGTCGTCGTCCCGCACGAACAGCGCGTCGTCCTGCGAGTACACGAGGGTGCGCTCGTCCGGCGTCATGGCCAGCAGGCGCTCATCCGCGGCAGTGTTGATGGCCTCGACGCCCGTGGTCACCCACTCCGCGTCGCGGCGGCAGGCGGTGGCCGGATTTTCGGGAGCGCCTCCTTCACCCACGTAGAAACCGTCGCCGCCGACCTCGCCGATGGGCGGCCCGTCCGCGGCGCCGCCCGTCGCTCGACCGCCGGCGCCCACGGCCCCTTCGCCGCCCGCCTCCGCGCTCGGGCTACCGCTGCGCGACGCGCTACCGGAGGTGCCGGCCTCGGCGAGCCCGGGCGGCTGCTCTTCCGAGGAGCACGAGAGCGGCATCGCGAGTGCCGTAACCAAGCTCCAGAACCTATAATTTTGCTTCATTCGCCGGGAGGGCAGCTGAAGGATTGACGAAACTCCATGAGCACGGGCGCCGCGATGCCGGCCTGGTTCGGCGCCAAGCGCAGCGTGATTTTCAGGTATTTTCGCTCCACCACGCTCGCGCTCTCGAGTGCTTCGTCGAGAGGGTAGCGCTGAAAATCAGGCAGCGTGCCGGGCGACTCCAGCTCGGCGATCTGCGCGACCCCCTCGAGCGCTACTGGCGCGGGGTACACCGGCAGGTTCTGAAAGCCGGTGGGGGAGTCCGAGGACTCCGCGTAGATCTCGATTTTGCCGCCGGTTGCCGGGACGGAGGCCTTGATGTCGAAGAAGGTCCAATCAGCGAGCGTGCCGAGCTCGCAATTGGCCTCGTACACGCGCTCGAAGTTCGCCGGCGCGTATTTGGCGAAGCCGGGCGGCTTCACGCACGTGCCGTCGTCGCACACGGTGCCCGTGCAGCACTCGTCGCTCGAGACGCACGCGTTGCCCTTTTGGATGCACGAGCCGGCGTCCGGCAATTGAAAGCAATGGCGCGTGGGGGGAATGCTCACCGGGGAGTCGATGCGGCACACCGCCGCGCCGGTCGTGCCGCCGCAGCAGTCTTCGTCCACGTCACAGGTGCTGGCGGAAGTGTTTCCCGTCGGCCGGCATGCTTCTGCAACCCAAAAAGCGCGCTCGTTCAGGTAGCGCGCGGGCGCGGCCTCGCCGAAATTCTGGTTCGGCAGGAAGAACGCGGGGTGGCTGCGATCTGCGCCCGCGCTCGGCGCGTCGTCCACCGCGGAGACCCAGAGCATGCTCTGGAGCTTGCCGTACTCCGAGATGTGAGTGTACGCGCCGGTATTCGAGAAATCTTGCTGACCTTGCAGGTTCAGGGTGTTGCCGTAGGGCCGCGTGCTCGTGAACACCGCCCAGCGGTAGCCGCCGGCTGCTTGCGGCAGCATCGTCGGCTGATACGCCTTGTTGCGGTCCAGCGCGCGCTCGCCCTGGTTGAGCTTCGCGAGCTCCACCGGCGCCGGGTTCGGAGCCTGGGTGTCCACCGAGAACAAGCGACCCGGGTCTTCGAAGTAGTTGGTCGGCCCCATGTAGCCGTACTTCGTCCAGCTCGTTTTACGGCAGCACACATCGGCCGGTACGGTGGCTTGGTAGATCACGGTACGTGAGTCGCTCTCGAAGACCGGCCACTTCATCACGTCGCCACGCGGCCACGTGCTCACGATGCTCCTGCGGTTCTTGAAGACCTTGCCCGCTTGGTCGAAGTCGAAAACGCTCAGGCCTTTGCGCCAGCCGCTGCCTCCCGCCGAATCGCCGTCGATGAAGACGAGCTTGGAAGAGTCCGGCGAAAAGGAGGGCACCATCATCACGGAAGCGCCGAGGCCCCACCGACCTGGGCTCGCGTTCGTGACGTCCAGCGAGGCGCTGCCGGCGGTCGCCGGCGTCTGCCAAACGAAGTAGCCCTTGTCGTTGCCGTTGTCGCCGCCTGCGAGCACGTAACCGGCAGTGCCGCGGTCACCCGTCGGATACAGGTTGGCGCTCGGGATCGGCTTGAAGGAGGTCTCGTTCATGCATGCCGCCCGCCAGCTCAGCCGCACCAGCGCGCCGCCCCAGCTGTCGTGGTGGTCCAGCTTCAGATCATGCATGCCGGCGTCCAGCCACACCGCGCCCTGCTGCGTGCCGTACGACCACAGATGGACCACCCGCTGGTCGTCCAGCCAAAGGCGGCCACCGTCGTCGCCGTACACCTCGAGCTCGTAGACGCCGGAGCAAGGCGCTTCGAGCCGACCGGTGAAGCGCGACGAAAAATAGTCCGAGCTGGTGAGCGCGCTGCTGAACTCTGGGCGGTAGTTGTCCCACAGCAGGTGAGCGTTCGTCTCGATACGCGTGCTCGCGTTGACGCTCGCCCCCGTCGCCTGGGTCCCGTTGAAGTCCTCCGTATCGTAGTAAGTGACGGTGAGCCCGTGGGTCGGCGGCGACCACGTCGCGGGCGGGCTCAAGCGCTCACTCGGAATGGTCTCGCGGGCGAAGAAGCCGGGCATGGCCCAGCCAAGGGTGAGCGCGGCGCCGCCCGTGTCTTCTTGAAACGTCACGCGGAGGTCGTACTTCGTGCCCTCCGTGACCGGAAACGAGCTCGAGCACCCAGCCGTTAGGGGGAGCTGAGCGCCGCCCACCGAGATGGCGACAGCGTCGTCCGAGGTCGCGCAGATTTGCAAATCACCGGTCGCGGGCGCCTGGAGCTGTCCCGTGAAGACCGCGCTCCAGGTGTCGTTGTCTTGGCTCGGCATCGGCCGCGGCCCACCGTCGCCCCAGCTCGCGTCCAAGTTGGACTCGAGGCGGTCCGTGATGAACGGACCCGTGAAGTTGCGCTCGTCGTAGTACGTGGCGAGCACGCCGTGCCAACCGTCGTTCGGGTACAGCTGAGTTTGCGGCACCAGCTGCTTGGGGATCGTCGGCGTGCTCCAGCGGAGCGCCACCGCCGCGTTTGCGCCCAGGTCTCGGAACGCGAGCGCGAGCGCTACCTTCTCGCCGCGCGTTAGCGCCACGTTCGCGACGTACGTCTGGTTCGCCGCGGTGTTGGCGAGCTGGTCGATGACGACGCTGCCGCCGACCGAGAGCTGCACCCCACCACTCGTTTGCAGCTCGAACGTGTAAGTCTCGGTGGTGTACGCCTGAACCTGCCCCGTCCAGCTCACGGAGAACGCGGTGGGAACGGGGCCGCCCGGCGACAGCGTCGCCCAGTTGAAATCGATCTTGGGGTCCGTACGCCGCCAGTCCCACCCCGACCGCGCCGTGTTCATGTAGTACTTGGCGAGGAGCCCGGTGCCGTTGCCGCCGGACAGGAACGTGCCGGGAACGGAGACGGTGCGCGTGTCCGCGTCGATGCCGACGACCTGCTGCTTGGAGTTGCCCCAGATGTTGTTGGCGGCCAGCGCCAACTTGCCGTCCGGCGTGAGCGGGGCCCAGGCGAAGCCGCGCCAGTCACTGCTGGCATCGCGATAGGGCAGGTTGTTCGCCGAATAGTCCGAGAGCAGCGTGAAGCTGCCGTCCGCGTTGATGCGCGACAGCCCCCCGTTCGAGCTGAAGCTCCGATCGGACGTCGCGAACAAGGTGCCGTTCGCCGACACGCTATGGCACACGGGGCACTTCTGGCCATTGACCCCGCCGGTTTCGTTCGGGAAGACGCTCTTGGCGCTCGTGGTCGAACCGGGGTCCGCCACCATCATGTTCGTCGCGTTCGTCGCGTACTGCGTGTAGTAAATCTTGCCCCGCACCGGCGCGGTAGCGAACGAGATGCGCCGCACCACCGGGGGCCGCGCCGCCCCGCCCGTCACGCGCTGGACCGAGTAAGCCGCTGTCTTGCCCTTCGCGCTGCCTTCCAGCAGCGCCCAGACATCTTGCGGTATGGTGTAACGGCCAGGGCTCGTCTCTGCGACGAGCTTCCGCCAGCGGAAGATGGGCGTGCCGGTCGCGGGGGCGGTGAGCGTGATTGCCACTGCGCTGGCCGCGGTGTTACCCGTGTCCCATTGAATCGTAGGCGCTCGCAACCCAAGCGGGAACACGGTGTCCGCGTAGGGGTACAGCACGGTCATCGGATCCGTGCCGGTGGTGGGACCTTCAAGTAGATCCACCGAGCCTGCGGGCGCCTGCTCGGTGTCCAGCACGTCCACCTTGACCTGCACCGTGCCGGTGGCGCGGAACCCGCCGACGTAGGCGGTGGCGGTGATGTCACCGGCGATGGGCGCGAAGAGTGACACCTTGCCCAGGTTGTCGACGGTGGCGCGATCCAGGCGGTCCAAGCTCCAGGCCGCGCGCACCGGGCCCTCGAAGCAGCCGGATGGCAGCGCCGAGACCGTGAACTGAGCAAAGCCGGGCGTGACCGCGAAGCCATTGTCGCTCGTCACCGCGCTCGGTGGCTGCAGGTTCCAGCTCGGAATGAGCTCGCCCTCGACGGCCCCGGAGTGCTTCCACCGTAGCTCGGCGACGCCGTAGCCGGCGTTGTCGAACATCTCCATGCGAACCTTGTAGAGCGTGTTCGCGGTAAGAGTGGTCGCGGGAGCGCAGTCCTCGATGCTGCCGTGGTCCGTCCAATTGCTGATGACCGGCGTGGCCGCGTTTCCGAGCCACAGCCGCGCGCCGTCGTCGCTCACGGTGCAAATCTGATAGCTGCGGGTCACCGTGGGGCGAATCCAACCCGTCCACCGAATCGAGTAGTCGTCGCTGCTCAGCTCGGCCGCGGGCGCGCCGGACCAGAGGAAGTCGACCTGCGGATCGATGCGCGTCGCGTCCGGGGTGGCGGTGGGCGGAATCTCGCTCACGGGCGACGTGTCGGTGCCAAAGAGACGGTCGAAGTACTCACCCTGAAGGCCGGTCGCGGTGCTGGCTCCGGAGAAGCTGGTCACCGTGAGCACCTGAGGCGTAGGGAGCGCCTCGATGCCCGTACACGTGGTGTCGTTGATGGTGCTGTCTTTGGAGACGAGAGTGATACCGCCCTCAGGCGTCTCCTGCAGGCCGTCGGGCAGATCGAGATCCGTCCCGGTGTCGAGCACTTGCTGGCAGAAGGGATCGCAGAGATTCGTGGTGCAAGCGGTCGGAGCGCCTAGCGCTTGTGAGGACTGGCTCGGCTGCCCATTCGAGACGACGCGCAGCCCCTCGACCTCGCACTCGCCCCACGCGCCGTCGTCGCCGCAGGTGCGGTGCCCGACCGAGCACCAGGTTTGGCCCTCCGCCTCGCGCTGCACCTTGCCGCAGTCCACCGCGAGGGCCGGCTTGCCGCACGGGCAGCCGGCGTTGGGCGTCGCACAGCGATCGCCGGGGTCGATGTGCCCGCGCCCGGGGTCGGACGCCAAGCCGGCTGGTGGCGTGTCGTTACCGCAGCCCCCAGCGAAAACGCCAAGGCCCGCTAAAGTCAGGGTACAGGCGAGCCGTATCGCTTGGGGGGAACTCCGAAAACCCACGCTCACTAACCTCCACAGCCGGGCTAAAAATTTGGTCCGACGTCGCTAGCACGAGGCATGCCGCCGCAGCGCGCCTCGTTCTGCGCCGAATGACGTGTGGTTTCAGGTACTTGAGTGAGGGTGAGGTGCCCCACCTACACGCAAAGTCTTCACAGCGCGCAAATGATTGCGACGGTTGGCGCGTCCTCAGCCGCCTGACACAGCTGGCACACCGCCCCGCGATCGGTGCGTCAGGGGGGCCAGCCTGCCGGTTACGGGAACCGGGGTGCCAGCGCGGGCTGGCCGCCGGTGCCGGCCTCGCCACCCGCGCCACCTTCATTTTCAGCGCCGCCGGTGCCGGCCTCGCCCCCCGCGCCGCCGGTGCCGCTGGCGCCGCCATCGTTGGGCCCCGCGCCACCTTCTGGGCTGGCTTCACCGCCCGCGCCCATGCCTCCCGCCGACGGGCTGCCCGCCGACGAGCCGCCCGCGGCGCTGCCTCCCGCCGAAGAGCCTCCCGCCGAAGAGCCGCCAGTTGCGGACCCGCCGATGCCACCGGTGGTGCTCTCGCTGCCGCCAGCCGGGACGCCGGTGCCGCCTTGCCCGTTGCCGCCCAAGCTCGTGCCGCTGCCGCTCGTGCCGGTGCTGCTCCCGCCCGTGTTCACGCCGCAGAGGGGCAAAGCGGGTTGCGGGTTGATGCAGTTGCCGGACGCGTCGCACTGCAAGGTGGCGCAGCTGGACCCGGTTCCGGTCGTGAAGCCGCAGGCGACGCCTGCGAATGCCAGCGCGGCGCCGCAGAGTGCGACCCAGGGACGCCGGAGCAACCGCAAAGACGAGCGCAGCATGGGAGCGGCACACGGTATGAAAGATCCGTGCCGCCGTCCACGCCGGCGCGCGTCATGCAGCACTCAACGGCGCGTCAGCCGCGTACGACTCCGTCCGGCAGCTCGTTCACGTCGTCCACCGCGCGCGGTGCAACGCGCGCCAGATGGGGAGCGAGGTCTGCAAGCACCGCCAGGAGGCCTTCGCGCAGCTTGCCCTCGCGGATGTGCCGAACCAGGAGCGCCACCTCGTTGTCCCAGCCCGTCTGACCGAGCTCGGCGTGAATGCCGTGATCTCCGAGGAGCACGACCCGATGCTCGAGCTCGGAAACGAAGATGAGGAGCGCGGTTCGCCCGCTCGTCGCGTACAAGCCGCGCTCGGCGAACAGCTGAAAGGCTCTGGCGCGTACGGCGGCGGTCGCCGCGTCGCCGCGCAGGAGGAGCCGCTTCAACGCGGGCACCCCGAGGAGGGCGTACGTGAAGCCGCCCACGAGCACCTCGACGACGAGCGAGAGCGCAGGATCGCGCCACGGCTCGAAGTGTAGGAACGCAAAGCCAGCTGCGAGCGCCCACGCCAGCGAAGCCAGCGCTCGCGGCTGCCAGTACTCGTGACTCTGCGGTAGCACCGCGACGACGACCTCCGCCGCGCTCTGAGCCTCCACCCGCGCCACCGCCGCCTCCACCTGGCGCGCGTCCGCCTCTGACAGGAGCGACCTCACCATGACCCGGAGCTCCCGCCGCCGCCGAAGCCGCCGCCGCCACCGCCGCCCCAACCGC